>NZ_FOCV01000062.1 GCF_900110205.1 Rhizobium tibeticum | reverse complement strand
GTCCTGATCAACTGCGCGCCACAGCCAATGCTTCTTGCCGCGGATTGAAACAACGGCTTCATCGAGATGCCACTTGTCCCCAAGCCGACCGGATGATCGACGACGGATCTCGTTGGCAAAGGTGCGGCCGAATTTCTCCGCCCACAGCCGGACGGTCTGGTGCGAGACAATGATCCCACGGGCAGCCAGCAAGTCCTCGACCATTCGCAGGCTCAGAGGGAAACGGAAATAGAGCCACACGGCGTGGGCAATAACTTCAGCGCGAAAGCGATGTCGACGATAGAGTGGATCACGGTCTGTCATGAACCTTCATCGCACATCGAATTCCACATTCCGTTAAGTTGACGATGCCGTTTCGCGAACGCGGAGCTCTTCTGCCGGCGATCGACACGATCGAACGCATCGGCCTTGCCGGCCGTGCGATAGCCCGGCGCCGGGCAGAAAGAACTCTGATTGAAGACATTCCGCTCAATAGGCTTCAATCACTGGATAGGCTGTTAGAGGTTGACCCGTCGATCGGCCAGACGCGCTTTCATTGGCTGCGCTCGGTGCCAGAAGCCCCGGGTGCGTCGAACCTCGTCGGGCTGACCGAGCGGATAGCCTTTCTGCGGCGGCTGGAGATCGATCCGAAACTGCAGGCGCGCGTATCATCCGGGCGGTGGGACCAGATGATCCGGGAGGGCAACGCAACGCCGGCCTGGCTTGCCAACGACTTCAACGCCAGCCGTCGCCGCGCTCTGATCGTGGCTCAGGTCATCAAGCTTTGCCAGAAGCTCACGGACGATGCGGTGACGATGTTCATCAAGCTGATGGGTAAGTTGTTCTCGCAAGCCAACAATCGAAAGAAGCAGCGACAGATGGATTGCAGAGCGAACACCGCCAAAGCGCTGCGCATGTTTCTAGATACGATCACCGCCCTGCAGTCCGCCAACGACTATGGTCGGAACGCATTGGATGTTCTCGACCAAAGAGTCGGCTGGGACCGGCTGCTTCGGATGAAGCCTGAGCTCGAGTCGATGGTCGACGACAACGAGGCACCGCCGTTGACCGTAGCAGCCGAGCAGTATGCGACCGTCCACAAATACACTGGCGCGTTCCTTCAGGCCTTCACGTTCCGCTCGGCGCATCGCCACGACCCGCTTCTCGCGGCAATTGCGCTGCTGAAACGGCTTTATGCCGAGAAGCGGCGGACACTCCCGGATCGCGTCCCGCTCACCCACCTCAGCCAAACTGATCGGCGGCTCATCTTCGAACAGGAAAAACCCGATCGCCGTCTCTACGAGGTCGCGACGCTCGCTGCTTTGCGAGACCGGCTTAGATCTGCGGAGATCTGGGTCGATGGCAGTCGATCTTTCCGGCCCATTGACGAGCATCTGATGCCGCGAACAACATTTATCACGATGAAGGAAGAGGATCGTCTTGGACTGGGCGTCGAAGCTGATGGCGCGCGGTGGCTTGCCGAAGCGCGTCAGATGCTCGACTTCAACCTGAAGCGTCTGGCGCACAGAGCACGGTCTGGAAAGCTCGAAGGAGTTCGTGTTGAGGCCGGAAACTTGATCGTCACACCAACCGCCGGCGAAGTCCCTGTGGCTGCCGAGGAACTGAATGCCGAGATCAGCGAGATGTATCCGCTGGTGGAAGTTCCCGATCTATTGAGAGAAGTGCATGAATCGACCGGCTTTGCAGATTTATTCACGCATGTTCGCACCGGCGACGTCCCGAAAAATGTCTCTGCCATGCTCGCGGGCGTACTGGCGGATGCGACCAATCTCGGGCCGAAGCGAATGGCGGGCGCATCCAAGGGGATCAGCGCTCACCAGATCGGCTGGATGCGCACCTTCCACGCCCGATCCGAGACATATCGTGCTGCGCAAGCAGCTATTACGGATGCACACACCCGCCATCCGCATTCCCGCCTTTGGGGCAACGGCACGACATCTTCGTCAGATGGCCAATTCTTCCGTGCGAGCGACCGAGCCGCAAAGCGCGGCGACATCAACTTGCATTACGGCAGTGAACCCGGATCGAAATTCTATAGCCATCTGTCAGATCAGTACGGCTACTTCAGCATTTTGCCCATCAGTCCGACCGAAAGCGAGGCGGCCTATGTGCTCGATGGGCTATTCGATCAGGACACGGTCCTCGATATCCAGGAACACTTTACCGACACGGGCGGTGCGAGTGATCATATCTTCGGGCTGTTCGCCCTGATCGGCAAGCGCTTCGCACCGCGACTGCGCAATCTCAAAGATCGGAAGTTCCATACGTTCGAGAAGGGCGATGCATATCAGGCCCTGTCTAACCACATCGGGGCGCCGATCAACACCACTCTGATTCTCGACCATTGGGACGATCTGCTCCATCTCGCGGCGTCGATCACGACGCGGTCCGTCGTGCCGTCTACGATCCTCAAGAAACTGTCCGCATCTCCGAAGCAAAGCCATCTCGCGAGGGCGCTCCGCGAACTCGGTCGGATTGAGCGTTCGCTCTTCATGATCGAATGGTACTCAAGCCCGGCACTACGGCGGAGATGCCAAGCCGGTCTCAACAAGGGCGAGGCCGCCCATAAGCTGAAGCGCGCTGTCTTCTTCCACGAGCGCGGCGAGATCCGCGACCGGTCGTTCGAAAGCCAGGCGTTCCGCGCCTCTGGTCTCAACCTCGTCGTCAGTGCGATCGTCCACTGGAATACAGTCTATCTTGACCGCGCGGTCACACAGCTGAAACGAGTAGGACGAGACATTCCTGACACTCTGTTGAAGCACATTTCGCCGCTCAGTTGGGAACACATCAACCTTACCGGCGTCTACACCTGGGATGCGGAACATCTGATGCCGAACGGGTTCCGGTCGCTCCGCCTTCCAGCTGGGCTGCAGCGGGTCGCATAAGTTCTCATTCCGTTCGCCCTTAGCGTACGATTTCGCACTGCTCTTGTTCTGACCCCATCTGCGGAACAGCGGCGTGTCCGGCTTCTTCGGATCGCCGAGGTGCTTGAGGCTGTGGTGACTGCCGTGCGAGCCGAAGGCGATGTCACGGCCGCCGTCGCTGCGATCGCGCCCCTGGAAACCATCGCAGATGATGCGGCTATCATCCGGCGAACACTTTGCCCTGGAAGGCCGGACGTGCTCGGCGAGCTTGCACCCGAATACCACGTGTTCAAGAAGATCGGCGCCCGGTTCCTGAGCAGCTTTGCGTTTGAAGGCGGTCGCGCCGTGCAGCCGCTCCTTGCCGCAATCGCAGTGTTGGGCGGGATTGGTGGTGACCGTCGTAAATCGCTGCCTGCCGACGTTCCGCTCGGCCATCTTGAGCGGCGCTGGTCCCGGATTTCGATCGGATAGCGATGGTTCTTGTAGGTCGGTGCACTCACGGTCATGGGTGCGCTGCTACCTCAATTTCCTTACCGCTCAATCAATGTGACAGTACCTTACCCGAGCATGAGAGATATCTGCGGATGGCGTCTTTCGCTGGCCTTTCATCCGTTAAGTTTACGATGCCGTCTCTCCTG
Organism: Rhizobium tibeticum; assembly: GCF_900110205.1. Lineage (GTDB taxonomy): Bacteria > Pseudomonadota > Alphaproteobacteria > Rhizobiales > Rhizobiaceae > Rhizobium > Rhizobium tibeticum. The sequence goes on along the minus strand of NZ_FOCV01000062.1, from coordinate 13,699 downwards.
TTTCCGGCATCTAAGCCAAAGTCAGGCAGAAATTCCACTTGTCCCGGCTGTTCAAATTTCCCGAGCCACCTCTTACCTTCTTTCGCCATGACGGCAATGCTGATGTGATCCGGCAGGAGTTAGTCAGCGAGCACGGCATTACCATCGGTTTGCGTTCGGTAGAGCTTCGAGTCCGGGAATGGCGGCGGGAACTCAGGGCGCAGAAGCGTGCGACAGTCCGGTTTGAAACGCCGCCGGGTCGTCAGTTGCAGATCGACTTCGGGCAGACCCGTGTCTGGATCGGTGACGAGCGGATTCGGGTAGTGGAGGACGGCAACCACCCCATCTGCAAAACGACAGCAAGGGCCAATTCGCAGCTTCCACTTATGGCAAAGGAATTGGAGCATGATGAACGTTTGCCTTGCGCGGGCTTTCTGCCCAATTACGTGTCTTTGGCACGGTCAGTAAACGCGGATGGCCGAGCGGACGGCATTGATTGCCGAAAGCAAGAGGAACGAGCGATGGCGCGATGGCGCGAATTGCTACCCATCCCAATTCCTTGAATTCTTGTGGCAGGATGGAACGATAGTAGAGGGATATTCTGTTCTTTGCCAAACTGCCTTTTAATCGCTCCAGATATTGAGAGTGCGAAAGGCCGGGCTCGGCTTCGGAAACTTCCTTTGGCGGGAGAGTTGGTTCTGTCAAAATATATGCCGCCGGTAGCATTTCCTGGAACCCGTAGAGAACCGCTTGCCACATTGGCTCGACAGCGTTGCAAGCAAGCGGTAAAATGTTCTCGAAGATCGTTGCCGACTTTTTGTGCTCATCCCGCATCCATAGCCACACGGCTGTCGCTTCATCCAAGGCTTTTTGACAAGCTTCGCTATGCGACAGGGCTGCGCCTGCTCCAAGTGCCAAACAAGGCCGGCGTCGCGCGCGGTCCAAAATAACGCAGGCGGCAACCGGAATGCCAAGGTCGGTTGTCATATCCCGTAATATGACGTCCTGATTGGCTTTCCCCAATTGTTTAATGGTTTGCAGGGTCTCTTTTAAAAGATACGATGCTGAATTGGGAATGCATGGCGTTATTGCTTGTGTTTCCCAAATGATCGACAGTGCATCCCGCTCGACTAACTCTAGTATAGCGGATATCAGTGCTTGCGTCTCGTTTCTGTGGGCTGCGGCACCTGTTGAGCCCATCAAGCTGATGTGCGATGGTTTATGCAAGAGCAATAGATCTACAGGCACATAAACGGGTGTGTTATCAATAAGATTGTACGCCTCTATCCAGTCATAGGTACTATCTGTGAAGCCCGTCCAAGGAAAGTCTTTGCGAGCACATTGGTTTTCTGAAAAGAGGGGCATGGCTGCCATGTCTAGAGCTTGTCCCGGTAAGTCGTGGCGGGTACCACGCCTTAACATTTGTGGGGCTGGTGGACATAGCAGGGAATACCGTTCAATGAACTCGCCGAGAGCTTTCAAGACTGCCAGATTGCGCTCAGTGGAAAAGCCGGATGCGTTGACCGGAGACCGCAGTCGGTTGTGACCCTGGATCAGTAAATTGTGATAGGCCGCTAAATCTCCCGGCATCCTAAGTGTTTTTACCGAGAAGGAAGGACCAAGAACTTCGGCGATATATTTCAATACAAAGTCCGGGCCCGGGCACCGTTGGGGGAATAAGGCTGACATTGAAACCAAAACCGTGCTAAGGGAAAGGATGTGACGACCGCAATAGGTCCTTCACGTTCAAGTCTTCGGCTATCCGGCCCAGCTTCTTCGGAATATTCAGGAGACGAGGGTGCGCCAACGGCCTTAAGAGGCCCAAGGACTGTCTTATCAAACTGGTCGAAACAGCGCGGACAACATACAGCCCGACCTCCTCCGCTTCACATTGCGTCAAGTTGAATAAACAAACGTTGTGGCCGGAATCAGTCAAAAGCCTTCGAAGCTGGCGCAAGTCTCCCTGATTATATTGTTCCGGCACTAAGGCTTCTACTCCAACATAATCGGAATTCTGTTGGAGTAGAAAACTAAAATGATGACTGTTTTGAGGGTCTGCATAAAATAGAGATTGCAACGAAAAATCTGTATGGCGCCGGTTTTGCAAGGATTCAGCATCAAGTTTTCGAATACCATTGACGCATAAATAAGCGGTGGAACGCCAATTGGTAATCGCCTCTGAAATTGCCCGTTCAAGCGCTTCATAAGGGCTAAGGCGGGCGGCGGTTCCGATTGCAAGGGCGGGCAGGGATGTTTCATTGATGGCAATGGCGATCACGGCCGGTATGTTTGTATCGTTGGTCAAGTTGAAAGCTCGAAACTGAAGCCCGTTTTGTTCTGCTGCGACAACCGCGGGAACTGCTTTTATTTCATCGGGATGAATTTCAGCAACCTTGGCCCGAGTTTCCCAAACCATGGTCCAAGCGTCTCTCTCGACCAGCTCCAGGATGGCCAGGGCCGCGGCTTTGTCCTTAGTGCGAGCGCAGCTTGTCCCTGTAGAGATAAGATCGGTGAAAATTGGTTCCTGGCTAAGGTGGCGATAAGGCAGATAGACCAGTGACGCGGGCAAATAAGCTTCCGCTCGGTCAGCTAGAGACCAACCTTTTACCCAAGCGATGGGCTTCTCAAAATCGGGCTTAGCAATGGGAAAGGTGGGGTCGGCATATTGCGAATCCAGATAGAATAAAAGCTCCTTTGCGGCGGAGAAAGATAATGGCATCTGCTCGAAAGGCAGAACTGTGAAATCATTGGGATTATAGTTGGACAGGCTTGTGCGCTCAACCGCCTCACCAATTGCTGAGGCGTAGGCCCATTGCCAATTGGCACTGCCACCGCCGAACACCCGTTCGGGCGCGAGATGACGCCCCCACTTTTTCCCGCCCGTCGCCAACCAGTTTCGGGTAGTATATCGATCTGGAGAAGCACGACGTTCAAGACATGAAGAAACCAACCCAATCTTTGAACTGATCAAGGGTCTGGAAAAAGTGAAGGTTTGATAAGCAGGCACTTCCGGCATGCTGGATGTCGAGAACATCTTCATTCACCTCCGCAAGAGCGAAAACTTTTCTTCAATGGAGACATAGTCCTCGAAGCCAAGATGGTTCTGCCAATCATATAAAATCTTGAAAGGGGAGTCGCCGGTCGCTCTGTCGATGGCCATGGGAAAGGATGCGTCGCTTTGGCTTTGCAGGACAGCGGCGAAATGGCTATATCGATTAAGGCAGAATTCCATCACGGACGCTGAAACCGCATGTGCAAGGCGGCCTTCGAGCAGAACGAAACGCCCAGGCGCTAGTGGTCCAGGATCCCCTATCTGTTGATGCAAAAAATCCGATAAAGGCGGCAGCTCGTCGCGGTATGCACTTAAAACTTGCGAAAGAGTCTCTTGCGGGAAAAGTAAATGGCTACAACCTGCTGAGAAGAGGCAGCCGACATAGTTTGCCAGCCCCTCAGCCAAAAACAAGGACGAAAATGGTAGAAGGCCATGGCATATCTCATGAGCAACAACGTCTGTCTGTAGGCTATCTGGTGATAGGTTGATCTCAGGGCAGCCTTCTCTATAACAGGTATAGGAGACACTGTTGGCATTGGAATGCAGTTTAAATCGAAGTGGCGTTATAGAAACGCCAAGCTTGCAAGCAACCTCTGATACAAGCGACGTTAGCCAATAACTCAGCTGTTGTCTGTCTTCAAATTGCTGTGGAGTATAGAGAGACTTCATAAATCAAACACACCCTCCAATTGCTGTGTAGAGGATGGATTCTTCAATGCCATCAACGTTAATGAGCTTTTCCAGGCGACGATCGAAGAAACCGTTTATCGGGATGATCGATAAGCCTAGGGCCTGCCCCACATACATAACGTTGTGGATCAGATGGCCGGCCTCGATATTTACAAGGCGGTAGGCTCTTTCACCATATTTGAAGGAAGTTCGCTTGAAGATAGCCGTGACGAAAAAGCAAACGGCGGCTTTTTCCAGCATCTTTTCCCCCAGATAAGCCTCCTTCACCTTGGTGCGCACATCCCCGCTCTCCAAGCAATTGATGCATTGGTTTCGCACATCAAAGTGATAGACTCCCTCCTCGACGCCCTCAACATTGAGTATGATTGGGTAAATCTCCAGAGGATAGAGCCCCCCACCGGATGGGTATGTACGCCCATCCCTGCTTGTATTTTCTCCAATACCAATGGCGCCGTTGATACCTGCTCCATAGACAAGCAAAGTCGACAGTTCTTCCAGGGTTATCGGCTTTTCAAGCAACTTGCGGTTCGTGCGCCTGCTTTTAATCAATGTTCCTATGGGCGTATCCAAATTCTCCCAGGTGGCAGGCGTGAGATTAATACGCGGGAAGTAACCATAATTTTTGGATTTACCGGCAACCGCATTGATTATTTCCATCATCGCGGGCGAGCGTTTCGGATCCTCCGCGCCAAAGCTAAAGAGAAACTCGCTTGTTTTGGTTGCTTCATGGTAGTCCTGAGATAATCGGGTCTCAAGATCACTTGGTTCGACGAACCAATATCGGGAAACGCCCTGAGGTGACTTAGCCATGTCTAGTGATCCCCACCATGTGCAAATGTTAAATGGAAGACGATGTCCGCCGCTCGACGGCTTTTATACCCCGATCGGGATAGTTGCATCAAAAGGGGAACCAGATGGGTATTTTGAGCGATAAGCGTCAGAGCTTTCTCGCTTCTTTCTTCATAGCCGCCAAGCCCCCCAATGGCGAGCCGGTAGTGATCGATCCTGGCATTGAAGAGCCATTGCTGGATTTGTTCCGGCTTTGGTGCGGCTGCAAGTTGGTCTAACAAGAATTGTTGGTGCACCTTGGAGGGAATACGGCCGAGAATATGCCGGGTTAACTCCTCGTCAATGTTGCCGATGAAATCGACGAAACAACAGCGGCCTTCTGGCGTCAGATTGCGTTTGAGCCAAGTTAGAAACGCTGGCGGATCAGGCATAAGGCGCAGGACAGAATACACTAAGATCAGATCATATTTCCTGGCCGCCTGTGGAAAAGTGCGGAAATCTAGGCGCCAAAGCGGTGCCGGAATATCTAGTCTATCGGTTTTTTCGGTGAGTGACTGTCGTCCTAGCCATTCAGCTGGTGCTCCATCCAGGATGGTGGGGTCATTTTTGCTAACCTGCGCCAACGATAGCTCTTCAAACAGCAAGCGTGGCAGGTAGCTATAGCTTTTCTCGTACTCTATCGTGTGCGCGTGAGCTAACGGGTCTTCATACCAGTGGCAGGCCTGTTGCCTGACTAGCGAGAATGTTCTGGTCTCGTTTGTGTAACTAACACCTTTTTGCAAGTAGCGATCCTCCGCATAACGGTGGTCTTGATCACGGGAAGGGGTGTGGATCAGGATTAAATCCGAAATCCTTTCCGTGGGCACGACCAAGGGCATCTGCGATTGTAACCAGGCGTGGATTCAAGATCGAGCGGACATTGCCCCGCGTTAGCGGTAGAAAGCCCGGAATAACGACGCGGATTACATAGAGGCCCAATGCCGCAGCTGAAGGATGGGTAATATCCGCGTAGATACAGATTGCCCTGACTGATCCAAGCCGTTCCAGCGCCCATTCAAGCTCAGCGTTGCTGACCGATTTGTCCGGAGGATTGGCAAAACGGACATCATCTTCTTTTGGTGCTTCAAAAAGGAAGCGACATTTTTCCGTTGCTTGAGGGAAGCCATAAAGATAAGCGTGATCGGACGGCTCTGGTAGTAATGTCATTCTATCTTGAGCTTCTTTATAGCTCGTTCCGTCTACATAAAGACGTGTGCTGATCCAGAAACTAGTCAACAAAGCCTCTTCAAGGGCGCGAAAACTCGCCTCCTCCCACGTAGCACGCGCAGCAGCTCCAAAAGAAATTGCTGCCTGATAGCCGGTTTTGTCGGCAATGGCAGCTAGGGCTACCGGAACGCCAGTGTCGGTGCTCAGGGCGACAACGGAAACATCAAAGCCCCGGCTTTCAATTTGCCGCAGCAGTGCTATGCTTTTGCTGTCCAGGGGCTTCTTGATACCTGCCCACCGGTTTTCCCAATGAACTACAAATGCGTCTCGCTCAATGACTTCGTAAATGCCTGACAGGATCGCTGCATTTTTCTCGCGGGAGGTTGCAGTTCCTGTAGAGGTGTTGGCGTAGAGCAATTTCCCGTCGGGGGTATGAGCCGCGGCATTTGGGAATAAGCTAAACGCTGGTATGAGGCAGAGTTTGCCGCATGCGAGCTCAGTCCCGTGGTGCCATAGTATTTCCATTTCCTCATGCCAACGAACAAGAGGGAAGGTTAATTCATCAATCCCTTGTAAAAGCAAATTGGGATCGAGTTCACAATCCTTTCCTGTATATCGTCCGGCGGTAAGTCCGAGATAATGATGCTGTCGCAACGAGAGACGCTCAAGCGCCTCTCCAATCGCAGCAAAAAAGGCTCGGTTTTTGGTTAAGCCGCCCCCGGCAGCAACAATCTCCTTTTGCTGAGATATGTCCCTTACGCTAGCAGTAACCGCATGAAGCATCCCAAAATTACCGGGCACCCGATGAAAACTATAGCGGGTGAGGGGGCCAAAACGGTGCGACTTATGTAAAGCCAGATGAAGGCAGCTGTAGCTTAAGGGTATGTCCTGTAGCGGTTGTGCCATCGTTGCTGATCACATATCCCAGGTTTTGCAGAAAGGTTGGTTAAGGTGGGTGCCGCAAGTATCGCAAAAGGGCACGCGCAATAGCCTGTGACGTTCAGTTTCGAGATGGTTGAGATCAATGACGACCAAGGTTTGGAATGTGGCGGGATGCCCGACCCGGGCGATGGCTTTTTGCGCTTCTGCTGTGATGAACCCACTGGCGACCTGCAAAGTCGACGATGGGGCATCCGGTGCGCAAAAAATCTTGTTGTGTGCCAAAGATTGTTTGAACGAGGCGAACTCTTCAGGATAAGGTAGATGTTGTTCTTCTCGCAATTCCAAACAGCGATAGCATCCAGTTTCACCCGGCACAAATAAGGGGCCGATGAAAGCCTGATGCCCGTCCATGTAGCCGCACAGCCACGGCTGTTGACCACCTGACAAACTGATCGCGTTTACTTTGGGAAAGAGACGTAGCCGCTCAATTGGATCGTCAGCGACAGCGATGACAAAATCCGCGGTTCCCAGCCTCCGCTTCAAATCCTCGTCATCGCTATACGGAGAGTATTCGAATCCCGCGAAATCAGGACCGTTCTCTCCGGAAGAAGTGGCTTCTTTGTTGACGGCCCAACTTATCGATCGGAGGGATAAGTCAATCAGACCGGACAGAACCTTTTCTGCAAGTCTGCCTTGACCAACCAACGCCACATCGCAGGCTTTGAGCTTTTCAAAGGCCTGTTCTGTTTCGTCAAAAACGTTGAACAAGTATTGTCTTGTGGGTGAGGATACTCGCTCATCCCGCTTTGACCGCGTGTCTGAAACGGCGTTTTCGTCGGTATAAACAACGACGCCAAGATTCAAAAAGTGATGAAGAGCTTCTTCAACATAGGCCGGTGGATAAGACGCCTGCAAATCAGTTTTCAGCTGTTTTTCCGTCTGTGGCCCATCATCAAGATGCTTTTTAAGTTCATCTAATAAGATAGCTAATTCGCGACCACCTCTGACTTTTCGCAAAATGGTCGCCCTATGACCTATGAGAAAGCCATCATCAATCGGTATGGTCCAATTTCTAGGTGAAAGTCGGAGCAAAGTCATAAACGGTTAACCTGCCATCATTGTAACTATTGACCTACAAAGAAGTATCCGATCGAGACCACGCATTTCCGACTCGATCGCGCATCCCGTTGTACTAGGAAGATGATGAAAAATCGGAAGATCTCAAAAGCCCGCAACGCTCAGGTCATGGCAACCTCTATAAATATTTGCCATGGCCAAACCTAATAGTCTTTAGGAGGTCGAGCAGGTGGTGCAGGTCGTGCGGTAAAATACAACATCACTGTTTGCATCAATCTGATATTCGTCGTACTCAATCACTTCGATATCAAACAGAGGTTTGTCTGTCTTCGCCAAAATAGTTTCTTTTTTTCCGGTTGTGGGCGCGACTGTCAGCGTATCCGAAACTACGTTGTTCATTTCGTTCACTCCGATGAATTTTGCGGTTCGCTATACGCGGGAAAAGATCAGATGGCGGACTTTGGACTCTTTCCCGCCGTGCGCCGTCAGATGTACTTCCATTTCGAAGCGGTTTTTGCCCTTGATGTTTAGAATATGGCGATATTTTTCCTTGCTATTGCGGTCATAGCATTCTACCTCGCCAGCCATTTCAAGGCGATTGTCACCCTTCTTATAGGATGCTTTGGACGAGCCAAAGCTGCCGTAGCTGTTGTAAAAGCTTTCATTCATTGTTCTTTTGCCGTTTGCGTCCGCCAAGCCAGCAGCATAACCAATGATGCAGCCTCCGGCCCATCTGTCGTTGGAGCTTTCACCGGACCAGTTCAAGTGAAAATATCGCCCATCGGCCGTTAGGCTTATTTCGGCCGTACCAGTGGTATCCAGCTGGGTAGTGGGGTCATTGGCAGTATCTTCTGGGTAATAGGGCCAGATCTTGCCTTCAAATTTCCACGCACCACAAAGGTCTTTGTGAAGCGGTTCAAGCCCTACAAAAGCATCAGGACCATAATGTTGCTGCACGCTGAAAGCCATGAGAAGAACTCCTCTATTAGGTGCGCTAGCGGCTCGACGCTTACTTCCATGTTAGAAGTATCTAAACTTAATATTTAGACGTTTTCTTCATGAAGTTGCAATCAAGCACCGGATATTGGCCGCAACGCCGCCCCAAACGTGAGTGCGTTTGAGTGGTACTATGCGCCGCGAAATCTAATTATGAGTATTTTAGGATCTAGTAAATGAGTAAATTTGCTCACTTTGTGAATTGATCGAAACAAAAGAATTTGCTCGGACGCCGCTATTCGCATCATGAGGACAAAAGGCTTCCGGCTATATCACCACAGCGGAAGCCCGCGAGATCATGCGGCAGGTCGGGGCGAGCGAGCCCGACGAGCGCGGCGCGATCATTCGCGCCTTCAGCGCGCCCATCGTTTGCCGACAGGAGAAGGGCAGCGAGCACCAGCCGATCAATACCGGCCGACTGTACGCCGAGGATGCGGCGTGGGGGATGATTTTCGGGATCGAGGACGGCTGGTTTCGCTATGACCGGTCCGGCTTTCTGCAATGGTCCGAGCTTGGCCACGAGCGGTATGCGGCAGGCGAGAGCATGACCTACATGGAGGCGAGCGGCCAAGCTGCTTTCGCGTTCTGACCATGCGGTTTCGTTGCTCCCGTTGCGGGGAGGGTGGCCCGACCATCCCGACACCTGCGTCCCTTGCCCCACATGCCATGTGAAGGCGGGAACATGGTGAAAGCGTCCGTCCGGTCGGCCGGCGCGGCGCAGCTATCCCTCGATCTGCAGGACATTCATCATGGGTGATAAGAGCGTAGAGGACTCCCATCGGCGGCACGGAACCGAAAACGAACCTGACCGCCCCGCCTTGAGCGCGGACGGTCAATGGCGTGCCGACTATCGGAAGGCGCAACATCAGCGACGGCTTGCCGGGATACAGCCCGACCTATTCGGCGGTCCCGCGATCGAGCATCGCTATCGGAACGCGCCGCACCCTTTGCAAGACGGCTGGATGCCCGACTACGAGATCGAGCGGTTTCAAGGCCTGACGCCTGAGCAGCAGGCGCAGCGTCCTGCCGCCGATCCGCAAACGCCGCGGACGCACCACCATCAACGGCTGCGAAACATGGCGGGAATGGGATGGCTCGATGTTCACGACCACCCGCGACCGCCTCACGCGCAAGCGCATCATGCCGCTCTTTTCGAAGCGCTCATAGGAGGATCGCCCATGCCGACATTGCGAAACGTGCGCATCGATCTTGACCCCGTGGACCGGGCCACCATCACCGCCGCGTTGATCTTCTGGCGCGATGCGGAAACCCGCCCGGACGAGTTGGAATATCTGTCATGCGGGTTGGCGAATTCGCCGCCCTCGATGCGCAGGGTATCGACCAGCTCGCCGCCGCGATCAACCAACGGCGACCTTCCCGATGATGACGCGGGGAATTGACGGGGATGATCGAGGATCAGCAGAGGAGGGCCGGAACCGGCCCTTCTCGGGAGGAACGGTTTTGGGCCGAAACACGCGCTCCTGGAGCCTGCATCGGGGCGTCGAACCCCGGCGCCGGCTTTGCTGCGCAAGACAGCCCCATCGCTGTTGTTCTTGACAACAACGATGGGTGATGTTATTAAAAACAACATGGAAGCCGTGCTGATCGAAAAATCCAGAACCGCCGTCAGCGATACGGCATTTTTCGAAACGGTTCTGTGGCATGTGCCGATACCCGTGCCCGGCAGCAACCACCGTTTCAAATATCGTCTGGCGCTGATCGTCAACGGCGAGTGCGTCATGCGCTATGACAATGAGCGCGGCAAGGGCGATCATCGCCATCTCGGTGATATCGAGGAACCGATAGAATTCACAACGCTGGAAGCATTGTTCGATGCGTTTCAGGCGGACATGGAAAGGATACTCGCATGAGGACGCTCGTCATCAGACTAAGCTCGATTGCCGATGCCAAGGCCCGCTTCGTGAATGCGGGGCAGAAGGCATTGGAAGGCGTCGTCGTACCCGCTACGCCGTCGGTGAATTTTCCAAGCTACGACGACATGCACAGGGTTCTTGCGCCGCCGCGGCTTGCGATCGTGAAGGCGATGGCAGGGCAGGGGCCGCTGGCGATACGGGAAGTCGCCCGACGTGTCGGCCGGGACGTGCAGGCCGTCCATAAGGACGTGACGACGCTGGTCAACGCGGGCGTCCTGGACCGGACTGACGCCGGCGTCGAATTCCCCTATGACCAGCTTCATTTCGAGTTCGATGTGAAGGCGGCCGCCTGATCCGGTCGCCAATCAGGCCACCGTTTTCTGGCCGCACTGGGGTTTCGGTTTGTATCCGTGCGACCGCCTCTTCCTCCCGAGGGAAATGGTGGACTTCCCTCTTGCCACCAGAGCCGATGCGCCTGCAGCGCCGCGTCAAGCAGGCCTCCCCAAACAACGTCGGCTCGATTGACATGGCGTAAAATCGGGCCATGTTTTTCGAAGCGTAGATGCGATGCGTTCGACATAGAGCTGGTAGTGTTGCGGGGGCACCGTAAAGTTAACCGACGGCTGATGAAGATGTGCGTACATGGGCCATGTCAGAAGTTGCTCGTGATCCGCTTTATCGTCGCCACCGCTATCCCGCTGAGATCATTGCGCACGCGGTATGGCTCTACTTTCGCTTTCCGCTTAGCCTGCGCATGGTTGAGGACATGCTGGCGTCCCGCGGTATCATCGTCACGCATCAGACCGTTCGAAGCTGGGCGGAGAAATTCGGACGGCATTTCGCCCGGGAGATCAAGCGACGGTCAGCCGGCTGCCTGGGCGACAAATGGCATCTCGACGAATGTGTGGTGGCCATCAATAGCAAGAAGCAGTGGCTCTGGCGTGCGGTCGATCAGGACGGCTTCGTCCTCGAAGGACTGGTGCAAAGCCGCCGAAATGCCAAGGCGGCAAAGCGTCTGATGCGTAAGTTGCTGAAGGCTCAAGGGCGGACACCACGGGTCATGATCACCGACAAGCTCCGGTCCTATGATGCCGCCAGGCGCGACCTCATGCCCGGTGTCGAACACCGGTCGCACAAAGGCCTCAATAATCGAGCGGAAAATTCGCACCAGCCGACCCGACGACGCGAAAGGATCATGAAACGCTTCAAGTCGGCACGCCAGCTTCAGCGGTTCGTTTCCATCCATGATCCGATTGCCAACCTGTTCCACTTTCCCCGCAATACGCTGTCATCGGCCCAACATCGAGACCTGCGTAACGCCGCCATGCAAATCTGGAACAAAATCGCGTGTGTCGCCGCAGCCTGACAGCCGTCCCGGCCAGCTACTGCATCAATCCGCTGATAACTTTACAGTGCCAAATGAGCGCTTACAGTAAATCTACTCATTTACCTCACCCAGAAATGATTATAGCTGAATTGGTGTCTCCAATAGCACTCGCCTCAGTTGGAGCTGGGCCAAGAAGCGGTCCAAACGATTGGATCCGTCCTGGCGTGAAAACAGAAAATCAGCGGAAAGGGAGCTTGATGGCAAGGTGATTTGGCTTCAGCTCCGCCCGTCAGGGCGGAACTGATGCATGGGAGTGCCTGTTGTTGCTGATAAGTGGCACTCCTTCCCTCACACATCAATCTTGACCGAGGAGCCAAAGAGGCAGCGTAAACTTAACGCTGCGAAGACAAGATCTGGGAGTGAGGCTTTGGTTCATTCGGCGTGAAGGCGCGCGATTTGGCGCCATGCTTGCATGGCAGTTGCTCGCAGTTCTCGGTGGTGGGTGGATGGAATATCGTGGCGGGGAACGTTAAAGAGGTTGGCGATCGGGTCGTGTACGGAAACGAAACGCTGAAGATGTCGCGCTGACTTGAAGCGCTTCATGATCCTCTCCCGCCGTCGGACGGGTTGATGAGAGTTCTCCGCCCGATTGTTCAGGCCCTTGTGCGAGCGATGCTCGACGCCTGGCATGATCTCCCGCTTCGCCGCACCGTAGGATCGAAGCGTGTCGGTGATCATCACACGCGGCGAACGGCCTTGGCCTCCTGCCGTTGCTTCAAATGGAGGTTACGATGAGTGAACAACGTTGGTGGACGCAGACGGCCCTCTTCCCCGGTGTGCTTGCTATCGCGACATCATGGATCATTCCTTCCCTCTTCCCTCCGTCGTTGTCGTCGTTAGCCATTGACCTTGCACCAACTGGCGTGGGGTTGGCGGTTCTGGCTATCTCAAGCTGGGACTTCCGCGTTCGAAACGATTGGCTCTTGCCGTGCGCCGTCCGACCGTTTCCGAATTCTGATCTGAATGGTGGATAGGTATGTCTTCAGAACCCGAAAAGCATGTCGCCCAAAGTTCGGCCCAGACTGCGGCCCGTATCTCAGCATCGGTGCATCAGCGTGTTGATTTCGAACTACGTCGGCTGGAGGGTGGCAAGTGGCGGCTTCGGGTCATTTCCCAGCAAGGGTTATATTGGATGAAATCCATGAATGTGGGCTCTGGCGAGGACGAACTTGATCTTAACCTGATCGCCGCGAACGATTTTCTGAGAAGTGTTCGACGTCACGGCCTCAAGACGGAATACATCGGCCCCCTGGGTCGTTGTCTGCTGTGAGCGGGTCGGTGTCGCCATTGTGAAAAAGCGAACGCCGCTCACCTGTTCTTCCAACTGGTCTCTCGCCGCTACGAGAAGGGATCGATCCTGATTACCTCAAATCGATCGGTCGGAGAGTGGGGGGGGCATCGTAAACTTAACGGATGAAGGCCAGCGAAAGACGCCATCCGCAGCTATCTCTCATGCTCGGGCAATTTTCGCCCACAGGCTCATCGCCGCCGTGCGCAGTTCGCGATGGTGGCCGGAGGAGATGTCGTGGCGCGGGATTTGAAATAGGTTGGCGATCGGATCATGGATGGAGACGAAGCGTTGTAGATGTCGCTGTGACTTGAAGCGCTTCATGATCCGCTCTCGCCGCCGGACTGGTTGGTGAGAATTCTCCGCCCGATTATTCAACCCTTTGTGGGAGCGATGCTCTACACCCGGCATGATCTCTCGCTTTGCTGCGCCGTAGGACTGCAGCTTGTCGGTGATCATCGCACGCGGCGACCGTCCCT
>NZ_FOCV01000009.1 GCF_900110205.1 Rhizobium tibeticum | reverse complement strand
GCATCGCCGATCTTCCCGTCTCCCGCCTGCACGAACTGCTGCCTTGGGAGTGGAAGGCACAAAAGGGAACCGCTATTGCGGCGGCCGCGTAAACAGCTTCCGGAACAACGCTTCCGAACGCTCCAAGCCTTCATCGGTCAGGATCAATGACTTCGACTTGTTGACTGGGTCGCCGATCATGCCCTTCTTGTGAAGCCGATCCGTCGTTGCCCAGTCGAAACCTTTCCAGGCGCAACGCTCATTATGCAGCGTCAGCCATAACAGCGCCAAAACTGCATCGTCGATTTTGTCCTCATCGATCTCCATGAACCGACATTACCACGCGCGAAAATCAAAATCCCGCGGCCTTGCTCGGATGGATACGTTGGTCTCCTGGGAATGCTCGATGTGGTCGATGGCCGGAGCGTAGAAGGCGGTCCCGCAGTTGACGCTGTGCGCCGGTGCGAGGGCTGGATACTCGGCCCCACCGTCGCGATGGCGTAACGTGACCTGGGACGAGGGCAGGGCACGTTGTCGGCAATTCATCTCAAGTCTCCGGCAACCTGAAACAAATTGCAGGCACGCCGGTTGCCGCACTTAGTGCCTCTTCCGCCGACATTCCGACATTCTCGACGAGACGTTTGACAGAGTGGGCCATGTCGATGTGCGCACCGGCCAGCGATCCCAGGTGGTTGACCAACCTGCCGTCAATGACGTGGGATCGTCTCGTTGTGTAGGTCAAAGTGGTCCGGTCCGTTCCAGGTTGGCATGGCGTCAGAGACCAACATAATACGGTCGCGGCGGGCACCGGAGCGGATCGCGAGACGCAGTACGGTATCGCCGATGTGATGGCCATCGGCGATGACGCCACAGCAGATGCCGCTGTCAGGCGCAGCCCCCACGACACCCGGTGCGCGAGACGTCATTGGCGTCATGGCATTGAACAAATGGATTACGGCCGTCGCGCCCTCGGCGATTGCGAGCCGAACCCGGGCGTCATTTCGCAGCAGTGTGGCCAAGTGAGTCGACCACATCCATCCCGCAGAATCGCGCGATCGCTCCCTGCGGAACACATTCAGGCGCCAGCGTGAGAAGCACCGGCGATGCCGCGTTCCGGAGCCTCTCTAGGGCTGAGAAAGTGCGCTCGCCTATGGGTTGTTTCAATGCGGGGTTGCGCGCCCCTTACGAAGGAAGCGCGTGGCGACTTATACTCAACCCATTCGCCGGTTCGAAGGCCGCGGCCAGAGCTATCTCAACTGCTCCCTGCATTGCTGATCTGGCCGAGCCGATAGGCGAACTGGGCCCGACTGAGGCCGAGCATACGGGCAGCTTGTGTCACGTTGCCTCCTGCGCGCCGGATCGTCATCTGATAGATCTGCCGGTTGAGATCGTCGATGGCGAAGCCGCCTTGCTCGATCGCCTGCTCCAGGACGGCCGTCAGGGCTTCGTTCGGGCCTGGGGAATGAGGCTGCATTCCTAAGCCATGCGCCGCGGTTTCGAGCGTCGATGCTGTCACGGGGTTCTGGTGCGCGGTCAGGACTGCGCCGCGCATCAGTGCTTCAAGCTCGAACAGGTTGTTCGGCAATGGAAGCGCGGCGAGCCATGCTGCCGCATCCTCTGCCAGCGTGGGCGGGGTTTTGCCGTATGCTGGCGCCAAACGCCGCATAATAGCCTGGGCCAGGCGGACGATGTCGCGGGGCCGGCTTGCAAGGGCAGGCATGGCAACGGGCAGAGCCGTGAACGCGTAGAACAGATCCCTGCGGAGATGCGGCAGGCTTGCCAATTCATGGGGCGAGAGTGTCGAGGTTGCGATAAGTCTTGGACGAAGTCTGTCGCCGGCTCCCGTTCTTCCATCTGAAAGCATTCCAGCGATTTGGCGCTGGATTGCTGCGCCCAGCTTTTCGATATCTTCCAAGACGATTGTTGTTGCGGCCTCCTCGCCCCGCGCCGGCTTGCGGCCCCGGCGCTGCTGGTCACCGACCATGTCGAGCAGGTTGGTGTCGGTGATCTCCGAACAGGAGAAGCGCGCGAATGGCGCTGCGGTGCCATGCGTTGCGTCGTGGATATGGCGTGCAGCCATGCATTTTCCACTGCCGCAAGGGCCGGTTATCAGGACAGGGATGTCTGTCAACTGGGCGATCCGGTCAAGACGCTGCCGCACCGGCTCCAAAAGGATGGCCGCAACCGGATCCTCGGCATGGCTGCGGCCACTGGGCGCATCCTGCTGCAGTGTGGTTGTCCGCATCGTCTGCGGCTGGAGTGCGGACGGCTTTCCTTCGGCGAGGATATGACGGCGATAGAACCGGACCGTGTCGTCGTCCTTTTCCCATGCCTCTGCGGGTCGGCCAACCACACGACAGCGTTTGTCGCCACGTGCGATGCACTGGACCTCCTTGTAGACGATCAGCTTGCCGAAAAAATAGGAAGCATAGCCGGCGGCATAGCCCACCTGCGTCCAGCACATGGATTCATGGGCGATACCGTGGCGATCGAGATATTCGGTCGCTTCCACACTGTCGTTCCAGAAGAACTCGCCCGAGAACTTGCCCTTCTTGAAGTCGAAGTCGTTGTGCACCGTCTCGACGCGAGCCTCTCCCTTGAGCATGTGGAGCCTGGTGCCCGCGGTAAATGCGTCACCCTGATCGAGCGCCGGCCATGCCTGCCGGATGAATTCGGCATCTTCCTGGCCGGCAGATAGCCGAGGCGGGTGAGGATGACAAAGGCGTCGTCCCGACCATGCTGGCGGATCAGTTCGTCGCGCAGCGCGCCGCGCGTGGTGGCGCGCTGCATGATGAGACGGCGCTCGTTGAGTTTGATCGTTCCATCGACGGGATTGTATGTGAGCTTGCTCAGGAATTCCCGGATCGTCGGATTGCCACCCCGATCAAGAAGGGACTCCTGGTTTACGGTCAATCTCATGAAATACGTCCTCCCGAGACGGTCCGCGCCATGCCTCCGCGGATGTGATTTACAATGACCGTGTTTATGATTTGAGCAAGTGGAATTTATCATTTCATAAAGTCCGCAACGCAACATTCTTCGTGGGCGTCGCAATATGAGGCGTTTTGAAATTTGATTTTCGTGATTTTTTTCAATGACCTCCATCGGCGATGACCCATGCGGAGAAATCTCTGAAAGAATGAATTTGACGAGATTTTCGGCCGCTCTCTAAGCTTCAATGCAGTTGTCGGATGGAAGATTTTTCGGAGGAGATTTCCATGAACGAGCGACCGAAAATCGTGAAATTGCCAGAAGAGCCCTACGAGGAAGCCATCCGCCGTTTTGCCCGCGACGGTGCCCATATTCCCGGCGACGATGCCTCGACGCCCTGGGTGCCTTTCGGCGACTCCGCGGCGATCAAGCATCTCTGTTTCGACGTGCGCACCAATTCGGTCGCCAACATCCTCTGGGTCAAGGGCGGCGGCCGGATCGGCACGCACAAGCATCGCGGCGTCGTCTCGGCGGTCACGCTCGAGGGTTCGTGGGGCTACTACGAGTATGACTGGACCGCGCGTCCGGGCGATTTCGTCTACGAACTGCCGGGGTCGGCGCACACGCTCTACTCCGACGATCCCAACGGCATGAAGGCGCTGTTCTGGATCAACGGACCCATCGAGTTCTTCGACGACGACGCCAAGTTCACCTTCACCGCAGACGTGTTCTGGTTCATCGACCACTACACCAACTACTGCAAGGAGAAGGGCCTCAAGATCAACGAACAGATGTTCATCTGATCCGTCGTAGATCCCTTCAGAATTGCAGCCATCGGGAGGAAGCATGTCGCTTCAGGAAATGTTCGACGTATCGGATCGGTCAGCGATCGTCACGGGTGGTGCGTCCGGTCTCGGCCGTGCCTATGCGGAAGTGCTCGCCGAGGGCGGCGCACGCGTCTGCATTTTCGATCTGAACCAGGACGAGCTCGACCGCACGGTCGGAGAACTCTCGCGGGGCAATGCCGATGTCTGGGGCTTGCAGGTGGATGTCACCGACCGCCCGGCCTTGTCGATTGCTTTCGATCAGGTGGCCGAACGCCATGGTAGGATCGACGTGGTATTCGCCAATGCGGGCATCGATGCCGGCCCTGGTTTCCTCACCCCGGACGGCGATCGCAATCCCGATGGCGAGATCGACAATCTCAATGACAGCCATTGGGACAAGGTGATCGCCACCAATCTGACGAGTGTCTACAATACGATCAAGCTCGCCGCCCGCCATATGAAGCGCACCGGCGGCGGCCGGATCATCGCCACGTCCTCGATCGCCGCCCTCTACAATGACGGGATCGTCGGCACGCCCTACATGCCGGCCAAGGCGGGTGTTGCCCATCTCGTTCGTCAGGCGGCGATGGAGCTCGGCCGCCACAACATTCTCGTCAATGCCATCGCGCCCGGTCCCTTCATCACCAACATTGCTGGTGGCCGCATGCGGTTCGAGGAGGACCGCAAGGCGTTCAGCATGTGGTCCGCCCTCGGCAGGGTGGCCGAAGTCTCGGAGATCAAGGGTCTGGCGCTCTATCTCGCGTCGCCCGCGTCATCCTATGTCACGGGTTCGCATATCGTCATAGACGGAGGCCTGGTGCTCAGGCCCGCCGAGGACGCCATTCAATTCACGCCGCGGGCTGCGGGAGGCAGCGCCACAGTGTGAAGCAACAACAAGAGGAGGAGAACACAATGAGCAGCATCGAATTCCTGAAAAGCAGTATCAGTCGCCGCACGGCTCTCAAGTCAATGGGTGCCGCCGCAGCCACGCTCGCCATGCCCCATGTCCTGCGCGCGGACACGACCGACACAATCAAGATCGGCTTCGTCTCGCCGATGACGGGACCGCTGGCACCCTTCGGCGAGGCTGACAGCTATACGCTCGACAAGATGCGTGCGCTCCTGGCCGGCGGCATCGAGAACAAGGGGAAGAAATACAATATCGAGATCATTCCCCACGATGCCCAGTCCAATCCCAACAAGGCGGCCGAAATCGCCGGCAACCTGATCCTCAACGATGAGGTTCATCTGATCATTCCGGCCTCGACCACCGACATCAACAGTCCGGTGGCGGACCAGGCCGAACTCTATGGCTGCCCGTCGATTTCGACGGCAGCACCCTGGCAGGCCTTCGTCATGCCGCGTGGCGGTGCCGAAAAGCCCTTCGAGTGGAACTACCACTTCTTCTGGGGCCTCGAGGATGCGCTGGCCACATTTGTCGGCCTCTGGAAGTCGGTCGAGACCAACAAGAAGGTGGGCATGCTGTTCCCGCGCAATGCCGACGGCGAAACCTGGGGTAACAACGATTACGGCCTGCCGCCGACGGTGCAGAAGGAAGGTTTTACGACTGTGATCCCGTCGATGTTCCAGCCGCGCACCAATGACTTTTCGGCTCAGATCGCCGAGTACAAGGCACAGGAATGCGACATCGTCGGCGGCATCACCTATCCGTCCGACCTCAAGACCTTCATCACCCAGTGCAGCCAGCAGAACTACAAGCCGAAGGTGGTCACTGTGGCCGCCGCACTGCTTTTCCCGTCGGGTATCGCCGCCATGGGCCCGCTCGGCGAAGGCATGTCGACGGAAGTCTGGTGGACGCCGGCTTTCACCTTCAAGTCCTCGCTGACCGGCCAGAACAGCGCCGATATCGCCGGCGAGTGGGAAAGCTCGCAGAACAAGCAATGGATCCAGCCGCTCGGCTATGCCCATGCGCTCTGGGAAGTGGTGGTGGACACGCTCAAGCGCGCCGAAGATCCGCGTGACCGCGCGGCGATACGCGATGCCGCCAAGGCCACCAACCTCAATACGCTTGTCGGGCCGATCAAGTTCGGCGATGGTCCCCATCCGAACATCTGCAAGACGCCGATCTTCGGCGGCCAGTGGGTGAAGGGTGCGAAATATCCCTATGACCTCAAGATCGTCGACAACGCAGTCTCTAAGCTGATCGCGCCGGAGCAGCAGCTGTCGCTGCTCAACTG
This sequence comes from Rhizobium tibeticum, assembly GCF_900110205.1. GTDB lineage: Bacteria > Pseudomonadota > Alphaproteobacteria > Rhizobiales > Rhizobiaceae > Rhizobium > Rhizobium tibeticum. The sequence goes on along the minus strand of NZ_FOCV01000009.1, from coordinate 195,703 downwards.
GTCCTAATCGAGAAAACGGCATCGCCATGCATGATCAAGTGCTCCTCAAGGCAGAGGGCCTGTCCAAGTCCTTCGGCGCCATTCGTGTCATCCACGATGTCGGTTTCGAGGTGCACACCAATGAGGTCCTGGGCCTTTTGGGGCCGAATGGCGCGGGCAAGACAACGCTCTTCAACCTGATCAGTGGCGATCTGAAACTGGATGCCGGCGAACTTCTGTTCGCCGGTGCCGTCTTGCAGCATGAGCCGCCCTACAAGCGGTGCAAGCGTGGCATCGGCAGGACCTACCAGATTCCGAAGCCCTATGGCGGCATGACCACGTTTGAGAACCTCATGGTGGCGGCGATGTTCGGCGCATCCCGCTCGGAAAGAAGTGCCAACGACCATTGCGCCCAGATCCTCGAGGATTGCGGGCTGGCCGACAAGGCCAACAAGACCGCCGGCTCGCTGACGCTGCTCGACCGCAAGCGGCTGGAAATGGCGCGTGCCATGGCGAGCGATCCGAAGCTGCGGCTGCTCGACGAAATTGCCGGCGGCCTGACCGAGCATGAATCGCATGTGCTGGTCGATCTGGTGAAGAAGGTTCGACGGCGCAATGTCACGGTTGTCTGGATCGAGCACGTGCTGAACGCGATCATGGCTGCGGCGGATCGGATGATGGTGCTGAATTTCGGGGAGAAGATCGCAGAGGGCACGCCGCAGGCCGTTATCGCCGATCCCAATGTCCGCCGCGTCTATATGGGAATCGAAGCATGACGACTGAGCCACCGATCCTGTCGACACACGGGCTCTGCGCCGGATACGGCGATTTCCAGGCGCTCTTTTCGGTCGATTTCGAAATCATGCCCGGCGAGGTGGTCGCGCTCATCGGCGCCAACGGTGCCGGCAAATCGACCTTGCTGAAGGCGGTCATGGGGCTGTTGCCGAGCAACCGGGAGATGATCCGCCATGCCGGCGTTCCGGTCGGTGGCAGTGCGCCGTATCAAATGGTCCAGAACGGCTTTGCCATGGTGCCCGAGGGTCGCCGGCTTTTTGCCGGGATGACGGTGGAGGACAATCTCCTGGTCGCGGTCGATCACGGCCGCAAGAACGGCGCCGCAATCTGGACCATGCAGCGCGTCTTCGATCTCTTTCCGGCACTCGCATCGATGCGCAAGCGGCTGGTGGAAAAGATGTCGGGCGGCCAGCAGCAGATGGTGGCCATTGGCCGCGCGCTGCTCAGCCAGCCGAAGGTGCTGCTCTGCGACGAGATATCGCTCGGGCTGGCCCCGAAGGTGATTGGCGAGATCTATGACTCGATGCCCGCCATCACCAAGGCGGGAACCGCGGTGATCCTGGTCGAACAGGACGTGTCGCGCGCTCTGGCGGCGTCGAACAGGCTCTATTGCATCCTCGAGGGCAGGATCACGCTTTCGGGAAACTCCGCCGATGTCGCGCGGGAAGATATTGCGCGGGCCTATTTCGGAGCAGACCATGCAGTGGCTTGATGCGGTCATCCAGGGAATCCTGCTGGGCGGCATGTATGCCCAATATGCGCTCGGCATGGCGCTCATGTTCGGCGTGATGCGCATCGTCAATATCGCGCATGGCGATCTGGTCATCCTGCTCGCGCTGATCGGTATCTCGCTTGCCGCGGTTCTCGGTTTCGGGCCATTCACCTTGATGATCCTGCTGATCCCCATGGCCGCGGCGATGGGCTGGCTGCTGCAGCGCCTAGTTCTCAATCGCGTGCTCGGCGACGATCCCCTGCCGTCACTGATTGCGACGTTCGGCCTGTCCATCGCGCTTCAGAACCTGATGCTGCAGATCTGGTCGGCCGATACGCGCTCGCTGCCGGGCGGGGGCATCGAGGCGGCGTCGGTCAATATCGCCGGGCTTTATCTCGGCGTCCTGCCCCTGATCGTGTTGCTGGTCGCCACGCTTCTCACCGGCGGCATCGACCTGATGCTGCGCTATACCCGGTTCGGCCGAGCGTTGCGCGCATCCGCCGCCGATACCGAGGCCGCGGCGATCACCGGTGTCAATCCGCGCAAGGTCTATGCTTTGGCGACGGCGCTTGCCGTCGGGATCCTCGGTTTTGCCGCCGTCTTCCAGTCGCTGCGCTCCACCGTTTCGCCCCCGACGGTCCAGCGCAGCTGATCTACGCCTTCGAGGCTGTCATCATCGGCGGCATGGGTTCGATCTGGGGCGCCTTCCTGGGATCGATGGTGCTCGGTATTTCCCAGGCAGTGGGTTTCCGCCTCGATCCCGGCTGGGGAATTCTGGCCGGCCATCTGGTTTTCCTGCTCGTGCTCGCGACCCGGCCGCAAGGCCTGATTTCGAAGAGGTAACCCGTCATGAACCACACGATCCTCGAGAGCGCGACGGACGAGCCGACGGCAAGGGTCTTTGCTTCGGCGCGCGTTAAGCGGCATACGACGTCTAGCCGGGTTGCCCAGACGATCGCCCTCCTCATCCTCGTCGCCATGCTGGCCATGCCGTGGTGGGCCGGCTCGGGCAGCATCCGCTGGGCGATCGAACTTTCCTGCCTGATCGCGATTGCCCAGATGTGGAACCTACTCGCCGGCTATGCCGGTTTGGTGTCGGTCGGCCAGCAGGCCTTCATCGGCGCCTCGGCCTATTTCATGTTCGTTCTGGCCTCGAATTTTGGCATCAACCCGTTCCTTGCCGTTGGGCTCTGCCTGATCCTTCCGGCTCTGCTCGCGGTGCCGACCTATGGCTTGCTGCACCGGCTGGATGGCCCGTACTTTTCGATCGGGACCTGGGTGGTGGCCGAAGCCTTGCGGTTGCTCACCAGCAATCTCGACTACGTCAATGCCGGGGCGGGTCTCACACTTCGCGTGCTCGCCAAATATAGCCTGCACGAGCGCGAGGTGGCGGTCGTGACACTGTGCGTGATCATGCTGCTGGTGACCGTGGGCGGCAGCTATTGGCTGCTTCGTTCGCGCCACGGGCTGGCACTCACCGCCATGCGCGACAACCCTGTGGCCGCCGAGAGTCAAGGCGTCAACGTCAAGCGCCTGCGCTTCCTGATCTTTGTCGCCGCCGCCGTCGGCACGGGGCTTGCCGGCGCAATCTACTATATGGCGCAGCTCAGGATCACGCCGTCATCCGGCTATGATCCGAACTGGGCCTCGATTTGCATCTTCATCGTCATGGTTGGGGGTATCGGCTCAATCGAGGGGCCGATCATCGGAGCACTGATCTACTTCTTCGCTGACCGTTATTTCAGCCAATATGGCGCGGTCTATATGGTCGTCCTCGGCATGCTCACCCTGTTCATGGCGCTCTACGCCCGGAGCGGCATCTGGGGGCTCTATTGCCGGTTCTTCGACGCGCCATGGTTTCCGGTCGGGCGCAAACTGATCCGGCAATCCAGCGACAAGGGGACATAACATCATGAAGGCCGCACTTTTCGACCGGCTCGGAGCACCGCTCAAGATCATGGATGCGGAAGACCCGAAGCCGAAGACGGATTATCTTCTGCTCAAGGTCTGCCGCTGCGGCATTTGCGGTTCAGACCTCCATATGACCGAGGATCCCGTCTTCGGCGTCGCGGCCGGCGATATTCTCGGCCACGAGTTTTCCGGCGAGGTGATCGAGGTCGGTTCGAAGGCAGGAGCCTTCAGGGTCGGCGACCAGGTGACGGTCGCGCCCAATCGCGGTTGCGGTCGATGCCCGAGCTGCCTCAAAGGCGAACCGGCCTGGTGTCAGGAAATGGAGCTGATCGGCGGCGGTTACGCACAATATTCCGCGGTTGCCGGCCGTCAGTGCCGCAAGCTGCCGTGGGGCATTTCCGCTGCTGACGGCGCGCTGGCCGAGCCGCTCTCGGTGGCCCTGCACGGGCTGATGCGAGCCGGCATGGGGCAGGGTGATCGCGTGTTGATCGTCGGTGCCGGCGCCATCGGGCTTGCCGTTGCCTTCTGGGCACGCAGGCTTGGGGCGGGAAGTGTGGCCGTCACCGACATTCATCGCCACCAGGAAGCGCGTGCGATGGAACTTGGTGCCAGCGCCTTTGTCACCGCCGATCCTGATCAGGCTGCCAATGTTGAACTGGCGCTCGGCGGCCCGCCGGACATTGCCTTCGAATGTGTCGGCAAGCCGGGTCTCGTCGATCATTGCATCGGCCTCGTCCGTCCTCGCGGCAAGGTCGTCGTGCTGGGGCTTTGCACTGTACGCGACCATCTGGACAGCTTCCGGGCGATTTCGAAGGAGGTCACTGTCATCATGTCGGTGTTCTTCAACATGCATGAATTCGCAACGGCCATCGATGCGCTGGATTCGGGGCGCTACGCGCCGCAGAACCTGATTTCCGATACCGTCTCACTCATGGAACTGCCCGACGCTTTCGAAGCCCTGCGCAAGCGCACCACCCAGTGCAAGGTGCTCGTGGATCCGTTCGGATCGCCGTGAGTTCCGTCGACATGCTGGAAGACCTTGGCCACGTTGTAACCGAGGCAAATTCGGGAGCGGCTGCCTTGGCTCTGTTGGAGGCAGGCAACGTCTTTGACCTGATGATCACCGACTATTCGATGCCTGGAATGAACGGGGCGGAACTAGGGCAGGCGGCGCGAAACCTGGTGCCGGATTTGCCTATCCTTGTCGCGTCGGGCTATGCAGAACTTCCCCCCCCGGTGCAGGTATAAACCTGCCTCGGCTCGGCAAGCCCTTACACGCAGTCCCAGCTTGCTGCCGAGATCAGCAAATTGTTCAGCCCGACGTCGCCTGAGGCCGAGGCGCTCCTGCAGCGGAAGTCTTATGCAGACGAGAACGACGACGATTTCCCCGGATAAGGATCGCCTTACGGCATCGGCAAAGGCGATGGCGATCTAAGACTTCGACCAGCATTACCTGGAGAACAATGCCTTTGCCCGCCTCTGGCGCGAAGCGGAAAATCAATTCCTCTTTCCGGCTAAGGCTTGCAACTAAAAGTCTAGGTATGATTAGGTCTCTGTAACTAAATCCAAATGAATCCTCCCGCGGGCGAAGCCTTTGCACTTGTGCCGCCGTGGGCGGATTTACCTAGCAACATGTTTTGATCTGCATTCATAATACTATTTACTAATTAAGATTCTGGTATACCGTCGGGGAGCGATCGGCACCTATGCCATACGTCACTTCGCGACGGGCCCTTGGAGGGGGCGCGCATCCGGCCGGCCGTAAGTCGCGAACGGGCCCTCGCAACTGCGGCCCTAGGGAGGTGTATTATGAAACAGCTGAAACGCAAAAATGCAGCCCTGTTCTTCGCCGGGTTGATGCTGAGTGCGGCACCGATGGCTGCATCCCATGCTGCCGACAAGCCGACGCTCGCATTCGTCGTCAACGGGGCGTCCGACTTCTGGAAAGCCGCCGAGGCGGGGGTGAAGAAGGCGCAGGGCGAAATGCCGGACTACACCATGGAGCTGAAGTATCCTGAGCAGGCGGCCGTCGCCATTCAGCAGCGTCTCATGGAAGATCTCGTCAGCGCCGGCGTCAAGGGGATCATGGTTTCCGCCGTCGATCCCAAGACTCAGACGGACGGCCTCAACAAGATCGGCTCGCAGACGGCTCTCTTCACCACCGACAGCGACGCGCCGAAGACCAACCGCGTCGCCTATATCGGTTCTTCGAACGTCGACGCCGGCAAGCAGGCCGCCGAAATCGCCAAGAAGGCGATGCCTGACGGCGGCAAGTGCATGGGCTTCGTCGGTCTGCTGGGCGCCGATAACGCCCGCGAACGCATCGAAGGCATGAAGGAGGGGCTCAAAGGCACCAAGATCGAGCTTGTCGATGTTCGCGGTGACGACATCGACCAGACCCGTGCCAAGAAGAACGTCGAGGACGCGCTGGTAGCCAGCCCCGACCTGACCTGCATGGTCGGCTTCTACTCCTACAACACGCCGCGCATCTATGAGGCGCTGCGCGACGCAGGCAAACTCGGCCAGATCACCGTCGTCGGCTTTGATGACGACCCGATCACGCTCGGCGGCGTCAAGGAAGGCACGATCGCCGCGACCGTTGTACAGCAGCCGTTCGAATGGGCTTATCAGGGCATGAAACTGATGGCCGCCTACCTCAAGGGGGACAAGTCCGGCGTTCCCGCCAACGGCTTGATCATTATCCCCACGGTGATCATCGGCAAGGATGACGTTGACAAGTACGCCGCCAACCTGAAGGCGATGGCCGGAAAATAACCCGCCTTCGCGGCGGCGGCACTCGCCGCTGCCGCGAAAGGATCACGCCGACAGTAGCAGTCATGGACAGGCGATGAATCATAGCTCCGACATTCCGTCACCGGACGCGCCCTCAACGCCGTTCCTTTCGCTTTCCGGAGTTGGCAAGACCTATCCAGGCGTCGTTGCACTCGAGGGTCTCTCAATGGACATCGTGCCAGGCGAGGTCATCGGCCTTGTCGGCGAAAATGGGGCTGGAAAATCGACGCTGATGAAGATTCTCGGCGGCGTGATCGCACCCGATCGGGGCAAGATCCTGCTCGACGGCGCAGAGCGTCGTTTCCTCACTGTGGAATCGAGCATCTTGTCCGGCATCGCCTTCGTGCATCAGGAACTCAATCTCTTTGAGAATCTCGACGTCGCCGCCAATATCTTCCTAGGGCGCGAACCGCTGAAGGCGGGACCTTTTAAGCTTGTCGATCGCGATCGACTAAGGGACATGGTGAAGCCGCTCTTGAAGCGCGTGGGCGCGCATTTTTCCGCCGACACACCCGTGGCGTCGCTTTCGCTTGCCGAGCAGCAGATGGTGGAAATCGCCAAGGCGCTGTCCATCAACGCGAGGCTCGTAATCTTTGACGAACCCACTTCCAGCCTTCCGCTGGCGGAAACCGAGCGGCTGCTCAGCATCATCAAATTGCTGAAGGCGGATGGCATCAGTGTTATTTTCATCTCGCATCGCCTCCACGAGGTTGAGCGCGTAGCCGACCGGGTCGTAGTACTCCGCGACGGCGCGCTTGTGGGCACGCTCGCCAAGAAGGACATCGGCCACGACCAGATGGTCAAGCTGATGATCGGCCGGGTGCTTGCGGCCCGTACTGCAAAGCCGCAGCGCTTGCCCGGCTCAGTTGCGCTGAAGGCAAGTGGCGTGCGCACCGCGGCCTATCCCGGCCGCCCCGTTGATCTTGAAATCAGGTATGGAGAAATCATGGGGCTTGCGGGCCTCGTCGGGTCGGGCCGCACCGAGCTCGCAAGGGTACTCTTCGGCATCGACCGGAGTTACGGCGGAGCCGTCCTGCAGGACCGACAGGAAATCGTGCTCCGTTCCGCGCGGGACGCCGTTGCTCGCGGCATTTTCCTGGTGCCGGAGGATCGCAAGCGCAACGGCATTCTTCTTGATTTCCCGATCACCCAGAACATAACCCTTGCCGATCTCCCCATGCTCGCCACCCGCTTCATGCTTTCCGCCGAGCGGGAGACGGCGGCGGCCGAAAAGCAGCGCGTTCGCCTCGGCATCAAGACGCCCTCCGTTTCGACGCGAACCGGCACTCTGTCCGGCGGCAACCAGCAGAAGGTGGTGCTTGCCAAATGGTTGTCGATGAGCCCGAAGGTGATGATTTTCGACGAGCCGACACGCGGCATCGATATCGGCGCGAAGAACGAGATCTACGGCTTGATGCGGGCGCTTGCCGATGCCGGTGTCGCGATCTTGATGATCTCCAGCGACATGGAAGAGGTGATCGGCGTTTCTGACCGCATTGCCGTCATGCATGAGGGCCAAATCGCCGGCATTCTCGATGAGGACGAATTCAGTCAGGAAAGCGTCCTTTTGCTTGCTGTCGGCAAAGGCGTAAAATAACCGCAGCGGCAATATAATTGGGGTATCGGGGGATGGATCTCGAATGATCAAAAAAGATCTTGGACTGCTGCTTTTGATCGTCGTCGTCGGCATCGTCGTCGCCATCATCAATCCGCGCTTTCTGCTGCCAATCAACCTGGCGAATACCGCCAACCTGATCGGCCTGTTCGGCATCCTGTCGATCGGCCAGGCCTACGTCATCATTACAGGCGGTATCGAACTTTCCGTGGGCTCGCTCGTAGCGCTTCTTGGCGTGCTGTTTGTCGATTTCGTCGCGGTCCAGGATATGTCATGGATGCTGGCGCTACCACTCATTCTAGCGCTCGGCGCGGCCATAGGTGCCATTCACGGCTGGCTGATCACCCGGCTGAACCTGCAACCCTTCGTCGTCACCCTCTGCGGCCTCCTTATCTATCGCGGGGCGGCGCGCTTCTATACGGCCGACGGGACGGCGGGTTTTGCGTTCGGCCAAAATTTCCCAGACCTAGAATTTCTGACCGCCGGACGGTTCTACGGCGTTCCCAACACCTTCATTGCGCTCGTCATCATTTCCGTGGTCATGTGGGTGGTGCTGCATCGCTCTGTCTTTGGGCGTTATCTTTACGCGATCGGCAAGAACGAGGAGGCGGCCCGCTATTCCGGTATCCGCACCGGCCGGATGGTGATGTCGGCCTATGTCATCTGCGGACTGCTTACGGCGCTTTCGGCGATCTATTTCGCCATGTACACCCGCTCGATCTCGCCGGCGAGCCACGGCCAGTTCTATGAACTCTACGCGATTGCCGCTGCCGTACTCGGCGGCTTTTCGCTCCGCGGCGGCGAGGGATCGATCGTTGGCGTCGTGCTCGGAACGGTCCTGCTCCAGGAGTTGCAGAACCTCGTGAATCTGCTTGGCATCCCCTCCTCGCTGAATTTCGCCGTCATGGGTGGCGTGATCCTCATTGGCGTCCTGATCGACCAACAATGGAACGCGATCCGCGCACAGCGCCGCCTCGTCTCTGCCGCCCGGCAGACCGAAGCCCGTGTTCCGGACGAAGGCACATTGCCGGTGGCTGCCAATCAGGACTAGGCCGGTGGATGAGACCATTCAAATCCGGCCCCCGAAACCAACAAACAGCCCGCGCAAGTGGGGCTTCTTAGGCACAACAGCACTCAGCGACTGATCGGACGCCATCGCGGCGACGTCCTTGCCATCGGGGCAGCTCCAAAAAGGCGCGCATGTCGTCGTGTTCCCGAGGAAGTCGAAGCGGATTCCGGGATTTGCCGTTGCCTCCGACACAGGGCTTCGACGGGCAATAGAGGCATGTCACCCCCGAAGCTCGTAGAGCTCCGTCTGCCCTGTTCGACCTCTGACGCTAACGGTTCCGACGGATCTGAAATTGAAGCTCTCTTCAACCGCGTCGCGGATCGCGCTACTGACCAGGATCGAAGTTCCATAGTCACGGTTCAGGCCCTCTAGCCGCGAGGCGATGTTTACCGTATCTCCGATGGCGGTATACTGGCGGCGGGTCTCGGCGCCGACGCTCCCGACAACGGCCGCGCCGGTGTGAAGGCCGAAGCGGGTGATGAGTACGGGGCGACCGGCGGCATTGTTAGCCGCATTCATCGCGTCGACGGCCGCCTTCACCGACAAGGCACAGCGGCAGGCGTTTTCGACATGTCGCTCGTCGTGAACGGGTGCGTTCCACATCGCAAAAATGGAGTCTCCGATGTATTGGACGATGGTGCCGCCGTGGCGCTCGACGATCGTGTTGAGGGTTTCGAAATAGGTGGAGAGCAGGGCGACGACCTCTTCGGGCGAATGCCGCTCGGAAATGGTCGTGAACTCGCGGATGTCGGTAAAGAGAACGGTGATCTCCTGCCTGGAGGCAGAGCCTATGGCGGACTGGCCGGCGATGACGATCCTGCGCACGAGCTCGCGCGGCACGTAGAGCGAGAACGTCCGGATGGCATCGCGGGCCGAGCCCAGCGCCTTCGCGAGCGCGTTGACTTCGGATATCCAGGAGCGTGAGACGCGGCTCTGCTTGAATTCCAGATTGCCCAATTGCCTTGCCTCGTCGGCCAATGCATAGAGCGACCGGCTGATCAATCGGGAGATGATGATCGCGGCAATCGCGCCTGCTGCCAAGAAGGCAGCGGCGGCGGCAAGGTTACGCCTCAGCGTGCGCTCGACAGGCCCGATGAGCTCGTCGAGTGGTGCGGCGATGATGACCGTATAGTCTTTCAGCAAACCGGCGATTTCCGCATGGAAGCTTTGAGCGAGGTACTCGCGGCCATTCACCCCAAAACGGACGACCTCGCCATCGGGCACGCGACTGTCTTGTGCCAAGGTGGTGACCGCTGGAATGGCGGGATCTGCGTCTACCGCGTCTGCGGCCGACAGCACCATCCCACGGCGGATGCGATCGCGCAGTTTCGTCATGACTGCCGGGTCGGAGTGTACGATCAGACGGCCCGTGTTGTCGAACACATAGCCATGCGCCTGTTTCGAGACCGTGCCGATATCGACAACCTCCCCCAGGCTCACAAGCATCACATCGGCGCCGATCACGACTCGATCCTGCCCGACGGCGGGCGTAGCGAACGTCAGGGTGAGGTAGTTGGTCGCGGCTGAGATGTAGGGGCCGACCGAGGTCGTCCGACCCTCGGAGAGCGCAGCTTTGTACCAAGGCCGAAAGCGTGGATCGAAGACATCGTCGCGGTCGGCACGCCGAGCGAGAGGGCGAGCGTCCTTATCGAAGAAAGTCCATGTCGTCACTGGAATGCCGATGACCTTGGTGATCGTGCGAACGGCGAATGCGGCTCCGGAAGGGGTGTTCATGGTGTCGCGCCAGGCGGGATTTGTGCCAATGCTGATGGCTTGTACGTAAGTCCCATCCGCATAACCGGCATAGATTCCGTCGATGCGGAAAGATGACTTCAGTAGCCGCAGCAGGAGATTGTGCTTCGCCAGCAGGTCCTGGGGAGGCGGCGTAAGCATTTGTGGGACCGCGGAGGTCATCTCGATCGCGGCATAGCCGCCGCTAAAGACATTGCGGTAGTCCTCGATGGTGCGCAAACCGAGCTGCCGCATCTGGGCTTCGCCGGCAGAAAGGGCAGTCACCTTGCCTTGGGTATAGGCCATCCACACGAGTGGCAGCGCCGTGCAGGCCAATAGCCCGACAATGATGACGCTAAGATGCAGTCGCAGGGGAAATCCCCAGTCCGATGGCGTCGTGGTTTCCGTTGCGGGCGATGGCTGGGCGCGATGTTCCATACCTAACCCCCAGGAGCGATTGCAATGCCGACCAGCACAAGGCGGAGGCAAGTCATCGTTATAGCTGCATTGAGCGGTTTCGCGTCGGAAAAGCGCGCCCCTTGAAATTCCGAAATACGATTGCAGGCCTGAGGCAATCGATGATCCGAGAGCGCGGGCGCAAGCAACTGATGCTGAAGGTTCCCGAGATTCGTCACTTCCCCGCTACCTCCGGCAAGCGAGACATTGGGCGATCTTTTCGAATCGTATGATCTGGCGGTCTCTGCGCTTGAACTTCCGTGCGGCCCCGTTGATGAGCCGCGGATTGTCGAGTGCGAGCGGCTCTGCCGTGACATGGAGCAGGAAGTGAGGGTGTATTGTAATGAGGGATTTGGGAGGCAGGCGCGTTCCCGACATGCTGCGGTAGCCTTCATTGCCAGAGGCTGCGACATTGTGAGAGCGCTTCGTGATGGCTGACGCGAAATGCATGATGTCGAACTCCTCTCAAGATCAGCATGGCTCGACGCCTTTCACTTTCTTGTCCTTGTCGTCGAGCGGCAGGGTGGCCGCCATTCGCTCGGCCGACGCGGAGGGCCAAGCCCAGGCTCGCAGCAGCTCGTAAAAGACGCTGAGGACGATGGGTCCCAGAAACAGGCCGAGCAGGCCATGCGAGAGGGTTCCGCCGATGACACCGATGAGGATCACGGGCATCGGGGTCGATAGCCCTCGGGACATCAAGATCGGCTTCAACACATTGTCCGCGAGCGTGATCGGGATCGCCGCGACAGTAAAGGCAAATGCCATCGATGTCGGCCAAGAGAACCATGCCCAGACGACGACCGGGACAAGAACAAGGCCGGGGCCCAGCTGCATCAAGCAGAGGACAAACACAAGGAAAGTGAGGGCTCCGCGTGCCGGAATGCCGAAGAAAGCGAAACACAGACCGCAAAGGAGCGTCTGAAGAAAGGCCACGCCGATGACGCCGCGCGAGACGTTGCGAACCGTTGATCCCGCCAGCCGCGCAAAGCCGACACCCCTCTCTCCGCCGATGCGGTCTGCCAATACCTGGATGGTTGCCGCGAGACGGGGAGACATGGTGAGGAAGATTCCGGAAAGAATGACTGACGCGACGAAGCTCAATACGCCGCCTCCGATCGATGCAAGCTTGGCGATGATGACGCCCATGACCTCGCGAAGCGGTGCCTGGAATTTCATGATCGCTGCAGCGAGGTTGCTTGCGACCTGGTTCCAGCCGGCGTAAAGGCGCTCGCCGACCACAGGCCAACTACGTATCGCTTCCGGCGCTGCGGGCAGCGCGAAGCTGTTGGTCTTCAACTGACCGACGAGTGCCTGGACTGCATCGGCAAAATTGACAGCGACAAGCGTCAATGGTGCGATGATGAGCATAAGGCATGCCATGACGACAACGGTGGCTGAAAGCGCTGGCCGATTTCCCAGCAGCCTGGACAGCGCGTCGAACATTGGAAAGAGCGCCACCGCAAGGATCGAGGACCAGATGACGATCAGCGCGAACGGCGCAATCAGCTGCAGGCTCCAATAGGCAAACAGCCCAATGATGCCGATCCGCACCAGGTCGCTGACCCGTGCCTCTATGGAGATCTGCGCGGGACTGGCTTCCGTCGCCTTCCCGCTCGTTGGTTGCTCCATTGCAGTATGCCTATCCCACGGCTTTCCATAGGTGGTGCCCGAACGGATCAGGCCTTATCTAGTCGTCTCCGGCACGACGTTTCGGACGCTCTGATCCTCGATGTAGTCCGATGGCCGCTTCTGCCGTTTGCCGAGGTCCGGTGCCTCGAACTTCACGCGCTGGTAGGGGATCGACTGCAGGATATGCGAGATGCAGTTTATCCGAGCGCGCTCCTTGTCGTCGGAAGGCACGATCCACCACGGTGCGTGGTTGCTGTCCGTCATGCGCAGCATCTCGTCATAGGCCCGTGTGTAATCCCACCAGCGTTGGTACGACTCGACGTCCATGGGGCTGAGTTTCCACTGCCTGACCGGGTCATCGATGCGGCGCTTGAAGCGGCGCTCCTGCTCTTCCTCGCTGACGGTCAGGAAATACTTCAGCAGAATGACGCCGCTTTCAACGATTGCCGCCTCGAAGCGGGGCGCAAGTTCGAGGAAGCGCTGGGCCTTTTTCTCGCTGGCGAAGCCCATGACGCGGTCAACCCCCGCCCTGTTGTACCAGCTGCGGTCGAAGATCACGACCTCGCCGGCTGCAGGCAGATGCGCAATATAGCGCTGCATGTAGATCTGGGATTTCTCGCGATCGGTAGGAGCGGGCAAGGCGACGACCCGGAACACGCGCGGACTGACTTTCTCCGTTATCCTCTTGATCATGCCGCCCTTGCCGGCGGCGTCACGGCCTTCGAAGATGATGACAATCCGGGCGCCAGATTTCTTAACCCATGCCTGCAGATGAGCCAATTCGATCTGCAGTCGTCTGATTTCTTTGTTGTAGTCCCACGATTTTGTCTTCTTCTGCTTTCCCTTGCGTTCCATTGGCGTCTCTTGCTTGGCGTCATATACTTCGTCCATCGTTCCCTCCATTCGTTTGATCTCGCCCGGCATTCACGACCCTGCCGCGTTGCCCAAGAGCGCTCGCAGCGCCTCTTCCCTGCCGTTGAAAAGGTTGTGAGCGCCGATCGCCTTGATGACGCCAGCGCGCTCGAGAATGCCCCGGCTTTCCTCGCTGAGGTCAGTAATCGCAAAGACGATGTCCCGCTTTGCGAGGATACCCGCCAAGGCGTCGAGTGCTGCCGCGCCAGTGCTGTCGATATGGGTGATGGCGCTGGCATCCAGCACAAGACACTTGGTTCCGGGGGCGAGGTCCTTAGCGACTGCTGTCAGCCGCATGCGGAGATAGTCGGCGTTGTAAAACAGAATATTACCCTGGATCGCGAAAACAGCAGCGCCCTCGACGGGGCGAGCCTCCGGAAAGCGGGCGAGGTCGAAGAAGCCGTGCCGCCCTTCGATGTGGCCGAGAAGGCCGTCGCGCGGAAACATCGTCTTGCGCAACAGGTAGACGAAGGTTGCGGCAACGGCGACGACCACGCCGTTGAGAACGCCGAAGCTGATTGCGCCCCACATGGCGATCAGCGCAAAGACGAACTCCATGTGGCTGATGCGCCAGATCTTCTTGAGTTCGTAAACGTCGATGAGGCTGATGGCCGCTGTTGCAAGGATCGCAGCGAGGGCAGGGATCGGAAGGATCCGCAGGGCGCTATGAAGGAACACAAGAGCGGCAATCAGCGTGGCGGCCGAAACCAGCCCTGCGGCCTGGGAGATGCCACCGGTCGACAGGTTTATGGCGGTTCTGGAATCTGACATGCTGATCGGAAAGGAGCCGAAGAGCCCGGGCGCGATGTTGGCAGCGCCGAGACCGATCAATTCCTGGTTCGCGTCGACCTCTTCACCGGTGCGGGAGCCGAAACTGCGTGCCGTGACGATGCCGGCGCCGAAGCTAACGAGAAACACGGCCGCTGAGCCGAGCACGATCTTGTCCAGTGGCATCTGATGGAACGCCGGCAAGGATAGGCTCGGGAAACCGCTTGGAACATCGCCGACAACGGCAATGCCGTGCCCCCGGAAGTCGAAGAGCGCCGAGAGAATAACGGAGACAACGACCACGAGAACAGGACCCGGGACCTTGAGGTTGAATGCCCTGACGATCCACAGCACCGCAAACATGGAGAGGCCGAAGAGGAACGACGGCCAGTGGATCAAGGCGCTCTTGCCGAGAATTTCAAGGACCGGCGCAAGCAGCCCTTCGGACTCGATCTTCACGCCTGTGAAGCGGCCGATCTGCCCGACGAGGATGGAAAGCGATACGCCGGCAAAGAAGCCCACGAGGATCGGACGCGACAGAAAGCTTGCTAGCACCCCGAGCCGCAGAAGTTTTGCCGCGATGCAGAACACGCCAACGCCAAGGGCGAGCGCCGAGGCGATGGCAACCCTGTCGACATTGGCAGCGGAAGGCTCGGCCGCGATGATGGCGGCCATCGCAGCCGCGAGCACGGTCATTGTGGCGGCATCGGGGCCGACGATCAGGAGCCGGGATGGGCCGAAGATTGCGTAGGCGATCGGAGCAACGATGCTGGCATAGATGCCTGTCTCCGGCGGCAGGCCGGCAATCGCGGGATAGGCGATGGCGCTCGGCAAGCCCACTGCGGCGATCGACAATCCGGCCGGGATATCGCTACGAAGCCAGTCTTTGTTGAAACCGGCCAGGCCCCGTAAGATTGGTAGGCTGCCTATCACCTCGGACCCTCCTGAATCTCGATCTCCGAGCTTGTCCGGCCGGCGCACCCAAGCGACGACCGGAAGGTTGATGCGTTTTCAGTGTTCCAGGAAGACGTAGTTCATCCAGCTGCTCATGCGCAGCAGGACCTTCCGCAAGACAGCGACGTGGTGCCAGTGATGTGTGTAGACAGCGACCTCGGCGACCACGCCACCGGGCAGCTGATAGTCGTCCGTGTTTTCCAGCAGCTCGATGCGCGCCAGCGTCTGCCCCGGCGATACCCGCTCGGGGGATTGCGGATCGATCAACGCGCCGCTCGGCTGCAACTGGCCCTGCGCCATGACATCGATGACTTCCTTTACGCGCGCCTTGAAGATCTTGCCGGGCACCGCCTTGAAGGCTACCTCGGCCTCGTCGCCGGCCCGCACGCGCTGCAGCGAATTCTGAATGAAGGCTGCGGCCAGCTCCCGATCCTCGCCGTTGATGAAGACCATCACCGGCCGCAAGGGAAGCGGGTTCGCCATCATGCCGGGGCGGAGAAAGACCTGCGTCACGGAGCCGTCGCTCGGCGCACGGACCGTTGTCTGGTCGAGGTCGTACTCGGCGTTTCGCAATTCGGCCTGCAGCCGTGCCACTGTGGGATTGGTGCCGTTGATCTCGGACTCATAGGCAAGCTTTGCCTGCATCGCCTGCGCGCGAGCTGTGTCGACGGCGGCCTCTGCCGTCAGGTAGATTCCACGCCGGTTCTCGACTTCCAGTTCCGAGAAGACGGCTGCCCCACCCTTCGACCTTGAGTTCTCGTTCGATTGCTGGAACTTCTCAAACGCCTGCAGCGAGCGATCCCGTGAAGCTTCCGCACCTGACACTGCCGAGTTGGCGGCGTCGAGAGCAGCCTTCAGCTGCAAAACGCTTTGCTCGGCTTCGGCAAGAGCCGCCTTCTTCTGATCGACGGTGTACTGATAGGGACGGGGATCGATCCGGAAGAGAACATCGCCCTTTTTCAGCGGGGTATTGGCGGCAACGGGCACTTCCACGACCTGTCCTCCAACCACGGGGATCACCGGAGCTGACGTGAAATAGATGCGTCCGTCGCTGGAGTAGGGGTGATTGTAGCTCATGAGCAGCAGAAGGCTGGAGATAAGAAAGATTCCGCCGAGGACGGCCGTTGCGAGCGTCCACTGGTTCACCGGAATGCGGAAGATCTTGAAGATCGTCCAGCAAATCGCGGCATAGGTGAGGACGAGTAGAAGATCCATCAGGCGTTCTCCTTCTCCGGCGACTGCGCCTCGAGGTCTGCGATCCGTGCGTGGAGACGGGCAATTTCGGCATTGGCTTCCGCCTCGGCCGACAGCTTTCCGTCTGGCCGGATGCCCCAGCCGCGATCCTCGCGATAAAGGGTGGCCCAGATGAAAAGGAAGGGCCAGATGGCGTGCAGCGTAAACAGGCTGACCCATCCAGCGACATGGATGGCGTCTTGGTGCGGATGGTTTCTGGCCTTGGCGATCAGATGTGGAATGTCATGGATCGCGATCACTGCGTAAAACAGAGTGACGACGACAAAGATCAACACGCCCAGTGCAAAATAGTCGAGAAACACGGTCACTCCCCTTCGGCCGTTCACCGTAGTCGAGAAGGAAATAGTAGACCTGCCCGGCCTCGAACGCCCGTAGCATCACGTAATATCTATCGAGCGTGGTGTCGCTCGACAGGCAGTCCGGATTTTGGAGATTAAGGGTGGCCATCCGCGACAGCGCACGTGTCACGCCGCAATGGCAACTACCGGAGATTTCATCACTATCGGGATTGGGGAATGGTTTGACCGGCTTGCGGGCGCTGAGGCATTCCCGGATGCCGACGAACTTCCGGCACTCGCAAGGCGCAAGCGTATGCCGCGGCAGACGGACCTCTACCCCATTCGCCGCCGTCACGCGTAAGTTCGCGTATGTTACGTCTGCAACGTAAGTGGCTGTAATACAATACATCAATCTGCTTGACGCGAATATGACAGCGGGGGGCGGCATGACGTCGGGAGAAAGCAATTCGACACATTTGTCTGCCCTGGAGATTGCCGAGGCGCAGTTTCCTGCCCAGGCCGGGAGGGTACGGCAGCTTTTCCAGACGAACGAAACATTCCGCAGCATGTGTGAAGACCTGGCTGCCGCCGCTGAGACGTTGGCCAATGTCGAGCGTCTTCCGGACAATGTCAGAGAAACGCGACGGCAGGAATATGCGGGCCTCGTCGATGCGCTCGTCTCTGAAATCGGCGATGCGCTTTCCCAATCGAAAGTCGTCATGCTCAGGCGGCAGGGTGAGGCAAAGCCCAAACCGCAGTGAGCATTCAGCCAGGTCATCTGCAAGGAGGTCGGTGCATGATGAAAGCAAGATCCTTGAGGCTGCTTGCGGGGCTCTCGGCCTTGGCAGTCATTTCCATGCATCCGGGGCTGGCGGCATATTCACAAACCGCGACCCCCACACCGAAGCCTGCGTCGAGCGAGAGCACGGAGCCGACGGAGCCGGAGACGGATTTACTCTCCGAGGATGAACTCGAGGTGCTCGTCGCCCGTATCGCGCTCTATCCGGACGAGCTCGTGGCCGCAATCTCGGCAGCATCGCTGTTTCCCCTGCAGGTCGTGGAGGCTCAGCGCTTCCTGGAGGCCAAGAAGAAAGACGCCAATCTCAAGCCGAAAGACGATTGGGACGGAAGCGTTATATCACTCCTGAACTATCCCGACATCGTCAAGATGATGAGCGACGATCTCGATTGGACCCAGGCGCTTGCTGACGCATTGAACAACCAGCAAAAGGACGTGCTGATCGCCATCCAGCAGCTTCGCGACGAAGCCGTGGCGAAGAACATCATCAAGACGGACGACAAGGTCACTGTTGTCACCGAGAACGAGAACGTCGTCATTCGACCGACCGATCCGGAGAAGGTGTATATCCCGCAATACCCTCCTGAGATGCTCTATGAACCGGGCTATGCGGTCGAGCCGATCTCCTACTATCCCGACTACTACGACAACTACTATTATCCAGGGGCCGGGTTCTTCGCAGCGGCGGTAACCGGTGTCGCGTGGGCGGCCATCGTCAACTGGGACGATTGGGGCGTTTGGGGCGGCAACTGGGACGGCGACCTCGATCTCGACTGCAACAACTGCTTCAACGACCGGAACTTCAACGGCAAGGGGAACGACATCGACTGGACCAAGGTGGACCGGAGCAAGCTGAATATCGGAAAGGATCAGTTCGCCAATATCGATCGTTCGGCGATCAAGTCCAGCCTGCAGTCTGACAACCGCAACCAGCTCAAGAACAAAGTGAGCGACCGGCAGGCAAACCGCGGGCCGGGAGCCAGGGACGTCGGCGCCCGTGCCGACGACATCCGCAAGGGCACGGTCGAAGGCTTGAAGGCAAATCCGAGGGCGAACACCAGAGACGCTGCGGCGAACCGGCCGGGGGCGTCGCGCCCGGATGCCCGCCCGGGCAACGTGGCCAATCGCGCGGATGCGCGTCCAGGGAATGCAGCCAATCGCCCCGGCAACGCGGCGAACCGTCCGTCAAAGCCGGCAGCCAAGAAGAAGCCAAGCGCACCGAAGATGGCGGCGCGATCCGACAATCGTCCGCGCCAGCCAAGCGCCCTCGGTAATGTGCAATCCGGCCGGCGTGAGGCGGTGGCTTCCAAGCGGGGCGGGCAGAGCATGGGAGGCGGGCAACGCGGTGGCCCACGTCCCTCCGTCCAACGCTCGCGCCCAATTCCGCACGGAGGCGGTGGCCGCGGCGGTGGTCGAGGCGGCGGCGGTCGTGGTGGCGGCGGTCGGCGGTAGTGTTCCAGCTTCTCGGATTTCCGGAGATAAACCATGAGACCACAGTTGAGATTAATCCCGCTGCTGCTCGGAACGGCTCTATCCCTGGTGTCGGCAGCTC
The DNA here is from genome assembly GCF_900110205.1 of Rhizobium tibeticum. Classification (GTDB taxonomy): domain Bacteria; phylum Pseudomonadota; class Alphaproteobacteria; order Rhizobiales; family Rhizobiaceae; genus Rhizobium; species Rhizobium tibeticum. The sequence continues at coordinate 176,496 of NZ_FOCV01000009.1, read as the reverse complement.
CGTTGATGTCGCAGATGCAGACGGACCTTTCGGAGTTCGAAGCTGGCACCCCGCCGTCGTTCGACGATCCATCGGAGGCGCTTGATCGGCTCAAGACCGTGTTGAGCGCCAACGACGTTGATGGCTTGGCAAGCCTTCTCGGTCTGAGCGCGGCCAAGCTGCGATCCAGCAATGAGGCGATGATAAGCTACGGCATCATCCGCGAGGGAGCCGCGCGGCAGTTGCAATTGCAGGACGTCGAAGATCGCAAGGTCGTCCTAGTCGGAGACGTCCTGTGGCCCATGCCTTTCCCCCTATCCAAAAACAAGGACGGCAAATGGGCATTCGATACGGAAGTCGGGCTACAGGAAATCGTTAACCGCAGGGTCGGCCAAAACGAGCTTGCAACGATCCGGACGATGCACGACTACGTCAACGCCCAGTACCAATATGCTCAAATCGACGAGGACGAGGATGGCGTCTACGAGTTCGCTCAGCGGCTGATCAGCAGCTCCGGCAAGCGGGATGGCTTGTATTGGGAGCCCGGCTTGTTCGATGAGGAGAGCCCGGCCGGGCATCTGATAGAGACGGCGGCTTCCGGTAAGGCCAAGCGCGGCGAAGGGTATTATGGATATCGCTATCGTATCTTGACCGCCCAGGGTTCCAACGTCATTGGCGGCAAGCAGAACTACATCGTCAATGGCAACATGACAGCCGGATTTGCCTTGATTGCGTGGCCGGTGACGTATCGCGTGACCGGGGTTCAGACGTTCATCGTAAACGGCGCGAACATCGTTTATCAGCGGGATCTGGGCCCCGAGACGGAGCAGCTGGTCTCAACAATCAAGGAATTTAACCCGGACGAGAACTGGACGATCGTGCGCGACTAGCCCAAGCCATTCGCAGAACACGCGGATGCGTCGCGGGAACGCTTGGCCTTTAGAGACTCGAGCCTCCTTGTTCGTCAGCGACTTTTCCTGCCGACAGGCCGCAGGAGCCTTATTCACGCTCACGACGCAAACCTGCCGGGCGGTGCCGGGTGTCTATCCGATCAGGCGCCTTCCGTCCGATCTATTCGACAGGCGGCTCCCAGGTCAGGAAGAAGCCGACGTCGCCGGGGATGCCGCCCGGGAAATTGATAATCGCCGCTTTCAGGCCGTAACCCTGGGGCTTTGCGACCGTTTCAAATAGATCGTAGAGTTCCTTCGCCTTGCCCTGCAGGCTATTTTGCCAGCCAGGGAGGTTGTTGTTGATGCCGCGACCGCTGTCCGAGCAGAGGCTGGACGGAAAGCTATAGATCATCGCTTCGTATTTCCCGTCCGCAGCCGCCTTCATCACAAGGCGTTTGATGACTGCGCGTTCTGTCTCACCGATATGCTTCTGGAAAAAATCCTCGATGAACTCTGCATGTTTCGTCGCCTCGCGGGCCTTTATCTTTTCGTCGCGTTCCATCTCCGCGAGCTGAAGTTCAAGTGCACGCTTGCGCAGATCTTCGGCACTGGTCATCGACTGGGGGGTCGTCTCGCTTGCAGTCATCGCCATGTCCTCCAAAGTTTTCCAAAGGATAAGGTGAGTAGGGGCGTTAAGGCAGTAAAATACGCGTCGGATGGGGTAGCATACGGTATGCTACGTCGCGAACTACTGGCTGCCGATCATGCCATCGCCAGGAGGGATCGCGACGCCGGAGGCCCGCAAGCCGTCAAGGAAGCGCTCCTGGTCTTGCGCACGGTGGAGACGTAGCGCCACTTCCTTGCGGATGTTTTCCATAAGCACCGGGGCATTCATCCGGAGCCAGTCCTGCTCGCTGCGCGCTTCGTCAAGCTTGCCTGACGCGCCGAGGATGGCCAGCAAAACGAGATGGTGCATGGGATTGTATTTCAAATCGGCCATGCGGGCCCAAAGCTCAGCTGCCTGATTGTCTCCCCTCATATAGGCACATAACGCCATACCGACCTCGTAGTATCCTCTAGGGCCGGGATTTCTGCTGATCGCGCCGGAGATCAATTCGCAGCCGGTGTCCCACCTTCCGAACATTGCAAGACGGAAACCATATTCGCCCGCAACCTCCGTATCATTGGGGTTGATTGCGTAGGCGGCAGCTCCCGCTCTCAGCGCAGCGTCCACGTCGTTGCTGAAGAAGCTGGCGAGCATCAGCGCCTGCAATGCACGGGCGTTCCGGGGGTCAAGATCCACCGCCCGTTTGGCTGCGTCCGCCGCGAGCTCCAATGGCCGTGGCGACGACTGGGCTCTGAGCTGGTATTGGAACCTCACCTCATCGAGATAGATCAGCGATAGCAAAGCCCAATAGGTAGAATTCGTTGGAAGCCGTCTGACTGCCTCCGTCAGACAATCTCTTACCGCCGTATGCATCCGCGGATCGAGCTCGGCTCGATATGCGTAGTACGACAGCGCACATGAATAAGCTTCCCAATCGCCGCTGTCCGGCTTGACGACCTTGCTGACATAAGGCTGAAAGGCGATACCGTATGGTTGGGCAATGGTCGTGGCAATACGTTGCGCAACGTCGGTCTCCACCTCAAGCAGGTTGCGCTCGCGCAGGTCCGCATCATAGTCGTCTGCCCAGATGACGGCACCGTCCCCGAGGCGGATCAGCCGCGCGATCAGCCGCATTTTATCCGCTTCGAGCCGAACGCTTCCCTGCAGTGCAAACCATGGTCCTTCCGCCTGGGATCCCGGCTGTGTTCGGGGGGCAATGACGACGATCTCCCTGAACTTCGTGAGTTGTCCGACGACTTCATCCGTCAGCCCTTGTGCGATGTCTGCCGAGGCAGCCTTGCCGGGAACGTTCTGGAACGGCTCGACCATGATCCTGGGCTGAGTGCCGTCGCTTGAAACAGCAGATGAGGACAGGGCCGGTGAAGCGGTAAGGGAAAGGCGCGGCACATGAAGGAAGCCTATGACCCCAACAATTGCTGCGGACACGGCTATGGCATACCACATCCAGCGTCGGTAGCGTGTAGGAGGGGATCGCATTGGTGCCGGCGCCGGTTCTGTCGGATCCCGTTCAGGAAGCGTGCTCGGGGCCGATACCACTTGAGCGGTGGGGTCGCAGGCACCTTCGGCGTAGCCGAAGGATGGCACATACCCGCCTTTTGGTATCGTAACAACGATGCTGTCGGCGTGGCCGGCAACCAAGTAGTAGCGTTCGAGCGCCCTACGGATCCGGCCTGCCTCGATCCGCACAACCGGATCGTTTTGGGCGTCGAAGGACGTGTCTCTCGCGAATACCTCTTGCGCAATCGTGTAGGCCTTCAGGTAGTCGGCACGGCCTGAAAGTGTCTCCTCGACAATGAATTCGAGAAATCGCCGGCCCCGGTCGGGTGCGTGAAACTCGCCACTGGAGAGGATGCGCTCGATTTGATCACGTATTTCATTGACTGTGGGATGGGCAGCCCCATCCCTGCTCGCTCGGGAACTTTGCATTGCAGGCGCCCTCAGACTGTTCCTGTCGCTCAGTTTTGTCGGCGGTCTCAGTATATACTAAATCTGCTAATTCAGGGGGTTGCAATATAATTGTTTGATCTCCCGTAAGGGGGGACGATTTTGGATTTGCGGCGCAAGGCCTCTCATCTTTAAACAGACGAGCTTGACCAGATCGCACAAGTCGAAATGCCTTCATGCTTGACAAAGCGCATCGGATTATCTTATTGGGTAAACGATAACCCAAGGGAGGAAGACTTGGCGGCGTCGCTTTCAGACATAGCGGAACTGGCGGGGGTCTCGATCAAGACCGTCTCCGGCGCGCTGCATGGTGGATCCGCCCGTATGTCGGAAGCGACGCGCTCGAGGATCAAGCAGATTGCCGAGGAACTCGGCTATGTCACCAACCTCGCTGCCAGAGGCGTGCGGCAGGGTTGGTTGCCGCTGATCGGCGTCGTTGCCGACGAGCTTATCACCTCACCCTTTGCGACGGAGATCATCCGCGGCCTCGATGGTGCCGCACGGACGGCGGAGATGGCCGTCTTTGCGATGAACCTCAACGGCACCCGCGATGTCGCTTCGGTTCTAGAGGAGGTGCGCCGCTTTCGTCCTCGCGCCATCGCCTATGCGGCGATGTACCACAAGACCGTCGCCTTGCCGGAAGCGTTGGTCGGAAATGTCGGCATCATGATCAACTGCAGCGAAGCCAACGGTCGGGTAACCTCGCTGGTGCCTGACGAAGAGAGTGCTGCCTTCGAGATCACTCGTCACCTGCTCGCCGCCGGGCGTCGCCGCATTGCCTTCATCAATCTTCCGGGTCTTCTCGCCGGGGAATTGCGTGAGCGCGGCTTTCGAAAGGCGCTCGATGAAGCAGGCATTGCGCCGGCCGGCGTTGTGCCTGCTGTGCGCCGTCCGATCTACAGTGACCGCGCGCCCAGTCTGGTCGGAACGCATATCGCCGGCCTGATGAACGCGAGCGAGCGTCCAGATGCCATTCTCTGTGGCAACGATCGTGTCGCCATGGAGGTGTATTCGGCGCTAAGGCGCGTGGGAGCGCGCATCCCCGACGACGTCGCGGTCGGCAGTTTCGACAATCAGGTCGAGATCGCCACAAGGCTCGATCCGCCGCTGACAACGATGGCTCTGCCGCATCGCGCCATGGGCCGGCTTGCCGCAGAGATATTGCTGAGCGAGGAGACGGTTCCTCCGCAAGCGCGAAGGCTTCCATTCCAGCTCATCTCTCGATCTTCCATCTGAAAATCAACCGCAGCATGATTATCCAAAGGAGGAGAAATAAAATGGGTAAACGTTTACTTTCGGCGCTTCTGGTCTCGGGGTCCCTTGCCGTAACCGCCGGCCTGGCAGAGGCTAAGACGGTCATTCACATGATGCATCAGGGTGATCCGGGTTGGGTCAAGACCTACGGCGACGTTGGCAAGCGCTTCGAAGAAGCCAATCCCGATGTTGACGTCGAACTCATCTATGCGCCGCATGATGCCTACAACGAAAAGTTCAGCGCGGCTGTCATGGCCAAGCAGTTGCCCGACATCATGGAACTCGATGCACCGTTTCTCGCCAACTACGTTTGGTCGGGATACCTGCAGCCGATCAAGCCGTTGATCGAGAAGGATATCGTCGACGACATGACGCCTTCGAATGTTGCACAGGGTACCTATCCGATCGACAAGGACCTCTATGCTGTCGGTCTCACCGACTCCTCGGTCGTGCTCTACGGCAACAAAAAGTACCTGGAGGCGATCGGCGCACGCATTCCGAAATCCGTCGACGACGCCTGGACGCGAGAGGAATTCGAAGGCTACCTGGAAAAGCTCTCCAAGCTCGACGGTGTCAAATGGCCCATCGATACGTTCCGCGGCTATGGCATCAAGACGGAGTGGATCACCTACGCTTACGGACCACTTCTCGCGTCTGCCGGCTGTGACCTGATCGACAGGACATCGTGGAAGGCAACGGGAACGCTGGACGGCGAGGCCTGTGTCAATGCGCTGACGATGATGCAAACGTGGGTGAAGAACGGTTGGGTCGTTCCGGGCTCTTCGGGCACAAACCAGTTCTATGCCGACGGCAAGCCGGCTGCATTGGCACTCGGCGGTCATTGGTTCTATGCGGAGGCAGCCGCGGCGATGAAGGACGATATCGTCGTCATGCCGCTGCCGAAGCTCGGCACCAAAGGTGTGAGCCCTAACGGGACCTGGATCTGGGGTATCACGAAGTCGTCCGAGCATCCCGACGTTGCCGGCAAGTTCCTGAGCTTCCTTCTGAAGGACAAGGCGTATCGCGAGTTTGCCAAGGAGAATTCCGGCTTCCCCGGGCTGAAGAGCTTTGCCGCCGATTCGCCGCTCTACGCTGCGGGTGGCCCGATGGCCGTTGCCTTCGAACAGGCGTCGAAGACGGCCGTCGCTCGCCCGCCGCATCCGGCCTATCCGACGATTACCTCGGCCTTCATGCAGGCCGTCGACAAGATCTTTAATGGTGGTGACGCCAAGGAAGCATTGTCGGAAGCCGCCCAGAAGATCGATGAAGATATCGAGGATAACGCCGGCTACCCGCCGTTTGATGCGCAGCAGTGAGACTTTTGCCGCCAGGCCGTGCCGGTAAGGCAGCCTGGCGGCAACCCCGTTGGATGCCCCCAACTTCAGGAGGAGGAGATCATGACTTTGCAACAATCGCCCGCCGCCGGGCGGCTGCGCTCGGGCGGCCGACGCGATCGGCGTCGGCTGGCGCAGGAGGCCCTGATGATCGCCCCCGCCGTCCTGCTTCTCGCCGTCTTCCTGATCGCGCCGTTCCTTCTGTCATTCTGGACGTCGATGACGAACCAGCCGCTGGTGCCGCGGCCGACGCCGGTGCGCTTCGTCGGGTTGCTGAACTTCCAGCGCATCTTCAACGATCCGCTGTTCTGGACGGCCTTGTGGAACGTGTCGCGCTTTACATTCTGGGTTCTGCCGGTTCAGTGCGGCCTCGCCTTTGCGACGGCGCTGCTGCTGCACCAGAAGATACCCGGTCGCAATCTCCTGCGCGGCATGTTCTTCCTGCCTGCGATCACCTCCATGGTTGTCGTCTGCGTCATCTGGGGCACTCTGTTCCAATATCCCAGCGGGCCGTTCAACCAGATCGTCGGCTTCCTGTCCGGCGGCCGGATCCAGCCGATCGACTGGCTAGGCGATCCCGACTGGGCGATGTTCTCGATCGTGCTGCTCTCCGCGTGGCAGGCCTATGGCTTCCAGATGATCGTCTACCTCGCCGGTCTCCAGGGGATTCCGGACGAACTCTATGATGCTGCCAAGATCGATGGCGCGAACGCACTGCGCCGCTTCTGGCATGTCACGATGCCCGGTCTGCGGCCCACTCACGTCTTCGTGCTTGTCATTACGACCATCCAGGCGTTCAAGCTCTATACGCAGGTCGCCATCCTCACCCAGGGCGGACCAAAGGGAAGCACCGAAACCGTCGTGCACTACATGGTGCGGGCCGGATTCGAGGAGCAGAAGCTCGGCTATGCTTCTGCCGTCTCCGTTATTCTGTTCGTCATCGTACTCGTAATCGCGCTGATCCAGCGCAAACTCTTGAGGCGCTTTGATGTCTGATCTCGTCATGAGCCAAGCGACGCCCGTCGTGAAACCCTGGGCTTCCAGCAAGGCGTCATTCCACCTCGTCCAGGCCGTCTGCATCTTTATCATCGCCCTGGTGGTGATCTCGCCGCTGTTCATGCTCCTCATCGCCAGCCTGAAAGACGATCGTTTCCAGATCCTGGCGGATATGGGCAGCTTCCGTGCCTTCTGGGTGTCGGATCCGACGCTCGCCAACTTCAAGGAAGTCGCGCACTTCTCAGGCGAACTGGCTTTCGGCCGCTACCTTCTCAACTCGCTGCTGATCCTGGCGGTCACAGTCGGCGGCGGCCTCGTCGTCAATTCCATGGCCGGCTTCGTGCTGGCCTGGGGCTCGCTGCGCGGCAAGGCCGTCTTGCTTGCGCTGGTCGTCGCTCTCTACGTTATTCCGCAGGAAAGCATCATCATGCCGCTGGTGGTGATGGTGTCGCGCGCCGGCATGACCGACACCTTCGCCGTGCAGATTCTTCCCTGGGTCGCGAGCCCCCTCTACATCTTTCTGTTCTACCAGTTCTTCGCACAGCTTCCCAAGGAGCTCTACGAAGCGGCGGAGATCGATGGGGCTTCAGTCTTCCGTATCTATCGCTCGATCTATATGCCGCTCAGCCTGCCTGCGCTTGCCACCGTCTCGATCCTCATGGGGATCGAAAGCTGGAACCAGTATCTCTGGCCGACCCTCGTGACGCAGACAGACTATGCGCGTCCGATCTCCGTCGCCATCGCCACCTTCTTTGGCCAGGACAGCATCTACTGGGACCGTGCCATGGCCGCCTCCGTCCTCATGATGCTCCCCATTCTCGCTCTCTACCTCGCTTTCCAGCGCTGGTTTGTGAGCTCGTTCGTCGGCTCTGCCGTGAAAGGTTGATTGATGACAATTCAAACAGGACGTTTCTCGGGGTCTCGGGAGAACGTGAGTGCCGATCTCCAAGCCGGGGACGTGATCCACGTCTGGTTGAAGGCGCGGATTACGGGCGTTACGGCGTCTGTCGCCGTGACCGTCGAGGGTGTCGAGATCGCCGCGGTGGTTTCCACCAAGACCGAAGAGTTCGACTTCCAGCAAGTTGTTCTGTCAGCAGGTGGAAAATGCGTGCTGATCTATGAGCCATCGGCCACGGCCGTCTCGGTGATCTACAGCTTCGATCCGGTAAGCGTGCTTGAGCAGGGCATTCGCGTGCTTCACTACGCGGCAGCAAATGCGCCGCCGCAACTCCATTCGGGGTATCATTTTCGCCCGCCCTTCGGCTGGATGAACGACCCCAATGGTTTCGGCCGATTCGGGGGGAAAGCGCACCTTTTCTACCAGCATTACCCCCATAGCCTGCGCTGGAACACGATGCATTGGGGGCATGCGGTCTCGCATGACTACCTTCACTGGACGCATCTTCCGGTCTTCCTGTTTCCTGTAGCCGAACTCTCGATGCGTGACGACGGCCGCGGAGGAGCTTTTTCCGGGTCGGCCATCCCGGTTGCGACAGAGGACGGCGAGCAGATCCGCGTCTTCTGCACCGAGCAGGTGCGGGATCGGAAGCCGGAGGAGCAGATACAGCTTTCTGCGATCTGCGCAGACGGGATTTTTGTTGGCAACCCCTCCGTTGTCCTGCCGGTGCGACCGGAAGGACTGGGGCTCACGCTGGATTTCCGCGATCCCTATGTATTCAAGGGGCCGGACGGCCTCTGGAAGATGTTGCTCGGCAGCCGCGACAAATCCGGCGGCGTGATCCTCCTTTATGAGACGTGTGATCGCGACGCTGCGGGCAACTGGAGCTTCGTCGGCATCCTGCATCGCGAGGATCGTTTTGGCATGACGGCCGCAGAATGCCCCTGCATGATCCCTCTGGGCGATGTCGCAAGCGACGAGACGCGCTGGGCTCTCATTTTCGGCCTTCTGACCAGCCGCGATCCGGCGACCGGACGTCGTAACATGTCGTCCGTCACCGTTGGTCGGTTCGATGGTCGCCATTTCCAACCGGAGTTTGAGCAGGAACTCGACTTCGGATCTGACGCCTATGCCTTTCAGGCTTTCGTCGATCATGACGGACCTGTCGGTCTGGCTTGGCTGGCGAATTGGACGGACGTTTCAAAGAGCGTCGATTTTCCAACGGCCATGACACTGCCGCGGCGCATTCTTCTCGATGGAAGCGCGGTCCTGACGCCGCCCATCGAGGCAGTCGAGGGCCTGCGCCACAAGCTTCTCGATGACGACGGGTTGCGGACCGGCAAGAGCGTCGAGTTGGTCGATGGGGCGGTCGAGATTCAGCTTGACCTCAAGCAAGCCGGAGCATCCTTCGAACTCAGTTTCGATCATCCCGAGATCAGTCTTGGTGTCAGGCAGGACAAAGATGGGCTGGCGGTCCTTTTCGACGCCGGAACGGGAAAGCCGTCGCCGCGCTACTTGGCTGCCGGCGCCAAGCCTGAGCAGGTTCGCATCTTTGTCGACGCCGGCTCGATTGAAGTGTTCGCGGACAACGGCCGCTGGTGCGGCACGAAGCGCATCCCAGGCTTTGCCGCTATCCGATCGGCAACACTTAACGCATCCGAAGGCAGCGTCGCGGCTGCTCGCGTCTGGCAACTCAAGCTCTGATCGAAGAGAGAAAGACATGGCATCCGTCGCGATTGAACAGGTTCGCAAGCAATAGGGCGCCGTGCCGGTCATCGACGGCGTCTCCGTGGATATAGAGGACGGCGAGTTCGTCACATTGGTCGGGCCGCCCACTGTCGACCTTGGGGGCGTGTCGTCACTTGGCCTCCAAGGAGCGCGATATCGCGATGGTTTTCCAGAGCTACGCCGCTCTACCCGCACATGACGGTTGCCGAAAACATGGGCTTTGCTTTGAAGCTGCAGGGGCAGGACAAGGTGGCGATCGGCAGGCGCGTCCAAGAGGCTGCTGACGTTCAGGCGCTACAGCCCTGCTTGATCGCCTGCCGAAACTGCTTTCCGGGTCACCCTGCATCCGGGTGAGGCGATAAACGTCGTTCCTGACCTATCCAAGACGCATCTTTTCTCGTCCGAGGGAATGCGGCTGAACTGACCGATAGCGGGCATAGGAAACCGACGTGCATCGGGGTATCATGCGCATGTGATTGCGAATGCCGCAGAAATTCTACCGGGTGTAGAATTTCTGCGCCTGCGCTGATTGACAGTTGTCGGTCGTGCGACAAGTTAAGCTGGTCGTTAGACGCAGTTTGAGGGGGCTCAATGAAACCTTGCGTCAGTCAATTTTCAGCCGTGCTTGCAACTGCTGTTTTCGCTCTCGCGACGAGCGTGGACGCACTCGGCCAGGAAGGTGCCAAGCCGGCCGCGCCTTTGCCGGCGGTGACCGTTGCGCGGGCGCTCACCAAGGACATTCGACCGTCTATTTCGTTCAGTGCCCGCGTGGAGGCTATCGACAAGGTCGAGCTACGAGCCCGAGTCGACGGCTTCCTCGAGAAGCGTCTCTTTACGGAGGGCCAAGACGTCAAGGCCGGGGACCTGCTCTTCGTCATGGAGAAAGGCCAGTATGAGGCCGCCGTTGGCCAGGCAAAAGGAGCAATCGAGTCGGCGGAATCAGCCTTGGCGCTGACCAACATCGAGGTTGATCGTCAGTCAGCGCTTGTTGCGAAGAGTGCGGCACCCAAGTCGCAGTTGGACCTGGCGACGGCAAAGCAGCGGGAAGCGACGGGGAGCCTTGTCCAGTTGAATGCTTCGCTCGACAAGGCAAATCTGGACCTCAGCTATACCGATATTCGCGCGCCAATCACCGGACGGATCGGTCGCTCGCAGTATTCCGTCGGAAATTTTGTCGGCCCATCCAGCGGCGTGCTTGCGACGATCGTCAGCCAGGATCCGATCTACGTCACCTTTTCCGTTTCGCAGCGCGAGATCCTGGAGGTGCGCGAAAAATTGGGCACCTCGGGCAAGTTGGGCGAGCAGGTGAGCGCTGCCAACGTGCATGTGCAGCTTGCCAACGGCAAGCAGTATGAACAACCCGGCAAGGTCAATTTTGTCGATGTGACGGTGGATCAGGGAACCGACACGGTGCCGGTGCGGGCAACCTTTCCCAATCCCGACCGCATTCTGATTGACGGGCAGTTGGTGAATGTGACGGTTGAGGGGGGCAGCCCACAGAACATGCTGGTCATCCCGCAAGCGGCGGTGCAGCTCGACCAGTCGGGCCCCTATGTACTCGTCGTCAACAGCGACAAGAAGGTTGAGACACGCCGGATCGAAGCCGGCCTACCCGAAGGGAGCGAGCTCCCGGTCTTGAAGGGCCTGACGGCCGAAGACCTCGTCATTACTGAAGGAATTCAGAAGGTTCGTGCGGGCCAGCTCGTGGCGCCAGTCGAAACAAAGCCGGGGTCGTAAGCCATGTTGTCCGCGATTTTTATCGCTCGGCCGCGGCTTGCGGTCGTCATTTCACTCGTCATCACCATCGCCGGCCTCGTGGCGCTGACGGTTATCCCCATCGCACAGTTTCCGGATATCGTGCCGCCGCAGGTGTCGGTAACGGTGACTTATCCGGGTGCAAGTGCCGAGACCGTGCAGCAATCGGTGGCCCAACCCATCGAATCGCGCGTCGTTGGCGTCGACAACATGATCTACATGAAGTCGACCAGCGGCAATGACGGAAGCTATACGCTGACGGTCAGTTTCGCGGTGGGTACCGATCCCGACATCAACACCGTCAACGTGCAGAACCGCGTCAACCTGGCCGAGGCGCAACTGCCGCAAGAGGCACGCGCACAAGGCATCAGCGTCAAGAAGAAATCCTCGGCGCTGATGCAGTTGATCGCGCTCACCTCGACGAGCGGTGACCATGACCAGCTCTTTCTTTCCAATTATGCTACGATCAATATCATCGACGGTCTGAAGCGGATCCCGGGCGTCGGTGATGTCTCGCTGCTGACGCCGTCGGACTACAGCATGCGCATCTGGGTTTCTCCCGATCGCCTGACGAATTTTTCGATGACCCCGAGCGATATTGTCGACGCATTGAAGCGCCAGAATATTCAGGCCGCAGTCGGCCGCATCGGCGCACAGCCGGCCTTGCCCGACCAGCAATTCCAACTTACCATCCAGACCAAGGGTCGCCTGACCACCACCGAGGAATTCGGAAACGTCGTGCTGAGGGCCGAGCCGGACGGATCCTTCGTCCGCATCCGCGATGTGGCCCGCGTCGAGCTGACCTCGAAGTCGGCGGAGCAGCTCGGTCGTCAGGACGGCACACCGGCCGCAGTGCTTGGCATCTATCAGTCGCCAGGTGGCAACGCCATCGCGACGGCCGAAGCGATCAATCAGCTTCTCGAGAAGCTCAAGCCGTCTTTCCCCGAAGGCGTCCAATACAAGGTCACTTACGATACGACGAAGTTTGTCGAGGAGAGCATCCACGAGGTCGTCAAGACGCTGATCGAGGCCTTCGTCCTCGTCGTTATCGTGGTCTACCTGTTCCTGGGGAGCGTGCGCGCAACCCTTATTCCCCTGATTGCCGTGCCCGTGTCGTTGATCGGCACATTTGCAGTGATGATGGGGCTGGGCTTTTCCGCCAATACCGTGTCGTTGCTCGCGCTGGTTCTTGCCATCGGCATCGTCGTTGATGACGCCATCGTCGTGGTCGAAGCCGTTGAAGCGCATCTGGAAAAGGACCCGAGCGTCACGCCCGCAGAGGCGGCCCGTCGTGCCATGCGCGACATCACGGCGCCGATCATCGCCATTACACTGGTGCTTCTTTCGGTCTTCGTGCCGGTGGCTTTCATTCCCGGCATTTCCGGCGAGCTGTTCCGGCAATTCGCCGTTGCCGTCTCCGTGTCGATGGTCATCTCGGCCATCAACGCACTCAGCCTCTCTCCGGCGCTCTGCGCGGTTCTCCTGAAGGCCCACCACGGTCCGATCCGCTACGTCCTGAAGGGGATCGATCTCGCTCGCGACGGTTACGCCGCGATCGTGCGGCGCTTTGTTCGTCTGGCGGCTTTTGGCCTGGTCTTGCTTGCGGTGCTTATCCTCGGCACCGGCTGGCTGTTCAAAGTGACGCCCACGGGCTTCCTCCCCTCCGAGGACCAAGGTGCGATCTTCGGCGAAATCGTTTTGCCTGATGGCGCTTCGGTCAACCGATCGGATGCCGTCGCGAAACGGGTCGAGGAGATGATCCGCAAGACCGAAGGCATTGAGGGCGTTATGTCGGTCGTCGGCTACAGCTTGCTTGACGGCCAGGTGAAGTCGAACGCGGCCCTGCTGGTGATGACATTGAAGCCCTTTGCGGAGCGCACCACGCCTGAGCTTTCGGTGAACGGCCTGATCGCGAAGCTGAGCGCCGACCTTCAGGCGATCCCGGAAGCCAACGTTATCGTCTACAATCTGCCGCCGATCATCGGTCTTGGAACAGGGAGCGGCTTTGAATACCAGCTCCTCAGCCTCAGCGGCGGCTCGTCGACGGAAATCGCGCAGGCTGCGCGCGGTCTCGTTTTTGCGGCGAACGAGAATCCGGCCCTGAGCAGGGTCTACACGACCTACACGGCCAATACACCGCAGCTCTATCTCGACATCGACCGCGAGAAGGTTCAGACGCTGGGGATCCAGGTCTCCGACGTCTTCAACGTGCTTCAATCGATCCTCGGCAGTTCCTACGTGAACGACTTCAACCTGTTTGGTCGAACCTGGCAGGTGACGGTGCAGGGTGAGGCTTCCGACCGATCGAAGATCGATGACATCTACCGTATCAACGTGCGCAACAGCAAAGGCCAGATGGTGCCGATCAAGGCCTTTGCGCAGGCGCGGGTGATCCTCGGGCCACAGCTCATCGTCCGCTACAACAACTATTCCAGCGCCACGATCAACGGCGGACCGGGACCGGGTCGCAGTTCCGGCGAGGCAATTGCGGCCATGGAAGAGGTCTCGGCCAAGACGCTTCCGCCCGGCTACAGTTACGAATGGACGGGAACCGCACTGCAGGAAATCGAGGCGAGCGGCAAGACGGCGATCATCCTCGGACTTGCCGTGCTCTTCGCCTATCTATTCCTGGTCGGACTTTATGAGAGCTGGACTATTCCGATCGCGGTGTTGCTTTCTATATCCGCAGGCGTTGCCGGGTCGATGCTTGCCCTCAAGATCGCCGGCCTCGACAACAACCTCTATGCCCAGATTGGCCTCGTCGTCCTGATCGCGTTGGCGGCCAAGAACGGCATCCTGATCGTCGAGTTCGCCATGGAGCGGCGTAGGCACGGGCTTGGTATTTCGGAAGCGGCGATCGAAGGGGCGCGGGAACGTTTCCGCGCCGTGATGATGACGAGCTTTGCCTTCATTGCCGGCCTCATTCCCTTGGTCATTGCGCAGGGGGCTGGCATGCTCAGCCGCCGCGGTGTCGGCACCGCCGTCTTCGGCGGCATGCTGGCCTCGGCACTCGTCGGCATCTTTCTGATCCCCGTTCTCTATGTGATTTTCCAGTGGCTGCGGGAAAGGGCGAAAGGCGTCAAACGCGAGGCGAAACCACAGGTAGTCGAGGAAGGGCAGCACTAGCTGCCGTTTTGTCACGCAAGACGAACAGGATCATCCGTTCGCGATGTACAGACCTGGCTTCCCAAGGATAAGTGCCGGCCGTGGTGAGGCTCTGCTGCGCGCCTACCGGCCAATATTCTACGTACACGGTAGTAAATTGCGCGATTGTCGAAGTGGGAAATGTTGCTGAGCGTCGTTGGAACATTTAGCGCGGTCGCAGGTTGCTTGTGTAAATAGGAGCGAAGCGATGCTGATTCTTGAAGAAATTCTCCTCGTTTCTGCTGATCGGGTGGCGTGCTGTCGTGGGCAGCTCGAGTTGGATCTCGGGCAAATGATCGACGAGCTCGAGCGTTCGGGCTTCTCCCGCAAAGAAATATTGGTCGCCCTGAGCGAAATGATCGGCGAAGAATTCTCGGCTCTTCCAGACATGCCGAGATTCCACTGATCCCATCTACACTGTCAGTCCGATATGGTGGCAATTCGCTCATTGCGCTATGACATCGCAATGAGCGAGAAGTTCCTGATCACCGGCCCGGACAATCCACGAGCCACCATCATGCTTGCCCACGGTGCCGGCGCGCCGATGGATTCAAAGTCCATGACGGCAGCCGCAGACGCGCTTGCTGCCGTCGGGTTCTGCGTTGTACGCTTTGAGTTCGCCTACATGGCTGCCCGCCGGACATCCGATGCGCGAAAGCCACCGCCGAAGGCCGAGACTCTGATCCCCGAATATCTGGAGGCGGTAAAGGCGCTCGCGAGCAACGGGCCGCTGATTATCGGCGGCAAATCCATGGGTGGACGAGTGGCGAGCATGGTGGCCGACGACCTCTACGAGCAAGGGACGATCCATGGATTGTTGTGCCTTAGTTACCCTTTCCATCCACCCGGCAAGCCGCAACAGTTGCGCACGGCGCATCTGAAGAACCTGCGCACGCCGACGCTTATCTGCCAGGGGACGCGCGACGAGTTCGGTACGCGCGAAGAGGTGGCGACTTATCCGCTTTCCGCTGCAATATCAGTCTTTTGGCTCGAGGACGGCGACCACGATCTTGCGCCGCGCAAGAAGATTTCCGGCTTCTCAGTCGGCGATCATCTCGCCACGACGGCTGCGCGCGTGAAGGCTTGGGCGCACGACAGCTGCCTCCGTTAGGGGCAGGCGGGAACGTCAACTCGACTTGACGGATGTGAAAGCTTTATGCATCTTCGCGTGCAAGGTGTGACGTGCATATCTACGATCCTTTATCGCATGTTTGGGGGACAGGCATGGCGACACGCGTAGCATGTTCAGGGCTCTTTTCATCCGTTTTCGCCGCAACGCTCGCGATGAGCAGCGCCGCCTTTTCCGCCGACCTCGTGATCGCGATGCCGAATTGGCCTTCGGGACAGGCAACGGCCAATATCCTCAAGGTCAGCATCGGCAAGGAGTTCGGGCTCAATGCCGATGTGCAGGAGATGGGCACGCTACTTGCCTTCAACGGCCTCGAGAAGGGCACGGTGGATATCCACCCAGAAGTCTGGCAACCTAATCTCGAAGACGTCATCAAGCGGTTCGTGACGGAAAAGGGCGTCGTGGTTCTCGCCAAGCGTAGCGTGCCGGCTTGGCAGGGCATCTGCGCATCACCGGCTGCCGCGGAAAAGGGCCTGAAGACGATCGCGGATCTCAGCGACCCGGAAAAAACGAAGATTCTCGACACGGACGGTGATGGTAAAGGCGAGATGTGGCTCGGCGCACCGACATGGTCTTCGACCGGGATCGAGCGGGTCCGGGCAAATACCTACGGCTATGCGAAAAACCTGACGCTGGTCGAGTCGGAAGAGGAAGTTGCCATGGCGGGGCTGGATATCGCGATCGCGACGAACCAGCCGCTGGTTTTTGCGTGTTACGCGCCGCATTTCATCTTTGACCTGCATAAGATCGTCCGCCTTGCCGAGCCTGCGCATGATGCGAGCAAGTGGAAGCTCGTCGGTCCTAACGATCCACTCTGGATCACCAAGTCCTTGGCATCAACGGCCTGGGACACGGCGAATTTCCGCATCGGATACGCGGCGGCTTTCGAGAAGAAGCACCCCGATATCGCCGCGTTTCTGGAAAAGGTCGATCTGTCGCCAGAGGAAGCGACGGCGATGAGCTATGCGCTCGAAGTCGAGCGCATACCGCCACTCGACTACGCGACAAAATGGGTCGCCGACAACGCAAAGCGCGTCGATGGGTGGGCGAAAAAATGACAGCAAAGCCCAGATTTCCAGTGAAGGCGAAAGAGGCCGCAGGGGGGCGCAAGCTGACCTTGGCCCTGCTTGCGGCCGCAGCGTGCGTTGGCCCTCTTGCCGCGTGGGCACAGACGCAGATCTATGATTCCAAGACGCACACCTGGGTTGATTACGACAAGAGGAAGGCCCGCCAGTATTACGCGCGCAACAATCAGCCGCCGGAAGCATTCCGAATGCAGACGGTTCCCTTCAGGACCGCCGAGCCGCCGGGAACGATCATCATCGATGGCAACCAGCATTTCCTCTACCTCACCCAGCCTGGCGGTCAGGCAATCCGCTATGGCATCGGCGTTGGCCGCGAAGGTTTCGGATGGGCCGGGATAGTGCGTGTCGGCCGGACCGCCGAATGGCCGACCTGGACGCCGCCGGCCGAGATGGTGGCACGCGACCCGAATGCGGCGAAGTGGGCGGCCGGGATGCCGGGTGGACCGGAAAACCCGCTGGGTGCCAGGGCGCTCTACCTCTACGAAGGCGACCAGGACACCATCTATCGGATCCATGGGACAGCGGAGCCTTGGACAATCGGGCTCGATGTGTCTTCCGGCTGCATCCGCATGAACAACAACGACATCGTAGACCTTGCGTCACGGATCAGGATCGGCGCCAAGGTCATTGTGCTGATGCAGGGGGCTGCACTCTACAAGGGCGTTTGAAAATGGGCCGGCTCAGCGCCGGAGAGCGAACAGATCACGCAAGTCGGGGGACAGGGTTTTGTGGAAAAACACCGCGAAGACGATTTCGATCGGCCGAATGATGGCGGCAATGACAAGTGCGGCGCTGCTTGGTGCCTGCACGCCAACGCCACCGGCGCCTGAAAGCATGGCGCGCACAACGCTGCAGACCGCGCCAGCGGATCTGCAGCTGCTGTGCGCCAATTCGGCGGCTGGAGTTGCCGGTGCGAACGCCAAGGTATTGCCCACGGCGTCTCGCCAATTGCCCGACGGCACCTTCGGCGTCGACCTTGATGCCGGCGGCAAGAAATTCTCGTGCATCGTCGACAACAACGGCACGGTCCGGTCGGTGCAGCCGGCATAGTCGGTTCGCGGCACGCCCGCCCGACGGCTTGGCGTACCCGCACTGACCTTAGACGGCCACCAGCTCCAGCTTGACCTCTGGGAAGCGACTGCAGCTTGCATGAACGCTTATTGCACCCGTCAGCCCGGTCGCCTCCAGCCAGAAGCCGGCCGTGCCGCCCTGTAGCGAAACCGATGCCGGACCGACAATCTTTGCGGGCCCGTCGACCTGCAGGGTGACATTCTCGTTCATGAAGGGCAGGCGTTGACCCTGCTGATCAAGCGCGCGGATGATGACACGGGTCGTGTCGCGCTCGCGGGCCTTCAGCGTCGTGCTGTCGGCAACGATCTGCAGCGTCGTCGGCAGCGGGTCGGCGGCAAGCGTCAATCTGGCGACCGGTTCGCCGTCAATATAGCCGATGAATTCGCCGTCGATCCACTCGAGGCCCCATGTGCCAAGCTCGTCAGGCGTGAAATGACGGTGGTCGAGAACCACAGGCGGGTGCGGCAGGTGCGGATAGTTCTCGTGGTCGGGCCCGATTCGCTTCGTCACTAAGCCGTAGCGCAGTTCGACCTCGTCGCAGTTGGTCAGGATGATCAGTGGCAGCACGCCGCCGATGTTGCGTTCGCCGCGCGCCCAGAAGGTGACCGGCTGCATGACGATCTCTTCGGAAGGATCGCACTGGCTGGCATAGACATAGGCCGCAAACTTCGGTTCGCGGAACATGTCCATGACGCCATGGTAGCAAATGCGGTCGCCGGAGCCGAAGTCCTTGTGGGTGTTGTAGTCGAACATGCACCAGCCGATTGCGCCTGCGATATCCGGATCGCCATAGGCGGCGTTCAGCACTTCGAGGTGGCGGCGGACATGCTCGGCCTGCCGGGCTTCCTGGTCGTAGATCTTGGTGGGATACATGTGACCACCGAACTCGGTGATCATGTAAGGCACCTTGCGGGACAGGCCGGTGGCCTCCTGCTGCGGGCGAAGCGCCGTGCGCGGACGGTTGTTGCCGGGCAGTTCCTCGTTGCCGAGGATGAAGTCGTTCATCGTGTAGACGTCTTCCAGCAGTTCACTGTCCGTTATGTAGCGGACGCCGCCGGTCTGTCGTGTCGGGTCGAGTTCACGGGCAAGCCGGTTCGTCTCGACGTAGAAGTCGTGGCTGTCCTGCGACTCATTGATGCGCACGCCCCAGATGATGATCGAAGGGTGGTTCCAGTCGCGTTCGACCATGCGCCGGACGTTGCGGATCGATTCCTGCTGCCACGCCTCGTCGCCAATATGCTGCCAGCCTGGAATCTCTTCGAAAACAAGAAGGCCGATGCGATCGCACCGGTCGAGGAACCACTTCGACTGCGGATAGTGCGACGTGCGGACGATATTGCACTTCAGCACTGACTTCATGATGTCCGCATCGCGCTCCTGGGCCGATCTGCCCGCGGCATAGCCGACATAGGGGAAAGCCTGGTGGCGATTGAGGCCGCGCAGCTTCAGCGGCCGGCCGTTGAGCAGGAAGCCTTCGGGCGTAAATTCCGCGGTGCGGAAGCCGAAATGCGACGAGACGCGGTCGGAACCATGGCTTGTCTTCAATTCGACGGTGACATCGTAGAGCGCAGGATCGGCGATGTCCCAGAGCGATATGCCGGTCAGGCCATCGAAGGAGAGCGTAAGGTCTTCACCGGTGGTTTCTGCGGAAGCCGTGGCAAGCAGGCGTCCGTCAGCATCCTTCAGCAACGCCGATACCGAGCCCAGGAACGCAAGCTGCTGTGGATTGGCAAGATCGACGCGCACGCTTGCCGACTTTTCCTCTGCCAGCACGTTGTGGGTTTCAATCTTGAGGTTGCCGACCGAGATCGGGTCGGTGACCTTCAGCCAGACGTCACGGTAGATCCCGGCATAGGTCAGGTAGTCGATGCGGCCGCCGAAGGGGGGAATCTCAGGATTTTCGCTGCCGTCGATTTTCACCGTGATCAGATTGTCGCCCATCACCAATCTGCCGGTGAAGCGCGCTTCGAACGGCGTGTAGCCATCCTTGTGAGCGATGATCTCTTCACCGTTCAGGTAGACGACGGCATCGGCCATGGCGGCGTCGAAGACGAGGGACACCTCGCGGCCCTCAAACTCCGGCATCCAGCGCAGGATCTTCTGATAGGTGAACGCCCGCTGGTAGCTTTTCTCATCGAAGTAGTTAAACGGCAGCTCAACCGCCGTATGAGGCAGCCTGACGGTCGCCGTGCCATCGAAGTCCTCAAGCAGACGCTGGCCGAAACCCTCGTGAAAACTCCAGCTTTCGTTGAAAGAGACGACGGAACGCATCTCAGGCTCCCATGAAAAAGGCGTTGCGGATGGATTGGCGCCGGTTGCGCGCGCGTGAAAACTCGAACATCGATGGTTCTTTCTGGATGGAAAGGCGCGCCGAGGTCTTGGTTCGATGGCGCGCGACACTGAGCCTATGGATATTGTGCGCCGTTGGTCGTGGTGTAGATCGAATACAGCGATTGGGTGGCCGTGATGAACAGCCGGTTCTTTTTCACGCCGCCAAAGGCGATGTTCGATACCGTTTGCGGTACCTTGATCTTGCCGAGCAGCGTGCCGTCGGGCGCGAAGCAGTGAACGCCGTCGGCAGCACTCGTCCAGAGATTGCCGCTGACATCGAAACGGAAACCATCCGGCACGCCGCTGTCGATCGAGCAGAAATACCGGCTGTTCGTCAGCTTTTTGCCGTCGACGACGTCGAAAACGCGGATGTGACGCGGGACTTCATGATTGGAAGAGCCGGAATCGGCGATGTAGAGCTGCTTTTCATCGGGCGAGAAAGCAAGGCCATTGGGCTGGATGAAATCGGTGACGACCGCTTCGATCTCCCCGGTGGGGGCATCAATGCGGTAGACATTACGCGTTTCCTGCTCCGGTTCCGCCTTGTGACCTTCGTAGTCGGACATGATGCCGTAGCTCGGATCGGTGAACCAGATCGAGCCGTCCGATTTGACGACGACATCGTTTGGCGAGTTCAGACGCTTGCCGTTATAGCTTTCGGCCAGCACAGTGATGCGGCCGTCGAACTCGGTGCGGGTGACGCGCCGTCCGCCGTGCTCGCAGGAAATCAATCGGCCCTGGCGGTCGCGGGTGTTACCGTTGACGTAGTTGGATGGCGAGCGGAAAACCGAGACGTTGCCATCGGGCGCCCAACGCATCATCCGCTCATTGGGGATATCGCTCCAGATCAGGCAATTCAGGTCTGAGAACCAGACGGGACCTTCGGACCAACGGCAGCCGGTATAGAGTTCCTCCAGCCGGGCGCTGCCGGCGATCAAGCCGCGGAAACGGTCGTCACGGATGTCATAGAGCGCATCTTCTGACACGGGTCAGCTCCTCCCAAAGCGATGTGACGCTCTTCGTAAACGTAAACGGCAATGTGTTCCAGAGCCCGGCGCCTGCAAAAGCGCCGGGCTCTGCATTTTTTCAAAGGGCCGTGTCCGGGTGCGGCGAGCCGTCATAGGCTCCCCAGATCGACTGGTCGAAGCAGATCATGGATCCGGTCATGAGGCCGGATTCCGCTGAGGAGAGATATGCGCATGCGCGGGCTACTTCCTCGGGATCCACGAGGCGGCCGAAAGGCTGGCCGGCCGCCGCCTTTTCCAGCCAGTCGGCGGGTGCGCCATGAAATTCGCGCTGAATGCGATCCTCCCCCTCGGACGCCATCCAGCCGATGTTGAGACCGTTGACACGGATGCGATTGCGCAGCAGAGCGTATGCCGTGTTCTTCGTCAACGTTTCCAAGGCACCCTTCGAGGCGCAATAGGCGCTAATGAAGGGTTGCCCTGCCTTGGCCGACATGGAGCCAATATTGACGATCGTGCCTTCGATCTTCTCACGACGCATCACCTTCACCGTTTCCTGCATCAGGAAGAAGGGGGCGCGCACGTTGACGGCGAACATGGCGTCAAAGAGTTCTGGACTGGTATCCAGGATGGTTCCACGGTCGGTGATGGGGGCCGCATTCACGAGCGCATCGACGCGGCCGAAGGTCTGGTCGCAGACATGAACGACGTTTCTTGCATCATCGACCTGCCCGAGATCCGCTTGGACATAGACGACCTTGATGCCGGTGGCGGCAGCGATCTCGTCGGCCTTCGCCTTGCCCTTCTGCTCGTTGCGGCCACAAATGACGAGGCCCTTGACGCCGCGCTCGGCAAACAGGCGGGCGATTGATGCCCCGAGCCCCTGCGTACCGCCGGTCACGATTGCGATCTTGCCGTCGAGGCGGCTATGGTCTGTTGTCATGCTTTCCTCCAATGAATGATGGGCCATATGCCAAAAGCTCCCGACGCGAGAGGCCCCGGGAGCAAAATTCGCCAATGCTTCTGCGTCAGCTTCGTCGCCGCTCGCGCTGTTGCGCCAGTGCCGACGTGAACCGCGCATCGTCCCAATCTTCCTGCAGCGCCTCATGCATCAGCTGCGCTTGCGTCTTCGGGGCAAGGCCACCGATGGGTGGGTCGCGGTCGAGGTTGGTCGGGAAGGAATAACCCTCGGCGCAGGCGGCGACGGCGTTACCGATCTCGCCTTCGGACAGATTGCCCTTCATCTTCTTCAATGCCGGGAATAGCCTGGCGCTCATGCGCTCGCGATTGACCGTCTCCATGGCGCGGCCAAATGCGGAGGAGACCTGCAGCAGATTGGCCACGCGCTTGATGTTGGTCGAGCGGTTGGTACCGGCTGCGTGGAAGAGGGCCGGATTGAAGAACACCACGTCGCCCTTTTCGAGCGACAACTGGACATGATGCGTTTCGAAATAGTCTTTGAATTCCTGGCGCTTGAGGGCGAGGTAACCCGGCTCGTAGGTCTGGCTATGCGGCAGGAAGAGCGTGGGGCCACTTTCAAGCGGCATGTCGCAGTGGGCGACCGCGCCCTGCAGTGTCAGCACTGGCGAGAGCCTGTGCACATGCGCCGGGAACTGCTCGATCACCTTGGAAGACTGGAAGCCCAGATGGTAGTCGCGATGAGCGGACTGTGCGGCGCCGCCCGGATTAACCCGGTTGACCTGTGCGGTCATCTGATAGCTCGGGCCGAGCCAGGCTTCGCTCGCGATCGCGACGATGGCGTTTGCATAGTATTCGGCAAAGTTTTCGGGATCGGCGAGGCAGTGCTTTTCCAGCGAGTTCCAGATGCGGTCATTGGCGCCCGGCTTGGCAAAGTGGTCGCTGCCGCCGGTAGCCGTTCGATGTTGCTCCTCGATGATCTCGTCGAATATTGCGCTGGCGCGGTCGATGACGCTTGTATCCCTGTAGGCGCGCTTGAAGACGACGACGCCGGGGCCATCACCGAAGGCTTCGCATATCTCGGCGAGGACCGCTCTGCGGCCTTCGGGGCTGGCGATCGCTGCTAAGACCTTGCCGCTGTCGTAAATCAGAATGTTCTTTTTCACGGCCTCTGCCGTCGGATAGTCGGCGAGAGCCGTTGTCTTCTCGGCAAGCTTGCGGAAATCGCCGAGATCGCAGGCGTCTTCGGTCAGCCAGGTGCGATCGGCGCGCAGTTTTTGTCGGTTGTCGGATTTCATCAGGTACTCCTCCCTTTCCGATGAGCGTACTATACGCCGCCGACCGGTGTGTTATAGATCAGGAATCCATCAAAAAACCATCAAAGACGGATAACGTGGCACATCGGTTTCTCGTCAAGGATATCGCCTTTCAGGCCGGCTTGAGCACGGCGACTGTGGATCGCGTCCTCAACGATAGGAACGGGGTTCGGCACCAGACGATTTCAAGGGTTCAGGCAGCGATCGCCGAGCTGGAGAAGCAGCAGATCGGCGGAGAAGTGAGCGGACGAAAACTCGCAATCGATGTCGTCATGGAAACGCCGGACCGGTTCAGCACCGCGGTTCGCGACGCCTTCGAAGCGGAGGTTGCGACGTTCCTGCCGACTGTGTTTCGGTGCCGTTTCCATTTCGCCGAGGTCATGAAGCAGGCCGAGCTGGTGCAACTGATTGACCGGATCCGGCTGCGCGGCACGAACGGCATCGTGTTGAAGGCACCTGATGTTCCAGAGGTGGTCGCGGCCGTGGCGCGCGCAACCGAAGCGGGGCTTCCCGTGGTTACGTTCGTGACGGACTTGCCCAATTCGTCACGCAGCGCTTACGCAGGTGCGGACAACCGCGCGGCCGGCGAGACGGCGGCCTATCTCATCGGTGCGCATTTCAGCGGAGCGCCGGGGCGCGTCCTCGTGACACTTTCCAGCGGTCGCTTTCGCGGCGAGGAAGAGCGGGAGATCGGCTTTCGCCGCGTGCTGCGTGAACGCTATCCGCTGATCGGCGTGAGCGAGATCAGTGAAGGGCACGGCACGGACGCGGCGACGGGAACGTTGGCCGTGCAGGCGATTGCGGCCGATCCGGCAATCAACGCGGTCTACTCGATCGGAGGCGGAAACCGGGCGGTGCTTGCTGCCTTCGAAGCGGCGCAACGGCCGGTCCGAATCTTCGTGGCGCATGACCTTGACGCAGACAATCGCGCGCTGCTTGCCGCCCGCAAGATCAGCTTCGTGCTGCATCACGATCTGCGCACCGACGCCCGTTCGGCCTTCCGCGCCGTGATGGGTCGCTCCGGAGGCGGAAGTGCGCCTTCGGCATTGTCGTCGGTGGAAATTGTCACACCTTACAACATGCCTGCGACGGGCTGAGCTTTGTCTTTCCCTTGCCGGCAAAATCGCGATACAGCTTTCGCACCAGCGAGGGAAACGGCATGGAATACAGCGATATAGGGATAATTGCGGCCTGGCTGACGGAGCAGGGGCTGAAAGGCGCCTCCGAGGCAGAGCTGCTGACCGGCTTCTGCAACGCGTGTTGCGAGCGCGGTCTTCCGCTTGATCGCGGCATGGCGCTGATGGATACGCTGCATCCCGTCCACGAGGGCCGGGCGTTTCGCTGGGATAGCCGGGAGGAGATCGAGACCGAATTCGAATACGGACCCTCGAGCGAAGGAGCGGCGCTGGACAGCTGGCAGCGCTCCGCCTTCTACTATCTTTGGGCCGGAGAAGAGAACGAGGTCAGACGGCGCATCGGCTTTGGCGATCCGACCGATTTCGTCATGCTCGACACAATGCGCGAGCAGGGCCATACCGATTTTGTTGCGATGGTCCACCGGTTCGCCAAGGCTGGCACGATAGGCGAGATGGATTGCTTCTTCTCTCACTTCGCGACGCGCCATCCCGAAGGGTTCTCGGATCAGGATCTCATTATCCTGCGAAAGCTGGTGCCGGTACTGGCACTTGCGATCAAGTGCATTGCGCTAGCGCGTATCGCGAGGACGATTGCAGAGGTTTATCTTGGCGATGATGCCGCGCGGCAGGTACTGGAAGGCAAAATCACGCGTGGGAAGTCGGAGCGGATCTCGGCGGCTCTCTGGTTCTCGGATCTTCTGAATTACACCAAGATATCCGACAGCGCGCCGCCGGAAGAAATCCTGCCGATGCTGAACGCCTACAGTGATGTCGTCATTTCGGCAATCCACGAGGCCGGCGGCGACGTATTGAAGCTGATCGGCGACGGCGTCCTGGCAATCTTCAAGGGGGACGAGCCGGCAGATGCCTGCTGCGCGTCGTTGCGGGCCGAGCGATTGCTGCGGCAGAAGCTGAAGACGTTGAACGACGAACGCGCGCTCGAGGGGCGCCCAACGACGGAGGTCTATATCGGCCTGCACATCGGCGATGTCTTCTACGGCAATATCGGCAGCCGCGAGCGGCTGGACTTTACCGTCATCGGGCCTGCTGTGAACGAGGTTAGCCGGATCGCCTCGATGTGCCGATCGGTCGATCTCAACGTACTGATGTCGTCGGAGTTTGCGGCGACGATCCCGGAAGGCGAGCGCGGCGCGCTGGCCTGCATCGGTCGTTATGCACTCCGCGGTGTCAAGCGCGCGCAAGAGCTCTACACGCTCGACACGGCGCGCATCGAGATCTGATCGCCTTTTGCCTATCGCTGCCCGGAAGAAATTTCACGGCGTTGTCGCCTTCTGCCGATAGAGGATTATATCGCGTTAAGGAAGCGGATTGCTTCTTTCAGCTTCCTCTAATCCAAATAGGAGAACGGCATGCAGATCAATCGTACAGGTTCAGCGCAGTGGTCCGGCGGACTGAAGGACGGCAAGGGACAGATTTCCACCCAAAGCGGCGCGCTCAAGCACTATCCCTACGGTTTTTCGAGCCGCTTCGAAGGTATTCCCGGCACCAATCCGGAGGAACTGATCGGAGCGGCCCATGCCGGCTGCTTCACGATGGCCTTGTCGCTCATTCTGGAGGAAGCGGGCCTCAAGGCGATCGATATGGAGACGACGGCAAAGGTGACGCTCGAGAGCGTGGAAGGCGGCTTCGCGATCACCGCGATTCATCTGACGCTGACCGGCACGGTTCCCAATACGGACGAAAGGACGTTCGTCGAACTCGCCAACAAGGCCAAGGCAGGGTGCCCGGTCTCCAAGGCGCTCTCAGCGGTGCCGATCTCGCTGGACGTCAAGCTCGCCTGAGCCCGAAGGATAAGGCCGAGTGCTGCGCATAGGCGTCGGCACTTTGCCGTCTGCCTGGTTTCTCAAGTCCCGCTTTATCTCAAAGCAATTGCGCCGCGGGGGTAGGGCGGCGGGGCGGTTATCGCGTGCCCTGCCGCATCGAGCATTCCAATGCACAATCTGGCAACCCAAACGCCATCGCCGGAGTTAGGCGGTGGCGGGATCGCATTGGCGTCTGATCGTTCCGCTCCTCAACGCACGAAAACCTTGACATATTACGATTGATATTTTACGACTGACGAAATTCAAAAATCGTCAGTCGTAAGCAAGGTGCGTGAAAATTGATCAACGATGCTGCGGAGAACACGATTGACCTAGCACGTCAGGAGAATGTGTCGCGCATTCTCGACGCTGCTGAGCGGCTTTTCCGTCATTACGGATATTCAAAGACGACGGTTGCCGATATCGCCCGCGATCTCGGCATGTCGCCGGCCAACGTCTACCGTTTCTTTGCCTCGAAGGTGGAGATCCACCAGGCGATTTGCGGCCGCATGCTCGCCTTGAGCTATCAGATGGCCTACGACGCCTGCCACTTGCCGATTAGCGCTTCCGATCGGCTGCGCCGCTTCGTGCAGGGCCAATACCAGATGACGGTCGAGACCATGCTCGACCAGGAGAAGGTGCATGAGATGGTCGTCGTCGCCATCGAGCGCGACTGGCACGTCATCGAGAGGCACGTCGACAGCATTCATGAATTGCTGGCTGACGTGATCCGTGAAGGGATCGCAGCTGGCGAGTTTGCCGAGCAGGACGCGGATGTTGCCTCCCGCTGTTTCGGGGCTGCAACCATCAGCCTGTGCCATCCGCAGATGGTGGCGCAATGTCTCGCCAAGACCAACCGCGCCACCGTCGATGAACTGGTCGAATTCACGATCAGGGCACTGAAAAAATAATGCGCGGCAGGGGCCGCAGATCAACCGATAACCGATTTCAGGAGTGCGAAAGATGATTTCGCTGAAGACAGTCCAGTTGCCGTCCTTTGTCAGTCTTGCGCTCCTTGGCGCCGTTGCACTCGCCGTATCTGGCTGCAGCGAGGAGAAGAAGGCCGAGAGTGAAGAGATCATCCGGCCGGTGAAGGTGGTGGAAATTGCCGCGGCTGGCGATACGCGTGCGCTGGATTATTCCGGGGCGGTGAAGGCCCGCGTCGAGATGAACCTTGGCTTCCGCGTCGCAGGCAAGATCATCGACCGTCGCGTCAACATCGGCGATCGCGTCAAGCCTGGCGATCTGCTCGCTGAAATCGATCCGACCGATTACGAATTGGCGGTCAGGACCGCCGAGGCAAATCTTGCCGCTGCCGAAAAGGGTGTGGCGACCGCCGACCTTGCCAACAAGCGCGCCCAACAGCTTTATGACAAGAGCGTCACGGCAAAGTCACAAATGGAGCAGGCCGCGCTCAGCTACGATCAAGCGGTTTCGACACGGGATGCCGCAGCGTCGTCACTCGATCAGGCCAAGAACCAAGTCACCTATACGGAGCTCAAGGCTGACCGTAATGGTATCGTAACATCGATCAGCGCCGACACTGGCGCTGTTGTCGCGGCAGGCACGCCTGTCGTCACCGTCGCGCTCGACGGCGAAAAGGAAGTGCAGATCGCCGTGCCGGAAAACGACATTGCGCAGTTCAAGCCCGGCAAGACGGTCAAGGCCAGCTTCTGGTCAGACAACAAGCTGGTGCTCGACGGCAAGGTGCGTGAGGTTTCCGGCAGTGCCGATGCGCAGTCGCGGACTTTCTCGCTTCGCGTCAGCCTTCCGACCGACGATCGCGTGCTGCTCGGCATGACGGCGACGATCGAGGCCGCCATTGGCAATGCCGAGACCAACGTTGCCATTCCGCTGAGTGCACTTGCAGAGAGGGACGGCAAAAAGATTGTCTGGGTCGTCGATCGCAATGCGTCAACCGTCCATGCCCGTGAAATCAAGGTCGCGGACTTCACCGGCGGCGGTGTCCATGTCGCCGACGGTCTGAAAACTGGCGATCTCGTCGTCTCAGCCGGCACGCAGTTCATGACCGAAAACCTCAAGATCAAGCTGCCGGAACAGCAGTCGGCGCAAGCCGAAACCGGCGACGTCATTCGCTAGAGCCCGGCCCGGAGAGGATACGATCATGGATAACTCCACCGCCGAGAAGCGTCCCTTCAACCTGTCGCGCTGGGCCATCGGCCACCCGAGCATTGCGCGCTTCCTGTTTGGGCTGATCCTCATCACCGGTGTCCTCGGCTTGATGCGCATGGGTCAGAAGGAAGATCCGGATTTCACTTTCCGCGTTATGGTCGTGCAGGCCATATGGCCGGGCGCCTCCATCCAGGAAATGGAAGACCAGGTCGTCAACAAGATCGAGCGCAAGCTGCAGGAAACGCCGCATATCGACTGGGTTAAATCCTATACGCGGGCGGGTAGCGCCATCATCACCCTGCAGGTCAAAGGCGATACCAACAGTGCGCAGGTGGCCGATGCCTTCTACCAAGTGCGCAAGAAGGTCGGCGACATCTCCAATGAGCTGCCGGAAGGGCTGCTCGGGCCCTATTTCAACGACGAGTTCGGCGATACTTACATCACGCTGCATTCGATCAGCGGCGATGGATACAGCTATCCCGAGTTGAAGACGTTCGCCATCCAGGCGCGCGACATGCTGTTGACGACGCCCGGCGTCGAGAAGGCGGTGATCATCGGCGACCAACCTGAGAAGATCTACATCGACGTTTCCTCGAAGGCGCTGGCTGAACGCGGCCTGACCGTGCTCGACCTGCAGAATGCAATCAAGGGGCAGAACAGCGTCGATCCGGCTGGATCGGTCGATACCGGCACGCGTTCGGTGCGCATCTCCGTCGAAGGGGATGTCACGAAGGCGCAGGACATCCGTGAGCTGCGGCTAAAGGCCGGCAATCAGGTGACGCGCCTCGGCGATATCGCCACCGTCTATTCCGGCCTCGAAGATCCCTATCAGCGCAAGTATCGCTTCAATGGTCACGACAGCGTCCAGGTCGGCGTCGTCATGGCCAAGGGCTTCAAGGTGACCGATGTCGGCAAGGATGTCGAAGCGACCTACCAGCGCTTCGAGGAATCGCTGCCCTACGGCGTGGCCGTCGACCAGATTTCCAACCAGCCCGACGTCGTCACCGATGCCATCAGCGAGTTCATGCATGCGCTCGGCGAAGCGCTGATCATCGTGCTCATTGTGTCCTTCCTGTCTATTGGCTGGCGCTCAGGTCTCGTTATCGCGATCGCTATCCCGCTCGTGCTGGCCGCGACCTTCGCCATCATGTACGAGCTCGGCATCGACCTGCAGCGCATCTCGCTCGGCGCCCTGATTATCGCGCTCGGCCTGCTCGTGGATGACGCCATGATCGTCGTCGAGTTGATGGAGCGAAAACTCGAGGAAGGTCTTGTGAAGATCGAGGCGGCGAGCTTTGCCTATTCCTCGACCGCCTTCCCGATGCTGACCGGCACGCTGATCACCACCGCTGGTTTTATTCCCGTCGGCTTTGCTGCATCGACAGCCGGCGAATATGTTCGCACGCTCTTCTATGTCGTCGGCATCGCGCTTGTCGTCTCATGGTTCGTCGCGGTCTATTTCACGCCCTGGCTCGGCTACATGATCCTGAAACAGCGCCATCATGCGGGCGAGCATCACGATGCCTTCGATACGCGCTTCTACCACCGCCTCAGAGCGACGGTCAGCTGGGCCGTGCGTCATCGCATCATCGTTATCGCGATGACACTCGTGACCTTCGTCACCAGCCTGTGGGCATTCCAGTTCATCCCGCAGAACTTCTTCCCGCAATCGTCGCGCCCGGAAATCCTCGTCGACCTCTGGCTGCCCGAAGGCACCAGCATCAAGGAAGTCGAGACGCAGGCAAAGGCGCTCGAAGCCAAGATCATGGACGACAAGGACAAGAAATTCGTCGCCACCTATATCGGCGAGGGCGCCCCGCGTTTCTTCTTGCCGCTCGATCAGCAGCTTCGCAATCCGAACTTCGCGCAGCTTCTGGTCATGGCAAACGACGAGCCGGCGCGCGAGCGGCTGATTGTGAAGCTGCGGACCATCCTGGCGCAAGACTTCCCTGATATCCGCGGCAAGGTGGATCGTCTGTTCCTCGGCCCGCCGACGGGTTGGCCGGTGCAGATGCGCATCATGGGGCCGGATCGCCAGGAAGTGCGCAAGATCGCGGACGCGGTGAAGACAAAGTTCCAGGCCAATCCGCTGCTTGGCGCGATCCACGACGATTGGCTGGAGCCGGTACCGGCAATGAAGCTGGTGATCGATCAGGATCGTGCCCGCGCTCTCGGCGTCACCTCGCAGCGCGTTCGCCAGATGCTGCAGACGGCCGTGTCCGGTGCACCGCTCGACGATTTCCGCGATGGCGAGGAGACGGTGTCGATCGTCGCCCGGGAGCCGGAAGCGAACCGCGCCCTGCTGTCTGCCGTCAACTCGGTTTATGTACCAACGGATTTCGGCAGCTTTGTCCCAGTGTCGCAGGTTGCCAAGGTCGTGCCGGTCTTGGAGCAGGGGATCGAGTGGCGGCGTGACCGTCTGCCAACGATCACCGTGCGCGCAACGCTGCCCGATGGCGTGCAGTCCAATGACGTCGTCATGAAGATGTATGCCGACATGCAGTCCCTGCGCGACGGTCTTCCGGCCGGCTACAACATCGAGATCCAGGGCGGTGCAGAGGACTCCGCCGAAAGCCAGGCGTCGATCGCGGCCAAGGCTCCGATCATGCTCGTGGTCATCGTGCTCTTGCTGATGGCGCAGTTGCAGCACTTCGGCAAGGCCATGCTCGTGCTGGCGACCGGCCCGCTTGGGATCATCGGTGCGGCTGCGGCCTTGCTGATATCAGGCGCACCCTTCGGCTTCGTCGCCATCCTCGGAGTGATCGCACTGCTCGGCATCATCATCCGCAACTCGATCATCCTCGTCGACCAGATCGACCAGGACATCAAGGCGGGGATGCATCGGCAGGAAGCTATCGTCGGTGCAGCAGTGCGGCGCTTCCGCCCGATCATGCTGACGGCGCTGACGGCTGTCCTGGCGCTGATCCCGATCTCGCGTGGTGTCTTCTGGGGGCCGCTGGCTTACGCCATGATGGGCGGCATTCTGGTCGCGACGGTGCTGACGATCCTGGTGCTGCCAGCTGCGTACGCGCTGTTCTTCGGCAAGGAGCCGAAGGCGGCTGGCGCCGAAAGCGATCGGTCGAACGCCAATGACGACGCGGTGGATGATCGCCATCCCCCGGCTGTCGCTGCCGAGTGACGTCAAAAGGCGCGGTGAAGGCCGCGCCTTTCTGCTTTGAGAGGTCAGCCTTCCGCGTTCGCGCGCTTTGGCAGCACGAGATCATCCACCGTGTAGGTGTGGAATTCGCTCGTCGAGACGCTGTCGAGCATGCGGAACTTCTCAAGAAAAGCCGGATCGGCGAAAAACTCGCCGACATTGCCTTCGTCCTGGATCGCTTCGATGTTGACGACGGTCGTCCCGTCCGTGCTTTTTGAAAGGTTGCTCCAGAGGAAGCCTTCCTTGCGCTCCGCGACATAGTGAACGACGTCCTGGATGATCCGGAAAGCCTCGTCCTGTTTTCCCGGATGGGCGTGAATGACGTTGACGATGAAGGTCGTGGGGGTGGGCGCGATATTGAAGCCGGCGGCGTATTGGTTGGGCATGCGGGTCTCCGTGGTTGCAAGGCCGAGTTTTCGGCCAACGGGAGAGTGGTAGCCTTGTCCCTATTACGGAAAAATGGGACGATGTTCCGATAAGATCGGACAATTTTGTCCGCAATGGGAGGGGTGCTTGGATCATTTTGGCGCGCTCGGAATATTCATACAGGCGGCCGAATTCCGCAGTTTCGCCAGAACAGGGCAGCAATTCGGTATTTCGTCCTCGGCTGTCGGGAAAACAATTGCGCGGCTTGAGGATCGGTTGGGAGTGCGGCTCTTTCATCGCAGCACGCGCAGTATCACGCTGACGCCCGAAGGGGCGATGTTCCTCGAGCGCTGTCGGCGGATCGCCGACGAGTTCGAAGCCGCAGAGCTCGAGCTGGCGAGGACGAAGGCGGCGCCGCGTGGAAAACTTCGTGTCAGTCTGCCATTGGCAGGCATGTTGTTCATGCCGACGATTACCGCCTTCATGCAATCCTATCCCGAGATCGAGCTCGACCTGGATTTTACCGATCGCCTTGTCGATGTGATCGAGGAGGGGTTCGATGCCGTCGTTCGAACCGGCGAGATCAGCGATTCACGCCTGATGACGCGCACGCTCGGCAAATTCTCTCACCGCATCGTCGGCTCGGGCGAATACCTCGCCCGCATGGGCGTGCCGACGACATCGCAGGACTTGCGACGTCACTTTTGCCTGCATCACCGGTACCCCTCGAGCGGCAAACTGGAGCGATGGCCGTTCCGGACCGATGGCCCGTTGGATCTGCCCGTGTCCTCGATCGCGAGCACCTTGGAGCCGTTGATCTATATGGCCGAGAGTGGGATCGGGCTTGCTTGCCTGCCGCTGTTTACCGTGCGCGAACAACTCCGTTCGGGCCGGCTGATATCCGTGATGGAAGAAGAGCTGGCAGACGTCGGCGCTTTTCGCATCCTATGGCCTGCCAATCGCTACCCGGCCCCGAAGATACAGGTCTTCGTCGACTACATGGCGCGGCACCTTTTCAGCTAGCCACGAAATCGGATTCCGCTTTCAGGCCGAGCAGAGCGGCGCCGATCAGGCCGGGCTCGACGCGGCATTCGCTGCGCACCACCAGCGGGCGATCGAATTTGCGCAGGATGCGCTGCCGAACGGCCTTGTCCAGCTCGGCAAGCAGTGGTTCGACGTTGGAAAGCCCGCCGCCGACGGGGACGATGGTCGCGCCCGTGATGTTGATCGTCAGCGCGAGCGGTGAGGCGACGAGATCGACGAAGACGTCGATGGTGCGCGCCGACTTGGCCTCGCCCTTCAGCCAATCATCGATGATCTCCTGGCTGGAGAGGTCAATTTCATGCAGCGTCTTGTGCAGGCGTTCGAGGCCACGCGCGCCGCCGACCGTATCGACGCAACCCTTCTGGCCGCAGCCGCAGGGATAGGCCGGAATCGCAACGGGCGGATTGCCTGCCTGTGATGCGAGCGCCGGGCCGTGGCCCCATTCGCCGGCAAAGCCGCCAGCGGCATTGATCAGGCGGCCATCCGCAACGACACCGCCACCGACGCCCGTTCCAAGAATGGCACCCAAAACGATACGATGGCCGCGTCCGGCACCGAGATCGGCTTCCGCCATGGCGAAGCAGTCGGCGTCATTCGCGATCAACACCGGAAATCCGAGTTCGGTTTCGAGGTCGGCGGCGAGATTGCGGCCGTGGATGCAGGGGATGTTGGCGCAGGTGAGCCGCTGCGTGTCAGGATCGACCACGCCGGCGATCGAGAAGGCCAGGCGCCTCGGCTGCTCGCCGGTTTCTGCTATGATGGCGCGCAGCGTGTCGACGAAAGCAGCAAAATCGTCCTTGGGGGTCGGACGACGGCCGAGTGGCCTGATGTCGGCTTCGGAGTGTGCCACGCCGCCCTTGATGGCGGAGCCGCCGATGTCGAAAGAGATGATCATTCGGGTTCTGCTGGTTTGGATGGCTTCTGCGTCTGCTCGCACCCTTCCGCCGGTTTTGCAAGCCAAATTCCGGGCTAGGCTGGAAGCGTCATCTTCGCTTCGAAGCCGGTTTTTGCACCGGTCGCCGGCGACAACAACTCCAGCGTGCCGCCCATCTGAGAGACGATGCGGTCGGCAATAGCCAGTCCGAGCCCAGAACCGGACGCTGTCGTCTTGCCGCGGCTGAAGCGCTTTTTCAGATTCGCCATGTCGGCCTCGCGAACCAGCGGTCCGCCGTTGATGACGCGGATGATGCCGCCGCTTTCAAGGCTGACATTGACCGGCAGGTCCGGATCGCCGTGCAACAAGGCATTCTCGATCAGGTTTCGCGTGACGATGCCGAAAGCGTCCATGTCTGCGTTGCGGACGAGCTTTGCGTCCGGCGCCGCGGAATATTGAAGCCTACGATTCGTGCGGCTGTCGCGCTGGAAGTCGGTGACGACCATGTCCAGTACCGGGCGCAGGTCGACCGTAGTTGAGCTCCCACCGATGCCGGCTTCCGCGCGTGACAATTGCAAAAGCTTCTCTGCCAAACGGCCGAGATTGACCAGCGAAGCCTCGACCTGTTGGACGCGATGCTGCGTTGCACCGGGCGGCAGTTCCTCAATGAGGCGCTGAGCCTGTGCAAGCGCGCCGGCGATCGGCGTTCTCAGTTCGTGCGCGCTGTTGGCGGTGAATTCGCGCTCCGCTTCGAGGGAAGCGCGCAGGCGCCCGAGGAGCAGGTTGACCGATCGCGCAATCGGCCGTAGTTCGACCGGCAGCTTCTGGCCGTCGACCTCAGCCATGTTGCCACTGTCCTTCGTCCCGATATCTCGCCGGAGCGTCTCGATCGGTCGCAGTGCGCGCCCGACGATGAACCAGATCGCGAATATGCTGGCGGGAATGAGCGCCACCAAAGGGATGAGAAGTGTCACCGTGCTTTCGCGTACCGCCTCGCGCCGGTTCTTGAACCGATCGGCCACTTGCAGGAACAGAGAACCGTCGGCTGTCACCTCGGTATAGATTCGAGCCGTCGGCGTGTCGTGAAACCCCATGCGAAGCGGCGCGTCGAAGGGCTCGGCCGGGGCATCATTCGAGCGCAACGCTACCTTGCCGCTGGCGTCGCGTACCTGATAGGTCAAATACTCGCGTCTGGCCGCAGCGTCGAACATCGCCATGCTGTGCGGATCGATCTTCGTACTCTGGTTCAGATCGTCGAGGATCAGAGCCAGCAGGCGCTCGGTTGTCTCCTGCTGGGCGCCGTCGAAAATCTCGTCAAATTCATGCTGCATCACCCGAAAGCTGAGGCCGATCGCAGCAAGCCAGAAGACGACCATGACGGTCGTCAGGGCAAGAATGAGCGGGCCGGTGATGCTGCGTTCGCGTTTCATCTTCATCCGATTGTGTAGCCGATGCCGCGTGCCGTGCGGATCCTGTCCTTGCCGATCTTCTTGCGCAAGCGGCTCACATAGACCTCGACCGTGTTGCTTTCGATCTCCGAGCCGAACGCATAGAGCGCTTCCTCGATCCGGTCCTTCGGAACGATCGCGCCTGGGCGCGCCGTCAAGAGGTCTAGCACCGCCCATTCGCGGCTCGTCAGGATGATCGTTTCGCCGGCCACGGAGAGCTGATGCAGGGGCCGGTTGATCTCGATATCGGAAATGCGGAGCACGGGATGCGGATTGGCGTCATAGCGGCGCGCTACCGCCATGATGCGCGCTTCCAACTCGTCCAGATTGAACGGTTTCACGAGGTAGTCGTCGGCGCCGGCGTTCAGCCCGTCGATGCGATCCGAGATCTGGTCTCGCGCCGTCAAAATGATAACGGGCGTCTTCAGGCCTCTTTCGCGAAAGCGGCGAAGAAACTCTACGCCGCTGCCATCCGGGAGCTGAAGATCGAGAAGGATCAGCCCGTAGTCGACAGGTCTAGCCGCGGCGTCAGCATCGGCGAGATTTTGTACCCAGTCGACGGCATGATTGGCGGCGATGACGTGATCCCGCACTGCTCCACCAATCATTCTGTCATCTTCAACCAGCAGAATTCGCACAGTTTTTTCCTCGGTGCCAGTTAGCTCGCAGTTCAACCCTCGGTCAAGCAAGCCTTGATCGACAAAGATGACAAGCAGATGGCATCCAGCTACCGCGTGGCAAGTCAAAATAGGCTGTGCAATTTCTCAATGCACTCGACATTTGCCCGAATTCTGGTTTGATCTGCCGCAATAGGCATCTTCGCGTTGGCTACGGCCGGTCCTTTCAGCATGGCAGAGACTTGATGGTAAGAAAATCCGAGACTTCGGGACGGCTGGATGACGCGGCGCGTGCAGGATGGCTCTACTACGTGGCGGGGCGAACACAGGATGAGATTGCCTCTTCCATGGGGATTTCGCGGCAATCGGCACAGCGTCTGGTGTCGCTTGCCGTTGCCGAACGGCTGATCAAGGTGCGGCTCGACCACCCGATCGCCGCCTGCCTCGAACTCGCCAATGCTGTGCGCAAGAAGTTCAACCTCAAGCATGTCGAGGTTGTGCCAAGCGACCCGGGCTCCAGTTCGACGACTGTCGGCATCGCGGAGGCAGCTGCGGCCGAAATCGAGCGCTGGCTGAAGCGGGCGGATCCGATCGTGCTGGCAGTCGGGACAGGGCGAACATTAAAGGCTGCGGTCGATCAGCTGCCCGCAATCGAATGTCCCAACCATCGGATCGTGTCGCTGACTGGCAACATTGCGCCCGACGGTTCGGCCGCCTATTACAATGTCATCTTCAGCATGGCCGACGCGGTGAAGGCGCGGCACTTCCCGATGCCACTGCCAGTCCTGGTGACGTCGGCGGAGGAGCGGGAAACCTTACACGGCCAGCAGCTCGTCCGCTCGACGCTGGAGATCAGCGCGCAGGCGGACGTGACGTTCGTCGGCATCGGCGAGCTCGGCATCGACGGACCGCTTTGCGTCGACGGCTTCCTGGAGAAGGACGAGATGATGGAGCTGATGCGCAACGGCGCTGTCGGCGAGATCTGCGGCTGGGTATTCGACGGCGAGGGCAAGCTTCTCGACAACCCGATCAACGAGCGGGTTGCCTCTGCGTCGATCCCCTCGCGCGAGTCGTCGACCGTCATTGGAATCGGCAAGGGCAAGCGCAAATTCAAGGCGATCAAGGCTGCTGTAACAGGCCACCAGATCAATGCGCTGATCACCGATGAGGACACCGCTGAGTATCTGCTCAGGCCGTGAGCAAATATATATTCATTTAAAATCAAATAGATAACATACATCTTCGCTGATGCAGCAACGAATGGTGATTGACATTTTTCTCCCATAGGCGAGTAATTGCCCATGAGCAAAGCGAATGCTCGCACTCATCTTCTGGGAGGAAGATATGACATTGAGAACTCTCCTGCTGGGCGCCTGCTCAGCACTGGCGTTTGCCGGCATGGCTTCGGCCGAAACGCTGACAATCGCGACCGTCAATAACGGCGATATGATCCGGATGCAGAAGCTGACGGATGACTTCAAGAAGAAGAACCCCGACATTGATCTCGAGTGGGTGACCCTCGAAGACAACGTCCTGCGCCAGAAGGTTACGACCGACATCGCGACTAAGGGTGGCCAGTACGACGTTCTGACGATCGGTACTTATGAAGTTCCGATCTGGGCCAAGCAGGGCTGGCTTCTGCCGCTCGACAACCTCGGCGCAGACTACGATGCCGACGACCTGCTGCCGGCAATCCGCAGCGGCCTGACCACAGACGGCAAGCTCTATGCAGCGCCGTTCTACGGCGAAAGCTCGATGGTCATGTACCGCAAGGACCTGTTCGAAGCCGCCGGCCTGAAGATGCCTGACGCGCCGACCTGGGACTTCATCGCGGAAGCGGCGAAGAAGATCACCAACAAGGACAAGGAAATCTACGGCATCTGCTTGCGCGGCAAGGCTGGCTGGGGTGAAAACATGGCCTTCCTGACGGCGATGTCGAACTCTTTCGGCGCCCGCTGGTTCGATGAGCAATGGAAACCGCAGTTCGATCAGCCGGAGTGGAAGGACGCGTTGAACTTTTACGTCAACCTGATGAAGGAAGCCGGACCTCCCGGTGCTTCGTCGAACGGCTTCAACGAAAACCTGGCACTCTTCCAGACCGGCAAATGCGGCATGTGGATCGACGCGACCGTTGCTGCCTCCTTCGTCAGCAACCCGAAGGAATCCACCGTCGCTGACAAAGTCGGCTTCGCTCTGGCTCCGGATAAGGGCCTCGGCAAGCGCGGCAACTGGCTGTGGGCCTGGAGCCTTGCCATTCCGGCGAGCTCGCAGAAGGTCGAAGCAGCCGAGAAATTCGTCGCCTGGGCAACGAGCAAGGATTACACCAAGCTCGTCGCCGACAAGGACGGCTGGCTGAACGCACCTCCCGGCACGCGCTCTTCGCTCTATGCAAACGCCGACTACCAGAAAGCCGCGCCTTTCGCCAAGATGACGATCGACAGCATCAACGCGGCTGACCCGACCAAGCCGACCGTCAAGCCGGTCCCCTACGTCGGTGTCCAGTTCGTCGCTATCCCTGAATTCCAGGGTATCGGCACGGCCGTCGGCCAGCAGTTCTCAGCAGCTCTTGCAGGACAGGTCTCGGTCGATCAGGCGCTGCAGAGCGCGCAGCAGCTGACGACCCGCGAAATGACCAAGGCTGGTTACATCAAATAGATAACCTCCTGAGAAGGCGGGGCGTTTGACCTCCCCGCCCATCTGGGTCGCCGAATGCCCAAACTGCGTCGGCGACCCCCTTTTCTCAGCTGTCTTGCAGCCGTCTGCCTCTTTGAACAGGATCGGTCATCGCCATGGCAACGTTACACACCCGCTCCGCAGCGCGAATGATGATCGCACCGTCCGTTGTGCTTCTCTTCCTGTGGATGATCGTCCCGCTCGCGATGACGATCTATTTTTCGACGCTGAACTACAATTTGCTCAGCCCGGGCATGGAAACCTTCGTCGGCTTCCTGAACTACAAATATTTCCTCACCGATCCGGCCTTTTTCTCCGCGTTGATCAATACGTTGCTGCTGGTGCTCGGCGTGCTCCTGATCACTGTCGTGGGCGGCATCGCGTTTGCGCTGCTCCTGAACCAGGATATCTACGGACAGGGCATCGTTCGCATCCTGGTGATTGCACCCTTCTTCGTCATGCCGACGGTTGCGGCTCTGGTGTGGAAGAACATGTTCATGAACCCGGTCAACGGGCTCTTCGCGCATCTCGCCAAGGCGCTTGGATTGCAGCCCTATGACTGGCTTGCCAACGCGCCGCTCTTCTCCATCATTCTGATCGTCGCCTGGCAGTGGCTGCCCTTTGCGACACTCATCATGCTCACCGCCCTGCAGTCGCTGGACGAAGAGCAGCAGGAGGCCGCCGAGATGGATGGCGCCGGCGTTGTTTCGAAGTTCATCTACATCATCCTGCCGCATATGGCCCGCGCCATCACGGTGGTGATCCTCATCCAGACAATCTTCCTTCTCTCGGTCTTTGCCGAAATCCTGGTCACCACCAACGGCGGCCCCGGCACGCAGAGCACGAACCTCACCTATCTCGTCTATGCGCAGGCGCTTCTGCAGTTCGATATCGGCGGCGCTTCGGCCGGCGGTATCGTGGCGGTCATCCTCGCCAACATCGTTGCGATCTTCCTCGTGCGCCTTGTCGGCAAGAATCTGGAGGCTTGAGATGGCTAGAAAAGTCACAACTCAGCGCAAGGTGGTCATGACCGCCATCGCCTGGACGCTCGGCATCCTGATCTTCTTCCCGATCCTCTGGACCTTCCTGACGAGCTTCAAGACGGAAGCGGATGCCATCGCCTCGCCACCGCAGTTTCTGTTCTTCCACTGGACGACGGAGAGCTATGCGGAAGTGCAGAGCCGCTCAAACTATCTCAGCCACTTCATGAACTCGGTGATCATTTCCTTCGGCTCGACGCTGATCGGCCTGATCATCGCCATTCCAGCCGCCTGGGCGATGGCGTTTTCGCCAACCAAGCGGACGAAGGACGTGCTGATGTGGATGCTGTCGACCAAGATGATGCCGCCGGTCGGCGCACTGATCCCGATCTACCTGATGTTCCGCAACTCCGGCCTGCTCGACAGTCGCCTCGGTTTGGTGATCATCCTGACGCTGATCAACCTGCCGATCATCGTGTGGATGCTCTACACCTATTTCAAGGAAATTCCCGGCGAGATCCTGGAAGCCGCGCGCATGGACGGCGCCTCGCTTGCCAAGGAAATCATCTACGTGCTGACGCCGATGGCGGTACCGGGCATCGCCTCGACGCTGCTTCTCAACATCATCCTGGCTTGGAACGAAGCCTTCTGGACACTCAACCTCACCGCGTCGAAAGCGGCGCCGCTGACGGCGTTCATCGCTTCCTATTCCAGCCCGGAAGGCTTGTTCTACGCCAAGCTTTCGGCAGCCTCCACCATGGCGATCGCGCCGATCCTGATCCTCGGCTGGTTCTCGCAGAAACAACTCGTCCGCGGCCTGACCTTCGGCGCGGTGAAATAAGACATCAGGGAGAGAAACATGGGAAGCATTACCCTTCAGAACGTTTCGAAGGTCTTCGGTGAAGCCAAGGTCATTCCTTCGATCGACCTCGAGATCAAGGACGGCGAGTTCGTCGTCTTCGTCGGCCCGTCCGGCTGCGGCAAGTCCACCCTGCTGCGACTGATTGCCGGTCTTGAGGATGTCAGTGGCGGCAACATCGTCATCGACGGCAGGAATGCAACGGAAAAGGCTCCGTCGGAACGTGGTCTAGCGATGGTGTTCCAGTCCTATGCGCTCTACCCGCATATGAGTGTGCGCAACAACATCGCCTTTCCGCTGAAGATGGCAAACATGGACAAGGCGGAGATCGACCGGAAGGTTGCCGATGCCGCCCGGATTCTGAACTTGACTGACTACCTCGAGCGCAAGCCGCGACAGCTTTCGGGCGGCCAGCGCCAGCGCGTGGCGATCGGCCGTGCGATCGTGCGCCAGCCTTCGGCCTTCCTCTTCGACGAGCCGTTGTCGAACCTCGATGCTGCTCTGCGCGTCAACATGCGCCTGGAGATCAGCGAGCTGCACCAGCAGCTGAAGACGACGATGATCTACGTCACCCATGACCAGGTGGAAGCCATGACCATGGCCGACAAGATCGTTGTACTGAACCGTGGAAATATCGAGCAGGTGGGCTCGCCGCTTGAGCTCTATCACAAGCCGCGCAATCTCTTCGTCGCCGGCTTCATCGGCTCACCGAAGATGAATCTCGTGAAAGGCCAATATGCTGCGCAGTTTGGTGCGCACACGATCGGGGTTAGGCCCGAGCACATGTTGCTTTCGACCGAAAGCGGCGACTGGAAGGGCAAGGTCGTGGTTGCCGAGCACCTCGGCGCCGACACATTCCTGCATGTCGATGTCGAGGGTATCGGCCCTGTTACCGCGCGGGGCGGGGGCGATTTCCCGGCCAAGGCCGGCGACGTCGTCTATCTGACGCCCGACAAGACGCGGATCCACAAATTCAACGAAGGCGGCCTCGCCATCTGAGCGCATTGTTGCCGGGTTGGGGACGAAAGCGCAACGCCGGACAAGGTGCCCGGCGTGCCGATACCGGGGTCACAGCCGATCCCGAAGACCTTCAAGAGGACTGAAACATGACGTGCAAACTATCGCTGGCAACGCTTTCCGAGGCGGCAAAGACGGCGGCCGTACCGACCTATGAGCGGGCGTCGCTGAAAGCGGGCATCGTGCACTTCGGCGTGGGCAATTTCCACCGTGCCCATCAGGCCATCTATCTCGACGACCTTTTCAATCTGGGCCAGGATCATGACTGGGCGATTGTCGGCGCTGGTATCCTGCCGTCCGATGCGGCGATGCGCGAAAAGCTCGCCGCCCAAGACTTCCTGACGACCGTGGTCGAGCAGGACAACAACAAAACCGCCGCGCGGATCACCGCGCCGATGGTCGACATCCTGCCGGTGGGCGATGCCAAGACGATCATCGCCAAGCTCGCGGATCCCACGATCCGTATCGTTTCGATGACGATCACCGAGGGCGGCTATTTCATCGACGCATCTGGTAAGTTCAATCCCGACCATCCGGCGATCGCTGCGGATGGCCAGAACCCTGCCGAGCCGAAGACGGTCTTCGGCCTTGTTGTCGCCGGCCTCAAGGCGCGCAAGGAAAAGGGCATCGTGCCTTTCACCGTCATGTCCTGCGACAACATCCCCCATAACGGCGTCGTCACCGCGAATGCCGTTATCGGCACAGCACGGCTTTCGGATCCTGCCTTTGCCGACTGGGTCAAGGCGAACGTCGCCTTCCCGAATGCCATGGTCGACCGCATCACGCCGGCCACCGGACAGCGCGAAACCGATCTCTTGAAGAAAGCCTTCGGCATCGAAGACAACTGGCCGGTCTATTGCGAAGAGTTCAAGCAGTGGGTGCTGGAAGACAAGTTCACCGCCGGCCGGCCGGCGCTGGACAAGGTCGGGGTCACCTTCGTGCCGGATGTGACGCCCTACGAGCACATGAAGATCCGCATTCTCAACGGTGGCCACGCGGCGATCGCCTATCCCGCAGCGCTGATGGACATCCACTTCGTACACGACTCGATGGAAGATCCGTTGATCCGGGCCTTCTTGGCCAAGCTGGAAAAAGAAGAGATCATCCCGATCGTTCCGCCGGTTCCCGGTACCTCGCTGACGGACTATTTCGCGCTGATCGAGCATCGACTGCTCAATCCGAAAATTGCCGATACGATCCCGCGTCTGGCGCAGGACGGATCGAACCGGCAGCCGAAATTCATACTGCCGTCGACGCTCGACAATCTGAGCCAGGGCCGGGATGTCGTCGGCCTGGCGTTGGTTTCGGCA
Organism: Rhizobium tibeticum; assembly: GCF_900110205.1. GTDB lineage: Bacteria > Pseudomonadota > Alphaproteobacteria > Rhizobiales > Rhizobiaceae > Rhizobium > Rhizobium tibeticum. Next base: position 133,694 of record NZ_FOCV01000009.1, on the reverse strand, counting down.
CTGTGGTGCCGCTACTTCGCTGGAAAAACGGATAGCGGCAAGGACATTGCCTTCAACGACGCCAGCGCCGAGCGGCTGCATGCGGCGGCTTTAAAGGCCAAGGATGATCCGCTGGCCTTCCTCGCCTTCGACGACATCTTTGGCGAGGTGTCGAAATCCGAGCTGTTCCGCAAGCGCTTCGCCCACGCATTGAAAACCTTGTGGGAAAAGGGCACGCGTGAAACGCTACAGCTTTATCTCGACAATAAGCTTGCTGTGTAAGGATCAGTGGCGGCATTCCTGCCGCCGCCTCCGCCCCGTCCAGAGGATGGGTTCTTCCTGCACCAACTGCGATTGGGTCTACCATGGCTGAGGCTGAAACACGGCTGGTCATTTTCGATTGCGACGGCGTTCTTGTCGATAGCGAACCGATATCGGTGAGCGTTTTGGTCAAGGCGATGAACGATCTCAACGTTCCGATCACCGAGGAGGAGGTCTACGGGCGTTTCCTCGGGCGAAGTCTCGCAACGGTGATCGAGACGATGAAGTCCGAATACAACGTCCACCCGGGCCAGGAATTCCTCGAGCAGATCCGTACAGACCTCTACGCCCGGTTTCGCAAGGAGTTGAAGCCGATGGACGGGATCGCCGAGACCATCGACACCCTCGGCATTCCCTGTTGCGTCGCCTCCTCAAGTCAGGTCGAACGCATTCGCCTGTCGTTGACGGTCACCGGCCTGATCGACCGGCTGCCTGATATTTTTAGCGCGACGATGGTCAAGCATGGCAAGCCGGCGCCCGACCTCTTCCTGCATGCAGCGCGCGAAATGAACGTCGATCCGGCAAATTGCGTGGTCGTGGAAGATAGCCCGGCTGGGATCGAGGCGGCGAAGGCCGCAGGCATGACGGTATTTGCCTTCACCGGTGGTTCGCACGCCAATTTTTCCGGCTATCGCGCTGAACTTGACCGGCTTTCGCCTGAAGCCGTGTTTGACGCAATGCCGGATTTGATACACCTTATCCGCAAACATAAGCAGGACGGGATGCACCTTTAATGCCTCAGCATGTGGTTGCGGTCGATATCGGCACGGGCAGTGCGCGCGCCGGCGTCTTCGACGCTCGCGGCGCGCTGCTGGGCAAGGCCGAACACCCGATCATCATGAACAGGCCGCGTGAGAACCACGCCGAACACGATTCCGAAGACATTTGGTCGGCGGTCTGCATTGCCGTGCGCAAGGCGATGGAGCAAGCGGGTGCGGCGCCTGCATCGGTGGGCGCAATCGGCTTCGACGCCACCTGTTCTCTCGTCGTGCGCGATGTCGATGGCGGCCAGATCAGCGTTTCCACCGGCGGAGAACGGCGCTTCGACACGATCGTCTGGCTCGACCATCGGGCGCTGAGGGAAGCCGATTTCTGCACGGCCACGGAGCATCCCGTGCTGGAGCATTCCGGGCATTTCATGTCGCCGGAAATGGAAATGCCGAAGCTGATGTGGCTGAAGAAGAAGCTGCCTGGCACCTGGATGAACACCGGCTATCTGTTCGACCTCGCCGATTTCATGACCTGGAAGGCGACCGGCGCGCTTGCCCGCTCGCGCTGCACGCTGACGGCCAAGTGGAACTATCTCGCGCATCTCAACAAGGGGTGGCAGAAGGATTTTCTCGAGCAGATCGGGCTTGATGACCTCCTCGAACGTGGACGGCTGCCGGAGGAAACAGTGCCGGTCGGCAAGAGTGTCGGGACGCTGACGCAGGAAGCCGCCTCGGCGCTCGGATTGACGACGGCGTGCCATGTCTCCGCAGGCATGATCGATGCCTATGCAGGGGCGCTGGGCACGCTTGGCGGTGAGGCACACGATGCCGGCCGGCTGGAACGCCAACTGGCGCTCATTGCCGGCACGTCGAGCTGTATCGTGTCCTTCTCGCGCGAGCGCAAGCCGAGTCACGGCATGTGGGGTCCATACTACGAAGCTGTCTTTCCAAAGTCCTGGCTGGTCGAAGCGGGGCAATCGGCGACGGGTGCCTTGCTCGACCATATCGTGCGGATGCACGCGGCTGGCGGCGAACCGACTGCGGCGCTGCATCAGAAGATCGTCCTGCGCATTGCGCAGCTTCGCACCGAGGAGGGGGACGAATTCGGCGCCCGGATCTTCGTCCTGCCTGATTTTCACGGCAACCGCTCGCCGCTCGCCGACCCGCATGCCGTCGGCGGTATCAGCGGTCTGACCCTGGACACGTCCTTCGATGGGCTCTGCGCGCTCTATTGGCGCACAGCAGTGGCGATTGCGCTCGGGATCCGCCACATCCTCGAGCGGATGAAGGAATATGGCTATGTGCCGGACACGCTGCATGTCGCTGGCGGCCATGTGAAGAACCCGGTGCTGATGGAGCTCTATTCGGACGCAACCGGCTGCAAGGTCGTGGTGCCGAAGATGAACGAGGCCGTACTCCTTGGCACGGCGATGGCCGCTTCCGTAGCCTGCGGTCTCTATGGAGATCTCGCAGAAGCCGGATCGGCCATGTATCCCGGCGGCGAAGAGCGACTGCCGAATGCGGCCAAACGGGCCCTTTATGACCGCGATTATCGCAGGCTGCTTGGCATGTATCGTCATCGCGCCGAATTGGAGGCGATGGAGTAGGCGCCTAGCGGTTTCCCCCCTCCCCGAGCATGCTACCAAATTCGGTCATGCGACGGGTGCGGGCACTCGCTTCTTCGCCGGCGGCGGCGATCACGGCTTCGCACAGACAGTCGAGCAGGGCCATCAGCGGTGGCAGGTTGTCGTCGCCATCGGAGCGGGCAGGCGGAAGGGCGAGCACGAGATTGGCCTGATCCGGAATCCAGTTGGCGCCTTGTGCGGTGATCAGGATGACCTTGTATCCGTAGCGCCGTGCCGTCCGGGCCAGCAAGCGGGCTTTGCCGAAACGACGGCTGTCGATCACGACGAGCAGCGCGTCATTGCCATCGAGCCGTGCGAAAAGCTCGGCGAAACGGCTGCCCGTTCCATCGAGCGCATGAATGCCGTCGCGGGCATAGGTCAAGCGCTGGGCAAAGTGGGACGCGAAACCGGACAGGCGCGCATGCGAGGCGACAAAAACCTCATGGGCCGCCGATATCATCGACACTGCCTCGTTCCACTGCGGCTGGCCCGTCAGATGGTAGATATGGTGCAGCGCCTGGATCTGTTCGGAGACAAGTACCGCGAGCGGCTTACCGGCGGAAGCGTCGGTCTGCAGCTCGGTGAGCGATGCCTGCATCTGCGTTGGCGAGATGGCGCTTGTCTCGCGAATGTGGACCTTGACGCTGTCGAGCCCCTGATAGCCGAGCGCGCGCAAAAAACGGCCCACCGTCATCGGGCTCAGATCCAGCCGATCGGCAACGGAGGCGGCTGTTTCGAACGGCAGGTCATTCAGATGCTCGGTGAAATATTTCGCGATTCGTCGTTCGGCCGGGGTGCCGGACTTGGCATATTGGCGGAGCTTCTGGACAAAATCTTCCACGTCAGCCGTCCTGATCTTCCCGGAAGCATTTCTCGGATATGCAGGGCCCACCCTTGTCGTTTGCAACTATTCCGGAAGCTGCGTCTCAGGATCAAACAATCATAGATGATAAATTACTATATATTAACATAGATTTTCCGACAAGTTTTGGGTTAATCGACGGAATTTATTTCAGCCTTGCCGTTCAAAGTTCAGATTCCTACATGGTTATTGCAACCGGAGACCTCAGGATGATCTTTCAGGCCTCTCGCCTATCCCTCATCAATCTTTTTGCTGCGGAAACACGCTCAGTCTTCTGGAAGGTCCTGGGACTGACCCTTCTGGTGCTTGCCGGGCTTTGGCTGGCGCTGCGCAGTGCCTTTATGTCGTTCGTCTTTCCGTGGATTGCCAGCTTTTTTCCCGCGATGCCGGATTGGGCGGGGTGGCTCGGCTTCGTGTTTGCGATTGCTGCAGCCATCGGGCTAGCGCTCGGATTGGCGCTGTTGCTGTCACCGGTAACAGCGCTGATTGCCGGCCTGTTTCTCGACGATGTGGCCGAGGTGGTGGAAAAGCGGGACTATCCCTCGGATCCGCCTGGCACAGCAATGCCGCTCGGTCCGGCGCTCGCAAGCTCTGTCAAGTTTCTCGGCGTCGTCATCCTTGGCAATATCGTCGCGCTCTTCCTGCTCTTCGTGCCGGGCATCAACCTGATCGCGTTCTTCCTCGTCAACGGCTACCTGCTTGGCCGGGAATTCTTCGAGTTTGCCGCGATGCGGTTCCGTTCGCCACAGGAGGCACGGTCGTTCCGCGCCAAGCATGCGGCGACGGTCTTTCTCGCGGGGCTTGTCATTGCGGCCTTCCTTGCCATCCCGATCGTCAATCTGCTGACGCCGCTCTTCGCCGCCGGGCTGATGGTGCACCTACACAAACTGATTTCCCGCGAGGACATGGGACTTCGCGGCTAAGGGTCAGGTGAAGCGTGCCGAACTCTGCCTCCAGGCTTACTCGACAGCCTCTCCAATCACTTGGCGCGGTAGCTCGACCAGCGGCGCCGGCACGTCGCAGGTCTTCTCGGGCGATTTGCAGATGTCGGCGATGACGCAACGCTCACATTCCGGCTTGCGGGCCTTGCAGGTGTAGCGGCCATGCAGGATGAGCCAGTGGTGCGCGTGATAGAGGTAGTGCTTCGGGACGACCTTCATCAGCCGTTCCTCGACCTCATCCGGCGTCTTACCCGGCGCCAGCCTGATTCGGTTGGCGATGCGGAAAATGTGGGTATCCACCGCCATCGTCGCCTGACCGAAGGCCATGGAGAGCACGACGTTGGCGGTTTTGCGGCCGACACCGGGAAGCGTCACCAGCTCGTCACGCGTTTGCGGCACGACGCCGCCGAACTTCTCGATTAGGATCTGCGAGAGAGCGATGACGTTCTTTGCCTTGTTGCGATAAAGGCCGATCGTCTTGATGTAATCCCGCACCCGTTCCTCACCGAGCGCCAGCATCTTTTCGGGCGTGTCAGCGATCTTGAAGAGCGCGCGCGTTGCCTTGTTGACGCCGGCATCCGTCGCCTGGGCGGATAGGGCCACGGCGACAACGAGCGTGAACGGGTTTGTGTGCTCAAGCTCACCCCTGGGCTCCGGGCGCTGGACGCAGAAGCGGCGGAATATCTCCTCGCGCTCGGCTTCGCAATAGGCGGAACGAACCGTTGCCGGCTTCTTGCGGTGAACGATCACTTTTGAGCTCCGCGGCGATGTGGCGGCGGATTTGAGTTTCGGAGTTGGCATGGAAAACCTATACTTGGCAGCCATGATGGAAAGCAACGCCGATAGAGCCAACGAACAACCTGTTTTTGCCGCCGAGCTTTTTCCTTATCGGTCACTTGGCCGCAAGGGTTTCAAGGTCTTGCTGCTTGTGGCCGGTGCGGTGTGCTGCATGTATGGCATGTTCTTCGTGGCGACGGGCGCCTGGCCGATCGGCTTCTTTTTCGGGTTGGATTTTCTATTGCTCTACGGCGCCTTCTGGTTGAACTACCGTTCCGGCCGGGCGCGGGAGGAAGTGACCGTGTCGCGTAGCGATATTTTGGTGCGCAAATTCGCGCCTTCCGGGCGAATGGTCGAGCATCATTTCAATCCCTTCTGGACGCGCTTCTTCGTCCGCCGGCATCAGGAAATCGGCATCCTTTCCATGTATATTTCCGGGGAGGGGCGGGGCACGGATATCGGTTCCTTCCTCAATCCCGATGACCGCGAAAGCTTTGCCAGGGCCTTCAAGCGGGCGCTTGCCACCGTCAAGCAGCGGATTTGAGCGGTACGCAAGAATCGGGTGGTTTGCGATGGCTCACTTGACTATCTCCTTGGTACAAGGAGAAAGATCATGAATATGGTAGCCAAGCTGAACAACGACATCACGCCCGATGGCTCTGAGTACGAGACCGTACGCCAGGTGATCGAACTCATCACCGAGGACTATCGCGATCAGCCGTCTCTCGAAACGATTGCAGCGCGGCTGAGCCAATCGCCGACGCAGTTGCAGAAGACGTTTACGCGGTGGGCCGGCCTGTCGCCGAAGGCTTTCCTGCAGGCCGTCACGCTCGACCATGCAAAGCGGCTTCTGCGCGAAGAAGCGATGCCATTGCTGGAGACGTCGATCGAGGTCGGGCTTTCCGGCCCCAGCCGTCTGCACGATCTGTTCGTCACGCATGAGGCCATGTCACCTGGCGAATGGAAGGCCAAGGGCGGCGGGCTGACGATCCGCTACGGCTTCCATCCTTCGCCGTTCGGCGTTGCGCTCGTCATGGCGACGGACCGTGGCCTCGCGGGGCTTGCCTTCAGCGATCTCGGGGACGAGGCCGCTTGTCTTGATGACATGACATGCCGCTGGCCGAATGCGAGTTACGTCGAGGATGCCGAAGCAACGGCGCCCTATGCCGAGCGGGTATTCGAGCCCGGCCGCTGGTCGTCGGAGCAGCCGCTGCGCGTCGTGCTGATCGGCACCGACTTCCAGGTGGAGGTCTGGGAAAGTCTGTTGAAAATTCCCTTCGGCAGGGCCGTCACCTATAGCGATATCGCCAATGATATCGGCCGCCCGAAGGCGATGCGCGCGGTTGGTGCGGCGGTCGGTGCCAACCCGATTTCCTTCGTGGTCCCCTGCCATCGGGCAGTCGGCAAGGGCGGCGCCTTGACCGGCTATCACTGGGGCCTCACCCGTAAGCGGGCCATATTGGGCTGGGAAGCCGCCCACGCCTGAGGCTGGTTTCGGTTTTTATTGTGCCGCAAGGTCCAGCAGCACCTTGGCGGCACTTTCGTCGGTAATCAGCGTATTGCAGCCGATCCGCTTGATCGTGGCCCGAATTGCCACGGCGCGATGGGCGCCGCCCGATGACAGCACGATGTGCTTTGCTTTTTTCAGCGTGTCGAGATCCACCGACATGACACGGCTGTTGATCGAGTGATCGATCGTATTGCCGTCCTTGTCGAGGAAGTTGAACATGGTGTCGCAGACGCAGCCGGCGTCGATCAGCTGCTGCAACTCGGCCTTCGAGATCCAGCCTTCCGACAAGGACGTGGAATGCGGCCCGATGTCGCCGCAGCTGACGATCGCGAGATCCAGCGTTTCCGCCAGGCGATAGATCGTGTCCAGCCCGCATTTTTCGACAAGGTTTCGCTTCGTCTCGGTCGAATCCACAAGCAGCGGCGCGAGGAACATGTAGCACTCCGCACCGAGCTGGCTCGCCAGGCGCCAGGTGTAGTCGATCGGGTTCGTCTGGTGGACGGCGACGACGCCGCCGAGCAGGGAGACGACCTTGCAATTGTCGCGCCGAGGCGGCCGAAAACTGGACAGCGATGCAGTCATGGTGCGGCCCCAGCCGACGCCGATGGTGTAATCGTCGGGAATGGCCTCGGAGAGAAACTGTCCAAGCGCAAGCCCGACGCTCTTGGCCAGCGAGTTGGCGTCGGGGTGTGCCGGTGCGGGGACGACGATCGCCTCGTCGAGGCCGTAAGCGCGCTCGAGTTTGACCGACAGTTCGACGCAGTCGCCAATCGAGTCGTTGATCCAGATCTGCACTTCGCTGCGCTTCATCGCCTCGTCGAGCAGGCGAATAACAGTCGTGCGGCTGATGCCGAGCTGTTCTGCGACGTGCTTCTGGGTCAGGCCCTGATTGTAATAGAGCCAGGCGGCACGCAGCCTGAGAGAGGATGCCTCAGAATAAGTCGTGTGCGTGCCGCGTTTGAGCTTGACCACATCTCCTCCGGAGCAAATTGCGCCCTAGTTTTACGATTAAGCCAGGACGGGTTGGTATTTTGCCCGATAATGACGGGTGTGACACTTATGTCAATTGAAATGCACAAATGTCCTTGACATATCTAGGGAGGAATGACGATAGTCGCCCGCGAAGAAGTCGCTTCTGTGCGTCCGAGGAGGTAATGTGCAGGCAAGCGGGAAGTCCCTATCGGCCTTTGGCGGTCGAGGCGTGACGGCTTCTCGCAGGGACGACGCAGTTGCCGCCTAGCTTTGCGGCTCGTTTGGAAAAGACGGGCGCAATCTGATGCGCAGCATGCAGGCTGCCAATTCGTAGATCATTTTTGCCGGGCGAGATTCGCATCGGCTCGCAGCTCAAGTCAAAAGGACCAGTGACCATGACATCCAAGCTTGACCAACTCCGCGAGATCACCACGGTCGTTGCCGATACCGGTGACATCGAAGCCGTTGCCCGTCTGAAACCCGTCGATTGCACGACGAACCCAAGCATCGTCCTGAAGGCACTCGGTACGCCGATGTTTGCAGATACGGTCAAGGAAGCCGTTTCCTGGGGCAAAAAGCAGGGCGGCAATCCAGAGGCCGTTTCCGTGGCCGTTGCCGATCGTCTGGCGATTTCCGTCGGCGCTGCACTTGTGAAGCTCGTTCCGGGCCGGGTGTCGACCGAAGTCGATGCGGACCTCTCCTTCGATACCGAAGCGTCGCTTGCCAAGGCACGTTCCATCATCGCGGCCTACAAGGAACGCGGCATCGAGCGCGACCGCATCCTCATCAAGCTGGCTTCCACCTGGGAAGGCATCCGCGCTGCCGAAATCCTGCAGAAGGAAGGCATCGACTGCAACCTGACGCTTCTCTTCTCGAAGGCCCAGGCCGTTGCATGCGCCGACGCCAAGGTGTTCCTGATCTCGCCCTTCGTCGGCCGCATTCTCGACTGGTACAAGAAATCGATGGGCAAGGAATTCACGCCTGAGGAAGATCCGGGCGTCATCTCCGTCCGTGACATCTACAATTATTACAAGGCCAACGACATCAAGACGATCGTCATGGGTGCATCGTTCCGCAGCGCTGGTGAAATCGAGGCGCTGGCCGGTTGCGATCGCCTGACGATCGCCCCGAACCTGCTTGACGAACTCTCCAACGATCAGGGCAAGCTCGAGCGCAAGCTGTCGCCTGACGTGACGAAGCCGGCCCCGAAGATCGCGATCGACGAGAAGACCTTCCGCTGGATGATGAACGAAGACGCCATGGCGACCGAAAAGCTCGCTGAGGGCATCCGCGCTTTCGCTAAGGATCTCGGCACGCTGCGCGCCATGGTCCAGAAGGAACTGCAGCTCGCAGCCGCCTGAGGCTTTCGAGCATTGGATTTTGAGAAGGGCGGGGCCGATGGCGCTGCCCTCTTTCTCTTTGTTGATAGCGGTCGCTTCAAGTTTGGTGCGGATCCTCCCGTCACCCTCATTGCTGTGCTTGTCATGGGACTCCAGCCGCGGCGCGTCTGCGTCGTGAAAAGAACCTTTTCTCAAGGACTTGAACGCGCTGGATCGCCGCCTCGAGGATGAGCGAGGCTGACTTGTCAGCGGTTTGAAGTGGCACTGCCCTCTTTGGTTTTCACATCGGCCAGATGCGTTTCGCGTTTGCCTGGTAGAGCTTGTCGCGCTCCTGCGCGCTGCAGCCCGATGTCAACGCGTGCGTTGCGGCGACCCAAGGCGTGAGGCCGCCGCCGAGCGTGCAGACCGGCCAATCGCTACCCCAGACGACGCGATCCCAGCCGAAGCTCTCGATCGTATGCTCGACATAGGGACGCAGACTGTCGACCGACCAGTTTTCGAGATCGCCATAGGCGATGACGCCAGAGATCTTGGCGGTCACATTCGGGCGTCGGGAAAACTCGCCGATGCCGTTGCGCCAGACATCGTTCATTCCGTCTTTGATCGGCGGATTGGCGCAATGGTCGAGAATGAAGCAAACATCCGGGCAATGATCGACGAGTGCGAGAACCGTTTCGAATTGGTAGGGCAAGACGCAGAGGTCGAAACTCATGCGGGTGGCCGATAGCCGCCTGATGTTCTCGCGAAACAGCGGCCGTGCTGCTGTATCGTCGGCAGCCACATGCAGCACGCGGCGGAAACCCTTCACGAAGGGATCGTCGAGCGAACGTTCGAGATAGTCCGCAAACCCTTCTTCCTCCGGTCGACAGGCGGCAATGACGCCGCGCACGAGGCTGCCCGGGCGACGGCTGATTTCCCTGACATAATTGGTCTCGTCGTCGATGCGCGCGGGGGCGACGTCCACTTCCATGTGCAGGACATTGGAGATCCCGCAGCGCAGCGCATCCCGCGCATAGTCGTCGTAGAGGTTGTCCTGGTTGAGATCACCCGCGCCGGAGAGCCAGGGATAGTCGAGCGCCTGCCGATCGACGATATGCAGGTGAGTATCGAAAAGCATGCGGTTCCTCCCATTCATGCCATGCTGTCTGCCGCCGAGCTGCGGCATCTGGGGTGGCGCCTCGGTATCAGAGATTACCCGTGCCCGTTGCCTCTAAATTGACTAGGGTTTCTCCAGCGAGCGAAGTGTGCGTTATAAGGTTGACGCCAATTTGAATATATTGTTTGCATATGAATGAATGCGCCGCAAGCGCTGGGATTTTGGGAGGATGCATGAGCCACGGTCTGGAAGGCAAGAAAGTCGTCATTACGGCGGCAGGTCAGGGTATCGGTCGAGCGAGCGCCGAGCGCTTCCTTTTGCTCGGCGCGCATGTCTATGCGACCGATATCAATGAGACGCTTTCCACGCTTGAGGGCGCAGAAAAGCATACCCTCAATGTGCTCGATAGCGACGCCGTTCGCTCCTTCGCGACGGAGATCGGTCCGATCGACGTTCTCTTCAATTGCGCCGGCTTCGTTCATGCAGGCTCGATCTTGGAATGCGAGGAGAAGGACTGGGACTTCTCCTTCAACCTGAACGCAAGGGCGATGTATACGACCTGCCGCACCTTTCTTCCCGGCATGCTGGAGAAGGGTAAGGGGTCAATCGTCAACATGGCGTCGGTCGCCTCCAGTGTGAAAGGCGTGCCCAATCGCTTCGCCTACGGCGCGTCGAAGGCGGCCGTGATCGGGCTCACCAAGTCGATCGCCTCTGACTTTGTTGCCAAAGGCATCCGCGCCAATGCGATCTGCCCCGGCACTGTGGACAGTCCGTCGTTGCACGATCGTCTGCGTGCGACCGGCGACTACGAGAAGGCGCTGAAGGATTTCATCGCCCGCCAGCCGATGGGGCGGATTGCAACGCCAGAGGAGATTGCTGCTCTCGTGACCTATCTCGCCGGCGACGAATCCGGCTTCACGACAGGTCAGATCCATGTCGTCGACGGTGGCTGGACCGGCTGAGATCGTATTGCTCCCGCTGCCATCAAGCTGATATCAACGACGATCTCGCACGGGCGGAGCGTTCAATGGCGGAAGACGCAAAGGACCGGGAAAGCCGGGTCATGGGGCAAGTGCGACGGCATTTGGTGTTCGTCGTCGCCGTGGCCGCCGGGCTGGTGACGTTCCTGCTGGTGACCAGCCGCCAGGTCAACCCGCAGAACCTGATCTTCGGCTGGAACGTCGGCGCAATCGTGTTTACCGCGCTCACCTGGCGCCGGATGTTGCGCGCGAGCGTTGCCAGCATCCGCAGGCGGGCGGAGGATCTTGACTTTTCAGACGTCTTCCTGCTGGCGCTGTCGATCCTGGCGGCGCTCGCCAGCATCGCCGGCATCGCACTGGAGCTTCATACAGCCAAGGAAGCTGTGGCAGGCGAAGCACTCGTACGAGCGCTTGGTGCAATCGCCACGATTCTAATCTCCTGGGCATTCCTGCATACCTTGTTCACGGTACACTATGCACATCGCTTCTATGGCGGAGAGGACAAGGGGGAAGGGCTGAAGTTTCCGGAAGGCAATGACGAGCCGGTCTATTGGGACTTCCTCTATTACTCGTTCACCATCGGCGTGGCATCGCAGACGGCCGACGTCGCGACGACATCGGTGACCATGCGCAAGCTGACGCTCCTGCATTCCATCCTGTCGTTCCTGTTCAATACGACGATCCTGGCGCTTGCCATCAATGTCGGTGCGAGCCTCCTCTAACCCCTTTGGCTGCGTGGAGGGGCACACGGATCTGATGTATGAAGCAATCTCCTTCTCCAGAGGTTGCTATGATGGAAGCGTTGCTGCGTGAGAGATTGTTGACACTTGCTGGCTGCGACGATGCCCGCCTCAGCGATCTCGAGCGCTTACAGATCATCGGCCCCGGACATGCCGGCTATGCCGCAAGCGATGTCAGCCGGCTCCAATTGATTCTTGCCCTGCAGGATGCCGGCATCGGCCTTGATGTGCTGGCGGAAGGTTTGAAGCGGCAGATCTTTTCTCTGGAGTTCGCCAATCAGCTGATGTTCGAGCCGGTGATGATGACCGAGGCATTGGTTTTGGCTGAGATGACGGCAGGCCAACTCGATCTCGACATGCTCAATGGCGTCAGGGCATGCGCCAGTCTGCCGCCGCTTTCGGTGGATCAGCCGCTTCGCGAGGACGATGTAGAATTCATCCGGCTTTTGACGGAGTGCATACAGCTTGGTGCCTCCGTTGCAGGCGTGGAGCGGGTGTTGCGCGTCTTCGGTCATTCGGTTCGCCGCTGCGTCGACACGATGCGCGACCTCTTCCGCGCCGAGGTCGAGGAGCCCATGCTGAATGCGGGCCTGAGCTATCGCCATCTTCTGGAGATTTCCGCCGCAAAGCGGCTGTCGCTGCAGCGGGTCGGTTTCCGAATGCTCTTCCTGCTACAGCGGCGGATGCTGGAGGAGGCGGTTTTCGACAACATCGTCGGGAGGCTGCAGGATGCTCTGCGCGAGCACGGCCTGGAACCTGGTGACGAGGAGAGCCTGCCGGCCGTGGCCTTCGCCGATCTCTCCGGTTTCACCGGGCTGACGCATGAGATCGGGGACGTTTCCGCCGCCGAGAAGGCCGCACGCTTTGAAGCAATCGCGCAACGTCTTTCGTGCGCGTTCGACGGACGGATCGTCAAGCCGCTGGGGGATGGGGTGATGATGCTGTTCCCGGATGCGGCTTCGGCGGTGCAAGCATCGTTGTCGCTGGTGGAGCAAAGCCATTTGGATGAGTTGCCGCCTGCGCGGGTCGGCGTGGCTACGGGACAGGTGGTGCCGCGTGACGGCGATATCTTCGGAAGGACGGTTAATCTCGCGGCGCGTGTTTCTTCCGTCGCAGGGCCTTCGCAGACCCTCGTCTGCCTCAATACGCGTGCTGCCGCCGAAGCGGCAGCACGCGGTCTTGCCTTCCAGGGTCTGGGAGCAGTGTCCCTGAAAGGCTTCAAGGAACCGGTGCCTCTTTTCGCCGCTCAACGCCTGGCAGCGGGCTAAAGCACCGCACTGCCAGCCAACAGCGCGAGGACGAGGAAGATCAGGAAGATTACCAGCGCAATGCCGAACAGAACCCGCGCGATCGTTGCCGTTGCCGTTGAGACGCCGGAAAAACCGAGGAAGCCGGCGACCAGGGACACAACGAAAAATATGAGAGCCCATTTGAGCATGGATGATTTCCTCCGTGTTCTACGTCACGATGACGCGGGGCAAAGAGAATTGTTCCATGTCCGATGGCCCACAATTGGTATGGCCCTCAGGCGCCAGTGCTTCGCGCAGGCAAGTTTGCCACGTCGGCAGGCACGCGGCGAGGCAGTCTGCTACATCAGGCCCAGTTGCTTGTAGAAGCCAAGGGCGTCGTAGTAGTCGGACTGTTGCTTGATCGCTCCCTTCTCGATGACGAAGACCGAGGCGCCGTCGAACGAGAAGGACTTGTTGGTGGCGGCCGTCCCATCCGCCCAGACACCGCTGTTCGTTCCTGTGAAGGTCCACGCGAACGAGACCTTGTTTCCACTGACGATCGGATCGCCGCGCATCATCCATTTCAAGTCGGGCACGGCGGTCATGACGTTGTCGATCACGGCAGCCTTGGCTTCGGCCTTGCCGACTGTCGGCTTGCCGACGGATGCGTCGTAATAACTCACCTTCTCGTCGAAATAAGAGGCGGCCTTGGCGGCGTCATGGGCGTTCCATGCAGCCAGATACTGCACGATCGCCAGCGGCGTCTGGTCGGCAGCATAAGCCGGCATTCCGGCAAGGGCCGAGGCGAGACAGATGCCGCCGAGGGCGGCAAGAATGGCACGGCGTTTCATGCAGGCTCCCCTTTGCATGTTGTTTGGGTAGCTGCCGGGCCGTAAGGCCCGGCGCAGGTCAGCCGTGATTGATCATCACGTGCCGGACGGCGGTGTAGTCTTCCAGTGCGTAGACCGACATGTCCTTGCCGTAGCCGGACTGCTTCAAGCCGCCATGCGGCATCTCGTTGATGAGCATGAAGTGGGTGTTGATCCAGGTGCAGCCATACTGCAGGCGGGCGGCCGTCTTCATGCCGCGGCTGATGTCTTTGGTCCAGACCGACGAGGCGAGGCCGTAATCGCTGTCGTTCGCCCAGGTGACAGCATCCTCGACATCGCTGAAGCGGGTGACCGAGACAACCGGACCGAAGACCTCGCGGCGAACGATTTCGTCGTCCTGCATGGCGCCGGCGATGACCGTCGGCGCGAAGAAAAAGCCCTTCTCGCCCGATGACTTGCCGCCCGTCGTGACCTCCATGTGCTTGTGCTCGGCAGCCCGGGTGACGAAACTTTCGACACGGTCGCGCTGGCGCTTGGAGATCAGCGGGCCGATCTCGTTTTCGGTGTCGTCGGCCTGATTGAACCTGATCGAGGAGACGGCCGAGGAGAGGTCGGCGACGAACTTGTCGTAGACCCTGGCGTCGGCATAGATGCGGCAGGCGGCGGTGCAGTCCTGGCCGGCGTTGTAATAGCCGAAGGTGCGGATGCCTGCGACGACGGCATCGATATCGGCGTCGTCGAAGACGATGACCGGCGCCTTGCCGCCCAGCTCCAGATGCGTGCGCTTGACGGTCTTGGCAGCAGCCTGCAACACCTTCTTGCCGGTGGCGATATCGCCGGTGATCGAGACCATGCCGATCTTCGGATGGTTGATCAGGGCATTGCCGACGCTCTCGCCGCGGCCGAGGATGACGTTGACGACGCCCTCGGGCAGGATATCGGCGAGGAGCCTCGCCATCTTCAACGCCGTCAGCGGCGTCTGCTCGGAGGGTTTGAAGACGACGGTGTTGCCGCCGGCGATGGCCGGAGCGAGCTTCCAGGCCATCATCATCAGCGGGTAGTTCCACGGCGCGATCGAGCCGACAATACCGACCGGGTCACGGCGGATCATCGAGGTGTGGTTCGGCAGATACTCTCCGGCGACCGGTCCATGCAGGTTGCGCACGGCGCCGGCGAAGAAGCGATAACAATCGACGATCGCCGGGATTTCGTCATTGAGCACGGCGTTGATCGGCTTGCCGCAGTTCAGCGCTTCCAGCGTTGCAAAGCCCTGCGCGTCCTTCTCGATCGCATCGGCGATCTTCAGGAGGTAGCCGGAACGTTCCCCCGGTGTCGTCTGCGACCAGCTCCTGAACGCGCTGTCCGCGGCATCGACGGCGGCGTCGATCTGGCCAATCGAGGCTTCCGGCAGGTCAAGCACTGTCTCGCCCGTCTTCGGGTTCAGGATGTGCTCTTCCGTTTCCGTGCCCGCTTCGAAGCGGGATCCAATCAGCATCGCGGTGTCCATGGTGTTCTCCCTTGTTGTTGGTCGAGTGGGATGTGGGCGGAAAACCGCTTCACACTTTTCCGCATCCCACTCTGGGTTATTTGCCGGCCCCGGCGACCTGATCGCCGTCGCGGGTGAGGTAGTAGGCTGCCAGGATCGGCAGGAAAGTGACGAGCACGACGACCATTGCGACCACATTCGTGACCGGGCGCTGGCGCGGACGGATGAGTTCTTCGAGCATCCAGATCGGCAGCGTCGATTGCTGACCGCCGGTGAAGGTGGTCACGATCACCTCGTCGAACGACAGCGCGAAGGCAAGCATGCCGCCGGCGAGCAGCGCCGTGCCGATATTGGGCAAGATGACATGGCGGAAGGTCTGGAAGCCGTCAGCGCCAAGGTCCATCGACGCCTCGATCAGCGAGCCGGAGGTGCGGCGGAAGCGGGCGACGGCGTTGTTGTAGACGACAACGACGCAGAAGGTCGCGTGGCCGAGGACGATCGTCCAGACCGAGAAGGGGATGTCGAACAGGCTAAAGGCCGAGCGCAGCGCAATGCCGGTGATGATGCCGGGCAGCGCGATCGGCAGGATGACGAGGAGTGAGATCGCTTCACGACCGAAGAACTTCGTCTGGCTGATGGCGGCGGCGCAAAGCGTTCCGAGTACCAGAGCGATGGCGGTGGCAACACAGGCCACCTGCACGGAGAGGCCGAGCGCGGACCAGACATCGGGACGGTTCCATGCAACGGCGAACCATTGGGTCGTCAGACCCGGCGGCGGCCACTGATAACTCCTCTCCTCGGTGGTGAAGGCGTAGACGAAGATCAACAGGATCGGCAGATGCAGGAAGAGCAGGCCACCGGCGGCGGCGATCTTCAGAAGCAGTGGTGAACGCTGTGAACGGTCAGAGCGCATCGAAGGCCCCCTGTTTCTTGGCTAGCCAGAGATAGATGGCCATGATGACGATCGGAACGACGGAGAAGGCGGCCGCGAGCGGGACGTTGCCGGCGGTACCCTGCTGGGCATAGACCGCCTGGCCGATGAAAAGGCGCGACGAGCCGATGATCTGCGGAATGATGTAATCGCCCAAGGTCAGCGAGAAGGTGAAGATCGAGCCGGCAACGATGCCGGGCAGCGCCAGCGGGAACAGCACGGTGCGGAAGGTCTGGCTCGGGGTTGCACCGAGATCGGCGGAGGCTTCGATGAGGTTGGCCTGGACACGCTCGAGTGCGGCCTGCGTCGGCAGGATCATGTAGGGCAGCCAGACATAGACGAAGACGAGGAAGGTGCCGAGATAGCTGACCGACAGCGAATTGCCGCCGATGACGGGCAGGTTGAGGACACCGTCGAGCAGCCAGGAAAGCTGCAGCTTGGCGAAGATCCAGGTGAGAATGCCTTCCTTGGCGAGGATGAGTTTCCAGGCATAGATTTTCACGAGGTAGCTCGACCAAAGCGGCAGCATGATACCGAGATAGAAGAGCGCCTTCCATTTGCCTTGCGCATAGCGGGCGGCATAGTAGGCGATGGGGAAGGCGACGACGGCGGAGGCCAGCGTCACCAAAGCCGCCATGACGATGGTGCGGATGATGATGTCGAAGTTCGTCGGGCTGAGGAGCTGCGCATAGGTCGCGAGCGTGAACTCGTAGTTCACCAGGCCCGAGAAATCGTCGATCGAGAAGAAGCTCTGCAGTAGCAGTGCGATCAGCGAGCCGATGTAGATGATGCCGAGCCACAGAAGTGGCGGCGTCAGCATCAGCAAGAGCAGCAGCTTCGGATGCCGCCAGAAGGCATCGGAGAGCTGTCCGAAGAAACCGCCGCGGCCGGGCAGGATCGAGGTTTCCCGCAGCTCGGCCGGCTTGGTGAGGGCAAGCGCTGTCATGCTGCATCATCCATGTAGTGCACGTCGAAGGGCTGCCAGACGAGACGGACGCTCGTGCCGACATCCGGCACGTTGGTGCCGGCCGGCAGCATGACGTGCAGGCGGGTGCCGCGGATATCGACCGAGAGGCGGGTTGCGGCGCCAAGGAAGCTTGCATTCTGGACGCGCGCCTCGACGCCGTCGCCAGCGAGATGGATCG
Source organism: Rhizobium tibeticum (assembly GCF_900110205.1). GTDB lineage: Bacteria > Pseudomonadota > Alphaproteobacteria > Rhizobiales > Rhizobiaceae > Rhizobium > Rhizobium tibeticum. The sequence continues at coordinate 116,220 of NZ_FOCV01000009.1, read as the reverse complement.
CTTCCGGGCGCAGGCTCGCCCAACGCTTCTCGCCGCCGAGCGAAGTCATCAGCTCGGGCGCGATGACATTCGAGGAGCCAACGAAATCGGCGACGAAGCGGGTCTTCGGGCGGCTATAGATGTCGTGCGGCGTGCCCTCCTGGACGATGCCGCCGTTGTTGAAGACGGCGACGCGGTCTGCCATCGACAGGGCCTCGCCCTGGTCATGGGTGACGAAGACGAAGGTGATGCCGAGCGCGCGCTGCAGGCTCTTCAGCTCTTCTTGCATCTGCTCGCGCAGCTTCAGATCGAGGGCGCCGAGCGGTTCGTCGAGGAGAAGGACCTTCGGCTTGTTGACGAGGGCGCGGGCGAGCGCGACGCGCTGGCGCTGGCCGCCGGAAAGCTGTCCGGGCTTGCGGGCGCCATAGCCGGGAAGCTTCACCAGCTCCAGCGCCTGCTCTGCAGCCTTGGTGCGCTCCGCCTTACCGATGCCCTTGACCATCAGCCCGTAGGCGACGTTGTCGAGGATGTTGAGATGCGGGAAGAGCGCGTAGTCCTGGAAGACGGTGTTGACGTTGCGGCGATAAGGCGGAATGCCCTCGGCCGTCTCGCCGAAGATTTCGATGTGGCCGTCCGTCGGCTGCTCGAAGCCTGCAATCAGGCGCAGGCAGGTCGTCTTGCCGGATCCGGAAGGGCCAAGCATGGCGAAGAATTCGCCCGGCGCGATTTCGAGATTGACGCCATCGACGGCGCGAACCTGCCCGAAATGGCGTGAGACCTTTTGGAAACGGACAGCGGGGGTCATTGTAAACTCCGGGATTGTGTCTGATGTCTCGTCTTCCCCGCGGGAAGGCGGTGGCCAAAAGGCTTCGACGAGGGGACAAATCGGCTTTCCGTCGTCGCGCAGCGCTCGGACGTCCGCTCTTGTCTTCGGTTGCCCCCTCGTCTGCCCCTCAAAGGGCGTCTTCTCCGCTTACGGAGAAAGAGAGGTTGCGGGCGAGATTATCGTCCGCCGATCACGCCGATATAGTCGGAGACCCAACGGTGATACGGCACGCACTCGCCCTGCGTCGTGCACTTGGCCGTCGGCGTTCTCCAGAACTTGATCTTGTCGAAATGATCATAACCGTTCGTTGCGCAACCTTCATCGGTTAGCAGTTCGTTGCCCTTGCAGGCCGCGGGAACCGAAGGTACGGCGCCGAACCAGGCAGCGGCATCGCCCTGGACCTTGGCCTGGAGCGAATGTTCCATCCACATGTAGGCGCAGTTCGGATGCTCGCTGTCGACATGCAGCATGGTCGTATCGGCCCAGCCCGTCGCCCCTTCTTCCGGGAAGGTTGAGGCAATCTTCTGCTTGTCAGCCTGCATCAGGTTGACCTGGAACGGCCAGGAGCCGGAGGCCACGACGCCCTCGTTCTTGAAGTCGTCGATCTGGATCATTGCGTCGTGCCAGTAGCGCGAAACGAGCTTGCGCTGGCCGCGCAGCAGGTCGAGGGCCGCCTTGTACTGATCCTCGTTCAGCTCATAGGGATCCTTGATGCCGAGTTCCGGCTTGTGCGCCATCAGGTAGAGCGCGGCATCGGCAACGTAGATCGGACCGTCATAGGCTTGGACGCGACCCTTGTTGGACTTGCCGTCCGGAAGGGTCTCTTCCTCGAAAACGACCTTCCAGCTGGTCGGTGCCTTCCCCTTGAAGGCATCGGTGTTATACATCAGCACGTTCGGCCCCCAAAGGTAGGGAACGCCGTAGTGGACGTCGTTGACCGTGTACCAGGGGCCCTTCTGCAGGCGCGGATCGACGTTCTTGAAGCTCGGGATGAGGTCGGTATTGATCGGCTGCACACGCTTGCCGGCGATCAGGCGAAGCGATGCGTCGCCGGAGGCAGTGACGAGATCGAAGCCGCCTTCGTTCATCAGCGAGACCATTTCGTCAGAGGTCGCCGCCGTCTTGACGGAAACCTTGCAGCCGGTTTCCTTCTCGAAGGCAGTGACCCAGTCGTAGCTCTTGTCGCTTTCGCCACGCTCGATGTAACCCGCCCAGGCTACGATGCTGACCGCACCCTCACCGTTGCCCAGCGCCTTCAGCGGCTCTGCGGCGGCAACCTGCGTCACGAAGCTCAGGCTCGCGAGGGCAGCGGTGCACGATTTCAGAAGATATTTCATCGTCTGTCTCCCGGTTGTGCCACTTTTCGTGGCGTTATGTTCCCGGTTGAAAAGGTGCGACGAATTTTCCGGTTTCGCAAATTCATTTATCAGAAAGCCGATATCGGAATTTCCGATATCGTAACGAATCGTCAGCGAGGCCGGCCGGATCGCAGCGCTTCGGCGATGCCGACGAAGTCGCGCGCGGCTTGCGGCAGACTGGAGCCCTTGCGCCAGACCATGCCGACCTGGACGACCGGCAGCGAGCCGGACACGTCGCGGCTCTCGATGCGATCGCCTTCCAGCGACCAAGGGCGATAGACGAGATCGGGTAGCAGCGCCACGCCGGCGCCGGTGGCGACCAGACTGCGGACCGCTTCCACGGAGCGGGTGCGGAAGGCAACATGCGGACGCGCGCCGAGCGCCGACAGCAGCTTGCCGGTGTTTTCCTCGATTTCGTCGACAGTCAGCATAATCAGCGGTTCGCGGGCGATGTCGGCGACGGAAATGATGTCGGCAGAGACGAGCGGATGGCCCATGGGCAGCCACAGCCGGTAGGGCGAGGTTTCCAGGATTTCCGCCTGCAGGGCCATGCGGTCGCGCAGGTTGGAGATGACCATGACCGCCACATCCAACTCGCCGCCGACCAGCAGGTGTTCAAGATAGCCGCCATTGTCCTCGATGGCACTGACTTCGACGCCCGGGCAGGCGCGGCGATAGCGCGCCAGGAGATCGGAGAGGACATAGCCGGCGACGAGCGAGGTGACGCCGATGTTAAGCGTTCCGGAAATCTCGTTCTGCTTGCCGGAAAAGCTGGTGCGAGCATCTGTGACGCTCGCCAGGATCTTCGTCGCATGGCGCAGGAACTGGTGGCCGTTGTGGGTGATCGTCAGGCCGCGTGGATGGCGTTCGAAAAGCTCGACGCCGAGGTCGGTTTCCAGCTCCTTCAGGGCTTCCGTAACCGAGGATTGCGAGATCGAAAGGTTCTGCGCGGCACGCGTCACGGAGCCCTGTTCGGCGACGGCAACGAAATACTGAATCTGGCGAAGGGTGAAGGCCATGCGCCGTTAGAGCATGGCCGCAAGGACGTTGGCAAGCATCGGGAAAGCTTGGACCTTTTTTGGTGCTAATCCCATACTGGCGCAAACTTGGAGGGCTCGTTTAAGTATTCAGAAACGTCATTTCTCTAGCGTTGAAACCACTCGTATTGCGTTGGAGCTTGTCAATGGCGGAGCAGTTGGCGTGAAGGCCCTACTGCGCATCTTCCGGCCTTCCCGGAAATTGGTGTTTATCATCGCTGGCGTCGCCCTTCTCGGGGGCGTCTCCGGCGGTGCCGCGCTTTTTATCGGCAAACACAGGATCCTTGGCCTTTCCGCGGAAACAATGAATGGTCTCTCCTGCACCGACGTCAATCTCGTCACCATCAAGAAGCAGGACCGGGTCTGGGTCCGCAAATATATCAAGACCGAGCCGACCGATGGCATGACGCGGGTCAAGACCGCGCTTCGGGTGGCCAAGGCGATCTACGATGCGCAGAAGCCTGATCTGGTGCAGGTCGTCGTCCTCGATACCAATGGGCCGACGCTGCGATCCGACATTCGCGGCCGGGCGATCGGCGCCGACGTCGTCTACATACCGCATCCCGACGCCGTTCTCGAAAGCGCGCAGGCCAGGACCTACACGGCCCGCTATTACGACGGGTCGGCTGCCGCCAACGGGCTGTTCTTCGGCGAACGCGTCGATTTGCCCGAAGACGAAATCACCGCCCTGAACGCATCCTTCAAGGAATACTCCGACTGTATCGATCCGATCGCCGTCGCTGCCACGAAGGGTGGCGAAGGCGAGAGCAAGGGCGAGAAGGCGGAAGAGGGGAAGGAAGAAAAGCCGGCCGAGGGCGGCGGGCATGGTGCAACGCCTGCTGAACAACCTGCGGCCGAAGAAGCGGCACCGGCTGCCGGTCACTGACGGTTCGAAAGAAAAAGGCGGCGAGCCCATCGGGCGGCCGCCTTTTCTCTATTCAACTGTGCCTGTTTCAGTCAGCCTTGCTACGGCGAGCCGGAAAAAGGATGACGTCGCGGATCGACGGGGCGTTGGTCAAGAGCATGATCAGGCGGTCGACGCCGATACCGAGGCCGCCGGCCGGCGGCATGCCCTGGTCGATCGCATCGAGGAATTCGTCGTCCAGCTGCTTTTCCTTTTCACCGCGGGCATGTGCCTGCTCCAGCTGCTCGACCATGCGGCGGCGCTGCTCTTCCGGATCGTTGAGCTCCGAGAAGGCGTTGCCGAGTTCCCAGGCGTTGCAGTAGGTCTCGAAGCGCTCGACGAGGCGCGGCTCGCCCGGCACTTCCTTGGCAAAGGGCGAGATGTCCTTCGGGAAATGCGTGACATGCGATGGCTGAATGAGCGTCGCCTCGACCTTCTCCTCGAAGATGAAGGCAAGGCATTCGCCCCAGGTCCAGTCCTTCTCGACCGGAAAGCCGGCAGCCTTGGCGGCAGCGCGAGCTTCCTCGTCGGTCTTGAGGCTGAGGAAGTCGATGCCGGTCACTTGCTTGACGGCGTCGGGCATCGGTACACGCTTGAACGGGCCCTTGAACGAGATCGTCTTGTCACCGAAGGGGAACTCCGTCGTCCCGTGGATCGATAGCGCCAGGCTTTCGAACAGCCGCTCGACGAGGTCCATGATGTCCTCGTAGTCGGCATAGGCCCAGTAGCACTCCATCATGGTGAATTCAGGATTGTGCCGGGTCGAGACGCCTTCATTGCGGAAGTTGCGGTTGATCTCGAACACCTTGTCGGTAAGGCCCGAAACCAGCGTGCGCTTCAAGAACAGCTCCGGCGCGATGCGCAGGTACATGTCGAGCTTCAGCGTGTTGTGGTGCGTCTTGAACGGCTCGGCGGTGGCACCGCCATAGACGGAGTGCAGCATCGGTGTTTCGACTTCCATGAAGCCGTCATTTTCCATGAAGCGACGGATGCCGGAGACAATCTTCGAACGCTGCTGAAAGCGCAGTTTCGACTCTTCGTTGGTCATGATGTCGAGGTGGCGCTTGCGATAGCGCGCCTCGATGTCGGTGAGGCCATGCCACTTCTCAGGCATCGGCAGCAGCGACTTGGTCAGCATTTCGATCTTCTGGGCGTTGATCGTGAGTTCGCCGCGCTTGGTGCGACGCACGAGGCCGGTGACGCCGATGATGTCGCCGATGTCGATCATCGGCAGCAGGGCGCGGGCGTCTTCCGGCGTGGTGTCCTTGTGGCTGAAGATCTGAATCTTGCCGCCGGCATCATGGATATCCATGAACATGCCGGAGTTGCGCGAGGAATAGACGCGGCCGGCAACGGTCACGATGTCCTGCGTCTCGACGTCGGCTTCGAGGTCCTTGTACTTCTCGACCAACTCCGCATTGGTGATGGTGCGGTGGAAATGCGCCGGATAGACGTCGCCGATCTGCTCGCGCAGCAGCTCGAGCTTCTGGGCGCGCACTTGAGTGACGTCTGAAGATAAGCCAGTGGATTTGAGCGTATCATCTTGTTCGATGACGTTTTCCGTTGCTGTGGGCTTTTCGTTTTTATCAGTCATGTTTCTAGCCTTCAGTTCTTCGGGCCGACGAGTGACGCCACGGCCTGCGACGCCAGTTTCAACCGCTGACGCACGACCGAGCGGCCGAGGATCGCCATCGAGTCAAATAGCGGCAGCGAGCGCGACGAGCCGGAGACGGCGACGAAGAGCGGCGCCACGACGACCTTCAGCTTCTTGCCCATGCGATCGGCAATAGCGCGCAGTTCGGCCTCGATGGTCTCGACGTTCCATTCGAGGATCTTTTCGAGGTCCGGCTGGACGGTGTTGAGGATCTCGAGGATCTCTTCCGGCGGCGACTTGATCTTGGCGAAGGCCGACGGGTCGAGACCGAGATCGGACTTCAGCAGGAAGCCTGCGAGATCGGGAAGTTCGCCGAGCTTGGAGATACGCGACTGCGACAGGCGCAGGCCGGCCTTCAGCCTATCGTTTTCCATCGCCCAATCAAGCACGCGGGTCTGGAATTCTTCTTCCGACAGCTTCTCACGGATCCAGCGACCGTTCAGCCAATCGAGCTTCTGGATGTCGAAGATCGCGCCGGCCTTGGAAAGGTTGTCCGGATCGAATTTCTCGGAGAGCTCGTCCATCGTCAGCAGCTCTTCGCCTTCGGCGATCTGCACGAAGAAAAGGCCGAGGAAGTTCATCAGCGCTTCGGGGATGTAGCCGAGAGCGGAGTAGTAGGAGATCGAGGTCGGGTTCTTGCGCTTTGACAGCTTCGACTTGTCGGCATTGCGCATCAGCGACAGGTGCATGAAGACCGGTGCTTCCCAGTCGAAGTAGCGATAAAGCAGGATGTGTTTCGGCACCGAGGCCAGCCACTCTTCGCCGCGAGCGACGTGGGTGATCTTCATCAGGTGGTCGTCGATGACGTTCGCCATGTGATAGGTGGGCATGCCGTCGCCCTTGATCAGCACCTGCATGTCGACCGAGTCCCACGGAATGCTGACATCGCCGTAGACGCCGTCGGTGAAGTCGCAGGACCCTTCCGCCGGGATCTTCATGCGGATGACGGAGCTTTCGCCAGCTGTCATCTTGGAGGTAACTTCCTCGGCGGTGAGCTTCAGGCAGAGACCATCATATTTCGGCGCCTTGCCGGCGGCGCGCTGCTCTTCGCGCATCTTTTCCAGCCGCTGGGGCGTGCAGAAACAGCGGAAGGCATGGCCTTTGTCCAACAGCTCCTGGCCGTAGGGCGTGTAGATTTCCTTGCGGTCCGATTGGCGGTAGGGACCATAGGGACCGCCGACGTCCGGGCCTTCCTTCCACTCGAGCCCGCACCATTTCAGCGCGTCCAGCACCTTCTTTTCGAATTCCGGGGTCGAGCGCGTCGCATCGGTGTCTTCGATGCGCAGGATGAACTCGCCGCCGTTCTTCTTGGCGAAAAGATAGTTGAAGAGAGCGATGTAAGCAGTGCCGACATGCGGCTCGCCGGTCGGCGAGGGAGCAATGCGGACGCGGACGCCGGAAGCTGTCATTTTATGTGCCCGTCAAATGATGCCGGACGGCTTTCTTGAGAAAGCGACGTTCGGCCGGAAAGAATGCAGATAACTGGATCAGGAAACCGGCCGGAAAAGGGCACTGCCCCTGTTCGTCGCCGATTGCCCATTTGGCTGGCCTTAAGGCCATATTCGACCGCGCGCGTCAAGGAAAATGGGCAATAGCGTCAGTGAACTGGCCAGACATGGAGCAGTGCGGGCACGCTGACGAGGACGATGATGAAGGACAACGGCAGGCCGAGGCGGGGGTAATCGCTGAAGCGATAACCGCCGGGCCCGAAAACCAGCGTGTTGCACTGATGGCCGATCGGCGTCAGGAAATCGCAACCGGCGCCGATGGCGACCGCCATCAGGAAGGCCTCGGGTCTATAGCCGAGTGCTTGGGCAAAGCTCGCCGCAATCGGCGCCATGACCAGGACCGTCGCCGCATTGTTGAGAAACGGTGTCACCGCCATGGCGGTGATGAGGATCAGCGCCAATGCGCCGAAGGGCGGCATCTGGGCCGCAAAGTGCCCGAGCCATCCGGCGATCAGATCGCTGCCACCGGACGTTCGCAGTGTGTCGGAGACAGGGATCAAAGCTGCAAGCATGATCAGGATCGGTCCGTCCACGGCCTTGTAGACCTCGGCGAGCGGAATCGCCCGGAAGACGACCATCGCCAGTGCGGCGCAGAAGAAGGCGACCGAGACCGGGACCATTCCGGCTGCCGTCACGGCCATCGCGGCCGCGAGGATCAGCAGCGGCACATAGGCCCTGCGCGGCGTGCCAAGCATGATGTCGCGCTGCGCCAAAGGAAGGCAGGAGAATTCCTGCAGGAAGGCCGGCAGGTTTCGGCGGCTGCCCTGCAAAACAAGAACATCGCCGGCGCGCAGTGTCACTTCGCTCAGCCGCTCCGTCAGCCGGTGGCCATGGCGGCTGACGGCAAGCAGGTTGATCCGACGGCGGTTCCACAGTGAGAGCTGGCGTGCAGACCAGCCGATCAACATGGATTCCGATGAGATGACCGCTTCGATTGAGGTCACGTCTCCTTCGGCTTTTGCTTCGGGAATCGGCTTGCCGGAAAGCTTGAGCTTGGCATTGGAAACGACGCGGTCCAGCGCTTCCGGGCGTCCCTCCAGCAGGATTGTATCTCCTGCCTTTAGAAGGATGTCAGGGAATGGCGAGAGACGCGAATGTCCGCGCAGGATCGCAGTTGCGACCACTTCTCCATCGCCGAGCTGCAGGATCCCGTTCAGCTCCTTGCCTTCAAAGCTCGAGCCCTCCACCACGGTTGCTTCGGAGAAGTAGTTCTTGAAATCCAGCGCTTCCTCCAGCGACGGATTCTCGTTCTGCCGCTCGGGAACGAGCCGGTGGAAGAAAATCAGGAAGACGATTCCGACCAGAGTGAGCGTCGCGCCGACGGGCGTAAAGTCGAACATGGTGAACGGCGCCCCGGTAATTTCGCCGCGAAGGCGCGAGACCACGATGTTCGGCGAGGTGCCGATCTGGGTCATCAGCCCGCCGAGAAGGGCAGCAAAGCTCATGGGCATCAGGTAGAGCGATGGCGATCTCCCGGTTTTGCGGGCAAACTGGAAAGCGACCGGGATCATGATCGCAAGTGCGCCGATGTTCTTGATGAAGGCGGAAAGAACCGCGACGACAATAAGAAGCAGGGCAAGCTGCGCATGCAGCTTGTTCAGGTTGGGGAAGAAGCGCTTGATCGTCGTATCGACGATTCCCGAGCGCGCGACGCCGGCGCTGACGATGAGCGCACTGCCGACGATGATGACGATGTCATCGCTGAAACCCGAAAATGCCTTGTCGAAAGGGACGATGCCGACCGCCACCGCCAGGACGAGAGAACAACAGGCGACCACGTCATAGCGGAACCGATCCCAGATGAAGACTGCCATCATCAGGCCGATGACGCCAAAGGCGAGGATCTGATGCGTTGTCATGCTCTTCCGGAAACAGAGACTGGGCGGCAGAAAACTCCTGAAGGATAACTGTGCCGCGCCGGCGGCTATTCAATCCCGCTGCGCCAGCAAAACTCTCTGCGTGCAAGTGGGCGCCGTGGTCCGTCGTCCAGGACGCGGGACGATGGCCGTCAAGACGCGAATGTCCCATCGATGGAGGTCATCTCGAGTTAAACCGCTCTCAAGTGTTGGCCCCGACGGACTGGGCGACTACTACAGCAAAGTTTTACCGCCGGGCGTGCCGCCTTGATCGGCGGCAATGTCCCGGTTCGCTGCGCCGCGACCCTTTCGAAAAGGCCCAGCACGATTCCAATACTTATAACGACTGGTTCCTCGACCGTGCCTTCGTCCTTGTGCCGATCCAGGGGTTGGCGGCGCAGTTGACGACCATGAAGGAGTATCCGCCACGTCAGATGCCTGGCTCGTTCAACCTCGGCAAGATCGAGGAGGGGTTCAGACAGTCTGGCGGCAATGGACCGCAACCATCGCCGGCGATCGCCCCCTCCGGCCATGGCCGATGGCCGGTGATGGTTCAGCGGCTTGAGCACCGCCCACCGCAAGGGCTAACGATTGCTGCCGATTATGCGGATCGTTTCTGCGAGGATCTCGTCGGATAATGCCTCGTCATCGACCGCGCGTGCCATGACGAGGGCGCCGACGAGGCTTGAGAGATCGGCAATCGCCTTGCCGCGATCAGCCTTGCCGCCGGTTTTTTCCTGCAGTGCCTCGACCTGTCCTATGCGCTTCCTGATGTAGCTGGCGATTACACCGCGCTTGCCGCTTGGCAGACGCGCAAGTTCGGGGCCGAGCGACGCCACCGTGCAGCCATTCTCGGTTTCGTCTCGATGCGCCTTTGACAGGTAGGTCTCTGCGAGGGCCGCGAGCGAGGGGTAATCCTGCTCCGATCTCAGGCTTTCGTCCATGGCGTGGCTCAGGGCCTCCGCGGCGAGGTCGCCCTTCGATTTGAAGTGGCCGTAGAAGCCGCCATGCGTCAGTCCGGCGCCCTTCATGACGTCGTCGACGCCGACGGCATGAATCCCCTTCTCGCGAAACAGCTTGCCGGCCGTGTCGATGATCCGCTGGCGGTTTTGATTTGCCTGTTCCTTGGTCGGGCGCATGTTAGGCTCTCATGATTTACGCTTGACAAGTTATATGACGTCCGTCATTTAAATGCAAACGAATGACGATCGTCATTTAAAAATAGATGAAGGACACAAGAAGGGCGATGACAATGCGTTATAGAATCTTTGGCCGGACAGGCCTTCGCGTCTCCAGCATGGCGCTCGGTACCGGCAACTTCGGAACCGGCTGGGGTTACGGGTCGAGCCGCGAAGATGCCAAGGCGATGTTCGACGGCTATCGCGCCGCCGGCGGTAATTTTCTCGACACAGCGGACCAGTACCAATTCGGTCAATCGGAAACGATGCTCGGCGATTTCATCCAAAGCGATCGCGACGATGTCATCGTGGCCACCAAGTACTCCCTTGGCGACACCCATGGCGCGGGGCTGCACCGCACCGGCAATAGCCGCAAGGCCATGGTCCAGTCCGTCGAGGCAAGCCTGAAACGGCTTCGCACCGATCGCATCGATCTTCTCTGGGCGCATATGCCCGACGCGGTGACGCCGATCGATGAGATCATGCGCGGCTTCGATGACCTCGTCCGATCGGGCAAGATTCTCTACGCAGGCCTTTCCGACTTTCCTGCCTGGCGAGCGGCAACCGGGGCCACCCTTGCAGAGCTTCGCGGCTGGGCGCCGCTTTCGGCCCTGCAGCTCGAATACAGCCTCGTCGAGCGCACCGCCGAGCGTGAACTGCTTCCGATGGCGGCAGCCTTTGGGCTTGGCGCCGTTGGCTGGTCGCCGCTTGGCGGCGGACTGCTCACCGGCAAGTATCGCAAGGGAGAGACCGGCCGGCAGCAGGGCCTCGGCGTCGTCATTCACGCGGAGAGCGATGCGCGCAAGACCGCAGCCGTCGACACTCTGATTGCCATTGCAGAGGAAACCGGAATGTCCGCCGGCCAGATCGCCATCGCATGGGTGCTGCACAAGGACACGCTGCCGATCATCGGCCCCCGCACACCTGCTCAGCTGTCCGACAACCTCGCAGCGCTCGACGTGAAGCTTACTGACGAACACGTCCGGCGGCTGGATGACGCGAGTGCCATTCCGCTTGGTTTTCCCCATGATGTCGTCGCCCGCAGCCGCGATACGCTCGCCGGCGCCAAGGCCGATCTCATCGCGTGGCCAGCGGTTGCGGTTCGCTGAGCCTGATGAGGCGTCGCGCCGTGCTGTCTGTTCTCGATGGCGCGGCGATCGGGCGCTGCTACTGTTGAAGCTCAGCCAGCGCCCTGCGGAGAGGCGTGTCGGAAATCTGGATCCAGCCCGCGAACGGAACATCCATGTCGAGCACGACGAAGATCGATAAGGATATCAGCAGCGCAGATATGAAGAACATCAGCACAACGATGACGTTCCTGGGCGCGCGATAGCCGAAGCTGGCAAAAATCAGCGTCAGCCATGCCGTCAACATCGTGATGAGCGGCCGGGGGATGACGCCCTCCGACTGTTCGACGATGATCCAGCGCTGCTCGACGATCCTTTGATACTGCTGGCGGGCGTCGTTCCACAGCACAACATGCCCCGGGTTGGATGGTGCGATCAGCGCAAGACTGTCGCCGACCGCGTTGAGAGCAAGCTCGCTCGTGCGGTCGCTTTTAACCAACGGATCCGGCGCCCGAACTGGATTGCTAAGGGCGTTTTCGACGTAGTTTTCCAGACGCTTGCGGGTTTCGTTGGCCTCCAGGCCGTAGGTGCGCAATGTCCGGTCAAGAAGGATGATCTGCGTCGCGAAGGCGTGAACGTTCTTGTCAATCTCGGCGAAGGTGTTCTTTGAGGAATTGATCATCAGGCCGAAGACGAGCGAGGTCATGACGACGAAGATGTTGGCGACCAGCCGGACGACGGTGTTCGTTTCGTCCTGGCGGTGATGGACCGGCAGCTTCGAATAGGTCAGCATCGTTCCGATCGAGGCTGTCATGAGCAAGGCGAAGACAACGACCGCCACCAGCAATTCCAGCACCATCTTCCGTCGCGCCCTCCCGTGCTCTCGGGGCAAACTAGCTGTTTTAATTGATTTTGCCAGTGGACTGCGTTTGCCCGCTGGACAAACGTCTGGGTGGGTATAGCTTCCGCAGCGAAATTCATGCTGGAGATGGCGATGACTGATATTTTGAATGTACCCTTGAAGCTGGCTGATGGTCGCGAGACGACATTGAACGATCACCGTGGCAAGGTGATGCTGGTCGTCAATGTCGCCTCCAAATGTGGTCTGACCGTCCAGTATGAAGGGCTTGAGAAGCTCTATGAGGACAAGCGCGAGCGCGGCTTCGTGATTGCCGCCTTTCCGGCAAACAATTTCAAGGGGCAGGAGCCTGGCACGGATGCCGAGATCGTCGAATTCTGCACCCTGACCTACGACGTGAAATTCCCGATCTTCTCGAAGATCTCGGTAAAGGGCGAGGACAAACATCCGCTTTACCAACTGCTGACAGCCGCTGCCGGTACTGCCATTGGCGACGGTCCGATGCGGGAGCGGCTGCGCAACAACGGCCTGGCGAGCGGCGACAACAGTGAAATCCTCTGGAATTTCGAAAAGTTCCTGGTCGGTCGCGACGGCAAGGTGGTTGCGCGGTTTGCGCCTGATGTCACCGCCGAGGATCAGCGGCTGGTCTCGGCGATCGACAAGGAGCTTGCAAGGACCGCCTGACGCCGGTCTTCGCGCTTAGGCGCGGCTTCTATGCCGGAACGACTGCCGCACCGTTCATAAACAGATCTGCGCACATTTTTGCCCGCGCGGCGATCTCCTCGATCCCGGGGGCCGGCTGCTGGCGCAACATTGCGGCGCGCTGGGGCTCCATGGCCATCATGCCGCGCAGCATCCCGCAGGCGGCATGCGGGTCGGCGAGGGCGATGACGCCGCGATCGACCTGCTTGCGCAGCCATCCCTCCATCAGCGCATTCGTTCGGACGATGGCGTTTTCATAGAACGAAGCCGCGATCTCGGGGAAGCGGTCGGACTCGCCGATCACAAGGCGCATCATCGTGATGGTGTCTTCGGAGAGCGTCAGCATGCCGTAGGCCATCAGCATCCGCTCCAGCCCCTGGCGCAGATCAGCCGCCGCAAGCGTGGTCGGGTCGAGGGCCAACAGAAAGCGGCCGATGCGATCGGAAATCAGATCCGAGAAGAGGTCGGCTTTTGTTGGAAAGAGCCGGTAGAGCGTCTTCGTCGAGACGCCGGCTTCCTGCGCGATCGCCGCGATGCTCGCCGTCGCATATCCATTCTCGTGAAACTGCTTGTTCGCAGCCTCGATGATGACGCTCCTGGTGTCCTCGTCGCACCGCGCCTGCGGTCTGCCACGGGGCCTTCTCTCGATCTTGTGATTTGGGACCATCACGATTTTCCAAATTCATGTTGACATCGATTTTATAGAGCATATTTTGGAAAACGTCAATTTTCCTTTTTATGCATCAGGCGCCGCAGCCCTCCCGACGGCGGCCATGATCGGAGAAAACAATGACCGCCCAGAAGCTGCATGCTCTGAACAACAACAGCGCCCCGACCACTGAACCGGTGATAGAGGCGGCCCCGGAAACGCTTGAGGCCGGCAGGCCACTGCAAGCGGAGGCGCCACGCACTGCCGCCAAGGCGCCGCCGCAATCGCGCGAGCGCCCGGGTCGGTCGCTGCTGCTTGGCGCGGCGGCCCTCGCGATCGTGGCCGCGGGCGCCTATTACGGGCACGATTACTGGACGGTCGGTCGCTTCCATGTGTCGACCGATGACGCCTATGTAAAGGCGGATAACAGCACGATCGCGCCCAAGGTCTCTGGCTATCTGGCCGAGGTGCTTGTCAATGACAATCAGCCGGTGAAGGCGGGCCAGCCGCTTGCGCGGATCGATGATCGCGATTTCCAGACGGCGCTCGACCAGGCAAAAGCCGACGTTTCCGCCGCTGCGGCCACGCTCAATGCCAAGCAGGCGGCCCTCGCTATCCAGCAATCGACGATCGCTGCCGCCCGTGCCACCGTCGAGGTCGACGAGGCCAACGAGACGTTCGCCGAGCAGAACAACAAGCGCTATTCGAGCCTTGCCACCAACGGCTACGCCCCGGTCCAGACCGCCCAGCAGGCGGCCTCGCAGATCGCCGCGGCACAGGCAACGATCGCGCGCGACAGCGCAGCGCTCGATGCGGCCGGAAAACAGGTCGATCTTCTGAACGCTGAGCTTGCTCAGGCAAAAGCTGCTCTGGCCCGCAGCCAGGCCGTCGAGCGTCAGGCCGAGCTTAATCTCTCCTATGCCACGATCGTGGCACCGGTTGACGGCACCGTCGGCAACCGCACGCTGCGCGTCGGTCAGTACGTTCAAGCAGGTACGCAGTTGATGTCGGTCGTCCCGACGAATGCGGCCTATGTGATTGCGAACTATAAGGAAACGCAGCTGACCGACGTGCATGCCGGCCAGCCGGTCGACATCGAAGTCGATACCTTCCCCGGCCGCACATATCACGGTCATGTCGACAGCATAGCGCCGGCCAGCGGCCAGGAGTTTGCGTTACTGCCACCTGATAACGCCACCGGAAATTTCACGAAGGTCGTGCAGCGTATCCCGGTCAAGATCGTACTCGACGGCAATGGTGCCGCCAGCGGCGACCTTCGTCCTGGCATGTCGGTGCAACCGAGCATCGACACCAAGGCCGTCAACGCGACCCATGGGGCCTGATGGGCAGAAGATGAGGATCTTGTCATGTCTACCACAATTGCTGTCTCCCAGCCGCGTGCCAGCATGAAGGATTGGATTGCCGTACTTGCCGGCATGATCGGCGCATTCATGGCAATCCTCAACATCCAGATCACCAATGCTTCCCTCCTCGACATCGAGGGCGGCATCGGCACAGGCGTCGACAATGGTGCCTGGATTTCAACCTCGTATCTGATCGGCGAGATCGTCGTCATTCCGCTGACGGCGTATTTCAGCAGCGTCTTTTCCTTCCGCCGCTACATTCTCGTCAATTCGGTTCTCTTCCCGATCTTTTCGATTGCCTGTGCGTTCGCCCATGATCTCGGGACGATGATTCTGTTGCGCGGGCTGCAGGGATTTGCCGGCGGCGTGCTGATCCCGATGGCTTTCACCATGGTCTTGACCAAGCTGCCGAAGGTACAGCAGCCGCGCGGCCTGGCGCTCTTTGCCCTATCCGTTACCTTCGCTCCGGCCATCGGCCCCACGATCGGCGGCTTTCTCACCGAAAATTACGGCTGGCAGACCATCTTCTTCATCAACGCCGTTCCAAGCGCCGTCATGGCGATCGCGCTTGCCTTGACGCTCGAGAAGCAGCCGATGCAGCTCCACCTGCTGAAGGAGGGCGACTGGGCTGGCATTTTTACCATGGCAATCGGCCTTTCTGCCCTGCAGACCGTGCTTGAGGAGGGCAACAAAGAGGATTGGTTCTCCTCGCCTTTCATCGTCAAGCTCAGCATCGTGGCTGTTGTCTTCCTCGTCACTTTCGTTTGGATCGAACTGACGGTTGAAAAACCCCTGGTGAAGCTGCGTCTTTTGAAACAGCGCAATTTCGGTATCGGCGTTGCAGTCAATGTGCTCGTCGGCGTCGCCCTGTTTGGCACTGTCTACATCCTCCCGCAGTATCTGGGTCAGGTGCAGAGGTACAACGCCGAGCAGATCGGCAATGTGCTGGCCTGGACCGGATTGCCGCAACTGCTCCTCATCCCGCTGGTCCCACTGCTGATGAAGCGCTTCGACGCCCGCTATATCGGCTTCCTCGGCATTTCGATCTTCGCGATCAGCTGTTTCATGAACATCACGCTGTCGGCAGACAACGCCGGTGATCAGTTCTGGATTCCGAATATCGTGCGCGCCATAGGCCAGGCCCTTGTCCTGACCCCGATCACCGCCATCACGACGGCCGGCATCGCGGCGTCGGATGCTGCGGCTGCATCGGGCTTGACGAACATGCTGCGCAACCTCGGCGGCGCCGTTGGCACGGCATCGCTTGGTACGATCCTGACGAAGCGCGAGCAGTTCCATTCGAATATCATCGGTCAGTCTGTGACGCTTGCCCGCGACGAGGTTCGCGACCGCCTCAGCCAAACGACGAATTATTTCCTGGCGCACGGGGTCTCAGACCCGGCGGTCGCCAGCAAGAAAGCCATCGTCGTCCTGGGCCAAATCGTCAAGCGCCAGGCGCTCATTCTTGGCTTCAGCGACACTTTCGCCGTCATCGGAGTGGTGCTTGCCATCGCCGCGTTCGCGCTGTTGCTCACCCGGAAGTCGCAGGCAGGTGGTGGTGCCGGAGCGCACTGAGCCCGCCACTCGTCACATTGCGAAGACCGGTTGATACGGCTGCGCTCACAATCTGCAGTGCTGGCGGCGAAACTCGCTTGGCGAACAGTGTTCGCGATCGTGAAACATTCGGGAAAAGTAGAATGCGTCGTCAATGCCGACGGCATTCGAAATCGCCTCGATCGAGAGATCGGATGTCGCCAGCAACTGCTTGGCCCGATCGATGCGAAGGCGCTGCTGGAAGGCCTTCGGTGAGAGGCCGATGGCCGCCTGGAAACGCCGCCGCAACGTTGCCGGCGACATGCCGAATTCCTGCGCGAGGGACTGCATGTCCGTCGGCTCGAATGCGCGACGCTGCAGGGTCTCGATCACCAACTCAACGTTTACGTCGCCGGCATCGTTCCTGCGCGTGGTTGCCTGGCGGGCGCCTTGGACGGCGATGCGGTGAAGCGTCGCTGCTGCCGATGCAAGGCTGAGCGGATCGCCTGCTGCAAAGTCCGAATGAAGCGCGCTGAAGAGATGCTGCATCTCGCGAAGATTGTGCAGCCGCACCAGCGGAGCTGCCGCCGATATCAGCCGCTGACGGATCAGGTCTGCCGTCAGCGTTCCCTCGAAGAGAGCCCATCGTTCCTCCCAGCTCTCTCCGTTGGTCGGGCCATAGGAATGCAATGTGCCGGCGGGCAGCCAGAAGAGCGATGGCCCACGGATCTCCTGAACACCTGCCTTCACCGTCTGCAAGGTGCCATGCCCGGCTTCCACGAGAACGACGGCGTGCATCGGCAGGCGGCGGTCGGCGATACGTGTTCCAATGCGTTGCCGGCCGAACCCCGTGACGGCGAGCGCCGTGCCGCCGGCAGAGGGTGAGCGATAGAGCGCGATCGGCGTTTCATGATGAGCGAAAAATCCAGTCATTCTTTCCATCCATGGCAAGTCTGCTTTCTTTCCTCCAGATTTTCCAACGTCTATTCGCTTTGGGAGTGATCGAAATGTCAAGTCTTGCTCTGGATCGCAAGCCCGGTCAGCCGGCGACCGACCTGGGCGCTAACGGGAAGGTCCTTTCGACTGCGGCGAACCGCTTGGGTGGGCTCGTGCCGACGGATCCGTCGATCGGCGTGGAGGCGATCCGCAGGCTTTATCACGAAAACGGCTATGTCTGGTTGAAGCGCTTTCTCGATCCCGAAGCGGTGAATGCGTTTCGCGGCTGGGTTTTCTCGCATCTGGCACGCGGCGGGCTCGTCGCACCCGGCTCCGATCCGATGCTCGGGCTATCGGCCGGCACGGGCTTAGACAAAGGCCAGGTCGATCGCATTCTGATGTCGCTCGTCCGCTCGGTCGCCTTTGAGGGTTTTTGCGCGCAGGCGCGGCTTGCGGGGTTCATGGACGAGTTCCTTTGCGGAATCTCCTACCTGCACAAGCGCAAGATCATGCGTTTCACCCAGCCCGGCACAGCGACGGCAACCCCCGCGCATTACGATCTCGTCTATCTGCGGGGCGGCACCAACCGGCTGGTGACCGCCTGGATTCCAATCGGCGATACGCCGGTCGACATGGGCGGGCTCGTCTATCTTGAGGGATCGCATGCCCTCGGCGTGCGGATGGAAGAGGAATTTTCCAGGAAGAGCCTCGACCTGTCGGCAGAGGAAAGGATCAGTGCATTCAACCGCAACATGACCGAGGGCGGCTGGGTTTCGAAGGACCTCCCCGAGATGGCGGAGCGCTTCAATACGCGCTGGCTGGTCGCCGACTACGAGGCCGGCGACGTCGTATTGCACAGTCCTTACATGATCCACGCCTCGACCACGAACCAAAGCGCCTCGAACCGGATCAGGCTATCGACGGACGTCCGTTATCAGAACGTCGATGACGAGATCGACGCGCGGTGGGGCAATCATTGGAGCCTGGGGGACATGCTTTAGGGCGCGGCCCGCAGCCGCGCCGTTTGGTGGTTCAGTGGCCGCCTTGCTTTTTCCGCTGGCGAGCATTGCGGGCGAACATGTTGAGCACCTCCACCAACGCCGAGAAGGCCATCGCAGCGTAGACGTAGCCCTTCGGCACGTGGAAGCCCATGCCCTCGGCGATCAGGGTCGTGCCGATCATCATCAGGAAGGCAAGGGCCAGCATGACGATGGTTGGGTTCTTCTCGATGAAATTCGCAAGCGGCGTGGCGGCGACCAGCATCACGGTCACTGCCGCAATCACGGCGACGACCATGATCGGCAAATGCGGTGTCATGCCGACGGCGGTGATGATGCTGTCGACCGAGAAGACGAGGTCCAGCAGCAGGATCTGACCAATGGCGGCTGCAAAGCCGGCCGTCGCTGCCGTGCCAATGAAATCCTCGTTCTGATCGACCGGATCGACGTTGTGGTGAATTTCCTTCGTCGCTTTCCACAAGAGGAAGAGACCGCCGGCGATGAGGATGATGTCCTTCCAGGAGAAGCCGTGGCCGAACAGTTCGAAGATCGGTGCCGTCAGCTTTACGATCCAGGCAATGGTGCCGAGGAGGGCAAGTCGCATCACAAGGGCGAGGCCAATGCCCACCTGGCGTGCTTTCTCGCGATGCTCGGGCGGCAGCTTGTTGGTGAGAATAGAAATGAAGATGAGGTTGTCGATCCCGAGGACCACTTCCATCACCACGAGGGTGACGAGGGCCACCCAGGCGGCCGGGTCCTGAACGAGCATCAT
The DNA here is from genome assembly GCF_900110205.1 of Rhizobium tibeticum. Taxonomy (GTDB): domain Bacteria; phylum Pseudomonadota; class Alphaproteobacteria; order Rhizobiales; family Rhizobiaceae; genus Rhizobium; species Rhizobium tibeticum. The sequence goes on along the minus strand of NZ_FOCV01000009.1, from coordinate 97,040 downwards.
GATGTCTTGCATTGGCGTATATCCCCTTGCGCCACATAGATTTGACGCTCGCAATGTACGGACGCAGCCTGCCTTGGCAAGCGCGCAAGGGGATATACGAAAGCCAGACGCCTTTTATTCCCTGATGGGAATCCAGATTTCCGTCAGGCCCATGCCGGTATAGGGGTCGAAGCGCTCGTCGTAGCGCTCGAACATGTCGGGCATGTTGCCGAATTGAATGCCGGAGTTCGGCATCCAGTTCCCGAAAATCTGATGCATCGTTGCGGGAATGCCAGAGACATGGCCGCGATGAGCAAAGACCGCGTAGCGCTGGCCGGGTATCTTTAGCGTGGTAAAGCCGTCCGGCAGGTCGCTGCTGTCATCGATTGCCACTGCCGCCATGTAGCGGAACGTCTCGGCCTCGCCCTCGATATGCGTGCAGACGCCATAGGCGACATTGCCGATCTGGCCGGGAATGTTGCCGAAATGAACATTGAATTTTTGCCACAGTGAGGGGATCGCGGCGTTGCCACCGTAGGGATATGTCTCCTGCAAACCGGCGAAGAGCATCGGCGGCAGGGTTTCGAAGCGCGGCGGTTCGAGTTCGGGAAGACGGGCGGGGTCCATGCGGATCGGCTCCAGAAGTGCGAGGTTGCGCGTGTGCCCCTGCTTGCGGACGGCCTCAGGTGTTAGACCGAACTGATCGCGAAAGGCACGGGTGAATGCCTCGTGCGAGCCGTAACCCGCGTCGAGAGCAACCTCGAGAATGTTGGCCGGTTGATCGAGCAGCGTCCGTGCCGCACCGCTCAGGCGGCGGGCGCGGATATAGCTGCTGATCGAATGCCCGGTGACAAGCCCGAAGACGCGCGAAAGGTGGTAGCGCGAAAGCCCGGCAACGTCCGAAATCTCTTGCAGAGTGATGTCGTTGCCGAAATGACTTTCGATAAACCAGATCGCTCGTCCGACGGCGCTCATTCCTTCTCCCTTGGCTGCACGCCTTTCATAGCGAAAGGCAGTACGTCGCGTTTGATCCGGGTTGCGGAATTCTGGCGCCGACGGAGGAAGAAATCAAAGGGCGGGTTCAGGACTGCTTCTTGGCGCCATAGGCTGCCGTGAAGACGCGGATGGCGCCATTGACCACGCGATCCATCTCCTCGCGCGGAGGAGGGGCGTCCATGTCGCCGAACAGGCGCAGCTTGAAGAAACTTCCACCGCAGAGTTCCAGGAATTGCCGGGCGGCAAGCTCGATGTCGTCGATCTCGAAACGGCCAGCCTCGACCTGGCTCGTCAGGAAATCCTTCAACACCGTCCGGATGTTCTCCGGGCCGGTGAAAAAACGCTGACAGAGGTGCGGCATGCGGTCGCGTACACCGATGACCGTGCGCATTGCATTGATGACCTTATCCTCGGTCAGGTGGCTGACAAAGGTCATGCCGAAGTCGTGCAACGCGACGTCGGGATCATTGGATTTCTTGAGAGTATTGCGCACGCTGGCGACGAAGGCCGCTCGCTCGCTCTCCATCATCGCGGTGAAGAGCTCTTCCTTGTTGGCGAAGTAGACGTAGAGCGTTCCCTTTGAAACTCCGGCCTCGCGCGTTACATCGTTCATGCTCGCGGCATCGAAGCCAAGTTTCATGAAAACGCGTCGGGCGCCGTCGAGAATTTGTTTGCGCTTGGCAGGGTCTTCGCCTGCAGCCCACCGGCCGCCAGTCGAGGGAGAGTCGTCCACGCGCGTATCGGAAAGCTCTGTCATCGCTCCTTAACCATATCCGCATCAGCGAATTTTTCGTTAATAAAACCGAACCAACCGGTTCGATATATCTTGATATGAATGGAAAAAGGTTCTATGTCAACTGAACCGAACCGTTCAGTTCGATTAAATTCCACTCGATTTACCGGTAGCCGCCCATGTCGTCCAGTCCAAAAGCCAATGTTGCCCGCATCGTCAGCGAGCCTGCTGATGCCGAGGGCAAGGCTCAGGAAGCCGCAGTCCCCACCGCGGAAGCACCGCGCGCGCCGCAAGCTCCTGCTGAGACGCAGGCCGTTCCCGCAGAGAAGAAGAAAAAGCGCAGTCTCGCTCTGCCGATCATTGGCCTTGCGCTGCTCGCAGGCGCTGCCTGGTACGGCTACGATTGGTGGACGACGGGCCGTTTCCTGGTCTCGACCGATGACGCCTATATCGGAGGCGACATCGCGACGATCTCGCCGAAAGTCACAGGCTACGTCGCCAAGGTGAATGTCGTTGCCAACCAGAAAATCAAGGCAGGCGACGTCTTGGCATCGCTCGACGACGGCGACTACAAGCTCGCCCTCGATCAGGCGATGGCGTCCCTTGATACCGAAAAGCTCTCGCTGCAGCGCATCGACGCGCAGATCGCCGGTGGACAGGCAAGCCTTGATCAGGCCAAAGCCCAGAAGACCGCCTTGGAAGCCACTGTTCGCGGTGCACAGATCACGCAGACCCGTGCCGCAGAACTGCAATCCAAGTCTGTCGGCACCACCGCCAACCTCGACGCTGCGAACATCGCGCTCGATCAGGCAAAGGCGAACCTCATCGGTGGCGATGCGGCGATCGCATCCGCGGAGGCAAACATCACGCTCCTGCAGGCGCAGCGCCGCGAAGCTGAGGGCACGATCCGCCAGCTCGAGCTTTCGCGCGACAAGGCTGCCCGTGACCTCTCCTTCACGGTTTTGAAGGCGCCTTATGACGGCGTCGTCGGCAACCGTTCCGTCCAGGAAGGCGATCTTGTGTCGCCCGGCCAGCGTCTGATGGCGCTCGTCCCGGTCCGCCAGCTCTTCATCGACGCGAATTTCAAGGAAACGCAGATCCAGCATTTGGTTCCGGGCTCGAAGGTTAACGTCCACGTCGATGCCTATGACGATCGCCCGATCGTCGGCACGGTCGAATCGATCTCGCCGGCATCCGGCTCCGTCTTCTCGCTGCTGCCCCCGGAAAATGCGACGGGCAACTTCACGAAGATTATCCAGCGCGTGCCGGTTCGCATCTCGCTGCCGCAGGACGCCCTCGATAGCGGCCGCCTGCGTGCTGGCCTCAGCGTTGTCGTTGATGTCGACACGCGCACAGCGCCGGACGCCGCCAAGTAATATCGTCTGACGAGGTAGCCCCATGGCCGCGAGCGCAACAATTGGAACCGTTCCGGTCACTCCGGCTGCCACGGATCATATGGATCCCCGCAAGCTCATCGCGTTCTTCGCGATGGTGCTCGGCATGTTCATGTCGATCCTCGACATTCAGATCGTGTCGGCGTCGCTTGCCGAAATCCAGGCGGGCCTCAGCGCCGGTTCGGACGAGATCGGCTGGGTGCAGACATCTTACCTGATCGCTGAAGTCATCATGATTCCGCTGTCGGGTACGCTCGCACGCATCGTCTCGACGCGATATCTGTTTGCCGCCTCGGCTGCGGGGTTCACCATGGCGAGCGCGCTTTGTGCGACGGCGACCAACATCGACCAGATGATCGTCTACCGCGCCATTCAGGGCTTCATCGGCGGCGGCATGATCCCGTCGGTCTTTGCGGCCGCATTCACGATCTTCCCGCCCTCCAAGCGTAGCATCGTGTCGCCGATCATCGGCCTGATCGCCACGCTTGCCCCGACGATCGGCCCGACCGTCGGCGGTTATCTCAGCCATGCCTTCTCCTGGCACTGGCTGTTTCTGGTCAATATCGTGCCCGGTATCATCGTGACGATCGTCACCTGGAACTTCATCGATTTCGACAAGCCGGAATTCTCGCTGATCAAGAAGTTCGATTGGTGGGGATTGCTCTCCATGGGCATGTTCCTCGGCGCGCTGGAATATGTACTGGAAGAAGGCAATTCGAACGACTGGTTCAACGACACCCACATCACCATGGGTGCCGTCGCCTCGGCGATCGGTTGCGTCGTGTTCTTCTACCGGGCATTCAAGGTGGACTTCCCGGTCGTCGATCTCAGGGCCTTCAGCAACCGAAACTTTGCCGTCGGCTCGCTGTTTTCCTTCGTCATGGGTATAGGCCTCTACGGACTGACCTACATCTATCCGCTCTATCTCGGGCGCATCCGAGGCTACGATTCGCTGATGATCGGCGAGACGATGTTCGTGTCGGGTCTCGCGATGTTTTTCACCGCGCCGATCGCCGGCAAGCTGTCGACCAAGATGGACCTCAGGCTGATGATGGTGCTGGGCTTCATAAGCTTTGCTGCCGGCACCTACATCATGACCGGCATGACCACGGACTGGGATTTCTACGAGCTGTTCATTCCGCAAATCCTGCGCGGGTTCGGGCTGATGATGTGCATGGTGCCGATCAACAATATCGCTCTCGGCACGATGGCGCCGGCGCGTATGCGCGGCGCATCCGGTCTCTTCAACCTGACGCGTAACCTCGGCGGCGCCGTGGGGCTTGCCGTGATCAACACGGTGCTGACGAACCGGCAGGACGTGCACTATCAGCGGATCCGCGAGGGTCTGGACTGGGGCAATCCGATGGCGCTCGATCAGATCAAGAACATGACGTCGAACTATGATGCCTATGGCATGGATGGGGCGGTGGTCGCGATCAAGCAGATGGTCGGTCTGGTAACGAAGCAGGCCATGGTGATGTCGTTCGCCGATATCTTTATGTTGCTGACCGTGCTGTTCCTCGCCATGATCGTCGGCATTGTGCTGATCGACAAACCCGCTCCGCAGGGCGGCGGCGGGGGTGGCGGCGGCCACTGATTTCTCCGATGAATGCATTGTGACGCCGGCCTTGGAACCAAGCCGGCGTTGTTGCATTTTTCCTTCCACGCCATCGCACATCACGCTTCAAGCCGTGAAAAATTACCGGCTGATCTTCGATAGAAAAATGTGCTTGCAGATTTTGATTTACGTACATCAAATTTGGAGCTAAAGGTCTCGTCAGGAGGAGAGATGAGACCTACAGTTCACGATATCGCTGCTGCGGCAGGTGTCAGTCTGGCAACCGTCGACCGGGTCTTGAACCAGCGACCGGGCGTGCGCCATGTGACGCGCGAGAAGGTCGAGAATGCCATTCGCGAGATCGGTTACATCAGGGATGTCGCTGCTGCCAACCTCGCCAAGGGCCGCACTTATCCGCTCGTCTTCATCCTGCCGGCCAGCGACAATTCCTTCATGCACAGGCTGAACGCCGAGGTGCGTGCGGCTGCCGCGCGTTCGTCCGTGGAGCGAACGAATATTCGCACCCTCGAGGTGCCAGCCTTCGATCCTGGCGCGCTCGTGAAGGTTCTGGATGAGCTTGGCGAGGAGCGGCCTTCGGGAATCGCCCTTGTAGCCACCGATGCGCCTGAAGTGCGCGACGCCGTCGACCGGCTGGTGAAGGACGGCATTCCCGTCGTGACGCTGGTTTCGGATCTCACCGGCTCGCAGCGCCATCACTATGCCGGTGTCGACAATATTGCAGCCGGTCGCACGGCCGCGCGGCTGCTTGGGCGTTTCCTCGGCGGTGCCAGGGGCGAGATCGCGGTGCTCGCCGGCTCGATGCTGGTGCGTGACCATCGCGAACGCCTCGAGGGTTTCGCCGCCGTTATAGCGGCGGAGTTTCCATCGCTCTCGATCCTGCCTGTCATCGAGGGGCGCGACGATCCGGAGATGGCCCATATGCTGGTGGCAGATGCGCTGTCGAAGAACAGCGGCATCATCGGCATCTACAGCCTCGGTGCCGGCAATCGCGGCCTGATCAAGGCGCTGAAGGAAAAGGCGATCGATCGCTCGCTGACAGTCATTGCCCATGAGCTGACGGCGCATACACGCGCCGCGCTCCTTGATGGAACGATCGACGCAATTCTGAACCAGGATGCGGGTCATGAGGTTCGCAGCGCCATCCGCGTCCTCAAGGCGAAGGCGGACGGACTTTCCGTGATCGACGCGCAGGAGCGCATCCGCCTCGACATATTCCTGCAAGACAATCTGCCGTAACGGCAAGGGGAGAAACACATGTATCTTGGTCTCGATCTCGGAACCTCCGGCGTCAAAGCCATGCTGATCGACGGCGATCAGAAGATCATCGGTTCGGCCAACGGCGCGCTCGATGTCTCGCGTCCGCATTCGGGCTGGTCGGAGCAGGAGCCGTCGCACTGGATCCGTGCCACCGAAGAAGCCGTTGCCGGCCTGAAGGCAAAGCATCCGAAGGAACTCGCCGCCGTCAAGGGCATCGGCCTCTCCGGCCAGATGCACGGCGCGACGCTGCTCGATGCCAACGACAAGGTGCTGCGCCCCTGCATTCTCTGGAACGATACCCGCTCCTACGTCGAAGCGGCAGCGCTCGATTCCGATCCGCGGTTCCGCAAGCTGACCGGCAACATCGTTTTCCCCGGCTTTACCGCGCCGAAGCTTGCCTGGGTCGCCAAGCATGAGCCCGAAATCTTCGCCAAGGTCGCCAAGGTGCTGCTGCCGAAGGACTACCTGCGTCTCTGGCTGACCGGTGAGCACATCTCCGAAATGTCGGACTCGGCAGGCACCGCCTGGCTCGATACCGGCAAGCGCAAATGGTCATCGGAGCTTCTTGCAGTCACCGGCCTCGATGAAAAGCAGATGCCTCATCTGATCGAAGGAACGGAGCAGGGTGGCACGCTTCGCAGCGAGCTGGCCGGCAAGTGGGGTATGTTGGAAAGCGTCGTCGTTGCCGGGGGCGCAGGTGATAACGCAGCTTCGGCCTGTGGCATGGGTACGGTCAGCGATGGCGCTGCCTTCGTGTCGCTCGGGACCTCGGGCGTTCTTTTTGCCGCCAATGCCGCCTATCTGCCGAAGCCGGAAAGCGCCGTGCATGCCTTCTGCCACGCACTGCCTGATACCTGGCACCAGATGGGCGTCATCCTGTCGGCGACGGATGCGCTGAACTGGCATTCCGGTGTCACCGGCAAGTCGGCGGCGGATCTGACCGCCGAACTTGGCGAAACGCTGAAGGCGCCATCGGGTGTTACCTTCCTTCCCTATCTCTCGGGCGAGCGCACGCCGCACAACGACGCCGTCATTCGTGGGGCCTTTATCGGCCTCGAGCACGAGAGCAGCCGCGTGGTGCTGACCCAAGCCGTGCTGGAAGGCGTCTCCTTCGCCATCCGCGACAATCTCGAAGCACTGCGCTCGGCTGGCACGGATATTTCCCGCGTCACCGCGATCGGTGGCGGCTCTCGCTCGCGCTACTGGTTGGCCTCGATCGCCACGGCGCTCGGCGTGCCGGTCGACCTGCCGGCGGACGGCGACTTCGGCGCCGCTTTCGGCGCCGCGCGTCTCGGCCTGATCGCCGCGACCAGCACCGATCCGGTTGCCGTCTGCACACCGCCGAAGACGGCCGGCACGATTGAGCCAGTCGCGGCTCTCAGCGGCGCCTACGAGGATGCCTACAAGCGTTACCGCGCTCTCTACCCGGCGATCAAGTCGCTGCAGCACTGAACCCAGAACAACAATCTCAAACCCGAGGAGACACGAGATGAGCACCGGATTTTTCGGCGACATCCAGAAGATCAAGTATGAAGGCCCGGACAGCACCAATCCGCTGGCCTTCCGCCATTACGACAAGGACGAAGTCGTCCTCGGCAAGCGCATGGAAGACCATCTGCGCTTTGCCGTTGCCTACTGGCACACCTTCACCTGGCCGGGCGGCGACCCCTTCGGCGGCCAGACCTTCCTGCGCCCATGGTTCGAAGACACGATGCAGGCTGCGAAGCTGAAGGCTGACGTCGCGTTTGAGTTCTTCTCGCTGCTTGGCGCTCCGTACTACTGCTTCCACGATGCCGACGTGCGTCCGGAAGGCAAGAACTTCGCCGAGAACACGAAGAACCTCAACGAGATCGTCGACTACTTCGCCGAGAAGCAGGCCGCGACCGGCACCAAGCTGCTCTGGGGCACGGCGAACCTCTTCTCCAACCGTCGCTTCATGTCGGGTGCCGCGACCAATCCGGATCCGGACGTTTTCGCCTTCTCCGCGGCGACGGTGAAGACCTGCATGGACGCCACGCAGAAGCTCGGCGGCGAAAACTACGTGCTGTGGGGCGGCCGCGAAGGTTACGAGACGCTGCTCAACACCGACCTGAAGCGCGAACTCGACCAACTCGGCCGCTTCCTCAACCTCGTCGTCGAATACAAGCACAAGATCGGCTACAAGGGCACGATCCTGATCGAGCCCAAGCCGCAGGAGCCGACCAAGCACCAGTACGACTACGACGTCGCGACCGTCTACGGCTTCCTGAAGAGGAACGGCCTCGAGAATGAAGTGAAGGTCAATATCGAGCAGGGCCACGCGATCCTCGCCGGCCATTCCTTCGAGCACGAGCTGGCACTTGCCAACGCGCTCGGCATCTTCGGCTCGATCGACATGAACCGCAACGACTATCAGTCCGGCTGGGATACCGACCAGTTCCCGAACAATGTTCCGGAAATGGCACTGGCCTACTATCACGTTCTGGCCGGCGGCGGCTTCAAGACCGGTGGTACGAACTTCGATGCCAAGCTGCGTCGCCAGTCGCTGGACCCGGCAGATCTCCTGATCGGCCACGTCGGCGGCATGGATTGCTGCGCCCGCGGCCTGAAGGCTGCCGCCAAGATGATCGAGGATAAGGCGCTCTCCCAGCCGTTGGAAGACCGCTACGCCGGCTGGGGCACGGCGGAAGGCCAGAAGCTCATCCGCGGCGAATACTCGCTGGAGCAGATCGCCGAGTGGGTCGAAAGCAAGGACATCAACCCGCAGCCGAAGTCCGGTAAGCAGGAACTGCTCGAAAACATCGTCAACCGTTACGTCTGATCGGCGGTTGATTGTGGAGGAGAGGGCCGGGGAGCGAAAGCTTCCCGGCTTATACATTGAGAGGCCGGACATCGGATATGATGTTCCGGCCTCGTTTGTCATTGGGTGGTTGCAACACCTCAATGGCGATGCGCAAAGCGGTTGATTCTTGCCCCGCCTGAACTTTCGTTCGGAAAAAAGCAGAAGCCTTTGCCGCATTTCGAGGCTTCGTCGAACCGTTGAGAGAGCTTCGCGCTCGCGTATAAGGGAGACTAGCGCCTCATGTCCTATACTGGCCGTTTTGTCGGCATCGACATATCAAAATCGTCCTTCGACATCTGCATTCTTCCCGAGCAGCAGTCGCTGACCTTTGCCAACACGGCTGCGGGCATCGCCGCGTTCATCGCGTTCCTGGCCCCAGTCGAGGGGATCGAGCGGCTGATCCTCGAGCGGCCGGAAGCGGGAGAGCGATTGGCGTTTAAAGACAGCCGATAATGGTTGACCGCTTACGCCGACCGCGATGGGTGAGTCTGACTGGGGCGCCTACCTCGTTTGCGAGCACCCGCAGTGGTCGTTACAGAAATCGGCCGATCATCATGGCTTGCGCAGCACGCGCTGACGAGCGTAGACCGGTTTCCTGCAAACAGGAGGCCGATACATGGGCGACAGCGAACGTGATTGGACTGCCCTCGTGCAGTCAGTCGCCGACAGCCCCAAGCGCGACAACAGCGCCTATCACAAAGCAATGGCCGAGGCCCGGCACGCGTTTGATGCAGCCGAGGCTGCTCTTGGCGGGCCGGTCCAGGTCAAGACGAAAACGAAGATGAAGCGAAGCGGCGAATACGTCGTGAAATGGATTTTCAAGCGGGTGAAATGACTTGCCGACATTCGATCGGATGACCGAGGAGCGCTTGCTTAGAGATGGTCCGCGGACGTATTCTTCGCATTCGCGAGCCTGCCCCAGCGTGCAGCCGAGGTGAAAGGCCCGGCGAGAGGGAGGATATCATGAAAATCGCATCGATATTCGCAGTCGGTTGGATTGGATTCTGCGGGACCACAGCCTTTGCCTTGGCCGAGGATGCGCACGCAATATTCGCTCCCGGCGATGTCAAGTGGATCGAGGCTCCCAAAACGCTTCCTGCCGGAGCCCAAGCGGCGGTCTTGTTCGGCAATCCCACCAAGAAGGGCTTGTTTGCCCTTCGGCTCAAATTGCCGCCGGGCTATACGATCCCACCGCACACGCATCCTGGCTATGAAGTGGTCACCGTCATATCCGGGGCTGCCAAAATTGGCATGGGCAAAACCGCCGATCGGAGCGCCACGAAGGCACTGCCCGCGGGCAGTTTCTTTGCCTTGCCGCCGGGCACGGCGCATTTCGTCTATTTCGACGATGAGACTGTCGTCCAAATCAACACCAACGGCCCGTGGAGCATTAAGTACGTCAACCCGGCGGACGATCCTCAAAAGTCGCAGTAGCCAATAGCAGTTGCGGCACGAAGGCCAACCGCTCCCGCCGCCCCCAAGCGTGGCGGGACGTCCATGTCGGTGTCGGGTGGCTAAAACATCTGTTAGCGGCCTCAGCGCTTCGTCCATCGCCGCGACGGTGCGCCCACTGAATTGCGCACCACAAGGTCCGGGCGCAGCAGGATTTCGGTCTCCGCCGGCTGGCCGTCGGACAGGAATTCCAAGAGGAGCGCCATGGCCTGCTTGCCGATCGCTGTTCGCGGCTGGCGGATGGTGGTGAGCGGCGGCGACATGAAAACAGCCTGTGGCACGTCGTCGAAGCCGGTCACGGAGAAGTCCTTCGGAATGTCGTAGCCGCGGGCGCCGAGACCGATCATCACGCCGATCGCTGTCTGGTCGTTCACACACATGAAGGCCGTCGGCAGCGTGTCGCGCATGAACAATTGCTCGACGGCGTGGCGGCCGCTTTCAAGCGTTCCGTCGCCTTCGAGCACGATGCGCTTGTCGGGCGCAACGCCTGCCGCATCGAGCCCTGCGTCATAACCCTCGCGACGTCTGGCGTAGGCGAGACGGGTGCGCGAATCGCCGATGAAGGCGATCTTGCGATGTCCCTCGGCAAGCAGCAGGTCGACTGCCTTTCTGGCCCCCTCCACATCGTCGACGCCGACATAGGGGATGCCGCCGTTGAAGACCGGCTCGAAGACGCCAACGCTTGGCGGCAGGCGGGCGGTCATGGTCTGATGACCGAAAGGCAGAATGCCGGTAAAGAGAATCAGACCGGCGGCCTGGTTGGAATTCAGGAACTTCAGATATTCAAGGCCGCGCTGCGCATCATTTTGCGTATGGCCGATCAGAACACCGTAACCATGGGCGCGCGCTTCGTTCTCGAGGCCGACGAGAATGTTGGAAAAATTCGGGTCGCCGATGTCGGGGGCCACCACGAGAATCATGTTCGACCGGCCGAGCCGCAGGCTCCGCGCCATGGCGTTGGTGGTGTAACCGGTGATGGCGATCGCCTGGTTGACCTTCAGCCGCGTCGAGTTGGCGACCTTCTCCGGCATGTGGATCGCCCGCGACACCGTCGCGATCGAAACCTCGGCGATCCGAGCGACGTCTTCTATGGTTGCGGGCGTGGAATTCGACACTGCGTCCTGCCTTGGGATGCCTTCGCCGCGACACTACACAGACTTGTCGAGAGGTCAAACGCCGGAGCCGGCAGATCTGTGTGTAACGATGATGTAAACCTTTACATGCGTCGTGTAAAGGTTTACATATGGCGTCCAGCGGATGGGAGCCGCAGGGAGGAAGCCAGTCAATGAGTGTGGATTCTGTCGACGCCGCGCCTGTGGTGTTGTCCGCGCGGCGCATCTGCAAGTCGTTCAGCGGCGTGCAAGTTCTCTTTAGTGTCAACTTCGATCTGCGCGCCGGCGAAATCCATGCTCTCATGGGCGAAAACGGCGCCGGTAAATCGACTTTGGTCAAGGTCATGTCCGGCTTCGAGCAGCCGAGTTCGGGGGAGATATTGCTCGACGGTGAGCCCGTCGTGCTGCCGGCCAACGGTGCGGCGGAAGCGCTCGGCATCGTTCTCATCCACCAGGAATTCAATCTCGCCGAACATCTGACCGTCACCGAGAGTCTCTATCTCGGTCGCGAAGTCACGCGTTTCGGCATCCTTGACCGCAAACACATGCGCGCCGAGACCCGCAAGGCGCTCGATCTTCTTGGTTCGCATGTCGACGAGAATGCCATAATCGGCACATTGTCGATCGCTGACAAGCAGATGGTTGAAATCGCCAAGGCAATCAGTCGCGATGCCCGGGTCGTCATCATGGACGAGCCGACGGCCGTGCTGTCGCGCGAAGAGACGAACTTCCTGTTCCGGCAGGTGCGCAAGCTGCGCGACAAGGGGACGAGCTTCATCTTCGTATCGCATAAGCTCGACGAGGTGATGGAGATCACCGACCGGGTGACCGTGTTGCGCGATGGGCAGTGGGTCAAGACGGCGCCGACCGCAATGCTCGACGGCGAATCCATCGCCCAGCTGATGGTCGGGCGCGAGCTTTCAAGCCTCTATCCGACCAAGGTCGAGCCCAACGTCGACGAGGAAATCGTCCTCCGGGTCCAAGGGGTTTCGACGGCATATGTACAGGATGCGAGCTTCGAGGTCCGCAAGGGTGAGATCATCGGATTTTCCGGCATGATCGGGTCCGGTCGCACGGAGCTGATGGAGGCGATCGCCGGGTTGCGCGCCCGCGCATCCGGCGAGGTCGTCATTCGCGGCGAGACCGTGCTTTCGGGCGATGTGCATGCCGCCAACCGCGCCGGGCTTGCCTACATGACAAAGGATCGCAAGTCGAAGGGTCTTCTCCTGCGTTCCGGCATGATGACCAATCTGACGCTTCAGTCACTCGGCCAGCATTCGCGGCACGGCTATCTCAGCCCGAGCAGTGAGGCAAAGGCGCTTGCCACGGCGCGGCGACGTTTCGATATCCGCGTGCGCGACACCAATATCGTCGCCGGTCGCATGTCGGGTGGCAATCAGCAGAAGCTGCTGCTTGCCAAGGTCATGGAGACCGAGCCTGAGATCATCATCATCGACGAGCCGACACGCGGCATCGATGTCGGCACCAAGCAGCAGATCTATCATTTTATCTCGGCGCTGGCGCGCGACGGTCGATCGATCATCGTCGTCTCTTCGGAGATGCCTGAGGTGATCGGCCTCTGCACCCGGGTCGCCGTGATGCGAGAGGGGCGCATTGTCGGCGTGCTCGAGGGCGAAGAGATCTCCGAGCAGGAGATCATGCGCTATGCAGCCGGATTGAAGAAGAAAGCCGCCTGATGCTGGCGGAGAGGCGGCTGCGCTCAGCGGGCCGCGCAGGTATGATGCCCATCTAATTTGGGGCGGGAGGTCGGTTTGGAGATGAGTGTGAACGAGGAGACCAGGGAAATCAGGCGTCGCCCCTGGCGTGATATCGATCTGCGGGCGGTTGCGCCCTTTGCAGCCCTGATATTGCTCTTGATCGTGGGGGCGATGGTCAACCCGAACTTCATCGGCATCACGAACCTTGCAAATGTCGCGACGCGCTGTGCCTTCATCGCCATCATTGCTGTCGGCGCCACCTTCGTCATCTCGGCGGGGGACCTCGATCTTTCTGTTGGTTCTATGGTGGCTTTCGTCGCCAGCCTGATGATCCTGTTGATGAATTCCGGCGTGATTGCCGATCCGACGTTGATGCTGGTCGCCGCCGTCCTGTTTACGCTTGTTGCCGGCGCGCTCTGCGGGCTTGCCAATGGTCTGATTACCACCGTCGGCAGGATCGAGCCATTTATCGCCACGCTCGGCACCATGGGTATTTATCGCGGCCTGACGACTTGGTTGTCGCAGGGCGGGGCGATTACGCTACGCTCGCCCGATATTCAGACGCTCTACCGTCCGGCCTATTTCGGCAGCATTCTCGGAGTGCCGGTGCCGATTGTCGTGATCCTGGCCGTGACGGCCGTTGCAGCCTTCATCCTTTACCGCACGCGTTACGGTCGCCATGTCGTCGCCGTCGGCTCGAACAGCGATGTCGCGCGCTATTCCGGCATTGCAGTCAATCGCGTGCGCACTATCGCCTTCGTCATCCAGGGGCTCTGCGTGGCGATCGCCGTGCTGCTCTACGTGCCGCGCCTCGGCTCAACCTCGGCAACGACAGGTATTCTGTGGGAGCTACAGGCCATCACTGCTGTCGTCGTCGGCGGCACGGCGCTCAAGGGTGGTGCCGGCCGTGTCTGGGGTACGATCTGCGGCGCCTTCATTCTCGAACTCGTCGGCAACATCATGCTGCTGTCGAACTTCATCAGCGAATATCTCATCGGTGCAATCCAGGGTGCGATCATCATCATCGCCATGCTGGTACAGCGCTCGCTGGTCCGCAAATCATAGCGGATAGGCTCCAGGAATTGGCCGGGATCACAGGGCGTCCGGTTGACGGGTAGGAAAAGTCCCTGACGTTTATTGGGAGGAAATAGAATGCGCAAACTCATGTTGGGTCTTGCGGTTGCGGCCGTCACGCTGGCGGGTACCGCATACGCACAGGACAAGAAGTTCACCATCGGTGTGTCCATTCCGGCCGCCGACCATGGCTGGACCTCAGGCGTCGTGTTCCATGCCGAACGCATCGCCAAGAAACTGATGGAAGAGCATCCGGGCCTGAATGTCATCGTCAAGACCTCGCCGGACGCTGCCAGCCAGGCCAACGCCGTACAAGATCTTGACACGCAGGGCATCGATGCACTCGTCATCCTGCCGTCGGATCCCGATCCGCTCGTCAACGCCATCAAGGAAGTCAAGGCCAAGGGCAAGTACGTTGCTCTTGTCGACAGAGCTCCATCGACCAACGATGACTCCGTCCGCGACCTTTACGTTGCTGGCAACAATCCGGCGCTCGGTGAAGTCGCCGGCAAGTACATCGCTTCTCAGACGCCGGATGCCGAAGTGGTCGTCATCCGCGGTCTGCCGATCCCGATCGATCAGCAGCGCCAGGACGGCTTCGACAAGGGCATTGCCGGCTCCAAGGTCAAGGTTCTCGACCGCCAGTACGGCAACTGGAACCGCGACGATGCCTTCAAGGTCATGCAGGACTACCTGACGAAGTATCCGAAGATCGACGTGGTCTGGTGCCAGGATGACGACATGGCTGTCGGCGTGCTGCAGGCGATCGAGCAGGCCAAGCGTACCGACATCAAGTATGTCGTCGCCGGCGCCGGCTCCAAGGATATGGTCAAGAAGGTCATGGACGGTGACAAGATGATCCCGGTTGACGTTCTCTATCCACCGGCAATGGTCGGCACGGCAATGGAACTGACGGCCGCTGGTCTCTACGACCAGGTGCCGGTTCGCGGCACCTTCGTCCTCGACGCGACCCTCGTCACGAAGGACAACGCCAAGGACTTCTACTTCCCGGATTCTCCGTTCTGATCTGAAAAGCCTAGTGCGGCGCCCGTTCGACAGGACGGGCGCCTTTCTTTGATGGTGTCGCTTGCTAGCCGGGTAGGCCGGCGCTGGCGAGATCGGCGATGAAGCGGTTTATGAAGGCTTCGGTCATCACCGGATTGTCGCCGAAATAGAATTCCCGCCGGGCGTCGGCGCAGTTCATTCCCGGCCTGAAGCGATGAAGCCTGAAAATCGCTTCTCGAGCCGCGTCCGTTTCACCTTGCCTTCCGAGGGTCGCAACCAGAACGATCGCCGGCCAGAAGGTGGCATTCGGTGAGCGGAGCGATGCGCGCGCTGCCTTGGCCGCTTCCGCCATGTCGCCCAATTGATAGTTCGCGATGGCGAGAACGTTATGGAAGGTCCAAAGATGCGGATCGCGAGGACTGAGCCGGAACGCTTCCTTGATCTCGGCAATGCCTTCCGCGGGCCGCTCGACGTAGCAAAGTACCTGGCCGAGCGCGAAGTGAGCTTGCGCGAAACTCTGATCCAGTTGCAAGGCGTTATGCAGATGCGCAATTCCCGCCTCCGTCGCCCCGTCAAGCGCAAGCGCTCTGCCCAAGGCGAGGTGCGCGGCGGGTTCCTTCTGGTCCAGTCCGATCGCCCGTTCGGCAAGCTCGATCGCCTCGCAGATGCGCTCACCACGCTCGTCAAGGGGGCCGTACCAGCCGAGCTGAATGTGAACGTAGGCCAAGCGGGCCTTTGCCTGCGCGAACGTCGGATCAATACTGATCGCCTGTTCGAAAAGCGCCTTCGCCGTCTTCAGTTCGTCAAGCGTGAATCGGTAGAGATGCCAGAGACCCTTCAGGTAAATCTCCCAGGCGTCCATGTCGAGCACGGCGCGGCCGCGAAGAGCGGCGAACTCGATGGAGCCCAGTTCCGGCTCGATCGTTCCGGTGATTTCGGAGGCGAGCTGGTCCTGGACTTCGAAGATATCCGCCAGCGTTCGGTCGTAGCGTTCCGCCCAGAGCAGCGTGCCATCCGTGCCGCTCAGCAATTGCGCGGTGATGCGAACGCGATCGGCGGCGCGGCGCACGCTGCCTTCGAGCACGTATTTGACACCAAGATCCTCGGCGACCTGTTGTGCATTGGCCTTCCGACCCTTGTAGCTGAAGGAGGAATTGCGGGCGGCGACCAGCAGCCAGCGACAGCGCGCCAGCGTGGCGATCAGCTCGTCCGTGAAGCCGTCCGAGAAATGCTCCTGTTCCTCGATGCTCGACATGTTGCTGAAGGGCAGCACGGCAATCGAGGGGCGATTGCGCACGGGCCACGCGGCTTCTTCCTTCCACTCGGACGGCGGTGGTCGCTGTTCATCATCTTCCGGCGTCCAACGCCAGACACGGATCGGTCGCTCGATGTTCTTGAGCCTGCGGTTGCCGAAATCGATTGCCCGGAAGTCAAGCTTCGACCGGATCTGGTCATTGACCTGCTGGGAGACGCAGATCCCACCTGGAGGCGCCAGAGCCTGCAGGCTTGCGGCGACGTTCACGCCGTCGCCGAAGATGTCGTCGTCCTCGACGAGCACGTCGTCGACATGGATGCCGATCCGCCACACCATGCGTCGATCCGGCTCGATGGCCTCGTTGCGCTGAAGCAATGCTGTTTGAATTTCCATGGCGCAGCCGATAGCATCGACGACGCTTGCAAATTCGGCCAGCGTGCCGTCGCCGACAAATTTGACGACCCGTCCGTGATGCCTGCCGATGCTGGGGACGATGACTTCGCTGTTGTGCGCTTTCAGCTTCGCGAACGTGCCGGTTTCGTCAAGGCCCATCAGCCGGGAAAAGCCGACAACATCCGCATCCAAGATTGCTGCCAGACGCCGCGTCATGCGCCAACCTCCTGGTCCAAAGACAGTAGCACGGCACGGCGCGATGTCTACCGCCGCCGGCCGCGGCAGGTGCTCGGATCGCAGCCAGGTGGTACAGTCGCGACGTGGTGGACAGGAGAAATGCGGTACGTACATCTTGCGGCCGGAGACACGCCGTGATTAAGTCAGCCGCCTTTGATTTACGCCCGTTGGGGCAAATTTGCAGTTTCGCCGAAATCGGCTTGCAGACTGCAAATCGCGTGCTAGAACACTGCCAGAAACGTTTACGGTCATCTTTTAGGGAGGAATTGACATGAAAACGATCAAGGGTCCGGGCCTTTTCCTTGGACAGTTCGCGGGCGATGCCGCGCCGTTCAACTCGTGGGATTCGATCACCAAATGGGCGGCCGACATCGGCTACAAGGGCGTGCAGGTTCCGACCTGGGCGGGCCAGCTGATCGACCTCAAGAAGGCGGCTTCCTCGAAGGATTATTGCGACGAGTTCGCTGGCAAGGCGCGCGAAAACGGCGTCGAAGTTACCGAGCTTTCCACCCACCTTCAGGGCCAGCTCGTGGCCGTTCACCCAGCCTATGACGAAGCCTTCGACGGTTTTGCCGCACCTGAGGTGCGCGGCAATCCGAAGGCGCGCCAGGAATGGGCTGTCGAACAGGTGAAGATGGCGCTGACGGCCTCGAAGCATCTCGGCATCAAGGCGCACGCGACCTTCTCCGGCGCGCTTGCCTGGCCGTTCGTCTACCCGTGGCCGCAGCGCCCTGCCGGCCTCGTCGAAACAGCGTTCGACGAGCTTGCCCGCCGCTGGAAGCCGATCCTCGACCATGCCGACGAGAACGGCGTCGACGTCTGCTACGAAATCCATCCCGGGGAAGACCTGCACGACGGCATCACCTACGAGATGTTCCTGGAGCGCGTCGGCAACCATCCGCGCGCCAACATGCTCTACGATCCGTCGCACTACGTCCTGCAGTGCCTCGACTATCTCGACAACATCGACATCTACAAAGACCGCATCAAGATGTTCCACGTCAAGGACGCGGAGTTCAACCCGACTGGCCGACAGGGCGTCTATGGCGGTTACCAGGGCTGGGTCGAACGTGCCGGTCGCTTCCGTTCGCTCGGCGACGGTCAGGTCGATTTCGGCGCGGTCTTCTCGAAGATGACGGCCAACAACTTCGACGGCTGGGCCGTGGTCGAGTGGGAATGCGCGCTGAAGCATCCTGAGGACGGCGCGCGCGAAGGCGCCGAGTTCGTCAAGGCGCACATCATCCGCGTTACGGAAAAGGCGTTTGATGATTTTGCATCGGGCGGTACGGACCAGGCGGCCAACCGCCGCATGCTCGGTCTCTAAGACACCCGCGCTTGTTAACGGGAAGGGCTGATTGGAACGCAGCAGGAAGGGGTCATCCCTTCCCAGCCCCGCCCCCCACGCATTTCAGGAGGAACCAATGGCAATTGAAGCATCTACAGAACCGGCGCGCGAACCGCGTATCCGCCTCGGCATGGTCGGCGGCGGCGCGGGCGCATTCATTGGCGCGGTCCACCGCATCGCTGCCCGCATCGACGACCAGTACGATCTGATCGCCGGCGCGCTGTCGTCGACGCCGGAAAAGGCGATGGCGTCCGGCCGCGACCTCGGCCTCGATCCGTCCCGCACCTATTCGAGCTACCGCGAGATGGCGATTCGCGAAGCGAAGCTGAAGAACGGCATTGAGGCCGTCTCGATCGTCACGCCGAACCACGTGCACTACGATGCCGCCAAGGAATTCCTGCGTCGTGGCATCCACGTCATCTGCGACAAGCCGCTGACATCGAACCTTGCCGACGCCAAGAAGCTGAAGAAGGTAGCCGACGAGAGCGATGCGCTCTTCATCCTGACCCATAACTATACCGGCTACCCGATGGTCCGTCAGGCCCGCGAGATGATCGCCAACGGCGAGCTTGGCGATATCCGCATCGTCCAGGCCGAATATCCGCAGGACTGGCTGACGGAAGCCGTCGAGCAGACTGGCGCCAAGCAGGCCGTCTGGCGCACCGACCCGGCACAGTCGGGAGCGGGCGGCTCGACCGGTGACATCGGCACGCATGCCTATAACCTCGCATCCTTCGTTTCCGGCCTCGAACTCGACAGCCTCGCCGCCGATCTCGACAGCTTCGTCGAAGGTCGTCGCCTCGACGACAACGCCCATGTGATGCTGCGCTTCAAGGCGGAGGGCAACGAAAAGCCGGCCAAGGGCATGCTCTGGTGCAGCCAAGTGGCGCCCGGTCATGAAAACGGCCTGAAGGTCCGCGTCTATGGCACCAAGGGTGGCTTGGAGTGGGTCCAGGCGGATCCGAACTATCTCTGGTTCACGCCGTTCGGTGAGCAAAAGCGTTTGATCACCCGCAACGGCGCCGGTTCCGGCCCGGCCGCTGCCCGCGTTTCACGCATTCCCTCCGGTCATCCGGAAGGTTACCTTGAAGCCTTTGCGACGATCTACACGGAAGCCGCCCATGCCATCAACGCCCACAAGAAGGGCAAGGCCGTGGACAAGGCTGTCGTTTACCCGACCGTCGATGACGGCGTGAAGGGCGTTGCCTTCGTTGAGGCCTGCGTGGCTTCCTCGAAGAAGAACGGTGGTTGGGTCAAGGTCTGATCCTCACTCCGCCAGGCTGAATGATACAACTATTGAGCGCGCTTCTTACAATATTAGGGAGGGCGCTCATTGTCGTTTAACAATGTTGTGGCAGAAATAAGCGCAGCCAGATGGAGAGGCGTCCGATGAAATCTTCCGCTAGAGGTCTGACCTGCGCATTCGCGCTCGCCGCCTTTCCCGCGTTGTCGCAGGAAGTCCCCAATCGCATGCCGAACTTCTATGCCGGCCAGCGTGTCCCCGGCACGGTGAACGTGCAGACGACGGTCTCCCTGTCGGTGCCGGTCGAGGCCGGGCAGGAAACTGGCGAGCAGATCAAGGCCGCCCAGAAAGGGTTCTACCTGATGGCGGGCGGGCAGTGCGATCTCATTCTGCAGACGCTGGCGGAGAGCTGCCAGATCACCAATCTCACGAGCAGCGCGGATCTCAATCGCGGTTCGCGTAACGACATCGTCGTGCGGGGCACCGTGACGATGGCGGTGAAGCTCAAGGATAGCCAGCAGAAGCCGTAACCGCTCCTCGGCATTGTGGTCGAAGCGGCAAATCTGCCGCCTTGAGCCGACCGCCCCATTAGGCCGCGGCCTGCTGGCGCTTGGTCAATGCATCGATGCTCAAGGCGCCGCCGAAGGGTCTCTATCGTGAAACGAATCGATTCAGGGCCCGTTGCTTCACATTGCGATTCCTGACCGTCGTCATAATCGGACTTGCGCTGATCGCCCCTGCCGCGCACCGCCTTGTGCTGCGGAAACAAAATCGGACTGCCGAAAGCGGATTACTTTGTGGTGCAGCAGATCTATCGCGATTGGTGGATCGTCAGCCTTTTCCTGCCGTTAGAGTGGCTCGCCAATCTCGGGAACGCCATAGCGGTTAGAGACGACAGGACGGCGATGGTGCTTTCGATCGCGGCGGCGGTGCTATTGGCGCTCAACGTCATTATCCTTTGGCCTTTCACGCAGCCAGCAAACGCCGGCCACGCAGCATTGGACCGTTCAGCCTCACAATAGGCAAGCGCTGCGCACCTGATGGGAGTACTCGCACGCAGTCAATGCGGCGGTAATCCGCATTCTGCTGCGGTCGCCGCGTCGATCCGCACATAGCGACGTTACTCCTGTTCGATGGAACGGTTTGGATCGGCAAGGGCAGCTGCAGCGGCAGGTCTTCCCTTGATTTCAGCGTCCTGCCTGCCTAGATTGCGATCGTCGCCAACACCAACAGGATGTGTGCAGCAATGGATTTCACCTCGATCGCAACGCCAGTTCGCCTTGCCATTCGGGAGTCCTTTATCCATGCCTGCATCCATTACCCTGTCCAATCTTTCGTGGTCCACGCCTGACGGGCGCGCGCTTCTTTCCAATCTCGACCTAAGTTTCGGCGCCGAGCGAACCGGCCTCGTCGGCCGCAATGGCGTCGGCAAGACGACGCTTCTGAAGCTCGTCGCCGGCGAGTTGCCGCCGCAATCCGGAAGCAGCGCCTTCGGCGGGCGGCTCGGCTTCCTGCGCCAGGCGGTGCAGGTGGAGGAGAGTGCGACGGTTGCCGATTTCTTCGGGGCCAGCGATGCGCTGGCCATCCTGCGCCGTGCCGAGGTCGGCGAGGCGACTGCCGAGGAGATCGCCTCGGCGGATTGGACCATCGAGACACGCATAGCCACGGCACTGGAGCGTATCGGGCTCGACGCCCAGCCGGAAACCCTGCTCGCCTCGCTATCGGGCGGGCAGCGGACGCGCGTCAGTCTCGCTGCGCTTATCTTCTCCGAGCCCGATTTCCTCATCCTCGACGAGCCGACCAATAATCTCGATCGCGACGGGCGCGAGGCTGTCATCGCATTGCTGGCCAGCTGGCGTGCCGGTGCTGTGGTCGTCAGCCACGATCGCGAACTGCTGGAGACCATGGATGCGATCATCGAGATTACCGCGCTCGGCGCCCGGCGATACGGCGGAAACTGGAGCGCGTTCCAGGAGCGCAAGGCCATTGAACTGGCTGCCGCCGCGCACGATCTCGCAGACGCCGAAAGGCGCCTCACCGATGTCGTCCGCAGCGCCCAGGTCACGGCGGAGCGGCAGGCACGCAGCGATCGCGCCGGGCGCAAGAAGGCGGCAAGGGGGGATATGCCCCGCATCGTCGCCGGCGGCCTCCAGCGGCGGGCGGAAAATACCAGCGGCAACAAGGTTCGCCGCGGCGAAAAGCGCCGCGAGGAAGCGATGGAGGAGGCGTCAGCGGCGCGGGAGCAGATCGAGATCCTTCAGCACTTCTCGGCCCAGCTTGCGTCGACGGGACTGCCGTCGGGCCGGGACGTCCTTAGGCTGGATGGCGTCACCGCCGGCTATCAGCCGGGTGAGCCCATCGTCCGAAACCTCTCTTTCGGCATCACCGGTCCTGATCGCGTGGCGATCGCCGGGCCGAATGGCTCGGGCAAGACGACGCTGCTCGCGTTGATTTCAGGCACACTGCAGCCATGGTCCGGTACGGTATCCGTCATGACCGGCTTTTCGCTGTTCGATCAGAGCGTCAGCCTGCTCGATCGAGCGCTGTCGATCCGCGAGAATTTCCGCAATCTCAATCCGCGAGCGAACGAAAATGCCTGCCGCGCGGCGCTGGCGCGTTTCATGTTCCGGGCAGACGCCGCTCTGCAGCAGGTCTCGACGCTCTCCGGCGGGCAGCTGTTGCGTGCCGGCCTCGCCTGCGTGCTCGGCGGCGCAAAGCCGCCGCCGCTCCTGATCCTCGACGAGCCGACCAACCATCTCGACATCGATTCCATTGCTGCCGTGGAGGCCGGCTTGCAGGCCTACGACGGCGCGCTGCTTGTCGTTAGTCACGACGAGGTGTTTCTGGAGAATATCGGCGTTGCAAGACGGCTTCAGCTACCTCTTGGCGAAGAGATCATTCTGTAAACGGCAGAGGAGAAGGTCTGAGAGGGCTCGGGGGCGTCTTCGGCGAAGCCCGCCAGGGCGTCCACGCCGCACTGAGGGTCAGATATAAAGCGCTGCCATCTTCCGCCAGGCGCCGGCACGATGGGCTCGCCCTTCCCAGACGTGTAGATGGTGGCCGACCTGCTTTTCGGAAAGCAGCCGGCTGAGGTAGTGATTGTTGTCGAGAAAGGGATCGGCTTCGCCGATCGTCAGAACGATCTCGAGTTGGCGCAACTTCTCCAGCTGGAAGCCGCCATCAAGCCCCGGCAGGAAGTGCGTCGGAGTGTGGAAATAGACTGTATTGTCGTAGTAGCCGTCGAACAGATCGCCGAAGGATTCGACCTTGATTGTCAGATCGTAGCGACCGGAAAAGGCGACGAGTTTGCGAAACAAATGCGGATGGCGAAAGACCAGACTGGCGGCCTGGAAGGCGCCGAGGCTGCAGCCATGCACGATGGTGCAATCATGCGCATTCCTCGAAGCCATCAGCGGCAGGACTTCATTCAGGATATAGTCTTCGAAGGCTGCATGGCGGTGAATGCGCTCGGCTGGATGCCGATCGAAGCCGTAGAAGGTCTCGGCGGCCAGCCCCTCGATGCAATAGAGCTGGAGTTGGCCAGCCTCCAGCTTGCCGGCAAGGCTTTCAACAAGGCCGAGCCTTTCATATTCCCAGAAGCGTCCCTCGCGCGTGGGAAACATCAACACCTTGGCGCCGGCATGGCCGAACACGAGCAGTTCCATGTCGCGATGCAAGCGCGGACTATGCCAGCGCAAATATTCTCGGTTCATAACACCTTGAAAAAACGCCGGACCTTTTCACGGAGAAGCGCATTCTGTTCTGTGCTACCAGGATAGTCGAAGTGCCCGGCATCGAGGATGAAGGTTTCATTATATTTTGATGTCGGCAAAGCATTCGCCACCGCAAACTGGCAGGGCGGTGCGACGGCAGGGTCGAACAGCGCGACAACAGCAAGCATCGGCACCTTGATCCGGATTGCGGCACTTGCCGCATCGAACATGCGCAGGACCTCGAGCACGCTTCCATGAGTCTTCTGGTAGGTCTGGACGGAAGCGGCGCTGCCGACGGTCGGCAGTGTCAGCCATCGCTCTCGGTCGCCAAAGGTCGGAACGACGAGGTGGCCGCGATTGATGCGAAGATCGAATGGCATCGCCAAGGCGCCGATGCCGCCGCCGAAGCTGACGCCGCTATAGCCGATGTGACCGGCAAGCCATGGATAGAGCGACAAAAGCGTCGAAACGGCAAGCCAGAGGTCATCGACGCAGCCGCCGATGATGTAGTCCTCGGGCTTGTCGATATCCTGGAGAACATGCCCCGATGCATCCGGCGGGATTGCTGGATGGGGGCTGAGCGACAGGCCGCGAAAGCAGGGAAAGAGGACCGCCGCGTCTTCGACGGGCAGATCGAAATCCGGTGCGTCGCGGCCACCATAGCCGTGACCCACCACCAGCCCGCGGCGCACCGGCCGGTCGCGCGGCAAAAGCAGCCAGCCGCCGATCCTGATCCCGCCGGTCGAGGTGTAGACGATGTCGAGAACCTGCCAATCGGGATGCGTCAGCTTGCTGATCCGGAGCACCGGCTGCGGGTCCGTCGCGATCGCCCTTTTGTATCGGGTCTGCCAAAACGGGTCGAAGCCGGGCGGCGCCTGAGGTGGCACGATCGCCTGAAGGTCGGGGAGCTTCATGCCGTAGGTCGGGTCGAAGGCAAATGGGTGTGTTACGGGAATGCCCATGCAAGGGTTGTTTCGCGAAAAGACGCGCAATGCAAGGCAATGACTTTGGCAGCGCGCGGAACGGCGCGGAAGGCGCGACTGAAACGTTACAGCGCTGTCATTTCCACTCTGTACAACATCAGTCCGCTTGGGCTAAACCGCCTTCGAAACCAAAAGAACGGGATTTCCATGATCGATCCGAAGACCCTTGCTGCCCGCTTCCCGGGCGATTTCACCTTTTCTAGCGCTCTTGCAAAATCGCGATGATTAATCGTTACATCGATCTTTAACCGTTTTTTGAGCCCTTGGCTGGCAGACTTCCGTGATCGGGGAGCAGCGAATGCAGGCAATTTTCGGGGGTAGCAAAAAAGTCTCGGGCTTCGGTCGTCATGCGACCGTCGCTGGCGTGCTTTTTTCCTTTGCAATTGTCGTCGCGATCGTCACCGTCATGGTGCTGAGCGCGCTCGAACGCGTTGCAGACCGATCGAATGTGCTGGACGACGAGCGCTCGCGGGAAACCATGTCCGGCGCCCTCAAGACCTTCGAAATGCAATTGAGCGCGACGCTCAACGATTACGCAGCCTGGGATGATGCCGCAGCGAACGTCTATGCGGCCGATGGCATGGCCTGGACGATCAGCAACTACGGCGAGATGTCGGTCAACAGTTCTCTCTTCGACATGGCGATCGTGATCGATGACGAGAAGAAGCCGATCATGGTTTATCGGCAAGGCAAACCGATGGACGGCGCGCTGGATGATTTCTTCTCCCCGTCGCTCTGGACGCTCTTCGACAAAGTGAATGCGGCGGGGCCGCAGGATAATCCCGAGGCGACGGGCTTCGTTAACACGAAGGCCGGTATAGCAGTCGTCGGTGTGGCGCTGGTACGCGAGAAATCCGGTGCGCTCGACGTCAAGGCAGGAAAGCATCGCTATCTCATCTTCGCGCGACATCTCAGCACCGACAAAGTTGCCGAGCTTGGTGCGACCTATGTCATCGACGGATTGAAGCTGGTCGCTCCGGATTTCCAAGCTCCCTATTCGGTGGCGATCGCTGACGCGCAAGCGGTCATTCTCGGCAAGCTCGTCTGGGTGTCGCGGGCGCCCGGCGATATCGGCTATGGCGAAGTTCGTCCGATGGTCGTCAAGGCGCTTGGACTTGTTGGCCTGTTCTTCGTCGTTCTGCTCATCATTGGCTGGCTGGCGCTACGGCGCCTCAAGGCAGAAGAAATCAATGCCCGGGAGGAAGCAAACCGCGATCGGCTGAGCGGCCTGCTGAACCGCGATGGGCTTGGATCCGCCATCGACATATTCGTTGCCGAAGCGGCGCAAACACGCCGCAACGTGCTCATCCTTTATCTCGATCTCGACGGTTTCAAGGAAGTCAATGACGCTTATGGCCATGGCACCGGCGACCAGCTGATCCGCGCTGTCGCCGCCGGTCTCAACGTGCTCATTCCGGAGGGCGCCGTTCTCGCACGTATCGGCGGCGATGAATTCGCCATCGCCTTTGTTTCCGAAAGCGAGCACGCCGTTGCCCTGCAGCTATCCGAGCAGATACTGGACTTCCTGGCAGAGCCGCTGGAGATTGGCCGACGCGTCGTCGTCATTGGCGCGAGCATCGGTATTGCCATGTCGGAAGGCGGCATGATCGACCGCGAAGAGCTGGTGCGTCGGGCCGATCTTGCCATGTACAAGGCCAAGGAAGCTGGCCGTGCACGCATGACGCTTTACGATCCGGCGATGGACGCAGACCGCGGAGAGCGCAATGCGCTGGAACTCGATTTGCGGATGGCGATCGAAGGCGGCGACCTGCAGATTGCCTATCAGCCGCTGATCGATGCAGCGACCCATGAAATGACCGGTGTCGAAGCATTGGTGCGATGGAACCGCCCGGGACACGGTCCGGTCTCGCCCGAAGTATTTATCCCTATCGCGGAAACCAGCGGGCTTATCGAGGCGCTGGGGCTTTTCGTTCTGCGCAAGGCCTGCGAAACCGCCAAGCAATGGCCGGAACTGCGTATCTCGGTGAATGTTTCTCCCGGGCAGTTCCGCAACCCGGCCTTTGCCGACTATGTCCGTTACGTGCTGAAGCAGACGGAGATCGAGGCAAAACGTGTGACGCTTGAAGTCACCGAAGGCTATATGATCCAGAACCCACAGCGAACCCGGCAGGCGATCGAGCGGCTGAAGGCGCTGGGCGTCAAAGTGGCGCTCGATGATTTCGGCTCGGGCTTCTCCTCCATCGGCTATTTGCGCCAGTTCGGCTTCGATCGCATCAAGATCGACCGCTCGTTGGTCATGGATATCCTCGAAAGCGATCGTCAGCGCGAGATGCTGCAGGCGACAGTGGCGCTTGCCCGCTCGCTCGACATTCCGGTCACTGCCGAGGGCATCGAGACTGAGGAACAGGCCATTGCGGTGCGGCTCTTCGGCTGTGATACGCTACAGGGCTACTTCTTTGGCCGGCCGATGCCGGCCGATCAGATCACCGAGCGGCTGATGCAGGCGCGCGCGGCGAAGGTCACCACCCGCCGTACCAATGCCGCCTGAAAACAGGTCGGCCGACGTCGCGCTTTAGCTTCCGATGTGCTTCTGCCCGCGCTTCTTGGCGAGCGCAATCTGGTGTTGCCGCTGGCGGTAGCGCAGGCGGTCGTCTTCGCTGCGCGTGTGGTAGCAGTTGCTACAGGAGACGCCTTCCTCATAGTAAGGTGAGGTGATCTCCTCGGCCATGATCGGATTGCGGCAGGCGTGGCAGAGCTTATGTTCGCCTTCCTTCAGGCCGTGCTCGACCGACACTCGTTCGTCGAAGACGAAGCAGGCGCCGTCCCAGAGGCTTTCTTCGCGCGGGATTTCCTCGAGATATTTCAGAATGCCGCCCTTGAGATGGTAGACCTCGTCGAAACCTTGCTCTTTCATGAAGGCGGTTGCCTTCTCGCAGCGGATGCCGCCGGTGCAATACATGGCGATTTTGGGCTTGTTGTGCAGGCCGGTATTGTCGCGCACCCAGTCCGGAAATTCGCGGAAGGTCTTCGTCTTCGGGTCAACAGCGCCACGGAAGATACCGATCGCCGTCTCGTAGTCGTTGCGCGTATCGATGACGATCGTGTCCGGATCGGAGATCAGAGCATTCCAGTCCTGCGGTGCCACATAGGTGCCGACCACCTTGTTGGGGTCGATGTTGTCGACGCCCATGGTGACGATCTCTTTCTTGAGCTTCACCTTCATGCGAACGAAGGGCATCTTCGATGCGCGGCTTTCCTTGTGCTCGAGCGCGGCAAATTCCGGCTGGGCACGCAGATAGGCAAGCACCATCTGAATGCCCGCATCCGGGCCGGCGACCGTACCGTTGATCCCCTCATGCGCCAGAAGCAGCGTACCCTTCACGCCATTTTCTTCGCAAAGCGCCTGCAGCGGCTCGCGCAGGCTGTCGAAGCGCGGCACCGAAACGAAATGGTAGAGAGCCGCAACGAGGAAGGGGCTCGTCGCAGACGTCGGTTGTGTGAGCGTGTCTGTCATGCGGCTGCAAATACAGCTTTCGGGTCTTCTGCGCAATTGGGGCGTTTTACCTCACCTGAGCCCGCCACAGCAACTCGATCCGATCCGCTTCCTCTTGCGGATCATCGGCGAAGACGTCCTCTGCCCGTTCCAACGCCGCATGTCGGTCCTCCTGCTGGCGGAAGATGATCGCATCTAGCAGATGTGCGAGGTCGTCGGCATTTGAAAAATGTTGCGGCTCGGCCTCCACCAGTGCGCAGAGCACGTCGAGGTCGTGGATATGGCCGAGCAGATCGATCAGGCTGCTCGTCACCTCGTATTTCGCCTTCATCGCCGTTGGCTAGAGCGGTCGAAGCAGCCGTTGGTATGCCCGGGAGTCCTGTGCCCGTTTGCGCAATGTGTGAAAGGTTTCCGCCGAGGCTTCGGCCTGGCAATGCTCGATGGCTTTCCTCGCCTTCAACATTGTCCTGCGCCAGCCCTCGGCGACAAGCCGCGCATTCCGACGCGGGCCGCCGTTGAAGTGGACCTCTTCCACCGCTGCAATGGCGTCCCTCAGCACCCCCGGCGCTTCGGTGAGCTTCCTGTCGATATCCGCCTCGGCATCGGCCATGTGGTCGCGCCGGCTTTCCAGTGCCGCGACAATGCGGCCAGTGCTTTTGCCTCTCTGGCGTCGCGGGCTTTTTCCTTGAGGTAGGCGACGGTCTCGATCAGCGCTGTCGCGTCTCGGATCGCCGACGGGGACTTTGCCACATCACGAAGCCGAGCGTTCTCGCGCTCGCAAAACTCCGGCACTTCGCTGGCCACGAGGCGGTAAAGGGAGCGCAGGCGCTTCAGGTTCTTGCGAAAGGCGTGGATCGCCTCGTGCTTGCCGTCAGGCCTCTCTTTAAGCGTGTGGATCGCATGAGAGAGCTGGCCGCCAGCGGCCTTCCTGAACTCGCGGTGAAACTGGGGTCAGGCCGTATGCGAAAGGGCATGCCGGTCGCGCTCGTATTCAGTGGCAAGCGCCTGGTTTGAATAGCGGAAATCGCCTGTCACCTCGCGGCCGATCCATGAAGGCAGCGCCGGGTTGTCGCTCTCCGAGCGCATTTCCACTTCGGCGATCACCAAGCCACGATGCTGTCCGGCAAACACGTCGACCTCCCAGACGAAACCGCCGTGGGGGACGCGATAACGTGTCTTCTCGATGATAATGCCGATCGCGTCATCGAGCAGTTGTTCGGCGTCGGCGACGGGGATATCGTATTCGAATTCCTCGCGGGTCATCGTGCTGCGGCCGATCTTGACCGTCAGCCGTGCCTTCATACTGTCGAGCACCCGCACGCGCACGGAGCGATCATCCATCGAGGCGATATAGCCTTGTTTTAAAACGGATTTCGTCTCGGCTCCAGAGCGCCAGGCATCGCTGTGCACCAGAAACTTCCGCTCGATTTCTTTCGCCATTTCCGGTGAACCTTGTGTGACGATTTAATTACGCTAGCCTAATTTTATCGCCATGGGTACCCATTCTATTCCAAAGATCGGTTTCGGCTCGACAAAGCTTACCCTTGGGGTTATTTCGGGTCCCGAATTCAATCGGTTCAAAAGGATCACGCGGCCATGGGCGAGAAGACAGAAAAGCTCCTTTCCATCCTGACACTCCAGCCAGTTGTCCCGGTCCTGATCGTCGATGACGTCAAGTCTGCCGTCTTGCTGGCACGCGCTCTTGTCGCAGGTGGTCTGAAGGCAATCGAGATTACCATGCGCACGTCGGCCGCACTCGATGCTGTCCGCGCCGTTGCCGACGAGGTCGAAGGCGCCGAGGTCGGTGCCGGAACCATCCTCAATGCCGCTCATTGGGACGCCGCGATCGCTGCCGGCTCGAGGTTCATCGTCAGCCCGGGCGCGACGCAGGAACTGCTCGATGCCGCGCGCAGTTCGTCCGTTCCCCTGCTGCCGGGCGCTGCGACCGCAAGCGAAGTCATGGCGCTGCGCGAAGAAGGCTATCAGGTGCTGAAGTTCTTCCCGGCGGAGCAGGCCGGCGGCGCTGCCTATCTCAAGGCGCTGTCCTCGCCGTTCGCCGGCACCGTTTTCTGCCCGACCGGCGGCATCTCGCTGAAGAATGCGATGGACTACCTGTCGCTGCCGAACGTCATCTGCGTTGGCGGCTCCTGGGTTGCGCCGAAGGAACTGATCGCCGCTGGCGATTGGGCCGGCATCACCAAGCTCGCGTCGGAAGCGGCAGCGTTGAAGGGTTGATTTCGGGGCAGACCCATCATTCGATGCAGGTGGATTTCCCGCCTGGATTTGTATTTCCGTCGCCAATACCTATCTCCCATCTGGCCTCTAGACAGGGAGATGATGAGGAATGTTCGACGCGAAGAAGCTTCTTGAGCAGTTCTTGGGTTCGCAGGTGCCGGGTGTCGGCGGTTCTGTCCGGGACCGGGCGGGTGACGCGGTCCAGATGGCCAAGGACAATCCGTGGAAAGCCGGCGCGCTCGCAACCGCGCTTCTGGGAACCAAGACCGGCCGCAGCATTGCCGGCAATGCACTGACCATCGGCGGTCTCGCCGCAATCGCCGGCCTCGGCTATCAGGCCTACAGGAATTACCAGGCGGGGCAGGCGCCGGCGACGCCGTCCGACGCGCCGCCGCCGAAGACGGCCGTGCTGCCACCGCCCGCCGAGTCCGGGTTCGGCGCCGCTTCGCCCGCTCAGAGCAACGAATTCGTGCTCGTTCTAGTCCGCGCCATGA
Source organism: Rhizobium tibeticum (assembly GCF_900110205.1). Lineage (GTDB taxonomy): Bacteria > Pseudomonadota > Alphaproteobacteria > Rhizobiales > Rhizobiaceae > Rhizobium > Rhizobium tibeticum. Next base: position 66,568 of record NZ_FOCV01000009.1, on the reverse strand, counting down.
TCGCGGCGGCGAAGGCAGATGGCCACGTCGATGATGGCGAACGCGCGCTCATTCTCGACAAGGTCAGGGCCGCCGATGTGAGCGGCGAGGCAGCCGCCTTCATCGAACGGGAGCTGTCGCAGCCGACGGATATCGATGCGCTGGTCGCAGCCGCAGTCACCGAGGAGCAGCGGGTGGAACTCTACACCGCCTCGCGCCTGACCATCGAGCCGGATTCGCGCGCCGAGCGCGGCTACCTCGATCTGCTGGCCGGCCGCCTCGGCCTTCCCGATGCGCTGGTCGATCACATCGAGGCGACGGTTTCCTCCGCCAAGGTCAGTTTGTAAAGGGCATCCTCCGGCCAGTTGCCTTTCCCGGGCGGCTGGCCTAAGCCATGGCTCCTTATCTGGAGGAGCGCATGCGCGATCTATCGAATTTCAAGGGTTGCCCGGCACCACGGCCGGTAACCCTCAAGGGCCGTTTCGTCACCGTTGAACCCTATGTCCGCGAGCAGCATCTGCAGGCCTTGTGGGATGGACTGGGTGGCATGCCTATCAACCCGCTTCTGCGCTATTTCGCCCAGCCCGACTTCACCGGCATGGAGGATTTCGCCAACTGGCTTCATTCGGTCGCAAAATCGGGCTGGCTGACGCACATCTTCCGTGACAACAGCTCCGGCAAGATCGTCGGCATGGCGAACTACATGCGGGCAGATCCGGCCAATGGCGTAATCGAGGTCGGCGGCGTTGCGCACGGTCCCGACATGAAGCGCTCGCCGCTCTCCACGGAAGTCCATTACCTCATGGCCAAGCATATCTTCGAGGCGCTCGGCTACCGGCGCTACGAGTGGAAATGCGACAATCTGAACGAGGCAAGCAAAACGACCGCGGCCCGCTACGGCTTCACCTTCGAAGGCGTGTTCCGACAGCATATGATCTCCAAGGGCCGCAACCGCGATACCGCGTGGTTTTCGATGATCGATTCCGAGTGGCCCGTCTTGAACGCCGCGTTCGAGGCCTGGCTGTCGCCTGACAATTTCGATTCGGACGGCAAACAGAAGCGCCGACTGGAGGATATCCGCGCCGGGATCAGCAAGGAGCAGGCGGTATGACGGATCCGAAATCGGAAAGCCGGTCGCAGGCGATTGCCGCGGCCGTCATCCTCGTGGCGGCAGGCCTCGTGCTCTATTTCATGCCGACCATCGTTCTCAAACTCGGCAGCTACTCGCCTTATCTGGCGGCTGCCGTCGGCGCCTGCCTGGTTTTTGCTTTCTTTGTCGTCTTCTGGCTAAGGGCGCGATACCAGCGCGGCCGCGGCAAGTAACGCTTCCCTAACCCTGCAGCGAGGCGCCGAGCAGCAGCGCGCCCATGGCAATCACGAGCAGCGCGCCGAGAATTTCGATCGCATTCCCGATCCAGATCGAAGCGGCAGAGCCGCGGCCGGCAAACCGCATCGCGGTGCTTTTGGCGGTGACGGCAAGCGTCGCCAGGATCGCGACTGTTATGGCGGTGCCAAACGACATGGCGATCACCGACAGCACGCCGCCGAGATAGAGGCCGTTCAGCAGCGAGAAGGTCATGACCAGCAGCGCGCCGGAGCAGGGACGCAGGCCGACCGCGATGATGGCCGACCAGGCTTCCCGGATATTAAAGTTCTCCGCGCCGAGCAGGGACGGGTCGGGCATGTGCGATTGCCCGCAGGTCTCGCAGGCCATGCCCGCAATGAACTTGTGCCCGGTTTTGAGCGCTTGCGCCTCGCCCAAGGCGTAGCTTGCCCCCTGCTTCTGTGCCTCGTTGTCCCTCCAGTCCAACATCATGCTGACGGGTCCGGAGGACGTTGCCATGACTTCGCGGCGCGGCATGCCGGCGACGATCGCGCGCAGCTTGCGAAACAGCAGCCAGCAACCGAAGAGGACGACCATGATGAAGCTCGCGATCTCCATCGCCTGTGTCGCTGCGGTCAGGGTAATGCCGGTGCCGCGCAACACCAACCATGCCCCGCCGACGAGCGTGATCGCCACGAGCCCTTGTAAGAAGGCGGACACGAAGGAGATCGACACGCCGCGTTTCAACTCGATTTCGTTCGCGATCATGTAGGAGGAAATGACAGCCTTGCCGTGTCCGGGACCGGCGGCATGGAAGACGCCATAGGCGAAGGAGAGGCCAATCAGTGTCCAGAGATGCCAGGTGTCATCCCGCATGGCTTTGAGCGCGCCGGTCAGCGCGCGGTAGAAGGCTTGCTGTTGCGCATTGACGTAAAGGAGAATGGGCGCGAGCGGACCGCCGGTCGGCTGGAAGCTTGGCTCCGACGTGCCGATGCCGAGCGGCGATTGCGCATGCGCGACCGCTATGCCCGCGATGAGCGCGAGCGCTACACCCAGGGCAAGCGGTCGAAGCCGGTGCCTCAGCATGTCACATCCAGCCGCGTCGCAAAAAGCTTCGACATGTTCGTCCCCGTCGGGTCGCTGAAGAAGGCGTCGGTCAAGGACTGCTTGTTCTCGGCGATCACCTGGTCCGCATCGGGGCGGACGACCTGGTGTTTGCAGCTTTTGAAGCTGTCTCCGACCAGGACCAGCTCGTTATCGCTCGGAAAGTCGATCGACGTGTAGAGCGTCGGGTCGTAGACGCCGAAAGTCAGGCGGCCCTTGAGCGGCATTTTTTCCGCCGGCTTGACCGCGAAGAACATCAGGAGCTGGCCCTGCTTGTAGTCCACATGGATCAGATCGGGCTTCTCGACCTTGATGTTCTTACCGTTCATCGTGAGGTTCATGTAGTAGTCATAGTCGACCAGCGAATCCCGCACCGTCTTACCGACCTCGGCCAGCTCGTTCGGATCGAGCTTCAGGTCGGTGTTCTTGTCGAAATCCAACACGACGGATGAAGAGAAGACCTCGTCGAAACGCCAGACGTTGCGCAGTTCGGCAACATTGCCGTCATCGTCGGCGACGACCTCCAACCGTGCCTCGACGAACACGTGCGGGTGCGCAAGGGCGGCGGCTGGCAGGAGCGACAGCAGCGACGCCATCAGGAATGTCGATTTCTTCATGCGTGCTCTTACTGCGGGATCCCATTGTTCATCTGAGTCCTTGCCAGTAAATGGGACGGAATTGGGACCGGCTGCGTCGACAAGGTGGTCAGGGGTGCTTCCTGAACCAATTGTGAAGATAGTCGACGAAGATTCGCACCTTGGCCGGCAGATAACGGCGGTGCGGGTAGACGGCATAGATGCCGCGATCGGTCGGAATGTAGTCGTTGAAGAGCGTCACCAGCTCGCCGTCTTCGATCGGCTTGCGGGCGATGAAATCGGGGATCAACGCAACGCCGATGCCGGCAAGGGCGGCGCGCAGCGTCGCATGGGGGCTGTTGACTTCCATGGGTCCGGTGACGGCAACCGCGAAGGAACTATTGTCCGGATTGTAGAAACGGATGCTGCCCTGGCTGCGCGCGTTGGTGTCGATGATGAAGGGGACGTTGGCGAGGTCAGACGGGTGGGCGAGCTCGGGATGGCGTTCGACGAAGTCGGGCGTTGCGCAAAGATGGACGCGGAAATCCGAAATCTTGCGGGCGATCATGCCGGAGTCCTCGAGCTTGGTCACGCGGATCGCGACGTCGAAGCCTTCCTCGATGAGATCGACGAACCTGTCGTCGGCCGCGATATCGAGGGCGAGATCGGGGTTTTCCTTGGCGAAATCGATCAACGACTGCCCGACATCGGCATCGACGAAGGTGCGCGGCACCGAGACTTTCAGCCGGCCCTTCAGCTGCGCGTTGTTCTCGCGCACGAGATCGGCAAGGTTGTCGATTTCTTTGAGGATGTCGGAAGCGGTACGATAGTAGGTGTGCCCGGCTTCGGTCATAGAGAACTGGCGGGTCGTGCGGTTCAACAGCAAGGCGCCGAGTTCGTCCTCCAATTCACGCACATATTTGGACAGCAGCGCCTTGGAACGGCCGGTGCGCCGCGCCGCGGCCGAAAAGCCTTCTGCTTCAACGACATCGATGAAGGCGCGGATGCGGGTGAGGGTGTCCATGGCTGTTGTCTCCGAGCGCGTCGAACCGGGAGTCAAATCAATCGCTTGCCTGCCGTTTCACCACGTTGAACAAATTGCGGTGTATTGTTCAAATATTTTCTGCCGGGAGATGCGAAAAAACCGCTTGATTATGACGGCGAATATTCCTATCTCGTCTTCAGCCCAAAGTCGCACGTGCCCATGGGTGTCCGCCGAACCCTCGAATTGGTGAGGAAATCGGTAAGGTACCTGGAATTAACCCCTCCAGTCGCTATTCCGGCCAACCGGAAAATGCGAGGACGCCTGAAGCAACGACGGTGCGGGCCTTTTTGTTCTCTCCCTGCTTTCCATCAGCGGGGGTTACTGAAGAGGCACACCTTCATTGCCGGAAGTGCGGTTGGGATTCTCCCTCCAATCCATGGCAGACAAAGCCGGATCCATGTCGCTTAAGCGGCGTTGATTCATCATTCGCGCGATCCAAGCGCTTGCTAAGGTTCCGGGGTCTCCACCGGCTGGTTCCTATGCGAGTGATTGGTTGCCCTTTGTCCTCCGGGTTTTCCCGGAGCTCTGGAATTGGAAGAGGGATTGATATGACCACTCAGCGCATCCGCGACTTTCTCGCAACCCGACGTCCCGATGGTCCCTGCCTCGTGGTCGACCTCGACGTCGTGCGCGACAACTTCTCTGCTTTCCGTCATGCGATGCCGGACAGCGCGATCTACTATGCCGTCAAGGCGAACCCGGCTCCTGAAGTCCTGAAGCTGCTCGCCAACATGGGTTCCAACTTCGATTGCGCGTCTGTCGCTGAAATCGAAATGGCGCTCAACGCCGGTGCGACGGCTGCCCGTATTTCCTACGGCAACACGATCAAGAAGGAACGCGACGTTGCCCGTGCGCATGCGCTCGGCGTCAGCCTCTTTGCGGTCGACAGCCACGAGGAAGTCGAGAAGATCTCGCGTGCTGCTCCCGGCTCCCGCGTGTTCTGCCGCGTTCTGACGGATGGCGAAGGCGCGGAGTGGCCGCTGTCGCGCAAGTTCGGCTGCGTGCCGCAGATGGCTGTCGACGTTCTCGTCTACGCTCATCAGCTCGGTCTCGAGTCCTACGGCGTGTCGTTCCATGTTGGTTCGCAGATGACCAAGGTCGATGCCTGGGATTCGGCTCTGGCCGATGCCAAGCGCGTCTTCGTCCAGCTGGCCAAGCAAGGCATCCACCTGCAGATGGTCAACATGGGCGGCGGCTTCCCGACCAAGTATCTGCGCGATGTTCCATCGGCGGAAGCTTACGGTCGTGCAATCTACCAGAGCCTGCGCAATCACTTCGGCAACCAGCTTCCGAAGACGATCATCGAGCCGGGCCGCGGCATGGTCGGCAATGCCGGTGTCATCAAGACGGAGGTCGTGCTGATCTCGAAGAAGTCGGACAACGACGCTGCCCGCTGGGTGTTCCTCGACATCGGCAAGTTCGGCGGGCTCGCCGAAACGATGGACGAAGCCATTCGTTACCCGATCCGCACCGAACGTGACGGCGACGAAATGGACCCTTGCGTGATTGCCGGCCCGACCTGCGACTCGGCCGACGTGCTGTACGAAAAGAATCTCTATCCGCTGCCGATCTCCCTATCGATCGGCGACGAGATCCTGATCGAAGGCACCGGCGCCTACACGACCACCTATTCGGCGGTCGCGTTCAATGGCTTCGAGCCGCTGAAGGCCTACGTTATCTAGCACATGACCCCTCAGATCTTCTGATCTGAGGAAAGCCTCATGGGCCGAGAATCGACTTTGCCTGCCCCGTAGCCAGCCGGAGCGGCACCCTCACAATTCATATCAATCGCCGCTCATAACGGTTTTGGGTACGGGAGGCCACGATGGCCGCTGTTCTTGAATCTGTCCGCGCATACTTTGCGCCGTCTGTCTTCACCATCGACGCCGAAAATCCCGGCGATGTCGTGGCTCGCGAGAATTTGCTCGATCGCGCCATGGGTCCGAACCGCCGCAAGAAGTCCTCGGAGAAGATCCGCCGCGGCCGCGTTCCGGCAGACGGTCTGGCGCTGGTTGCGCGCGATCGCGATGGCCATGTGATCGGCACCGTGCGTCTGTGGAACGTCGAGGCCGGCGTCAATGCTGAGGGCACGCCGATCGATGCGCTGCTGCTCGGACCGCTGGCGGTCGTTTCCAGCTTCGAAGGCAAGGGCGTCGGCTCGGCATTGATGCGGGCTGCCGTTCTGGAAGCCAAGAACCGCGGGCACGGGGCGATCCTTCTTGTCGGCGATGCCCCCTACTATGAGCGTTTCGGCTTCTTTGCCGAGAAGGCTCAACATCTCGTCATGCCAGGGCCTTTCGAACGCTCCCGCTTTCTGGCGCTGGCGTTGATCGAGGGCTGGCTTGATGGCGCGGCCGGCATGATCGTCCCCTCGGGACGCATGCTGGCCACCGCGCCGGTCCGCAGGGCGGCGTAATCGGCATGGCCTCTCCCCGAAAGGGGAGGGGCTTTTTTGTTGTCCCGTTTTTCCGGAAATCAAGTTTAGGAGCGCCGGAAGACCCGGCGAACGCGTAGCCTAAACTTTTACGACTGCTTGCCCCCTTAGGCTTCAATCATTTGACGACGCTTGCGTCGATGAATTGAGTTCCGGCAGTCTGAACGACATTTTCAGGTATAGCGGCGATGAAGAACATCGTGAAAGCATAAACCGCGAATATAGTCGCTGCGGCAGTGGCCCTTAGAATCATTCATGCACTCCTATTCTCAGGAGTTCAATGTGGGCTCAAAACGTGGCTTTCCAAAGAGTTTTCTGAACGCCAGATGAACAAAAAACCGTGAGAGCAAAAATTAATGATATTTTAGCAACACCTGAGTTTCGCCCTTGGGAGCCAGAATTCCCGGTTTGTTCCCATGAATATGCAATAATTTCAATCATATAGATGAAAGTTTAGGCAGACGTTTTCCACTCCTGCCACAGGTTGTTATTCGATTGCCCGGTCAACGGGCAGGGAGCCGGGTTCATGAACCGGTCCGCCTTCCGTTCATATTTCGGCGCTCGCTGATGGTTGCCAAGGCTGGGTCGGATGCCGTCAGAGTTGATGATCCATCGGGGAACCGGGCTTCGGGAGACGCTCCTGCCGATCGTGAAAACCCGGAAAGCCGGTGCGATCGGGCAGGCGATGCAGCCTGACATCCCACTCCAATATCCTATCGCCTGCCCATTCCCGTCAGCCAAACAGTTGCGAAGCAAGCTTCGCGCGGCGCGTTGGGGCGCCTGCGCGATGCCGGCTTACGCCTTTCGGATTCGTTGCGTCGACCTTCATTCTGTAAGATTGTAAATTAGCAATGCGATATATGAAGGCGCGCAAATGACACGTTCAACTTTGATCCTGGTGTGCATTTCATTGCTTTTCGCGATTTCCAGTGTTGCACCGGCAAGCGCCGAGATCCAGACCGTCACATCCAAGCCAACCGTGGAGTCGCTAGCGCCCGGCTAATCAGTACTCTTTGACGACAAGAGGTGTCCGAGCGGAATGATCGCCAAGTTCACCAAGGCGCAGAAACGAACCTCCATGAAACGTAGCTGCGTTCATCGGTGACGGCATGGCGATCATAAACTTTCACGTCCGCGTGAGCCGCGCGGGGCGGGCGATGACTTTGCGGTGCGCCGACGCTAGCTCAGCGGGATGATCACGCGCCTCGTTTTCTTCGTCGTTCTTGTGCTGTCCCCATTCGCTGCCACCGCCCAGCAGGAAAACGGGCGGACGACAGCTCTCCTGGAGAGCTTGTCTTCACGCGAGGATCTAAAGCCGCTTAAGACGGTGATCGTCGCCAGGGATGGGCGGACTGTGGCGGAGCAAGGCTATCGCGGCCACACAGCGACCGAATCCGTCAACATCAAGTCCGCGTCCGAATCGATCATCTCGAGCCTCGTCGGTATTGCCATCGAAAGGAAATTGCTCGAAGGGCCGGAGCAGAAGATCGCTCCCATCCTGAGAAACGATCTGCCCGCCCATCCCGATCCGCGGCTCAACGAGGTTACTATCGGCGACCTGCTCTCTATGCAGGCAGGACTTGGTCGGCTGTCTGGTCCCAACTACGGCCGCTGGATCTCCTCCCGCAACTGGGTGCGTTTCGCGCTTGCTCAGCCCTTCGCCGACGAGCCCGGCGGTCAGATGCTTTACTCGACCGCTTCCACTCACCTTCTCTCGGCGATCCTGACAAAGGTTGGCGGGAAATCGACGTTGGCTCTGGCTCGCGAATGGCTCGGGCCTGTCGACGGTTTCCGAATCGGCGCCTGGGAGCGCGACCCGCAGGGCATCTATCTCGGCGGCAACCAGATGGCGATGACGGCGCGCTCGCTGCTGGCTTTCGGCGAACTCTACCGCAACGGCGGCAAGACCGCTGGCGGCGCGCAGGTGGTGCCGGCGGACTGGATCGCGCAGTCGTGGCAGCACCGCACCAATTCCCGCTTCTCCGGCGACGACTATGGCTACGGCTGGTTCTCGCGGCAAATCGGCGGCGAAGAGGTCCACTTCGCCTGGGGTTACGGCGGCCAGATGCTCTACATCGTGCCCTCATTTGGCATGACGGTCGTGATGACATCGGACGAGAGCGGCCCATCCGCGCGCACCGGCTATCGCGATGCGCTGCATCGGCTTCTGGCCGAGATTATTGCAGCCAGTCGCGCAACCTGATGAGCGATTTCGGCACATCAAAAAAAGCAAGCGACCTGTAAAATTGAAATTCAATAGCGCGGTTCTAAGTGCGCCAGCCATAGGTTGGAGAGTGCCCGGAAATGATGCTGGACCTGAGAACGATCTACGTCGTTTCGGCCATGAGATGTCTGGTCCTGGGCAGCGTGCATCTCGCGGCGCATCGGAGCGGCCGCTCTGGACGCTGGCCGGCCTGGTGGGGTGTCAGTAATCTCCTCATCGGTATCGGCTCCTTCCGCGTCTCCCTGCGCGATCTCCCTCGACGCCGGCAACGTCTTGACGATCGCAGGCTACCTCCTGACGTTCTTTGCCGTTCGTGTCTTCGCCGAGCGGCCGGTCGGCAAGCGCTACTGTGTGCTTGCCATCGCCTGCATCAGCCTGCCCGTTCTGATGTCCACGGGAGATCCCGCCGCGGTATCGGCCCGCATCCTCGATGTTCAACCGTGTGCTGCCTCTGTGATCTTGCAATCCTGCGGGAAGGCCTCGCCATTCACCGGCGCGAGAAGCTGTTCTCTGGACGGCGCGCTCTTGCTGCCTAAGCCGCGATATCGACCACGCCGCAATCGCCGGCTTCGGACGCGAAGGCCAGCAGCTTGCCGTTCTTGCTCCAGCTCATTGAGGTGATCGCGCCTTTGCCGGGACGGCGCAGCAGCGCTTCCTTGCTGTCGGCAACGCGGACGGCGAGGATCATGCCGTCGATGAAGCCGATGGCGAGAATGTCTTCGACGGGGTGGAACCTCACTGACGTCGCCATGATGTTGGCGCGGGTACCGAGTTCGAGCGGCGCCTTGCCCATCGGGCCGTCCTTGCCATGGAACGGCCAGACGATCGCGGCCGGCGCGCCCGAGGAGGCAAGCCACTTGCCCTTCGCCGACCAGGAGAGTGATTTCACCTTTGCAGGATAGCCGGTCATGCGCATGTGCCGGGTCTCGGCGCCGGCCTTGCTGTCGAGCTTCCAGCCGTGCAGCGCGTTCTCCTGCATCATGGTGACGAGGAAGTTGCCATCCGGCGAGAAAGTCACGCCGGTGTGGGCGCCCTTCCATTCGAGATCGACCGGTTTGGCGGCTGTGCCGACCCAATGTAGCGACACGCCATTATAGCGCGCAGCGGCAATGCGCATGCCCTTCGGGGCAAAGGCGAGGCCTTCGACTGTGCGCTCTTCGGTAAATTCCTTGGTCGTGCCGTCTGCGAGACGGACGAACGCACTCTTGCCGTAGGAATAGGCGACGGCACCCTGAGGACCGGCGGCAAGCTGCGAAATCCACTTGCGCGGTGCGCTGGCAAGCTCGGTCACGCCGGCGTCAGCCGCCATGCGCAGCACCTTGCCGTCCTCGCCGCCGGATATCAGGCTCTCGCTGTAGGGATCTCTGATGCAGCTCAGCATGCCCTGATGGGCCTCCGTGACCTTCTCTCCACCATCGAGGCGGTGGAAGGTGCCGGCGGCATTGGCGAAGAAAGGGGTGTCACCTAAAAATTCGACGGCCAGGATATGGCCGTCGAGATCAAACGGGGCAACTGTCGGCATCAGGCTGCCGCCTCGCACGCCTTAAAGGAGGCTTCGAGCTTTTCGCTGTCGAGTTCGCGGCCGATGAAGACGAGACGGGTCTCATGCTTCTCACCGTCCCTCCACGGACGCTGGTGATCGCCTTCGACGATCATGTGGACGCCCTGCACGACATAGCGTTCGGGATCGTCCTTGAAGGCGATGATGCCCTTGAGGCGCAGGATGTTCGGCCCCTGCGTCTGCGTCACCTTCTGGATCCAGGGGAAGAAGCGCTCGGGGTTCATTTCGCCGCCGCGCAGCGAGACCGACTGCACCGTCACGTCGTGGATTGGCGACATGGCGCCATGATGATGGTGGTCATGGTCATGGTCATGGTCGTGGTGATGGTCATGATCGTGGTCGTGATCATGCGCGTGGTGATGGTGGTCGTGATCGCAATCCGGACCACAGACGTGGTCGTCGTGGTCATGATCGAGGAAGTGCGGATCGTTCTCCAACGCGCGCTCCAGATTGAAGGCACCCTGATCGAGAACGCGGGCGAGATCGACGCCGGAACGGCTGGTCTTGTAGACGCGAGCCGATGGGTTGATCGCTTGCACGATGTCTTCGATCTGCGCCAGCTCTTCGGGCGTCACTAGGTCGGTCTTGTTGATCAGGACGACGTCGGCAAAGGCGATCTGGTCTTCCGCCTCGCGGCTATCCTTCAGGCGCAGGGGCAGGTGCTTGGCGTCGACGAGGGCGACGACGGCGTCGAGTTCCGTCTTGGCGCGCACGTCGTCATCCATGAAGAAGGTCTGGGCGACCGGCACCGGATCCGCAAGGCCCGTCGTTTCGACGATGATGCCGTCGAAGCGGCCGGGGCGGCGCATCAGGCCTTCGACGACGCGGATCAGATCGCCGCGCACCGTGCAGCAGACGCAGCCATTGTTCATTTCATAGATCTCTTCGTCGGATTCGACGATGAGGTCGTTGTCGATGCCGATCTCGCCGAATTCGTTGACGATGACCGCATATTTCTTGCCGTGGTTCTCCGACAGGATACGGTTGAGCAAGGTCGTCTTGCCGGCGCCGAGGTAGCCGGTCAGAACGGTAACGGGGATTGGCTTCTGCTGGGTGGAGATCGCGTCGGTCATGAGAACCTCGAGAGATGGCGCCCGGGGGCGGGGCTAAGAATTCGTCGGTCTCATATAAGGAGTTGCGAGCGGCAGTTCAAAGGGTTTTGTATGTTATAAGATCACATCGCAAGGGCGATGGTTTCAGCCAAGCTGTGTTGCATCGAACGCGTCAACGTCCTCGAGCAGTTCCACCAGGCCTTTTACGGAATGTGCGATCAGTGCCTCGCCTTTCTGCGCCGTTGCGAGTGCTGCGTTGCCCGCGACGCCTAACGGGCTCAGGTCGGGCATCTTCCATCCGAAGGCGTGCGGGCCGTAGGCGCGCAGATGTTTGAAGCGGGCAGCAAAATCAGACTGGCGGGAAGGGAAGTCAGCGGCCTTGCTCATATCGACCCTATCAGGGTGAAGCGCCAGCATGACGGAGGTCTCGATGTCCCCGCCGTGGATGTCGATCGCCTTCGCCTCGGGCGAAATGGTGTCAGGCGGAACACCGAAGCGTGTCCAGCTGGTCGCGACGGCAAGCATGTTGAAACGGACGCGGGCCTCCGTTGCAACGATCGTCATCAGCGGCGAGTTGCCGCCATGCGCGTTCAGCATCACCAGCTTGCGAATGCCCAGGTCGGAGAGCTTTCGGGCAATGCCCAGCCAGTGCTCGACGGCGTCGCCGTATGTCAGCGTTTGCGTACCGCTCGCGTCCATGTGCTCGATCGAGTAGCCGATCTCCTCCGTTGGCAGGAAAGTCACCGGCAGGGCAGCGGGAAGGGTGGCCTTAAGCCGGGCAACGATACCCTTGGCGATCAGCGTGTCAGTCTCGAAGGGCAGGTGAGGGCCGTGCTGCTCATGCGCGCCAAGTGGCAGAACAGCGATCCACTCGCGGCGGTCTTTGGGCGTCAGGTTCGGATCGTTATCCTCGAAGTCGCGAGAAGGCTCCGTCATCCGGCTAAGACCTCTTGTTTATGACGAAATGATGCGCAATGTCATAACGCAGCATTCTCAATGCTTAGCGCATAAGCCCTTAAACCGAAATCGATTTAGGGGCGATGATATGAATGTTCCGGCTCGCTTGCAGGGCGAGAGATGCGCAACGCAGCAAAGTCAAAGGGATGGCGATGGGGAAGAAGCACAAGGATGGAAAGAGGCAGAAATCCAAAAAGAAGGACCAGACCGAATATACGGTCGTCGATCTTTCGCCGGCTTTGACGCAGGCGGCCCGGTCGATGCGCACCGTCTTGTCGCGCAACCTCCTCGAAAGCGGCCTCTATGCCGGCCAAGACGGCGTGATCGTTTTGCTTGCGGAAAGTGACGGCATGACCGCCGGCGGACTGGCGCAGAAGCTCGGGGTCAAGGCGCCGACCATGACGCGCACGATCGGGCGCATGGAAGCGCAAGGCTTCCTCGAGCGCAAGGCGGACGCCGAAGATGCGCGCCTGACGAAAGTCTATCTGACCGAACTCGGCCGCGGCAGCGTCAAGGCAATCGAGATGGCCTCTTCGGCCTGCGACCGGATGGCAACCCAGGAGTTTTCCGAGAAGGAAATTCGCAACCTTGTCCGTCTGTTGAAGGCAATCGACGGCAACTTGCAGTCCGCTGCCATTCCTCTCGATGAGCCTGAGGAAATCTGACAGATTTGTGAAATTACGAATTGCCTCGCTGCGTTTAATCTTTTAATTAAACATTTTAATAACGCTCGACTCTTCTAATTGTCGGGCGCGTAGAAACCGCGCGTTGCTGGGGAGGACACGTGGCTCAGAAGATCAAGCTTTCGACGATCGCCGAAACGCTCGGCATTTCAACAGCAACCGTATCTCTTGCCTTACGCGACAGCCCGCTGGTGGCTGGCGCCACCCGCGACAAAATCAAGGAACAGGCGCGCGCGCTCGGCTATATCTACAACCGCCGTGCCGCCAGCCTGCGCACGTCTCGCTCCGGCATCATCGGTGTCGTCGTGCACGACATCATGAACCCGTTCTACGGTGAAATCCTGAAGGCAATCGAAAGCGAGCTCGATCGCAGCCGGCACACTTTCATTCTGTCGAATCATTACGATTCGGTCGAAAAGCAGCGCACCTTCATCGAAACGCTGCTGCAGCTTGGCGGCGACGGCGTCATCATGTCGCCGGCGATCGGCACACCGCAAGAGGACATGCAGCTTGCCGAAGACAATGGTATGCCGGCGATCCTGGTTGCCCGCTCGTTGGACGGATTGGACCTTCCGACCTATCGCGGTGACGACAGCTACGGCATTTCGCTTGCCACCAACCACCTGATCGGGCTTGGCCATCGCTCGATCGCCATGATCGGCGGCACCGACCAGACCTCGACGGGACGCGATCGCTACCAGGGTTACGTCAACGCGCTGCGCAAAGCCGGCATCGATGTCGATCCGGGCCTGCGCATTCCCGGCCCGCGCTCGATGCAGGGCGGCTTCGAAGCGGCGGTGCATTTCCTGTCGCTTCCGCAAAAGCCGACGGCTGCCGTCTGCTGGAATGACCTCGTCGCGATCGGCCTGATGAACGGCATCGCCCGCGCGGGTCTCGTCCCGGGCAAGGATATCTCCGTCACCGGCTACGACGATCTCGAGGAAGCGTCGATATCGATGCCGGCGCTGACGACTGTCTGGAATGGCCAGGCCGAAGTCGGACGCCTTGCCGCCCGCGCGCTTCTCGATCGCCTGGCCGGCAGCCACGAGCCTGACGGTCTCCATCTGATCAAGCCGGAGATGCGTATCCGCCAGTCGACGAGCCCCTACCGACCGCGCCCGTGAGCAAGCCAAGAGGAAATGCCATGTCCCGCATCGCTGTTCTCGTTCCCGGGAAGGTACACGAACGCGTCCTGACGCGCCTGCGGGAGAGCTTCGATGTTATCGAAGCCGATCCGGTGGCGCTCGATGCGGAGGCTGCAGGGAGAATTCGCGGCGTCGCCGTCTCGGGCACCTTCAACGCCGCCGCGATCGACAGCCTTCCGAATGTCGAGCTCATCTCCAGCTTCGGCGTCGGCTATGACGGCGTCAATGCAAAGCACGCGGCCACCAAGGGCGTCATCGTCACGAACACGCCCGACGTGCTGAATGACGAAGTCGCCGATACGGCGATCGGACTGCTGCTCAACACGATTCGCGAGCTTCCGCGTGCCGAGAACTGGCTGCGTGCCGGCAATTGGAAACCCGGACAGAACTATCCGCTGTCGCGCTTTTCCCTGAAGGGCCGGCATGTCGGCATCTATGGTCTTGGCCGCATCGGCCAGGAGATCGCCAAGCGCCTGGAGCCGTTCAAGGTGAAGATCAGCTACCACACCCGCACGCGCCATGCCGATGCGCCATATGGCTACTACCCGTCGCTGAAGGACCTTGCCGAGGCGGTCGATACGCTGATTTCCATTGTTCCGAAAACGCCGCAAACGCACAAGACGATCAATGCGGAAATCCTGTCGGCGTTGGGACCAAACGGGGTCTTCATCAATGTCGGACGCGGCTGGACGGTCGACGAGGATGCGCTTGCGGCGGCCCTGAAGTCTGGAACAATCGGCGCTGCCGGCCTCGACGTCTTCTACGACGAGCCTGATGTGCCGGCCTCCCTGCTCGATCTGCCGAACGCAGTGCTTCTGCCGCACCTTGCATCGGGCTCGGTGCCCACACGCAACGCGATGGCGGACCTGGTGGTCGACAACCTGATCGGGTGGTTCCAAAATGGCAAGCCGATGACACCGGTGCCGGAAACGCCGGTCAAGGCGTAACTGCGACGGAGCGGGCGCGATTGCGGATGCGCGCCCGTCCAAATTGGCCGCTCAGCTATTTGGCGACATGCCACACGCCACCCACGCCATCGCCTTTCATGTCGCCTGCCATCTTGTCGTCGACAAACATGTAGAGCGGCTTGCCTTCATAGGCCCACATTTCCTTGCCGTCCGCGGCCTTGACCAGCGTCCACTCGCCTTCCGCCTTGGCCTTGGCGGCGGCATGGAAGGCTGGCCATTTCTTCAGGCAGGCCTTGTCGCAGTTCGATTTGTCCTTGGCATCCTTGTCGAAGGTATAAAGGGTCATGCCCTTTTCAGTTGCCAGGATCTTGCCCATCTTCGTATCGACCATTTTGGCCGGCTCGGCTGCAAATGCCGGAAGCGCGGTCGCGGCCAGCACGCCTAATGAGACCAGCAGCGTTTTCATGATTTTCCTCCCACTCGGGAGTGCCGGCGAAATGCCGGTAGTGCCCGATATGCCTCATGGAAACGTTCTATCGGCAAAGCTGTTCCGCGGTCTTCCTGCCGCGGCAGAATGTCGCGACCGGTGGGCGACACCGATGAAGGGACGTGAGCGGGAGGTTTTTCGGCAACGTTTGTTCGCGTCAATTTACATCAATCACAATCGCGCATATTCATTTCGCTTCTCGAACGGCCTTACGTTGATTGGGTAAAAGCGAGACATCATGAACGAAACTCGGCGCAAGCTGACCACCATCTTCTCCGCTGACGTGCAGGACTACACGCGGCTGATGGGGGCCGACGAGGAAGGCACGCTTGCGATGCTGAAACGCTCGCGGGAGGCGATGTCGGGCCTGATCGTCGCGCATGGCGGCCGGGTGATCAATACCTGGGGCGACGGTCTGATTGCCGAATTCCCGAGCGTGGTCGAGGCGGTGCGGGCTGCCGTCGATGTTCAGAACGAACTTGCAGGGATGAATACAGCCCGGCCTGCGGACGGGCGGATGCTGTTTCGGATCGGCATTAATCTCGGCGATGTAATCGCCGAGGGCGATGACATCTATGGCGATGGCGTCAACATTGCCGCCAGGCTTCAGGCCTCGGCTGTCGCCGGCGGCATCGTAATTTCCAATACGGTCTACGACCAGGTCCGCAACAAGGTCGCCGTCGGCTTCGATTTCCTGGGACCGCTCGCGGTCAAGAACGTCGCCGAGGCTGTGCCGAGCTACGCCGTCAGGATCGGCGAAGGCGTGGATAGTTCATCGCAGCGGCCCGTGAGCGCCGTGCCGGCGGGGACCGTCTCCACGCCAGACGCAGGCCCGCGGAGCACGAAAGCGCGAAAGATGGGCGCTCTCTACGCAGTGGCTTCGGCCGCATTGGTGGTGATCAACCTTCTATCATGGCAGGGCGTTTTCTGGGCGGTCTGGCCGATTCTTGCTTTTGCCTTTGTAGCGGCGATGACCTGGGTTCGCAGGCAGAACCGCATCGACCGACGCATCGCCGCTCTTGCCGTTGTCGGACTGGGCATTGTCGCCATCAACCTTCTGTCGTGGCATGGAACATTCTGGGCGATATGGCCGCTTCTCGGCATCGCTGTTGCGGCCGGTATTCGATGGGCAATGCGCAGCTAGCACCGGCGATGGGCGCTTTGAGCGGCGGCTGGAATACATCTTCCGGTTCATCCACCAACTAGAATTCCATCTTTTCCGATCTCATTTTCCGGCGTGTCGTAGATGGAGATTGTTATTTTCTGTGATTTTTTCTCCAGATTATATTTCTGGGCGCTTCTATCAACCGATGGCAATCGCTGCTATCTAGGCCGCATTACGCTGCGCCGCAGAAAGATCCTCATGACATACCCCCCGCTTCGCGA
The DNA here is from genome assembly GCF_900110205.1 of Rhizobium tibeticum. Taxonomy (GTDB): domain Bacteria; phylum Pseudomonadota; class Alphaproteobacteria; order Rhizobiales; family Rhizobiaceae; genus Rhizobium; species Rhizobium tibeticum. The sequence goes on along the minus strand of NZ_FOCV01000009.1, from coordinate 49,704 downwards.
CCGCGTCGTCATTCGATGCGTCGAAAATGAAACCCAATGCAAGGGCAGGATTTTTGCCGTCGCAATAGCCCTCGCCTTCTCGGAATTCATTGCTGTTCGCGGAATTGTTCTTTGATTGAGTCCCTTCAGCGCGACCTAAGCCCACCCCTTTCCGACGAAAAGGCTTGGCTCAAGATCCTCGCCAAATATCGCCAGCCGCATCTCAGACGCAGCGTTTTCGAACTTGCGGTAACGGCCATTCCATTTGCGTTTTGCTGGGCTGGCGCCTTGGCAGCGGTTCACTACGGCTTCTGGGCCGGGCTGATACTGATTGTTCCCGCAGCCGCTTTTCTGCTTCGCTTGTTTATGATCCAGCACGATTGCGGCCACGGCTCTTTCTTTGCGCGTCGGCGCGTCGACGATTGGACGGGCCGCGTGATCGGTGTCCTCACACTTACGCCCTATGACTATTGGCGCCGGGCGCATGCGGAGCATCATGCCTTGGCGGGAAATCTCGAGGGTCGCGGCGTTGGCGATATAACAACGCTGACGGTGTCGGAGTATAACGGCCGCTCCTGGCCCGGTCGGCTTAACTACCGCCTGTACAGGCATCCGGCAGTCATGTTCGGCATCGGCCCGGCATGGCTGTTCCTGTTCAAGCAACGGCTACCTTTTGGCATGATGCGATCCGGTTCCTTGCCCTGGATATCCACCATGGCGACAAATCTGGCGATCGCGATTATCTCCGCGACATTGATGTGGACAATCGGAATCCTGCCCTTCCTGCTGGTGCATCTGCCCATCGCCCTACTGGCGGCAACCGCGGGCATCTGGCTCTTCTATGTGCAACATCAGTTTGAGGAAACCCATTGGTCAAGAGAACCGGAATGGCAATTTCCACATGCGGCCCTTCATGGTGCATCGCATTACGACCTGCCGCTGGCGCTTCGCTGGATCACTGGCAACATCGGGATCCACCACGTTCACCACCTGTCGAGCAGGGTACCCTATTACAGGCTTCCGGAAGTGTTGAGAGACCACCCAGCATTGGCCGGTCTTGGCCGCATCACCATGATGGAGAGCCTGCGTTGTGTAAAACTGGTCCTGTGGGATGAGCAAAGCCGACGCCTGATCTCGTTTCGCGATGCCGCGAAGCTGCGGCACGCACAGTAGTCTTGTCAGTCAAAACCGCAATGTGCCGTTCGGAGCGGATCGGCCTTTTGGATAGTTGAAGGTGATATGACTGTAGACGAAGTCGCAGGTACCATTGCATCTCTACGACGCAGCCAACAACAGTTGGCGCCTGCGTCCTCGGTCGCCGCTCCTTGACCCATTGGAGAACAATATCGGCCGACAGCAGTCGCCCGTTCGGGGCCAAGCGACATACGCTCATGACTGCCCTTCAGGCAAGCGCCTCATTCTCGGCCTTGGACAGCTTGCCGCTCGCATAGGCTCTCACCGCATCGCCGAAGGCCGTGAAGATCTGGTTCGAAGGCTTGTCGGTCTCGGCCCAGTATTCCGGGTGCCATTGGACGCCAACTGCAAAGGCTGGAGCATCGATCACCGAGACTGCCTCGATCGTGCCATCCTCGGCGACCGCCTCTACCTTTAGGCGCGGAGCCGTCTTGGCGATGGCCTGGCGATGCAAAGAGTTCACCTTGATCTCGCCCGGGCCGACGATGCCGGCAATGCAGGAGCCCTCTTTGACGAAGACGCTCTGGCGGATTGCGTACATACCGTCGCGGTCGACATCCGCCGGCTTGCGGTGGTCCCATATGCCCGGCTGGTCCTGGATCTCGCTCGCGAGTGTGCCGCCCAGTGCGACGTTGAGCTCCTGGATGCCGCGGCAGATTGCCAGCAGCGGAATGGCGCGGTCGATGGCGCGGCGGATCAGCGGCAGGCTCGTGGCGTCACGCGCGATATCGAAAGGCCCGTCGGCGTCGGTCGCCGTTGCGCCGTAGTAAGACGGATGGACGTTGCTGGCCGAACCCGAGACGAGAACACCGTCGACGCGGTCCAGAATCGCGTCCGTGCCGTAGCCTTCCTCGAAGGCTGGAATGATGAAGGCCATGACCCCGGCGGCGTTCAACGCAGCGCGCACATATTGATGCTGGACGGCGTGCCAGCTGGCGCCGTCGAAGGTGCGGATATCGGCAGGAACGGCGACGATCGGCTTCGTCATTTTCACCCCGGTCGGAAGATGCAGTCATTATTGTGAGAGCCGAGAATGGCTTGGAAGTCAACGTCTCGGCGCAATCACGGGCGGAATTGCGGCATTGTCGGCCCGTGGCTCCGGCCTGTCTTGCCTAACTCGCTGATTTTGATGCAAATGCGCTTGACGCCATATTGCCGTCGTGATGCCAAAGACTAATGGCACGGTGCTTGAAACACGGTTGCCACCGTGCTTAGCTTCCAGCTATTGCTGCGGGCAGAGATGAGGGTTCGCCTCGCAGTACCATCTATACGGGAGGTTTTTGATGGATCGTCGTTCATTCATGAAGAAGGCAGGAACCGCAGGCGCCGGTGCGGTCGCTGCTGCCGGTGCGCTGGCGGCACCCGCCATTGCACAAGAGAACCCTAAGATTTCCTGGCGCATGACGTCGTCATTCCCCAAGAGCCTCGATACGATCTATGGTGCGGCAGACGATATCTCCAAGCACCTTGCCGCGGCGACCGACGGCAATTTCACCATCCAGCCGTTTGCGGCAGGCGAAATCATTCCGGGGCTGCAGGCCGCCGATGCCGTCAGTGCCGGCACGGTCGAGGCAGCGCACACCTGCTCCTATTATTTCGTCGGCAAGGATCCGACCTACGCGATCGGTACGGCAATCCCGTTCGGTCTCAACGGACGCCTCACCAATGCCTGGTTCTACGAAGGCAATGGCAACAAGCTGATGAACGAGTTCTACGCCACGCAGGGCATTTACGGCCTGCCGGCGGGTAATACGGGTGCCCAGATGGGCGGCTGGTTCCGCAAGGAAATCAATACGCTCGATGACCTGAAGGGCGTCAAGATGCGTATTGCCGGTCTTGCCGGCCAGGTCATCAGCAAGGTCGGTGTTATTCCGCAGCAGATTGCCGGCGGCGACATCTATCCGGCCCTCGAAAAGGGCACGATCGATGCCTCCGAGTTCGTCGGCCCCTATGACGACCTGAAGCTCGGCCTGCACAAGGTTGCGAAGTACTACTACTATCCCGGCTGGTGGGAAGGCGGTCCGACGGTTCACGCCTTCTTCAACCTGGAAAAGTGGAACAGCCTGCCGAAGCACTATCAGGCGGCGCTGACAGATGCCTGCGCCTTTGCCAACACCAACATGATGGCAAAGTACGACGTGAAGAACCCGCCGGCGCTGAAGCAGCTGGTATCGGAGGGCGCGACGCTGCGTCCCTTCAGCCAGGACATCTTGGAAGCCTGCTTCCAGGCGGCCCTCGGCATCTATGCCGAGATTTCCGCATCGAACCCGTATTTCAAGAGGATCTATGAGGATCAGACCGCGTTCAAGCGCGATGCCTACCTCTGGGCGCAGCTGTCGGAATACACGTTCGATACGTTCATGATGATCCAGCAGCGCGCCGGCAAAATCTGATCGCTGGCCAACCCCGACAAGAAGAAGCCCCGGATTTCGATCCGGGGCTTTTTTTCAGTTGATCTTAGGTGGCTGGCTGAGATCCGTTGCCGGCGGCGCAGGCGTTGCGGGTGCAGGCGGCTGGCCGGGCAGGCCATTCATCGGCGGCAAGGTCAGTCCGGGCATTTGCGGTGAGCCACCCCCGGGCGCGCCCAATGGTGGCAGCGAGAAGCCATTGCCGCCGAAGCCCGGCACTTCGATCTTGATCGAACTCGGATCGACCTTCGGTCCCTTGTCCAGCCAGTAGGTCACCGATTGCGGCCAGAAGATCACGATCGCCACGAGGATCAGCTGCATACAGACCCAGGGCACGGCGCCCATGTAGATATCCGACGTCTTGACGCTGCGATCGGCAATCGAACGCAGGTAGAAGAGCGCGAAGCCGAAGGGAGGATGCATGAAGCTCGTCTGCATGTTCACGCAGATCAGCACGCCAAACCAGATCAGGTCGATGCCGAGTGCCGAAGCCACCGGCGCCAGCATCGGAATGACGATGAAGGCGATCTCGAAGAAATCGAGGAAGAAGGCCAGCACGAAGATGAAGATATTGGCGAAGATCAGGAAGCCGACCGGGCCTCCGGGGATGCCCGACAGCATGTGCTCGATCCAGCGTGAGCCGTCCATGCCCTGGAAGACAAGGCTGAAGCAGGTCGAACCGATCAGGATCATCACCACCATCGAGGTGATGTGCATGGTGGAACGCATCGCTTCCTGCATCAGCGGCCAGGTGAGGCGGCGATGCATGGCGGCAAGCACCATGGCGCCGACGACGCCGAGCGCGCCGGCTTCGGTGGGCGTCGCGAGCCCCATGAAGATCGTGCCGAGGACAAGGAAGATCAGCACGATCGACGGCACCATCCCTGACAGTACCCTCATGAGCAGCGCCCAGTTGAAATCGCCGCGGACTTCCTTCGGCAGCGGCGGCATGGCGGCCGGCTTCAAGAACGACAGGATCAGGATGTAGCCCATGAAGATCGCCACCTGCAGGATCGAGGGGCCGATGGCGCCGAGATACATGTCGCCGACCGATTTGCCGAGCTGGTCGGCAAGCACGACCAGCACGAGCGATGGCGGAATGACCTGGGTTATGGTGCCGGAGGCGGCGATGACGCCGGTGGCGAGCCTCGGGCTGTAGCCGTAACGCAGCATGATGGGCAGCGAGATGACGCCCATGGTGATGACGGAGGCGGCCACCGTGCCGGTGATGGCGCCGAGCACGGCGCCGACCAGGATCACTGCATAGGCAAGGCCGCCCGGAATTCTGCCGAACAGCTTGCCCGTTCCCTCCAGCAGATCTTCGGCCAGGCCGCAGCGCTCCAAAATAGCGCCCATGAAGGTGAAGAAGGGGATGGCAAGCAGCAGGTCGTTGGAGACGATCCCGAAGAAACGCAGCGGCAGGGCCTGCAGGAACGCTTCGCTGAAATGGCCCGTGGCGATGCCAATAATGCCGAAGAACAGGCCGACGGCGGCCAGCGAAAAGGCGACCGGAAAGCCGTAGAGCATGAAGAGAATCATACCCACGAACATGGCCGGCGGAATGATGCCGAAATCAAACAATGGTGTTCCTCCGGGCCCGGGCTACTGCAGCGGCTTTTCGTATTTCGTATCGATCAGGATGTAGCCGGTGAGGGCGGCAATCCTCTTGATCAACTCCGAGAGACCTTGAAGGGTCAGCAGCCCGAAGCCGAGGAAGAGAACGAGCTTGACCGGCCAGCGGATCAGGCCGCCGGCATTGGCCGAGACCTCATGCTGCAGGTAGGAGGACAGGAAGAAGGGCCAGCAGAGCCAGGTCAGGAAGAGGCAGGCCGGGATCAGGAAAACGACAAGGCCGATGACGTCGATCCAGATCCTCGCCTTGTCGGAGACTGCGCCATAGATCAGGTCGACGCGCACGTGCTCGTTCATGCGCAGCGTATGAGCTGCACCCAGCACGACGATGAAGGCGAAGAGATACCATTGGATCTCGAGCCAGCCATTTGAGCTGTAATTGAAAGAATAGCGGATCAGTGCATTGGCGGCGCTGATCAGACAGCACAACAGCACCATGTATTCGGACAGTTTGCCCATGAATTGGCTGACCGCGTCGATCAGCCGGCTGACGGTCAACAAAGCCGGCATGCCTTCCCCCTGTTATGTCGCGCGTTTTTATGCGCCTTTTATCTTTCCACCGGTTTAGACCACGGTTTTTCAAATTGAAAGATTAAAGGGGGCGTGTTGGAATATAGTCGTATAAAGCGCATGCGACACGCTTGGCGTCAATGCGGGGCGCACAGACAACCTCAGGATAGGCGTGATGCCGCGAAAACTTCACCGAATGGCTGCATAAGTCATTGCAAACGCTAAAATTCATCCCAGGGTTTTGGAAAATTCGACAAAATGTATCGATTACCCGAAATCAATTTTTAAAGGGTTGCGGTTAAGGTTTCGCCGCACAGGGAAAGTATGGATGAAGCCACATAACCCGAACAGGGTCCCTACCGACGTTTATCTGTCGTTTGTCAGTTCCCTCTTCGGGAATCGCATGACACTCGTCGCGGGTGTCATCGTGCATGTGGTTGCCTTCCTCGCCGTAGCCCTGAAAACCAGTTCTCCGTTCTATGTCGCCCTTTCGGTAGGTTTCCTTGCCGTTTTCGCCGGCCGGATGGTTACCTTCCGCATGTTCGACAAGGTCGACAAGCGGACGCTGTCGCGCGAGCAGATCGAACATTGGGAAACCGTCTATGTCATCGGCGCTGCCTCCACGGCGGCGATCCTTGGCATCGGCAGCGGCTATGCCATCTTCATCCTGCAGGATCCGTTCGCCGAGCTCGCCTGCATCGCGGTCACCATGGCGTCGATGGTCTCCGTCGTCGGCCGAAATTACGGATCGCAAAAGGCGATCGACCTGCAGACACTGGCCTGCTGTCTGCCGATGATCATCTGCAGCCTGATGGCGCTCGACTTCTATCGCGCGATCCTGTCGGCCTTCCTCATTCCGTTTGGCCTGACGACGCGGGCAATGGCGAATGGCGTGCGCGAGTTCCTGTATGAGAACGTCATTGCGCGTCGCCAGATCTCGATGATCGCCGACCGCTTCGACACGGCACTCAACAACATGCCGCACGGTCTGGTGATGGTCGATCCGGAAAACCGTATCCAGGTCATCAACCGCAAGGCCTGCGACCTTCTGAAGATTGGCGATCCGGAGCGGCTGAAGGAACGCGACCTCGGCGCGGTGTTGCGCTACGGTGCCCGCTACAGCTTCATGGATTCCACCCAGCCGGAGCTGATCCTGCGGCAGATGACGCATGTCGCCGAGGGCAAGCTTTCGCGCACGCTGATTCACTTTCCAGAAGATCTGTCCCTGGAGTTTTCGGCAAGCCGCCGCGCCGATGGCGGCGCCGTCTTGATTTTCGAAGACGTCTCGAGCCGCGTGAAGGCCGAGCAGAAGATCCTGCACATGGTTCGCTTCGATGCGCTGACCGGTCTGCCGAACCGCGAATACTTCAGCCACCTCGTGCAGGACTACCTGACCAAGTACCAGAAGAAGCGCGGCCCTGTCGCCTTCATGGTTCTCGATATCGATGAGTTCAAACATGTCAACGACATGCGCGGCCACATTACCGGCGACCGCCTGCTCTGCGCCATCGCAAGCCGCATCGCCAAGCAGGCGGGCAAGGCCATCGTCGGCCGCTTGATGGGCGACCAGTTCATTCTCTTCTTCCCGCATGCAAAGGACATGGCCGCGCTCGACGCGGAGATCCACCGCTTCCATGAGAGCATTCAGGGCAACTACGAAGCCGATGACGTCACCTTCCTCGTTTCGCTGAGCGCCGGCTTTGCGATCCTCGAAAGCGATGCCTTCGCGATGGAGGAGTGGAGCATCAAGGCCGATCTCGCGCTCTTCGAAAGCAAGTCGAAGCAGCGCGGCGGAATTGCCGGCTTCGAACGCGAGATGGACGGGCGCTATATCGAGCAGCAAAAGCTCAAGGCGGATCTGCGCGAAGCGATCGGCAACCAGGGTCTCAGCGTCGCCTACCAGCCGATGTTCAAGGCGGACGGAACGCGCATCGAATGCGCCGAGGCGCTGGCGCGTTGGGTCCATCCAGAAAAGGGCGCGATCCCGCCGGATGTCTTCATTCGCATTGCCGAAGAGATGGGCATCATCTCCGAGATCACCCGCTTCATCCTCATGAAGGCATGCAAGGACTGCATGAATTGGCCGGATCATATCGCCGTCTCGGTCAACCTGTCGGCGCGCGATCTGCGCGACGCGGATATTCTTGCCGTCGTTTCCGAGGCGCTCGAGGCATCGCGTCTCGAACCTGCGCGGCTGCATCTCGAAATTACGGAAAGCTGCCTGATCGATGAGCCGGCCGCGGTGCGCGCGATCCTCGCCGAACTGAGGGCACGCGGGATCACGATCGCCATCGACGACTTCGGCACCGGCTTCTCCAGCCTCAGCTATCTCGACACGCTGCCGCTCGACATCGTGAAGATCGACCGCTCGTTCCTGCGCAACATCGTCGAGGACGGGCGTCGGCTCAAGCTGCTGCGTGGCACCGTCAACCTGGCGCGCGAACTCGGTCTGAAGATCGTCACTGAAGGTGTTGAGACCACCGAGCAACTGGCCTTGCTCAACAAGTATCGCGCCACCGATCTCGTGCAGGGCTACGTTTTCTCGCCGGCAGTTCCGGCGCAGAACATCGCCATCCTCTCCCAAAGCCTCAGCCGTCGTACGGCGCCGCGTCGCCGCCCGAAAGTTGCGTAAGCTCGACCGTTTTCTCGGCTGAAGGTTCTTCACGCAAACGCCGCGCCATTAACCTTAACAATTCAAATATAACGCAAGTTCTCGTATCATTCTTGCCCTTCCGCCGGTTCCATATGATTAATGCTTCGTTAACAGGCGGACCGGGTAACTATGGTAGACAACCCTTTAAAGACGAGTGATTTCAGCAGCAAACTTCTCGAAATAATGGACCACGTCGAATACCGCCGCGTCGAAAGCGGCGAGGATATGGAAGAGGTGGAGCGCCTGCGCTACAAGGCCTACAAGGCCCGTGAAGTGCTTCCGGTTGCCGCCAAAAGCATGATCGATGAGGCCGATTTCGACAGTCAGGCGTATGTTTTCGGACTGTACTATTATGAACAGCTCGTCAGCACGATTCGCATCCATCACGTGACGCCCGACCATCGTGTCTCACAATCGGGCGGTATCTTTCCGGCGGAAATGGACGCGTTTCTGGATGCCGGGCTCAGCCTGATCGATCCGGCGCGCTTTGCCGCGGATCCGGAACTCAGCACGGAAATGCCGTGGATCCCTTATCTGACGCTGCGTCCGAACATCGTCGCCGCGGCGCATTTTCGCGCGGACCGTGTGATGCAGCACGTGCGCCCGGCGCATGCAGCCTTCTACAAGCGGGTCTTCTACGCCGACACCGTCGTCGCAAGCCGCATGACGGAGACCTACGGCTTCGATCTGACGTTGATGGCGACCAATGTCATCGAGGTCGGCCGAAAGCTCCTGACGCGCTATCCCTTCTTCATCTCCAGCGCCAGCGAACAGCGCATGATGTTCTCGCGCACGCCCAATGACACGCTACCGCCCCTTACCATCATACCGACGGCACGTTTCATGGCTGAAGGCGATCTCGGAACCGATCTTCCGCTGTGAGGCCATCCGCTTGAATTTGGCTGAGAATGCCGCCTGCCTGCGGCATTCTCTTGCATTGCGCTTTATCAAAGCTTTGTGTAATCCCTCTGCAGGGAAATTTCCTCGCGGATCGAGGGAATCACGGCAGTCGAACGGCCGCATTGCTTTATTGGCCGGGAAGTTTGAGGGAGACGATATTCATGGCTGAGCATCACACAGGACCTGCCGAAGTTGGCGCGCCGATGGACTATGAGGAGCATGAGCAGACCTACAGCATGTTCCTCGCCGCGGCGAAGTACGGCACGCTGTTCCTTGTCGCTCTCCTGCTTGGCATGGCCGCTGGCTTCTTCACTGGTGCCGGTTTCCTTGGCGGCCTCGTCGTCCTGTTGATCGTCTTTGTCGCTGGCCTCGTCCTGCTGCGCTAAGCGCGGCGCGGCTTTTCCAAAGCTTTGACTGAATGTTCGGGCTGAGCAGGCAAGACCTGCGGCAGGCTGGCTGACCCGGAGGAGGGGGCGGTTGGGCAACGTTGTTTTTGTGGCGAAGGAAATCACGGGGGATGAGACGCGTGTCGCTGCGTCCGTCGAAACCGTAAAGAAGATGATAGGGCTTGGGCTCGACGTCGTCGTCGAGGCGGGAGCGGGGGCAAAGTCGAAAATTCCGGATGCGGAGTTCGAAGCGGTCGGCGCGCGGATCGGTTCGGTGGGCGCTGCGGCGACAGCCGATGTCGTGCTAAAAGTCCGCCGCCCAACGGAACAAGATATCGGCGGCTACAAGAGCGGTGCGATCGTCATTGCGGTCATGGATCCCTACGGCAATGACGAGGCGCTCGCCGCCATGGCCAAGGCCGGGCTCTCCAGCTTCGCCATGGAGCTGATGCCGCGCATCACCCGCGCGCAGTCGATGGACGTTCTTTCCTCGCAGGCAAACCTCGCAGGCTACCAGGCCGTCATCGAAGCAGCGGCGGTTTATGACCGTGCCATGCCGATGATGATGACGGCAGCCGGCACCGTTCCGGCAGCCAAGGTGTTCGTCATGGGCGCAGGTGTTGCCGGGTTGCAGGCGATCGCCACGGCCCGCCGTCTCGGCGCCGCCGTTTCGGCGACCGACGTTCGTCCGGCGGCAAAGGAGCAGGTTGCGTCCTTGGGCGCGAAGTTCATCGCCGTCGAGGATGAAGAGTTCAAGGCGGCGGAGACCGCCGGCGGCTACGCCAAGGAGATGTCCAAGGAGTATCAGGCAAAGCAGGCAGCCCTCGTGGCTGAGCATATCGCCAAGCAGGACATCGTCATCACCACGGCCCTGATCCCCGGGCGCCCGGCACCGAAGCTCGTCTCGCGCGAAATGCTGAAGTCGATGAAGCCGGGTGCGGTTGCCGTCGACCTTGCCGTCGAGCGCGGCGGCAATATCGAGGGCGTCAAGCCCGGCAAGGTGGCCGACGTCGACGGCGTGCGCGTCATCGGCTTCCCGAATATGGCCGGCAGGATCGCTGCCAGTGCCTCCCAGCTCTACGCCAAGAACCTCGTCACCTTCCTTGAGACCATGGTCAACAAGGAAACGAAGACGATCGCCCTCAATCTCGAGGACGAACTAATCAAGGCGACGATGCTGACGCATGCGGGCAATGTCGTGCATCCGGCATTTGGCGGTGCGAAGAAGGGGGACAACTGATGGCTGGTGAAGCAATGGACAAGGCGCTGGAGCAGCTGAATCAGGCCGTGAATGCCGTGGCGGCCGCTGCCGCGCATGCGCCCGAGGCGGCAAGTGCTGCAACCGGCGGCGCGATCGATCCCTTCGTGTTCCAGTTCGCGATCTTCGTGCTGGCGATCTTTGTCGGCTACTACGTCGTCTGGTCGGTAACGCCGGCGTTGCACACGCCGCTGATGGCCGTCACCAACGCGATCTCCTCGGTCATCGTCGTCGGCGCGCTTCTGGCGGTCGGCATCTCGACCAGCGGGCTTGCGACCGGCTTCGGCTTCATCGCTCTCGTCCTCGTCTCCGTGAACATCTTTGGCGGCTTCCTTGTCACCCAGCGCATGCTGGCGATGTACAAGAAGAAGGACAAGTGAGGAGCGCATGACCAGTATCGCAGCCTTCCTCTACCTCGTCTCCGGTGTGCTCTTCATCCTGGCATTGCGCGGCCTTTCCCACCCGGCCAGCAGCCGCAAGGGCAATCTCTACGGCATGATCGGTATGGGAATCGCCATCCTCACTACGCTGACGCTGGCAACGCCCTCGTTCGGTGGCCTGGTGCTGATCATCCTCGGTCTTGCCATCGGCGGCGGTGCGGGCGCCTATATCGCCCGCGTGATCCCGATGACCTCGATGCCGCAACTTGTTGCCGGTTTCCACTCTCTGGTCGGCCTTGCGGCCGTGCTGGTGGCGGCCTCGGCGCTCTACACGCCGTCTTCCTTCGGCATCGGCAATATCGGCGAGATCCACACCGAGGCGCGGATCGAAATGGCGCTTGGCGTCGCCATCGGTGCGCTGACCTTCACCGGCTCGATCATCGCCTTCCTGAAGCTTGACGGGCGCATGTCGGGCAAGCCGATCATGCTGCCCTTCCGGCATCTGATCAACATTGCCCTTTTGGTGTTGATCGTGCTGTTCATCGTCGGCCTCGCCGCAACGGAAAGCCATTTCGATTTCTGGGCTGTCGTCGCCCTGTCGCTGGCGCTCGGCGTCCTGCTGATCGTGCCGATCGGCGGCGCCGACATGCCGGTGGTCGTGTCGATGCTGAACTCCTATTCGGGATGGGCGGCGGCCGGCATCGGCTTCACGCTCGGCAACCTGGCGCTGATCATCACCGGTGCGCTCGTCGGCTCATCCGGTGCGATCCTGTCCTACATCATGTGCAAGGGCATGAACCGCTCGTTCATCTCGGTCATTCTCGGAGGCTTCGGCGGCGAGACGGTGGCGGGCAGCGCGGACAATTCGGACAAGACCGTCAAGCTCGGTTCGGCAGAGGATGCAGCCTATCTGATGGCGAACGCCTCGAAGGTCATTATCGTGCCAGGCTACGGCATGGCGGTGGCGCAGGCGCAGCATGCACTTCGCGAAATGGTCGACAATCTGAAGAAGAACGGTGTCGAGGTAAAATACGCGATCCATCCGGTCGCCGGCCGCATGCCGGGTCACATGAACGTGCTGCTTGCCGAAGCGAACGTGCCCTACGATGAGGTTTTCGAGCTCGAGGACATCAATTCGGAATTCGCGCAGGCCGATGTCGCCTATGTCATCGGCGCCAATGACGTCACCAATCCGGCGGCGCGCGACGACAAGACCTCGCCAATCTACGGCATGCCAATCCTCGACGTCGACAAGGCGAAGACCTGCCTCTTCGTGAAGCGTTCGCTCGGCTCCGGCTATGCCGGCATCGACAATACGCTGTTTTACAAGGACGGCACGATGATGCTGCTCGGCGATGCCAAGAAGGTCACCGAAGAAATCAACAAGGCGATCAATCACTGAGGCGTCGCCAGATTGCTTGATATTCCCGGGCCGTTCGATGGGTCAATCGCATCATCGCTACGCTGATGATGATTTTCGGCCTGACGGATCATTCCGCCTGATAGGGAAAGGAGAGAGGCAACTCGCCCCTCTCCTCCTCGGCGCTACCTGCAATCAGGTGGCAGCCGGCGCCAGCGTCAGTTTCTCCACGCCGAGCGCGAGGTTCAGGCCTTCCTGAGCCTGCACGTTCAGTGGCTGGAGCATGAAGGATTGGTTTGTACCGCCGGCGATAACCTTGGCTCCCGCACCCGCGCCGAAGCTCGCATCGGCGCCTATGCCGTAATACTCACCGGCCAGCGCGTATTCTGGAATATCGGTTCCGGTCTTGGCCAGGACCTGCCATATCATGACAGTCTTGCCCGTCTGGCCGACATCCAGTCCGAATTTCTGGATTGTTCCGGCATAGACGACCTTCGGGCCTCCTTGCGCCGGCGTGTAGGTGCAGAGTAGGTTCTTCCGCGAGGTGACGATCAGTCCCTGACCGCCCTGTGATCCGCAGACGAGCTGACCGAGCGTGATGTAATTTGCGGCACTTGCCGGGTTTGCGATGGCGGCTACCGCGGCCGCCGCCGCGGCAATCATCGTTTCCCTGAACATGGTCTTCTCCTTTTCGAGTAGCCTGTCCGAAACGAACGTTCAGCGGGATTGTTCCCGTGACCTATGCGCGCTCCAAGGTGCGGCGAGGGGCCGTCAACGACCAATAAAAGCCTTCCGGCCGGAAGTCGATTTCGACGGTGCCACCAAAAGCGGCGGCGGCGTGGTTCTTGATGATGGTCGTACCAAAGCCTGAGTTCTCTGGCGGGTGGGCGGGCGGACCGTCACGCTCCTCCCAGGTGAAACGAAGCATGGGTTCGCTCCGCTCTTTGTCTCGCACGTCCTGCCAGCTCAGCAGAACACGGCCGTGCGGCACGGAAAGGGCACCGTATTTCACCGAGTTCGTTGCCAGCTCATGCAGAACGAGGCCGAGGTTTTGCACCACCTCGGGCCTCAGCGTGAAATCCTTCCCCGCTATATCGACCTGCTCGGCAGCTTGTGGAAAGCTCTTGAAGTGGATGTCGATCACCCGCCGCAGCGATGCGCCCGCCCATTGCTCGCTGGTGAGCAGATCGATCGAGCGGGAGAGGCCCTCGAGGCGATCGGCAACCGCTGCCTGGTATGCCTCGACGCTGTCGGCGCGCTTGGCGACCTGGCGCATCATCGCCTGTACCAGGGTCAGCAGGTTCTTGGTGCGGTGCACCAGCTCGTTCATCACGAAATGCAGGCGATCTTCGGTCTGGCTCCGGTCGAAAGATGCGTTGGAGAGCGCGACCGCAACCTGGTTGGCTTCGATGACGCTGGTCTCGATCGGCGCCACGATGTGGCCTTCGCCCATGCGAATGGCCATGTCGGCGATCGAGCGGATTGTCGTGCGGACCTGGCGCGCCACCACATAGGCAGCCAGAATTGCGAGAAGCATCAGCGCCAAGCCACCTATGACCAGAAAGCGCCATGTCGTCAGGATAGAAGCCTGCGCCGTGGCGACTGGCCCCCATATCACAGCCTTCCAGGACCAGCCCGGAATCTGCGCATAGCCCAGCATTGCCTTCGGCAGGACCTGTCTATCCTCGTAGACCCCGCTGGAATCGACCAGTGAGGGTAGAATGCTCGGATTGAAAGGTTGGCCGAAGCCGATATTCGTGGCGCCGGCGGAGGCGACCATGTGGCCGCTCTGATCGATGACAGCTGCAGACCAATCGTTCGGCAGGCCTTCAGTCGTGACAAGCTTCGCAAGGTCCCTGGCGTTCTGCGTTATGATCAGCGCCCTGACCTTGCCCGCCTGCAGTGGCATGGTAACGTTGTAGACGAATTCACCGCTCGTTCGCCCCATGAACACATCCGAGGCTTCGATTCGGCCCGACTTGATGGCCGCTTCGACAGCCGGCAGGTTCCCCGCCTTCCCGAGGAGCTCGCCGTAGTTCCGGCGGGTGTTCAGGAGCTGCTGGCCGCTCTCGTCGACGGCAATGACATAAAGCGTATCTGCCCGCAGAGATGTTTCAGTGCGGGCGTGGAACGACGCGAAGTCGTTGCTCTCCAATTCCGGCGAGTTCGAGAGCAGCCTTAAAGTTGTAGCCATGTCCTGAAGCTGGCGATCGATGGACCGGGCGAGTGCGGTGGCATCCTGGGCTGTTTCCCGCTTCAGAATCGAGCGCTGGTTGTCTTCGAGTTGCGCCAGCAGAAGTGCCACGAGAGTGAAAATCGGCAAGGCCGTGGCAACTGCCATCGCGATCAGGTAAGTCCCGATCGACGCCTTCGGAAAGAAGCGTAAGCGGCCTCTCATGAGCGTGTACTTCGCTGGGTAACGCAGCCGAAACCGCCGGTGCGCCCGCCGCTTACAGGCATGAAAGCAAAAAACTGGACCACTGCAATTGCCTTCAACGCGCCCCCGGCTCTCCTGATAGCCTGCTATCGAAACCACGACATGTTAGGGACAGGTGTTGCTGCTTGCAACACACTAAAACATGTCGTCCGGCAATTCGCAAATTTTTGTTCGACCGTGGTGTCAGCCGAATCTTCCGAGGCGGAAGGACGTGAGAGATGGATCTGCATCGCCCGAAAGAATCTCGTTAGACGCGAGTAGACCGACAAGCGGCGCGAGTGTCACCCCGGAGTG
This sequence comes from Rhizobium tibeticum, assembly GCF_900110205.1. Taxonomy (GTDB): domain Bacteria; phylum Pseudomonadota; class Alphaproteobacteria; order Rhizobiales; family Rhizobiaceae; genus Rhizobium; species Rhizobium tibeticum. The sequence continues at coordinate 34,313 of NZ_FOCV01000009.1, read as the reverse complement.
CATCACGGCAATATAAAGGCCGTTCTGGCCGCAATTGCCGATGATCGGGAAGCCGTCCTTGGGTGTCGGACGGTAGCCGACGGTGAAGAACTCCATGCTCAGCCGGTCGCTCTCCGTCAGGCTTTCCTTCATCTTCGCAAAGAGTAGCGCGGCAGTGGCGTGCTGGTCGGCGCCGGGATCGGTGCCGCCGAAATCCGAGCCCGCGATGATGCGGCCGTCGGCCGTTTGGCGCATATGCAGATCGGCTGCCATGACCAGGCCGTTCAGCCGCCTTTCGAAAGGACGCGAGTGAACGATCAGCCCGGGCGGCGCTTCCAAGGGGAGTGTGACGCCGACAGCGGCGGCAAGCGGCGTGCTGCCGGCGCCGGCAGCCAGGACAATGTGATCGGCCTCGATAATGCCTGCCGATGAGACGACGCCGGCAATCCGATCGCCGCTGCGAATAAGGCCGTCGACAGCGGCGTTGACGAATTTCGCGCCCCTGGTTTCCGCGTCGGCAAGCAGCAGCCGCGCGGCTGCGGCCGGCTCGACCGCACCTTCCTCCGAGACCGACAGCGCGAAATCGGGAACATGTGCCAGGTAAGGCTCGCGCGCTGCAATTGCTGCGCTGTCGAGCCGTTCAATGTCATAGCCCCACGAATGGTGCTCGACGGCAAACGCCTCAAGCCGATCGGGTGGCAGATCCCAGCAGATGCCGCCGCACCAGGAAAGCGGCAGTCCGGGGAGCTCGCGGGCCAAGCGCTTCCATTCGGTCATGGAACGGCGGCGAAAGTGAAAATAGAATTCCGGGTTGCCCCAGCTCGCATTGATCCAGGCAAAGGAATTGGGTGTGGCCACACCGCCTGTGTCCTCGGCTACCACGGTAACGGCGGCGCCGTCACGCGTCAGGTGCCAGGCGATCGAGGCACCGACAATGCCGGAGCCGACGACGACCACATGCTGTTTCGCTGCCATCGTCGGTCTCCTGCCTGTAATGCCTTAGCCAGTTGTCGCAGCGCCCACGCGAGCAAGACCGTCCTTTGCCGGCTGGTACTTCGCATCCAGGCCGATCGCGTGACGGTAGGAACGCGCAGCCTTGTCCTTTTCGCCGCGGCGCTCATAGACCAGCGCCTGGTTGGCCCAGGATTCGGCAATGTTGCCGTTGAGCTCGATCGCGTGGTTGAAGTCGGCAAACGCGTTGTCGTCGTCGTTCAGCGCGATGTAGGAGATGCCGCGGCCGTTATAGGGTTCCGGCGCGTTCGGCGAAAGCGAGATCGCCTTCGAGAAGTCGTCGATCGCCTTGTCCTGCTGATTGCGCTTCTGATAGATCAGACCGCGATTGTGATAGGCGCGGCCATCGGTCGTGCCGTTCTGGATCGCCTTGTCGAAGTCGTTGAAGGCGGCATCGTCCTGACCGGCGGCGCGGTAGACGTTGCCGCGGCCGATCAGCGCCACGTCGTAGTTCGGATTGATCTGCAGGGCGGTGTTGTAGTCCTGAATCGCCTGCTGTTGCTGGCCCATGTTGCGGTAGACCAGCGCGCGGTTGGCGTAGGCCTGATAGAAACGCGGGTTGAGCTGCAGCGCCGTATTGAAGTCGTTTAACCCCTGGCGAAAGTCGCCGCCACGGCCATAAGCGGAGCCACGGACGTTGTAGCCTTCCGGATCCTTCGGATTGGCATTGATGACAGATGTCAGCGAGGCGATGTTTTCCTGTGAACCCTGCGCTTTGTCGATGCGAATGACAGCATCGGACGTGTTGCTTGTCGTGCAGCCAGCAAGGCCTAGCGCGGTGACGATTGCGAAAACCGGTAGAACAGCGATTTTCGGCGAACGCAAAGAGCGGGTCTTGGTGATGTCAGCCATGCGGGCTCGTTTTCCCCCGGTGCAGCCGGTCCGTTTCAAGGACGGGCAAGCTTTAGCAGCAAATTAAAAAGGCGGTGGCGAATAGATCGCCCCCGCCAACATGCATCTGAAAACGTCGAAATAACGACAGCTACGCTTAGCGTGCGACGATACCTTCGCGCTGGGCCCGCTTGCGAGCCAGCTTGCGAACACGACGAACGGCTTCGGCCTTTTCGCGAGCGCGCTTCTGCGACGGCTTTTCGTAGTAGTCGCGCATCTTCATTTCGCGGAAAATACCTTCGCGCTGCATCTTCTTCTTGAGAGCGCGGAGAGCCTGATCGACATTGTTATCGCGGACAAGTACCTGCACGAGAATCACGTTCCTTTGGTTTGGTTGGTCCCGGCGTCGGCAAGGCGCCAGAGGCAAAAAATATACGGTTCGCGCGGCCGGAGCCTTGCGATTGAGGTTGCGGATAGCAGAATGGCGGGTGGAAGTCCATATGCTCTCGCGGTTCTTGCCGTAAAAAACCGTGTCTTGTCCCTCTCGGCGCCGGTTTGTTGAGCCCTCAAAAGGCTGCCATTCAGCATAACCGGGTATCCCTGAAGCACCGCCGATCAGCGTTGCGCGATCCGCCCGAACCCAAATAGCCTGCTTCTTTCCCTTGTTTATTCCGCCGTTTGCGATATATGTAGGCCATCGACTGTTGGTTGTGACCTTTGTCAAAGAGCGCGAAGCTCCGTCAGATTTCCTCTCAAAATCGATCTTAGCCTTGTGAATAAACGCATGGCAGTAACGACTATTGAAAGGAGATCGTTATGAATTCAGGTACCGTTAAGTGGTTCAACAGCACCAAGGGCTTCGGCTTCATTCAGCCGGACGACGGCAGCACGGACGTTTTCGTTCACATTTCTGCCGTTGAACGCGCTGGCTTGGGCAATCTGTCCGACGGCCAGAAGATCAGCTATGATCTCGTTCGCGACAAGAAGTCCGGCAAGAATTCTGCTGACAACCTGCGCGTAGCTTAATTCTCATTCGGCCCGGCTGACCACGGATGTACTGGCAGCTGAGAGCTGATGGCGAAGGTCGGGGTTAAACCCGGCCTTTTATGCTTTTGACGATCAAGACAGTTCGGTGAACCAAATGGCACGAATTCCAACATACGCTGTCGGCGACAGTATCGTTCTGAAAGACGGTTTCGTCCGTACCGAAGAGGCGAGCAGGACTTGTATAATCGCGGCGATTCTCCCGTCTGACGGCAGTCGCCCGCAGTATCGGGTTCGATTCGACACCGAAAACTTCGATCGGCGGATTCTTGAGAGCGATATCGACGTGAACCAGTCGGCATCCCCGACGCCGAGAGTTGACGCCGCTGCGGATATCCGGGGCGGATCCTGGTTGAAAACTTCAAGCATCAGGGTGCGGAAGTAGTTTCCACTCTGACCAACCGGCAAACGAGTTTGCCGCATGAAAGGAAAGATTTTGCAGGTTCTCGTTCGAGACAACAATGTCGACCAGGCGCTCCGCGTCCTGAAGAAGAAGATGCAGCGTGAAGGTCTGTTCCGCGAGTTCAAGGCGCGCAGCGCTTATGAAAAGCCGTCCGAGAAGCGTGTCCGCGAAAAGGCCGAGGCGGTTCGCCGTCAGCGCAAGCTTGCACGCAAGAAGCTTCAGCGTGAAGGTCTCCTTCCGGCTCCGAAGAAGGCAGTCCGTCCGGCCCGCTGAACTGCCATCTGGCAGACTCCTTCTAGATAGAGAGAGAGAGAGCAGATGACTTCAAAAGACGAACTCTTCAATCCGGCTAAGCTCTCACCGCGCGACAAGGCGGCCGTCACCGACACGACGGCGAGGGCAATCGTTACGGCAGAAGCCGCCGCTCGCGAAAAGAAGACGGAAAAGCTGAGGGCGCTGCGCATGCAGCAGGAGGCCGATGCACCACCGGCCGCCGCCCCTGTCAAGAAGCGACGGACTGCGCGCAAGTCGGCTTCGTCCTCCTGAACAGCCCCCGCGCCTAGTGCGCGAGGGCTTTTTATTTGTTTGATGGAAAAGAGCCTGCCTAGGCTTTCAGTGGCCATGTTTGACCGGACTGGTCGAGGCAGGCCCGTGGAAGCATCACTGCGCCGTGATCTGTTGGAGCCCGGGCCCATTTCTACGGCGGGCGGGTTCCATTTCCCTGTCAGGGCTTCTGCTTTCGGCCGGTAAAGACGGCATCGACGCCGACCGCTGCCGCTTCCTCCTTTGTTAGAGCGTCCTCCCAATGACCCCACAGCAGGCTCCGCATGCCGTGTCGGTCTGTTCCAATTGATGCCAAGTCGGACGTATCTTCCTATATGCGTGCCGACGTCTGGCTTATGAATGTTGCCACTGCTGCCCACGCTTGACCCTCAGCGCGCAAAGAGCGCTCGCGGAGCGCGTGGACTATGCGCTCAAAAATTGTAAGTGCACACATGCTGAAATACGAGGGATGGCGCGGCCGGAAGCCGCGACAGGCCGGTCCGACGTTTTTCGCCGGTGTTTGCTCTGCTTCGAATAGAACACCCGATCTCATTCATTCTTGCTGTGTGTCAAAACAAAAGCCGCTTCGCGTCGCAAAAGAAACGTTGTGCCGCTTTTGGATTTGCGATTTGTATGGCCGACGAGAAGGGACCTTTCCCCGAAGGAGATGAAGGCGGATGCGCAGATACTCGGTTTTTGCCGTGGCACGGGAGGCCCTGAGAGGCCACAAGGGCTGGGACAAGCAATGGGCTTCGCCCGAGCCGCGCGCCGAATACGACGTCATCATCATCGGCGGTGGCGGACATGGCCTGGGTGCGGCTTATTATCTCGCCAAGGAGCACGGCATCACCAATGTCGCAGTGCTCGAAAAGGGCTGGCTCGGCGGCGGTAATACGGGTCGCAACACGACCATCATCCGCTCGAACTATCTCTATGAAGAGAGCATGCACATCTACGAGCATTCGATGAAGCTCTGGGAAAACCTGTCGCAGGATCTCAACTACAATGTGATGTATTCGCCGCGCGGCGTGATGATGCTGTCGCACAATGTGCACGACCAGCAATCCTTCAAGCGGCATATCCATGCCAACCGCCTCTACGGCATCGACAACGAGTGGCTGACGCCGGAGCAGGCCAAGGCCTATTGTCCGCCGCTCGATATCTCCGCCAGCGCCCGCTATCCGATCAACGGCGCTGCGCTGCAGCGCCGCGGCGGCACGGCGCGTCATGATGCGGTTGCCTGGGGCTATGCCCGTGCCGCCTCCGATCGCGGCGTCCACATCATCCAGAACTGCGAAGTGACCGGCATCCGCCGCAGCCCGGACGGGCGCGTCACCGGCGTCGAGACGAGTCGCGGCTTCATCGGCGCCAAGAAGGTCGGCGTTTCGGCGGCCGGCCACACCACGACGGTCATGAAGATGGCAGACGTGCGCGTGCCGCTGCAATCGAGCCCGCTGCAGGCGCTGGTCTCAGAACCGCTGAAGCCGATCTTCCCCTGCGTGGTCATGTCGAACACGGTACATGCCTATATCTCGCAGTCCGACAAGGGCGAGCTCGTCATCGGCGCCGGCACCGATCAGTACAATTCCTACAGCCAGACCGGCGGGTTGCAGATCATCACCCATACGCTCGATGCCATCTGCGAGCTGTTCCCGATGTTCCGCCGTGTCAAGATGATGCGCCAGTGGGGTGGTATCGTCGACAACACGCCGGACCGTTCGGCGATCCAGTCAAAGACGCCGGTTCCGGGGCTCTACGTCAACTGCGGCTGGGGAACTGGCGGCTTCAAGGCGACCCCAGGCTCGGCCAATCTCTTCGCGCATCTGATCGCTCGCGACGAGGTGCACAAATTCAATGCTGGCCTGACGCTGGACCGTTTCCGCACCGGCCGTCTGATCGACGAAGCCGCCGCTGCTGCCGTCGCGCACTGACACGAGGACATCATGCTTCTTATCTACTGCCCATACTGTCAGGAAGAGCGCTCCGAGCTCGAATTTCGCGGCGCCGGCGATGCTCACATCGCCCGCCCCGCCGACATCGCCTCGATCTCCGACGAGGCGTTCGAGGAATATTTCTTCCTGCGCGACAACCCGAAGGGCCTGATCTTCGAACGCTGGCGTCACCAGCATGGATGCGGCCGTTTCTTCAACGCGGCGCGTGACACGATCAGCGACAAGTTCATCAGGACCTACAAGGCAGGCGAGCCGAAGCCGGAGATCGGCGCAGCCGCCGTTCCGCATGCTCCCGTCGAGACCTACGAAGCGCTCGAAGGAGAGGCACAATGAGCGGCACGAACCGTATTGCAGGCAAGGGTCGCCTGACGCCTGCCAGAACCGCCCGCTTCACCTTCGACGGCAAGAGCTACACGGCGCTGGAAGGCGATACCGTCGCCTCGGCGCTGATCGCCAACAACATCCATCTTGTCGGCCGCTCATTCAAGTATCATCGCCCACGCGGCATCCTGTCTGCCGGTGCCGAAGAGCCGAACGCGCTGATCGACGTTGCGCGCGATAGCGCCCGCAAGCAGCCGAACGTGCGTGCTACGGTGCAGGAAGTCTTCGACGGCATGATCGTCGAATCGCAGAACCGCTTCCCGTCGCTTTCCTTCGATATCGGCGGCATCAACAACCTGATGTCGCCCTTCTTCGCGGCCGGCTTCTACTACAAGACCTTCATGTGGCCGAAGGCGGCATGGAAGCATGTCTACGAACCGATGATCCGCCGTGCCGCCGGTCTCGGCGTCGCCCCGAAGGAAGCGGATCCTGATCACTATGCCAGCCGCTATGCGCATTGCGACGTGCTGGTGGTGGGTGCCGGCGTTGCCGGTCTTTCAGCCGCCCTTGCTGCGGCTCATGCCGGTGCCAAGGTCATTCTGTGCGACGAGCAGGCGGAGGTCGGCGGTGCGCTGCGTTACGACAGCGGCGTCAAGATCGACGGTCTCGACGGCTATGAGTGGGCGCAGAAGACGGTTGCCAGCCTGAAGGCGATGGACAATGTGCAGGTTCTCACCCGCACCACCGCCTTCGGCTACTACAACCACAACTTCGTCGGTCTCGCCGAACGCGTCACCGACCATGTCGCAAACCCGGGCCGCCACCTGCCGCGCGAGCGTCTGTGGCAGCTGCGCGCCAAGCGCGTCATCCTCGCCAACGGCGCGATCGAGCGCCACATGGTATTCCCGAACAACGATCGTCCGGGCATCATGCTGGCCTCGGCCGCGCGCATGTATCTCAATCAGTACGGCGTTGCTGTCGGCCAGAAGCTCGGCGTCTACACCGCGCACGACTCTGCCTACGAGGCTGCGTTCGACTTGAAGCGTGCCGGTGTCGAGATCGCCGCGATCGTCGATGTCAGGCAGGCGCCGGGTGGCGAGGTTCTTGCCCAAGCCCGTTCGCTCGGCATCGACGTTCTCGCCGGCCAGTCCGTGGTCAACACCTCGGGCAAGCTGCGCATCTCCTCGATGACCGTTGCCCGCAACGGCGGCGGCTCGCCGCGCAAAATCGCGGTCGATGCGCTCTTGGTGTCTGCCGGCTGGACGCCATCGGTGCATCTGTTCTCGCAGTCGCGCGGCAAGGTGGCCTTCGAACCGGAAACCCAGCGTTTCCTGCCCGGCACCTATGCACAGGATTGCCTCTCCGTCGGCGCCTGCAACGGCACCGACGATTTGCAGCAGACGATCGAAGAGTCGCTTGCCGCCGGCGAGCTGATGGCGCAGGCCGCAGGCAAGTCCTCGGGTGGCAAGATCAGCCTGTCGTCGCAGCAGGCGCATCAGTGGACCGGCGGCATGATCGGCGCTGCCGAAGGTGCGGGCCCGGAGACCAGCGCCAAGGCGTTCATCGATTTCCAGCACGACGTCTGCGCCAAGGATATCCGCCTTGCCGTGCGAGAGGGCATGCACTCGATCGAGCATATCAAGCGCTTCACCACGAACGGCATGGCGTCGGATCAAGGCAAGCTCTCCAACATGCACGGCCTGGCGATCGCTGCCGAAATGCTCGGCAAGGAGATCCCGCAGGTCGGTCTCACGACGTTCCGCGCGCCCTATACGCCTGTCACCTATGGCACGCTGGTCGCCCATTCGCGCGGCGAGCTGTTCGACCCGACGCGCAAGACGCCGCTGCACGAGTGGGAACAAGCCCATGGCGCGGTGTTCGAGGATGTCGGCAACTGGAAGCGTGCGTGGTTTTATCCGCGTCCCGGCGAGACGATGCATCAGGCGGTTGCCCGCGAATGCAAGACGGCGCGCGATGTCGCCGGCGTGTTCGATGCCTCGACGCTCGGCAAGATCGAGATCGTCGGCCCGGACGCCGCCGCGTTCATGAACCTGATATACACCAATGCCTGGGATACGCTGAAGCCCGGCAAGTGCCGCTATGGCATCATGACCCGCGAAGACGGCTTCGTTTATGACGACGGCGTCGTCGGGCGTCTGGCCGACGATCGTTTTCACGTAACGACGACGACGGGCGGTGCGCCGCGCGTCCTCCACCACATGGAAGACTATCTGCAGACGGAATTCCCGCACCTCAAGGTGTGGCTGACCTCGGTGACGGAACAGTGGGCCGTCATCGCCGTGCAGGGTCCGAAGGCCCGTGAGATCATCGCGCCACTGGTGGAAGGCGTCGATATATCGAACGAAGCCTTCCCGCATATGAGCGTTGCCGAGTGCACGGTCATGGGTGTGCCGGCGCGTCTCTTCCGCGTGTCGTTCACCGGTGAAGTCGGCTTCGAGATCAACGTGCCGGCCGATTACGGTCAGTCGGTGCTGGAAGCGGTCTGGGCCAATGCCGAGCCGCTCGGCGCCTGCGTCTACGGCACCGAGACGATGCACGTTCTTCGTGCCGAGAAGGGCTACATCATCGTCGGTCAGGACACGGACGGAACCGTGACGCCCGACGATGCCGGTCTTTCCTGGGCCGTCTCCAAAAAGAAGACGGATTTCGTCGGCATTCGCGGGCTGAAGCGGCCGGATCTGGTGAAGGAAGGCCGCAAGCAGCTGGTCGGTCTCGTCACCAAGGATCCGAAGCTCGTGCTCGAAGAGGGCGCGCAGATCGTCGCCAATCCGAACGAGCCAAAGCCGATGACGATGCTCGGCCACGTCACCTCGTCCTATTGGTCCGAAAATCTCGGCAAGTCGATCGCTTTCGCGCTGGTCGCAGGTGGCCGCGCACGGATGGGCGAGACGCTCTACGTGCCGATGCCTGACAAGACGATCGCCGTAGAGGTGACTGATTTGGTGTTCTTTGACAAGGAAGGAGGCCGCATCAATGGCTGATACGGCAGTTCGCAAGTCGGTGCTTTCTGGTCGTCATGGGGGCTCGGCCACAGTACGGCTGACGCCGGCGCCGGCGGCAAGCCGCGTGGCGCTTCGCGCCCCGGCGGAATCGCTCAAAGCACTTTCCTCCGCCCTTGCCGTCACGGTCCCGGCTGCGCCGAAGACCTCTGGCCGCAAGGGGGGGCGTGCCGCCCTTTGGCTCGGCCCGGATGAATGGCTTGTTATCGACGAGTCCGGCGCCGACCTGATGGGTGCGCTCGCCAAATCGAGCGCGCTGCATTCGGCCACCGACGTCTCGCATCGCAACGTTGCGATCATCGTCTCCGGCCCCGGGGCGGAGGCGACGATCGCGGCCGGCTGCCCCCAGGATCTGTCGCTCGAGATCTTCCCCGTAGGCGCCTGCTCGCGCACGCTGTTCGGAAAGGCCGAGATCGTGCTCTTCCGCACCGAGGACGATACATTCCGGGTGGAGTGCTGGCGTTCGTTTGCGGATTTCGTATTCGGCCTGCTGGCCGAGGGCGCGGAAGACGCAGCGCACTAAGCGCCACCAATTTGGAACTCCCGATCGGGGACGGTGCTATTGTGCCGTCCTCACGTGGCTTCGAGTTGCAAGGCCGCCGTCATTCGTGTCATCATCCACCATCGCGTGCGGCCCGTGTTGGAGCGTAGTCGCAACGGTTGCGGGGGTGTCTTCGATGATGCTGCATCACGTCTCTATCGTTGCCACGGATCTGGCCCGATCGGTCGCCTTCTATCGCAATGTCTTCGGTCTGGAGCAGATCGAGAGGCCGCCCTTCAGCACGGACGGGGCGTGGTTTGCCTGCGGGGCGCTGCAGGTCCACATCATCATCAATCCGGCCGGGACCTTCCGGCGTGCGGCGACCATAGACACGGCCGACGGGCATTTCGCGTTCCGCACCGATGATTTCGAGGGATGTATTCGAGGGCTGATCGCAAAGGGCTTTCGGGAGGATGCGCCTGATGGCGATCCGTGGCGGTTGCGGCTTAGGCGCAATGGGCCGGCAGGCTTTCCACAAGCTTATCTCCTCGATCCCGATCGCAACATCATCGAAATCAACGGTGCTCCATAGGGATATCGTGGACGAGCAGGCGACACCGCTGCACACCTTAAAGTCCTGTTGCGGTTGGACTCTGTGAGCCGCTCGTGTGCTTAAAGCCGTCCCCGGGGAGGAGCTCATGAAGATACGCGCCGCGGTTTTACGCCGATCTCCGGTCGAGCCGCCATTCCAGGCGAGCAGGCCGCTGTCTATCGAGGATCTTGAGCTTGCGTCGCCCGGCAATGATGAAATTCTCGTCCGCATTGGTGCAGCCGGGCTCTGCCATTCCGATCTCTCCGTCATCAATGGCGACCGGCCGCGGCCAATGCCGATGGCGCTTGGACATGAAGCGGCGGGCACGGTCGAGGCGGTCGGGCCAGGCATTCACGATCTGGCGCCTGATGATCATGTCGTGATGAGCTTCATGCCGAGCTGCGGCCACTGCCTGCCTTGCGCGGAGGGACGCCCGGCGCTGTGCATAGCCGGGGCTGATGCCAACCGAAAAGGCACGCTGCTATCGGGCGCTCGCCGATTGATGTGCGAGGAAGTGCCGATCCATCATCATCTCGGTGTTTCGGGTTTTGCCACCCACGCCGTGGTCTCGCGCCATTCGGCCATCCGCATCGATCCCGATATTCCTTTCACCCACGCCGCGCTGTTTGGCTGCGCCGTGTTGACGGGCGTTGGCGCCGTGGTGAATACCTGCCGCGCGCAGCCGGGGCAGACGGTCGCCGTTGTTGGCCTGGGAGGTGTCGGATTGGCTGCGGTGCTCGGCGCGGTGGCGTCCGGGGCCGAGCGGGTTGTCGCGGTTGACCTTGCGCGTGACAAGCTCGAGATTGCCCTTTCGCTCGGCGCTACCGATGCCTTTCTCGCTAGTGATCTCGACGTGGTGGAGCAGATCCGCGAGGCAACCAAAGGCGGCGTCGACCACGCGCTCGAGATGGCCGGTGCCGTCAAGGCCTTCGATCTTGCTTACCGCATCACACGGCGCGGCGGCACGACGGCAACGGCAGGGCTTGCCAATCCGTCCAGCCAGTTTGCGATCCCCGCCGTCAGCCTGGTGGCCGAGGAGCGGCGCGTGCTCGGCAGTTATCTCGGCAGTTGCGTGCCGAGCCGCGACGTTCCGCGCTTTATCGGGCTCTACAGACGCGGGCGGCTGCCGGTTGACCGTTTGCTGTCGTCGACCGGTCCGCTGGAGGGGATCAACGCGGCATTCGATCGGCTCCATGCCGGCCAGGTTATCCGGCACGTCATCGATTTCGAAGGCGCCTAGACGTTTTCCGGCCGGTCCTTGGGGTCGAATTGGATGATCGTGATCCACTTGGCGGTCAGCGCCGGCTTCTTCTCGTTCTCGATCTCGATCGAGACGTCATAGCTCGTCATCAGCATGCCAGCGCCGCGGAAGCGGGCTTCGGCGAGGACAAAGTGGCCGCGGATGCGCGCGCCCGTTTTGACCGGCGAGAGGAAACGGACGTTCTCGAAGCCGTAATTGATGCCCATGGTCTGCTCGCGGACCTTCGGCAGGCTGTTGTAGTTCATCGCCGAGAGCAGCGAGAGGGTAAGAAAGCCGTGAGCGATGGTGCCGCCGAAGGGACTCGATGCGGCGCGCTCCGCGTCGACATGGATGAACTGATGGTCGTTGGTCGCGTGCGCAAACGCATCGATCATGGCCTGATCGACGACAATCCAGTCCGAGAGGCCGGTTTCAGTACCGACCAGCCCACGCACATCCGCGAGCGAAATTTCCTTGACCATTGATTCCTCATGAGAAAGCGGCAGCGCAAGCCTTACAATGGGATTGTGACGATTGCGACAAGGAATTGCAGGCAGGAGCCCGGCAGATCAACTTTCGAGATAGAAAGCGACCGAGCGGCGCGGCACGATGGCCGAAGTCGCGGATTTCTTCGACGCGTCGGGGGCAAGAAGTCGCCATGGGGACGAACCGGGCAACGCAAAGATTTCCTCGCCGCCCGAGCGATTGAAAAGCACGGCCAGCCGTGTCGCCTTGCTGCTTTCAGCGTCGCGCGTCGAAAGTACCATTCCGAGCGTGGAAAAGTTCGGCGTTTCCCACTCCTGCACGCTCATCGGCTGGCCGCAGGGCGATATCCATTCGACATCGCCGTTGCCGTTGAGGAACCCCATCTCCGCGAAGGCGGAGAAGCGCTTGCGCAGGCCGGAGATGAATGCGGTATGGGCGATAAGATCGTCGTCGAGCGCTGCCCAGTCGACCCAGGTGATCTCGTTGTCCTGGCAATAGGCATTGTTGTTGCCGCGCTGGGTGCGGCCGGCTTCGTCGCCCGCCGTTAGCATGATGCTGCCACGGGTGGCAAAGAGCGTGGCGAGCAGCGCCTTCAGGTCGTCACGGCGCTTGCGAATGATATCGGGGTAGCGGGTTTCGCCCTCGACGCCGTTGTTCCAGGTGTGGTTCTCGTTGTGGCCGTCGCGGTTTTGCTCGCCGTTCGCCTCGTTGTGCTTGCCGCTGTAGGACACGACATCCCTCAGCGTAAAGCCGTCATGGGCGGCGAAGAAATTGACACTTCGCGTCCCTGTCCCTGCGTTTTTGGAGAAAATATCGGAGGAGCCGGCAAGGGCAGTCGCGAGCGGGCCGGTCTTGTAGTCGTCGCCGCGCCAGTAGCATCTGACATCGTCGCGCACGCGGTCGTTCCATTCGAGGAAGGGTGCCGGGAAATTGCCGAGTTGATAGCCGCCGGGGCCGATGTCCCAGGGTTCGGCGATCATCACGCGGTCGGCCAGCACATCATCGGCGAGCATCGCCGTCAACGTTTTGCCGTGTGCCTCGAAGCCGTTTGCGGAACGGCCAAGGACGGGGGCGAGGTCGAAGCGGAAACCATCGATCCCGGCGCCGAGCACAAAGTGGCGCAGGCTGTCGATGATCAGCTGCCTGATATAGGGATGATCGCAAGCGACGGTGTTGCCCGTTCCGGTATCGTTGACCAATTCGCCTGGCCGGCCGGGCAGATGGCGATAGAAGGAGAGATTGTCGAGGCCACGCAGCGACAGCGTTGTGCCGAAGCGGTCGCTCTCGCCGGTATGATTGAAGACGAGATCGAGGATGACGGCGATGCCTTCCGCATGGAGCTTCGCAACGGTATCGCGCAGTTGCGCCATGCCGCCAGGGACAAGCCGCGGATCCAGCGCCATGAAGGCAATGGGGTTGTAGCCCCAGCCGTTTCTCAGCCCGAGCGGCGGCAGGTGACGCTCGTCGATCCAGGCGGTGATCGGCATGAGCTCGATGGCATCGACGCCGATACGCTTCAGATGCGCGATCACCGAGGGATGCGCCAAAGCTGCGACCGTGCCGCGCTCGGCTTCGGGAATATCCGGATGCAGCATCGTGAAGGGCCGCACCGCGACCTCGTAGATGAAGCCGCCCGACCTGAAGAGGGGCTTTGCCGGCTTCCCGCTGATGTCGCGGGTGACGATCGCCTTCGGCACGAGATGCTGCGTCTCGGCGCCGAAGGTGCCGAGCAGAGGATCATGGTGGAAGGGGCGATCGAGTTCCTTTGCGTAGGGATCGACCAGCAGCTTCGACGGGTCGAACCAAAGGCCACTGTCGGGTGCATAGACGCCGCCGGCGCGGTAGCCGTAGCGCGCGCCTTCCTTCAATCCGTCGACGAAGAGGCGATGGACGTGGTCATCGCCGCGTTCCATCGGCAGGCGGGTGAGTTCCTTGTCGTCGTCGCCGAACAGACACAACTCGATCTGTCCGGCATTGTGCGACCAGACGGCGAAATCAACGCCGGTCTCAAAGATGGTGGCCCCGCCTTGCCCGGATTTGTTCGCCGCCATGCTGCTCGTCAGGTAATCACGGAGGGAGCGTCGCGGCCCGTGCGGCTGCGAATATCGGCGATAGTCTCGGCGGCAACGATAAGATCGGCGAGCGCCTGCTGCGTCTCGATGTTGTGACGACTCGAATCCGGCTCGTACCGCTCGACGTAGACGCGCAGAGTTGCCCCCGATGTTCCCGTACCAGAGAGACGGAAGACCACGCGCGAGCCGCCTTCGAACAGGATACGAATGCCTTGATGCTCGCTGACCGACTTGTCGACCGGGTCGTGATAGGCAAAGTCGTCGGCCTTCTCGACCTTCAGCGGGCCGAAGCTCTTGCCCGGCAGCGAACCAAGCTGGCTGCGCAGGTTTGCCATCAGGCCATTTGCTGCGTCCGTGTCCACGCCTTCGTAGTCGTGGCGCGAATAGTAGTTGCGGCCATAGGTCTGCCAGTGCTGGGTGACGATGTCCTGAACGCTTTCGCCGCGGACGGCCAGAATGTTTAGCCAGAGCAGAACCGCCCATAGGCCGTCTTTCTCGCGCACGTGGTTGGAGCCGGTACCGGCGCTTTCCTCGCCGCAGATCGTCGCCATCCCGGCATCGAGCAGGTTGCCGAAGAACTTCCAGCCGGTCGGCGTCTCGTACATGCCGATGCCACGGCGCTCGGCGACGCGGTCAGCCGCACCTGATGTCGGCATGGAGCGGGCGATGCCGGCGAGACCGCCCGAATAACCGGGCGCGAGATTGGCGTTGGCCGCCAGGATCGCAAGGCTATCGGACGGCGTCACGAAGATGCCGCGGCCGATGATGAGGTTGCGGTCGCCGTCGCCATCGGATGCTGCGCCGAAATCGGGCGCATCGTCGCCCATCATCTCGTCGTAGAGTTCCTTGCAGTGAACCGGGTTCGGGTCGGGATGGTGGCCACCGAAATCGGGCAGCGGCATGAAATTGCGAACCGAGCCGGACGGGGCGCCAAGGCGGTTTTCGAAGATTTCCTTGGCATAAGGGCCGGTGACAGCGCTCATCGCATCGAAGGCGATGCGGAAGCCAAGGCTGATGAGGTTGCGGATGGCGCCGAAATCGAAAAGCTCTTCCATCAGAGCCGTATAGTCTTCGACCGAATCGAGCACCGAGAGAATCATGCCGCCGGGCAATTCGTCCTTGCCGATGCGGTCGAGGTTCACATCAGGGAAATCGGCGATCTTGTAGGCATCGATCACCTTCGTGCGCGCATAGATCGCATCGGTGATTTTCTCCGGCGCCGGCCCGCCGTTGTTGATATTGTACTTGATGCCGAAATCTTCGGTCGGACCGCCAGGATTGTGGCTGGCCGACAGAATGATGCCGCCGAAGGCCTTGTATTTGCGGATGATGTGGGAGGCTGCCGGGGTCGACAGGATGCCGCCCTTGCCGACGATCACCTTGCCGAAGCCATTGGCGGCGGCCATCTTGATCGCCTTCTGGATGACTTCCCGGTTGTAGTAGCGTCCGTCGCCGCCGATGACGAGGCACTTGCCCTGGAACCCTTCCAGCGAATCGAAGATCGACTGGATGAAGTTCTCGGCATAGTTCGGCTGCTGGAATACGGGGACCTTCTTTCGCAGGCCCGACGTGCCCGGTTTCTGGTCCTGATAGGGCGTAGTGGATACGGATTTTATCATTTTCTCTCACTTGCCTTTGGGGGCGAGGCTTGAATAGAGGGCAGCGTAGCGCTCGGCGCTCTTTTCCCACGAGACATCCGATTTCATGCCCTGCTTTTGCAATTGGGTCCAGACTTTTTGATCGGCGTAAAGATGTAGCGCTCGGCGGATGGCTTGCAACAGACCCGATGCCGTCACAGGCGAGAATTGTATCCCGGTTGCCACTTTCGCTGCAAGAGCGGCATGATTGGCGTCGATGACGGTGTCGTTCAACCCGCCGGTGCGGGCGACGATCGGCACGCATCCGTAGCGCAGGCCGTAAAGCTGCGTCAGGCCGCAGGGCTCGAAGCGCGAGGGGATGATGATGGCGTCGGAGCCGGCCTGCATGAGGTGCGACATCGGCTCGTTGTAGCCGATGGAGACGCCGATCCGCCCGGGGTGGCGGGCGGCGGCGGCGAGCAGCGAACCTTCGAGCGCCGCGTCTCCCGAACCAAGAATGGCAAGCTTGCCGCCCATGTCGACGATCTGATCGGCGGTGGCGGCGATGACGTCCATGCCCTTCTGCCAGGTGAGGCGGCTGATGATGCAGAAGATCGGCGCGTTGTCGTTGTGAAGCCCGAAGAACTCGGCGATCGAGGTGCGGTTTTCGACGCGGCTCTTCAGCGTGGTACCGTTGTAATGCGTGTGGACAACGGGATCGGTCGACGGGTTCCAGACGTCGGTATCGATGCCATTGACGATGCCGTGGAGCGAATCGATTCGGCTTGTGATGACGCCCTGGAGGCCCATGCCGAACTCGGGGGTCAGGATTTCGCCGGCATAGGAAGGGCTGACGGTGGTGATGGCGTGGGCGGTCTGCAGGCCACCCTTCAGAAAGCCGATATTGCCGTAATATTCGATGCTTTCCGTTGCGAAGGCATGCGGCGGCAAGCGAAGGCCGGGGAAGACATCGGCGCCGAACTGGCCCTGGAAAGCGATGTTGTGGATTGTCAACACGCTCGGCAATTCCGGCGTTGGGTAATAGCGCATGTAGACCGAGGTCATCGCTGACTGCCAATCATGCGTATGCACGAGGTCGGGCCGCCAGCCCGGCATCAATCCTGCGGCAATCTCGGCGCCGGCCAGAGACAATGCTGCAAAGCGACGCCAGTTGTCGGGATAGTCCCTGCCGGTTGCATCGAGATAGGGACCGCCCGCGCGATCGTAGTAGGCGGGCGCATCGAGCACGAGGATATCGATCCCCTCGTGCTCCACTTCCAGGACCGTCGCAGGCTCGCCGAGCAGATCATCGAACTGAAGCCGGGCGACGGGCTTGCGGATCGCCTTCATGACGGCTGGATAGCCGGGCATGAGGGTCTTGGTTTCGACGCCGAAACGCTTGAGGGCGATCGGCAGGGCACCCGCCACGTCGGCAAGGCCCCCTGTCTTGACGAGCGGGAAGACCTCGGACGAAACCGACAGAACTTTCATTTGTCAAAGATCCAGCTTGTCGATCATCGGCTGCGTGATGAGGCAAATTCCGCTCTCGGTGCGCCGGAACCGCTTGGCATCGAGTTCCGGGTCCTCGCCGACGACAAGGCCTTCCGGGATGACGACGCCGTGATCGATCACGACGTCCCTGAGTTGTGCGTGACGGCCGACCTTCACGCTCGGCAGGACGACCGCTCCCTCCAGCTTGGAATAGGAGTTGGCGCGCACACCGGTGAACAGAAGGCTCCTGTTGAGCGTCGCGCCCGATATGATGCAGTCGCCCGCCACGACGGACGAGGTCGCCGAGCCACGGCGGTCCTCGTCGTCATGGACGAATTTTGCCGGCGGCGAGATTTCTGCGTAGGTCCAGATCGGCCAGGACTTGTCGTAGATATCCAGTTCCGGAACGATCGCGGTGAGGTCGATGTTGGCCTGCCAATAGGCATCGATCGTCCCAACGTCGCGCCAATAGGGCTCGTGCTCGAAATCGGAGCGGACGCAGGATTGCGCGAAGCGGTGGGCGACGGCCTTACCGTTCTTGACGATGTAGGGGATGATGTCCTTGCCGAAGTCCTTGCTGGAGTTCGGGTCGGCGGCGTCGCGGCGCAACGCATCGATCAGGAACTTCGTGTGGAACACGTAAATGCCCATGGAGGCCAGTGCAAAATCCGGCTTGTCGGGAATGCCCGGCGGGTCGGCAGGCTTCTCGATGAAGTCGATGATCCAATCGTTCTGGTCGACATGCATGACGCCGAAACCGACGGCCTCCATGCGCGGCACTTCCAGGCAGCCGATCGTGACGTCGGCGCCCGAATCGACATGCTGCTGCAGCATGTATTCGTAGTCCATCTTGTAGACATGGTCGCCGGCAAGGATGACCATGTATTCGACGCCATAATCCTCGATGATGTCGATGTTCTGGTAGACGGCGTCGGCCGTGCCTTCATACCACTGCGTCTCGGAGACGCGCTGGGAGGCCGGCAGAATGTCGAAGCTCTCGTTTCGCTCGGGGCGGAAGAAGTTCCAGCCGCGCTGCATGTGGCGGATCAGCGAGTGCGCCTTGTACTGGGTGGCGACGCCGATGCGGCGGATGCCCGAGTTCAGGGCATTCGACAACGCGAAGTCGATGATGCGGGTCTTGCCGCCGAAGTAGACGGCCGGCTTGGCGCGGCGATCGGTGAGCTCCTTGAGGCGGCTTCCCCGACCGCCTGCGAGAACATAGGCCATTGCGTCGCGGGCAAGTGGCTGAACACGTTTTTCTACCATTTTTATCCTCCCACCAGTCTTCAGTTCTCAGGTTCAAGCATGATCGTCGCCAGAGGCGGCAAGGTGATCGATGCGGCGATGTTGCCGCCGGCATTGACGGCCTGAACGCGACCGCCATTGCCCTTGCCGCTGCCGCCGTAGATGTCGGCATCGGTATTCAGAATCTCGCGCCACCGCCCCTCGATCGGTAGGCGCACTGTGTAGTTCTCGCGATAAACCGGTGTCAGATTGCAGATCACGGCAACCGGCTTTTCGCCCGGCGCCTTGCGTAGCCAGGCGAAGACGGAATTCTCGTGGTCGTCGGCAATCAGCCATTCGAAGCCGTCGCCCTCGCAATCGCGCGCATGCAGCGCCGGCTTGCTGCGGTAGGTGAAGTTGAGGTCGCGCACCAGCCGGCGCATGCCCTCGTGCATACGATACTGCAGCAGGTTCCAGTCGAGCGATGTCGCCTCGTTCCACTCGCTCCACTGTGCAAATTCCTGACCCATGAACAGCAGCTTCTTGCCCGGATAGCCCCACATGAAGGCGTAGTAGGCACGCAGGTTGGCGAACTTTTGCCAATCGTCGCCAGGCATCTTGGCGATCAGCGAGCCCTTTCCATGCACCACCTCATCATGGGAGAGCGGCAGCACGAAGTTCTCCGAATAGGCGTAGAGCAGGCCGAAGGTCAGCTCGTTGTGATGATGTTTGCGGTGGATCGGCTCGCGGCTCATGTAGCTCAGCGTGTCGTGCATGAAGCCCATGTTCCACTTGAAGCCGAAGCCGAGGCCGCCTTCGTGAACCGGCTGCGAGACCTTCGGCCAGGACGTCGACTCCTCGGCGATGGTCATCACGCCGGGATGCTCGGCGTAGATGCGGGTGTTCATGTTCTGCAGGAAGCGAACGGCTTCCAGATTCTCGTTGCCGCCATACTCATTCGGAATCCATTCGCCGTGCTTGCGGGAATAGTCGAGATAGAGCATCGAGGCAACGGCATCGACGCGCAGGCCGTCGAGATGGAACTTCTCGGCCCAATAGAGCGCGTTGTTGACGAGGTAGGAAATGACTTCGGTGCGACCGAAATTGTAGATCGCGGTGTTCCAATCGGGATGGAAGCCCTTGCGCGGGTCTTCGTGCTCGTAGAGCGCCGTGCCGTCGAACCAGCCGAGACCGTGTTCGTCGGTCGGGAAATGGGCGGGCACCCAATCGAGGATGACGCCAAGGCCGACCTTGTGGCAGCCGTTGACGAAGCGGGCGAAACCCTCAGGCTCGCCGAAGCGGGCGGTAGGGGCATAGAGCCCGGTCGTCTGGTATCCCCAGGACGGATCATAGGGGTGCTCGGTAATGGGCAGGAACTCTATGTGAGTGAAGCCCATGTCGACGCAGTAGGGGATCAGCCGGGATGCCAACTCGTCCCAGGAGAGAAACGTGCTGTCGTCACGCCGCTGCCACGAACCGGCATGAACCTCGTAGATTGAAATCGGCTGACGACGCTTGTCGGTCTCACTCCAGTGCTTCAGATGCGCTTCGTCGTCCCATTCCTGCAGCAGTTCGGACGCCGCGACCGAGGCCGTCTTCGGGCGCAACTCGCTGCGACGGGCAAACGGATCGGCCTTCAACGGCAGCAGAACTCCGTCGTGGCCGCGAATTTCGAATTTGTAGGCGACGTCCGTCGCAACATCCGGGGCGAAGATCTCCCAGATACCGGCGCCGGAGCGGAAACGCATTACATGGCGGCGGCCGTCCCAGCCGTTGAAATCACCGACGACGGAGACACGCTGGGCATTCGGTGCCCAGACCGCGAAATGGATGCCCTGTGCGCCCTCGTGCTTGATCCAATGCGCACCCATCTTGTCGAAGAGGCGCAGGTGGGAACCCTCGCGCACGTAGTAGTCATCCATCGGTCCGAGGACCGGCCCGAAGCTGTAGGGGTCGGTCACGGCCCATTCGGCGTCGCCGCGCCGCGCGCGGTAGCGCACCGGCTGCAGCTTCGTCAACGAAACCTGTCCGGCGAAAAAGCCGTCCGGATGCTGCCGGCTCAGTTCTCCAATGACGCTGCCGTCGAGGGCCATCGCTGTTACCTCTTCGGCACCGGCAATGAAGCAGCGGGCGACATAGGCATCGCCCGATTTGTGAACGCCGAGAACGGCGAAAGGGTTGGAATGCGACCCTGCGAGGATTGCCGCTATTTCGTCTGCCGAAATCTCCCAGGGAAGTCTGACTTCAAGGGTGGCTTTCGGCGTTTTCATCCGGCTCTCCAGATTTCCTTGGCATATTGGCGTATCGTGCGGTCGGACGAGAACCAGCCCATCCGCGCCGTGTTGCAGATCGCCTTCGAATTCCACACGGATGGATCGGTCCAGAGCTGGTCGACATCGCGCTGGGCCTGGGCGTAGGCATCGAAATCGGCCGCCACCATGAACCAGTCATGGGCATAGATGCCCTCGATCAACGCCGAGTATCGGTTTCGGTCGTCGTGCGAGAAGACGCCGGAACTGATGGCCTGCAGGGCCTGGGACAGTTCGCGAGAGGCCTCGATGATGGCGCGGGGATTGTGTCCGTCGGCACGGGCCGCAGCGACCTCATCGGCGCGCAGGCCGAAGATGATGATGTTGTCCTCACCGACATGATCGCGCATCTCGACATTGGCGCCATCAAGCGTGCCGATTGTCAGCGCGCCGTTGAGGGCAAACTTCATGTTACCGGTACCCGATGCCTCCATCCCGGCCGTCGAGATCTGCTCGGAAAGGTCGGCAGCCGGCACCATGACCTCGGCCAGCGAGACGTTGTAGTTCGGTACGAACACGATCTTCAGCAGGCCGCGGACGGCCGGGTCGTTGTTGATCGTGCGGGCGACATCGTTGATCAGTTTGATGATCAGCTTAGCATTGTGATAGCTCGGCGCCGCCTTGCCGGCGAAGAGCTTGACGCGCGGTACCCAGTCCAACTCAGGATGCGAGCGGATCTGGTCATAAAGGGCGACGGCCTCGATGATGTTGAGCAACTGGCGCTTGTATTCGTGGATGCGCTTGATCTGGATATCGAACATCGCCGACGGATCGAGCTTGATGCCCATGCGGCTGGCGACAAGATTGGACAACGCCACCTTGTTGGCACGCTTCACCGCCGCAAACTTCTCCTGGAAGCTTGCATCGTTCGCGAACTTGTCAAGCGGCTTCAGCTTTTCGGCATCATCAAGGAAGTCGTCGCCGATCGCCTCGCGGATCAGCGAGGTCAGGCCGGGATTGCACTGCTGCAGCCAGCGGCGCGGCGTGATGCCGTTCGTCTTGTTGTTGATGCGGTCGGGATAAAGCTTGTGCAGGTCGGCAAAGACCGTGACCTTCATCAGGTCGGTGTGCAGCGCCGAGACGCCGTTGATCGAATGGGCGCCAACGAAGGCGAGATTGCCCATGCGCACCCGGCGTTCGCCGCTTTCCTCGATCAGCGAAATCGAGCGGATTTCCGTCTCGGAGAAAGTCTTGGTCTTGCGCGCTTCGACCAGCACCTTGGCGTTGATCGCGTAGATGATCTGCATGTGGCGCGGCAGCAGACGCTCGAAGAGCGGGATCGGCCAGCTTTCGAGCGCTTCAGGCAGGAGCGTGTGATTGGTGTAGCCGATCGTGCCGCGGGTGATGTCCCAGGCCTGGTCGAACTCCAGGCCATGCACGTCGCACAGCAGCCGCACGAGCTCGGCGACGGAGACGGCCGGGTGCGTATCATTCAGCTGGATCGCAACCTTGTCGGGCAGCGAGGTGAAGTCGTCATACTGCTGCAGATGACGGCGCAGGATGTCCTGCAGGGATGCGGAGGAGAAGAAGAACTCCTGGCGCAGGCGCAGCTCCTGGCCGGCAGCTGTCGCATCGGCCGGATAGAGGACACGCGTCAGGCTTTCCGCCTTGTTGCTTTCGCGCAGCGCGCCGATGTGATCCCCGGCGTTGAAGGCATCGAGCAGGATCGGGTCTATCGGCTGCGCCGACCAGAGACGCAGCGTGTTGACGCGCTTGCCCCGCCAGCCGACCACAGGCGTGTCGAAGGCTGCGGCAATGACACGCTCGGCCGGTTTCCACACGTAGCGGGGCTCGCCCTCGGGGTTGTTGACGACATCCACCGTGCCACCGAAGCCGATTTCGTAAGCGCTTTCGCGGCGCTCGAACTCCCAGGGGTTGCCGTGTGCCAGCCAGCTCTCCGGCAGCTCCACCTGCCAGCCGTCGGCAAGCTGCTGACGGAAGAGGCCGTGCACATAGCGGATGCCGTAGCCATAGGCAGGCACCTCGACGGTCGCCATGCTTTCCATGAAACAGGCGGCGAGACGACCGAGGCCGCCGTTGCCGAGCGCGGCGTCGGGCTCCAGGCCGGCGATGACGGAAACATCGACGCCGAGCGAGGCGAGCGCGTCGCGAACCTGTTCCATGAGACCGAGGTTCGAGACAGCATCGCGCATCAGGCGCCCAATGAGGAATTCGAGCGAGAGGTAGTAAACGCGCTTGTCGCCGGTCGCATAGACCCTGCGGGTCGATTCCATCCACTTGTCGATGATGCGGTCGCGCAGAACGAGGATCGTGGCAGTCAGCCAGTCATGGGGCTTGGCGACCTTCGCATCCTTGCCGATGCGATAGGTCAGGCGCTCGATGATTTCTTCGGCGAGAATTTCAGGCTTGGAACTGCGGGGGGCGGGGGAAGGGATGGTCGGCTTCGAAACGGTGTTCATCGTCAGTCCTCGCCAATTCTGTTTGGTTTCAGTACGTTATGCCAATTTCAATCGGTTTACCACGCACTAAAGACGCAGTTTATGCATCGTTACAACGCACTTGCAACAAGGGAATTACCCAAGCGAGAAAATTGACAGAGCTCGGTACCGGGCCGCGGAAAGGACTTGATCTCAATCGGTTTTCCGATTTTGATAGGCGCGTTTTTGAAACGAAAAGCCGCTCCGGTTGGTTCCGGAGCGGCTTATTTGTTGGGAAGCTGCGCGAAGAGATCAGTTGATCAAGCGTGTCTTCTGGTCGGAGGTCTTTGCGCCGATCTCCTTGAAGGCGGCGAGGAGATCGGACATGCTTTCTGCCTTGAAGTAGTGATTGTCGTCTGTCGCGCAATACTTCAACAGCGCCTGGCCATTCGTAGGCGCCATGAAGGCGACCGTGTAGATCTCAATGCCATCGCCCTTCGCTTTATCGCACGTGGCCCTCGTCAACGTGTCATATGAGCGGCCGCCTGACGCATCATTGTTGTTGTCGCCGTCCGTCATGAAGACAATATATTTCTTCGGCGTCTGGCCCGTTTTCGCGTGGTGCAGAGCGTTTTCGTTGTCGTTGCCGGCGTTGTTCTTCGCCATCAGCGAGCCATAGGCCATACTCACCGCGCCGCTGGAATTCGTGCCATTCGCCGCCGAGAGCGCGTTGACATAGGTCGTCACGGCACTGGTTCCCCAGGCGAGCGTGGTTTCCGGATAGGTGATGAGATCGTAGGAGACCGCACCGGTGCGGGAGTAGATGTGTGTTGGGTCAGCCTTGTCGAGCTCGGTCGTCAAGTTGCCGACCGCGAGCTTCAGGGCTTCTATCTTGGTGTAGTAGTTTGTGCGCGTGCCGGTGCACTTGTTCGTCCACTTGCCCTTGTCGTTCCAGTGGTAGTCGCAATTATACGTATATGATTCAGTTGGGGTAGCTGCGTTGGTGGTTGTCGTGTCGTCGCCCATCGAGCCCGATTTGTCGAGTGCGAGAAAGATCGAGACGGAACCCTGCTTCTCGGAGTAGCCGCTCGACGTCTGGCTTCCTGCGCCGATATTGGTGGTCTTGAAGCCGATGACCTGCGCCAGGCCGCTCAGGTCCATGCTGTAGGACGATGAGACGCTGACGCTGTAGCTTGTGCCACCGTTGGAGGTCGTCTTGGTCGCCGTGGCGGTCGTAGCATCCCTCAGCGCGGTCGTGTCGCCAATGAAGTTTGCCATCTGACCGGCAACGAAATCCTTGGCGAAGGCGGAGGCGGTCGTTGTGTCGATTTTCCCGTCAGCAAGGGCAGCGGCGGTGGCAAGCGCAGCTGCATCGGACGCTTCCTGCAACTGATGCTTGGCCATCGCAGCGTTCGTGATGTCGACCGCAAGCGCGCCTGCTCCAATCGTAACCGGCAGCAGAATTGCGCTTATGATCCCGAAATTGCCATGCCGGTCGTTCCGCAGCCGAGACAGGCTCGACTTCAGCGAATGCAAGGTGCTCATCATGTTCACCTGAGTTAGTGCCCCAATAATGGCTAACTCATGCGCCTCAATTCTTGAGGTCACCTTTATCAAGTCGTTAAGATTCTAACGGAATGTCACTTTCTTGTGCGCAGCCTCGGTGAGAACGCCTTCCCTGAGGCATGTGCTGCGCCAACACGCCTACCGGATCAATCATCCCAGCGGGATGACATCCACCGCCTGGACGGCGCGTTGGCCGCCGTAGCTTTTCAGTACGCCGATGACTGGCGCGACGTCGGCGTAGTCGCGGCCGTAGGCAACGACGATATGGTCCGTGCCAGCCGGGATATTGTTTGTCGGATCGAGTTCGACCCAGCCGATCGTTTCGCCGCACCAGACCCTGACCCAGGCGTGCATGGCGTCGGCGCCCTCCAGCCGTTCCTTGCCGGGAGGCGGAATGGTGCGCAGGAAGCCGGAGACATAGCCTGCCGGAATGCCGAGGCTGCGCAGCGCAAGGATCATGATATGGACGAAGTCCTGGCAGACGCCGCTCCTCAACTGGAAGGCTTCGAGCGGGGTGGTGTCCACAGTCGTCGCATCGGCGTCGTAGGTGAAATCCTGATGGATTTTGGCGCAGAGGGCAGTCGCAATCTGCAGCACGGTCAATGACGGTTCGGCGCAGG
Source organism: Rhizobium tibeticum (assembly GCF_900110205.1). Lineage (GTDB taxonomy): Bacteria > Pseudomonadota > Alphaproteobacteria > Rhizobiales > Rhizobiaceae > Rhizobium > Rhizobium tibeticum. The sequence goes on along the minus strand of NZ_FOCV01000009.1, from coordinate 9,173 downwards.
CTCTCGCATATTGCGAGATCGCGCGCGTTTCCAGCAGGCGGGGACTATTGCCGAGAAAATGGTGCGGAGCGTCAGGCTTCAGCGACCAGACACCCGCGACCTCGTCCGGAAGCTTCGCCAGCACGGGGGAGAAATCCGCCGCGATCGAATGGCTCTCCACCTGGACGCGGGCCTGCATCCGAATGTCCAGCTTCTCATGCGGCGCTCGCAGCATGAAGGAGGTTGCAGGATGTTCGAAGAAATCGATGAAGTGCGCCTGCTCGTCGGGCGTCGGCGAGACCTTGATCGAGCCGGCAATCAGCCGCTGGCGGTTCGGCAGCGACAATGGCATCAGCCGCATGATATGGCGCGCGCCGGAGGCCGGCGTGTCGTAAATGTAGCCCATGTGCAGCGAGAGGTCATAGAGCACGCGCGTCACCCGAGATATGTGCGGGCAAGAAGGTCGGACAGCAGTTCCAGCTCGCGTTCGAGGCGGCGATAGACGTCGACGCTCATCGTCTCCGGCGTCATCACCGCAAGGCCGGAGTGCAGACGCATCGCTTCGCGGTAGAAGGGCGACATCTGGCCGTTGACGAGCGCATTCGGCAGTTGTTCGACCTCACGGTGGATCTCATTCATCTGGAAGAGAATCGAGCGCGGGTTGAGCGGATCGAGCGCCAGAAGATCGGTCACCGTCAGGCGGGCGGTGTTGACGTTGTAGCGACGGCGATGGGTCATCACGCTGTCGCCGATTTCGAGCAGCATGTCGAGCGCCCCGTCCGGGGCGTCCGTACCCGACATGTGGCCGAGCAGACGCGTCATGTGCAGGCCGCGCTCGATATGGCGACCGAGCGAGAGAAAGCGCCAGCCGGTGAAGCGATACATGTTCTCGTGCACCAGACCGGCGAAGCCCGCGAGTTTGCGCAGCAGGATCGTCATGGCATGGCTGGCATCGTCGCCCGGCGAGATCGTGTCGTGGAAGCGGTGCGCGGTCTTGGCGAGATCGGTCAGCGCCAACCAGCCGTCCGGCGAGAAGCGGTCGCGGATGTTGCTGGCCGAATAGACGGCGCTGTCGATGTTGCGCAGCAGTGTGTTTGGCACCGCATCTTCGGTGTCGATGTCGACGGCGGCCAGATAGGCCGTCACGTCGGCCAGCAACGGCTGGCCCGGGTCGGCGGCCTCGGCAAAGCGGGCGTGCCAGGCGCGCAGGATGCGCAGCGCGCCTTCCGCGCGTTCGATGTAGCGGCCAAGCCAGAAAAGGTTGTCGGCTGCGCGGCTCGGCAGGCTGCCCGGCATGTTGCGGGTAAAGCTGCCTTCCGCGGGCAGCAACGTGTGGCGTTCCACCGGCCTGTCGCTGACGATCCACACGTCGGCGGCCGCACCGCCCGATTGCATGGCGATAGCCGAAACGTCATCGCTGCCGCCGATGCGGGCAAAGCCGCCGGGCATGATCTGCCAGCCATTGGCCGTGCGGGCAGCAAAGACGCGCAAGGACATCGGCCGCGGCGTGAGCTTGCCGTCAATCCAGGCCGGCGTCGTCGACAGCGTCACGACTTCTTGGCCGACGAGTTTTGCGCCGTCGGACTCCAGCCAATCGCCGATCGAGTCCTTGGCGGCGGCACGCAAGGTCGAGCCGAGCACGGATTCGCCGCTGTCGTCGAAGAAGGGCGCGCGCGAATAGGCCGGGCCGATCACCATCTTCTCGATGTTCTCAGCCACATGCCCGCGCTCATCCTTCTGACCGCACCACCACGTCGCGATCGACGGAAGCTTCAGTTCTTCGCCGAACAGCCGGCGACAGATCGTCGGCATGAAGGCAAGCAGCGCGCGTGTTTCGATGATGCCGCTGCCGAGCGCGTTGACGATTGTCACGCTTTCCGCCCGGAGGGCCTCGACGAGGCCGGGCGTGCCGATATGCGAATTCTGGTTCAGCTCCAGCGGGTCGGCATAGGCTGAATCGAGGCGGCGCCAGAGCACGGTAATCGGCTTCAAGCCGGAAACGGTGCGGACCATGACCTTGCCGTTGACGACGGTCAGGTCTTCGCCTTCGAGCAGCATGAAGCCAAGATAACGGGCGATGTAGGCGTGCTCGTAATAGGTTTCGTTGGCGGGACCTGGCGTCAGGACGGCGATGCGGTCGTCGCCGCTGTGCTTCATGCCTTGCAGCGAATCGCGGAATGCGCCGAAGAAAGAGGCCAGCCGATGCACCGGCGTTTCGGCGTAAATGTCGGAGAAAGCGCGGGTTGTCGCGACGCGGTTTTCGAGCGCAAAGCCTGCGCCTGATGGCGCCTGGGTGCGGTCGGCCAGCACCCACCAGTTGCCGTCGGGCCCGCGGCCGATCTCGAAAGCGCAAAAATGCAGGTAGTGGCCGCCAGCCGGGGTGATGCCGACGAGCGGACGCTGATACTCCGGATTGGCGGCGATCAGCGCGGGTGGCAGCACGCCTTGCGCGACGAGCCGGTTCTGGCCGTAGATGTCGGCCACGATCGCCTCCAGCAGGTCGGCGCGCTGCACCAGGCCAGCCGTGACCACCTCCCATTCGCGCGCATCGATCAAGACAGGCACATGCGAAAGCGGCCAGGAACGCTCGGCGCTGCCAGTGCTGCCATAGGCGCGATAGAAAACGCCGGCATCGCGCAGATAACGATCGGCGCGGGTGAAGCGCTCGGTCAGATCCTTTTCGGGCATGCTGCTGAGATGCGCGAAGAAGCGCTGCCAGACCGGCCGGATGGCGCCGTTGGTGTCGACCATTTCGTCGGCGACGCCAGGCAGGGGAGCATAGCCAAGTACCGCATCGTTGCCGGTGCGCTCGCGTGGCTCTTCCCTCAGTTCTAGCGTCGGTTTTTTGCCCATTTCACCCTAACGTCTAAATTCCCACCGGTCGTCGAAGATCCAGCGTTAGCGGGAATTCCGGCGACGCTGTTTCGGCGCGCGAGATATAACCGCCTGCCGTATGCCCCCACGGCTCGAATCGCGCCAGACGCCTTGCTTCCGCTTCGTTACCATTGACAGGGAAGGTGTCATAGCTACGCCCGCCGGGATGGGCAACATGATAGATGCAGCCGCCGATCGAACGCTTCGACCACGTATCATAAATGTCGAAGGTCAGCGGCGTGTTGACCGGCAGAAGCGGGTGCAATCCCGACGCCGGCTGCCAGGCCTTGAAGCGGACGCCGGCGACGGAGACGCCCGCCGTGCCGGTCGGCGTCAGCGGCACGGTGCGGCCGTTGCAGGTGACGGTGTAGCGCGAGGCATTGCTGGTCTCGAGGCGAACCTGCAGGCGCTCGACGGAGCTGTCGACATAGCGCACGGTGCCGCCGATCGCCCCTTCCTCGCCCATGACGTTCCAAGGTTCCAGCGCCTGGCGCAGTTCCAGCTTCGAGCCCTCGTATTCGACCTCGCCGCAGAAGGGGAAGCGGAATTCGAGCTGCGCCTTGAACCATTCGGGACGGACGTCGAAGCCGTTCTGCCTGAGATCGCCGAGCACGTCGAGGAAATCGGCCCAGACGAAGTGCGGCAGCATGAAGCGGTCGTGCAGCGTCGTTCCCCAGCGCACGAACCTGCCATCGGCAGGGTTCTGCCAGAAACGGGCGATCAGCGCGCGCACCATCAATTGCTGGGCAAGTGACATGCGGGCGTTTGGCGGCATTTCGAAACCGCGGAACTCGACGAGGCCGAGACGGCCGGTCGGGCCATCCGGGGAGAATAGCTTGTCGATACAGATTTCGGCGCGGTGGGTGTTGCCCGTCACATCGATCAGCGTGTTGCGAAACAGGCGGTCGGTGATCCATGGGAGCGGCGCCGCACCGTGGCCGGGCGCCGGGATCTGCGCAAGCGCCGTCTCCAGCTCGTAGAGGCTGTCGTGGCGGGCCTCGTCGATGCGCGGCGCCTGGCTGGTCGGGCCGATGAACATGCCTGAGAACAGGTAGGAGAGCGAGGGATGGCGCTGCCAGTGAAGCACCAGGCTCTTCAACAGGTCGGGACGGCGCAAGAACGGGCTGTCGCCTGGATTGGCGCCGCCGACGACCACGTGGTTGCCGCCGCCGGTGCCGGTGTGGCGACCGTCGATCATGAATTTGTCGGCGCCAAGCCGGGTCTGGCGCGCCTCCTCATAGACCGTCGTCGTGATGTCGACGCAGTCCTGCCAGTTGGAAGCGGGATGGATGTTGACCTCGATGACACCGGGGTCGGGGGCGACGCGGATGACGTTGATGCGCTCGTCATGCGGCGGCAAATAGCCTTCGATATGGACGGGCAGGCCGAGCTCGGCCGCGGCATTTTCAGCGGCGGCGATCAGTTCGAGATAATCCTCGATGCGCTCGACCGGCGGCATGAAGACGCAGAGCCTTCCGTCGCGCGGCTCGACCGAAATGGCGGTACGCACCGCGCCGCCGATTTCGCCGATCGTCTGCTCGACGCGGCTCTGGCTGCTGTCGTCGCTGTGGCGGGACGCTTCCGGCATGGCGCGGCCGGCGGGAACGAAGACCTCTGGCAGTGGCTGGCGAGGGATCGAGGGATCGGCTGGGTGGATATAGGGAAAGCGAGCCGGAGGGACATAGGGCAGCGTGCCGAGCGGCAGGCGATAGCCGACGGGGCTGTCGCCGGGCACGAGGAAGATCTTGCCGCGGCGGGTCTTCCACTTTTCGCTGACCCAGCGCTGGCCCGATGCCCTGGCGTTCCAGGCCTGAACCGGCAGAATGTAGCCGGTCGGCGTCGTCAGGCCGCGCTCGAAGACACGGGCGATGCGGCTGCGCTCTTCGGGGTCCTTCAGCTTGGAATTGGACGGATCAACATTTTCCGGCAGGCTGCCTTCCTTGATGATCCATTCGGCCGGATCCTCGTAGGCGGGAAGTACCATGTCGGTGTCGATCGCCAACTCGCGGGCGATCGCATTCAGCAGGTTGGAGGCGTCCTCGGCTTTGACACCGGTGTTCTTGCCTTCGCCGGCGATCAGCTCCGGGTTCTGCCAGATCGGCTTGCCGTCCTTGCGCCAGTAGAGCGAGAAGGTCCAGCGTGGCAGGCTTTCGCCCGGATACCACTTGCCCTGGCCGTAATGCAGAAAGCCGCCGGGGGCGAAGCGTTCGCGCAGCTTGCGGATCAGCTCGTCTGCCTTCTCGCGCTTGGTCGGGCCGACGGCGGCGGTGTTCCATTCCTCGGATTCGAAGTCGTCGATCGAGACGAAGGTCGGTTCGCCGCCCATGGTCAGACGAACGTCCTCGGCTTGAAGGATGCTATCGACCTTGGCGCCAAGTGCGTTGAGTTCGTCCCAGCTGTCGTCGGAGAAAGGCTTGGTGATACGCGGATGCTCGGCAACGCGCGACACCTTCATATCGAAGGCGAACTCGGTGTTGGCCTCGCCAAAGAGCGCACCGGAGATCGGGGCGGCGTTGCGATAGTGCGGGGTGGCGGCGAGCGGGATGTGGCTCTCCCCGGTCAGCAGCCCGGAGGTCGGGTCGAGGCCGACCCAGCCGGCGCCGGGCAGATAGACTTCGCACCAGGCATGCAGGTCGGTGAAATCGACCTCAGTGCCCGAGGGGCCGTCGAGCGCCTTCAGGTCTGGTGTCAGCTGGATCAGATAGCCGGAGACGAAGCGGGCGGCGAGCCCGAGATTGCGCAGGATTTCGACCAGCAGCCAGCTCGAATCGCGACAGGAGCCGAGGGCGAGCTTCAGCGTTTCCTCCGGCGTCTGGACGCCGGGCTCCATGCGGATGACGTATTCGATGTCTTCTTTCAGGCGGGCGTTGAGGCCGACGATGAAATCGATGGTGCGCACCGGCGTGCGGTCGATGCCGGAGACGTAAGCTGCCAGCGCCGGTGCCATCGGCTGCGGCTGCATGTAAATCTTCAGATCGTCCCTGATGTCGTCGGGATAGGAGAAGGGCCACGTCTCGGCGCTCTCTTCGATGAAGAAATCGAAGGGATTGTAGACCGTCATGTCGGCGACGAGGTCGACTTCGATCTTGAATTCGGTGACCGGGTCCGGAAACACGTACCGCGCAAGATAGTTGCCGTAGGGATCCTGCTGTAGATTCACGAAATGGTTGGACGGCGAGACCTTCAGCGCATGGCTGATCACCCGCGTCTTTGAATGCGAGGCCGGTTTCAGGCGGATGATCTGGGGTCCGAGGCGGACCGGCTTGTCGTATTTGTAGTGCGTCAGGTGATAGATGCTGGCTTTGATCGACATATCTTGCCTTATCTGGCGCCACATCTTCGTGCGGCATTTACTGTTCCCGGGCGTCAGTGTGTGCAATGCAGCGAAAGAATGCAAGGCGGTAAGGCCGAGCCGGCTAAGTCTTTAGGCAGCCTTCGCAAAGGTCACGGAGACTTTGAGGCCCTTGCGGTTCGCGCCAGGCTCCAGCGCCAGCGCCGCATTGAAGAGGCCGGCAATCTCCTCGACGATAGGCAGTCCGAGCCCGGCGCCCGGCGCACCCGAATCGCTGCCACGCGAAAAGCGCTGCCGGACGGTGGCCAGCTTGTCGGACGGGATGCCTGGTCCGTTATCTTCGACGTCGAGGCGGACAGTATCATCCGTCTCCGATATCCGAACCGTCACCTCTGCGCCGTTGCCGGCATAGGCGATTGCGTTTCCCGCGAGGTTGCGCAGTAGTTCGCCGATCAGAAGCGGCTCGGCGCGGACGAACGCAGGGCGGTCACCGTCGAATCCGAGATCGATGCCTGCCTCGGCGGCGGCCGGGATGAGCTCGCCGGTGATCTCCTGCGCGATGGCTGTCAGGTCGATGGAGGAGACCGTCAGCGCCTCCTTGGCCGTCGCCGCATCGATCTTCGCCATCAGCAACAATTGGGCGAGGATTCGTTCGGCGTGGGCGACGGCCTGGTCGCCTTTTAGGGCGGAGCCTTGCGCTTCGGCCAAGGTGCCGGCGCGGGCCGATAACGCGAGCTGCGTGCGGATAATCGCAAGCGGGGTGCGCAGCTGGTGGCTGGCGTTGCCGGTGAAGTTGCGAAGCGCATCGAGCGCCGACTCCAGACGCACCATGAAACCGTTTACCGTGTCGACCAGCGGCTGCACCTCACTCGGTACCGACTGTTCGATCGGGTGGAGGTCGTCGGGACTGCGCTCACCGATCGCGTCGCGCAGCTTGTAGAGGGGGCGCAGCGCAACGGTGACGGAGATCCAGACGATGACGGCGGCTCCTGCGATCATCAACGAGAGGCGGAGCGCGGAGCGGAAGAGGATGGCGCGGGCAAGCTGGCGGCGGGCAATCGTGGTTTCGGCGACGGTCACGGCGAAGGGCACTGAGCGGATGCCTGTCGAGGCCGAACGCTTGAGCGTTGCGACGCGGATCGGCTCGCCGCGGAAGGTATCGTCAGCGAAGGCGGCATTGTCGCCCACGGTTTCGGCAAGGACGGGAAGCGCCTGATAGCCCGTGATGAACTTCCCGGGCGGGCCGTCGACGCGGTAGAAGACGCGGTCCTGCGCGGCCGAGGTCAACATCTCCAGCGCGACATAGGGGATATCGACCTCGAGCGTGCCGTCCTCCGCAACGACGACGCGTTCTGCGATGGCAAGCGCGGAACCGGCCAGCACGCGATCCGATACGATGTTGGAGGTCTGCACGGCTTCGCGGTAGGTGTCGACCAGCGCGACCATGCCGATGATGGCGGTCGAGATCAGCAGCCAGAACAAGAGCCTTCGTCGGAGCGAATAGACCGTTGTCATGAGGCCTCGGGCAGCTTGTCGAGATAGTAGCCGATGCCACGCGCGGTCTTCACCGTGAGGCCGTAGGGCGACAGGCGCTTCCTCAGACGGCTGACATACTGCTCGATGGCATTGGCAGAAATGTCGTCGTCGAAAGCGGTCAGCGACTGAATGATCGCTTCCTTGGCGACGACCTTGCCGGCGCGCATGAAGAGGATCTCCAGAAGGCCGAGCTCGCGGGCGGGAATGTCCAATGGCGTCGAGCCGGCGGAGAAGGCGCGGGAGTTTAGATCAAGCGACACACCGCCGAAGCTGACCGTCGCCGAATGCAGACCGGCCTGCCGGCGTAGCAGAACCCGCACGCGCGCTTCGAATTCCGAAACATCGAAGGGCTTGATGAGGTAGTCGTCGGCGCCGAGATCGAGACCCTTGACGCGCTCTTCTGGCGCGCCGCGCGCCGTCAGGATAAGGACCGCCGACCGGTTCTGCCGGGCGCGCATGGCGCGCAGAACATCGAGGCCGTCCATCTCCGGCAGGTTCAGGTCGAGCACGACGAGATCGAAGGTCTCGGCTGCCGTCACGGCATTGGCAGAGGCGCCGTCATGCACGACATCGACGGCATGACCGGTGCCGCGCAGGATGGCCGAAAGCCCGTCGGCCAGCGCGATATTGTCCTCCACCAGTAGAATGCGCACGGATGTTCCCTTGGTTTTTGAAGAGGATACAGGCTGGTGCGGCCGATGTCACGAGGACGGGCGCGTCTCGTGATGGAGGAAAAACGTGCTTGAGCCGCCCCTTGGGTCATAGCCTATAAGGGGGCAATGGAGGTGCGATGACCGGACGAATCAACGAAAATCTCTGGCTGACGGCTGCCCAATGCGCCGAGCGGATGGGTCTTACGGTGCGGGCGCTGCGGCTCTATGAGGCGCGCGGTTTGATCAACCCGCGCCGGAAGAACTGGCGGTTGTACGGTCTTTCTGACATAGCGCGGTTGCATGAAATCCTGGCGCTGAAGCGCATGGGGCTAAGTCTCGCCCACATCACCCAATTGCTGGCGGGACGTGCGATCGATCTCGACCGGACGCTCGCCATGCAGCAGGCCGCCCTCGTCGCTTTACGCGACAGAGCCGAGGAGGGGCTCGCCCTCATTCGGGCATCGCGGCAGCGCATTGCAGGCGGCGAGCCGATCACCATCCACGACCTCATCAAGATAGCAAGGGAGGTGGCATGAAAGATGCCGCGCCCGTTGAGAGAACGGATCACTAGGATGCAGACGCTGATCGAGGGACAGTCACACTTCCAGCCTTTCGGCTTACCTTATTGGGGTTCACTAGATCTCAACAAGGGAGTTGGAAGCATGACTGCCTCTTATGATTACCATATCGGCGTGGACTACCACAAATCCTACAGTCACCTGGTGGTGCAGGACAGCAGCGGCAAGACGTTGCGCTCCGGCCGGGTGAAGAACGATCGCCAGTCGCTCGGTGGGTTTCTGGAACGCTACCGCGAGAACTCGCATGCCGTGGTCGAGGCC
>NZ_FOCV01000019.1 GCF_900110205.1 Rhizobium tibeticum | reverse complement strand
TCCGATCGCGATGGAAGAAAAGCTGCGCTTCGCGATCCGCGAAGGCGGCCGTACCGTCGGCGCAGGCATCGTTGCTTCCATCGTCGAGTAAGCTTGCAACGGCCGCTCCACGCGAGCGGCCGGTTCGATGACAATATTATGAAGCAAGTGGCTTTGGCCGCTTGCTTATTACAGCAAAATGTTGCAAATGGCGCGCGAGCGCTATTTGCGCCCTGCTTCGCTCATCGAAGCGGGTGACTACAGCAAACAATAAGGTGGGCTGGAAGGCCTGAAGACTGGATAGGGGCACCGTAACCCGGAGCCTCTCTCGATCTTTGAAACCGGTGGTCCGCCTTAGGAATAAAAACAGCCCGTGCCTAACCGAAAGGCGCGCGGGATAACAAACACAAGGATAACGTCGAATGAACGGCCAAAATATCCGCATTCGCCTGAAGGCGTTCGATCACCGCATTCTCGACGCTTCGACGCGCGAGATCGTGTCGACGGCGAAGCGCACCGGAGCTAGTGTCCGGGGCCCCGTTCCGCTTCCGACTCGCATCGAGAAGTTTACGGTCAACCGGTCCCCACACATCGACAAGAAGAGCCGCGAGCAGTTCGAGATGCGCACGCATAAGCGCCTTCTCGACATCGTTGACCCGACACCGCAGACGGTAGACGCGCTGATGAAGCTCGATCTCGCCGCGGGTGTCGATGTTGAGATCAAGCTCTGAGCCCTGCTCGAGCTGAGTTGGAAGGATTGAACCGATGCGTTCAGGTGTGATTGCACAAAAGGTGGGCATGACCCGCGTCTACAACGACGCCGGCGAGCATGTTCCGGTAACAGTACTGCGCATGGAAGGCTGCCAGGTTGTGGCCCAGCGCACAGTGGAAAAGAACGGCTACGCCGCAGTTCAGCTCGGTGCTGGCGCGGCGAAGGTCAAGAATACGTCGAAGGCGATGCGCGGTAACTTCGCTGTCGCCAATGTCGAGCCGAAGGCCAAGCTCGCGGAATTCCGCGTCACGGAAGACAACCTCCTCGAGGTTGGCACCGAGCTCAAGGCTGGTCACTTCGCAGCTGGTCAGCTCGTCGATGTGACGGGTACGACGATCGGTAAGGGCTTTGCGGGCGCCATGAAGCGTCACGGTTTCGGCGGTCTTCGCGCCACGCACGGTGTGTCTGTTTCGCACCGCTCGCATGGTTCGACGGGTTCGCGCCAGGATCCGGGCAAGGTTTTCAAGAACAAGAAGATGGCTGGTCACATGGGCCAGACGCGCGTTACGACTCAGAACCTTGAAGTGGTTTCGACCGATGAAGATCGCGGTCTGATCCTGATCAAGGGTGCAGTACCCGGTTCCAAGGGTGCCTGGATCATTGTGCGCGACGCCGTCAAGTCGGCCGCGAAGTAAGGGAGCCAGACCAATGGAATTCAACGTCAAGACCCTCGAGGGAAAAGACGCAGGGAAGGTTTCTCTTTCTGACGCGATTTTCGGCCTCGAGCCCCGCGAAGACATTCTCGCCCGCGTCATCCGCTGGCAGCTTGCCAAGAAGCAGCAGGGCACGCACAAGGCCAAGGGCCGCGCCGAAGTATGGCGCACCGGTGCCAAGATGTACAAGCAGAAGGGTACGGGCCGCGCTCGTCACCATTCGGCTCGCGCTCCGCAGTTCCGCGGCGGTGGTAAGGCTCACGGCCCGGTTGTTCGCAGCCACGAACACGACCTTCCGAAGAAGGTTCGCGCGCTCGGCCTGCGCCTCGCTCTTTCGGCAAAGCTGAAGTCCGATGATGTCATCATCATCGACAACCTAGTCGCTGCTGAAGCAAAGACCAAGGCACTGGCATCGACCTTCGAGACGCTCGGCCTGACCAACGCTCTCTTCATCGGTGGCGCTGAACTTGATGGCAACTTCAAGCTCGCAGCCAAGAACATCCCGAATATCGATGTTCTGCCGATCCAGGGCATCAACGTTTATGACATCGTGCGCCGTGGCAAGCTCGTGCTTTCCAAGGCTGCCGTTGAAGCTCTAGAGGAGCGTTTCAAGTGACCGATCTTCGCCACTATGATGTGATCGTCTCGCCGGCGATCACCGAAAAGTCCACTCTGGTATCGGAAAACAACCAGGTTGTTTTCAATGTCGCCAAGACGGCGTCGAAGCCGGAAATCAAGGCTGCAGTCGAGGCGCTCTTCGGCGTCAAGGTCACGGCCGTCAACACTCTGCTCCGCAAGGGCAAGACCAGGCGTTTTCGCGGTATTGTCGGCAAGCAGAAGGACGTGAAGAAGGCTGTCGTGACTTTGGCTGAAGGCCAGACGATCGACGTCTCCACCGGTCTCTGAGGAATAAAAAGATGGCATTGAAAACATTCAATCCGACGACCCCGAGCCAGCGTCAGCTGGTCATCGTTGATCGCTCCTCGCTCTACAAGGGCAAGCCGGTCAAGGCGCTGACGGAAGGTCTGACCAAGAGCGGCGGTCGTAACAACCTCGGCCGCATCACTGCCCGCTTCATCGGCGGCGGTCACAAGCGCACTTATCGTCTGATCGACTTCAAGCGTCGCAAGTTCGACGTCGAGGGCACCGTCGAGCGTATCGAATACGATCCGAACCGTACGGCTTTCATCGCGCTGGTGAGCTATGCTGACGGCGAGAAGGCCTATATCCTTGCTCCGCAGCGCCTTGCTGCCGGCGACAAGGTCATCGCTTCGGAAAAGGCTGTCGACGTGAAGCCCGGCAACACGATGCCGCTGCAGTTCATTCCGGTCGGCTCCATCATCCACAACGTGGAAATGAAGCCGGGCAAGGGTGGTCAGATCGCCCGCTCCGCCGGTGGTTACGCACAGCTCGTCGGCCGCGACCAGGGCATGGCGATCCTTCGCCTGAACTCCGGTGAACAGCGCCTCGTCCATGGCTCTTGCCTGGCGTCGATCGGAGCTGTCTCCAACCCTGACCACGCCAACATCAATGACGGCAAGGCCGGTCGTACTGTTTGGCGCGGCAAGCGTCCGCATAACCGCGGTGTCGTCATGAACCCGGTCGACCATCCGCACGGCGGTGGTGAAGGCCGTACCTCTGGTGGTCGTCACCCGGTAACGCCGTGGGGCAAGCCGACCAAGGGCAAGCGCACCCGGTCGAACAAGTCGACCGACAAGATGATCATGCGCTCGCGTCATCAGCGTAAGAAGTAAGAGAGGAAGTCTCCAATGGCTCGTTCAGTATGGAAAGGTCCGTTCGTTGACGGCTATCTTCTCAAGAAGGCTGAGAAGGTTCGTGAAGGCGGACGTGCAGAAGTAATCAAGATCTGGAGCCGTCGCTCCACGATCCTGCCGCAGTTCGTCGGTCTCACCTTCGGCGTCTACAACGGCAGCAAGCATGTTCCGGTCAGCGTCAATGAAGACATGGTCGGCCACAAATTCGGTGAATTCTCTCCGACCCGGACCTACTACGGTCACGGTGCGGACAAGAAGGCAAAGAGGAAGTAATCATGGGCAAGGCAAAAGCCGAACGCCGGCTGAAGGACAACGAGGCGCAAGCAGTCGCCCGTACGCTCCGCGTCAGCCCACAGAAGCTCAACCTCGTTGCTGCGGCTATCCGCGGCAAGAAGGTCGATCGTGCACTCGCTGAGCTGGAATTCTCCCGCAAGCGCATCGCAGGCGCCGTCAAGAAGACGCTCGAATCTGCGATCGCAAACGCCGAGAACAACCACGATCTCGACGTTGACACGCTGGTTGTCGCAGAAGCCTACGTAGGCAAGTCGATCGTCATGAAGCGTTTCCACGCTCGTGGCCGTGGCCGTGCATCTCGCGTCGAGAAGCCGTTCGCGCACCTCACGATCGTTGTCCGCGAAGTGCAGGCACAAGAGGAGGCCGCATAATGGGTCAGAAAATCAATCCAATCGGTTTCCGTCTTGGCATCAACCGTACGTGGGATAGCCGCTGGTTTGCGGACAATGCCGAGTACGGCCAGCTGCTGCACGAAGACCTGAAGATGCGCAAGTTCGTGATGAGCGAGCTGAAGCAGGCCGGTATCGCCAAGGTGGTCATCGAGCGTCCGCACAAGAAGTGCCGCGTCACGATCCACTCGGCTCGTCCGGGCCTGATCATCGGCAAGAAGGGCGCAGACATCGACAAGCTCCGCAAGAAGCTGTCGGAGATGACGAATTCCGAAACGCACCTCAACATCGTTGAAGTTCGCAAGCCGGAAGTCGACGCTACGCTCGTCGCGCAGTCGATCGCTCAGCAGCTCGAGCGTCGTGTTGCTTTCCGTCGCGCCATGAAGCGTGCCGTTCAGTCTGCAATGCGTCTTGGCGCCGAAGGCATCAAGATCACCTGCGCAGGCCGTCTCGGCGGTGCGGAAATCGCTCGTACGGAGTGGTACCGCGAAGGTCGGGTTCCGCTGCACACGCTGCGTGCTGACATCGACTATGGTACGGCTGAAGCGGAAACCGCTTTCGGCATCTGCGGCATCAAGGTTTGGATCTTCAAGGGCGAAATCCTTGAGCACGATCCGATGGCCTCCGAGCGCCGCGCACTCGAGGGTGACGCTCAGGGTCCGGCAAGCCGTGATCGCGATCGTCGCCGCGACAACGCTTAATAGCGTTGGTGGCAGATAAGTTCGGAGAATAAGAAAATGTTGCAGCCAAAGCGTACCAAGTATCGCAAGCAATTTAAGGGCCGCATCAAGGGCGTCGCCAAGGGTGGTTCAGACCTCGCCTTCGGTGAATTCGGCCTTAAGGCTCAAGAGCCGAACCGCGTCAATGCACGCGAGATCGAAGCGGCCCGCCGCGCGATCACGCGTTACATGAAGCGCGCCGGCCGTGTATGGATCCGCGTGTTCCCGGATGTTCCGGTAACCGCAAAGCCGACCGAAGTCCGTATGGGTAAGGGTAAGGGCTCTGTTGAATATTGGGCATGCAAGGTCAAGCCAGGCCGTATGATGTTCGAAATCGACGGTGTTAGCGAAGAAATCGCTCGCGAAGCGCTTCGCCTCGGCTCTGCCAAGCTCTCGGTCAAGACGCGCTTCGTACAGCGCATTGCAGAGTAAGGAGCAAGGCACATGAAAGCCGAAGAAGTTCGCGGCCTGACGGCCGATCAGCTCAAGGACAAGCTTGCCGACCTGAAGAAGGAGCAGTTCAACCTGCGCTTCCAGAAGGCCACCGGTCAGCTCGAAAAGTCCTCTCGCGTCAACGAAGTTCGCAAGGACATCGCCCGCGTGAAAACCATTGCCCGCCAGAAGGCGGCAGAAGCAAAGGCGTAAAGGAAAAGATCATGCCGAAGCGCATTCTGCAGGGCGTTGTCGTTGGCGACAAGAACGAGAAGACTGTCGTAGTTCGCGTTGAGCGTCGTTTCGCTCACCCGCTGCTCCAGAAGACCGTTCGTCGTTCCAAGAAGTACAAGGCTCACGACGAAAACAACCAGTACAAGATCGGCGATACCGTATCCATCGAGGAATGCGCGCCGATCTCGAAGGACAAGCGCTGGACGGTCGTTTCCGCCCAGGCCAAGTAAGATTTTTGCGCGAGGCCTTGCGTCTCGCGGAAATATCTGTATGAAGCAGCGTCAGAACGCTCGTCCGTCGGGCGTTCTTTTGCTTTGAGCGCACGGAAGGTCCCGTTGGGAAACCACCCTGGCACGATCGATCCCGCGCTATTCAAGCTATGCCGTGTTTTCGCCTGCTCTCGTAGCAAGCGGCCGGCTGACAATTTTCATAAGCCGGGGAAGGGGGCTCACAGCCCAACCATTCCGGTAAACCAAGAAGGCGACCTGATATGATTCAGATGCAAACAAACCTCGACGTGGCGGATAATTCCGGCGCACGTCGTGTCATGTGCATCAAGGTGCTGGGCGGCTCGAAGCGCAAGTATGCCGGGATCGGCGACGTTATCGTCGTTTCGATCAAGGAAGCGATCCCGCGTGGCCGCGTGAAGAAGGGTGACGTGATGAAGGCGGTGGTCGTTCGTACCGCCAAGGAAATCCGTCGCGTTGATGGCAGCATCATCCGCTTCGACACGAATGCAGCAGTCCTCATCGACAACAAGAAAGAGCCGATCGGCACCCGTATCTTCGGACCGGTTCCGCGCGAACTTCGCGCCAAGAACCACATGAAGATCATCTCGCTGGCTCCCGAAGTACTGTAAGGAGCGCGAACGATGCAAAAGATTCGTAAGGGCGACAAGGTCGTCATGCTCGCAGGCAAGGACAAGGGCCGCACCGGCGAAGTCCTTCAGGTTCTGCCTAAGGAAGATCGCGCCGTTGTTCGTGGCGTCAACGTCGTAAAGCGCCATCAGCGCCAGACGCAGACCCAGGAAGCCGGCATCATCAGCAAGGAAGCCTCGGTTCACTTGTCAAACGTTGCAATCATCGACAAGGACGGCAAGCCGACCCGCGTTGGTTTCAAGGTTGTTGACGGCAAGAAGGTCCGTGTGGCTAAGCGTTCTGGAGATGTGATCGATGGCTGAGGCAAAGTACGAGCCGCGGCTCAAGAAGGAATATGTTGAGCGCATCCGCGCGGCGATGCAGGAGAAGTTCTCCTTCGCCAACGAGATGATGATCCCGAAGCTCGACAAGATCGTAATCAACATGGGTGTTGGTGAAGCAACGGCTGATTCGAAGAAGCCGACTGTTGCTGCAGCTGACCTGGCTGCTATCGCTGGTCAGAAGCCGGTCATCACCCGTGCACGCAACTCCATCGCTGGCTTCAAGGTCCGCGAAGATATGCCGATCGGCGCAAAGGTTACCCTGCGCGGCGCTCGCATGTACGAGTTCCTGGACCGTCTGATCAACATCGCGCTTCCGCGCGTTCGCGACTTTCGTGGCCTGAACCCGAAAAGCTTTGACGGCCGTGGCAACTTCGCCATGGGCATCAAGGAGCACATTGTGTTCCCTGAGATCAACTACGACAAGGTTGATCAGATGTGGGGCATGGACATCATCGTTTGCACGACGGCAACGAAGGACGACGAAGCACGGGCTCTTTTGACAGAGTTCAACTTCCCGTTCCGTCAGTAACCGTAACGACGAGCGTAGAAAAGGAACCGCACATGGCGAAGACAAGCGCAGTTGAAAAGAACAAGCGCCGCCGTACTACGGTCGCCAACCAGGCCGCTAAGCGGGCTGCGTTGAAGGCGATCATCATGAACCAGGCTCTTCCGATCGAAGAGCGGTTCAAGGCCTCGATCAAGCTGGCATCCCTGCCGCGCGATGGATCCAAGACCCGCATTCGCAACCGTTGCGAAGTATCGGGCCGTCCGCGCGCATACTACCGCAAACTGCGCATGTCGCGTATCGCGCTGCGTGAACTCGGCAATCTCGGCAAGGTGCCGGGCATCGTCAAGTCGAGCTGGTAAGGAGCAGGTTAGATGACAATGACTGATCCGTTGGGCGATATGCTCACTCGCATCCGCAACGGCGCTTCTCGCCGCAAGTCGTCGGTCTCGACGCCTGCTTCGAAGCTCCGTGCACGCGTTCTCGATGTTCTGCAGTCCGAAGGCTACATCCGTGGCTATTCCGTTGTCGATTTCGGCAATGGCAAGTCGGAACTCAGCATCGAGCTCAAGTACTACGAAGGCGCATCGGTGATCCGTGAGATCGGCCGTGTGTCCAAGCCGGGCCGCCGGGTTTATGTCTCGGTCAAGTCCATTCCGCAGGTCGCGAACGGCCTCGGCATCACTATCCTTTCGACCCCGAAGGGCGTGATGGCCGATCACCAGGCTCGCGAACAGAACGTTGGTGGTGAGGTTCTTTGCTCGGTCTTCTAAGACAGAGCAAGGATCTCCATAGCGAACAGACAGGATTGAAACATGTCTCGTATCGGTAAAAAGCCCGTTCAGGTACCTGCTGGGATTACGGCTACGGTCGAAGGCCAGAAGGTCACTGCAAAGGGCCCGAAGGGCGAACTGTTCTTCGTCGCAAATGACGGAATCGGCATCAAGCTCGAGGATAATGCGGTTGTTGTAACGCCGCTCACGCAGTCGAAGGAAGCTCGTTCGAAGTGGGGCATGTCCCGCACGATGATCGAGAACATCTTCAAGGGCGTCAAGGACGGCTACGAGCGCAAGCTCGAAATCAACGGTGTTGGTTACCGCGCATCCCTGCAGGGCAAGAACCTGCAGCTGGCGCTCGGCTTCAGCCACGACGTCGTTTATGAGCCGCCGCAGGGCATTACGATCGCTGTGCCGAAGCCGACGGAAATCGTCGTTTCCGGCATCAACAAGCAGCAGGTCGGCCAGGTTGCCGCTGAAATCCGCGAATACCGCGGTCCTGAGCCTTACAAGGGCAAGGGCGTCAAGTATGCCGAAGAGCGGATTGTCCGCAAAGAAGGCAAGAAGAAGTAAGGATCACGCGAAATGGCTAGCAGGAAAGAAGCACTTGCACGTCGTGCCAACCGCGTGCGTCGTCACCTCAAGTCGGTGGCCAACGGTCGTCCGCGCCTGTCGGTTCATCGCTCGTCGAAGAACATCTATGCTCAAATCATTGACGATGTCGCCGGTAAGACGCTCGCGTCTGCCTCGACCCTCGACAAGGATCTGCGCGGTTCTCTGAAGACCGGTGCTGACACGGCAGCAGCTACCCTCGTAGGCAAGCTCGTTGCTGAGCGCGCATCGAAGGCAGGCGTCAAGGACGTCGTATTCGACCGTGGCGCCTTCATCTACCACGGCCGCATCAAGGCTCTGGCAGAAGCAGCCCGCGAAGGCGGTCTGTCCTTCTAATAAAGTTTCCGGCCGGCAAGCCCTAGGGCACCGGCCGGATCTCACCGGACCGCAGGCGTCCCGTAAGGGGAGGCCGATGCGGTCTTCGTTTTGTTTGCCGATTGCACCCGGAAAAGAAAAAGGAAAAGGACAATGGCACAGGAAAGAAGAGGTTCTCGCGACGATCGCCAGAACCGCGAAGAACGCGATAGCGAATTCGTCGACAAGCTGGTCGCGATCAATCGCGTTGCCAAGGTTGTAAAGGGTGGCCGCCGTTTCGGTTTCGCCGCTCTCGTCGTCGTAGGTGACCAGAAGGGCCGCGTTGGCTTCGGTCACGGCAAGGCGCGCGAAGTGCCGGAAGCGATCCGCAAGGCGACTGAAGCTGCCAAGCGCGAACTGATCTTCGTACCGCTGCGTGACGGCCGTACGCTGCATCACGACGTTCATGGCCGCCATGGCGCCGGCAAGGTTCTGCTTCGTTCGGCCAAGGTCGGTACCGGTATTATCGCCGGTGGCCCGATGCGCGCCGTTTTCGAAACGCTCGGCGTTCACGACGTCGTCGCCAAGTCGACCGGTTCCTCGAACCCATACAACATGGTTCGCGCTACCTTCGACGCTCTGAAGCACCAGGTTCACCCGAAGGACATCGCAGCTCAGCGCGGCATCAAGTATGCAACGCTCCAGGCTCGCCGTGCCGCTTCTGGCAATGCCTCTGAAGAATAAGGGGAGTCTGACAGATGGCTAAGGCTACCAAGAAGACTGAAGCGAAGACGGTTACTGTCGAACAGATCGGCAGCCCGATTCGTCGTCCGGACGTCCAGCAGCGCACGCTGATTGGCCTCGGACTCAACAAGATGCACCGTCGCCGCACGCTGGAAGATACCCCTTCCGTTCGTGGCATGATCCGTGCTGTCCAGCATCTCGTTCGCGTCGTCGACGAGAAGTAAGCCGGGAGATTCACTATGAAACTCAATGAAATCAAAGACAACGAAGGTTCAACCCACAGCCGCAAGCGCCTCGGCCGCGGTATTGGTTCGGGTTCTGGCAAGACCGGTGGTCGCGGTGTAAAGGGTCAGAAGTCCCGCTCTGGCGTTGCCATCAACGGTTTTGAAGGCGGTCAGATGCCGATCTACCGTCGCCTGCCGAAGCGCGGCTTCAACAACATCTTCAAGGCCGACTTCGTCGTCGTGTCGCTTGAGCGTGTTCAGGCTGCCATCGACGGCGGCAAGCTCGACGCGAAGGCAACTGTCGACGCAACCGCTCTGAAGGCTGCCGGCGTTATCCGCCGTGTCAAGGACGGTGTTCGCGTTCTCGCCGACGGCGAGTTGAAGGCAAAGGTCAAGTTCGAAGTTGCTGGCGCTTCCAAGCCGGCGATCGAAAAGATCGAAAAGGCAGGCGGTTCCGTCACGCTTCTTTCTGCCGCAGCTGCAGAATAATTAATCTTATGATAAGTCGCCCGGGGTGCTTCACACCGGGCGATTTTGCTCCCATATGTGAGCCTCACAAAAACCGGCTGGACGCACGTGCGTCATGGGCGGTAGGACGAACACAAGGGTGAGGCATAGGTTGCGTCCGCAATCCGTCCGAAGCCCGCTTTTGAATAATTCAGAATGCTGATTCCGGGTCCGGCACCTCGCTTGGCTTGAGCCCGAAATTGGTAGCGCGGAGAAACGCATGGCGTCTGCAGCGGAACAGTTGGCTTCCAACCTCAATTTCTCGACCTTCGCCAAAGCCGAGGATCTCAAGAAGCGCCTGTGGTTCACACTGGCTGCTCTCCTCGTGTACCGGCTGGGTACGCACATTCCGCTCCCAGGCCTCAATCCAGAAGCTTATGCCCAGGCCTTCCGTGGCCAGGCGGGAGGCATTCTCGGCCTCTTCAACATGTTCTCGGGTGGTGCCGTGCAGCGCATGGCAATCTTTGCGCTCGGCATCATGCCTTACATTTCCGCCTCGATCATCGTGCAGCTGATGACCTCGGTCGTCCCCGCGCTCGAAAACCTGAAGAAGGAAGGCGAACAGGGCCGCAAGATCATCAACCAGTACACGCGCTACGGCACGGTCCTCCTCGGTGCGCTTCAGGCCTACGGCATCTCCGTCGGTCTTGAGAGCGGCAACGGCCTGGTTGTCGATCCGGGCATCTTCTTCCGCGTTTCCACGGTTGTTACGCTGCTCGGCGGCACGATGTTCCTGATGTGGCTCGGCGAGCAAATCACCTCGCGCGGAATTGGTAATGGCATTTCCCTGATCATTTTCGCAGGGATTGCAGCCGGCCTTCCGCAGGCTCTTGCTGGCACCCTTGAACTCGGCCGCACAGGCGCCCTGTCGACGACACTGATTCTCGCGGTCATCCTCGTCGCGATTGGCGTCATCGCCATCATCGTTTTCGTCGAACGCGCGCAGCGCCGCCTCCTGATCCAGTATCCGAAGCGTCAGGTCGGCAACCGCATGTTCCAGGGCGATACCTCGCATCTGCCGCTGAAGCTCAACACCTCGGGTGTTATCCCGGCGATCTTCGCGTCCTCGCTGCTGTTGCTGCCAGCGACGCTCGCAGGCTTCGCAAACACCTCGTCCTTGCCTGCATGGGCAACCTCGATTGTGGCCGCGCTTGGGCACGGCCAGCCGCTCTACATGCTGTTCTATGGCATGCTGATCGCTTTCTTCGCCTTCTTCTACACGGCGATCGTCTTCAATCCGAAGGACACGGCCGACAATCTGAAGAAGCATGGCGGTTTCATCCCCGGTATCCGTCCGGGTGAGCGGACCGCCGAATATATCGACTACGTGCTGACCCGCATTACGGTAATTGGCGCGATCTACCTCGTTTTCGTGTGCATTCTGCCTGAAATTCTAGTGTCGCAAACGGGCATTCCGTTGTCCCTGGGTGGCACTTCGCTCTTGATCGTGGTTAGCGTAACTCTCGATACGGTGGCACAGATTCAGGGTCATCTGATCGCACAGCAGTACGAAGGCCTGATTAAGAAATCGAAGTTGCGCGGAGGAAAGAGGGGGCGATGAGACTCATACTGTTAGGGCCGCCGGGCGCGGGTAAGGGGACCCAGGCTCAGCGGATCGTGGAGAAGTACGGAATTCCGCAGCTCTCCACGGGTGACATGCTCCGTGCTGCCGTTGCGGCTGGTACGGAGGTGGGCATGCGGGCAAAGGCCGTCATGGACGCCGGCAAGCTTGTCTCCGATGAGATCGTCAATGCCATCGTCTCCGAGCGTCTGGATGCTCCAGATTGCGCCAAGGGTTTCATTCTCGACGGTTTTCCGCGCACGCTGGTTCAGGCCGACGCCACGGAAACGATGCTGAAGAGCAAGGGCCTGGAACTCTCCACCGTGATCGAGATCCAGGTGGACGACAACGTCCTCGCCGACCGCGTCTCCGGACGCTACACCTGCGCCAACTGCGGTGCAGGCTACCACGACACCAACGTCAAGCCGAAGGTAGAAGGCGTCTGCGACCGTTGCGGCTCGACACACTTCAAGCGCCGTCCCGACGACAACCGTGAAACCGTCGTCACGCGCCTGCAGGCCTACTACAAGGAGACGTCTCCACTGATCGGCTACTACTATGCCAAGGGCAAGCTGAAGTCGGTCGATGGCATGGCGGACATCGATCACGTCACTGGCGAGATCGATAAGGTACTTTCGAAGCTTTAGTCTTTGAAAATAAACTTGGCGGAAGCGGTTGCTTTTCAGCACTGATTCCGCTAAACACCGCGCCAACTCGCGACATTTGATGCGATCGGCGCGGATTTCCAGGGAAGTCCGGGTTCGGTCTTTTTGACATGTACGAACCCAAATTTGAACGAGCGGCCGGTTTGGCTGCGCAACGAAAAGCCTCTTGCCGGATGGCAACGGGAACGCAAGGAGAATAGGCGTGGCACGTATCGCTGGCGTCAACATCCCGACTGCGAAGCGCGTCGTTATCGCGCTGACCTACATTCACGGGATCGGTTCAAAATTCGCGCAGGAAATCATGGAAAAGGTTGGCCTGCCGGCTGACAAGCGCGTCCATCAGCTGACGGACTCCGAAGTCCTGCAGATCCGTGAAACCATCGACCGTGACTATCAGGTCGAAGGTGACCTGCGTCGCGAAACCTCGATGAACATCAAGCGTCTGATGGACCTCGGTTGCTACCGCGGCCTGCGTCATCGCCGTGGCCTTCCGGTCCGCGGTCAGCGCACGCACACCAATGCTCGTACCCGCAAGGGCCCGGCAAAGGCTATCGCTGGTAAGAAGAAGTAATTTCCGGGAAACCGGAGGTGAGGGGGCTGGCGGTCTGCGCCGGCCTCTTTTGAGTTTCGGGCAGGGCCGCAAGGTCTCGTTCCGGTGTAGCCGCTGGCATTACGGCGGTGAAGAGATCCAAGAAAGGGATTTAAATGGCCAAGGAAGCCGTACGCGTTCGCCGTCGCGAACGTAAAAACATTTCGTCGGGTGTTGCCCACGTCAATTCGACCTTCAACAACACGATGATCACCATCACTGACGCACAGGGCAACGCGATTGCCTGGTCGTCGGCCGGCGCCAAGGGCTTCAAGGGCTCGCGCAAGTCGACCCCGTTCGCTGCCCAGATCGCTGCTGAAGACTGCGCCAAGAAGGCTCAGGAGCATGGCATGAAGTCGCTGGAAGTCGAAGTTTGCGGTCCGGGTTCGGGTCGTGAATCCGCTCTGCGCGCGCTCCAGGCTGCTGGTTTCATGATCACGTCCATCCGCGACGTGACGCCGATCCCGCACAATGGCTGCCGCCCGCGCAAGAAGCGCCGCGTCTGATCATCGCCACTCACAACGCCGGTGAGCGGATTTTCGCCCCCGGTGCTTCTCAAGCTCGGTTGCCACGATTGGATGGTGGCAACGAACGGAAGGCAAAAATATGATTCAGAAAAACTGGCAGGAATTGATCAAGCCGAACAAGGTCGAGTTCTCGTCGAGCTCGCGCATCAAGGCGACGCTCGTAGCAGAGCCGCTTGAGCGTGGTTTCGGCCTCACCCTCGGTAACGCGCTTCGCCGCGTTCTGCTGTCCTCGCTGCGCGGTGCCGCAGTGACGGCTGTGCAGATCGATGGCGTTCTGCATGAGTTCTCGTCGATCCCGGGCGTCCGCGAAGACGTGACGGACATCGTGCTCAACATCAAGGAAATCGCCATCAAGATGGATGGCGATGACGCGAAGCGCATGGTCGTGCGTAAGCAGGGCCCGGGCGTTGTAACGGCTGGCGACATCCAGACGGTCGGTGACATTGAAATCCTCAACCCCGAGCATGTCATCTGCACGCTCGACGAGGGTGCGGAAATTCGTATGGAATTCACCGTCAACAACGGCAAGGGCTATGTTCCGGCCGATCGCAATCGTGCGGAAGATGCTCCGATCGGTCTCATCCCGGTCGACAGCCTTTATTCGCCGGTCAAGAAGGTGTCCTACAAGGTAGAAAATACCCGTGAAGGACAGGTTCTCGACTACGACAAGCTGAACATGACGATCGAGACCGACGGTTCGATCTCCGGCGAAGATGCCGTCGCTTTCGCGGCTCGCATTCTCCAGGATCAGCTTGGCGTGTTCGTCAACTTCGACGAGCCGCAGAAGGAAACCGAAGAGGAAGCGGTCACCGAACTCGCTTTCAACCCGGCGCTCCTCAAGAAGGTGGACGAACTCGAACTGTCTGTTCGCTCGGCAAACTGCCTGAAGAACGACAACATCGTCTACATCGGTGACCTCATTCAGAAGACCGAAGCAGAAATGCTCCGCACGCCGAATTTTGGTCGCAAGTCGCTGAACGAAATCAAGGAAGTTCTCGCTTCCATGGGCCTGCACCTCGGCATGGAAGTGCCGGCATGGCCGCCTGAGAACATCGAAGATCTCGCCAAGCGTTACGAAGACCAATACTAAGGCCGCAAGCGCTCCTGCGGAGCGCATAAAGCTTGGCCTTAGCATGTTAAATGGCGCATATGCCTTGTCGCTCCGGCTGGAGCCGGAGCGGGACATGCGCAGGTTCAAACGGCAGGCGGATGCCTGCAAGTGAAGGAGAATAGCAATGCGCCACGGTAAAGCCGGCCGCAAGCTGAATAGGACCGCTAGCCACCGCAAGGCAATGTTTGCCAACATGGCGGCTTCGCTCATCACCCATGAGCAGATCGTGACCACCCTGCCGAAGGCAAAGGAAATCCGTCCGATCGTTGAAAAGCTCGTCACCCTCGGCAAGCGCGGTGACCTGCACGCTCGTCGTCAGGCGATCTCGCAGATCCGCGACGCCGCTGTCGTTTCGAAGCTCTTCGACACGATCGCTTCGCGCTACGCAACCCGCAACGGCGGCTACCTGCGTATCATGAAGGCTGGCTTCCGCCAGGGCGACAACGCTGCTCTCGCCGTCGTCGAGTTCGTTGACCGCGACACCCACGCCAAGGGTGCAGCTGACAAGGCTCGCGTTGAAGCCGAAGCTGCTGCAGCTGAAGCCGCTTAATCATTTCCGGTTTGCCGGAAGCAAAACAGCCGGGCTGCGAAGCCCGGCTGTTTTAGTTTGGGGCGCTGTGTTCCGGGACAAAAAGGGGTGTTTTCGATCGCCCCCTAATGGCCTCTTGTCACAGAAGAGGCTCTTCTGGGGCATCCGCGACAACGAGCATATCGAGATCGGGCACCCATCGGATGCGTGTCGAGCAAATTTCGGATCGGCGTTGGCTTTGCCTCTGCCGTCAGGCGTCCCAAGGAGTGCGCAGCGTGATCGACCACATAACCATTGCAGTGAGTGATCTGCAGAAGAGCAAGCTGTTCTACGAAAGCGCCTTTGCATCACTGGGGTACAAACTCTCCTTCGGTAAGGAGAGCGTATTTTGGGCTTTCGATATTGGCGGCGGCAGCCTATTCGAGATCCAGCAGGCGGACAGCGAGCCGCCTTTGACGCGCCTGCACGTCGCCTTCCGAGCTAGTAGGAAGACGGACGTCGACGCTTTTTATCAGGCCGCGCTCGATGCCGGTGCCAAGGACAATGGTGCGCCTGGTCCACGGCCGCAGTATGCTCCTGATTATTACGCCTGCTTCGTTCTCGATCCGGATGGATACAACATCGAAGCCATGATCAATCAGCCAGCGGCGGGAGCGTGACCGGCCGCGTGCCAGATCTGCCTGGCGTCCGCCCGCGATCAGGAAGACTGCACGGTCGCCTTAGCATCACGACACGGTCGCAGGAGCCCGCGTGCGCTCGCGATCTTGCCCGCGCTTCCTACTGCGGGCAATCGGCCGCCAAGAGCGGTAGAGGATCAAGAGGATCAGCAGACCGATATAGATGGATTGCTCGAGGCCGAGGAGTTTGGTCGACAGCGCGAAATGCAGCGCGCCGCAGGCTGCCACGATGTAGACGAGGCGGTGCAGGCGGACCCAGTTCGGTCCCAGGCGGCGGATCGAGAAATTGTTGGAGGTCACGGCAAGTGGGATAAGCAACGTCAGGCCGGCCATGCCGAACATAATGAAGGGGCGCTTCACCACGTCATTCATGACGGCCGAAAGGATCAAGGCTTGGTCGAGGACCATGTAGACCGTGAAGTGCATCGCCACGTAGTAGAAGCAGAGCAGGCCGAGAGCGCGGCGATAGCGGAGATAGTTCCAACCGAGCAGATCGCGGGCGGGGCTGACGGCAAGCGTCAGGATCAGGAAGCGGATCGCCCATAGGCCCAGGAAAAGTTCGAAGGTCTTCACCGGATCGGCGCCGAGCTGGTCCGTCGCGCCGAGATAGAAGGTCCAGGCAGCAGGGAGGAACCCAGACACGTAAAGCAGCCACACGGATGCCGGCTGCCAGCGTTTCGGAAGCGTGAGCGAGAAATCCGTCATTAGAAATTCGCCTTCAGATCCATGCCGCTATAGAGGCTGGCCACCTCGTCGGCATAGCCGTTGAACGGCAGAGTGGGGTGGCGGCCCGCACCGAAGAAGCCACTTTCGCCGATGCGCCGCTCTGTTGCTTGGCTCCAGCGCGGATGATCGACCTCGGGGTTGACGTTGGCGTAGAAGCCGTATTCCTGCGGATTGGTGACCTGCCAGGTGTTCTTCGGCTCCCTGTCGGTCAGCGTGATCCGCACGATCGACTTGATGCCTTTGAAACCGTATTTCCACGGCACGACCAGGCGGATCGGAGCGCCGTTCTGGTTTGGCAAGGTTTCGCCGTAAAGGCCGACGGCGAGCAGCGTCAGTGGATGACGTGCCTCGTCCAGCCGCAGGCCTTCCAAATAGGGCCAGTCCAGCGACTGGAAGATGCCCTTCTGCCCCGGCATCTCCTCCGGTCGCACGACCGTCTCGAAAGCGACGTACTTCGCGCTTCCGAGCGGCTCCACCTTGTCGAGCAGGGAGGCAAGGGGGAAGCCGTCCCACGGAATGACCATCGACCAAGCCTCGACGCACCGCATGCGATAGGTGCGGCTCTCGATCGGAAATTCCTTCATCAGCGCTTCGACGTCGAACGTGCCGGGCTTGTTGACCATGCCGTCGACCTTGATCGTCCAAGGCAGCGGCTTGAAGTCGCCCGAAAGTGCCGCGGGATCGCCCTTATCGAGCCCAAATTCATAGAAGTTGTTGTAGCTCGTGACATCCTTGAGCGGCGTCGTCTTCTCGTCGACAGTGTATTTACTTTCGATGACCGACAATGCTGCGGCACTGGCCTTGCCGGCGCTATAGAGCGCCATGGCGCCCAGTGTCGCAGCGCCGAGGAACTCGCGACGCCTCAGATAGACCTGCTGCGGCGTGATCTCTGAGGTGGCGATCTTTGGGGGACGATAGGATGGCATCTGAAACCTCCTGAGCATTCGAGCTCGGCCTGAACCTTCAACGCGTCACATGCGTCTTTGGATCATTGTTTATGCCCACCGACAGGCCTGCGGAAAGCCAACTTTTTGTGTACGGTGTTTGAGGGAATAGTCTGTAACAAAACGACTGCGGCGACCGTATATAGTCGATGCGCTCGGCTGTGCAGGCGTACCGGTTTCAGCCTTCCCGGTAGTGACAGTACAGGTCGTTTGGATTAGGACAATCCCAAAAAGCAGCGATAGCCTGGCCGCGCAATACCGTTGCCGCCCGGCATCGCCGACGATTTCACGATACGTGAGGAATACGCCATGCCAGCTTATCGTTCCAGAACCACGACCCACGGCCGCAATATGGCGGGCGCGCGCGGCCTTTGGCGCGCCACGGGCATGAAGGACTCCGATTTTGGCAAGCCTATCATCGCGGTGGTGAACTCCTTTACCCAGTTCGTGCCCGGTCACGTCCATCTTAAGGACCTCGGCCAGCTTGTCGCTCGCGAGATCGAAGCGGCCGGTGGTGTCGCCAAGGAGTTCAACACCATTGCCGTCGACGACGGCATCGCCATGGGCCATGATGGCATGCTCTATTCGCTGCCCTCGCGCGAACTGATCGCCGACAGCGTCGAATATATGGTCAACGCCCATTGTGCCGACGCCATGGTCTGCATCTCCAATTGCGATAAGATCACTCCCGGCATGCTGATGGCCTCGCTCCGCCTCAACATCCCGACGGTCTTCGTGTCCGGTGGTCCGATGGAAGCCGGCAAGGTGGTCCTGCACGGCAAGACGCATGCACTCGATCTCGTCGATGCGATGGTCGCGGCCGCCGATGACAAGATCAGTGACGAAGATGTCAAGGTGATCGAGCGCTCGGCCTGTCCGACCTGTGGCTCGTGCTCCGGCATGTTCACCGCCAATTCAATGAACTGCCTGACCGAAGCGCTTGGCCTGTCGCTGCCAGGCAACGGCTCGACGCTCGCAACGCACGCTGATCGCAAGCGCCTATTCGTCGAGGCCGGCCACCTGATCGTCGATCTAGCTCGCCGCTACTACGAGCAGGACGATGTCAAGGCTCTGCCGCGCACGATCGCCTCCAAACAGGCATTCGAGAACGCGATGGCCCTCGACATCGCCATGGGCGGTTCGACAAATACCGTCCTGCACATCCTGGCGGCTGCGCACGAAGGCGAGATCGATTTCACGATGGCCGACATCGACGCGCTTTCGCGCCGCGTCCCCTGCCTTTCCAAGGTCGCCCCGGCAAAGAACGACGTCCACATGGAAGACGTTCACCGCGCCGGCGGCATCATGTCGATCCTGGGCGAACTGGATAAGGGCGGCCTGCTCAACCGAGAATGCCCGACGGTCCATGCGGAAACGCTTGGCGATGCGATCGATCGTTGGGACATCACCCGCACCAATAGCGAAACCGTCCGCAATTTCTACCGCGCTGCGCCAGGCGGCATCCCGACCCAGGTTGCCTTCAGCCAAGAAGCGCGCTGGGACGATCTGGACACGGACCGGGAAAAGGGCGTCATCCGCTCCGTCGAACATCCGTTCTCGAAGGATGGTGGCCTTGCGGTTCTCAAGGGCAACCTCGCGCTCGACGGCTGCATCGTGAAAACGGCGGGCGTCGATGAATCGATCCTGAAGTTCTCCGGTCCGGCCAAGGTTTATGAAAGCCAGGATGCAGCGGTGAAGGCCATCCTGTCGAACCAGGTCGTTGCCGGCGATGTCGTCGTCATCCGCTATGAAGGTCCGAAGGGCGGTCCCGGGATGCAGGAAATGCTCTACCCGACGAGCTATCTGAAGTCGAAGGGTCTCGGCAAGGCGTGCGCGCTGATCACCGACGGGCGCTTCTCGGGAGGCACGTCCGGTCTTTCCATCGGCCACGTCTCGCCGGAAGCCGCAAACGGCGGCATCATCGGTCTGGTTTGCGAGGGCGACATGATCGACATCGACATCCCGAACCGCATCATCAGCCTGCGCGTCGATGACAAGGAGCTGGCGAACCGCCGCGCCGAGCAGGAGGAGAAGGGCTGGCATCCGGCCGAACAGCGCAAGCGCAACGTCACGACGGCGCTGAAGGCCTATGCTGCCTTCGCAACCAGCGCCGACCGCGGCGCTGTTCGCGACCTTGGCAGCCGCTGAACTGCTGATCAAAGGCGTGCATTGATGGACCGGTCGCTAAAGCGGCCGGTTTATTTTTTTATAGGTCTCGTCCAGCTGCTTCAGGCGTTCGTCGTAGGCGGCCTTGATGCAAGCCGCATCGGAAGCGCATTCCTGGCGTTTCTTCAGCCAGGCCGTTTGCCCGTCCTGCAACGTGCCGCGCGAACCCATCGCCATAAGCCCGGAAAGCAGATCGAAGGTCGTCACCATCTTCACATCGGCGTCGTTCAGCGCGCGGTTCTCGCAAATCACCTTTTCGTCC
Source organism: Rhizobium tibeticum (assembly GCF_900110205.1). Classification (GTDB taxonomy): domain Bacteria; phylum Pseudomonadota; class Alphaproteobacteria; order Rhizobiales; family Rhizobiaceae; genus Rhizobium; species Rhizobium tibeticum. The sequence continues at coordinate 111,945 of NZ_FOCV01000019.1, read as the reverse complement.
GGCTTCAACTCCTTGGCCTCGCAGTCGAAGCTCGCGGCATAGGAAACGCTGGCAAGGGGCGTGCAAAGGATAAATATCGCGAAAGGGAGAAGTGTGCTGCGGAGACGTCTCATGCATGAGTTCCTGTTCAATTGGCTGTGGAGCTGCCCGTGGGTAGATGATGCACGCCGTGGCTTCGGCAAGAACAGAGTCGCGTTTGCAGGGTGAATTGACGGGGAGACGTTCTCTATCGCCATCCGAGAAGGGCGCCTCGCTGCCATCCGTAGAGTCAAGATGTCTCTCACGGGTGACGTTGGCCTCCTTTGTCATTAGATATCAGTCGCATGGAGCTCCTTCCTGAATCGATTTGCGAGGCGTGTTCAGCAGTTCGTGAGCCGCTTTATTCTTCCATGCTTCCGCCCTCTTTCCTTTCTAGCGTCCGGCGCTACAACGTCTTCACAAGAGAATTTCAGAAGGACTCCCCATGCAATACCTGTTGAAGCGCGCTGCCCTGCCTTTTGTGGCTCTGGTGCTCGCGCTACCGGTTTCCGCCAACGCTCAGACGGCCAAGACTGTCCCGCAGAGCCAGATGGAGATGCAGCTTTCCTTCGCGCCGCTGGTCAAACAGACGTCCGGAGCCGTCGTGAACGTCTATGCGGAAAAGACGATACGCAGGCAGTCTCCCTTTGCCGGCGATCCCTTCTTCGAGGAGTTTTTCGGTCAGCAGATGCCGAACCGCAGCGAGAAGCAGTCGTCGCTGGGATCCGGCGTCATCGTTGAAGCAAACGGAACGATCGTCACGAACAATCACGTCGTGGAAGGCGCCGATGATATCAAGGTTGCGCTCTCCGACGGGCGGGAATTTCCGTGCAAGGTCGTCTTGAGGGATGACCGCGTCGATCTCGCTGTTCTCAAGGTCGATACGAAGGAAAGCTTCCCGACGCTGCCGCTCGGCAATTCCGATGCCGTCGAAGTCGGCGATCTCGTCATGGCGATCGGTAATCCATTCGGTGTCGGCCAGACGGTCACGAGTGGCATCGTTTCGGCGCTGGCGCGCAACCAGGTCGTCAAGAACGAGTTCGGTTTCTTCATCCAGACGGACGCGTCGATCAACCCCGGCAATTCCGGCGGCGCGCTGATGAACATGAAGGGCGAGCTGATCGGCATCAACACGGCGATCTTTTCGCGCGGCGGCGGCTCAAACGGCATCGGCTTCGCGATCCCCGCCAATCTAGTCAAGGTGTTCCTCGCCTCGGCCGATGCGGGGGTAAAATCCTTCGAGCGCCCCTATGTCGGCGCGACGTTCGATGCGGTGACATCCGAGGTTGCCGAGGCGCTCGGGCTCAACAAGGCGCGCGGCGCCCTCGTGGTCAAGGTGAGTGACGGCAGCCCGGCTGCGAAGGCTGGTTTGAAGACAGGTGAAATCGTGACCGCCGTCGACGGCATTGCGGTTGAGCATCCGGATGCGCTTCTCTATCGCCTGACAACGGCAGGGCTGGGCAAATCGGTGCAGTTGACCGTGGTTGAGAACGGCCGCGAGCAGCAGATCGCGCTGGCACTCGCCAGAGCGCCCGAGACAGCTCCACGCGATCAGCGCACGATCGGCGGCCGCACGCCCTTTACGGGCGCCGTAGTCGAGAACCTGTCGCCTCGCGTCGCTGACGAGCTTCGTATGCCCTCCGAATCGACCGGCGTCGTTGTTTCCGAGGTGAAGGAGGATTCCCTTGCCGCTCGCCTCGGTTTTGAGCCGAAGGACATCATCATCTCGATCAACGGCACCGAAGTTAGGACGACCAAGGAACTGGCCGCCGTCGCCGACGAGGATCCGAGCTTCTGGCGCGTCGAGATCGAGCGCGATGGCCAACGCATCAGACAGTTCTTCCGATGAGTGACGATCTTTTTGCACCGCATATTCCAGAAGAGGTCGCTAATCGGCGGCCTCTCGCCGATCGCCTGCGACCCCGGACACTCTCGGAAGTGACCGGCCAGGAGCACCTGACCGGTGAAGACGGTGTGTTGCGACGCATGATCGAGAGTGGTTCGCTCGGCTCGATGATCTTCTGGGGGCCCCCTGGAACCGGCAAGACCACCGTCGCCCGGTTGCTGTCGGGCGAGGCAGGTCTCGCATTCGAGCAGATATCCGCGATTTTCTCCGGGGTGGCGGATCTGAAGAAGGTATTTGAAACGGCGCGCATGCGCCGGATGGACGGCCGGCAAACGCTACTCTTCGTCGACGAGATCCATCGCTTCAACAGGGCGCAGCAGGACAGCTTCCTTCCTGTCATGGAGGACGGCACGGTCATCCTTGTCGGCGCTACCACCGAGAATCCGTCTTTCGAACTCAACGCGGCCTTGCTGTCGCGCGCTCGCGTGTTGACGTTCAAATCGCACGACGATGAAAGCCTTGAGGAATTGCTGAAGCGTGCAGAGGCGGTCGAGGGCAAGGCATTGCCGCTGGCGGAAGACGCGCGCGCAAGCCTGCTGCGAATGGCCGACGGCGACGGTCGCGCCGTGCTGACCCTTGCGGAGGAGGTTTGGCGTGCTGCTCGGGAGGGAGAAACCTTCGACACGGAGGCCCTGACCCGGATCGTGCAGCGTCGCGCCCCGGTCTATGACAAGGCGCAGGATGGGCACTACAATCTCATCTCTGCACTGCATAAATCCGTCCGCGGCTCCGACCCCGATGCAGCGCTTTACTATCTCGCTCGCATGTTCGACGCCGGCGAAGATCCGCTTTACCTCGGCCGGCGGCTCGTTCGCATGGCCGTCGAAGACATCGGCTTGGCCGACCCGCAGGCGCTGGTGATCTGCAACGCAGCGAAAGATGCCTATGACTACCTCGGTTCGCCGGAGGGCGAACTGGCGTTGGCGCAGGCTTGCGTCTATCTGGCGACTGCGCCGAAATCGAACGCCGTCTACACAGCCTTCAAGGCCGCGACGATGGCTGCCAAGCAGAATGGCTCCCTGCTGCCGCCCAAGCACATCCTGAATGCACCGACAAAGCTGATGAAGGGGGAGGGCTACAGTGAAGGCTATCGCTACGACCACGACGAGCCGGACGCCTTTTCCGGCCAGGACTATTTCCCGGAGAAAATGGGCCGGCAGACTTTCTACGATCCGCCGGAGCGCGGCTTTGAGCGGGATATCCGCAAGCGGCTTGAATGGTGGGCAAAGCTCAGGAAGGAACGCAATCAGCGTTGATCAGGAGGCACGCACCTGCCCCGCGGGCGCGACAAGTTTGACGGCGGATTCCGCAAGCCCGTGATGGCCTTCCATGTCGACGACCAGATGCCAATGTCCGCTGTCGGGAATGGATAGACGGATGGGAGACTTTCGGGCGACGCCGCCGACATATTTGAAGTCGAGAACTTCGGTAAAGCGCTGATAGTTTGGTGCCGTCATCAGGCGAACATTCGCGACCGCGTTCAACGTCACCTCGATGATCGTCCCGGCGCGCTGTTCCTTCAGATCGTAGTGGGTAAAGCGGAAGTTCGGTTTCGGCATCGGTCTATGGCGTGGCTCGTCTCTGCCAACACCATAGCCCATTCCAGTTAAGGAAGCGTTCGCCATGTGCGGCGGACCTGGCGACCTGCCGCCACTCGTATCAAATTAGTAGGTGTCGTTGTCGCCGCGGTCGAGCGCGCTGAACCGCAGGATAACCTCCTCGGCTGCGCGGCAAATCTGCTCGGGATGATGATCGCACTCGTCGGCCGCAAAATGGCGCGCGGCCTGCTCGCTGATGAATACGCCTCCCACGAGCCCCTTCCGGTCTTGTACGACCCAGCTGCCGTTTCGATCCTTGCCGATGATAAAGCGCGCTGAGTCCTGGTGTTGGAGGGGGTCGATTGCCGAAGCATATTGAAGAGAGGGCATCGATTTTCCTTTCGAATCGTGTTCCGCCTTGGGAACAGGCAGTTGCGACGTTCATGAAGCTAGTGGCAATGACATTGACCTTCCATTGGTTGGATCTAGAGAAAATATAAAAATATCATATAGATATAGCGATTTTTTGGATCTAGGAGAGGCACGTCAGCGCTTGCGATACCGACTGTTTCCCATCGTCGTCAAGAGCCAGAAGAGGCAGACGGACCTCCGGATCGATCTGCTGCAAAGTCTGTAACGCGTGCTTAATCGCCGCGGGATCGACCTCAACACCCAACGCGGCCGTCAGCGGAGCCAGCCTGTCCTCAAGCAGGCGCGCCGCCGAGAGGTTGCCGCCGCGCGCCGCCTGCTGCAGCGATCCATACAAACGCGGGCATACGTTCGCCGCAGCCGAGATGATGCCGCGGCCACCGGTGCTCAGAAACGGCAGCGCCGTTGCGTCCCGATCGGAAAGCCGTAGGAAGCGCTGGCATAAGTCCGAAGGCATGGCCCGTGCAGCGGTGTTGCCGTCGGCAAGGAGCATGCCGACGATTGACGGGATATCGGCAAGGGCCGCGAGTGTAGGCAAGGTCAAGTCGATTGCCGTGCGCAGCGGGTGGTTTTCAACGATCAGGGGAAGGTGCGTCGCGGCCGCAAGCTGAGCGAAGTGACCGGCAATCCCCTTTTGGCTAGGTTTCGAATAGTAGGGCAGCGTCACAAGGGCTGCGCTCGCTCCCAACTCTTCGGCATCGCGCGTCAAGGCGATCGTGCTTGCCGTCGCATTCGTGCCGGTTGCGGCAATCACGGGGACACGACCACCGGCGACGCGAACACAAGTAAGGATAACTGCGGCGCGCTCGCTCCTGGTGAGGTTCGGTCCCTCACCAGTCAGCGTGCAGACGGCAAGGCCGTCAACACCGCCGCGGATCTGCCGCTCAGCCAGTTGCTCCATTTTGGAAAGATCGAGTGGTCCGTCCCGAAACGGCGTTATGAGCGCAGTCGTCGTGGCGCCGAGGCGCAATGCTCTGTCTGCGGGCATCCCTGTGGCTCAAAGTCCACCGAGAATGACGTAGAGTTCGACCACGGCAAGCACGATGCCGAACAGGATGAGCGCCTGGGCCGTACGTCGTTCGCGCATCTGCCTTTTCGGTGCCGGGCGGCGCGGGCGGGTGAGAGGAGCGTTCGACAGCATGAAGTCTCGCATGGCTTTCAACCTTCGCATTTCATGGGAAAGGCTAACGCCGTTCACGGTAGGAATTCCATTCCTGGGTAGGTGCGCAGATATAGAAATCTCATAAAGGAGCGGACCTGCCGAAGGCATTCACTCCGGAGAAAATTTCTGAAATTGCAGATGGTTATTAGAAAATCCCGAATCATCCTCTTAGGAACTTGAATCAACGTCCGAGGGGCCGAAGCGAACCCAGGGTTGATCTCGTCGCCGAAACGCGAACAATAGATCCCCTTATCCGGGAGGAATGTCAGGACAATGGATGACCCAGTTATCGATACCGCGCTCGTGCGTCGGCTGATTGCCACGCAATTTCCCGAGTGGTCGGCCCTGCCCATCAGACCCGTTGATTTCGGCGGATGGGACAACAGGACATTCCACCTCGGCGCCGGGATGACGGTTCGGCTGCCCAGCGCAGCTCACTATGCCGATCAGGTTGCCAAGGAGCAGCAGTGGCTCCCGATCCTTGCGCAGCAGCTGCCATTGCCCATACCCGTACCGCTGGCGATGGGAAGGCCGGACGAAAGCTATCCCTGGCCGTGGTCCATCTACGAGTGGCGTGACGGTGAGACGGCCCTGGCGGAGCGCATCGACGATCTCTGCGAGTTCGCCACGACCCTGGCTGGCTTCCTCGATGCGTTGCAGGCAGCAGACGCCACGGGAGGACCTCCGCCTGGCTCGCACAATTTCTTTCGCGGCGGTTCACTGAAAGTCTACGACGCGCAAACGCACGAGGCGCTTGTGCGGCTGGATGGCCGGATCGACACGCGACTGGCCACGCAGGTCTGGGACGCAGCTCTTTCGACTTCGTGGCAAGGTGTACCCGTCTGGTTCCACGGTGACATCGCCTACGGCAATCTTCTGGTCAGAAACGGTCGGCTCGATGCCGTCATCGATTTCGGGACGTCGGGCGTTGGCGACCCTGCCTGTGATCTCGCAATCACCTGGCACCTTTTCGAGGGGGAGAGCCGCGAGGTCTTTCGCAAGGCACGCCCGCTGGACGCGGGAACGTGGGCGCGAGGCCGCGGATGGACGCTGTGGAAGTCGCTGATAGTCGTTGCCGGCATGACAGGCGCAAATCCCGTAGACGTCAAGAGGTCGTGGCAGGTCATAGACGGCGTGCTGGCCGATCATTTGGCTTGGGCCTGAGACCCTCGGGATCGCGCAGTCGAAAATAATGGCGACTGCATGTCGGGAGGGAGGATGCAGCTGCGTCCTTTGGGCGAAGGCTTCGCAATCGCAGGTGCGGGGAAGCTGGAAGTCTGGACAATGACGCTGAACGGCTTCGGGTCGAGGAGAGATGAGATGAGCAAGACGATTGCAATTCTGCTGGCGCGATTGATCTTTGGCGCCGTTTTCGCGATGGCCATGAGCTTCAAGTTCATGGATATTCCGTCCACCGCAAGCTATATCGCCGCGTCAGGCTTTCCAGTCCCGCTCTTCCTCGCCTGGATAGCGGCAATCTTCGAACTTGCCCTGGCCCTGGCATTCCTGACGGGGGCCTTCTTTTCAGAAGCCTCGCTCCTGGCCGGCATCTACGTGGTCTTCCTGGCCTTTGCGTTCCATGGCCCCAGCCGCTGGAGCGGCAATCAGGCGGAGTTCGGCTTCTTCGTCGATCACTTCACCTTCCTCGCCGGCCTGCTTTTCGCAGCCGTGCACGGTCCGGGAAACGCGCTGGTCGTGAAGGCGCGCTCGCCATTGATGGCGCGATAGGCACGGACGGTCACACTATCCGGAGGCCGGAGGCGTCGCCAATTCATCGAGCAGGCGTTCGAACGCTGTCGGCTTCAGCGTGGCCGGCGGATTGTAGGGATCGGAGAATGCGTAGATGAAGAAGAGTATGATACCGGTGAAGGCGCCGAGCACCGAAAGTAGAAGTAGGTTTCGCGGATCCGGCGGATAGGGGTAGTAGCCGAGCGCCATGAACACGACGCCTGAAACCGCCGCGAACCAGAAGATGATGCTAATGGAATCGGTGCCGCTGTTTTCCCGTTTGTCTCGGGCCTCGGCGATGCGGTGCACATCGCTGAGCATGTGCTCGCGAATGCTCTGTTGGCGCGCATTCGTTGGCGTCAGGTCGAGCACCCGCTGATAGACGTTATCCCACTTGTTCCACGCCGCGGGAGATAGTTGCCCAGTGGTTCCGAGCAGGCGCCACTCCTCGTCGACGACGATCTGCACATACTCGAAGAGCGCTTGCTGGATGGGGGCCTTCTCGCTGGCGCCGTAGCGATCCGCATCGAAATAGACGTCCGCGATCGCGTTCGCTTCCGTGACACTCTCAAATTTTAGCTGCTGATACTCGATCATCTCTTGAGCGAAGACGAGGGCCAGGATGAGTGCGTGCAGTGACGAGATCCGCATGACGATGGCACCGGCAAGTTCCCTGTCTTTGCCGGTCGGATCGCTGCCCATGATCAGGCGCATCAGAAAATAGAAAACGAGAGTTACGACGATCGTACCGCCGACAAAGGCAATACCGAACAGGACGACTGCATTCATGCCGCGCTCCCCCCAAAGGTCACCCATGACTTTAGGCGGCTGGCAAAAATTGATCAACGACGGTTGCTCGGTGCTTCATTCAGCAATTTGACGAAGCAATATGCTCAGCGGAGGATCCCGTCGAGCGCCGGCATTCCCATGATGGCGGAGGCTGCGATCAGCAGATAGCAGATCGTTCGGAACGTGCTCTCCTTGGCAAGCCCGAACAGCTTCGAGCCGACGTACAGGCCGATGGCGTAACTCGGCAGAATCACGATCGTCAGAGCGAAGACGGCTTGAACGAAGAGCCCACCGAAATAGTAACTGACGACGCTAAAGCAGGTCGAGATCGCGAAATAGAGAATGACGTTTGCTCGCACCCGCGCAAAATTGGTCTTGCCGCCGAGCCAATAGGCAACGACCGGCGGTCCACCAAGCTGGGCAGCGCCGCTGAAGAGGCCGGCAACGAGACCTGTCATGGAGGTAAGCGATGTTCGCGGTTCGCCATGGTACCGCCACCCGGAAACAAGCAATGCAAGCAGGCAAATGGCAATCGCCGTGATCGCCCAGCGCAACGTCAGCGGATCCACCAACGCCAGGGCTGCTGTACCGGCGGGCACCCCAAGTACCGCGCCCGCAGCCATGGTGAAGACTTCGCGGCGGTTGGCGCTGCGCCAGGCCGGCGGAATCATGCCGATCGTCGCAAGACCATCGATGACAAGCAGGACGGGCGAAATCAGCTTCGGACCGATGATTGCGCCGCCAAGCGGAATGAAGATCAGCGCAGCTCCAAATCCGGAGAAGCCGCGTGCCAGTCCCGCAATGAAGGCGATGGCGACGAGTGACAGAATGCCGTGATCCGGCAAGGCGGCGACAAACCACGCGCTCGTGTTCACCAGCAGCGTGTCAAGCGACACCGATCGGTTCCGGGACTACGAGGCGAGCATCAGGTCCATGTTCTGGACAGCGGCCCCCGAAGCACCCTTGCCAAGGTTGTCGAGCAGCGCAACAAGATTGATCTGCGACGCGCCTGGCGTGCCAAACACGAAGAGCTTCATCGTGTCCTTGCCAGCAAGCTCGACAGCATCGATGCGCGGGAGTTTGCGGCTTTCTTCCAGCGGCACAACCGTCACGATCTCCTGACCCGCATAGTGGGCCACAAGAGCAGCATGGATGCTTTCAAGCGTCGTGCCTTCCGCCAGATCATCGAGATGCAGTGGCACCTGAACGATCATGCCCTGCGGGAACTTGCCGACTGACGGGGAGAAGATCGGCGCGCGATCCAGCAGGCCGTGGATCTTCATCTCGGGGACGTGCTTGTGCGTCAGCGTCAGGCCGTAGAGGAAGTGCGGTGCGGCGATCGCATCGTCGCGGTTCTGGTCTTCGATCTGCGCAATCATCTGCTTGCCGCCGCCGGTATAGCCGGAGACTGCATTGACCGTGACCGGATAGCCGTCGGGCAGGATGCCGGCAGTGCGCAGCGGCCGAAGGAGGCCGATCGCACCGGTCGGGTAGCAGCCCGGATTGGCGACGAAGCGTGCCGACTTGATCTTGTCTGCCTGTTCCTTGTCCATTTCCGCAAAGCCGTAGGCCCAGGAGGGATTGACACGGAACGCCGTGGAGGTGTCGATCACCCGCACGTTGTTGTTGCCCGAGACCATCTGCACCGCTTCCTTCGAAGCGTCGTCAGGCAGGCAGAGGATGGCGATATCTGCGCCGTTCAGCATATCCTCGCGCATCGCGGCGTTGCGACGCTCAGCTTCCGGGATGGACAAAAGCTCGACATCGCGACGGCCGGCCATGCGCGTGCGGATCTGCAAGCCCGTCGTGCCGTGTTCGCCATCGATGAAGATCTTCGGTGCCATTGTCTTGCTCACACTTTCAATAGGTTAGAAAGAAGTCCGGAATCATTTTGCAAGAAGGATGAGTCAGCCGTGTGACGCGCTGGCGCGGCGCTCGGCATGCAGCCCCAGCATATACATTGCGACCGTCGCCCCCGCAATGGCGGTGATGTCAGCATGGTCGTAAGGCGGCGAGATCTCGACGACGTCGGCGCCCCTGATATCCAGCTGGTGCAGACGCTGCAGCACGGAGAGGATCTTGGCGCTCGAAGGACCGCCCGATACGGGGGTACCGGTGCCGGGCGCATAGGCGGGGTCGAGGCAATCGATATCGAAGGTTAAATAGGCTGGCGCGCCACGCGTATGCGAGATGATCGTCGAGGCGACGTCGCCGGCGCTCATCTCCTCAAGTTGATGACCATAGAGAATATGAATGCCGAAATCCTCGGGCGCATGGGTGCGGATGCCGATCTGGATAGAGCGATCTGGATCGATGATGCCATCGCGCACAGCCCTTGCCACGAATGAGCCGTGGTCGATCCGCCTGTTGTCGTCGAACCAGGTGTCCTGATGCGCGTCGAACTGGACGAGTGCCAGCGGCCCGTGTTTAGCGGCATGGGCCTTGAGGATGGGCCAGGTAACGAAATGGTCGCCGCCAAGGGTCAGCATGAAGGCGCCACTGTCGACAATGGTCTTGGACTGCCTTTCTATTGCATCCGGCGTCTCGTGGTGATTGCCGTAGTCGAGCAGGCAGTCGCCGTAGTCGATTACGGCCATCTCGGCAAAAAGATCGCGATTGAAAGGATACTGCGGGTCGTTGTCGAAGATCGCCGACGCACGCCGTATCGCCTGCGGCCCGAATCGCGTCCCAGGCCGATTGGAGGTCGCGGCATCGAAGGGAATACCCCAGACCACGGCGTCCACGCCGGTCAGGTCCTTGGTGAAACGGCGTCGCATGAACGACAGCGCGCCGGCAAAGGTCGGGTCGCTGGCTGCCGAGGTCAGGTTCGTTGCCGTAAAAGCATGATCGATCGACTTGTTGGCCAAGAAATGCTCCTCGAGGGTGTTTTGTCCGCTATGCCTATCAGAAACGAATCTCAAACCGAATGGGCAAAGCTGGTCGCTCGGCCAAGCCTGGATTAGCCCGGCAGCTTGTCCGCCAGCACGTCGGGAGTCCTCAGCTGCGGAGCCTCGGAAAGCAGCTCCTCTGCTCGGGCCATCAGCGCCGCGGCCACCTTGCCCTTCAAATGCGCCTGTCGGCCGGCCTCGTCATCGAAGGCATCGAAGATGGCGAATGTCCTCTGGTCATAGCGAACGGCAAACCATGTCACCGTGCCCGGTTCCTGCGCGACAAGAGCCTGGGCGCTTTTCAAGAACGTGGCCACTTCGTCTTCCTTGCCGGACCTTGCTTTCAGTTCTACATAGATTGCTTGCTTGGTCATTCCTGCCTCCCTTGGCCTGCGCGTGAAGCGCGTGGAATGCGGTAGAACTGGCAAGGGAACGTGGCCACTTCAAGCGCTCGCCAAAAGAAAAGGCCGGGCAAGAGCCCGGCCTTCGCAATTCCCTAGTCCAGTAGCGATTAACGCTTCGAGAACTGGAACGAACGGCGGGCCTTGGCCTTACCGTACTTCTTACGTTCAACAACGCGGCTGTCGCGGGTCAGGAAGCCGCCCTTCTTCAGGACCGCGCGCAGGCCCGGCTCGAAGTAGGTGAGGGCCTTGGAAAGACCGTGACGAACGGCACCGGCCTGGCCGGAAAGACCGCCGCCTGCAACCGTTGCAATGATGTCGAACTGGCCGTCACGGGCAGCAGCGACGATCGGCTGACGCAGAATCATCTGCAGAACCGGCCGCGCGAAGTATTCCGCGAATTCCTTGCCGTTGACGATGATCTTGCCGGAACCCGGCTTGAGCCAAACGCGGGCAACGGCGTTCTTGCGTTTGCCGGTCGCGTAGGAACGGCCAAGCGAATCGACCTTACGGACGTGAACCGGAGCAGTCGCTGCTTCGGACGTGCCGAGATCCTTCAGGGAGGAGAGGTCAGCCATTCTTAGGCGCTCCTTACATTCTTTTTGTTCAGCTTGGCCACGTCGAGAGCGACAGGCTGCTGGGCTTCATGAGGATGGTTGGAACCAGCGTAAACGCGGAGGTTCTTCATCTGGCGACGACCGAGCGGGCCACGCGGAACCATGCGCTCAACAGCCTTCTCGAGAACGCGCTCCGGGAAGCGACCTTCGATGATCTGGCGAGCGGTACGCTCCTTGATGCCGCCGGCAAAACCGGTGTGCCAGTAGTAAACCTTGTCGGAATACTTCTTGCCGGTGAAGACGACCTTGTCGGCGTTGATGACAATGACATTGTCGCCGTCGTCAACGTGAGGCGTGAAGGTAGCCTTGTGCTTGCCACGCAGACGCATAGCGATAACAGAAGCGAGACGACCAACGACAAGCCCTTCGGCGTCGATGATGACCCACTTCTTCTCCACCTCTGCAGGCTTCTGGGAGAAGGTTGCCATAGTTGTTACTCTCTTTTGATCCCTCGGCCCGAAGGCGAGAGGGCGTTTCTTGTTGCTTGGTTTGGCTGTCCGAAGACACACCAAAAAGAAAGCAGCCCGGAAAGGCTGCATTTCTGGCGGTGTGTATAGAGGCAAAGCGGACCGCGGTCAATATTCTCAGGTCGGCGACGGATAAAAATGTACGAGCAAAATCAGTAGTTTAGTTGTGTGGTATTTTGATACCTCATATTTCTCGCGGAGGAATGGAGTAAGTCGCGGTTGCATGGGCGATCAACTCATCTGCATTCTCCTGGAAAATTGATGCGTCGATGACGGCGAGGCGCTTACCAAGCTTGAGAACACGGCAGGTGCAGGTCGTTGGCCTCGGCTTCGGCAGGCGCAGGAAATTGATGCTGAGATTGGTGGTAACCGCCAGCGCGACCGGGCCGATATGCGCCAGGACTGCCGCATAGGCCGTCACGTCCGCCAAAGTGAAGAGGGCCGGGCCGGACACGGTGCCGCCGGGTCGCAAATGCCTCTCGCTCGGGTCGAGCCGCATCGAGACGCTGCCGGGTCCGATCTCGGTAATCGTGAGCGCGCGCCCATCCGTGTGGATCTGCGGAAAGTCCGTATCCAAAAAACGGTGGAGCTCGTCGATCGTCATGATCGGCTGCATGACTTTGCCTCGAAATTGCTTGTCGCCTGTGGCAGAACAATTAGCACGAAAAAGCAATGCAGGGAGTTAGACCATGGCCGAAGTCGTATCCTTTCGAAAGGACCCGAGCAAAGCCGGCGATGGCGCGCTCGTCATTCCGCAGTTGAGCGACGGCGTGCTGCGGCTGACGCTCAGCAATCCGCCCGCAAATGCACTGTCGATCGCCGTCATGGAGACCCTGATTGGTGAACTCCAAAGCGTCGCAGAAGACGCTGCTGTTCGCGTGGTCATCATCGCGTCGACGGGCAATGTCTTTTCCGCAGGTCACGATCTCAAGGAGTTGACCGCGCATCGCGCCGATGACGATGGAGGCGAGGCATTCTTCGAAGAAACCTTCGCATTGGCAGCTGATCTCATGCTGGAGATCACGCGCCTGCCGAAGCCTGTCATTGCCGAGATCGACGGCCTTGCAACCGCCGCCGGCTGCCAGTTGGTCGCTTCCTGCGACCTCGCGATCTGCACCGATACGGCGACCTTCTGCACGCCGGGCGTCAATATCGGCCTGTTCTGCTCGACACCGATGGTGGCGGTCTCGCGGGCAGCACATCGCAAGCAGGCGATGGAGATGCTGCTCACCGGCGAGACGATCGATGCCTCTACCGCCAAGGATTTCGGCCTCGTGAACCGCATCGTGCCGAAGCAGTATCTGACGCAGGTCGTCACCAAATATGCGGCCGTCATTGCAAGCAAATCGCCGCTGACGCTGAAGGTCGGCAAGGAGGCATTCTATCGCCAGCTCGAAATGCCGATCGAGGACGCTTACGGCTACGCCGCGCAAGTCATGGTCGACAATATGCTGACGGCCGATGCCGAAGAGGGAATCGGAGCCTTCCTTTCCAAGCGCATGCCGCAGTGGACGGGCGAATAGCTTAGCCGCGTTTCAGGATCAGCCCACCGAGCGCGATGATTGCGCCGGCGAGATAGCGCCAGGGACTCGCCCTTTCCTTCAGCACGATGACGGAAATCAGCAGGGCGAAGAGAATCGACGTCTCGCGCAGCGCTGCAACGGTTGCGACGGGCGCCTTGGTCATTGCCCAGAGCGCGAGGCCGTAGGACGCAATCGATCCGCCGCCACCGATCAGGCCACGCCACCAGTTGTAGCGGACATGCATTGCGACTGCGACGGCACCCCTGTTGGAAATCGCCCAGGCGAAGAGCAGCACGGGCGGCAGCAGCGACATCCACAGGGTATATGACACCGCATTGCCAGAGAGGCGGGCGCCGATGCCGTCCACATAGGTGTAGGTCGCAATGACACACGCATTGGCGAGCGCCAGCCTGATCGCGTGCCCGCTGCCTTTTCGTGCTTCGAAAGCCAGCGTCAGGATACCGGCGCAGATGGTGATCGTGCCGATGAGAGCGCCCGTCGACAGTTTCTCATTCAGAACGAAGCCGCTGGTGGCGGCAATCAGGAGCGGCGCGCACCCGCGCATCAACGGATAGACGAGGCCGATATCGCCTGCACGATAAGCGCCGGCAACAAGCTGGAAATACACGAACTGCAGCACGGCCGAAGCGCCGATGAAAAGCCACGCCGCCGAGTTCGGCAATGGCAGGAACATCAGGAAGGGAAGGGCGCAAACGGCGCCGCCCGCCGATATCAGGCTGGCATCCAGCGACTTGTCCGTGCCCGCCTTGATCATGGCGTTCCATGTCGCGTGCAGCAGAGCACCAAACAGGACGAGCAAAATGACGTGGAGCGGCAAAAGACCACCGAATGGTGTGAAAACAGCAACTGAGAATTGCTTGTTACGCCCCTGTCGGTAAAAAGCAATCCCGTTTGATGAAGCGAGGGAGGGCGCTTCGGTTCTCTTGTGTGTCAGACAACCGGAAGCTGCCTTTTCCCAGCCCGATAAAAAGAGGAACGTACACCAGAAGTGTTTATTTGGCGCTCACTTATTCAACTATGAGGCGTTGCTAACATACGCAAGAACATATGTGAACATACACAGGATATACATAGAACTCTGGCGTCGGATGCGGGTGTGTCGCCTCTAATTTTACAGGAGTGTGACAAAGCCATCACGAAATCCTTCGATCAACCCGATCTTCGTGGAGCGCGCACTTGTGCCAACAAGGCTCACGCATCGCGATTTAGTATAGCAAGAGCCGACTTTTACAGCGAGTAATAGGGGATGATAAACATCCCCTCGAGGTTGTCGATATTCTGGCAATTCAGGACACGGCACCTCGGATTGTCCTTTGTCGGGATGGTCGTCCATTCGGCGTATTTGTTGGCGTCGCAATAATTGCTGTTACGAATGTAGCGGCCGAACAGTGTCATGCCGGGCACCCGCTTCGATGGATACCGCAAAATCACGGCGCCTTCATTGTGGATCGCTGCGCGCGCTGCCTGGCAGCTTATCGTGAGCGAATTGTATCGCGAAATGGCAAGCGCCGGGGAGGCGACCATGACAAAGGCGACCACAACAACCAATTTTTTCATGGGACCATCCTCCGTCGGCGTCCTAATTCCTATATACGCGGAAACCACCTGCCGGTTTCAACGAAGCGCGAAATAAACGCGATTGTTCTTGGAGGCGAAGCCCTTGAATCACGATAAATATGAGGATGACTACATCCTCGATATTTTGCGTTCCGTGAAGACGATTGCCCTGACTGGCGCTTCGCCGAATCCCGCTCGGCCGAGCAATGGCGTGATGGGCTATCTGCTGTCACGGGGGTACAACGTCATCCCTGTGAATCCGGGCCAGGCAGGCAGGCAGATCCAGAGCCAAACGGTTTACGCCCGGCTCGCCGATGTGCCTGGACCCGTAGACATGGTCGAGGTCTTCCGGGCTTCGGAATATCTATCCGGTGTTGTCGATGAGGCATTGGCGATGAACCCGCAACCGAAGGTGATATGGGCGCAGCTTGGCGTGCGTGATCATGCGGCAGCCGCAAGAGCCGAGGCGGCCGGCATCAAGGTGGTCATGGATCGCTGCCCGGCCATCGAGTATCCACGCCTGATCGGCTGAAGGGTTGGATTTTTCAAATAACGTGCCTGGGTTGAAATGGAACGCGATTAACTTTTCGCGATCGTCGGCTATGCTCGCCGCCATTCGATCAAGCTGAATGGGAGGGCTTCATGGCCAATAACGGTCCGGGTTTCAATACGTTGGCAATCCATGCGGGGGCGCAGCCGGACCCCGCGACCGGCGCACGCGCGACGCCGATCTACCAGACGACGGCTTACGTCTTCAACGATTCGGATCATGCGGCCGCCCTTTTCGGTCTGCAGCAGTTCGGCAACATCTACACCCGTATCATGAACCCGACCCAGGCCGTGCTCGAAGAGCGCGTCGCGGCGCTCGAAGGCGGCACTGCGGCGCTCGCCGTTGCGTCCGGCCACGCGGCGCAGGTGATCGTCTTCCACACGCTCATGCGCCCGGGCGAGAACTTCGTTGCCGCGAAGCGGCTCTATGGCGGCTCGATCAACCAGTTCGGCCATGCCTTCAATAATTTTGGCTGGGAGGTTCGCTGGGGCGATTCCGCAGATCCGGCAAGCTTCGAAAGCCAGATCGATGACAAGACGCGTGCGATCTTCATCGAAAGCCTCGCCAATCCGGGCGGCACCTTCGTCGACATCGCAGCGATCGCCGCGGTGGCGCACAGGCATGGCCTGCCGCTGATCGTCGATAACACCATGGCCAGCCCCTATCTTATTCGGCCGATCGAACACGGTGCCGATATCGTCGTGCATTCGCTGACGAAATTTCTCGGCGGCCATGGCAATTCCATGGGCGGCATGATCGTCGACGGCGGGACCTTCGATTGGTCGAAGTCCGGTAACTACCCGATGCTCTCCGCCCCGCGGCCGGAGTATAATGGCGTGGTCTTGCACTCGACCTTCGGCAATTTCGCATTCGCCATCGCTTGCCGCGTACTCGGTCTGCGCGATCTCGGTCCGGCCATCTCGCCTTTCAATGCGTTCCTGATCCTGACGGGCATCGAGACATTGCCGCTGCGCATGCAGCGCCACAGCGACAACGCGATCGCTGTCGCAAAGTGGTTGAAGGCACACAGCAAGATCGCCTGGGTGAATTATTCCGGCCTCGACGACGATCCGAACCATGCGCTGCAGCAGCGCTACTCGCCGAAGGGCGCCGGCTCCGTGTTCACCTTCGGCGTCAAGGGCGGTTATGAGGCCGGCAAGACGCTGGTCGAGGGATTGGAGCTGTTCTCGCATCTCGCCAACATCGGCGATACCCGCTCGCTCGTGATCCATCCGGCGTCGACCACGCACCGCCAATTGACGGACGAGCAAAGGATCGCCGCCGGTGCTGGTCCCGATGTCGTTCGACTTTCGGTCGGCATCGAGGATGTAAAGGATATCATCGCCGATCTCGAGCAATCGCTGGCGAAAATATGATGTGGTTCGTCACATACCTTTGACACCTAAGTCAGTTCCTTTGACAACTTTTTTGAACAGGTTGTATTGAGTCGGCCGCCGCAAAACCCCTGAAAACAGGGCAGTTTCGGCGGCCGAACCATTAAAAAAGCAGCCTCCTAAAAAATTTTCTTGGTTGTGCTTGGAGGCGTTTTGTTAACTCCTAGCGACCAATCAGGCTCGGCCAGCCAGCCAAAAGGCGACCTGCGGAAACCCAATCCTGTCCGACGCCCGCGCCCCAATAGCCCCCAAAAGCAGCCGGAAAAATAGAAGAACTCGTTGCGCAGGAAGAATGGGGTGCCGAATCCCTGAGCACCCAGCCGTGCAGCCGCCATGTAAACTACATCGGTGCTTTATGGAGACCCCATCGCGTATTGTAGTAACAGACGCCAACCTGATGTCCCGCATTGCTTGCCATCAGGTCGGTCCGGCATCGGCAGGGTCCGTTCGGCGCGCGGGGTCGTATTAAAGAGAGCGGGAACGTCTTCCGAGCTATCCACTCAGGCGGTCATGAGGATATCATTCTGGACGCGCCAGGAATTGAAGACGCCGCCACAAGCGAACCGCGGCACGGGCCTGCGTACCGTGGGAGCCGGAAACCCGAGAGTTGAGTGGGTTGCTCTGGTGGTCATCTTTGCGCCACGAGCGATCATCAGGGCCGCCACTCAACGCGCAAAGCGTCCACTCCACCAACTTGCTGTTTTCGCTCTTTGCTGTGGTGGCAAGATTTTTGCGGAGAGGGACAGCAAACCTCCTGGCAATTGAACAGTTGCCAATCTCCGCGAAGATGGACTGTCCCGACGCATGCGCTATAGTCGTGCAGCGATAGAGGCGCCTCACTAAGAGGGATCGGGAGACGTCAGGGAGCATATGCCATCCAACTTCGTCGCCAAAGGTGCGAAGGCTTATGAAGCCAGCATGGGGCGCTGGAGCCAGCGGCTGGCCGCACCATTCCTCAATTTTTCCGGCGTGCCATCCCGCGGTCGCGTCCTCGACGCGGGATGTGGGACCGGCAGCCTGACCCTGGCCTTGGCGGCTTTCCCCGAGTTGGACGCCATCGAAGCCCTGGATTTCGAGGAAAACTTCGTGGCAGCCCTGCGCTCGCGCACGACCGATGTCAGGATAAGGGCACAACAGGGCGATGTTTGTGCCTTACCTTACGACAACCAGGAGTTCGATGGCGTCTATTCCCTGCTGGTGCTCCAATTTGTGTCCGATGCACATCGAGCGGTGCGGGAAATGCGGCGCGTTCTGCGCCCGGGTGCCATCGCCGCGGCTGCAGTTTGGTCTTACGGCGGCATGCCGAGTTGGCGCTTGTTTTGGGATACGGTCCTCGCACTCGAGCCGGAAGCAACCGGCAGAGGTGTGCCATCCGGCAGGCGGCCGCTGACAGCCGAAGGCGAATTACGTGAGGTTTTTGAGAGTGCCGGCTTCACGGGCGTTGCCGAAACGATGCTCACGATCCCTATGAACTATGCCAATTTCGAAGATTTCTGGCATCCGAAGGTTTACGGGCAAGGGACCTTCGCAGCCTTTTTTGACGCGTTGCCCACGGTGAGGCGCGATCGTCTTCGAGACGCGATGAGAGCAGCCTATCTTGGCGGCGATGGCGACGACGGTCCTCGTGGATTTTCGAGCGTTGCCTTTGCGGTCCGAGGCATGGCTTAACCTCATCGCGCCAAAGTGGACGAGTTCGCTGCGAGCGGCAGACCCGCTCAAATAGCGCTGCCATAACCTGCCGCGAGCCACGACTCGCTTGGTGTCAATTCGGTGTAGGTCGACTCAGGGCCGATAGCATAAAATCGCTTCCGGAAAGCGCCTCCATTGCGGACCTTCCCAGACGGCGGTTGATCACCGCGTTGGTCGCGTACAAACGCGAACAGTTTCGGTGGGGAAAATCCAAACTCAAACACGGCCAAGTGAAACCACTGTCGAACGCGACGATCAACCGGGGAGCGCTACGGCCGCTCAGCGCCCGAAAGCCGTCATCCAGCCCTATTCCCGGTGGTCTAGGGATCATGCGATCTTAGACCCCTTTCTCGCCCATGCGTGGTTCCCCTGGTGGTCCCTGAGCGATCAATCGTTGCTCTCGTCGCGTTACTGTCGGAGGGCTTTGGGCACACGTTTCACGAGCGCGGAAACATACTTCCTTTCGCGCGCGTCGCCGCCTCTCATCGCCACCTGCGCTATCTCACTGCTGGTCACTGGGCGGTCGCTAACGCGTAGCTCAGAAGGATCGCGTGTCAGCTCTCCGCATCCGAAGTTGACATCCAGGGGGCGACTGATGGCGATAAGGGTGCATTGCTTCGATTATCCGCTCACTATCCGGGCGGAACATGCGACTATGACTAGGGCGTGCCGGTCACTATCGCGAGCGAACACGTGAACATTGTCGCCAAGTACAACACCAAAGCGCGGCACTGTACTGTGGCGGGAGGAACCTGCGTCGGGGAAAATGCGCCAACACATCGTTTCTGGCAGCGGAGTTCGATCCGCTGCCAGAGATGTTTCAACCAGTGGCTGCCTATTTTGCCGGGGGCTTGTAGGTAGATGCGATTGTGCCCGCCTTCTCTTGCGCAGCCTTGAATTCCGCGCCCGTGTAGGCTCGCACGGTTTTGACATTCGATACGGCTCCCGATGCGCCGATGACGAGAAGTGCGGGGATCAGGTCAGCACCATCGTCGAATTCCGTGATTGCCATCCAGTCGGTTTCGCCGGTCGTGACGTAGAAAGAATGCAGTTTCCCGCCCGCTGCTTCCATGATGCCACGGGCCGCCTTTTCGCGGTTCGATGGATTGTCAAGCATTCCCTTCGCTGACGTGGCTGTATAGCACCCTGTTGTTACGAAAAGTGGCATAGGACATCCTCCCTCGATAATTCGGCAGATCGGGTGATCTGCCGAATACTCACTATCTCAAAAAACTTGGTGTTAGACGAGCGTCCGCTGCAGAGCGCTAGATTAGTCGCGCACAACTCGGCGACGCGCAGTGGCTGCGTAAACAAAAAATGGCACGAAGTGGTCGAGATCGACACTGCACTCGAGACCGCATCGGTTCTACTGAGCAAAGCCTTCAGGCTGAATCCGGTTGACGCTGATACACATTGGGCTCTCGGCACTGTCCACCTTTGGAAGGGGAGGCTGAGCGGGCCGCGGCCTGCTATGAGCGTGCTCGGGAACTGGCTCCGAACAACCGTGATCTCCTCGCGGAAGATGCCGTCAGGATGGGAGAAGTTGCCGTCCGGCTCAATCCAAGCCGCCCCGACTGGTGTTTTTGGGATATCGCCGCAGCCAAATCTCTTATTCGGAGGCGCTATCTCTCCTTGAGAAAATGGCGGAGCCTGGACCCGCATACCGTCTACTTGCAGCGACTTATGCCCAGCTCGGACGGTCGAAGGAGGCGCGCTTGGCCGCGGCCGAACTTTTGAAAGTAAATCCGGACTTCTCGATCGGACGCTACAGCGCCCGTGCTCCATATCTCGATAAGAGACTCATGGCGAAATACATCGAAGGTCTGCGACTAGCGGGTTTGCCGGAGTAGTCGACAAAGACATAGAGCAGATAATGTTGAGGGAGGCGAGATATTGGCGTTTCTCCGCTCGTTGCCCGGCCTGCAAGCTGCGAGCAATCCTTGGAGACCAGCATAGCGACGATCCACATATGGATTTGGACGGGTCGATGCAATTTCGCATTACTCAAACCCAACGCAGGAGTATGATGTCGTTGTTGTGTTGAGCTTCGGTGAGGGCCCTCGGGATGCCAACCGCAACGATGCTTGTCCTCGACGCTGCCGCGGCCACAGATATGTTCTCCGACAGCAGCATCCTTTACGCTCATGACGCGGCGACCGCCAGCCTGCTGCAAAGCATCTGATGCGGGAGGCGACTGTGAAATGCTCCCACCCAGCCGGACAGCGAGGGGGCGTTCCGGCTTTCAGGTTCTCATCTACCCCGGCGACCAGCCGGCTTCAACGGTGCCGTAGGGCAAGGCAGCCTGTTTAAGCGCCATCTGTCTTTCGACGAAATCGCCAGACAACGCTGTCTTCTTGTCCTCCCCGCTTTTTGAGCCACTCGAGCACAAGTTTCGATCCAGCCGAGAAGCGCATCACTAAATTTGCCGCGGTGAGCATGTTCTTCTGGTTGCAAAGTTGAACATAGGTATGCTGCGATCACCTCGCAGCCGAACAACGGTATGCTGCGAATGTGCTGGACGTATTTTGCGACTGGATACAAATTGCTAACGATTTCAAGCGACCGCATGCAACGATTTGCTGCTAAGGACATATGAAAACGATATGGCAAACTACCTGACCTTTGACACCAATGGCGTCGAACCGGAGCTCGGCGCCCCGGATGCCGACCGTGTGCTGGCAGGCGAACCGCAGTTCAAGACCTGGAATCTCGAGGAGGCCGATGGCGGCCTCTACTCCGGCATATGGGAAGCATCCCCCGGCAAGTGGCGCATCATCTATGACGAGTGGGAATATTTCAGTGTGCTCTCGGGCTACTCCATCGTGACGGAGGATGGCGGCGATGCCGTGCATCTTCAGGCGGGTGATCGAATGATCCTCAAGCCAGGCTTCAAGGGAACCTGGGAAGTGGTTGAAACTACGCGCAAAGACTACGTCATCCGGCTCTGATTTCAGCGCAGCAACAGGCTGAGGCAAGGTGCCCAAGGATGGTCAGTTGACGCGTTTCCGTCTTGTCCTTTCGAAAGGCTGGATAGGACCTAACTCCTTTCGGAAGACGACGCGAAATCGCTACGGACGATGCCGTGGCGCTGGAGCTTGTCGTAGAACGTCTTCCTGGGGATGCCGAGGTCCGCGATGGTACGACGTACGTCGCCGTCGTTAGCGTTCAGAGCTTCGCGAATGATGTGAGCCTCATACCGTTCGAGCCGGTCAGGCAGGGACAGGGCTTCATCCGCCCCCGGTGCTGCTGCCGGAATACGGTCGAAGACGTGCCCGACACCCAGCACAAACCGCTCGGCAAAATGTGACAGTTCGCGCACGTTGCCCGGCCAGTCGTGTTCCCGCAGGTGACGGTGAATCGACGAGGGGATCGTGGGCACGTCCCGCTTGAAGCGGCTCGCGGCGCGCTCGGCGAAGTAGCCGAAAAGAAGTGGAATGTCGTCTCGGCGCTCCTTGAGCGGCGGAATGGAGATCGTCACGACGTTAAGCCGGTAATAGAGATCCTCGCGAAAGTCGCCGCGCTGGCGGGGATCGCCGAGGTCGATCTTGGAGGCTGCGACAACGCGCAGGTCCACGGGTCGGACCTCGTTGGTGCCGAGCGGCGTGACCTCGCGCATTTCGAGCACGCGCAGCATCTGCACCTGCGTTGCCGGCGGCATGCTCTCAATCTCGTCGAGAAAGAGCGTTCCGCCGCTTGCATGTTCAATACGGCCGATGCGTTTCTTCTGCGCGCCGGTGAAAGCGCCCGGCTCGTGTCCGAACAGCTCGCTTTCAACCACACTTTCCGGCAGCGCCCCGCAGTTGAGCGCGACGAAATTCCCGGATGCGCGCCGGCTCCAGCGGTGGAGCAGGCTTGCCACCACCTCCTTGCCACTGCCGGTTTCTCCCATCAGGAGAACGTCGACATCGGTATCGGCAATCTGCCGCAAGGTGTGGCGCAGCCGTTCCATGGCCGGTGTCTGGCCGATCAGCGGCAGGTCGTCACGCGCCTGTTCGGTCGCTTTCCGCAAAGATCTGTTCTCCATGACCAGACGACGCTTTTCAGCAGCGCGCCGAACGCTTTGGATAAGCCGGTCCGTCGCGAAGGGTTTCGTGATGAAGTCGTAGACGCCATCCTGCATGGCTTTCACCGCCATCGGAATGTCGCCGTGGCCGGTGACCAGGATGACCGGCAGGTCCTCGTCGTGCTGTCGCACGCGGTCGAAGAGTTGCAAGCCATCGATTTGCGGCATCCGGATATCGGAAACGAGAACGCCTGCGAAATCCGGGTTCAATGCCGCCAGCGCTTCGCCAGCGTCGGAAAAGGCGGAAACGGAAAAGCCGGCGAGTTCAAGCGTCTGCTTGGTTGCCCGCAACAGGTCCCTGTCGTCATCGACGAGGAAAATCGGCGTTACATCGCTCATTCCATGGCCTTCCGCAAATGCACCGTGAAGCAGGTCCCGTTTTCACCGCTCGTCACGTCGATGCGGCCCCCGTAGTCAGCCACGATGTCCTTGGAAATGACGAGGCCGAGACCTAGGCCTCGTTCCTTGGATGTGTTGAATGGCGTGAAAAGCGACTTCAGGATGGCAGACGAAATGCCCGGGCCGTTGTCGGCAACGTCAATTGCAACCTCATCATGCGTCTCGGTCACAGAGACGTCGACCTTCGCGTCGGTGCGCCCATCGAGGGCTTCCAAGGCGTTCTGGAAGAGGTTGATCAGAATCTGCTCAAGCCGGATCCGGTTGCCGAGCACACATAACCCTGCGGGCGGCGGCCGAATATCGAGCGCTTCCAGCTGGCCGGCAAATCGACTTTTCAGCAGGACGACAGCCCCATCAATGACGCTGCGCAATTCCACGGGCTCCGGCGCCACTCGGCCCTTACGCGCGAATGCCTTCAATTCTTCGGTAATCGCGCCGATCCTTTCGGTGAGGCCGGCGATCGCCTCGAGGTTTTCGTCGACCGGATTGGTTTGCTTGCGCTCCAGAAAGACGCGGGCATTGTCTGCGTAGGCACGTATGGTCGCGACCGGTTGATTGATCTCATGCGCAACGCCTGCGGCCACTTGGCCGAGGATTGCGAGCCGGTTTGCCTGCACTAGCTCCTGCTGGACGATCTGCAACCTAGCTTCCGTTTCCCGATGGTCGGAGATCTCGGCCTGCAGACTGTCGCGTGCCCGGCTGAGATCGTCTGTTCGCTCAACCACCCGCCGCTCCAGTTCTTCGCGCATGGCCTGTTCTTCCGCGATCTTCGTCGCAGCCGCCTGGCGTCTCCAAAGAATTAGCGCTGCGATGGCGAGAAGGGGCAGAAGCACGGCCAGGGACATCAGCCGAATTTCACGAACCGAGGCCGCGACCGGCGCGTCGGTGGGCACGAGGTATTCGAGATGCCATGGGGTGGTGGGGACTGGTGTCGCGAGGCGCAGATACTGACCCTCGCCACCACCGGGAAGAACAGCGAAAACAAGCGATGCTTCGGCGTCGATGGGCTGTGGGCGCATGATTGGCAATGTCGCCAGCGGCGCATCGCCGAACTGAAGGCTGTCGCGTATGGCAGCAAGGTCGGCCGCCGGCACAGGCCTGTTCATCATAAAGCGCCAGGAGGGAATGCTGGTGATCAGAACGACGCCGCGATCATCCGTGACATAAACCGGGCGATGCGTGTCGCGCCAGTCACTCTCAAGCCGGTCGAACTCAAGCTTCACGACGACCACGCCAAGCGGCGCAGCAGCACTGCCCACACGTCGGGAAATGTAGAGGCCAGGGCGCTTGCTGACACTGCCCAGGGCAAAATGCTCGGCGGTTCCTTCTTCCATCGCCTTTCGGAAGTAGTCGCGGAAGGTGTAGTCGTTGCCGACGAAACTGATCGGTTCCCGCCAATTGCTCGAGGATACGGCGATACCATTGGGGCCGATGACGTAGAGCACAGCGGCCTGTGTTCCCGTGACCAGTCGCTCAAGCTTCCGGTTCAATATGTCGATCGCATCGTTGCCTTTGGAGGAGAGGCCATCGAGAACCTGTTGGTCTTCCGCAAGAAGCAGCGGTAGCGCGCGAGGTCTCTCCAGGACTGCGTTGAGGAGTGCGACCTTGAGGTTGGCGTCGGTTCGGCTTTGACCCTCAATCGCGGCAATGGCGGAGCGTCGCCCATAAACATCAGCACCAAACAGAGCGGCAAGGATGAGCGCGGCTGAAACGGAGGCAAACAGAATCCACACCCGCCGTGCCCGACGGCGGACACGGTCGAAAGAGCCCAAGCCTGACATCGATGACGACTGAAGCATCATGCAATGTGTGCGTAATTTCGCACTGAGGTCAAATCAATTTGTGCGAAAATGCGCGCACGTCTTCGATCCTATCAACGGTCTCCGAGAAAAAATTATTATAAATCAATAATGTAAAGCTGCTGTCTATGAGTTGGCACGCATGTTGCAAAACCTCTGCAAACAGCCGTGTGGGCTGTTGACTTGGTAACGCAATCGCCCCGGGAGGCCACGTTGGTTTTGGGGCACATGGAGGACATCATGGGTGCAGCACTTCCAGTCGCGCAGCCGCGCGGCAAGGTTCCCTTCTATCGGCTTCTCTACGTGCAGGTTCTTGCCGCCATCTGTGCTGGTATCCTGCTCGGCCATTTCTATCCCGACATAGGCACCGCTCTGAAGCCACTCGGCGATGCCTTCATCAAGCTCGTCAAGATGATCATCGCCCCCGTCATCTTCTTGACGGTCGCGACCGGCATCGCCGGCATGTCCGATCTGCAGAAGGTTGGGCGCGTTGCTGGCAAGGCCATGCTTTACTTCCTCGTCTTTTCGACGCTGGCCCTGGCGGTCGGTCTGCTGGTCGCCAACGTCATACAGCCCGGCGCCGGCATGCATATCGATCCGGCAACGCTGGATGCCAAGGCCGTGGCAAGCTACGCGGCGAAGGCTCATGACACGACTGTCACGGGTTTCCTGACGAACATCATTCCGAACACGATCGTTGGTGCCTTTGCCGACGGCGACATTCTTCAGGTGCTGTTCTTCTCGGTCCTCTTCGGCATCGCGCTCGCCATGGTCGGCGATCGCGGCCGTCCGGTCGTCGATTTTCTGCAGGCCCTGACGGCACCAATCTTCAAGCTGGTCGCGGTCCTGATGAAGGCTGCTCCGATCGGCGCTTTTGGTGCCATGGCCTTCACGATCGGCAAATACGGCATCGGCTCTATTGCAAATCTGGCAATGCTGATCGGGACCTTCTACCTGACGTCGCTGCTCTTCGTCCTGGTCGTTCTCGGTGCTGTTGCCCGGTACAACGGATTCTCGATCCTGGCTCTGATCCGCTACATCAAGGAGGAGTTGCTGCTGGTACTCGGCACGTCCTCTTCGGAAGCGGCACTTCCCGGTCTCATGGCAAAGATGGAACAGGCAGGCTGCAAGCGCTCTGTCGTCGGTCTCGTCATTCCGACGGGCTATTCCTTCAACCTCGACGGCACGAACATCTATATGACGCTCGCGGCCCTCTTCATCGCTCAGGCGACGGACACGCCGCTGACCCTGGCAGATCAGATCTTGCTTCTGCTGGTTGCGATGCTGAGCTCGAAGGGCGCTGCCGGCATCACCGGCGCCGGCTTCATCACGCTTGCCGCGACGCTCTCCGTGGTACCCTCGGTTCCTGTTGCCGGCATGGCGCTGATCCTCGGCATCGACCGCTTCATGTCGGAATGCCGCGCGCTGACGAATTTTGTCGGCAACGCCGTTGCGACGGTCGTTGTCGCCCGCTGGGAAAATGAGCTTGACCAGACGAAGTTTGCTGCTGCCATGGCCGGCAAGCTGCCGCCGGAACCGGTAGACGGCGTACCGGCTCTGCAGGCTGCGGAATAGCGCGCATTTGCCATAAGGCGCCAGAAAGCAACGATAAAGCCCGCGCTCTCTCCGGAGCGCGGGTTCTTTTATCGGTGGCCTACCAGGCGAGATCCAGGCGATCCAGCCCGTGGAAGTGGTAGACGTCCTTCACCATCGGTGTATGGGCGAGCCTGAGCCCTGGCAGCCGCTCGAACAGAATTGGCAGGACGACGTTCAGTTCCAGTCTTGCCAGCGGCGCCCCGATGCAGAAATGGATGCCCGCGCCAAAGGAGAGGTTGGGAGCCTCGTTCCGGTCAGGCTTGAACGTTAGGGGATCGCTGTATTTCGCCGGGTCGAGATTGGCCGCGGCCAGAATGAGGCTCACCTTGTCGCCTCGCTTGAACGAAATGCCGTCGATTTCGACAGGTTCCAGCGCCCAACGCTGGAAGATGTGAACCGGCGCGCAGATACGCAAGCACTCTTCCACCGTTCGTTCGGTCGTCGCCTCGTCCTTGAAGAGAGCGGCCGGATCGCGCCCGCTTTCCAAGATGATGCGGGCCGAGTTTCCGATTTGGTGGACCGTCGCCTCGTGGCCGGCATTGAGCAGCACGATCGTCGTCGAGACAAGTTCGTCCTCGGTCAGGTACTGGCCCTTGTGCTCCGTGTGGATCATGTGCGTCAGCAGGTCGTCCAGCGGATTGGCGCGGCGTTGCGCGATGACCGTCTTTACATAATCCGAGAACTCCTTCGCGGCCCGTTCGGCGCCATCCTCGTCCTCGCGGTTGCGGCCGAAGAGATACATGCGGATATAGGCGTGCGACCACTTCAGGAGCTGCGGTCCCATTTCCTCCGGAATGCCGATCATACGGGCGATCATCGTCACCGGGATAACATCGGCAAATGCCGAAAGCAGCTCGACTTGGTTGTTTTTCTCGAAGCTGTCGATGAGTTTGTTGGCGAGCTCGGCAAGCTCCGGCTTCATCCTCTCGACGTGGCGAGAGACAAAAGCGCGGTTGACGAGCGTTCGAAGACGGGTGTGCTCGGGTGGCTCCAGCTCAAGCAAGGAGTATCGTTCGGCGAGATCGAAATTCGCCACGTGCTGATCCGGCTCGGGAAGGCCAAGCTCCTCGCGCGTGGCGATATGCAGGATCTGGCGGCCGAAGCGACGGTCCCGAAGCAGGCTGTTGACATGGTCGTAGCCGGTGAAAAACCATTGCTTCTGCTGCTCCCAGTAGAATGTGGGGCAGTGTGCGTGCAAAGCGACGTAAACGGCGTTCGGATCGCGGTAGAAAGCCGGATTGCTTGCGTCGAGGGAGACGTGACGCGTGGCAGGATCGATGGAAAGAAAAGGTGGGATCATCATGCCTCGAGGCTTAGCGGATTTGCCAAGCCTCGAAAAGATGGGTTCAACCTCAAGACAGTGAGCCGACGCGACGAAGCGCGTGAATCTGGTCGTCGAGTGTGGGGACGAGTTCGCCACTTGTTTGATCTGGTTCCGGAGGCGGCGGTGCCGCAGCTTCGGCTTCACCGAAGATGACGGTGCAGTTGCGGCCGGCGGCCTTGGCGGCATACAGCGCGCGATCGGCCGCCGAAACCAGCTTGTCCCTGTTGGCCTCAATCGCAGAGGCAAGAGCGACGCCGGTGCTGACCGTTGCTGGAATGATAGCATCACCGGTGCTCACCGGGATCCGGCAGAATTCGGCGCGGATCGATTCTGCGAGCGCTTCCGCCTCGGTCTGGTCGGCCGCCGTCGCGAAGGCAGCAAACTCCTCGCCGCCCATGCGGCCGAAGGCACCGGCAGGAACAAACTGTCGGGCCATGCGCGCGAAGACAGTCAGTACGATGTCGCCAGCCTGATGGCCGAACCGATCGTTGACGCGTTTGAAATGATCGAGGTCGAAGAGCAGCACGGCGACCTGGCGGTTGTTTTGGAATGCGCTCTCCTGAATGGCATCGAACCGGCCGAAAAGACCGCGTCGGTTCAAGACACCCGTCAGTGAATCGGTCAGGCTGAGCATGCGAAGGTGCTTCTCCGAGCGTTCCATGATGACAAGGCAGGTGAGGGCGCACGCCAAAGTCAGCAGGAAGCCTGTCGCCATAGCGGCGGCGCCCGCAAAATTGGCGGCTTCCGCCTCGGTGGGGCCGATGACCGCCATTGCCATCGCCGTGCCGAAGCACAGGAGACTCTGGATTACAAAGATAGCGCCCAGTTTGCTTCTCGAGCCCTCGTTGCGCCAGGCGGCCGTGCATACAGCCATTGCTAGCGCCGTCGCGCCGGTGGCTGAGGCCAGGTTGTAGAGAATGACGCGATTGGTGTAGTCGTCGTTGACCCACGGCAGGAAGACGCCTGCGAGCCATACGAGTGGGGGCAGCAGCGCCCACCATTCGACCTTGCGACGGTCAAGCGCCAGATATCCGACAACCCACGCGCTCTGCCCGCATAGCGCGATCGCGTTGCCGATTTCGATGGAGAGAATGTCGGATATCTGCCCGCGCAGGGCCACCATTGCAAAACCCACGCCGCTAAGAAGAAAACCCATTCCCCAATAGAAATAGGTCTTGTTTCGGACATTGTGGCGCCAGGCCATGAACGCTACCAGCGCGAGCGTCATGGCTTCCGAGCACCAAATGGCTAATCCAGTCGTAATATTGAACACGGCAATACCCCTTGCATTGCGCGCATTCTTTCGGAAGAAACTGGCAACTTCATTAATTGCGCTTGGCCCGTCGGTGCATTTTTGTGCGGACTTGTCGTTAGGCTTTCTGGTCTGTAAACGCAGCACAGTCGTAAACGGATTCAGAATTCGTTCATCCTGACGCCGACAAAAGCTGTGCGACAGCGTGATCGCCGCTCGCTCTTTGAGGCGATTTGCAAGAATGACTCCACATCGGGCGAAAAGTTGTTCGCATTGCACCGGCCCCTCTTAACGTTATCCATCAGCGCGTCTTGAAGAGGAGGGCAGGGAAGCTCTATGTAGGGATAAGGCATTTTCTTTGATTCCCGGCCATAGCCGGCAGACGTTGACAAAGGACGCACATGAGAAACCCAGTCGATACCGCTATGGCCCTCGTGCCGATGGTCGTGGAACAGACCAACCGCGGTGAACGCTCCTACGACATCTATTCGCGCCTGCTCAAGGAACGCATCATCTTCCTGACGGGCCCGGTCGAGGATCACATGGCGACGCTCGTTTGCGCCCAGCTTCTTTTCCTCGAGGCTGAAAACCCGAAAAAGGAAATCGCGCTCTACATCAATTCTCCGGGCGGCGTTGTAACAGCGGGCATGGCGATCTACGATACGATGCAGTTCATCAAGCCGGCGGTCTCGACGCTCTGCATCGGCCAGGCCGCCTCGATGGGCTCGCTGCTGCTGGCTGCCGGCCACAAGGACATGCGCTTTGCCACTCCGAATTCCCGCATCATGGTGCACCAGCCATCGGGCGGCTTCCAGGGCCAGGCATCGGATATCGAGCGTCACGCGCGCGATATTCTGAAGATGAAGCGCCGCCTCAACGAAGTTTACGTCAAGCACACCGGTCGAACCTACGAGGAAGTCGAAAAGACGCTTGATCGCGACCACTTCATGGATGCGGACGAGGCCCAGGCCTGGGGTGTCATCGACAAGGTCCTGACATCTCGTGTCGAGATGGAAGGTGATGCCGCCTAGTGAGAAGTAGGGATGGTGTTGTATCCGCCACAGTTCTATCTCATTTGTGATCGAACAAGGGAAGAAACCCGGTGGCGGGTGCGGCAATCTCAAGTATTAATGCTATGTTGAATTTTTACGACATAGCATCGGCAGTCGAAGGGGAATTCGTTGCCGCCGGAGCCAGGACAGCATAGTTTGGACCGGTTCGTACCCCTTAACGGCCTTGGCCGGCTGGGGCTCCAAGCATGGAGCAGGCCAATGAGTGGACCGTTATTTCACCTTGAAATGCGGCGTGCTGGAAGGAAAGTGATATGAGCAAAGTCAGCGGCAGCAACGGCGGCGACTCTAAGAACACCCTGTACTGCTCCTTCTGCGGAAAGAGCCAGCACGAAGTCCGGAAGCTTATTGCCGGACCGACCGTTTTCATCTGCGATGAATGCGTCGAATTGTGCATGGACATCATCCGCGAGGAGAACAAATCCTCGATGGTCAAGTCCCGTGACGGCGTCCCGACGCCTCAGGACATCATCAAGGTACTCGACGAATACGTCATCGGTCAGCGCCAGGCGAAGAAGATCCTGTCGGTTGCCGTTCACAACCATTACAAGCGCCTCGCGCATGCCACGAAGAATAGCGAAGTCGAACTGGCGAAGTCGAACATCATGCTGGTCGGCCCGACCGGCTGCGGCAAGACCTATCTTGCCCAGACGCTTGCCCGTATCATCGACGTTCCCTTCACGATGGCCGACGCGACGACGCTGACCGAAGCCGGTTATGTCGGCGAGGACGTCGAGAACATCATCCTGAAGCTGCTGCAGGCTGCAGACTACAATGTCGAGCGCGCCCAGCGCGGCATCGTCTACATCGACGAAGTTGACAAGATTTCCCGCAAGTCCGACAACCCGTCGATCACCCGCGACGTTTCGGGAGAGGGCGTTCAGCAGGCGCTTCTGAAGATCATGGAAGGCACGGTTGCCTCGGTGCCCCCGCAGGGCGGCCGCAAGCATCCGCAGCAGGAATTCCTGCAAGTCGACACGACGAACATCCTGTTCATCTGCGGCGGCGCCTTTGCCGGCCTCGACAAGATCATTTCTGCCCGCGGCGAGAAGACCTCGATCGGCTTCGGTGCAACGGTGAAGGCTCCAGACGACCGCCGTGTCGGCGAAGTCCTGCGTGAACTCGAGCCGGAAGATCTGGTCAAGTTCGGTCTCATCCCTGAGTTCATCGGCCGTCTGCCGGTCTTGGCGACGCTTGAGGATCTCGACGAGGATGCGCTGATCCAGATCCTTTCCGAGCCGAAGAACGCGCTGATCAAGCAGTACCAGCGCCTGTTCGAGATGGAAGACGTGGAACTGACCTTCCACGAGGATGCTCTTCGCGAGATCGCCCGCAAGGCCATCGTCCGCAAAACCGGCGCTCGCGGCCTTCGCTCGATCATGGAGAAGATCCTGCTCGATACGATGTTCGAACTGCCGGCGCTGGAAGGCGTACGTGAAGTCGTCATCTCCGAGGAAGTGGCACGCGGCTCTGCCCGTCCGCTTTACATCTACGCCGATCGACAGGACGAGAAGGCCAACGCTTCGGCGTGAGACGTTAGAGATATCTTTGCGATACGAACCGTGAATTTAAGGGGCTTGCCGTCGGCAGGCCTCTTTCTATTTCAAAACCAGTGCACGACCCTGATAAATCTTGCTAAAGAGGTCGGAAAGCGCCTCTGCTGCCGTTGCGGATTCCCACGTCCGTGGCAATTATGGAATGATTCCGTTTGGTGTGTTTCGGTCTTGTGTGTTAGCCGGCGTGGAAGTGGCAAGCGCCGGTCCAGCCTGGCGCTTCAGAGTGAAGGTGTTCCGTTGTAGCATAGCTGTCATGTCCGAGGGGACACCGGCCATGGCGCAGCTTGAAAAGCATAATCAGAACCTCCACTTGTGTCTCAAGTGGAGTGCGGCCCGGTTCTAGTGGCCGCGCCAGAAGAGCCCGGCAACGGGACGATGGAAAGGAAATAAAATGACGAAGAAAACGTCAGCTGCGAGCATCGCATATCCGGTTTTGCCCCTGCGCGACATCGTCGTCTTCCCGCATATGATCGTGCCGCTGTTCGTCGGCCGCGAGAAGTCGATCCGTGCGCTGGAGGAGGTGATGGGATCGGACAAGCAGATCATGCTCGTCACACAAATCAACGCGAGCGATGACGACCCGGAACCGTCGGCCATCCACAATGTCGGCACCGTCGCCAACGTATTGCAGTTGCTGAAGCTGCCTGATGGCACCGTTAAGGTCCTGGTCGAAGGTCGCGCACGCGCCGAGATCGATGCCTACACCGATCGCGAGGATTTCTATGAAGCCCTGGGTCATGTTCTCGAAGAGCCGCAGGACGATCCGGTCGAACTCGAAGCTCTGAGCCGTTCGGTTGTCTCCGAATTCGAGAGCTACGTAAAACTCAACAAGAAGATCTCGCCGGAAGTTGTCGGGGCGGCCAGCCAGATCGATGACTATTCGAAGCTCGCCGATACGGTCGCTTCGCATCTGTCGATCAAGATCACCGAAAAGCAGGAGATGCTGGAAACCACCAGCGTCAAGGCTCGCCTCGAAAAGGCGCTCGGCTTCATGGAAGGCGAGATTTCGGTTCTGCAGGTCGAGAAGCGCATCCGCTCGCGCGTCAAGCGCCAGATGGAGAAGACCCAGCGCGAGTACTACCTGAATGAGCAGATGAAGGCGATCCAGAAGGAGCTCGGCGACGGCGAGGAAGGCCGCGACGAGATGGCCGAACTGGAAGAGCGCATCACGAAGACGAAGCTGTCCAAGGAAGCCCGCGAAAAGGCCGATGCCGAGCTGAAAAAGCTGCGGCAGATGAGCCCGATGTCTGCTGAAGCGACCGTCGTCCGCAACTACCTCGACTGGCTGCTGGGTATTCCGTGGGGCAAGAAGTCGAAGATCAAGTCAGACCTCAACAACGCCGAGAAGATCCTCGAAGCCGATCACTTCGGTCTCGACAAGGTCAAGGAGCGCATCGTCGAGTACCTGGCCGTTCAGGCTCGCGCGACCAAGATCAAGGGGCCGATCCTATGCCTCGTCGGCCCTCCGGGCGTCGGCAAGACCTCGCTTGCCCAGTCGATCGCCAAGGCGACCGGCCGTGAGTATGTCCGCATGGCGCTTGGCGGCGTTCGTGACGAGGCCGAAATCCGCGGTCACCGCCGCACCTACATCGGTTCGATGCCCGGCAAGGTCATCCAGTCGATGAAGAAGGCAAAGAAATCCAATCCGCTCTTCCTGCTCGATGAAATCGACAAGATGGGCCAGGATTTCCGTGGCGATCCGTCGTCGGCTCTGCTCGAAGTGCTGGATCCGGCTCAGAACTCGACCTTCATGGATCACTACCTGGAAGTCGAATACGACCTGTCGGACGTGATGTTCATCACGACGGCGAACACGCTGAACATTCCTGCACCTTTGATGGACCGCATGGAAGTCATCCGTATCGCCGGCTACACCGAAGACGAAAAGCGCGAGATCGCCAAGCGGCACCTGCTGCCGAAGGCCATCAAGGAACACGCGCTGCAGCCGAACGAATTCTCGGTCAGCGACGATGCACTGATGGCGATCAGCCAGCAGTATACCCGCGAAGCCGGTGTTCGTAACTTCGAACGCGAATTGATGAAGCTCGCCCGCAAGGCGGTCACCGAGATCATCAAGGGCAAGACGAAGTCGGTTCATGTGACCGCCGAGAACATTGACGACTACCTGGGCGTTCCGCGCTTTCGCCATGGCGAAGCCGAACGCGAAGATCAGGTCGGCGTTGTAACCGGTCTTGCCTGGACGGAAGTCGGTGGCGAACTGCTGACGATCGAAGGCGTGATGATGCCAGGCAAGGGTCGCATGACCGTTACCGGCAACCTGAAGGAAGTCATGAAGGAATCGATTTCCGCAGCGGCATCCTATGTGCGCTCGCGCGCAGTCGATTTCGGCATCCAGCCACCGCTCTTCGACAAGAGCGACATCCACGTGCACGTGCCGGAAGGCGCGACGCCGAAGGATGGTCCGTCGGCCGGTGTCGCCATGGCAACCGCGATCGTCTCGATCATGACCGGTATCCCGGTTGACAGGAACGTCGCGATGACCGGTGAAATCACGCTGCGCGGCCGCGTGCTGCCGATCGGCGGTCTGAAGGAAAAGCTGCTCGCAGCGCTTCGCGGCGGCATCAAGAAGGTGCTGATCCCGGAAGAAAATGCCAAGGATCTGGCGGAAATTCCGGACAACGTGAAGAACAATATGGAGATCATCCCGGTGTCCCGCATGGGCGAGGTGATCAAGCATGCGCTGGTCCGCAGACCCGAGGCGATCGAGTGGGATGGCACGGTGGAAACGCCGGTCATTGCAACGGTCGAAGGGCTCGACGAAACGGGTGCAACCATAGCTCACTGAGCCATGTTTGCCACATTCGCGCCCAATTGCTTAAAAACCCTGAAAAGGCTGGCGTTTTCGCCAGCCTTTTTTTGTGAAATCGACACGCAGACGCTTGCATTTCCTTGATTTGCAGGGTCTTTGGGGTGCGGCGGGCCTGATGAACTCCGTTCTGCGCCTAGCTTATAGATTTGAGTCGTTTCGAACCATTTAGAAAGGGGTGGAAACATGAACAAGAATGAACTCGTGTCCGCAGTTGCCGAAAAGGCAGGACTCTCGAAGACCGACGCTGCTTCCGCAGTTGATGCTGTTTTCGAAGTCGTCCAGGCTGAACTGAAGGGCAAGGGCGACGTTCGTCTCGCTGGTTTCGGTAGCTTCACCGTTTCCCATCGCGCTGCCACGAAGGGCCGCAACCCGTCCACCGGCGCTGAAGTCGATATTCCGGCTCGCAACGTGCCGAAGTTCACGCCCGGCAAGGGCCTGAAGGATGCCGTAAACGGCTGATATGAATTTGCTTGGCGGCCGGACCACGAGACCGGCGGTGTAAGTTTCGAAGGGTTCGGCCACGGCCGAACCCTTTTTGCTTTTCGCGGCCTTGTCGGCACACGAAGCACGTCCTATGAAATGGTTGTTCTCAGGGCGGGGTGAAAGTCCCCACCGGCGGTAAGAGCTTCGGCTCAAGCCCGCGAGCGTCTTTCGGCCGATCTGCCGAAAGGGTCAGCAGATCCGGTGCAACTCCGGAGCCGACGGTCACAGTCCGGATGAAAGAGAATGAGCGGAGCAGGCGAGGGCGAAATCTGTCCTTGCCGTGACATCGCGCTCATGCGTCCTGATTTGTGTTGGTTTCGGATGAAAGACATGGATCAGACTTCCCAAATATCTTCTGCCTCGCGTGCAATCGTCGGTGCTGCCTGGATGGTCGCCGCGGGCATTGCCTTCTCGATCCTCAATGTCCTCATACAGTGGCTGACGATGAAGCTCGCCTTTCCCTCGGCCTCGGCAGCCTTCTGGCAATATGCCATTGCGCTGGTCTTCTCGTTGCCCTTTCTCCGGCGCGTCGGCCTCGGGGCTATGCGAACGCGCCATCCCTGGCGCCATGTCGTGCGCGTTGCCTTCGCGGCATTCGGCGTGACGACCTGGGTCGCAGGACTCGCGTCCGTACCGATCTGGCAGGCGATTGCGCTGGTGATGACCTCGCCGTTCTTCATCATCATGGGTGCACGCATCTTCCTTGGTGAATATATCGGTGGCGCGAGGTGGGCAGCGACCGGTACCGGCTTCGTCGGAGCGATGATCATCCTGCAGCCATGGTCCGACAGCTTCAGTTGGGCGGCGTTTTTGCCGATCCTCTCTGCCCTTCTCTGGGGCGCCTCGTCGCTGATCACCAAAAGTCTCACCGGAGTGGAACGGCCCGAAACCATCACCGTCTGGCTGCTGGCACTCCTCACTCCGATCAACGGCGGCTTGGCTATGGCCGCCGGCTTCAGCATTCCCTCCGGCCTGACGCTTCTCCTTTTTGTCGCGGCAGGTCTGCTGACCGTCATGGCCCAATATTTCCTGACGCTCGCCTACAACGCAGCCGATGCCGCTTACATCCAGCCTTTCGACGATCTGAAGCTTCCCCTGAATGTTTTCGCCGGCTGGTTGGTCTTCGGCTATGCCCCGACCGGTTATCTCTGGTTGGGTGCGCTGCTGATCCTCGGGGCATCGCTCTTTATCATGCGGAACGAAATGAAGAAGGAGCGGGGGGCCGGCTAACGCAGCCGGAATACGGCGCCGGTGTCATTGCGCTGTCATGCCCGTCGCGCAAAAACCCTGTGTTTGAATTCATGGGGGATTTCATGACAGTATTTTCGCGCAAGACAGCGGTTGTTGCCGCGCTTCTGACGACGGCGGCCTTTCCGGCCGCCGCAGAGCCCGTTTTCAACCGCATCGCAACCTTCCCGGTGGCATCCAACCTGCCGGAGGGAAAAGACAAGCTTTCGGCCACTTCGGCGGAAATCATTACGGCCACTGACGACGGCATGACGCTGATCTACAGCGATAGCCCGCTCGGTGCGATCGGCTTTGTCGATATCTCAGACGCCAAGGCACCAAAGGCTGGCGGCGCGCTCATGATGGACGGCGAGCCGACATCCGTGACATCCGCCGCGGGCAAGGCGCTGGTTGCCGTCAATACGTCGAAGAGCAAGGCAAAGCCCTCGGGGCGCCTGGCGATCGTTGACATTGCCGCCGAAAAGATCGAGAGCACCTGTGATCTTGGCGGTCAGCCGGATTCCATCGCGCTCAACAAGGACAAGACCCTCGGCACGATCGCAATCGAGAACGAGCGTGACGAAGAGGTGAACGACGGCAAGATTCCGCAGATGCCAGCAGGCGACCTGGTCGTATTCCAGGTCAAGGATGGCACGGTTGATTGCGGCTCGATCAAGCACGTCGCGCTGAGCGGACTTGCCGGGATCGCGGCCGACGACCCGGAACCGGAATTCGTCTCCTTCAACGATCAGAACGAGATCGCCCTGACCCTTCAGGAAAACAACGAAATCGTCATCATTGACGCGGTAACTGCGTCTGTGAAAACGCACTTCTCCGCGGGCAGCGTCGATCTTGCAGGCATCGACACCAGGCGCGATGGCGCGCTGAAGTTCACCGGTGAGCTCAAGAACGTCGCACGCGAGCCTGACGCTGTGAAGTGGCTCGACAATGATCGTCTGGTTGTCGCCAACGAAGGCGACTATCAAGGCGGTTCGCGCGGTTTCACGATTTTCGACACAACCGGCAAGGTACTCTATGAGTCCGGTGCCTCCTTCGAACGCGCCGTTGCCAATATCGGTCACTATCCAGACAAGCGTTCATCCGCCAAGGGTGTCGAGCCGGAAGGCCTGGAAGTGGCAACGATCGGAGGTCAGAAATATATACTCCTGCTCGCGGAGCGCGCCTCTGTCGTCGGCGTCTACAAGGATACCGGTGCCGTGCCTCAACTCGTCCAGATCCTTCCCTCCGGCGTTTCACCTGAGGGCGCTGTCGCCGTTCCGTCGCGCAATCTTCTCGCCACCGCCAACGAAGTCGATCTCGGCAAGGATGGTGGCCCGCGGTCGCATGTGATGATCTATGAACTTGCCGAGGGTGAGATCGCCTATCCGAAGATCGTTGCCGCCGAAAAGGACGGCAACCCGGTTGGCTTTTCGGCGCTCTCCGGCCTTGCTGCCGTTCCGGAAAAGCCGGGCCAGCTGTTTGCCGTCGGCGATAGCGTGCTCGGCATGCAGCCGACGATCTACACGATCGACGTAACCAAGAAGCCAGCCGTGATCACCGAGGCGCTGACCGTGAAGCGCGACGGCCAGCCGGCACAGAAGCTCGACATCGAGGGTGTGGCTGTCGATGAAAAGGGCTGGGTCTGGCTGGCGTCGGAAGGCAACAGTGAGAAGCTGGTGCCGCACGCTCTCTATCACGTCAACCCAAAGGGCGAGATCAAGGAAGAGATAGCACTCCCGAAGGAGCTGGCGGCTAACGAAATCCGCTACGGCTTCGAAGGCGTGACGATCGTCGGCTCCGGCGACGACGCGACACTCTGGATGGCCGTTCAGCGTGAGTGGAAGGATGACGAGAAGGGCTTTGTCAAACTCGTTTCCTACAATGCGAAGAGCAAGGAGTGGGGTGCTGTCCGCTACCCGCTCGACAAGTCCGAAGGGGGCTGGGTCGGTCTTTCCGAAATCTCCGCTCACGGCGACAGCGTCTACATCATCGAACGCGACAATCTGGTCGGTGACGCGGCAAAGCTGAAGAAACTCTACAAGGTGGCGATATCAGATCTGAAGCCCGCCAAGTTGGGCGGCGAGTTGCCGGTGGTCAGGAAGACTGAGGCTCACGACTTCCTTCCGGAGTTAAAGGCCGCCACCAACGGCTATGTTCCAGACAAGCTCGAAGGCTTCGCTTTCGATGCCTCCGGCAAGGCCTACGCGGTCACGGACAATGACGGCGTCGACGATTCCTCGGGTGAAACCCTGTTCTTCCCGGTCAATCTCGTCGACACGAACTGAGATTGATCTATCAAGGAAACAGAATGGCCGGGTCTACGCGCGGCCATTTTTTCTTGTGGTCGTCTTACCAGCGCTGGTGGACATAGGGAGCGACCAGCCGCTCGTAGATCTCGCGTGTTGCGTCCATCACGTCATGCGATAGTGGTGCGAGGCCAGCAGCTGCTGCGTTGGCGCGTGCCTGTTCGGCGTTGCGTGCGCCGGGGATGACGACGGTTACCGCATCGCTCATCAGGATCCAGCGCAGCGCGAAGGCCGCCATTGTTGCGCCGGCCGGCACGAGCTTGCGCACTTCCTCCACAGCCTGCAGGCCGACCTCGAAGGGAACGCCGGCAAATGTCTCGCCGACATCGAAGGCCTCGCCGTGGCGATTGAAATTGCGGTGATCGTCGTTCGCAAACTTCGTCTCGCGAGTGATCTTCCCGGACAACAACCCGCTTGCGAGCGGCACGCGGGCGATGACCGCGATGTTCTTTCGTCGCGCCTCCTGGAAGAACAGGTGATCGGGCCGCTGGCGGAAGAGGTTGTAGATGATCTGGATGCTGACGACGCCAGGATACTCGATCGCCTTCAGCGCTTCCTCGACCTTTTCGACGCTGACGCCGTAGCCCCTGATCTTGCCGGCCTTCTGCAACTCATTCAGGCCTTCGAAGACCTCCGGGCGATAAAGCACCTCGGTTGGCGGGCAATGCAATTGCACGAGGTCGAGGCTGTCGACGCGCAGGTTCGTCAGGCTGCGATCGATGAAGCCTTCGAGATTGGCCTTGGTGTAGCCGTCGGCAACATGCGGATTGAGCCGCCGACCTGCCTTGGTCGCAACCATCGGCCGTTCGCCGCGGCTATCGAGAACGTCGGCAATGATCTTTTCCGACCGGCCATCGCCGTAAACGTCGGCGGTATCGATGAAGGTCATGCCGGCGTCGAGGGCCGCATTCAGCGCATCACGACCGTCTGCTTCGCTGACATCGCCCCAGGCGCCGCCGATCTGCCATGCGCCGAAGCCAATATTCGTGACGGTGTGGGGCAGGTGACCGAAAGAATGCTGTTTCATGGAAATCCTCCGCGTGATGAAATGCCAAGGCACTAGCAGTCGCCCAGGTAAGGAGCAAGCGCCTGCAGCGGAGATAGGGCGGCATCTGCCGAGCGTTGCCAATTCTGGCGAAGAGCGACGCAAACGGCGCGGTCGGCGGCCGATTTGCCAGACACCGCTGTCGTCGGACGCGTCGTAGTCACTGGCCGGTGACTGAGGGCCTGCCGGTCAACAAGACAGGCTGTGCGATCGAGCCATACATCGCTTGGATGATGCGCACACTTGGCTTACGGTCGGCTCAGACGGGCAGGTCAAGTTCGAAAGGAAAATCTGATGGAGATCAAACCCTGCGCATCACGACCCTCGATGAAGGCGCCGGCAGAGTATTTCACGGGATCCGTCCGCCAGGATCCATTGATGGATGCGCCGAGCCCGGCCCGGGTGCGGGTGGTGAGCGTCACCTTCGAACCAGGTTCCCGAACCGCCTGGCACACGCATCCGCTGGGACAGACCCTCTTTGTCACCGCCGGAAAAGGCCTGGCGCAGAGCGAGGGCGGCCCCCTTCGTGAAATTCGCGCCGGCGACACGGTCTGGTTCGCGCCGGGCGAAAAACACTGGCATGGCGCCGCACCCGATACCGCGATGACGCACATCGCGATCCATGAAGCGCTTGACGGCAGCGCCGCCGACTGGATGGAACACGTTACCGACGAGCAATACGCTGGAACGGCCTGAGGTCAGAGACGCTTCAGACAGTAGGAAAAATGCGCGTGCGATTCGACCGTTAGGAACTCGAACTGCCAGCCATAATCCTTGCAGAATTTGGTGACCGCTTCGACGACGCCGTAGACGATCGGCTTCACAGTGTTGCCGGTGCAGAAATCGTGCCCGGCGATTCTTCCCGTTCGTTTCACTTTCCTCTCGCAAAGGAGGAGTTCCTGCCAGGTGAGCTCGAAGGAATGGTCCGTATCGATGTAGGCCCAGTCGAGAAAGTCATCGTCGAACTCGGCGAGCTTTTCGAGCGATGTGCCCTGCATCAGGTGCAGTTGTCCGCTCTCGATCTGGTCTTTGAATTGATTGTGGATTTGATCGAGCCCCGAACTATAGCGGTCCATGCTCCAGGGATCGATCAGGTAAAGTTGCGCTGGCCGGTTCTTTTCGAGGATCTCCGCCGTGTACTCCCCAAAGGCAGCTCCGACTTCGACACCGATGCCGCCGTTCGGGATACGATAGAGCAACTCGCCCCGATCCGGCAGCAGCCTTGCGTTCTCCATGTGATGAGCGGCAAGCTGGGTCCTCGGCATGCTCGCCCGTTGTGCCTGCCGTTCCGCGCGTGTTTTCATGATGATGTCTCGGATGATGCTTGTGAAATTGGACCGTGCGGCCCGTGAGAACCACCTTATAGCCAGTGCGACGTAAAGTTGGCTAGGCTTCTTCCTGAGGAAGGCACAACGCAGATCGCCGACGTCTGATTCTATCGATAGATGAGCCAGTCCTTCGGCACGTGCGAGACATTCGCCACGCCATGTATGGAGACATTGTCTCCGCCCGATGCCTTTGCCATAGCGAGCGCTTGCTCGGCGAATGCGATCAGGGCATCAGCAGTCAGGGCCTCCCTCGACATACATATCCCGACCGAGAATGAAAGCGCAGCGGCCCGTTTTCCGGATACTGGATGCACCACCGGAAGCCCCTTTATTCGATCGCGGAGCCTGTCGATGAGCCGCATGATTTCCGTCTCGTCTGCGGTTCGGAAAACGAAACCGAAGCGACCGCGATCGAAGCGGCAGGCCAGGTCTTCTTGGCTGGAGATCTGCTGGATCAGCTCGCCTATTTTCTTGAGGACGGGTTCGAGGAGGTGCGGAACGGCGGCAATAGTCTCATAGCCGTCGATGTCCGCAAATGCGATTCCACAAAGATCGGGCAGCCCTGATTTCTCGTAGATCTTGGCCAGTTCCTTGTTGAACCCCCGGCGGTTCCCCAGCCCGGTCAGCGTATCGACAAATCTGGCAGCGTTCGTCGCGGCGGTCTCTCGCTGCACCTCCTCGAGTTTCTGCGATTTCTCCACCACCTTCGAGGCGAGCATTGAGCTTTGTGCCTCGCGAGCGTGTGTGGCCGAGCTCACCGATTGCAACGATTGGGTGAGAGCGACCTTGTCTGTCACATCATTGGCTTCGAAGATTCGGGCAGCTTGGCTAATGACACTTCCGCAACGCGTAAGAGCGGACTTCTCCTCGTTGAGCAGGGAGAGAATGCTCTGCAGCTCCTGCTGCACCTGGCCGGAACGCGCCTCGAGTAGGCTGCCTTCGAAGTGATGGGGCAGGTAACGACGGCAAATCGCGTCCAGAGCATCCTGCGTCTTGACCGGGCCGAGCGACCGGAGTTCGCGGGCGAGATCCGGACTGTTGCCGGTCATGGCCTCGAACACGAGCTCATAGTTGCGCGGCAGCCCCTCGATACCTAATTGTTGCAAGACCGTTGCAACGCGAAAGGCCAGATTCGTGTGCGTATTGGGCTGCACCAGATGCTCTCCACCGTGACTCTGCGTTTACCATCGATGAACTGCGGGAAGGGGCCGGATCACCGGCCAGCATGGCAGTCACTGTTTGGGCAAGGTATGCTGGGGACTTCCTGCAGCGACCTTGGGCCGTGCCGAAAAGCATAAGAGATATGTATGAGAGAAACCGCAGAGCGTCATGCTCGCACGGCAGACAACTTATAAGAACAATATTGAGCGCGCTCAATTAAAACGGAGTAAATGCCGAACTTGGCATAGAATGATATGAACCTGCTGGCGCGCGTTTGGCTCCCAGCCGCTTGAGACCGGTGGTCTTCGCTTCTGGCCGGTAGCCAGGCGTCTGCTGGCGCGGG
The DNA here is from genome assembly GCF_900110205.1 of Rhizobium tibeticum. Taxonomy (GTDB): domain Bacteria; phylum Pseudomonadota; class Alphaproteobacteria; order Rhizobiales; family Rhizobiaceae; genus Rhizobium; species Rhizobium tibeticum. Next base: position 69,486 of record NZ_FOCV01000019.1, on the reverse strand, counting down.
CAGCGAAAGACCTCTTGCCAGTAGCAAATGACATTGCGGATACGAACGGAAAGAATGGTGGGCGATGAGAGACTCGAACTCCCGACATCCTCGGTGTAAACGAGGCGCTCTACCAACTGAGCTAATCGCCCTCGCGAGAACGGTCCGGTTCGGTCCGCCGCGTCGGTGGCCGTGATCTATGCGGATCGCAGACAAACCGCAAGAGTGTTTGCGAAGATTTTTTGATTTTTTTGAGTGAAGCTGCTCACCTTGCTTTGGTCTCGGCGATTTCTGAACTGTGGAAAACCGCAGGCTGGTCAGGCGAGGGCTGGGGAGTTGGTTGCCTGCCCGCAGCTCGGCAGGCACTCACCTAACAGTACACCGATTTTGCCCATGGAATTTGAGGCCCCGAAAACAATTCGCGGACTGTCATCGTTTTGTCTCTAAAGCTGCTTGACACTGAAATGCGAACCCCTTAGTTAGCCGCTCATCGAAGCGGCGAGGCTGCTTTGACATGGACGCGAAAGCTTCCGGATACTTGAAATGAATGCGGGTGTAGCTCAGTCGGTTAGAGTGCCGGCCTGTCACGCCGGAGGTCGCGGGTTCGAGCCCCGTCACTCGCGCCATTTCAAGAAAGGCACCACCTGGTGCTTGATCCGGTCCTTTGGTCCACCATGCGCGGGTGTAGCTCAGTCGGTTAGAGTGCCGGCCTGTCACGCCGGAGGTCGCGGGTTCGAGCCCCGTCACTCGCGCCATTCCGTCCCGGATATGCTGTTTTTCTCTCTTTGTTGGGTGCCTGCTTGGTCACCGGTTCCGGTCTTTCCTTTGGCTTGGAGTTCGTCTTTCGCCGCGAGCCATGCAATATCCGACGGGCTGGCATGCAGTCTGAATCGACTTCTGTGGATTTGTCGCGACATCATTGCATCTGCTTGATAATGTCGCGCCTCGACAGTCGAATTGGTGCTCTAAAAGTCTTGCGCCGTGGCGCTGGCTGCGCTAACCACGGCGGTGTTGCAACGCACGTTCGCTTGCCGGGCAATTGCCCATTTGCGCCTTCCTGGCGCAGCCCGCAAGCAGGGATGAACCTGATGACTGGACTGCTCAGTTCCTATATTCCGATCGCTATTTTCATTGGTATCGCCCTTGTAATCGGCCTGGCGCTTCTGATCGCGCCGTTTGCCGTTGCCTTCAAGGCGCCTGATTCCGAAAAGCTTTCGGCCTTCGAGTGCGGCTTCAACGCATTCGATGACGCTCGCATGAAGTTCGATATCCGTTTCTACTTGGTATCGATCCTCTTCATCATCTTCGACCTCGAAGTCGCTTTCCTCTTTCCGTGGGCCGTTTCGTTCGGCGCGATCGGCTGGTTCGGCTTCTGGTCCATGATGGTCTTCCTCGCTGTGCTGACCATCGGCTTTATCTATGAATGGAAAAAGGGAGCCCTGGAATGGGAGTAGCCCAAAGCGATAAGGCGCTCGTCGCGCCACACCCGAAGGGCATCATTGACCCGGCAACGGGCAAGCCCATCGGCAGCGACAGCGCCTTCTTCGGCGAAATCAACGATGAACTGGCCGATAAGGGCTTTCTCGTTACCTCGACCCGCGACCTGATCACCTGGGCCCGTACGGGCTCGCTGATGTGGATGCAGTTCGGTCTGGCATGCTGTGCCGTCGAAGGCCTGATGCAGGTTTCCGGTCCCCGTTACGACATGGAGCGCTTCGGTGTTGCTCCGCGCGCTTCGCCGCGCCAGTCGGATGTTATGATCGTTGCCGGCACGCTGACCAACAAGATGGCGCCTGCGCTGCGCAAGGTCTACGACCAGATGCCTGAGCCGCGCTACGTCATCTCGATGGGATCCTGCGCCAATGGCGGCGGTTACTATCACTATTCCTATTCGGTCGTCCGTGGTTGCGACCGTGTCGTTCCTGTCGATATCTACGTGCCGGGCTGTCCCCCCACGGCAGAAGCGCTGCTCTATGGGGTGCTGCTTCTGCAGAAGAAGATCCGTCGAACCGGAACGATCGAGCGCTAAGGGCGGAGGACTGTCATGACTGAAGCCTTGAGCGAATTGTCTTCGTATCTCCGCGAGATGCGCGGCGATCTCTTTCTCGATGCATCCATCAGCTACGATGAGCTGAACGTCGCTGCGACGCCGGAAACGATTCTGGCACTGCTGACGTTCCTGCGCGACGACGCACGCTGCGGCTTCATCAGCATGATCGATATCTGCGGTGTAGACTGGCCGCAGCGCGAAAAGCGTTTCGATGTCGTCTATCACCTGCTGTCGCCGAAGCAAAACCTGCGCATCCGTGTCAAGGTTGCCGTGGCTGACGGCGAGTCGGTGCCGTCGGCAACCGCCGTTTATAAGGGTGCCGAATGGTTCGAGCGAGAAGCCTGGGACATGTACGGCATTCCGTTCTCCGGTCATGCGGACCTGCGCCGTCTTCTTACTGATTACGGTTTCGAGGGCCACCCGCTGCGCAAGGACTTCCCGACGACGGGTTACGTCGAAGTGCGGTATGACGATGCCGCCAAGCGCGTTGTCTACGAACCCGTCGAACTGAAGCAGGAATTCCGCAATTTCGACTTCATGTCCCCTTGGGAAGGCACGGACTACGTGCTGCCGGGAGACGAGAAGGCGGCGAAGTGAAGAAGAGGCTCGGATTTCTTGAAGCCTCTCTGCTTTTCGTCTCATGCCAATTGCCAGCGCGGAGCGCGTCGCTATGACTGAACATAACGTTCGCAATTTTACGATCAATTTCGGACCGGAGCATCCGTCCGCGCACGGTGTTCTGCGTCTCGTGCTTGAGCTCGATGGTGAAATCATCGAGCGCGTCGATCCGCATATCGGCCTTCTGCATCGCGGCACCGAAAAGCTGATCGAGACGAAGACCTACCTGCAGGCGGTTCCCTATTTCGATCGTCTCGACTACGTCGCGCCGATGAACCAGGAACACGCTTTCGCGCTCGCCGTCGAAAAGATGCTGAAGCTCGAAATTCCGATTCGCGGTCAGCTCATTCGTGTTCTCTACTCGGAAATTGGCCGAATCTTGTCGCACATCATGAACGTGACGACGCAGGCCATGGACGTCGGTGCGATGACGCCGCCGGTCTGGGGCTTCGAAGAGCGCGAAAAGCTGATGGTGTTTTATGAGCGCGCCTGCGGCGCCCGTATGCACTCGGCCTATTTCCGTCCGGGTGGCGTTCACCAGGACCTCCCTCCGGAACTGGTCGAGGATATCGGTAAGTGGTGCGATCCGTTCTTAAAGATCCTCGACGATATCGAAGGCCTGCTGACCGACAACCGTATCTTCAAGCAGCGTAACGTCGATATCGGCGTCGTATCGCTGGAAGACGCATGGTCGTGGGGCTTCTCGGGCGTCATGGTGCGCGGTTCGGGCGCTGCCTGGGATCTGCGCCGCTCGCAGCCCTACGAGTGTTACAACGATATGGAATTCGACATTCCGATCGGCAAGAACGGCGACTGCTACGATCGCTACCTGATCCGCATGATCGAGATGCGCCAGTCGGTTCGCATCATGAAGCAGTGCGTCGAGCGCCTGATGGGCAGTGCCAAGACCGGTCCGGTCTCGTCGATCGACGGCAAGGTCGTTCCGCCGAAGCGCGGCGAGATGAAGCGTTCGATGGAAGCGCTCATTCACCACTTCAAGCTCTACACGGAAGGCTATCACGTGCCGGCCGGCGAAGTGTATGCGGCCGTCGAAGCACCGAAGGGCGAATTCGGCGTCTACGTCGTCGCCGATGGCAGCAACAAGCCGTACCGCTGCAAGATCCGCGCACCGGGCTACGCCCACCTGCAGGCGATGGACTTCCTCTGCAAGGGCCACATGCTCGCTGATGTGACGGCCGTGCTCGGTTCGCTCGACATCGTGTTCGGTGAGGTAGACCGCTGATGAAGCTGCTGCCGCTTGCTGCTGTCGTTCTCCTTGCTGCCTCCGGGGTCGTTGCCCAGGAAGTCGGCGGAATGGGCCCGAAGCTGGGCCAGGGCGAGGTGCAGCCGCCGGCAGCAAAGGCCTCTATGGGCGACCTGTTGTCCAAGGGCTATGAAATCAAGGCCGCCGTTCCGAACGGCGGCAAGTTCGTTGTGTTTTTGCAAAAAGACCAGTCGGCCTACGCGTGCGAGATGAAGTCTCTGACGGCATCGCAGTGTGGGACCATAAACTGACAAGGCGTGAGGAAGAATGTCCGTTCGTCGATTAGCCGAAGATCAATTCCAGCCTGCCGCGTTCGCCTTCAATGACGAGAACGCGGTCTGGGCGGAAAAGACGATCAAGAAATATCCCGCTGGCCGTCAGCAATCCGCGGTCATCCCGCTGTTGATGCGGGCCCAGGAGCAGGATGGTTGGGTCACGCGCCCCGCGATCGAAAAGATCGCCGACATGCTCGACATGGCCTATATCCGCGTTCTCGAAGTTGCGACCTTCTACACGCAGTTCCAGCTGAACCCGGTCGGTACGCGCGCCCACATCCAGGTGTGCGGCACAACGCCCTGCATGCTGCGCGGCTCAGAAAGCCTGATGGCGGTCTGCAAGAGCAAGATCCACCATCACCCCTTTGAGCGTAACGCCGACGGCACGCTCTCCTGGGAAGAAGTCGAATGTCTTGGGGCCTGTGTCAACGCGCCGATGGTCATGATCGGCAAGGATACGTACGAGGACCTGACGCCGGAACGTCTTGAAGAAATCATTGATACCTTCGAGGCCGGCAATGGCGCGAGCATCACGCCCGGCCCGCAGATCGACCGTCACTTCTCGTCGCCGGAAGGCGGCCCGACTTCCTTGACGGAAGACGAACCGAAGGTAAAGAAGGCGCCCGCAAAGAAGGCCATTGCCGAAGCTGCGACGGCAAAGGTCGATGCTGCTCCGGTTCCGCCGTCTGAAGCTGCGCGCCCGAAGAGCACCGATGCTGAAACCAACGCTGCATTGAAGACGCCGGCAACGGCGCCGAAGGCGGCCGCCAGGAACGTGAAGGCTGTCGAAGAACAGGCGGCTGCTGCGCCGGCAGCGGTTCCGGTTGCCATGGCAAAGCCCTCGCTTACCGACAAAAACCGTCCGGCCGGCATCGAAAAACCGGCTGCTCCGGATGATCTGAAGCTGATCTCCGGCGTCGGTCCGAAGATCGCAGGCACCCTCCACGAACTCGGCATCTTCACCTTCGCGCAGGTCGCGAGCTGGAAGAAGGCCGAACGGGAATGGGTCGATGGCTACCTGAATTTCAAGGGCCGCATCGAGCGCGACGACTGGGTCAAGCAGGCCAAGGCGCTCGCCAAGGGCGGCGAAGCCGAATACATTAAAGTCTTCGGTAAGAAGCCGCGGTAAGGGGTGAAGCATGTTACAAGATAAAGACCGCATCTTTACCAATATCTACGGCCTCAAGGACAAGTCTCTGAAGGGCGCGATGAGCCGCGGCCACTGGGACGGCACCAAGCAGATCCTCGAAAAGGGTCGCGACTGGATCATCAACGAGATGAAGGCATCGGGCCTTCGCGGCCGCGGCGGCGCGGGTTTCCCGACCGGTCTCAAGTGGTCCTTTATGCCGAAGGAAAGCGACGGACGCCCACATTATCTCGTCGTCAATGCCGACGAATCGGAGCCCGGCACCTGCAAGGACCGCGACATCATGCGCCATGATCCGCATACGCTGATCGAGGGCTGCGTGATCGCCAGCTTCGCCATGGGTGCAAACGCGGCCTATATCTACGTCCGCGGCGAATATATCCGTGAGCGTGAAGCCCTGCAGGCGGCGATCGACGAATGCTATGATTACGGCCTGCTCGGCAAGAACAACAAGCTGGGCTGGGACATGGACATCTTCGTCCATCACGGCGCCGGCGCCTATATCTGCGGCGAAGAAACCGCGCTGCTCGAAAGCCTGGAAGGCAAGAAGGGCCAGCCGCGCCTGAAGCCGCCGTTCCCGGCCAACATGGGTCTCTACGGCTGCCCGACGACGGTCAACAACGTCGAATCGATCGCCGTTGCTCCGACCATTCTGCGCCGCGGCGCTGGCTGGTTCTCGTCGATCGGTCGTCCGAACAACGTCGGCACCAAGCTGTTCATGCTGTCGGGTCACGTCAACAAGCCGTGCACCGTCGAAGAGGAAATGGGCATCACGTTCCGTGAGCTCGTCGATCGCCACGCAGGCGGCATCCGCGGCGGTTGGGACAACCTGCTCGCAGTGATTCCGGGCGGTGCATCGTGCCCGATCGTTCCGGCCAAGGACATCATCGACTGCCCGATGGACTTCGATGGCCTGCGCGCTGTCGGTTCTTCCTTCGGTACGGCCGCTGCGATCGTCATGGACAAATCCACCGATGTCATCAAGGCCATCGCCCGCATCTCGGCCTTCTTCAAGCATGAGAGCTGTGGCCAGTGCACGCCGTGCCGCGAAGGTACCGGCTGGATGTGGCGCGTCATGGAGCGCATGGCCAAAGGCAATGCCCAGAAGCGCGAAATCGACATGCTGTTCCAGGTCACCAAGCAAATCGAAGGTCACACTATCTGTGCGCTCGGTGATGCTGCCGCATGGCCGGTGCAGGGTCTGATCCGTAATTTCCGTCACGAGATCGAAGCGCGTATCGACCAGTATACGGCAAGCGCACTGGATCACGGGGCGGTTCTCGAGGCTGCAGAGTAAGGCTGATGACGAAGGCGTCCGATAGCACTGACAAGCAAGGGGTGGCTGATTTCTCGGCCGACTTCGGCCGTCTTGCCGCCGCGATGCTGGAAAACGCCCGTGCGCTGCCGGTGCCGTCGGTGATGGTCAATCCGGCTGCGGCAATGGCGGCGGCTACCGCGATCGGTTTCGGCTTTTCGACGCAGATGGCCGGCGCATTCTTCGGAGCGCTGCAGGGCGCGCTCGATGCAACGAGCAAGCTCGCCTCCGTTCTCGACGAGACGCCGCCTGATGAGGGCAAGCCGCAAGTCGAGGTCCGGCCGGAGAATGTTCGCCCGGCGCCTTCTAGGAAGGTTGCAGACAAAGTCAAGCTTTCGGTTGTTCCGGCAAGGCAACCGGATGCCGAGCCTGAAGTGGTTGCCAAACCCGCTTCACGCGCTCGAAAGGGGGACGATCTGAAGCAGATTTCCGGCGTCGGTCCGAAGATCGAGCAGGTGCTGAATGCCAGGGGCATTCGCTCCTTCGCCATAATCGCCGGCTGGTCGGACGAGGCCGCGGCGCACATCGACGCCGAACTCGGCTTCGACGGGCGGATCGCCCGCGATGGCTGGGTTGCGCAGGCCAAGGCGCTGATCGCCAAGGGGCGAAAGCGGAAGTGAATTTTCGGCCGAAACGGCCGGAGCAGGGGCAAGGCTAGTGACGGGCAGGCGCCCGAAACTGCGGAGGCCGAAGGCTGATCCCGGGTCTCGGGATCGGCAGAGAATTTGAGCGACACCGATGCCAACGGGACGAGAATCCGGCCTGGCAGCGAAACTGTTGCAAAGTGGGTTTGTTTGCCGCCATCCGGCAAACGGAAAACAGGACTGAGTGACGATGGCAAAACTGAAGATTGACGGTAACGAGATCGAAGTTCCGGATCATTACACCCTCATTCAGGCGTGTGAGGAAGCCGGTGCTGAAGTTCCGCGCTTCTGCTTCCATGAGCGCCTTTCGGTTGCCGGCAACTGCCGCATGTGCCTCGTTGAGGTAAAGGGTGGCCCGCCGAAGCCGCAGGCATCCTGCGCCATGGGCGTGCGCGATATCCGCGGCGGCCCGAACGGTGAACTGCCGGAGGTCTTCACCAACACGCCGATGGTCAAGAAGGCCCGTGAAGGCGTGATGGAGTTCCTGCTGATCAACCATCCGCTGGATTGCCCGATCTGCGACCAGGGCGGCGAATGCGACCTGCAGGACCAGGCGATGGCCTTTGGCATCGATAGCTCGCGCTATCAGGAAGACAAGCGCGCCGTCGAAGACAAGTACATCGGACCGCTCGTCAAGACGGTCATGAACCGCTGCATTCACTGCACGCGTTGCGTCCGCTTCACGACCGAGGTAGCCGGCATTTCCGAACTCGGCCTGATCGGCCGTGGCGAGGACGCCGAAATCACGACCTACCTCGAGCAGGCGATGACCTCCGAGCTGCAGGGCAATGTCGTCGACCTTTGCCCGGTTGGCGCTCTGACCTCGAAGCCGTTCGCCTTCACGGCCCGTCCGTGGGAATTGAACAAGACCGAAACGATCGACGTCATGGACGCACTCGGTTCCGCAATCCGTGTTGACACGCGCGGCCGCGAAGTCATGCGCGTGATGCCGCGGGTCAACGACCAGATCAATGAAGAGTGGATTTCCGACAAGAGCCGCTTCATCTGGGATGGCCTTAAGACGCAGCGCCTCGACCGCCCATACGTCCGCAAGGACGGCCGCCTGCAGGCAGCGACCTGGGGCGAAGCTTTCGGCGCGATCAAGGCTGCCGTTGCCGCGACGAGCGGCGAGAAGGTCGGCGCAATCGCCGGCGACCTCGCATCCGTCGAAGAAATGTACGCACTGTCGGAACTCGTGAAGTCGCTCGGTTCCGAGAACCTCGACTGTCGCCAGGATGGGACGGCACTTGATCCGTCGCTCGGCCGCGCAAGCTACCTCTTCAACCCGACGATCGAAGGCATCGAGCAGGCGGACGCACTGCTGATCATCGGCGCCAACCCGCGTTTCGAAGCCGCCGTGCTCAACGCCCGCATCCGCAAGCGCTGGCGTCGCGGCAACTTCCCGATCGGCGTGATCGGCGAAGCTGGCGAACTGCGCTACGGCCATGAATATCTCGGCGCTGGCCCGGACACGCTGAAGGACCTCGTCGACGACAACCATGCATTCGCGAAGGTCCTGGCGGATGCCAAGAAGCCGCTGATCATCATCGGCCAGGGCGCTCTGTCGCGCAGCGATGGTGCTGGTGTTCTCGCAACTGCTGCAAAGCTTGCCGGCACGGTCGGAGCAGTCGTCGAAGGCTGGAACGGCTTTGCTGTTCTACACACGGCGGCATCGCGCGTCGGTGGTCTCGACCTCGGCTTCGTGCCCGGCGCAAAGGGCGTCAACGCTGCAGAGATGCTGGCATCAATGGACGTTCTCTTCCTGCTTGGCGCCGACGAACTTGATTTCGCCGCCAAGAAGGCAAAGCTGACGGTCTACATCGGATCGCACGGTGACAACGGTGCCCACAATGCTGATGTCATCCTGCCGGCGGCTGCCTACACCGAAAAGTCCGGCACCTGGGTTAACACCGAGGGTCGCGTTCAGATGGGCAATCGAGCCGGCTTCGCACCGGGTGACGCCCGCGAAGACTGGGCGATCCTGCGCGCGCTTTCCGACGTGCTCGGCAAGAAGCTTCCGTTTGACTCGCTTGGCGAATTGCGTGCAAAGCTCTATCAGGCCTTCCCCCATTTCGCAGCGCTTGACGAGATCGCAGAAAGCGACAGCGCCAAAATTGCCGCAGTTGCGAAAAAAGCCGGCAAGATGAACAAATCCGGGTTTGCTTCGCCGGTCAAAGACTTCTATTTGACGAACCCGATCGCGCGCGCTTCGGCAGTGATGGCCGAGTGCTCGGCATTGGCCCGCAACAACTTCAAAGTCGCGGCAGAGTAAGGGCAGGGGACTATGGAATCGTTTGTTTCAACTTATGTCTTGCCTGGCCTCCTCATGGTCGGTCAGTCGCTTCTTCTCCTGGTTTGCTTGCTCGTCTTCATCGCCTACATCCTGTTGGCCGACCGCAAGATCTGGGCAGCAGTGCAGCTCCGCCGGGGTCCGAATGTGGTGGGTCCCTGGGGACTTTTCCAGTCCTTCGCCGATCTTTTGAAGTTCGTCTTCAAGGAGCCGGTCATTCCGGCCGGCGCCAACAAGGCGGTCTTCCTGCTGGCGCCGCTCGTGACCGTGCTTCTGGCGCTGTCGACCTGGGCCGTCGTGCCTCTGGCTGATGGATGGGTCATCGCCAACATCAATGTCGGCATCCTCTACATCTTCGCGATCTCCTCGCTTGAAGTGTATGGCATCATCATGGGTGGCTGGGCTTCGAACTCGAAGTATCCGTTCCTCGGCGCGCTTCGCTCGGCCGCGCAGATGGTGTCCTACGAAGTTTCTATCGGCTTCGTCATCGTCACAGTCCTGCTCTACGTCGGTTCGTTGAACCTGACGGATATCGTCCATGCCCAGCAGGCCGGCCTCGGCACGCGCCTCGGTCTGCCATCGTCGTTCCTCGACTGGCATTGGCTGGCGCTGTTCCCGATGTTCATCATCTTCTTCATTTCGGCGCTGGCCGAAACGAACCGCCCGCCTTTCGACCTTCCGGAAGCAGAATCGGAACTCGTCGCCGGCTTCATGGTCGAATACGGCTCCTCGCTCTACATGATGTTCATGCTCGGCGAATATGCGGCCATCGTTTTGATGTGCTCGCTGACGACCATCCTGTTTCTCGGGGGGTGGCTGCCGCCGGTCGACGTATGGTTCCTGAACTGGGTACCGGGCGTCATCTGGTTCACACTGAAGTCGTGCCTGGTGTTCTTCATGATCGCGATGGTCAAGGCATTTGTCCCGCGCTATCGCTACGACCAACTGATGCGCCTCGGCTGGAAGGTCTTCCTTCCCTTGTCGCTCGCCATGGTCGTTATCGTTGCATTCGTGCTGAAGCTGACGGGTTGGGCATGATCATGCCTGCCCTCGTTTCAAGCAATATTGGAGGTTGAAGATGGCAGGCTTGTCCAACGCTGTCAGCTCGCTGTTCCTGAAGGAATTCGTCAGTGCGTTCTGGCTGACCTTCCGGTACATTCTTAAGCAGAAAGCAACAATCAACTACCCGTTCGAAAAGGGGCCGGTCAGCCCGCGCTTCCGCGGCGAACACGCACTGCGTCGCTATCCCAACGGCGAAGAGCGCTGCATCGCCTGCAAGCTCTGCGAGGCGATCTGTCCTGCCCAGGCAATCACCATCGAAGCTGGTCCCCGCCGCAACGATGGCACGCGCCGCACGGTTCGTTACGACATCGACATGGTGAAGTGCATCTACTGCGGCTTCTGCCAGGAGGCATGCCCGGTCGATGCGATCGTCGAAGGTCCGAATTTCGAATTTGCAACGGAAACCCGCGAAGAACTCTATTTCGACAAGGCGCGGCTTCTGGAGAACGGCGACCGTTGGGAGCGCGAAATCGCGCGCAACATCGCGCTGGACGCACCGTACCGTTGATCGAAATTGAAATGCCGGAATGCCGCCCGTCGCGCGGCCACCGGTCAACATGCACCGAGGCTTTGCCGGACCCGTCCATGCGAAGCTTCATCGGGCAGGGAAACTCCCGGCTGCCCGGGGGAAGATGAAAAAGGCACCAACATGGGTCTGCAGGCTCTATTTTTCTATCTTTTCGCCTTTGTCGCGATAGCGTCGGCGTTCATGGTCATTTGGTCGAAGAATCCGGTACATTCGGTTCTCTTCCTGATCCTGGTTTTCTTCAACGCGGCCGGCCTCTTCCTGCTGCTCGGCGCCGAATTCCTTGCGATGATCCTGCTCGTCGTTTACGTCGGTGCCGTGGCGGTTCTCTTCCTCTTCGTGGTCATGATGCTTGACATCGACTTCACGGAGTTGCGCGCCGGCGTTCTCGAGTACGCGCCGATCGGTGCGATCATCGGGTTGATCCTGGCGGCTGAGCTCATCGTTGTCGTCGGCGGTACGGTCATTTCGCCGGAGATCGCCAAGACGGTCGCCATGCCGATCCCGGCTCTGACCGAGCGGACGAATACCGCTGCACTCGGCGACGTGCTCTATACGAATTACGTTTACTTCTTCCAGATCGCTGGTCTCGTGCTGCTCGTCGCTATGATCGGTGCGATCGTGCTGACGCTCAAGCATCGCACGCACATCAAGCGGCAGAACATTGCCAGACAGGTTGCCCGCAATCCGGCGACCGCCGTTGAGGTGGTCAAGGTCAAGCCGGGGCAGGGCGTTTAAGGCAGGCGCGAGCTTAAGGAACAAACACAATGGTCATCGGACTTTCCCATTACCTGACGGTCAGCGCCATCCTCTTCACGCTCGGCGTCTTCGGCATCTTCCTGAACCGGAAGAACATCATCGTCATCCTGATGTCGATCGAGCTCATCCTGCTCGCGGTCAACATCAACATGGTCGCCTTCTCGTCGTTCCTGAATGACATCGTCGGCCAGGTTTTTGCACTGTTCGTTCTGACCGTCGCTGCAGCGGAAGCAGCAATCGGTCTTGCAATTCTCGTCGTCTTCTACCGCAACCGCGGCTCGATCGGCGTCGAAGACGTCAATATGATGAAGGGCTGAGGGCTCATGTTTTTATATAAAGCTATCGTCTTTCTTCCCCTGATTGGCGCGATCATCGCCGGCCTCTTCGGCCGCGCGATCGGCGCCAAGGCATCGGAATACGTTACCTGCGGCCTGATGATCATCGCCGCAGTGCTGTCGTGGTATGTCTTCATCACCGTCGGCATGGGTCACCATGAAGGCGGCCCGATCAAGGTTGAGGTCCTGCGCTGGATCCAGTCCGGCGGCATTGACGTTTCCTGGTCGCTGCGCGTCGACACGCTCACCTCCGTCATGCTGATCGTCGTCAACACGGTCTCGACGCTGGTGCACGTCTATTCGATCGGATACATGCATCATGATCCGCATCGCCCGCGCTTCTTCGCCTACCTCTCGCTCTTCACCTTCGCCATGCTGATGCTGGTGACCGCCGACAATCTGGCCCAGATGTTCTTCGGCTGGGAGGGCGTTGGTCTGGCCTCGTATCTGCTCATCGGCTTCTGGTTCAAGAAGCCATCGGCAAACGCCGCCGCAATCAAGGCCTTCATCGTCAACCGCGTTGGCGACTTCGGCTTCATCCTCGGTATTTCCAGCCTGTTCGTACTCTTCGGCGCGATCAATCTCGACACCATCTTCGCGAACGCAGCGAGCTTTGCTCCGGCCGAAGCCGGCGGCGCGGGCGGCGAAATCGTTCTCAACCTCTTCGGCATGCACCTCGACAAGGCACATGCGCTGACCGGGGCCTGCCTTCTGCTCTTCATGGGGGCAATGGGCAAGTCGGCACAGTTCCTGCTGCACACTTGGCTGCCCGATGCCATGGAAGGCCCGACGCCGGTGTCGGCACTCATCCATGCCGCGACCATGGTTACGGCAGGCGTCTTCCTGGTTGCCCGCATGTCGCCGTTGTTCGAGCTTTCGCCAGATGCGCTTGTCTTCGTAACGACGATCGGTGCCATCACAGCCTTCTTCGCCGCAACTGTCGGCCTCGTTCAGAACGACATCAAGCGCGTCATCGCTTATTCGACCTGCTCGCAGCTCGGCTACATGTTCGTCGCTCTCGGCGTCGGTGCTTATGGCGCTGCAATCTTCCACCTCTTCACGCACGCCTTCTTCAAGGCTCTGCTGTTCCTCGGTGCCGGCTCGGTCATCCACGCCGTCGATGGCGAGCAGGACATGCGTTACATGGGTGGCCTGCGGACCCACATCCCCGTCACCTTCTGGATGATGACGATTGGCACGCTGGCACTGACCGGCGTCGGCATTCCGTTCACGCCGTTCGGCTTTGCCGGCTTCTTCTCGAAGGACGTCATCATCGAAGCGACTTACGCGTCGCATTCGCCGGTCGCGGGCTTCGCCTTCACGCTCCTGGTCATTGCGGCTCTGTTCACCAGTTTCTATTCTTGGCGCCTGGCGTTTCTAACCTTCTTCGGACAGCCGCGCGCCTCGCACGAAGTCATGCACCACGTCCATGAATCGCCGCAAGTCATGCTGGTTCCGCTCTATCTTCTCGCTGCCGGTGCGGTTCTGGCAGGCGTGCTATTCGAAGGCCGCTTCTATGGCGAGGAGTATGCCGAGTTCTGGAAGGGCGCGCTCTTCACCTCCAAGGAAAACGAGCTGCTTGAGCAGTTCCACCACGTTCCCGCGTGGGTCGGCCTCAGCCCCTTCATTGCGATGCTCGTTGGCTTCGTCACGGCCTGGTACATGTACATCAAGTCGCCATCGACGCCGCGCATCCTCGCGCAGCAGCATCGGGTGCTGTACCAGTTCCTGCTCAACAAGTGGTACTTCGACGAACTTTACGACTTCCTGTTCGTACGCTCGGCAAAAGCGCTCGGCCGCTTCTTGTGGCAAAAGGGTGACGTCGGCGTCATCGACACCTACGGCCCGAACGGCATCGCTGCCCGCGTCGTCGATGTCACCAACCGCGTCGTGCGCTTGCAGACCGGTTACCTCTATCACTACGCGTTCGCCATGCTGATCGGCGTTGCGGCGCTTGTTACCTGGATGATGCTCGGGAGTTCCTTCTGATGACCGATTGGCCTATTCTTTCAACGGTCACCTTCCTGCCGCTCGTCGGCGTGGTGCTCCTCCTGCTGATGAATGAAAACGGTCCGAGTGGCCGCCGCAACGTGCTCAACATCTCGTTGATTACGACGGTCGTGACGTTCGTCCTTTCGCTCTTCCTCTGGATTGGTTTCGACAATGCCAACCCGGGCTTCCAGATGATCGAGAAGCATGGCTGGCTTGGCACCGGCATCAGCTATCATCTCGGCGTTGACGGGATCTCGATGCTCTTCGTGATCCTGACGACCTTCCTCATGCCCTTCTGCGTGCTGGCGAGCTGGCTGTCGATCGAGAAGCGCCTGAAGGACTACATGATCGCTTTCCTGATCCTGGAAGTGATGATGGTCGGCGTCTTCGTTTCGCTTGATATCGTTCTCTTCTACGTCTTCTTCGAAGCCGGCCTCATTCCGATGTTCCTCATCATCGGTGTCTGGGGCGGCAAGGATCGCGTCTACGCCAGCTACAAGTTCTTCCTCTACACGCTGCTCGGCTCCGTTTTGATGCTGCTCGCCATTATGGCGATGTACTGGCAGGCCGGCACGACCGATATTCAGGCACTGCTCGCCTACCAGTTCCCGCCGCAGATGCAGACCTGGCTCTGGCTTGCCTTCTTCGCGTCCTTCGCGGTGAAGATGCCGATGTGGCCGGTTCACACCTGGCTTCCAGACGCGCACGTTCAGGCGCCGACGGCCGGCTCGGTCATTCTGGCCGGCGTGCTTCTCAAACTCGGCGGCTACGGCCTGATCCGCTTCTCGCTCGGCATGTTCCCGGTTGCCTCCGAGTTCTTCGCACCGCTCGTCTTCGCGCTGTCTGTCATTGCCATCATCTACACCTCGCTGGTGGCGCTGATGCAGGACGATATGAAGAAACTGATCGCCTACTCGTCCGTTGCCCACATGGGTTACGTGACGATGGGCATCTTTGCGGCCAACGCGCAGGGTCTGCAGGGCTCGATCTTCCAGATGCTGTCGCACGGCATCGTCTCGGGCGCCCTCTTCCTTTGCGTCGGCGTCATCTACGACCGAACCCATACGCGAGAGATTGCGGCCTATGGCGGTCTGGTCAACAACATGCCGAAATACGCCGTTGCGATGATGGTCTTCACGATGGCAAACGTCGGCCTGCCGGGCACCTCGGGCTTCATCGGCGAATTCCTGACCCTGATTGGCGTCTTCCGCGTCAACACCTGGGTCGCGCTCTTCGCCGCAACGGGTGTTATCCTCTCCGCTGCCTATGCGCTCTGGCTCTATCGCAGGGTCATCTTCGGCGCGCTGGAAAAGGAAAAGCTCAAGGCGCTGCTCGACCTTTCCCGGCGGGAACAGCTGATCCTCTATCCGCTGATCGCACTGACCATCTTCTTCGGCGTCTATCCGGCTCCGGTCTTCGATGTGACCGCTGCATCGGTTGACCAGCTGATTCATAGCTATACGGCCGCAGTCCAGGCAGCGCACGACGTCGCGCTGTCGATGAAATGATGACGGGACTTTTGGGACATGACCTCTGAAACAATTCTCGCAAGCCTGCATCTTTCCATTCCGGAGTTGATCCTCGCGGTCGGCGCCTTGGTGTTGTTGATGGTCGGCGTCTTTTCGGGAGAACGCTCCGGCCGCATGGTCAGCGTTCTCGCGCTGATCGTGCTGGCGGCCGCCGCTCTCTGGCTGATCTTCGTTCCGAGTGAAGGTGTGGCATACGGCGGCGTCTTCCTGTCGGACGGCTTCGGTCGCTTCATGAAGATCACGGCGCTGGTCGGTTCGATCGTGGCGCTCTTCATGTCGCTCGGCCTTGCCAGGGAAAACCAGCTCGACAAGTTCGAGTTTCCGGTTCTGCTTGTGCTCTGCACGCTCGGCATTCTGCTGATGATTTCGGCCAACGACCTTATCTCGCTTTATCTCGGCCTCGAATTGCAGTCGCTCGCAATCTACGTCGTTGCTGCGATCAATCGCGACAGCGTCAAGTCCACGGAAGCCGGGCTGAAGTACTTCGTGCTCGGCGCGCTCTCCTCGGGCATGCTGCTTTACGGCATGTCGCTGGTCTATGGCTTCACCGGCCACACGCAGTTCGCTGCGATTGCTCAGGTATTGAGTGTTGACGGCGCGCGTTCGCTCGGCCTCATTTTCGGCCTTGTCTTCATCCTTGCCGGTATCGCCTTCAAGATTTCGGCCGTTCCGTTCCATATGTGGACGCCGGACGTTTACGAAGGTGCGCCGACCCCGGTCACGGCTTTCCTTGCAAGCGCCCCGAAGGTTGCTGCGATGGCGATGATGACCCGCATCGTCATCACCGCCTTCCAGCCAGTTCTGGCCGACTGGCAGCAGGTCGTTGTCTTCATTTCGATTGCCTCCATGCTGCTCGGCTCGTTCGCCGCCATCGGTCAGAGGAACATCAAGCGGCTGATGGCCTATTCGTCGATCGGCCACATGGGCTATGCGCTGGTTGGTCTTGCTTCCGGCACGCAGACCGGCGTCTCAGGTGTCATGCTCTACATGGTCATCTACATGGTCATGACACTCGGCAGCTTTGCGATCATCATGTCGATGCGCCGCAAGGACGGCACGGTTGTCGAGGAGGTCAACGATCTGGCTGGCCTATCGACCACCAATCCGTTCATGGCGACGGTGCTGACCATCCTGATGTTCTCGCTGGCCGGTATTCCTCCGCTCGCAGGCTTCTTCGCGAAGTACTTCGTGTTTGTCGCTGCAATTGAGGCAAAGCTCTATGCGCTTGCCATCATCGGCATTCTCGCATCGGTCGTCGGCGCGTACTACTATCTCCGCGTCATCAAGCTAATGTGGTTCGATGAAGCCACCGACGAATTTGCTCGCGTGTCCGGTTCGCTGCGCCTGGTCTTCGGTGTCTCCGGTCTCTTCGTTCTCGCCTATGTCCTCATCGGCGGTCCGATCGGCGGGGCGGCCGAGCTTGCTGCTGCGACGCTGTTTTGATGAACTCCGAGGCACGGCGCCGGATATCGCTCGACGATTTCAGGCACGAGGCCCTGTCGGAGACATCGTCCACCAATAGCGAATGCCTTGCCCGAGCCCGGGCAGGGGACCGGGGCCTCCTCTGGGTGACGGCGGGAAAGCAGACCGGCGGCCGCGGCCGGCGAGGACGCCCCTGGGTTTCGGAACGAGGCAATCTCTACGCCTCGCTTCTCCTGATCGATCCTGCACCTATGGAGCGTCTGGGCTCACTGCCGCTGGCAATTGCCGTCGCGGTACATCAGGCCGTGCGCCAGGTGCTGCCGCACACGGCCGAGCGGCTGGAAGTGAAATGGCCGAACGATATCCTGATCGGGCGAAAGAAGACCTGCGGCATTCTCGTCGAGGGCGAAGCCTTGCCGGATGGACGCCACGCCCTCGTCATCGGTATCGGCATCAACGTTGCGTTCATGCCCGACAACCCGCTTTACCCTGTGACTTGCCTGCGCGAGCAGGGGAGCTTTGCTTCCCCCGAAGAGGTTTTCGCGCATCTCTTCGCGTCGATGGCCGAAGTCCTCGAGGCATGGGATCGCGGCCGCGGAGTGCGCGAAATCACCGAACGCTGGCGCCAAGTCGCCTGCGGTATCGGCGAAAAGATAACTGTGAATCTGCCGGACCGGTCGATTTCCGGCCACTTCGCCGGAATTGATGTTAATGGCCTGTTGATGCTCGATACTGGCGCAGGCAGGATGATGACGATTGCAGCCGGCGATGTCTTCTTTGGTTGATTGGAAAAAAGAATAATATGACGAAGCAGGACGAACTGGTATTTCTGCCGTTGGGCGGCGTTGGCGAGATCGGAATGAATCTCGCCCTTTATGGCTACGGCCCGCCGGACCATCGTCAGTGGATCATGGTCGACTGCGGCGTCACTTTCCCTGGACCCGACTTGCCGGGCGTCGATCTTGTGCTGCCCGACATTCGCTATCTCGCCACGGAACGGAAGAGCCTGAAGGCGATCTTCATCACGCATGCGCATGAGGACCACTACGGCGCGCTCGCCGATCTCTGGCCGGGCCTCAACGTGCCGGTCTATGCCTCAGCTTTTACCGCGGGCCTGCTGGAGGCGAAGCGCAATTTCGAGAAGTCGGCGATCGGTGAGATCCCGGTGACGCTGTTTACGGCAGGCGATACCGTCAATGCCGGACCCTTCAGCGTCGAGGGCGTGGCCGTAAACCACTCCATTCCGGAGCCGATGTCGCTGGTGATCCGCACACCACTCGGCAATGTGATCCATACCGGCGACTGGAAGATCGACCATGAGCCGTCTCTCGGTCCTCTGACAGACGAGACCCGTTTCCGCCAAGTTGGCGACGAAGGCGTTCTGGCGTTGATGTGCGATTCCACGAACGCTCTTAGGGATGGTGTCTCGCCGTCGGAGAAAGACGTCTCCGAGAGCTTGCGCAAGATTATCGAGAACGCCGAAGGCCGCGTCGCGGTGACGACGTTCTCATCTAACGTCGGCCGTATCCGCACGGTAGCCGAGGCGGCGGAGGCTGAAGGCCGCGAAGTACTTCTCCTTGGCAGTTCGCTCAAGCGCGTGGTCGACGTTTCTCGCGATATCGGCCTGATGGAGGGCATCAAGCCGTTCATTTCGGAAGATGAGTACGGCTATATTCCGCGCGACAAGGTGGTGGTCATCCTCACCGGAAGCCAGGGCGAGCCGCGTGCGGCCCTTGCCAAGCTCTCGCGCGATGAGATGCGCAATGTGGCGCTTGCCGCCGGCGATATCGTCGTATTCTCCTCCCGCGCCATTCCGGGAAACGAGAAGGCGATCCAGGATATCAAGAACGGCCTCATCGAGCAGGGCGTCCACGTGATCACCGACAACGAGGCCCTCGTCCACGTTTCCGGACATCCGCGCCGCAACGAGCTGCAGAAGATGTACGAGCTGACACGGCCGAAGATCGTCGTGCCAGTGCACGGCGAGGCGACGCATCTGACAGCGCACAAGGAACTTGCAGAGCAATCCGGCATCTCGATCGTGCCGCGCGTGCGCAACGGCGACATTCTTCGTCTGGCGCCGGGACCAGTCGAGGTGATCGACGAGGCGCCACATGGTCGTATCTACAAGGACGGCTCGCTGATCGGCGATTTCGACGAGATGGGCATCGGTGAGCGCAAGAAGCTCTCCTATGTCGGCCATGTCGCCGTGAACGTCGTGATCGACAGCCGCTACGATATCGTCGGCGACCCGGATCTGGTTGCGATAGGCCTGCCTGTCTATGACGATGAGGGCGACGAGATGGAAGACACGCTGTACGATGCTGCTGTTGGCGCCATCGAGAGCATACCGCGGGCGCGCCGGAAGGATCTCGACCTGTTGCAGGAGTCGGTGCGCCGCGCCATTCGCTCAACGGCCAACCAGACCTGGGGCAAGAAGCCCGTGGTCACTGTCTTCGTTACGAAGGTCTGACGAATGCTCGGCCGGGTCAACCACGTTGCTATCGCTGTTCCCGACCTTGCGGCCGCAACGACCGCGTATCGGGACACACTCGGCGCAACCGTCTCGGCCCCGCAAGCTCTGCCGGAACACGGCGTCACCGTCGTCTTCGTGGAGCTGCCGAATACCAAAATAGAACTCCTGCAGCCGTTGGGAACGGACTCGCCGATCGCGGCTTTCCTGGAGAAGAGCCCATCCGGTGGAATGCACCATATCTGCTACGAAGTCGGCGATATCTTCGTTGCTCGCGATCAGTTGATCCGGGGCGGTGCAAGGGTACTCGGCAACGGCCAGCCGAAGATTGGCGCGCATGGCAAGCCAGTGCTGTTCCTGCATCCGAAGGATTTCTTTGGGACACTCATCGAACTGGAGCAGGTCTGAGCAAGCCTGCGGCAGAGTGACACAAATCCGGCAAATGTCAGCAAGTGGTTCAAACCCGCTTTGAGTTGACGGACATTCCGGCCTATAAGCACGACAGTTGCGATAGTCGCAAAGTGGGACCGTTTCGATGCTGCAGACATTTCTACAGGGCTTCGCCGTCTACTTTATCGTGTGGTGGATTACCCTCTTTGCCGTCCTACCGATCGGCCTGCGCACGCAAGCGGAAGACAACGATATCGTGTTGGGAACCGTTCACAGCGCGCCGACCCGGTTCCGGCCAGTATTTGTTTTCTCGATGACGACACTCATCTCCGCCGTCATCTACGCGTTGTGGTACATTGCTTCGAACTACTTCGGGTGGGGCTTCGACGCCCTGCCGCAGATTGGCCCTTCATTCTCAAACGTCTAAGGGCGTTTGCCCAGTTTTTGGGCGAATGCAGATTTTGGCCGTCATACACATGTCATGAAGTTGCGGCATGGAGGTGCCGTAACGGAACGGGGGCCTTACGCTACGGTAGTGAAGGGCGTTGCAAAGCGGATATGGGTAGAAAAAGCCAAAAAAAAACAAGGCTGAAAGCCTTGTTTTAAGTATCGCGTGATCCTTATCCGTTGCCGGGGCTGCGACAAGCGCGCCTAAGATCTGATCCTCCCAAGACTTGACCGCGAAATCGACAGGGATTTGAGCTCCCTGCCTGTTTTGTGGGCTAAAACTAGCTCAAAGAATGGGCTTTGTCATCAGGTTTTTTTGCATTTTTGCTACACTCCAGCAAATTTTTTCTGTTGATAAGAATTTCGTACAAACCATTATAATTCCGCCTTTTTCTTACTTTGTCTGCTTCGCAAGTGCGAACTTGCTTTAACGGAAGGCCGCTTCGGCCCGTCGCGGGTTTCTTTCCTTTCGCGAAGCAGCTATGAACGCTGCCAATATTTGTGATCGCCTTCGATTCCGCGACATGCGGTCTCTCAACGCTCTGGAATTCGCCATGCGCCTGTCTCGCTATTTCATGCCTATCCTCAAGGAAAATCCCAAGGAGGCGGAAATCGTCTCCCATCGGTTGATGTTGCGTGCCGGCATGATCCGGCAGCAGTCGCAGGGTATCTATTCCTGGTTGCCGCTTGGAAAGCGTGTGCTTGACAAGGTCAACAACATCATCCGCGAGGAGCAGAACCGCACCGGCGCGATAGAGCTCTCCATGCCGACGCTGCAGTCGGCAGAGCTCTGGCAGGAAAGCGGGCGCTACGACGCCTACGGCAAGGAAATGCTGCGCATCAAGGATCGTCAGGACCGTCCGATGCTGTACGGCCCGACGAATGAGGAAATGGTCACGGATATCTTCCGGTCCTACGTGAAGTCCTACAAGAGCCTGCCGCTCAACCTTTATCACATCCAGCTGAAGTTCCGCGACGAGATCCGTCCGCGCTTCGGCACCATGCGCTCGCGCGAGTTCATGATGAAGGACGCCTATTCATTCGACCTGACGCGCGAAGCTGCAGAGCACTCCTACAACAAGATGTTCGCCGCGTATCTGCGCACCTTCGACCGCCTCGGCCTGCGCGCCATCCCGATGCGCGCCGATACCGGTCCGATTGGCGGCAATCTCAGCCACGAATTCATCATCCTGGCCGACACCGGCGAATCCGAAGTGTTCTGCCACAAGGACTTCGTCAATTTCGATATCCCTGCGGAAGATACCGACTTTGACAGCGTCGAAGGTCTGAAGGCGGTCTTCGACAAGTGGACATCGCTTTATGCCGCGACATCGGAGATGCACGACGAAGCTGCGTTCAACGAGGTTCCCGAAGGGCACCGCCTCTCCGCGCGCGGCATTGAAGTGGGCCATATCTTCTACTTCGGCACAAAGTATTCGGAGCCGATGGGCGCGAAGGTGCAGGGTCCGGATGGCAAGGAGCATACTGTCCACATGGGTTCCTACGGGATCGGCCCAACCCGCCTTGTTCCCGCCATCATCGAAGCATCGCATGACGAGAACGGAATCATCTGGCCGGCGTCCGTGGCGCCGTTCGATGCTATCGTGATCAACATGAAGGCCGGTGATGCGGCGTGCGATGCTGCCTGCGAGAAGATCTATGCGGCACTCTCGAACGCCGGCAAGGACGTTCTCTATGACGATACGGACGACCGTGCCGGGACGAAATTCGCGACCGCCGACCTGATCGGCGTTCCACTGCAGATCGTTGCCGGCCCGCGCGCGGTCGCGAGCGGCGAAGTCGAAGTGAAGGACCGCAAGACGGGCGCCCGCGAAACGATGACCATCGACGCGGCGATCAACAAGCTCTTGGGCTGAGAAGGCGGGAGGCAGGATGGCAGATGTAGCGGTGAGCCAGCAGGGTTCTAAATCCGGCTCGGCGCCGGCCAGCCGGCCATTTTCCGCCTTCGAACGGCTTGTGGCGTGGCGCTATCTGCGCGCCCGCCGCAAGGAGGCGTTTATTTCGGTGATCGCCGGCTTTTCCTTCATCGGCATCATGCTTGGCGTTGCTACGCTCATCATCGTCATGGCGGTGATGAACGGATTCCGCACGGAGCTGATCTCTCGCATTCTTGGCATCAACGGTCACATGATCGTTCAACCGGTCGATACGCCGTTCACCGACTATCCGGCGCTGACCGATAGGCTTGCTGGCGTGCCGGGCATTAAAATGGCACTGCCGCTGGTGGAAGGCCAGACGCTCGCTGCCGGGCCAAGCGGAGCCGGCACAGGTGCGCTGGTGCGTGGTATCCGACCGGAAGATTTGGACAAGGTGAAAACCGTCTCCGGCAACATCAAGTCCGGTGATCTGGTCGGCTTTGCCGCCGGACAAGGCGTGCTGGTCGGCTCGCGCATGGCCGAACAGCTCGGACTCCAGGCGGGGGATACGATCACGTTGATGTCTCCGGAAGGTGACATTACGCCGATGGGCGTCAATCCGCGCGTGAAGTCCTACAAGGTCTCGGGTACTTTCGAGATCGGTATGTCCGAATACGACGCGACGATCATCTACATGCCGCTCGAGGAGGCGCAGCTCTATTTCAATGCCGAGGGACTGGTTCAATCCATCGAGCTCTTCGTCGACAATCCCGACGACATTGACAATATGCGGCCGAAGGTTGAAGCCGCGGCCGGTCGTCAGATCGCGATTTCCGATTGGCGCCAACGCAACCAGACCTTCTTCTCGGCCCTGCAGGTCGAACGCAACGTCATGTTCATGATCCTGACGCTCATCGTGCTCGTTGCTGCGCTCAACATTATTTCCGGCCTCATCATGCTGGTGAAGGACAAGGGCAGCGATATCGCCATCCTGCGCACGATGGGCGCGACTTCCGGCGCGATCATGCGCATCTTCTTCATGACGGGCGCCGCCATTGGTGTCGTTGGCACGCTGGCCGGTGTCTTGCTCGGCGTTCTCGTCTGCGTCAACATCGAGAAGATCCGCGAGTTTTTCTCGTGGGTTTCCGGCACAGTGCTGTTTGATCCGCAGCTTTATTTCCTCAGCCAGCTGCCAGCCGAAATGAGCTTCAGCGAAACGCTGTCGGTCGTGATTATGGCCCTGACGCTGTCCTTCATCGCGACGATCTTCCCGGCATGGCGAGCCTCCAAGCTCGATCCCGTGCAGGCCCTGCGCTACGAATAAGGAATGCCCTGTTCATGAAACGGAATACCGTTCTCAAGCTTTCCGGCGTCGAGCGCCACTACGGCCAGGGCGAGACGCTGCTCTCGATCCTCAAGGGTGCGGATTTTACGTTGAACAGCGGTGAAATCGTAGCCCTCGTCGCGCCATCAGGCACGGGAAAATCGACGCTGCTGCATATTGCAGGCCTGCTTGAGCATCCCGATGGCGGCGAGGTGACGATTAATGGCAATGCCTGCGACGGCTTGCCGGACGACAAGCGCACCACGATCCGTCGCAATGAAATCGGCTTCGTCTACCAGTTTCATCATCTGCTGCCGGAATTCTCCGCGATCGAGAACATCATGATGCCGCAGATGATCGCCGGCCTGCCGCGCAAGGAAGCAAAGGAGCGGGCGGGCCAGTTGCTCGACTACATGCGGATCGGCCATCGCGGCGCGCATCGCCCCGGGGAGCTTTCCGGGGGCGAACAGCAGCGCGTGGCGATTGCCCGCGCCGTCGCCAATGCGCCGAGCCTGCTCCTGGCGGACGAGCCCACAGGCAACCTCGATCCGGAAACCGCAAGCTATGTCTTTGACGCGTTAGAAGCACTGGTGCGCCAATCTGGCCTGGCGGCGCTAATCGCGACCCACAATCACGAACTCGCCGGCCGCATGGACCGGCGCGTCACGATCGCCGACGGCAAGGTCGTGGATTTCTGATCAGCGGTGGATGAGACCGCCACGGTAGTCCAATTCGTAGGCCCTGCGCTCGTTCACGACGATCACTTCGCGGCCGCTGAAATGACTGCAGTCGCCCGTGCTTTGATCGGCATAGAAACCGAAGGCATGCTCGAATTCCATGCCGCCGAGAAAGCGTCGGTATTCGCCATACATTTTCGACAGCGCAGCCTTAATGACGGTCCCCGCCCGTTCTCCATCAATCAGCGCATGCTCGACGATGCGTCCGAAGTAGTTCATCGCCCAGATCGGCTCGCCATCCAGCCAGACCACTTCCTGCCCGGCGAAATCGGTTCCGCCGAAATAGCTGTCGAGATAGCGCCACCCGCCGCGCTGATAGCCGATGTCGTGCGATCCCGTCCGGCAGGCCGGCGAAGGAATTCCGCCGCCGACATAGGTGTTGGCCTTCGCCTCGACGATAAAACTGTTCAATGCGGCAATATTCATGGCCTGTTGCCTCCCGCTCGGCAGCGTCTCAACAACGGTGCCAACTGTAAAAAACAAAATCAGAACGAAAGCTATTGCCCGCAGATCGATTGCCCTGTGTCGTCGTTCCACTGGGCGATCGGGATGACACGGGGCTCGGTTTTGACGTCCTTGCCATTCTTCTGCAACTTGCCAGCCAACGCGTTGTAGTCGCAGGAGCTGCCGGCGTTGGGGTCGAGCGTGTCGTAGTGATTGTAAGTGTAACCGGCCACGACGAACTGCTTGTTGCGATAGGCGATCGTCAGCGTTTGGTCCCAGCGATCGCGGCCGATGGCGCTGTTCTGCGAGTGTATCGCGATCGAGGACTTGCCGACGGCTTTCAACGACGGCTCCTGGCCGAAGACCCCATCAGCACTGGTGCTGCCCCAAATCTTGTTTGGCGCGCTCAGCGAAAGTCGCAGGAGTTCGTGGTCGGCGTCGCGAAGATAGATGTAGATGCCGATTTGATCATCGCTGGCGCTGTCGACTGGAGCAACCAACATTGCAAGATCCGCCCGCCCGTCGCCATCCCAATCGCCCATCGCCGCGTCGACGATGCGTGCAGGATCAATCTGCTCGGCTCGGGCGGTAAACGCCGTGGATAGCGCCAATCCAGCAATTAATACAAACTTAAACATGCTTTTCTCCCATCGCCATGCGGCCAGCAGAGCGGAAAAGAATCCTGTTGACAATAGAACAATAGCAGAACAAATTAAAAACATAAGAGAACAGGAGAGCCAAATGACTGACATGATCCGTGATATCGCAGCATTCACCTCCATCGCAATGTTCGTTGCCAGCTTCTCGCTAATCTGCATGGCAATGTGAGAATTCCGGGGACCGCATGGCTGCCATGCGGTCCAAACGCACTCCCTTCTCTGGACATCGACCCCTCAATGCTGAGAATGCACCCGATTGATTCAGGTGATCGGAAGGCATGTCATGGCGAGTGCGGAGAAAGACGCGGCGAGCGGTTTTATCGGCGGTACGCCGGGCTTTGTTCACCTTCGTGTCCACTCGGCCTATTCGCTGCTCGAGGGCGCGCTGCCGCTGAAGAAGATCCTCTACAAGGCATCGGGCGACAGCCAGCCGGCGATCGCGATCACCGACACCAACAATCTGTTTGTCGCCCTCGAATTCTCACAGAAGGCGATGGATGAAGGTCTGCAGCCGATCATCGGCTGCCAGGTCTCGATCGACATGGAAGACGGCCTTGAGACGGAGCGGCGCGGCGGACAGCAGGCGCTCGTCAAGCTCCCGTCCTTGGTGCTGCTGGCCGCCACCGACGCCGGGTACGAGCGACTGGTTGATCTCGTCAGTCGGGCCTATCTCGGCGGTGAGGGCAACGGTCAGTCGATCCACATTCGTGCCTCCTGGCTCGATGAGATCGGAGCGGACGGCCTGATCGCTTTGACAGGTGCCTTGACCGGGCCGATCGATCTGGCGCTGAAGGATGGGCACGCAGCGCTGGCAGAAGCACGCCTCCTGCTGCTGAAGCGCCATTTCAGCGACCGTCTCTATGTCGAACTGCAGCGTCACGGCACCTATGACAAACGCCATGAACAGAAGGTCGTTGGCCTTGCCTATGAGCACGATCTGCCGCTGGTCGCCACCAACGAAGCGTTCTTCCCGACCCGTGACGACTACGATGCGCACGACGCGCTGATGGCGGTGGCCCACAATGCCATCGTCTCCGACGACACGCGGTTTCGCCTGACGCCGGATCACTACCTCAAGAGCCGCGCCGAAATGGCGAAGCTGTTTGCGGATCTGCCGGAAGCGCTGGAAAACACCATCGAGATCGCCCGCCGCTGCTCGTTCATCCTCAAGACGCGCAAGCCGATCCTGCCGCGCTTCACGGGCGCCACGACCGATCCCGAGGAAGCGGAACGCGAAGAGGCGCTCGAACTGCGCCGGCAGGCGGAGGAAGGGCTGGACAATCGCCTCGCCACGCTCGGCATGTCGCCTGGTTACGAGGAGAAGGAATACCGCGAACGGCTGGAGTTCGAGCTTAGCGTTATCGAACGCATGAAGTTTCCTGGCTACTTCCTGATCGTTGCTGATTTCATCAAATGGGCAAAGCAGCATGATATTCCCGTCGGCCCGGGCCGTGGTTCGGGTGCTGGGTCGCTGGTCGCCTATGCCCTGACGATCACCGACGTCGATCCGCTGCGTTTTTCGCTGCTCTTCGAACGCTTCCTCAACCCGGAACGCGTCTCGATGCCCGACTTCGACATCGACTTCTGCCAGGATCGCCGCGAAGAGGTGATCCGCTACGTCCAGCGCAAATACGGCCGCGAGCAGGTCGCGCAGATCATCACCTTCGGTTCGCTGCAGGCTCGCGCCGCGTTGCGAGATGTCGGCCGTGTGCTGGAAATGCCGTACGGACAGGTCGATAAGATCTGCAAGCTGGTTCCCAACAACCCGGCCAACCCGACGCCGCTGTCGAAGGCGATCGAGGAAGAGCCGAAGCTGCAGGAGGAGGCCGGCAAGGAGCCTGTCGTCGCGCGCCTGCTCGACATTGCCCAGAAGATCGAGGGCCTATACCGCCACGCCTCCACCCACGCCGCCGGTATCGTCATCGGCGACCGCCCGCTGTCGAAGCTGGTGCCGATGTATCGCGATCCGCGCTCCGACATGCCCGTCACCCAGTTCAACATGAAGTGGGTCGAGCAGGCCGGCCTCGTCAAGTTCGACTTCCTCGGGTTGAAGACGCTGACGGTGCTGAAGGTAGCGGTCGATTTCGTCGCCAAGCGCGGCATCAATGTCGACCTGGCCTCGATACCGCTCGACGACAAGAAGACTTACGAGATGCTCTCGCGGGGCGAAACGGTCGGCGTGTTCCAGGTGGAAAGTGCGGGCATGCGCAAGGCGCTGATCGGCATGAAGCCGGACTGCGTCGAGGATATCATCGCGCTCGTGGCACTTTATCGCCCGGGCCCGATGGAGAACATCCCGACATACAACGCCCGCAAACACGGCGAGGAAGAAGTCGAGTCGATCCATCCGACGATCGACTATCTGCTGAAGGAGACGCAAGGGGTTATCGTCTACCAGGAGCAGGTGATGCAGATCGCCCAGGTCCTGTCCGGCTACTCGCTCGGCGAAGCCGACCTTCTGCGCCGCGCCATGGGTAAGAAGATCAAGGCGGAGATGGACCAACAGCGCGAGCGCTTCGTCGATGGTGCCGTGAAGAACGGCGTGTCGAAGCCGCAGGCTGACAACATCTTCGAACTACTCGCCAAGTTCGCTAACTACGGCTTCAACAAGTCGCACGCCGCCGCCTACGCGATCGTCTCCTATCAGACTGCCTATATGAAGGCGCATTATCCGGTCGAGTTCCTTGCCGCGTCGATGACGCTCGATATGTCGAACACCGAAAAGGTCAACGACTTCCGCCAGGACGCCAAGCGCCTCGAGATCGAGGTGATCCCGCCCTCGGTGCAGACCTCGTTCCGTCATTTCGAGACTGGCGACAACAGGATCTATTATGCGCTGGCAGCGTTGAAGGGGGTCGGTGAATCGGCCGTCGATCATATCGTGGAGGTCCGCGGCGACACGCCGTTCGCAAGCCTTGAAGATTTCTGCCTGCGCATCGACCCGCGGCAGGTGAACCGTCGCGTGCTGGAAAGCCTGATCTTCGCCGGTGCGTTCGATTGTTTCGGGCTCGATCGCGCGCAACTGGCAGGCGGTCTCGATCGCATCATGGGTTATGCCCAGCGTGCACAGGAAAACAAGCTGAGCGGCCAGTCCGATATCTTCGGCAGCGCTCTTTCGTCAGGCCCCGAGAAAATCTCGCTGCCGCCGTTTTCGCCGTGGCTGGCCTCTGAGAAGCTGCTCAAGGAGTTCCAGGTCCTTGGCTTCTATTTGACCGCGCATCCGCTCGATAGCTACCAGAACATTCTGCAGAAGATGCGCGTGCAGACCTTCGCCGAGTTTTCGGCGGCAGTGAAGCAGGGAGCGAGCAACGGCCGCCTTGCAGGGACGGTCATTTCCAAGCAGGAGCGCAAGACGAGGACCGGCAACAAGATGGGCATCATCGTGTTTTCGGATTCATCGGGTCAGTTCGAAGCGGTGTTGTTTTCTGAGATGCTGAACCAATACCGTGACGTACTGGAGTCCGGAAAGTCCTTCGTGATCACGGCGACGGGGGAGGAGCGGCCGGAAGGCGTCGGCCTTCGGCTGCAGACCATCCAGTCGCTGGAAGAGAAATCGCTGCAGATGCAGAAGGCCCTGCGCGTCTACGTGCGCGATTGCGGGCCGCTGCGCGCGGTCGCGGCGCACCTGAACGCCAAGGGCGATGGCTTGGTCTCATTCATCGTGATCAAGGAGGAGGGCAAGCGCGAGGTGGAGGTTGAACTCCCGCAGAAGTATCGCATCACGCCCGAAATTGCCGCGGCGCTTCGCGCAGCACCCGGTGTCGTTGACGTCGAGTTGGTCTGACGTCAGCTTTTGGTAACCGTGATGAAGTCGGTTCCTTTGCCGGTCTCGGCTCCGAGGCCGGTGTCGGAGATCGTCAGTGTCGAGCCGCGGGTCAACATGGCGTCGATCTTGCGCCGCGTCTCCGCGGGAATATGGATACGGCTCAGAGCATTGGCGATCGGCGTGCCGCTGATGATCGAGCTTTCGAGGCTGCTGATTCCGAGCCGCGTCATGGTTGCGCGCGAGAGCGTGGTGGGAAGCGTCGCACCCATCCAGTCCGCCGAGCCTGTTTCGAAATCGACACTGCGTGCCATGAAGAAATGCGTACCGAGGGCAAGGCCAGGATTTTCAATCGAGATCGGCGCTTCAAGAACAGGCTGGAAACCTTGGCGGATCATGATGACTCCATTCGGAGGCGTTCCCTTGCCCGCCGCGGCATAGACGGCTCGGATGAGCACGTCACTTGCCGGTGACTTGTCTGCGGTTGGCTCAACTGGATGCTGCAACTTGAAATCGCTGATTGCCTGCAGCGTTTCTGGTCCGAGGAAGCCATCCGGCTCACCCACGGCAAATCCGAGCTCATTGAGGTATGTTTGAAGGTCAATGATCTCCTCGCGCAGGCTGCGGCGCGTCATGAGAATACGGATCGGCGTATCGTTGGCGGGAGCCCTTGCCGCCGGGGTCTGGGCAGCCGGTAGTGCGACGTCGTTCATGGCGACCTGAACGGGGGCCTGCCCGATCGCCGGCCGCAAAGCAGCGTCGGAAAGCAGCGCCGGGGGCTCCGGCATGTCCGGCCGGAAGAGCGCCGGATGATCGATCGGTTCCGGCGTCACTTCCGCGTCGGTAATGACAACCGGAACGCCCATCTCTGTCATTTCATAGAGCTGCTTGGCAAAGGCTGCCGGCATGCGGACGCAGCCGTGTGACGCGGGGTATCGCGGCACGGAATTGGACTCGTGAAGCGCGATACCAGACCAAGTCAGCCGCTGCATGAAGGGCATCGGTGCAGCCGAATAGAGGTTGGACTCGTGATATTTCTGCTTCTCGATGACGGAAAAGATGCCGCTCGGCGTTGTATGGCCCGGTTTCCCCGTCGAGACCTTCGAGGTCGCCACGACCTCGGTGCCCTCGTAGAGCGTGAGCGATTGCGCATCCTTCGATACGAAGATCTGCAACGTGCGTGCATCCGCCGCGAGCGCAGGGTGCACGAGTGCGGTGGCCGACAGCAAGCCGAGGCCAAAAACGAGACGCGACAACATATGACTCAACCGATACGCAATACGTGAAGCGCCAGCCTAATCGGCGAAGCTTAAGGAAAACTTGAAACAAAGGACCTTGAGGCAGGCTCACATACTAGTGATCGCGCTTTCCCCCAAAAGTATATCCGGTCTGGACGGTTCCTTTGCCGAACCTGTCGCGCAGCTTGTCCATCGCCGCTTCGGCCGCCGCCCTGCGGCCCGATTGCACATCGATGAGGTCGGGC
Organism: Rhizobium tibeticum; assembly: GCF_900110205.1. Taxonomy (GTDB): domain Bacteria; phylum Pseudomonadota; class Alphaproteobacteria; order Rhizobiales; family Rhizobiaceae; genus Rhizobium; species Rhizobium tibeticum. The sequence continues at coordinate 38,682 of NZ_FOCV01000019.1, read as the reverse complement.
GGATCTGCCCTTGCGGGATCGCAAAGATCGGTCACGCCAATGCCGATCAGACGAAACTTCGTGCCGTCCGTTTCTTTCTCCAAAAGGTCCAGCCCGGTGCGGAAGATCCGGTCGGCAAGTTGGGTCGGGTCTTCGAGCTTGCGATTGCGCGTGCGTTGCTTGAAGTCCGCCGTCTTCATTTTCAGAACCACCGTCTGGCCGGCAATGCCGTGCTTCTTCAGCCGCCACGAGACCTTTTCGGAAAGACTGCGGAGGATCGGAAGGAGTTCGTCATAGCGGGAAATGTCGTCGAAGAAGGTTGTTTCGGATGAGACGCTCTTTGCGACGTCGTTGAGATGCACTTCGCGGTCGTCGACGCCACGGGAAAGGCGTGCCAGACGCTGCCCCATGCTGCCATATCGGCGCATGAGGTCGCCTTCTTCCATCTCCTGCAACTGGCCGATCGTGTGGATGCCATCGGCCTCCAGCGTTGCTGCAAACGCCTTGCCGACGCCCCAGATCGTCGTCACCGGTCGCGGTGCGAGGAAGGAAACAGCCTCCTCCCGGCCGATGACAGAGAAGCCGCGAGGCTTCTCCAGGTCGGACGCGACTTTCGCGAGAAACTTGCAATAGGAGAGGCCGACAGAAATGGTTATGCCGATCTCTTTCTCGATGCGCTGGGCGAATTTGGCAAGCGTGCGCGCCGGCGGATCGTGATGCAGCCGCTCGGTGCCGCCGAGCTCCAGGAACGCCTCGTCGATCGAAAGCGGTTGAACGAGCGGCGTCAGTTCCTGCATCAAGGTGCGGACCTTGCGTCCGACCTCGACGTATTTTTCCATGTCGGGCCGAATAACCACTGCCTGAGGACAGGCCTCCAGGGCCTTGAACATCGGCATCGCAGAACGAACGCCGTGAATGCGCGCAATGTAGCAGGCGGTCGAGACCACCCCGCGCTTGCCGCCACCGATGATGACAGGCTTGTCGGCGAGCTCGGGATTGTCACGTTTCTCGATCGTCGCATAGAAGGCGTCACAGTCGATGTGCGCCAGCGTCAGCTCGTACAGCTCCTGGTGCCGCACAAGACGGGGACTTCCGCACGCCGCGCAGCGGCGCGTTTCGGCCTTCTGCTCGGCAAGGCAGTCGCGACAGAAGCCGGGTGTCTTGGCGTACGCAAGTGTCATGACCAGAACAAAGATTGAACATCGCAACATTAGCCTCTAAGCTTTTGAGTCTCAAGAGAGGCGAGGAGGTTTGCATTGGATATCGATCTCCGTTTCGAGCCGGTGACCGCAAACCGGTGGGATGACTTCGAGCGGCTCTTCGGTCCTCGCGGAGCCTTCTATGACTGCTGGTGCGTTGCCCTGCGCTTGCCTCATGCCGTGCGAACGAAAATGGGGCCGGGAGAGCGAAAATCGCACATGCAGGGCCGAATAGCTGTCGGCCCGCCGCCAGGCATCCTGGCCTATGCTGATGACGAGCCGGTCGCTTGGGTCCAGGTCGGATCGAGGCACGACGTGCCGCAATTCAATTCGCCACGCACCGTGTCCCGACCGGTGGAAGAACGCGATGCACACGATCCGTCATTCTGGGCCGTGAGCTGTTTTTTCCTGAAGTCGGATTTGCGAGGGCAGGGGCTCAGCCATCGCCTTCTTGCCGGTGCGATAGACCATGCGCGGCGTCACGGTGCTCGCTATCTCGAGGGCTGTCCGATCGACCACGTCAAGCAATCGAGGTCGGTGACGCTCTGTACGGGGTCCACGGCGATCTTCGATGCGGCCGGATTTGAAACTGTGGCAAGGAGAAAGGATGGCCGGCCGCTCATGCGGCTGGATTTGCGATCTTGAGAATATCCGCCGAGAAATGCGCCCTCAGTAGGTCTGCAGCATGTTCCCAGCCGGCGGCGGCCACGATGCTTCCAACCGGCGGTGGTGCGAACGGCTTGAAATCGGCGTTGGCCATCATGGTCAGGAGCAGGCACTCGGGCACATGATCGGCAACGGAAAGGAGATTGCGTTGCATATCATCGATGAAGGCGACAGGCAGGCTTCTGCGATCATGCAGCCTGGCGACAACAGGCCCTTTCGGCTCCTGCGTGGCGATCAGGTCGAAAGAGAGGTCGAGCTGATCGAGCAATTTGCGCCGGATTGCGTGGTGCCGAGGCGGCATCGCAGTCAGGAAGACGACGTCGGCGTCATCGGAGAGCGCCCGCAGCGTTTCCACCGCCCTTTCCGCCGGCGTCTGCCAGAGGTGCTGGTTTGCGAAGAACACCTCTTCGAACGAATCGACTGCGGCCTTGTCCAATTCGCTGCCGTCGAGGAGCGAGACAATATTGCCGTAGAGCCGGAACGAGCGGGGCAGGAGGTCGTAACTGTGCGAGCGAAGGAAAGCGGTAAACGGCGAGAGGAATTCGAGAACCACTTCGTCGATGTCGCAGACGATCAACGGCCGGTCGCCGAGGCGAATCTGGCTGGCGTTGGTTGCCATATCCATGCTCAATATTCTCCCGAGCCCAATCCGGGTGGCGAAAAGTGCAGCCATGCCGCGTTCAAGACGTCGGGTGCGGTGTTGGTCGCCTGGCAAAAGGCCATGGCCGTCGGCTCGTGCTGCATGATGAAATCCATCATGCCGGAGAGAAATCCGGGCTCCTTGAGTGCACCGCGCACTTGCGCCGGTTCGACGCCGGTCAATGCAAGGAAACGGCCGAACAAATCCGGTTCGTTGGCAAGCCAGGCGAGAACGGCGATCGCAGTCTGCTGCGGATCGGCCGCGAGTTGTTTCGAAGTCTTGAAGTTGCTTTGCATTTCTCGGGGTAAATTACCTATTTTTCAACCAAATACCGCTAGCCTGCAGCCATCGGTTCTATGGAACCATGCCGTCGCATAAGCCTTCTTCATGCGGGGAAGCGGTTACCAGAACGGACGTAGGACGCGTGTCATGCCCAAACAGGTGATGATTGTAGAAGATAACGAGCTCAACATGAAGCTCTTTCGCGACCTTATCGAGGCGTCTGGCTACACGACGATCCAGACCCGAAACGGCATGGAAGCCCTTGATCTAGCTCGTAAATACCGGCCTGATCTGATTCTGATGGACATTCAGCTCCCTGAGGTTTCTGGTCTCGAGGTCACCAAATGGCTGAAGGAAGACGATGATCTGCACGTCATTCCTGTTATCGCCGTCACAGCATTCGCCATGAAAGGAGACGAGGAGCGCATCCGCCAGGGCGGCTGCGAGGCCTATGTCTCCAAACCCATCTCCGTTCCCAAATTCATCGAGACGATCAAGACCTATCTGGGCGATGCCTGACGCATCGGAAAGAAGCCTATGACTGCGCGCATTCTGGTGGTTGATGACATTCCGGCCAACGTCAAGTTGCTCGAAGCGCGGCTAGTCGCCGAGTATTTCGATGTATTGACCGCCGGCGACGGCTATCAGGCCCTGGCAATATGCGAGCGGAACCAGGTCGATCTTGTCCTCCTAGATATCATGATGCCGGGGATGGACGGCTTCGAAGTGTGCGAGCGCCTGAAGGCCAATCCAAAGACCTCGCACATACCCGTCGTCATGGTGACGGCTTTGGATCAGCCGACTGACCGCGTGCGTGGCCTGAAGGCCGGCGCCGATGACTTTCTCACCAAGCCGGTCAATGACCTTCAACTGATTTCGCGGGTGAAGAGCCTCTTGCGGCTGAAGACGCTCAGCGATGAACTGCGCATTCGCGCTGAAACCGCCCAGACGATGGGGATCGACGAACTGCTGCGGTCGGGTGAGGGGCGGGGCGACGAATCGGGCCAGGTACTGCTGGTCGATGGGCGTGCCAACTCCCAGGAACGTATCATCAAGGCGCTGAAGCCTGTCGCCGATGTCTCCGCAATCTCGGATCCGCAGGCGGCTCTCTTCGAGGCCTCGGAAAATCCGTTTGAACTCGTCATCGTCAACGCCAACTTCGAGGATTACGATCCGCTGCGCCTGTGTTCACAGCTCCGCTCGTTGGAGCGCACCCGTTTTCTGCCGATACTGATCATCACCGAGCAGGGCGACGACGACATGGCGATCCGGGCGTTGGAACTCGGCGTTAACGACTATATCGTTCGCCCGGTCGATTCCAACGAACTGGTGGCACGCAGCCTGACGCAGATGCGTCGCAAGCGCTACAATGATCGTTTGCGCGCGAGCGTGAAGCAGACGATCGAGCTTGCGGTCACGGATCCGTTGACCGGGCTCAGCAATCGCCGCTACCTGGATAATCACTTGAGCACGCTGTTCAATCGCTCGATGGCGCGGGGTCGTCCGCTATCGGTGCTGATCACCGACATCGATCGCTTCAAACAGGTCAACGACACCTATGGGCATGATGCGGGGGACGATGTGCTGCGGGAGTTCGCGAGCCGCATCCGTTCCACCGTCCGTGGTGCCGATCTTGCTTGCCGCTACGGCGGCGAGGAATTCGTGGTAATCATGCCGGATACCTCGCCAGAAGTCGCTGCAGCCGTCGCGGAGCGGTTGCGCTCGGCGGTCGACACGGTACCGTTCCTGCTGAAGTCATCGGGGCAGGAGTTGAGCGTCACGGCTTCATTCGGAATTTCGTCACGGATCTCCTCCATCATCACTCCAGGACAGTTGATGAAGCAGGCCGATCTGGCGCTCTACGAGGCAAAAACGGGCGGCCGAAATCGCGTCGTCGCCGCGGCTTGAGTAACACGTCTTTGAAGCATTTTGGGTCATCCACAGCTACTTGATTCATGCCTGCCGATGCGCAGCAGCCAAGCAACTCGAATACAAAGCCGGCCATTTTCCCCCAACATTTGTTGGCTTTTGATATCGCGCCAAGCAGATGGGGCACGGGCTTCAGCGGAAAATGTGAGGATCAATCAGATTTAGCCGGCATTTCGCAAGTAGCTTCGATAACCGAGCTTCGAGGCGTAATGGCTCAAGCTAATACTATTGGTCTATAGTTTCGCGCTTCTTTGTCAATTTGGCGCTATTCTTGCCGTCGGAGGCGACTCGAAACTCTAAAAATTGTCCCAAAGCCGTACTTTTAACCATGGAATCAACCTCGGAAATCTAACCATTAAGAATTTGTTGATTTTCTTTCATTTTCGAGCAAATTATCGGGCCATAAGAGATAAGTACTCCCTGTGAGGAGTCCGGGATACCCCATGATGCTCAGGTCCGCCGCATCTCCTGGGTCGTGGGGTCGGTCGGCTGGTTCGCAACATTAAGCGGTTCCTCGTGCCGCGTTGCTTGCCGGTCGACCCCCTTTCGAGTAAACGCCGTCCTTTCCGCATTTTCAGGAGGGACGGCGTTTCTGTTTCTGTGCCTCGAACCAGACAGCAAAGCCGGCAAACAAAAAGGCGCGCAGCCGGTGGGCGCGCGCCTTCTTGAAAAACGTCAGATCCAGCGATTACTTGATCTTGGTTTCCTTGAACTCGACGTGCTTCTTTGCAATCGGGTCGTACTTGGTCTTCGTCATCTTGTCCGTCATCGTACGGCTGTTCTTCGTCGTGACGTAGAAGAAACCGGTGTCGGCCGTCGACAGCAGCTTGATCTTGATTGTGGTAGCCTTGGCCATGGTCGTCCTGCCTTTAATAAAATGAAAGCCGTGGCAGGCCGGATAGGCTCCACGGCAAATTCTGGCGCGAAACTACGAATCCCGCCCGAAAAGTCAAGCCCGCTTTCGGAGGAAAAGCAGCCTGATGGCGGAAAGCAGGGCATAAAGGCCGAAGAATCCGGCGATCGCCCAGGCGAAACCGTCATTGCCGGCAACGTCGATGGCTGCGCCGATCACCTGCGGTCCGGCCACGGTGCCCACCGCATAACAAAACACAAAGGCGGCGTTGGCGGCCGCGAGGTCGGAGCCGGTCAAGCGCGAGCCCAGGTGACTGAGGCCCACTGTATAGAGCCCCGCGACACACCCTCCCCAGAAAAGGAGTACCGTCGCCATCAGAACCCAGCTGTGCACGAGGACCGGCAGCATCAGGGAGCCGATGAGGCCCATGAATGCCATGGCGGCCAGCAGCGGCCGCTTGTCCTTCATGCGGTCCGATAACAGGCCGACGGGGATCTGGAAGATCACATTGCCGATTCCCATGACGGTCAGCAGCAGGGCTGCCTGCGATTCGGTAAAGGAGGCGCGCACTGCATAGATTGGGAACAGCGCTAGGCCACCGGCTTCAACGGCCCCGAAGATAAAGACCGCAGCCGTTGCGGTCGGGACCAGGAAGACATAGCGCATGAAATGCAGCTCCGGCTTCTCTTCGAGAACCGGGCTTTCGTACCGAGCGATATAGATCGGGATGGCAGCCAACAGAACGGCGCCTGCGCCGACAGCAAACGGCAGGATGCCATCGCTGCCGAGAATCGAAAAGAGGAGCGGCCCGCCTGCAAACCCGAACGAGAGGACCGTCGCATAGATACCGAGCACGAAACCGCGCTTTGAGGGCGGCGAGGCGGCGTTGATCCAGAACTCCGATAGGATGAACAGCGTCGTTGTCGCGCCGTGAAAGGCGAAACGCAGCGGAAACCACATCCAGAAGTCCTGGGCGTAGTAGAAGCCGAGCGCGCTGACCGCTGAAATCACGACGGCCCAGATCATGGTCGGGGCGACGCCGTACTTGTGCGCCAATTTCGTGGTGATCGGGGCAGCCGCCATCGCGGCAACCCCGGCCATAGCCGTGTTCAATCCGATAAGCGTCGAGGGAATGCCGCGTTTTTCGAGAATGATGCTGAGAAGCGGAAGCCCGAGGCCGATGGCTATGCCGACAGCGGAGATGGACGAGACGGCTGCCACCAGCGAAGGCCAATGAATTTCTTCGACATCGCCTGGTGTTGTGCCGTTTCGCGGCTGAGACATATACGCATCCTTAGAGACCTGCTGCACAGAATCGCTCACCGCGCAGCACCATAGAAAGGCACAGTCGTGCCAAATCCAAGTGACGGCTGTGCTTTACAAGATGAAACGCGCTGGCGGCAATAACCTGGATGAACTTGAATTGGTATCGTCAAAGAAGCTTACCGAATACGCATGAGATTTCGCCCCGCGGAACCGCAGCGCCTTTGGGGCGTGCCACTACACGTCAATTGTGTCGTGAAGGTGAAGGGGCAGGTACGCCTAGCGTTTGCGGCCCGGTATCTCGTAGGCGTCATGATCGTCGGTTTGGCCACCGAAGCCGTGCATCTTCAACGCCCATTGCAGGCCGATGACGCCGCCTTTGATCGGCTGGATGATCAGCAGCGTGGCGATCAGGGTGATGGGCGTCCAGATCGCGAAGGTGAGCCAGAGGGGCATTGGCCAAACGAGGTCAGTTGCCATGTAGCCGCCGATGATGAGGTGGCCGATGACCACGATCGCGAGGTAGGGCGGCAGGTCGTCCGAGCGATGGTGGTGCATGGCTTCGCCGCAGGCAGCACAATTGTCGACCGGCTTCAGGAAGCTTTTGAAGAGTTTGCCGCTGCCGCATGCGGGGCAGGTGTTCAGCATGCCGCGCTTGATAGAGCGGCCGAGCGGACGCTCAACCTCGTCGCTGCCTCCGTAACGGATTGCCTGGTCGCTCGAGGTGGTCGTCATGGTTCGTTTCCTTTCGCGGCGTCCCTACACGCCTATCGCCGCCCTCTTGGCGGCCTTGTTCCGGCCTTTTTGCGCGCGCGGCTTGCGTCGCGCCGGCCCGCCTTGTGGAACGAACGTACAGCGGTCGGCATCTTTCGCCCCTCGCTGATCATCTCGAAGCGTAGCGCACCGGCAAGCGGAATGGCTTCTGCAAGCTTGACCGTGACACTGTCGCCAAGGCGATATCCGAGCCCGGTCTTTTCGCCAGACAGCGCTTGGTGCGCCTCATCGTAGATGAAGTAGTCCGTTCCGAGCGTAGATATAGGAACGAAGCCGTCCGCTCCATAGTCCGGGAGAGTGACAAATAGTCCCGATTTCGTCACACCTGATACGCGTCCTTCGAATTCCTCGCCGACGCGGCCGGCAAGATGATGGGCAATCAGGCGGTCTATTGTTTCGCGCTCGGCAGCCATGGCTCGCCGCTCGAAGGTGGAGATCTCGGCGGCGATGTCGTCGAGCACCCCTTCCTCATCGGGTGTGATGCCGCCTTCGCCGAAGCCGAGCGAGCCGACCAGCGCACGATGGACGATGAGGTCCGCATAGCGACGGATCGGCGAGGTGAAGTGCGCGTACTTCATCAGGTTCAGGCCGAAGTGCCCGATGTTCTCGGGGCTGTAGATTGCCTGGCTCTGCGAGCGCAAAACCATCTCGTTGACCATCGTCTGATGCGGGGTATCATCGGCCTTGGCAAGGATCATGTTGAAATTGTTGGCGCGCATGTTGCCGCCCTTGGCGAGCGATATGCCAAGGGTCGCCAGAAACTCACGCACCACTTCCTGCTTGGCAAGCGTCGGCCCGTCATGAATTCGGTAGATCAATACCTGCCGCTTCTTCTCCAACGTCTCGGCTGCCGAAACGTTTGCTTGGATCATCATTTCTTCGATCAGCTTGTGCGCGTCGAGGCGTGGCGGCACGAAGACGCGGTCCACGGTGCCATCCGGCTTCAGCAGGATTTTGCGCTCAGGCATGTCGAGTTCGAGCGGCTGACGTCGTTCGCGCCCGCGCGTCATCACCCCGTAGGCATTCCAGAGCGGCTTCAGAATGGGTTCAAGAAGCGGTCCCGTCTTGTCGTCGGGTTTTCCGTCGATCGCTGCCTGTGCCTGCTGGTAGGAGAGCTTTGCCGCACTCTTCATCATGATGCGATGGAAGGTATGGCCGATCTTGCGGCCGTCCTTCGAAAACACCATGCGAACGGCAAGCGCCGGGCGGTCCAGGCCTTCTCTCAGCGAGCAGAGATCGTTCGAAATCCGCTCTGGCAGCATCGGCACAACCCGGTCGGGGAAATAAACCGAGTTGCCGCGCTTCAAGGCCTCGCGGTCGAGCGGCGAGTTCGGGCGCACGTAATAGGAAACGTCGGCGATGGCGACGGTGACGATGACGCCGTCCGGATTGTCAGCTGAAGGATCTGTCTCGGCATAGACCGCGTCGTCATGGTCTTTCGCGTCGGCCGGATCGATGGTGATGAGTGGGACATCGCGCCAATCTTCGCGATGCGACATCGTCGCGGGCTTGGCATCATCCGCCTCGGCGACAACTGCGGGCGGGAATATGTGGGGAATGCCATGCGCATGGATGGCGATCATCGAGATCGCCTTCTCTGACGCGACAGAACCGATGATCGACAGCACCTTGGCGCGCGGCAGGCCGAAGCGCCCAAGACGTGCAACTTCGACCTCGACGAGATCGCCGTCCTTGGCCTCGCCCTTATAGTCAGGGTCGATGACCATTTCCTCGCCGCGCCGGTCGATCGGGAGCAGACGTCCGGCTCCACCCGGCGCATCCTTGAAGACGCCCATGCTGGCGGTGCGGCGCTTGTCGAGGATCTTGATGATACGCGCGGTATAGGCCGGTCCGCCGCGGTCGGCGGCCGGAAAGATCTTCGCTAGAATGCGATCGCCCATGCCGGCAACGGGCGCCTTGCCCTTGCCATTGCGTCCCGCGGGAGAGGTCGATTGGCGGATGGCGACGGCAGGCGCGACGCCCTGGTCATCGGGCCACTCCGCCGGCCGGCCGATCAGTTCGCCGTCCTTGTCGCGTGTCGTGATGTCAAGCACGGTGACGGGCGGCAAGGCTCCCGGCCGGATTAGCGACTTGCGCGTCTTCTGGAGCATGCCTTCCTGCTCCAGTTCGCGCAGCAGGTGCTTGAGCTCGACGCGGCTTTCGCCTTTCAGCCCGAACGCCTTCGCCAGCTCGCGCTTCGACGCTTTCTGCGGATGATCGGCGATGAAACGCAGGATAACCTCACGGGAGGGCAGCGCGCCATGGGCGATGTTCAGTGGATCGGCGGCGGGTGGCTGGCTGGAATGTCCAATCTTGCCCGGGCGCTTGCCCATGCCCTTCATTCTTTCCCGCGGGATTTTGCTCACTCTCAGCTCTTTTTCGTCTTTGCCGGCGCCTTGGCCTTCGTCGCCTTCGGCTTGGCGGCAGTCTTTGACGTCTTCGTTTCGGCCGCCGCCGCCTTTGCCTTCGGTTTTGCCTTGCTCTTCGAAGCCGGTGCCTTGCCTGCCTTTGCGGCGATCAGCGCGAGCGCTTCCTCGACTGTCAGAGCCTGCGGATCGGTGCCCTTCGGCAGCGTCGCGTTGACCTTGCCCCAGTTCACATAGGGGCCATACTTGCCGTCGCGAATGGTGATTGCGCCGCCATCCGGATGGTCGCCGAGCTCTTTCAGGGCTGCCGCTGACGCCCGCCCGCCCGGTGCCTTGCTCGCCTTCTCGGCGATCACGGTGACGGCGCGGTTAAGACCAATTGAGAACACGTCCTCGACGCTTTCGAGATTGGCGTAGCCGCCATCGTGCAAGAGAAACGGTCCATAGCGCCCGATGCCGGAGGAAATCATCTTGCTGGTTTCCGGGTGCTTGCCGATATCGCGTGGCAGCGAAATCAATGCCATTGCCTTTTCGTAGTCGATATCCTCAGGCTTCCAGCCCTTCGGCAGGGAAGCACGCTTGGCATCCTTGCCGTCGCCACGCTGAATGTAGGGGCCGAAGCGTCCGGAACGCAGCGTCAATTCCTCGCCGGTCACCGGGTCGGTGCCGAGATTCTTCGGCTCGTTCAGCCCAGTGCCTTCGGCTTCCGAACCGCCTTCGGACGAAAGCTGACGGGTATAGTTGCATTCTGGATAATTCGAGCAGCCGACGAAGGCGCCGTATTTTCCCAGCTTCAGCGAAAGATTGCCGGTGCCGCAAACCTGACAGATGCGCGGATCCCCGCCATCTTCGCGCTTCGGGAAAACAAGCGGCGCCAGCGCCTCGTTGAGCGAGTCGAGAACGTTGGTGACGCGAAGCTCCTTCGTGTCCTCGATCTGGGAGAAGAAGTCCTTCCAGAAATCGCGCAGGACCTGCTTCCAGTTCAGTTCACCCGCCGAGATCCGGTCGAGCTTCTCTTCAAGGTCTGCCGTGAAGTCGTACTCGACGTACTTGGTGAAGAAGCTTTCGAGGAAGGCAGTCACCAGCCGGCCCTTCGCCTGCGGAATGAGCTTCCGCTTGTCGATGGTCACGTATTCTCGGTCACGTAGTGTCGCCAACGTCGCGGCGTAGGTAGACGGACGCCCGATGCCGAGCTCTTCCATCTTCTTGATGAGCGACGCTTCCGAGTAGCGCGGCGGCGGCTCGGTGAAGTGTTGGGTCGAATTGATCTTCTGCTTCGCGAGGTTTTCGCGGGCGTTGATCTCGGGGAGGCGGCCTTCTTCGTCGCCGTCGTCGCTCTGTTCGCCGTCCTCCTTCTGGTCAGTATAGGCGGCGATGAAACCGTCGAAGCGGATGACGGAGCCGACAGCGCGCAGACCGGCCGTCTGGCCGTTGTTGTCGGCGGTGATCTCAGCCGTCGTGCGTTCGATCTCCGCCGAGGCCATCTGGCTCGCGATACCACGCTTCCAGACCAGGTCGTAAAGCCTTAACTGGTCGGCATCGAGGAACTGACGCACTCGATCGGGCGAGCGATTAAAGTCGGTCGGCCGGATCGCTTCGTGGGCTTCCTGGGCGTTCTTCGCCTTGGTGGAATAGAAGCGCGCCTTCTCCGGCATGTAGCGTTGGCCGAATTGATCGACGATGGCCGCCCGTGCCGCATCAATGGCTTCGGGCGCCATCTGCACACCGTCCGTACGCATATAGGTGATCAGACCGACCGTCTCGCCACCGATGTCGACGCCCTCATAGAGCTTCTGGGCAACCTGCATGGTGCGGGACGCCGAAAAGCCGAGCTTCGATGAAGCGGCCTGTTGCAGCGTGGAAGTTGTGAAGGGCGGTCCCGGGTTGCGCTTGACCGGCTTCGCCTCCACCGTGTCGACGACATAGGCGGCACCTTCGAGAAGCGCCTTCAGTGTGCCGGCCTGTTCGCCGTTTGCGATCGAGCGAGCCTGCAACCGCTTGCCATTCGCTGCAACCAGCTTTGCCTCGAATTCGTCGCCCCGCGGCGTCTTCAAGAGAGCCGAAAGGTTCCAGTATTCTTCCGAGATGAAGCGCTCGATTTCAGATTCGCGATCGCAAACCAGGCGAAGCGCCACCGACTGCACACGGCCCGCCGAGCGCGCGCCCGGAAGCTTGCGCCAAAGAACTGGGGAAAGGTTGAAGCCGACGAGGTAATCGAGGGCGCGGCGAGCCAGATAGGCATCAACCAGCGGTACGTCGATGTCGCGCGGTTCGGCCATCGCATCGAGGACGGCTTTCTTGGTGATCGCGTTGAAAACGACCCGCTTCACCGTTTTGCCGTTCAGGACGCGCTTTTTGTTCAGCATGTCGAGGACGTGCCAGGAAATCGCTTCACCCTCGCGGTCCGGGTCGGTTGCAAGGAACAGGCCGTCGGAAGACTTCACCGCATCGGCGATGTCCTTGATCCGCTTGGCGGATGCACCATCGACCTCCCACAACATCTCGAAATCCTGGTCGGGAAGAACCGAGCCGTCCTTGGCAGGCAGATCGCGGACATGGCCGAAGGAGGCGAGCACCTTGTATCCGGGCCCCAGATACTTGTTGATCGTCTTTGCCTTGGCAGGCGATTCTACCACTACAACATTCATCATGATTCTCTAAAAAATGCGCCAAACCGGCGGATAAGCAGATGGAATCCCTGCTGTGCCAAGATAACCGGTTCTTCGACATGGACAGGGAAATCGTTTCGGTCAAGTGGCTTGACTTCATTTTTACGCATTACAACGAGATGCATCCAATACGAGATAGTCAGCGTATTGCAATTTATGATAATTGAAGTGTCGTTTTTGAAGTGTGGTTCGGGCCCGCCGAAAGGCAGCATTTCTCGTTCCTCAGAGACTATCCCATGGCGGCCAAGTTCGCAAAGAAAGATACCGGACGATCCGGCTCGCATGAGAACATCGCTTCCATCAGGCAAATGGCGGAAGAGAGAACGCCGATATGCTGTGCTATCTGATCGAGATGGCCTATGTGGAGGCCGGTGATTGCAAGCCCCGATGTAGGGACCTCAGTCGCCCATTGCAAGCGAGACGAAGCCGCCTTGATGGCGATGAAGCCATCCGGCAAGAGCCAGCTCCAGCAGGGCAAGATAGAACGAAGACGCCGGCAGCTGGTGTGACGGATGACGTCGTCGGCCGCAACAGGCGTTGGGCCGAGCGAATCGACGATGAGCGAGCGATCGGGGTCACCGACGGCAGTATCGAACGACAGCCCTTGCCCTCCGGTTCCTCCGCGACGGGCGCTGAGAAGCGATCGATCTGCGAGAGGGGTGCCAAAGCTACGGTGACATCACCCGGAGTGGTGAATATCATTGCTCCATCTTTCAGCCATCCGTTGGTGCCGTGACAAGGCGGGGTCGGGCGGCGAACACTCAACCGCGAACACCCGCCTGGCGAACGCGCCGGAAAGCCTTGCCATGATAAGTGAACGAGCGAAACGCGGCGATCAGCCGGTTTCGGCGCGGAAAGTCGCGTGCCCGTGGTTCCCAGCCGAACGGCATTTCGCTGATGGGAAGTCCGTTGCCATTCCAGATTTCGTCAAGCCGACCGGCGTTCGGAGCGGATAAGACGCAGCCCCGCGATGCGTTGCCGTTTTCGCCAGCGCAATTGCGTTTGGCCTTGCGCTGCGAGCGTCCTTCCTATCCCTTCGCCCCGATCTTGCTTTCCGTCCCGCTTATCAGGCGGGAGATGTTGGTCTTGTGCTTCCAGTAGGAGATGACGGTCATGATGGCCATGACAGCTGCAACCTTCTCGGCGCCAAGCATCCACAATGCAACCGGAACGACAAGCATTGCAACCAGTGCGGAAAGCGACGAATAGCGCGTCGTGAAGGCGACCGCCAACCAGACCGCGGCAAAGGCCAGAACCATGATCGGGGCGACGCCGAGCAGCGTGCCGATATAGGTGGCAACACCCTTGCCGCCCTTGAAGCCGATCCAGACGGGGAAGAGGTGTCCGATGAAGGCGAAGAAGCCGGCGATCAGCGCTGCTTCGTCGCCCAGGAAGTAACCGACGATCCAGGCCGCTGCGGATGCCTTCAGCGCATCGAGGAGAAGCGTTGCCGCGGCAAGCTTCTTATTGCCGGTTCTGAGCACGTTGGTCGCGCCGATATTGCCGGATCCAATGCTGCGCAGATCACCGAGACCACCGGCCTTTGTCAGGATCAGGCCGAACGGGATGGAGCCGAGCAGGTAGCCGATGGCGGCAGCCGCCAATGCGATCGGCAGCGTGATCTGCCACGTCATGAGATCCGAGACCATGTTCCCCTCCGGTGGTCTTTTTATATCGTATACACGCACTGTCCGGCGACGTAGGTCGCAACAGCGCGTCCGCTGAAACGCGCGTCTTCGAACGGCGTATTCTTCGAGCGGGAAAGAAGCATGTCCTTCGAAACAAGCCAAGGGTCATCGAGATCGATCAGCGTAATATCCGCCTTCGCGCCCGGTTTCAGCGTGCCGGCCTCGAGGCCGAATATCCGCGCCGGCCGCGTCGACATCGCATCGATAAGGCGCATCAGGCTCACCTGACCGCTGTGATGCAGGCGGAGCGCCGCAGCGAGCATCGTTTCGAGGCCGACGGCGCCATCTGCAGCTTCGCCGAAGGGCAGACGCTTCGTGTCGACATCCTGCGGATCGTGCGAGGAGACGATGATATCGATCGCACCGCGTGCCAGTGCATCCACCATCGCTACGCGATCACCTTCGGAGCGCAGCGGCGGGTAGAGCTTGAAGAAGGTGCGGTACTCGCCGATATCGTTTTCGTTGAGCGACAGATTGTTGATCGAGATGCCGCAGGTCACGGTGGCGCCGCGAACCCTGGCAAGTTCGATCGCCTCGACCGATTCCGGGACGGAGATCATCGCAGCGTGGTAGTTGCCACAGGTTAGCTTGGCGATGCGCAGATCGCGCTCGAGCGGAATGAGTTCGGCTTCCTTCGGGATGCCGCCGAGGCCGAGCCAGCTGGCAAACAGTCCCTCATGCATCACGCCGGTGGCGCCGAGATATTTGTCGCGCGTCTCGCAGGAGATCACGGCGCCGAATTCACGCGCATAAGTCATGACCCGGCGCAGGACCTGTGTGTCGTGCACGCTCGAGCGACCATCGGTGAAGGCAACAGCGCCCGCTTCCATCAGCAGGCCGATCTCGGTCATTTCCTCGCCGGCAAGATGCTTGGTGATCGCCGCTGCCGGATAAACATTGACCAGCGACTTGTCTTTCGCCGTCTTCTTGACGAACTCGACCAGCGCGATATCGTCGATGACAGGATCGGTATCCGGCATCATGATGATCGAGGTGACGCCGCCGGCCGCTGCCGCGCGGCTCGCCGAAGCGATCGTTTCGCGATGCTCAGCACCGGGTTCGCCGATATGGACGCGCGCATCGACGAGGCCCGGCGCGGCGACGAGGCCGGTGCAATCGCGCACTTCGGCGCCAGGAGGCGTGCCCTGGTTCTGCGCATCCGCACCGGCTGCGACGATCACGCCGTCCTTGACGATGATGGTGCCGACTTCGTCGAGATCGCGCGACGGATCGAGGATGCGAACGTTCTTGAGGACAACCGAGTTTCTCATGCGCCGGTTCCTTCGGTGCGAGGACCCTGATTTTGCGACACAAGCAGCGTCTCCATCACAGCCATGCGCACAGCAACCCCCATTTCCACCTGTTCTGCGATCACGCTCTGCGGCCCGTCCGCGACCTCCGACGAGATCTCGACGCCGCGGTTCATCGGTCCGGGGTGCATGACCAGGGCGTCTTCCTTCGCCGCCCTCAGCGTCTCTGCGTCTAGCCCGTAGAAGTGATAGTATTCGCGCACCGACGGCACGAAGGCACCGGACATGCGTTCGCGCTGCAGGCGCAGCATCATCACCACATCGGCGCCCTTCAGACCCTCCTTCATGGAATGGAAGACCTCGACGCCCATATCGGCAATGCCGGCGGGAAGAAGCGTTGCCGGAGCAACGACGCGCACGCGTGCGCCCATTGCGTTCAGAAGTAGGATATTCGAACGCGCGACGCGCGAATGCAGAACGTCGCCGCAGATGGCGACGATGATGCGCGACAGCTTGCCCTTGGCGCGGCGGATCGTCAGCGCGTCTAGCAGCGCCTGCGTCGGATGCTCGTGCTGACCGTCACCGGCGTTGATCACCGAGCAGGAAACCTTCTGGGCAAGCAGGGCGGCGGCACCGGCGCTGGAGTGGCGTATAACCAGCACATCGGGCCGCATTGCGTTCAGCGTCATCGCCGTATCGATCAGCGTCTCGCCCTTCTTTACCGAAGAATTGCCGACTGACATGTTCATCACGTCGGCGCCGAGGCGTTTTCCGGCGAGCTCGAAGGAAGATTGCGTGCGCGTCGAGGCTTCGAAGAAAAGGTTGATCTGCGTGAGGCCGCGGAGCGTCGACGTTTTCTTCTCTCGCTGCCGGCTGATCTTGACGGCCTCGTCGGCCTTGTCGAGAAGAAAGGTGATATCCTGCTCTGTAAGCCCTTTGATACCGATGAGGTGGCGGTGGGGAAAGAAGACCATGAACCTGCCTCTTGCTGTCGTCTGCGGGGTCTATAAAGAGTGAGCCGGGCGGCGGCAAGCTTGCGCTGTGGGAAAGGCCCGTCTCCCCCTGCAATTTTGTCCGAATTCAACTATTGCAGAGATAGGGAAATTATAACTTCCGGTTTCCCTTTGCCTGCCTCTTGCACTAGAAGCGATTCATGACGCCCGCCGAAGAGAAACTTGCCGAACTCAACCAGCCGAGCCTGTGGTCCGGTATCAATGCCTACAGGTCCGATCCGCTGATCGTTGACCTGACCGGCACGTTGCCGCGCGGAATCCGCGATGATCTCGACAATATGGGCCGCTATGTGACTTCGCAGGAGGCGCAGGAACTGGCGCGCATGGCAAATCAGGGCACGCCGCAGCTGCGCACGCATGGTCCGCGCGGCGAGCGGCTGGATGTCGTCGAGTTCCATCCCGCCTGGCATGCGCTGATGCGCCGTTCGATGTCATCGGGGCTGCACTCGTCGGTCTGGGATCCGCAGGCGGATACCGAGGCGAAAGACCAGGCACACAAGATCCGGGCGGCGCGCTTCTATCTGACGGCGCAGCTCGAATCTGGCCATCTTTGCCCGCTGACGATGACGAGCGCCTCGGTTGCTGCCCTTTCCGCGTCGCCGGCCGTGCAGAAGGACTGGGCGCCGAAGATCCTGTCGCGCAAGTATGATTCCACGAACAAGCCGGCCATGCAGAAATCTGCCGTGACGATCGGCATGGGCATGACGGAGAAGCAAGGCGGCACCGACGTACGCGCAAACAAGACGGCGGCAGAAAAGGTCAGCGAAGGCATCTACCGCCTGTCCGGCCACAAATGGTTCATGTCGGCGCCGATGAGCGACGCCTTCGTGATGCTGGCGCAGACGAAGGATGGGATGGGCTGCTTCCTGGTTCCACGGCTGCTGGAAGATGGCTCTGCGAACGGCCTGCACTTCCAGCGCCTGAAGGACAAGGTCGGCAACCGCTCCAATGCCTCTTCCGAAGTCGAGTTCAACGATACTTTCGGCTTCCTGCTCGGCACGCCAGATGGTGGCATCCGAACCATCCTCGACATGGTGACATTGACGCGTCTCGACTGCGCGCTGGCATCGTCAGGCATCATGCGCGCCTCGCTCGCCGAGGCTGTACACCACACCCGCGGACGCAGCGTTTTCGGCAAGATGCTGGTCAACCAACCGATCATGACGCGCGTCTTGGCCGACATGGCGCTCGATGTCGCCGCCGCGACGGCACTGTCCTTCCGACTTGCCGACGCATTCGACAGAGCACGCGCTAGCGCCGAGGAGGCCGCCTACGCCCGCGTCATGACGCCGGTTGCCAAATACTGGTGCTGCAAGATCGCGCCTGCATTGATCTACGAAGCGATGGAGTGCATCGGCGGCAGCGGCTACATCGAGGAGCGTCCGATCGCCCGTCATTATCGCGAAGCGCCGGTCAACGCGATCTGGGAAGGCTCCGGCAATGTGATGGCGCTCGACGTGCTGCGCATCCTGAACCGCGGCAAGGATCTCTTCGAAACGGTCTTTGCTGGGCTCGCGCGGGATCTCGGACCGGCCGGCAAGAAGACAATCGACGTACTGCGGGCCGCCATGGCGCTGTGCGAGCGTGACGAGGGCGCAGCCCGGCTTCTGGTCGAGCAGTTGGCGCTTGCCGCCGGCGCAGCCGAACTTTATCGCCTCGGAGCAGGGCGGATCGCCGATGCCTTCATCGAGACCCGTCTCGCGAGCGGTTGGCGCTCCACCTACGGCATGCTCGATTCGCGCTTCGACGCCAGCTACATCGTCGATCTTCTCTATCCACCGGCAAACTGATGACAACGCTGCGTCCTGTCCGTTCCGAAGATCTGGAACAGATTTACGCAATCTCTCTCCTGACCGGCGACGCCGGCAGCGACGCGTCCCCATTGCATCACGACGGCAAGCTGATCGGCCACATCTACTCAGCGCCCTACATTGAGCTCAGCCCCGAAACGGCTTTTGTGGCAGAGGATTTTGAGGGTGTGGCAGGCTATATCGTCGGCGTCTTCGATACGGTTTCCTTCGAGGAACGGCTGAACGCGTTTGGTGGCCGGCGCTGCGCGAGAGGTACGCCGATCCGCAGGGCGATCCGGCCAGCTGGGACGCGGATCAGAGGTACATCGCCGCGATCCATCACCCGTCTCGTGTGCCCGCGACGCTCGTCGAAGCCTTTCCCGCCCATATCCACATGAACCTCCTGCCTCGCCTACAGGGGCAGGGGATGGGCACCAGGCTTCTCGACCGCTGGCTGACGAATGCGCAAGAGGCCGGTGTCGAGGCAGTCCACCTCGGCGCGAATGCGAACAATCATGGCGCCCTCCGCTTCTGGGGCTCCCGCGGATTTAGTCGAATCGAGCCGCCATTGGTCGATCCTTCCGACCCGACCGCCTGGTTCGGGCAGAAACTGTAAGAGCCTGTTGCAAAGCCGTCCCCGTATGGTGACACCGTTGTAATTGTTCCGTCTTTGGCCAATTGTCCACAATCTTTCGAAGACGTCTCCGTTGCCGGTTCGCAGCAGCGTTGCTACTCACCGCAGAGTGACAACCGGACCGAATCCCTGATGCTCAACGATCCCATGGTGCTAACGCCCGTTGCTGAGGCAATACGTGTCGAACCCGAAAAGCGCATCCGCGACCGCGGGGCGACCGAAAAGGCGATCCTGAAGGCAGCCAAGTCGCTGCTGGCGGAGGAGGGGTTCCAGAATTTCGGGATCAACGCAGTTGCCCGCCGCGCTGGATGCGACAAGCAGTTGATCTACCGCTACTACGGCGGCCTAAACGGCTTGGTGGAAGCGATCGGCTCTGATCTCGGCACTTGGGTCAAGGATCGCATTCCCGAAGACACCGGCGGCATGTTCCTCCTGACCTACGGGGATTTGATGGAGCGCCTGTCACTCCTGTTCCTCGAGGCCTTGCGGGATGATCCGCTGGTTCGGCGTATCGTTGCCTGGGAGGTCTCCGAGAACACCGAGCAGGTGAGGCGGCTTTCCGAAGCGCGGTCGAAGGCCCTGGCAAACTGGCTCGACCGCATGCGTGGATCGCTGACGCCGCCGAAGGGCGTCGATGTCGTGGCCGTCAATGCGATTCTGATTGCAGCCATCCAACATCTCGTGCTGTCCGCATCCGCGGGCGGTCAGTGCGCTGGCCTGGCGTTGAAGACGCCGAAGGACTGGGAAAAGGCCGCGACCGCCCTGAAACGCATCGTTCGCGGCGTTTACGGCTGAAGCGCAGACAGCTTTCCACAGGCAGCCGGATGCCCGTTAACCTTAACAAATGCTTTACGTTGCGCGCTCCGGGTTAAGAAGTCAGGTTGCACGGCAGTCCAAAATGTTTGGTGTCTGGAACCATGGGAACCAAAATCGCGAGAGCCGCGTTTCTTGTTGCCGCGATGATGTTTTTCGCTGTGCTTGCGCTGGATATTGCTGTGCCGGCGCTGGTTCTAGGTTCCATGGCATTGTCGATATGGCTGGTTTCGTTCGAGGGGCCGTCCATTCGCAGAGAACGAGAGACGACCGCATGAAGTGGTTTCTGATCTTCTGGGCCGGTCCCATCGTCTTCCTGGCGGGATGGTATTGGCTTTCCTACTACGACATGAATTTCGGCATCTTCATGCTGAGCCGGCAGGTTCACGACCTCACGTTTGAGATCTATGGAAAGATCCTTGGCATTCCGCCGGAAACCATTCCGCCGCTGGTCGCCCGTGCGATCGTTGTCGACAGCCTTGTCGTGTTCGCCATCATCGCCTTCCGCCGGCGCAAGGCGATCGGTGCTTGGTGGCGTGCTCGTCAAGCGTCCAAGTCGTCCGAGGCCGCTCTGGCGAGCAAGGACAGTCTGTCCAGCGCTCCTTGAAGAATGAAGCTTGCCGCAGCCGAGTCGATGCGCTCGGCACGCTTGCTGCGCGATACGTCCATTTCCAGCAGTGCACGCTCGGCGGCGACCGTCGACAGCCGTTCGTCCCAATAGACGAAGGGCAAATCGGTCTTCTGCTCCATGTTGCGCACGAAGGCGCGCGTTGCCTGGACACGCGGCCCGGCCGATCCATCCATGTTCATCGGCAGGCCGATGACGAAGGCCGCAACCTTCTCCTTTGCAGCAAACGTCAGAAGCGTTACCGCATCGATCGTGAATTTTTCGCGCTTGATGACGGACCTCGGCGTGGCAAACCGTCGGCCAAGATCGGACATCGAAAGCCCGATCGTTTTCGTGCCGAGATCAAGCCCCGCAATCGCCTGTCCCGGCTGCAGCGCAGTTGCCAGTTCCTCGATCGTCAGCACCGTCATCGTGGTTTCATCCCGTCAAAAGAAATTGAAGCGGTAGCGCTTTTCTTTGCGACCGCATCGGATATGTCCATAACGAGCAAAGCAGGCGTTTGCATCCCATAATAGAAGGAGAATTTTCATGAAGATCACTTGGCTTGGTCACTCCGCCTTCCGCATCGAGATCGGAAAGGCTAAAATCCTGCTGGATCCGTTCCTCACCCACAATCCGTCCTTTGCCGGGCAGGATGCAAAGGACGTCGCAAACGGCATCACGCATATCCTGCTCACGCATGGTCACGGAGATCATGTCGGCGATGCGGTTGCTCTCGCCAAGGCCTCAGGTGCGGTCGTTCTCGCCAACGCCGATCTCGCCGCCTGGCTGGGCTCGAAAGGCCTGTCGAGGATCGAGGCGGGCAATACCGGCGGCACGATTTCGTTCGACGGTTTTTCAGCGACCTTTACCAACGCGCTGCATTCCTCTGCGCAGATCACCGAAGACGGCGTCTCCCACGCGCTCGGCAATGCCAACGGTTTGATGCTGCACTTCGATGAGGAAGCCTCGATTCTCGCCATGGGCGATACCGACATCTTCTCCGACATGGCGCTGATCAACGAGTTGCACCAGCCTGAGATCGCTCTCGTGCCGGTCGGCGATCGCTTCACCATGGGCGGCGCCGTAGCGGCGCTTGCCTGCCAGCGCTACTTCAACTTCAAGACCGCCATCCCCTGCCATTATGGTACCTTCCCGATCATTGACCAGACGCCGGAGAAGTTCGTCTCCGGCATGGAAGGATCGAAGACGGCGGTGAATGCGCCGAAGCCGGGCGAGCGCCTTTCCTTCTAGTCGAGGTCTACTGAAATCGCGTCGATTTCAGAGAGGGAATTCTATGCACTCAGAAGACCATGCCCGTTGCGCACAGCGGGCATGGTCTTTATAGCGGGTAGGAAAATCCTATCCGGAGAATACCATGTCCGTCGACTTTGCCACTGTTAAGCGCGTAGCGCGCCTTGCCCGTATTGCCGTCTCCGAAGAAGAGGCAAACCGCATGGTGGGCGAGTTGAATGGTATCCTCGGCTTCGTCGAGCAGCTCTCCGAGGTCGACGTCGAAGGCGTCGAGGCGATGACGTCGGTCACGCCGATGGAGATGAAGAAGCGCGCGGATGATGTGACTGACGGCAACAAGGCGGCCGACATCGTTTCCAACGCGCCTGTCACCGATCAGAATTTCTTCCTGGTGCCCAAAGTCGTCGAATAAGGCGTCACGCCGCTTTCCGACTCCGTTGCCAATCCAGATTTGAAGCGAAACACCATGAGCGAACTCACCAGCCTGACCATTGCCGAAGCCCGTACGAAGCTGCGCGCCAAGGAGATCAAAGCGACTGAACTGACCGAGGCCTACATCTCGGCAATCGAAGCGGCCAACGACAAGCTCAATGCCTATGTTAAGGTCACGCCCGAGAAGGCGTTGCAGATGGCGGAAGCCTCTGACGCACGTCTCGCCGGCGGCAAGGGTGGCGCGCTCGAAGGCATCCCGCTCGGCATCAAGGATCTGTTCGCCACCGAAGGCATTCATACGCAGGCCTGCAGCCACATCCTCGACGGTTTCAAGCCGCACTACGAGTCGACCGTCACCCAGAACCTGTGGGACGACGGCGCCGTGATGCTCGGCAAGCTCAACATGGACGAGTTCGCGATGGGCTCTTCCAACGAAACCTCCTACTACGGCGCGGTCATCAACCCCTGGCGTTCGGCTGGCTCCAACCAGCAGCTGGTACCGGGCGGCTCCTCCGGCGGCTCCGCAGCGGCTGTTGCGGCCCACCTGTGCGCCGGCGCGACGGCAACCGATACGGGCGGCTCGATCCGCCAGCCGGCCGCCTTCACCGGTACGGTCGGCATCAAGCCGACGTATGGCCGCTGCTCGCGCTGGGGCACGGTGGCTTTCGCCTCGTCGCTCGACCAGGCTGGTCCGATTGCCCGCGACGTGCGCGACGCCGCAATCCTGCTGAGGTCGATGGCGTCAGTCGATTCCAAGGACACGACCTCCGTCGACCGGCCGGTTCCGGACTATGAAGCCGCGCTTGGCCAGTCGCTGAAGGGCATGAAGATCGGCATTCCAAACGAATATCGCGTCGACGGCATGCCGGAGGAGATCGAAACCTTGTGGCAGCAGGGCGTTGCCTGGCTGAAGGACGCAGGCGCCGAGATCGTCAACATCTCGCTGCCGCACACCAAGTATGCGCTGCCGGCCTATTACATCGTTGCTCCCGCTGAAGCTTCGTCGAACCTCGCCCGCTATGACGGCGTCCGTTACGGCCTGCGCGTCGACGGCAAGGACATTGTCGACATGTATGAGAAGACGCGCGCCGCCGGCTTCGGCAAGGAAGTCAAGCGCCGCATCATGATCGGCACCTATGTTCTCTCGGCCGGTTACTACGACGCATACTACATCAAGGCCCAGAAGGTTCGCACGCTGATCAAGCGCGACTTCGAACTGGCCTTCAATGCCGGTGTCGATGCGATCCTGACGCCCGCGACACCGTCGTCCGCCTTCGGCGTCGCCGACGAAAACCTCGCCTCCGATCCGGTCAAGATGTACCTGAACGACATCTTCACGGTCACGGTCAACATGGCCGGGCTGCCGGGCATTGCCGTTCCGGCCGGACTTGACCACAAAGGCCTCCCACTCGGCCTGCAGCTGATCGGTAGGCCGTTCGACGAAGAGACATTGTTCAAGACTGCGCATGTGATCGAGCAGGCTGCCGGAAGATTCACGCCCGCAAAGTGGTGGTAAGTGGCACTGCAATTTAGGATGATGGCAGGGCCGATCATCAAGTGGTCGGCGAGATTGGCTTTGCCGCGTGGAAGTCCAGCGGTGCAGGGGAAGCTGGTTTTGACGATCCCGTCGTGATCGAGGCTGCTCGGAAGGCTTTCTTCGACTTCGGCAGCGGCGAAAGGTGCCGTCGCGATTGCCGAACTTGGGAGGCGGGTGTCGGCTGGGGCGCCCGGGAAAACGAACCCAATTCCATTTCTGGCATCTGGATTGATCCCGCCTGTCAGGGCGGCCGTGGCATCGGGTTCCGCGCAGGTTCGCTATTTTGTTGAACGCATTTGCCGCTGATGGCTTCAAGGTTGCAAAAATCCACACCCGCGCTACCAATGGCGGCGCCATGCGACTTTACGAGCGGGCCGGCTTCTCGATCGTCTGGCCGCGGTGAGAGGTTCGATGCGGAACTCGGCATTCGGCTCGAAAAGCTGCATCTGGAGAAGCGTCTCGGCTAAAGGCGCAATTTCGGGAGGAGGCCTATGTCCAAACAGAATCTTGCAGACATGATCGGAGCATTCGATTGCCTCGCGGCGGCAGGTTTCACCGTGGGCGCGGAGTGGCAGGCCGCGCATGAAATCTGCCAGGCACATGAGGGCGAGGCGCCTTTCGACTGGGGCCACGCCCTTTGCCATCGTATCGAAGGCGACGACTGGAATGCCGACTACTGGTACCGTCGAGCGGGAAAGCGCCGCGGGAGCGGTACGGTGGCCGAGGAATGGTCGGTGATAAAGGCCGAGCTTGCCGCACATCTTTGAAGGAAGCCGCGCGCCGAGGCGACGCGCGGCAAAAGTCAGAAAGCTACTTATTGTCCTGTTCCGCTCTCACCAGAACCAATCCCCGTTCGGTGATGCGATAGGGCTTGCCACCTGAGGATTTGATGGCCTTCTTCCGCTTCAGCTTGCGAAAGAGCTCGAGACCGAAGCCGGGATAGACCCAACCGTCGCGCGTGAAGCACTTTGCTGCCTCGATTTTTCTGTTGTCGTCGCGTTCGATTTCAATACGGCCACCTTGAGCCAATAGGTGCAGGATGCGCTGCTCCGTGCGTGAAATATCCATGGAATGTTGATCCGGTCGTAGCGCCTTGAGGAGGCGCGCAAAAACGATCTGGCGTCCGATCGGACGTCAGGGCTTCGTTTTTTTGGGCCCGTGCGCGCAAGGAAAACCTGCGGGCAGGGGCCTTTACCGGGTCTGAGAAGACGAGTTCAACATCAGGCCGTCATATCCGCTGATCGCAGTCTCGTCAAGTTTTGCAACCCATGGGCGATGTTGTCCCGACCCTCGCGCTTGAAAACGCAAGGCTTTGATAACGCGGTGATTCGGTGTTTTACTTCGGTTCAAATGCGGGGGTGCTGTTGATCCACATTCGCAATGCCCGCGAGGGCGACGCAAATCTCTTGAGCGAGATCGGAATAAGAGCCTGGCAGAAGGCAATGGCGTCCATTGGCGAAGCGGACGCCATGGTGGATGCTGCCCGAAGCGCGTTCTTCAATTTCGTTGCCGGTAGCTGGATCACCGTCACCGTCATCGAATGGAACGGACATCCGGCAGGATGGGCCGCGCGCGAGACGCTCGACGAGAAGATTTCGGATTTCTGGATCGATCCCGCCTTCACCGGTCATGGTCTCGGAACAGCACTCTTGCAGGAGATCGAGAAAGACATAGCCGCGCAGGGTTTCGATACGGCCATGATGCAGACGCACTCCGCGAACTCCGAAGCGATCAGCTTCTTCCAGAAGCGTGGATACGCAATTCATTGGCTGTCGATTGCCTACAATCCCAAGCTCGATCGTGATGTGCCGTCAGTGGGTTTGTCAAAGGCCTTGGAGTCCACGGACGACGGCACATACGGCCTTGTCTTAGTCTAGCAGCGGGCCATCCAGCGCGACGTAGCCGAAGGCGCCTGATAAAACAAGCGCGGCCACCATATGAAACATGACGATGGCCCTAAGGATCGATCGAAACGGTTCTTTCTGCGTCTTGTGACGTAGGAGCCTTTGCGCGCAAACCGCGCCCAAGCTGCCACCGACGAATGCGAGCGTCAGCAAGGTTTTCTCGCTGATCCGGCGCCGATGATCGCGAGCGGCCTGCTTGTCGAGGAAATAGATCGAGAACACGAAGGCATTCAGTGCCAGGAAGAGCCCGATGATCTTGAGAATAGCGGTTGCCGTCATCTGCGCCACGCTAGCGACATTACGTTAACACCCCCCAAACTAGCTGGCTTGCTGCTACAGCACAGCCGAAAGCCTTGCACCGGCAAGCCATTTCCGTTACCTCACCAGTTGAAAAGAACAGCCTCAAAAAGAGCATCTCAATGACCATTGTCGACGTTCGCACGCCCGATCCGAAACGCTTCATTCCCGGCGCCACCGGCGATTGGGAAGTCATCATCGGCATGGAAGTCCATGCACAGGTG
Organism: Rhizobium tibeticum; assembly: GCF_900110205.1. Classification (GTDB taxonomy): domain Bacteria; phylum Pseudomonadota; class Alphaproteobacteria; order Rhizobiales; family Rhizobiaceae; genus Rhizobium; species Rhizobium tibeticum. Next base: position 12,619 of record NZ_FOCV01000019.1, on the reverse strand, counting down.
CTGTCGAATTCGAAGCTGTTCTCGGGCGCGGCGACGGAGTTCGGCAAGCCGCAGAATTCCAACGTCTCGCTCGTCGATGCTGCCATGCCCGGCATGCTGCCCGTCATTAACGAGGAATGCGTCAAACAAGCTGTCCGCACAGGTCTTGGCCTGAAGGCGCAGATCAACAAGCGCTCGCTCTTCGACCGCAAGAACTATTTCTATCCCGACCTGCCCCAGGGCTATCAGATTTCGCAGTTCAAGGATCCGATCGTCGGCGAGGGCAAGATCACCATCTCGCTCGGCCCCGACCGGCAGGGCCAGTTCGAGGATATCGAGATCGGCATCGAGCGCCTGCATCTGGAGCAGGACGCCGGCAAGTCACTGCACGACCAGCATGCCACCATGTCCTATGTCGATCTCAATCGTTCAGGCGTCGCGCTGATGGAGATTGTCTCCAAGCCTGATATGCGCTCGTCGGATGAAGCCAAGGCCTACATGACGAAGCTGCGTTCGATCGTTCGCTATCTCGGCACCTGCGACGGCAACATGGACGAGGGCTCCATGCGCGCCGACGTCAACGTCTCCGTCCGTCGCCCAGGCGAAGGCTTCGGCACCCGTTGCGAGATCAAGAACGTCAACTCCATCCGCTTCATCGGCCAGGCGATCGAATACGAAGCCCGCCGCCAGATCGGTATTCTGGAGGACGGCGGTACGATCGATCAGGAAACCCGTCTCTTCGACCCGAACAAGGGCGAGACGCGCTCGATGCGCTCCAAGGAAGATGCACACGACTACCGCTACTTCCCGGATCCGGATCTGCTGCCGCTCGAATTCGACGATGCCTTCGTCAAGGCGCTCGAAGGTGATCTGCCGGAACTGCCCGACGACAAGAAGGAGCGCTTTGTGCGCGAACTCGGTCTTTCGATCTACGACGCTTCCGTCCTTGTCTCGGAAAAGGCGATCGCCGACTATTTCGAAGCCGTGGCAGAAGGCCGCGACGGCAAGGCAGCCGCCAATTGGGTCATCAACGACCTGCTCGGCGCCTTGAACCGCACAGGCAGAAGCATCGAGGAGACCTCCGTTTCGCCGGCTCAGCTTGGTGCGATCATTGACCTCATCAAGGCGGAGACTATTTCCGGAAAGATCGCGAAGGACCTGTTCGAAATCGTGCTGAACGAGGGCGGCGATCCCGCCGAGATCGTCGAAACCCGGGGCATGAAGCAGGTGACCGACACCGGCGCGATTGAACGGGCTGTCGACGAGATTATCGCTGCCAACCCGGATCAGGTCGCAAAGGTCCAGGCCAAGCCGACACTTGCCGGCTGGTTCGTCGGTCAGGTCATGAAGGCGACCGGCGGCAAGGCCAATCCGCAGGCCGTCCAGGCTCTCGTGAAGGCGAAGCTCGGCATTGAGGAGTAAGACCGTGTATTTCGTGCGCACCGCCAGCGAGGGTGATTTAAGCAAGATGCGCACCTTGCTGGATGAGGGCTTTCGCGCGACCTATGCTGGCCTCTATGGCGAAGCGAAGGTGAACGAGCTCATTGCGCATCTGTTTTCACCAGCGGCGCTGCAGGCGCGGCTGGCGAAAAAGAATGCCGAGTTCCTCGTTGCCGATAACGGCAAGGATATCGGCGGCATCGGTTATGCCGCCATGTCGGATGAGATGACGAAGACCGTCATGCTGCATCTGCTCTATGTCCGCCCGCCGCTGCATCGCCAGGGTATCGGGCGGGAGATCTTTGCCGAGTTGGAGACCTGCTTTCCCGATGCCGAAATCATGCGCCTCGAGGTCGAGCCGCGGAACAAGACGGCGATCGCCTTTTATCATGCCCACGGCTTCGAAGATGTCGGCCGCAATGAAAACGACGGGCCTGGGCAATCGGGCATACCGACGCTGATCCTCGAAAAGCCTCTCGAACAGCGCTAGCCCCAGTATGAGCATGAGCCAAACCATCATTCGCGAGGCGCGCGGCGCCGACGTGGCGGCACTCGTCGCCATCTTTGCTGAAGATGAACTCGGCGGTCACGGGGACACGACTGCGCCCGAGGTCTTTGGTGATTATCTCAGGGCTTTCGATCGGCTCGCCACATCACACGACCAGACACTCTACGTGGCAGAGCGTGACGGGAAGATCGTCGGCACCTTCCAGACAATGATCGTGACGTCGCTGGTCGGTCGCGGCTCGTCATCAATGATCATCGAGGCGGTGCAGACGCGCGGTGACATGCGTGGACAGGGCATCGGTGCCCAGATGATCGAATTTGCCATAGCGGAGGCAAAACGTCGCGACCTGCGCCTCGTGCAACTGGCATCGAATGCGAGCCGCACGGATGCGCACCGTTTCTACAAGCGGCTTGGCTTCAAACAGTCGCACCTCGGCTTCAAGATGGCGCTGAAATGAGCCGGTGTGGCGCCGGAATCACTGGACAATGCGTATCGCTGGCGGCATAAGCGAGGGATCAAATTCTGGTCCCGCTCGCCGCTCGGCTAGCTCAAGGAAAAGACATGAAGAATCTCCTCGTGCAAATCTTCACCTGGTGGAACGGTCAGACGATCGGTACGCGCTTTGCGACCTGGCGTTTCGGCAAGCGCGTCGGTGAAGACGAATTGGGCAACGTCTACTACGAAGGCGGCATGTCGTCCTACGGCCTGCCGAAGCGTTGGGTCATCTACAAGGGGTATGCCGAAGCCTCCGCGATTCCGCCGGGCTGGCACGGCTGGATGCACCACCGCACGAACGTTCCCCCGAGCCAGGAAAACTATGTCGCCAAGGAATGGCAGAAGCCGCATCGCGCAAACCCGACCGGTTCGCCGCAGGCTTATCGCCCGCCGGGCTCACTCGTCGTTCCTGGCGAACGTCCGCGGGTTACGGGCGACTACGACGCGTGGACACCTGGCAACTGAGCAGGGGTGCCGGCCCCGCTTTTGGCCACAATTGACCATTACCCGCAGAATGGCCGCAGCGATTGCGGCCTTCGATTTTAAGATGCTGTGGAGACGGGTAGATATGAAGCTTTTCACGCGGAAAAATCTCCTGCGTGCCGTCGGACTCTCCCTGGCGCTTGGCTCGTCCTTTCTGCCGCAGGCTGCCTCCGCTGCCCGAATCGAGAACTCCGTCGCCGTATTCTCCGGCCTCGACAAGATCACCGGCCGCATCACGACCTTCGATGTCTATGTCAATGAGACTGTGCAGTTCGGCGCGCTGCAGGTCACGCCGAAGGCCTGCTATTCCCGCGATCAGACCGAAGCGCAGAAGATCGATGGCTTCGTTGAAGTGGACGAGATCACGCTCGACCGCAAGATCCGCCGTATCTTCACTGGCTGGATGTTCGCTGACAGTCCCGGCCTCAATGCCGTCGAGCATCCGATTTACGACGTCTGGCTGAAGGATTGCAAGCAGAACTCGAACGTTCCCGCTCCGGATAAAGCGGCCAAGTAATTCTCAGAATTCAAGATGTGGTGACGCCATCGCCGCCGCCAGCATGTGGGTATACTCGTCCTTCGGAACATCTATGGCTCCGAACGTCTTTAGGTGTTCGGTCGTAAACTGCGTGTCGAGCAGGGTAAAACCCTTGGCCCGCAGCCGTTCCACGAGATGAACGAGACAGATCTTCGAAGCGTCCGTCCGGCGTGAGAACATGCTTTCGCCGAAGAACGCCGAGCCCAGCGACACTCCGTATAATCCGCCGACAAGTTCGTCGCCGTCCCAGGCCTCGACCGAGTGCGCATGGCCGATGCGATGCAGCGTCGAATAAAGCGTCCTGATCGTCTGATTGATCCAGGTGCTCGGCCTATCCCCGGTCTCTGCTGCACAGGCTGCGATTACCGCATCGAAATCGTGGTTGAAGCGGATGTCGAACGGCTTGCGTCGGATCGCCTTGGCGAGGCTTTTCGAAACGTGGAATTCGTCGAGCGGCAGGACGCCGCGAAGATCGGGCTCGACCCAGAATATTTCCGGGTCGTCGGCCGACTCGGCCATAGGAAAAAGGCCGATAGAATAGGCGCGCAGGAGAATTTCCGGTGTAATGCCTGGAGATTTCCTGCGCGATCCTGCCATTCGTTGTTACGCCGGTTTCTTGGCCAGATAGTTTTCCAGCCAATGGATGTCGTATTCGCCGTTGGCGATGTCCTGGTTATCGACCAGATCCTGGAACAACGGCAGCGTCGTCTTGATACCGTCGACGACGAACTCGTCGAGCGCGCGGCGCAGACGCATCATGCATTCGACGCGCGTGCGGCCGAACACGATGAGCTTGCCGATGAGGCTGTCGTAGTATGGCGGGATCTTGTAGCCCTGATAGGCGCCGCTATCGACGCGCACGCCAAGGCCACCCGGCGCATGGAAGTGCGTGATCGTTCCGGGAGAGGGCACGAAGGTGCGTGCGTCCTCGGCGTTGATGCGGCACTCGATGGCGTGGCCGTGGAAGTTGATCTCTTCCTGCTTGACGGAGAGTCCGCCGCCGGAGGCGACGCGGATCTGCTCGTGAACCAGGTCGATGCCAGTGATTGCCTCGGTGATCGGATGCTCAACCTGCAGGCGGGTGTTCATCTCGATGAAATAAAACTCGCCGTTCTCGTACAGGAACTCGATCGTGCCGGCGCCGCGATACTTCAGCTTGCGCATGGCATCGGCGCAGATTTCGCCGATCTTCATGCGCTGCTCGACGTTCAATGCAGGAGAATTGGCTTCTTCCCAGACCTTCTGGTGGCGGCGCTGTAGCGAGCAATCGCGTTCGCCGAGGTGGATCGCATTGCCTTCGCCGTCGCCGAAGACCTGGATTTCAATGTGGCGCGGCTGGCCGAGGTACTTTTCCATGTAGACGGCGTCGTTGCCGAAAGCGGCTGCCGCTTCGGTGCGGGCCGTCGACCAGGCTTCGATCAGGTCGACCTCGGACTTGGCAACCTTCATGCCGCGGCCGCCGCCACCGGCGGTTGCCTTGATCAGCACCGGATAGCCGATTTCGGCGGCAGTCCGCAGCGCGTCTTCCTCGGTCTTCACCTCGCCATCGGAGCCCGGAACGACGGGGATGCCGAGTTCCTGGGCGGTCGTCTTGGCGGTGATCTTGTCGCCCATGAGGCGAATGTGTTCCGCCGTCGGGCCGATGAAGGTGATACCGTGCGCTTCCAGGATTTCCGCAAACTTGGCGTTTTCGGAGAGGAAACCGTAGCCCGGATGCACGGCGTCGGCGCCGGTGATCTCGCAGGCGGCGACGATCTGATGGATGTTCAGATAGCTTTCGCGCGACGGCGGGGGGCCGATGCAGACGCTCTCGTCAGCCAGGCGCACATGCATGGCATCGGCGTCAGCAGTCGAGTGAACCACGACGCAGGGAATGCCGAGCTCCTTGCATGCGCGCAGCACGCGAAGCGCGATTTCTCCGCGATTGGCGATGAGGATTTTCGAGACCATGACGCTCGCCTTATTCGATGACGACGAGGGCTTGGCCGTATTCGACGGGGCTTCCGTCCTCGACCAGGATTTCTGTGATCTTGCCGGACTTCGGCGAAGGGATCTGGTTCATGGTCTTCATGGCTTCGATGATGATCAGCGTCTGGCCTTCCTTGACCGTGGCGCCGAGTTCGATGAAGGGACGCGCGCCCGGAGCCGGAGCCATGTAGGCCGTGCCGACCATCGGGGCGCTGACGGTGTTGGCAGGGTTGCGCGCGGGGGCCGCAGGCGTCGCTGCGGCTGGAGCTGCAGCGACGGGCGCCGCGGCAAATGCGGGCGCAGCGATCGGAGCCTGGACGTACTGGGTGTTGCCGGCGCGCGAAACGCGAATTCGCAGATCGTCCTGCTCGACTTCGATTTCCGTCAGATCCGTATCGTTGAGGATGTTCGCGAGGTCGCGGATCAGCGCCTGGTCGATACCGTTTTTCTTCTCAGCCATGAGTGTTTGCCCTGTGTTCTTCTTATGCCGTGAGATTCTTCAGCGCATGCAGCGCCAGAATATAGCTGTGAGGCCCGAAGCCGCAGATGACGCCTTTCACCGCTGGCGCAATCATCGACTTGTGGCGGAATTCTTCTCGTGCGTGGACGTTGGAGATATGAAGCTCTATCACCGGAATGGAAATAGCGCGAATTGCGTCGTGGAGCGCGACCGACGTATGCGTGTAGGCTCCGGCGTTGATCGCCACACCAACGGCCTTGTCGTTGGCTTCATGGAACCAGTCGACGAGCGTACCTTCGTGATTGCTCTGGCGAAAATCGATATCGAAGCCGAGTTCCCGCCCTGCTGCCTTGCAATCTGCCTCGATATCCTGAAGCGTCTTGCCGCCATAGATGCCCGGCTCTCTTTTGCCGAGCATATTCAGGTTGGGCCCGTTCAGGACGAATATCGTTTGCGTCATCGAGTGTTCCATCAAGTGCGAGACGGCAACCTATAGACTCCCAACGGACCTAATGAAAGCCCTTTGGAAGAGGCAGCCGGAATCGCGCCACATTTGTCCACATGGCTGAAACGCTTCGATTTTGGCGATTTGATGGGCGTCGTCTCAACAACTCGTCTTGCCGCAGGCGCGCATGTTCTTGACCTTGCCTTCGAGGTCATCGAAACCGACTGCACCCTGAACCAGTTCGTTGCCAATCACGTAGGACGGCGTGCCTGTGATGCCGAGGCTCTGGGCGAGTTGATAGGTCTCCTTCACGGAGGCATCGCTGGAACTCTTGGCCATCTCGTCGCGGATTTGCTTTTCGCTGACGCCAAGTGAGGCGGCGACGTCAATTGCACTCGCTTCGTCGGCGCGGCCGTCACTGCTGAGAAGCGCGACATGGAACGCGCTATACTTCTCCGGCGCCAGCTTGCGGAATGCATCGGAGACCTTGTGCGCGGCAACCGATTCCGGGCCGAGGATGGGAAATTCCTTGAGCACGAAGCGGACGTTCTTGTCCTTTTCGAGCATGGTCTGCATGTCGGAAAGTGCGTGGCGGCAATAGCCGCAATTGTAGTCGAAGAATTCGACGATCGTGATGTCACCCTTCGGATTGCCGATCGTCACGTCGTATTCAGAATCGAAGATCGTCGACTTGTTGTCAGCAATCACCGCATTGGCTTTGACGAGGCGCGTCTGCTCCTGCTTCTTCTGCAGGGCATCCTGAACATCCAGCATGATCTCCGGGTTTTCGATCAGATACTGCTTGATGAACTCGCCGAACTCCTTCTTCTGCGCCTCATCGAGTGCTGCCGCCGGGTAGGCCGTTGCCACCGAGGCGGTCAGCGCCAGCGCGGTGAAGATTTTCGGAAGTATGGCCATTATATCCTCGTCTTTTGCAGTTCGTATGCATCGTTCTAGGCACCGGATAACACTGCCTGGTTAACGGCGGCACTCCGATGCCGCCAAATTAAGGTGCGCCCGGTCGTCTTCAAACAGGAATTTTCGCATCCGCAGTTCAATCGCGGGATTGTGATGATCCGATTATTGCGGCAATTGTCTGGCCGCAAGCAAAGTTAGAGAGAAGCGATCTTGTTTTCCATTTCCCAACGCAGCGAAGTCGAGCCCTTTCATGCCATGGATGTTCTGGCCGAAGCGACGAAGCGGCGAGCGAGCGGTCACCCGGTCATTTCCATGGCTGTCGGGCAGCCCTCCCATCCGGCGCCACGCGCCGCTCTGGAGGCGGCGCAGGCCGCACTCGTCGAGGGCAAGATCGGCTATACGGACGCGCTCGGCACGACGAGGCTGAAGCATGCGCTCACCTGGCACTATCGCGACCGGCATGGGCTGGAAATCGATCCTGCGCGCATCGCGATAACCACCGGTTCTTCCGCCGGTTTCAACCTTGCCTTTCTCTCGCTGTTTGATGCCGGTGACGCGGTCGCCATCGCCCGGCCGGGCTATCCTGCCTATCGCAACATTCTCGGGGCGCTTGGGCTCAGGGTGATCGAGGTGCCGGTCACTACCGACACGCATTTCACGTTGACGCCCGAGAGCCTTGAGGCTGCACAAGCGGCACACAACGTCAGGCTGAAGGGTGTTCTGCTGGCGAGCCCTGCCAACCCGACAGGTACTGTGACCGGCCGCCAGGGGCTGAAGGCGCTAGCCGACTATTGTACGGCCAATTCGATCGCGTTCATTTCAGATGAGATCTATCACGGGCTGACTTTTGCCGGCGAAGAGACCAGCGCACTGGAATTGACGCACGAGGCGATCGTCATCAACTCCTTCTCCAAATTTTATTGCATGACCGGCTGGCGCATCGGCTGGATGGTGCTGCCTGAGCGGCTGGTGCGACCCATCGAGCGTGTCGCGCAAAGCCTCTACATCTCGCCGCCCGAACTCTCGCAGATCGCAGCGACGGCAGCGCTCGGCGCGACTGCGGAACTCGATGTCTACAAGGCGAGCTACGCGGCCAACCGCGAGTTTCTGCTGAAGCGTCTGCCGGAAATCGGCCTGTCCATTGCATCGCCGATGGATGGCGCGTTCTATGCCTATGTCGACGTAACGCGCTTCACCAATGACAGCATGGCGTTCGCCAAGCGGATGCTGGCCGAGATCAACGTCGCCGCGACGCCGGGTCTGGATTTCGATCCGCTGGACGGCAACCGGTCGATGCGCATGTCCTACGCCGGCTCCGAGGCCGAGATCGTTGAAGCAGTCGAGCGCATCGCAGCGTGGTTGAAATAAGTCTGTTGCTTCAGAGCGGCTTGTGGAAATCTCCTAATTCAATTTATGAGCGTTCTCCCTAGAACGCGGCAAGCCGCTCGACCGCTCGCACAGTCACTTCGCCGGTCGGCAATTCTCCCGGTCAAGCTGCGATACCAACGCCAGGATCGTTTCGGAAACCGGTGTCGGCGTTGCCGTCAGGCGGCCCAATGAAACGACCATTCCCACCAGCGGCGCAATCTCCAGCGACTTCCCTGCCAGAAGGTCTTGCAACATAGAGGTGCGAACCGGCCCGATCTGCCGGGCCTGTTCCAGTCGCTCCTCGACGGACATCCCGACATTGGCGCCGAGTGCCTCTCCAACGGCCTTTACCTCCTTCATGACCTTCCCGATCTGGTCGGTGATTGCGGCATCTGCCATCAGATCGGACATCAATGATCGCGTCAGCGCGCTGATCGGGTTGAAGGAGGCGTTGCCCATCAGCTTGCTCCAGATATCATCGCGGATGCGGCTCGAGAGCTTAACGCCGATATCGGCGCGCTGCAGCAGTGCCTCGATGTCGCGCAGATCTGCGCTGATCTCGCCGGAGGCCTCCCCGAGAATGAAGTGGCCTTTGTTGCTGAGCCGGACCTCGCCGGGCTTGCTGACTTCAGCGCCCTGGTGGGCGACGCAGCCGATGACGCGCTGCGGGCCGACAAGGCGCCAAAGCTTGCCGCCCTCATCGAGCTCGTCGAATTGCAGCTCCGCGTGCCCGCTGTCCCGATCGCGGTGGAAATACCACCACGGAATGCCGTTGAGGATCATCATGACGCGCGTGCGATCTTTCAGCAGATGACCGATTCCCTGCGCGGCAGCGCTGAGCTGATGGCCCTTCAGCCCGGTGATCACGAGATCCTGCGGTGGCAGTTCCCTCGGATCGTCGGTGGCTCTCAGTTTGACGATGAGGGGTGCTTCTGCGCCCGCCTCAAGGAGACGCAATCCCTCGCCTCGGATGGCAGCGAGATGAGCGCCGCGGGCAACGACCGAAACCGTTACCTCTGGGCCGAGCGATAAGGCAAACTTGGAGGCGATGGCGCCGCCGAGTGCACCGGCGCCGAAGATGCAGATATTCTTGAGGGGCATGCGATGATCTTTCCGCGATTGGTGGGTCGCGCTGAACTTAGGTCATCCATTCCTCGAGGCGAGTGATATTTTGAAGCCGCCTGTCGCTTTTAGTGGCCGGTGCCGGGAAGAAGCTCGTTGCGGCGAAGCTCGTCGATGGCTGCCACCGCATCTTCCGCAGACCAGCCCGCCCGAATGGCAGCGCCGATCATCCGGACCTCGGCCTCCTCTTCGATCTTGAGAAAGAGCGGTTCCAAGGCCTCCTGGGCGGTAAGAATATGCTCGTTTGGAGGGGTAACTGACTGGCGGGTGGCTGGCGTAGGCATCTGCACGGTGCTCCTCTCTCTGGCAGGGGATGACTCAAAATAAAGCGCGATGGCAAAAAAGGTTCCGGATAAAGTTTCAAGAAAGCTTCATCTTGTTCTTTCGCCCCGGCTCTGCCTTGTTGCGCGACTAAGCTGATGCTCGATTCGGTTCCCAAAAAATGCGGAGCCATGACGAAAACGCACCAAGGAGATTGCGATGACGAACGCCAAGAACGGGATTTCCGAAATGCGACCGAGAATTACAGTAATTGGCGTCGGCGGCGGCGGCGGCAATGCGATCAACAACATGATAGCGGAAAATCTCGAGGGCGTCGATTTCATCGCGGCCAATACGGATGCGCAGGTGCTGGCGACCTCGAAGGCATCCCGCCGCATACAGCTCGGCGCGCATGTCACCGAAGGGCTGGGGGCCGGTTCGCTGCCGGAGGTCGGTCGCGCAGCCGCCGAAGAATCGATCGATGAGATCATGGACCATCTGGCTGGCTCGCATATGTGCTTCGTCACCGCAGGTATGGGGGGCGGCACCGGAACGGGGGCTGCACCTGTTATTGCCCAGGCCGCGCGCAACGCCGGCATCCTGACGGTCGGAGTGGTTACTAAGCCCTTCACCTTTGAAGGCAATCGCCGCATGAAGACTGCCGATGTCGGTATCGAGGCGCTCCGCGAGGCGGCTGATACGGTGATCGTCATCCCGAACCAGAACCTTTTCCGCATCGCCGATGCAAAGACCACCTTCGCGGATGCCTTCATGACCGCCGACCGTGTGCTATATGCCGGTGTGGGCTGCATCACCGACCTGATCGTCAAGGAAGGCCTCATCAACCTCGATTTCGCAGACGTGAAATCCGTCATGCGGGGAATGGGACGGGCGATGATGGGCACGGGCGAGGCATCGGGCGAGGGGCGTGCGATGAAGGCCGCGGAGGCTGCGATCGCCAACCCGCTGCTCGACGACATTTCGATGAAGGGCGCCAGGGGCGTTTTGATCTCGATCTCCGGCGGCACGGACATGACGCTCTTCGAAGTGGACGAAGCGGCAAGCCGCATCCGCGACGAGGTCCAGGATGAGGCCGACATCGTCGTTGGCGCGATCTTCGACCGCAACCTCGATGGCAAGTTCCGCGTCGCGGTTGTGGCGACGGGCCTCGACGGGGCGACGGCTGGAACGCAGGCCCGTCAGGGCGTAGCGCCTGGCCAAGACCTGCACACGCGTACGCTGCAGTAGGCTTCTTATCGTCTGCGCGTCCGATCGGGCGCGCAGACTTTTCCTGATCGATGTCACTTCGGCGTAGTCGTGCGCTGGAAATGTCAGGCGGCGGCCCTAAATCCGCTCTCGCCCCTTTCGCCCATTCAGGCGTTCCCGACAGCATCAGGAAAATCACATGTCTCAGGACAAGTCTCCCGTCTGGCTCATCACCGGCTGCTCCACTGGCTTCGGCCGTGAGCTTGCGAAACTCACCATTGCCCGCGGCTGGCCGACGGTCGTGACCGCGCGCGATAAGGCCCGCGTTGCCGATCTGGCATCCGCGAATGAAGCGAACGCACTGGCGCTGGATCTCGATGTGACCAATCGCTCTGAGGTCAAGGCGGCGGTCGCGGCCGCCGAGCAGCGCTTCGGCCGCGTGGACGTTCTCGTCAACAATGCCGGCTATGGCTACCAGTCAACGGTCGAGGAGGCGCAAGAGCAGGAAATCCGCGATCAGTTCGAGGCGAACGTCTTCGGCCTGTTTTCGATGACCCGTGCCGTCCTGCCTGGTATGCGGCAGCGCCGGCATGGCCACATCATCAACATCACCTCGGTTGCCGGCTTTATCGGCTTTCCCGGCTCAGGTTTCTATGCCGCGAGCAAGCATGCGGTCGAAGGTTTTTCCGATTCACTCTACGCCGAGGGCAGGCCGCTCGGCATCAAGGTGACCTGCGTCGCCCCTGGTCCGTTCCGCACCGATTGGGCCGGCCGCTCACTTCGACAAACGAAGAGCAGAATTTCAGACTATGCCGAAACCGCAGCTTCCCGCATGCGCCAGACATCGGAATACAGCGGCAAGCAGGCCGGAGATCCAGTGCGCGCCGGCGAGGCGATGATCCGGATCACGCAAGTGGCGAATCCGCCGCGGCATCTCGTGCTTGGCGAAATCGGCTACAGCAATGTCACGAACAAGCTGCGCGAACGGCTGGCGCAGATCGAGGAATGGCGCGAAACGAGCCTCGGAGCGGATTTTCCGAAGGAGTAGGTCGTCGCAGCACGGTGTCACCCTTCGCGATAATCTCGCAGACCGTCTGAAAACCCCGTCGGGGATTCCTCACGTTAGACTGCCGTGGTAGCTTTTGCCATGGCGCATCTTTCAGGAACAGACCGCTCTCAATTGCTGCTTCTGCCGGAAGCGGTTGATGATTATGTGGGGCCGGACAATCCGGTTCGCTTCATCGAGGCTTTCGTTGACGGCCTCGATCTCCAAGCCGCCGGGTTCGTGCGGGTGGCGGCGAAGGAGACCGGCCGTCCGGGTTACGACCCAGCCGACCTTTTGAAGCTTTACGTGTACGGGTATATCAACCGTGTGCGTTCCAGCCGGCGACTGGAAGCGGAAACGCGCCGCAACATCGAGGTGATCTG
>NZ_FOCV01000006.1 GCF_900110205.1 Rhizobium tibeticum | reverse complement strand
TGATTTGCCCATGATCGGTCTCCTTCCAGCTACGAAGGAATCACAAATCGGTCGATTCGAGAACCTGAATCAAAAAACGGGCGACGCGCTTTAGCTCCCCTTCCGCCATCCACGGAAGGGCGCATGGAGAGCGGCGGTGGTTAATGCGTCCCACCGCTGCTCGCCCCTCTCATGATATCAAGACGCGCTCGATATCAAGAGCCGCTCGGCGCCTGGGCATCGATCGCAGCCATTGCTTCGGCGAGCGCCGCGCGTACGCGTGCGCGTTCATCCGGATCAAGTTGCGCCACATCGAGATGAAGGTCGAGGCCCGCAAAGTGCTCACTCAGCACGCGCAGATTTTGATCGGCGCCCAACAGTCCATTGACGGCATAAGGCACTACCTCGCGGTGAATGCCCTTCATGGTGATTGGCGGCAGGGGCGTCGCATCGACGATGTCCTTCACGAGTGCGTAGGTTTCGTAACTGATGACGATCTTCCCACCCTCGGCAATGGATTGCAGGCGCGCGGCCAGATTGGCTTCGGCGCCGATGATCGTGTAATCCATGCGATCGCTGCTGCCGAAATTGCCGACATTACAATACCCCGAGTTGATCCCCATTCGCACCATGAACGGTTCCTCCGTGCCGTCGAGACGCCATTTCTCCTTCAGTTCGCCAAGGCGGCGTTGCATATCGACGGCCATCCGCAGGCAAGCTTTTGCGTCTTCGACCGCACCATTTGTTTCCGGATCGCCGAAGAACACCAATACCGCGTCGCCAATGAACTTATCGAGCGTGCCGCCATGCTTGAGTGCAATGGCAGACATCTCGGTCAGGTATTCGTTCAGCATTTCCGTCAGCGCTTCCGGCTGCAGCCGCTCGGTGGTGGCAGTGAAATCCTTGATGTCTGAAAAGAAGATAGTCAGTCGCTTGCGCTCGGTCTGTATGACGACATCCTTCTGGCCGCTGAAAATGCTCTTGTAGACCTGCGGAGACAGATAGCGCGAGATCTTCATGGAGATGCTTGCCAGAAACTCGTTGGCCGATTCCAGTTCGCGGTTGACGCCCTGAATGAGGGCGGTCTGGCGCAGCTGAAAAACGATGAAGCCGATACCAAGCCCTGCCATAAACAAGAAATAGAGCAGCAGGTATTTGAAGGCGAATACGTTGTGGGCAAAGGGTTGCTTGATGATCACTTCCTGTATGCCGCGCACATCGCCGACTTTCCAGTCCGTCTTCGGGCTCTCTGGATGGGCGTTGTGGCAGGCGACACATGCCTCAGCCATGATGACCGGCGTCACAAGTCGAAATGTATTCGTAAAGCCGCTGCGGCTGATCTCTCTCGGCGTCTGCCCGGGATCGGCACGCAGCGCAGCCAGAGCATTCGTTTCAAAAGCATCGAGCGGATGCGGCGCGCGCCGCTTGAACGGCAGATCGGAAAGAAAACGATACGCAATATTGGCTTGCTGCTGCCGGATGACGTCACCGAGTTCGAGCGAGAGTGTCGCCGGGATCGGGATCGCGCCGGGTATGTTGGCATAATCGTGGCTCACGGCTGTTGCGACGTCGCTACCGGCCGCATGTGCTGCAAGAATGCGGCCGACGACGTTGCTGGCATAGTAGGAGCGGATGCTGGTGATCAGCGAGCTCATATCCTCCGCCTGACGTTTCACGGAGCTTTGCGAGAGTGTGCTGACGTCCATCCAAACGGCAATCGGCAAGCCCGCCAGCAAAGCCAGGATCAATAGGCTGATGAAATATCCGGTACTTCGTGCCGCCCGGCCACGATCGGTCTCACGCGTCACGGCAGGCTCCGACGAATATCAACCCGCGTGGGCGCGAAGCCGGTTTTCGCAAGCGGCGTCGTCGCCACCCGTCTATTCATGCAGCGGCTTGGGTTGAAAATCCTGCCAATCATCTGGAAATTCGGTCCTCTTCACAGACTGCCATTTTGCAAGGAGGAGCACGCGTCCATCCATGCCGTCAACTGCTCGCTGCCGGTCAATTTTGGAGGCATAGGGGGATGCTCGCCCACCCTCTCAGATCTTCCGGAACTCGAGCTCGTATATGACTTTTTCGCCGGTCGTCGGATCCACGCCCGGCGCGCCGCTGATGACCAACCTCTTGCCGTTGATGGAGAATGGCCTGATCAGGTCGCTGACACCCCAGGCCGGATTCCAGCTGGCATCGACGTGGTGGATAACGCGGCCGTTATCGAACGTGTAGGTGCCGGCATAGGCGAGCATGCTATCGAAGAGCGCGGCTTTTTCTGCATCTGTCGGCATTTTGCCGTTGGCGCTTGGCCGTTCGCTGCTGACGACCAATGCCATCATTCTACCGTCCGGTTGATAGGATAGGAAACCAACGGGATCCGGGCCCATCGCGTCGGAAACGGCTCCGGACGAAACGAGCTTGCGTTTCCAGGACACCATTCGCCAGGTTCCATGTAATGCGGCTGCACTTCCCATAGCCTCCCCCCCGCGCCGTTGCATTCGGGCGCGCCGTTGCATTCGGGCAGCATACCATGGGGCCAGCACGTGGAACAGGCTATTGACTTGCCACGTCTGCGGCCGCCTCCCGCAACGTCTGCATGAGGATCGATAGCGGCAGCGAGGGGATGGCATCCGTCCGCATGGTCAGCCCGACTGGTCCCTTCGTCTCGCTCGTGTCGATTGGCAGGACCTTCAACAGGCCATCGGCGATGTCGGTGGCGACGACGCCCGTGGAAATGATCCAGATGGCGTTGCTGGTGCGCACAAAGGCGCGGCCAAAGGAGTCCGAAACTGTCTCGATCTGGTTCGGCAGGCTGGCGACGCCGTTGGCGATCAGGAAGCTCTCCACAAACGGCCGGATGATCGAGGCACGGGTGGGCATCAGGACGGTGTATCCGCCGAGGCTGGCAAAGAGCGATTGCTTGCTCTTGAGCAAGGGGTGGTCGGCACGAACGGCAAAGACGACCTGCTCGGAATAGAGATGTTCAAAGGAGAAGCCGGCCATCTTCTCCGCGCCGGCAAGGCGCCCCACAACGAGATCGAGATCCCCGACCCGCAACTGCTCCAAAAGCACTGCGTTCTCCCCTGTGACGATCTTGATGCGGCTCCAGGTGTTCTCCTTGAGGAAGAGTTCCATGGCGCGTGGCATGATGCGGGTCGATACCGTTGGCAGCGCGCCGATTCGGATCGGCGGCGCCTCGCCGAAACGCTCCTGCGAAACAGAGTCGAGCCCCTGGCGCAACGCCGTGAGCGCCGCCCCCGCGTGGCGGAGAAAGACGTCTCCATAGCGGGTGATCTTGATGCCGCGTCCATCGCGCTCGAAGACCGCGACGCCAAGCACGTCTTCCAGCTCGCGGATCGTCTTTGTCACCGCCGGCTGGCTGACATTGAGCAGTTCGGCAGCCTTCATCACGCTTTTCTGACGCGCGACCTCGACAAACGTCTGCAGATGACGAAACTTTACGCGACTGTCGATCACGTTTCATAACTCCTGAGTTATCGAAATGCCACGAAATATCATTTTACCTAACCAGATGAAACATTCAATTTGAACCTGGGCTGCGCAGGATCTTTCATCAGTCGACCGCGACTTGTTGGATTTGCGCGGATAGGAGATTGGCCGTGCAATTTGCCCGCATCAACGACATTGCGATCCACTATCAGCTGATTGGAGGTCCCCCCGACAAGCCGGTGATCGTCTTTGCCAACTCGCTCGGGACGGATTTCCGCATCTGGCGTGACGTCATCGTCCGGCTGGCCGGGGACTATGCGATCGTTGTCTACGACAAGCGCGGCCACGGGCTTTCCGATGTCGGCCAGGTTCCCTATTCGATCGAGGACCACGCCTCAGACCTTGCCGGTCTGCTCGATCTTCTGGGGGTCAAGCAGGCTTTCATGTGTGGGCTTTCCGTGGGCGGGCTGATTGCGCAGGCGCTCTACAAGGCGCGTCCAGACATGGTGCAGGGGCTGATCCTGTGCGACACCGCCCACAAGATCGGCACGGCCGAGAGTTGGAATGCCCGGATTGCCTCCGTCGCCGGCAAGGGGATCGGCAGTATCGTCGATGGCGTCATGAAGCTCTGGTTCACGCCGGCCTTCCGGCGACCGGAGAACACGGCCTATCACGGCTACCGCAATATGCTCGTGCGCCAGCCGGTGGAAGGCTATCTCGCCACCTGCGAGGCGATCCGCGATGCCGACTATACGGAGGCGGCGGCCAAGATAAGTGTTCCGACGATCTGCATTGTCGGAGACCAGGATGGCTCCACGCCGCCTGACCTCGTGAAGTCGACCGCTAAGCTCATTCCCAATGCCTCCTTCGAGATTATCGGCGACGCCGGCCATATCCCCTGCGTGGAGCAGCCGGACGTGCTGACCGCAATCATCCGGGCATTCATCGATTCCGCATCGCATGGAGAAAAGAACCCATGAGTGAACTCCCGCCATCGGAGCGCTTTGAGCAGGGGATGGCCACGCGCCGTGCCGTGCTCGGCGACGCCCATGTCGACCGTGCCGTGGCAAGCTCGACGCCGTTTGACAAGCCGTTTCAAGACCTGATCACGGAAGCCGCCTGGGGACACGTCTGGTCGCGTCCGACGCTAACGCGCCGCGAGCGATCGATCGTGACCATCGCTGTCCTGGCCGCCCTCGGCCAGGACGACGAGGTGGCGATGCACGTTCGCGCCACCGCCAACACCGGCGCCTCTCGCGACGACATTTGCGAAGCGCTGCTGCATGTGGCGATCTATGCCGGCGTTCCCGCCGCCAATCACGCCATCAAGATCGCCAAGCATGTTTTCGAACAGATGGACGCCGGCAAGGCGGCCTGAAAGGCATAGGATGTCCGACCTCCCTAACCGCAAGCCCGAAACCGGCGCCTTCTTTGCGCGCGACCGAGAATGGCACGCGCCCGCCTTCACCCCCGGCTACAAGACCTCGGTCCTGCGCTCGCCGCAGCGCGCCCTGCTCTCGCTCGACGGCACGATCTCGGAGATCACCGGTCCTGTCTTCGGCCATTCGACGATCGGCGAACTCGACAATGACCTGATCCATAATTTCGCCAAGCCAGGCGAGAGCGCCATCGGCGAGCGCATCGTGGTTCATGGCCGCGTGCTTGACGAACGCGGCCGGGCGGTGCCCGGTGCGCTTGTTGAATTCTGGCAGGCCAATGCCGGCGGCCGCTACCGCCACAAGAAGGAAACTTATCTTGCCGCCATCGATCCGAACTTCGGGGGCTGCGGGCGCTCCATCACCGATGAAGACGGTCACTATGCGTTCCGTACCGTTCGTCCGGGCGCCTATCCCTGGCCAAACGGTGTCAATGACTGGCGACCCGCCCATATCCACTTCTCGATCTTCGGCCACGGCTTTGCCCAGCGCCTGATCACACAAATGTATTTCGAGGGGGATCCGATGATCTGGAAGTGTCCAATCGTCGGCACGATCCCCGATAGGCGCGCCATCGAGCAATTGATTGCGGCGCTCGACTGGGGCAACACAATTCCAATGGATGCACGCGCCTACAAATTCGACATCGTGCTGCGCGGTCGCCGCTCGACGATGTTCGAAAACCGGCCGGAGGGGAACTGATGGTACAGCAACTCGGCTACCTCAAGGAAACGCCTTCGCAGACGGCGGGCCCCTATGTCCATATCGGTCTGACCCCGAACGTCTGCGATATCAACGGCGTCTACAAGACCGACCTTGGCACGGTAATGGTCAACGACAAAACGCTCGGCGAGCGCATCAGCGTGAGCGGCCGCGTCTTTGACGGTGCCGGCGCGTTGGTACGCGATGCAGTTATCGAAATTTGGCAGGCAGACAGCGTCGGCCTCTACAATAGCCCCTCTGAGATGCGTGGTATGGCCGATCCAAACTTCTCCGGCTGGGGGCGTTGTGCGACACGCGCCGACGACGGCGTCTTCTTATTCGACACGATCAAGCCCGGTCGCGTCCCCTTCAAGGACGGCCGCAAGATGGCGCCGCACATCACTTTCTGGATCGTCGCGCGCGGCATCAACATCGGCCTGCATACGCGCATGTATTTCCCCGACGAGACCGAGGCAAACAAGACAGATCCACTGCTCTTGCGCATCGAGCATAAAGAGCGCGTCGATACATTGATGGCCACGCGTGAAGGATCCACCTACACCTTCGACATCCGGCTCCAAGGCGACAGGGAGACGGTGTTCCTGGATATCTGAACCCACAAGCTGGCGCGGGACCTTGTAACGCGACGGATCCGGGCGCAGTTATCGGTCCTTGCAAGAAAGACGCCGATGACCATCTCACCTTTCGATCACCCCTTCCTATGCGGCCTTCTCGGCGATGATGAAACGGCGGCGTATTTCTCTGCTGAGGCGGATATTCGCGCCATGCTTGCCTTTGAGGCGGCTCTCGCCAAGGCCGAGGCGGTCCATGGTCTGATCTTGCCTGATGCCGCCCGCCGGATCGGCGTCGTTTGTGCCACATTTGAACCGGATCTTTCCCAGCTCAGAGCCGCCACGGCCTGCGATGGCGTTGTCGTTGCCGATCTCGTCAAACAGCTTCGCAAAGCCGTCGGCAGCCCGTTTTCGGATTGTGTTCACCTCGCCGCCACCAGCCAGGATGTCATCGACACCAGCCTGATGGTTCGGCTGAAGGCGGTCGCGTTCCTGCTTTCAAACCGCCTTTCAAACATCGCACAGGCATTCGACGACCTCGACGCGAGGTTTGGAAAAGCCCGCCTGATGGGGCGCACACGCATGCAGGCGGCCATTGCAATCACCGTGTCCGATCGTCTCCGTGCCTGGCGCGCGCCGCTCGAGGGCTATCGCGACAGACTGACCGAACAGCGGTTTCTTGTGCAGTTCGGCGGCGCGGCCGGCACGCTCGACAAGCTTCAGGACAAGGCGCTGGCCATACGGGCCGCTCTTGCCCAGGAGCTCGGGCTTTCCGACGAGCCGCAGTGGCAAAGCCAGCGCGGGTTAATAGCAGATCTCGCCAGTCTGCTTTCCCTCATCAGTGGAAGCCTTGGCAAATTTGGCCAGGATATCGCGCTTCTGGCGCAGGCCGGCGATGAGATCGAGCTTGCTGGTGGCGGTGGATCGTCCGCCATGTCCCACAAGCAGAATCCGGTCGCGGCCGAAACTCTGGTTGCCCTTGCGCGTTTCAACGCGACCCAGCTTTCCGGTATCCATCAGTCGCTGGTGCACGAGCAGGAGCGCTCAGGTGCGGCCTGGACGCTGGAATGGCTCATTCTGCCGCAAATGGTTATGGCTACGGCTGCTTCGCTGCGTCTGGCATTTGAGCTGACGGGCAATATACGGCGAATTGGCGCCGTAAAATCATAACCCCTGAAATATGAGTTTAGCCTTTTATTTCATTTTACATTACCGTTTTGAATGAGACACTATCGCCAAAGTTTTAGCTCTGGGCTAATCCGGCGTAGGAGTGCGCCATCGTCAATGGGAGGATTTATGAAACGGTTTGTCCTGGCCGCCGTTGCGGCAATCGTCATGAGCACAGCGGCCTATGCCGATACCATCAAGGTCGGTGTCGTCGGGCCGTTCTCGGGTCCATTCGCCCTGCAGGGCAAGAACTTCAAGGCCGGCATCGACGCTTACATGACGACCAACGGCAACAAGATCGGCGACAATACCGTGGAGGTGATCTACCGCGACCTTCCGGCCGCCGATCCGGCGCAATCCAAGGCACTGGCGCAGGAACTGGTCGTCAAGGAAAAGGTGCAGTACCTCGCCGGCTTCTATTTCACGCCTGACGCCATGGCTGTGACGCCGATCCTCAAGCAGGCAAATACGCCGCTCGTCATCATGAACGCCGCCACATCGGCGATCGTCACAAAGAGCCCGCTGGTGGTGCGCACCTCGTTCACGACCTGGCAGACCTCCACCCCGATCGCTAAGGTTGCCCATGATGCCGGCGTCAGCAAGGTGATCTCCGTCGTCAGCGACTACGGCCCGGGTGTCGATGCCGAGAATGCCTTCAAGGCGGCGTTCGAGAAGGAAGGCGGGCAGGTAGTCGAGGCGATCCGCATGCCGCTGGCGACCAACGACTTCAGCCCGATCATGCAGCGCATCAAGGATTCCGGTGCGCAGGGGGTCTTCGCCTTCCTGCCGTCCGGTCCGACCACCCTCGGCTTCGTCAAGGCCTACAACGAGAATGGCCTCAAGGCTGCCGGCATCAAGTTCTTCGCGCCGGGCGACCTGACGCAAGAGTCCGATCTTCCCGCTCTTGGCGACGCTGCCCTCGGAATCCAGACGACCTTCCATTATGCCGTCTCGCACGACTCGCCCGAGAACAAGGCATTCGTCGAAGCCGCCGCCAAGGCGATCGGCAACAAGGCGGAACTGTCCTTCCCCGCCGTCGGAGCCTATGACGGCATGAACGTCATCTACAAGATGATCGAGGGGACCGGCGGTAAGCAGGATGCTGCCAAGGCCGTCGAGGCCGTCAAGGGCCTTTCCTGGGTCAGCCCGCGTGGCCCGGTCTCGATTGATCCGGAGAGCCGCCACATCACGCAGAACATCTACTTGCGCGAGGTCGTCAAGGCCGATGACGGCACCTACTACAACAAGGAAGTCCAGACGTTCGAAAAGCAGGGTGACCCCGGCCTTGCCGCGGCGAAATAGCAGTCTGTCTCTTGTGATACCGGCAGCGGGCCAGAAAATGCTTCTCGCGCGGAAGCGCGCTAGAAGCCTCAAAATGCCGGCCCGCTCCAACAGCATCGGGATAGCCTCATGCAAACAGTCTTCAGCATAGCCGTCGATGCGCTTGCCTATGGCATGGTGCTGTTCGTCATCTCGATCGGCCTCTCGGTAACGATGGGATTGATGCGCGTCGTCAATCTCGCGCACGGCGCCTTCGCCATGATCGGCGGCTATATTGCCTCCTATGCGGCACGCGATCTCGGGCTCGGCTATGGCGTTGCGGTCATAGCGGCGGTCGTCGGCACGGTGATCATCGCGGCCCCTATCGAACGCTTCCTCTATCGACGCATCTATGGCGCGCCTGAATTGACACAGGTGCTGATGACGATCGGCATTACTTTCTGCATTATCGGCATTGCCAATTACGTATTCGGTCCGACCCTGAAGACGATCCCGCTGCCGGGAGGACTTCAGGGCTCCGCCGACCTTGGCTTCCGCACGATCCCCGTGCATCGCCTCTTTGCGATCCTGTGCGGGCTCGCCGTCGCCGGCGGGCTCTGGTACGCGATCGAAAGGACGAGTTTCGGCGTGAAGTTGCGCGCCTCGGTCGACAATGCCGCAATGGCGGCAGCGCTCGGCGTACGCACTGAAATCATCTACGCATTGAGTTTTGCCGTTGCCGTCGGGCTTGCTGCCTTCGGCGGCGTGGTCGGCGCAGAGCTGCTGCCTGTCGAACCCTATTATGCGCTGCGCTACATGGTGACTTTCCTCGTGGTGGTTTCGGTCGGTGGCGCCGGGTCGATCCCAGGAGCACTGATTGCCTGTCTCGTGCTTGGCGGAATTGACACCACCGGTCGCTATCTCATGCCGGAATTTGGCGAATTCTTCTTCTACCTCGCGGTCATTGCCATCATCTGCATCTTCCCGCGCGGTCTTGCAGGACGGACGAAATAGAAATGGCTGTTGTCATGAACACCGAAGCAGCAGTTTCCACCTCCGACCGCCCCCGCCGCTCACGCTCACTGGGGCGGGATGTGGCAGGCGTCGCCGCCATAACAGTCGTTGCTGTCATCGGCTATCTCTTGTTTCCGGACAATCTTGCGCTGCTCACCCGCATCGTTGCCGTTGCTCTGCTTGTCCTGTCACTCGATCTCGTCACTGGCTATTGCGGCGTCGCGACACTCGGCCATGCAGCCCTCTTCGGCTCGGGTGCCTATGCGGCCGGCATCCTCTCGGCCCATTACGGCATCAATGACCCGCTGCTGATGACGCTTGCCGGCATCGCGGGAGGCGCTGTCGCCGGGCTGGTCAGCGGCGCCGTCATCCTGCGCGGCCATGGTCTGCCGCAGCTCGTGCTGTCGATCGCACTCATCAACCTGTTCCACGAGTTCGCCAACAAGGCGTCGAGCTGGACGGGCGGCAGCGACGGGCTTTCGGGTATCTCCACTGATCCGATCTTCGGCTACTTCGAATTCGATCTCTACGGCCACACCGCCTATGTCTTTGCGATTGTCCTGCTGCTGCTCGTCTTCGTGGTCCTGCGCCTGCTTGTCCGCTCTCCGTTCGGCATGCTGTGTCGCGGCATCAAGGAGGATGATGTGCGCATCCGTGCCATGGGCGCGTCACCGAAGGCCGCCCTGATGAGAATGTACGTGATCTCAGGCGCGGTCGCCGGCATCGGAGGGGCGCTGAACGCCATCACCACACAGGTCGTGGGCCTCGACAGCCTGTCCTTCACGCTTTCGGCGGAGTCGTTGGTCATGCTCGTCCTCGGCGGCACAGGCTCGCTGTTCGGCGCGCTTTCCGGGACCGTGATCTTCATGCTCTTCGAGGATTACGTCTCGGCTGCAAACCCATTCCACTGGCTGACGATGGTCGGCGCGCTGTTGATTGCCGTTGTTCTGTTTGCCCCGAAGGGGCTCTACGGCTCCACCGCGGCCTTTTTGGCCCGCAAACGGGAGGCCGGACAATGAGTGCCGTCTTTGAAGTCATCAATCTGAAGAAATCCTTTGGCGGCCTCGCTGTGACGAACGACGTCTCGCTGTCGATGGCACCAGGCGACCGCGTGGCGCTGATCGGACCGAACGGTGCGGGCAAGACCACGTTCGTCAATCTTGTGACCGGCAACTTGCGGCCGGATTCCGGCGATGTTCGTCTTGCCGGCGAGACTGTCACCAAGGTCAGAGCCAACGGCCGCGTCAAGCGCGGATTGGTGCGATCCTTCCAGGTGACCCGGCTCTTCCTCGAGATGACGCCGGCCGAGCATGTGGCGCTTGCCATCCTCCAGCGTCAGGGACGCACGGGCCGCATGTTCGGGCATTTTCTTGCCATGCCCGATGTGATGGACGAGGTGAGCGATCTGCTCGGCACGCTTGGCATCGCCCATCTCATGCACCGCAGAGTGAACGAGATCGCCTATGGCCAGCAACGTCTCCTGGAGATTGCCGTTGCCATGGCCTTGCGGCCAAAGGTGCTGTTGCTTGATGAGCCGGCCGCCGGTGTTCCCCAGAGCGATACCGGGCGCATCGAGCAGGCGCTTGCCGACCTGCCCGCCGATCTCGCCGTCCTGATGATCGAGCACGACATGGATCTCGTCTTCCGCTTCGCCAAGCGCGTCGTCGTTCTCGCTGCAGGAGCGATCATCTTCGACGGATCGCCTGCCGATGTCACCAAGGATGCCCGCGTTCGCGAGGCCTATCTCGGGAGCTATGCCAATGCCAGCCACGCCGCTTGAGGTCGAAAACCTATCCGCCGGCTATGGGCCGACACGCGTTCTGGACGGCGTTTCCTTCTCTGTTCCCGCCGGTGCGCGCCTTGCCGTGCTCGGCCGCAATGGCATGGGCAAGACCACGCTGCTCGCCACGCTCGCCGGACAGACCAAACGCTATGATGGCACGATACGCATCGGCGCGGCCGATGTGACGGGGATGCCAAGTGCTGCACGTGCTCACAAGGGATTGGGCTATGTGCCGCAGGCGCGCTGCGTCTTCCCTACATTGACAGTGGAGGAAAACCTCTTCGTCGGCCTGAAAGGCCGCGCCAAGAGCGCCCTAGACGAAGCCTACGACATGTTTCCGCGTTTGAAGGAGCGACGCCGAAACCTCGGCAACCAGCTTTCGGGCGGCGAACAGCAGATGCTGTCCACGGCGCGCACGATCCTCGGCCGCCCGTCGGTACTTCTGCTGGACGAGCCACTCGAGGGGTTGGCGCCCGTCATTTGCGAGGAACTGATGGCGGCCTTCGCCGAACTTGCGAAGACCGGTGATATGACCATCCTTCTTGTGGAGCAGCGCATCCAAAGCGCGCTCGACTTTGCCGATCATGTGATCGTGCTTGAGCGCGGGCGGCTCGCCTGGGCTGGCACGCCGAAGGCGCTGTCGGACGACCAGGATGCCGTCGAGCGTCTGCTGGGCGTGGGTGGATTGCACTAACTTGCCCACCGTCGCGTTGCTGTTCCGCCAGAAGCGTCCTGCCCGCGCCTGGCGTTCTCATACTATCGACGCAGGAGCCGACAATTGTATTCGCGCAGTTGAGAAACCATTTAATAGACAAGAAATGCGGAACGTGCCGCTTTTGTCTTGTCAGGCGTCATCCTCCGTTCACCAAAAACAAACCATAAGCAGTTGCGTTTTGACGTGAAAACCGATTGCTTAGGAATATCTACCATTCTGCTGACAGCTGGTAGAAACCGTATGAAGGATACAGGGCAGCCTATGGAATTCAACGCTTCGCTTGTTCATCAAAGTATGATTACGATGGCGTTGTGGGGTCGGCCCATTTTGAAGACGCGATGAGTAAAAATCTGTTTCAGGTAAAGTTTTGGGGCGTTCGCGGCAGCATCCCGGTCTCGGGCCCCGAATTCGATCACTACGGCGGCAACACCTCGTGCATCGAAATTCGCTGCGGTGAACACCGGATGATCTTCGACGCCGGATCCGGCGTACGCGAAGCCGGGCTTGCCATGCTGAATGAGGACGTCCGGGATGTCGACCTGTTTTTCAGCCACTGTCACTACGACCACATCATCGGCCTGCCGTTCTTCAAGGCGATTTACTACCCCACCATCGACCTGACGATCTGGTCCGGCCATCTTGACGGAAAGATGAGCACCCGCGAGATGATCGAGCAGTTCATCAGCCCGCCATGGTTCCCTGTCAAAACCGACATCTGCCAGGCGACGATGAGCTTTCGCGACTTTCATGCGGGTCAGACGCTGGAGCCACGGCCCGGCATCAAGATCAAGACCTTCATGCTGAACCATCCCGGCGGGGCGATTGGTTATCGTGTGGAATGGAAGGGACGCTCCGTGGCGCTGATCTACGACATCGAGCATGTCCCCGGCGTCTATGATCCGGTTGCGCTGGAGATGATGAAAGACGTCGATCTTGCCGTTTACGACTGCACGTACAACGAAGACGAAATGCAGCGCTTCAAGGGCTTCGGCCATTCCACATGGCAGCACGGTGTCGAACTCGCCAAGATGGCCGGCACCAAGCAGTTTGCCCTGTTCCACCATGCGCCCTCGCGAACGGATACGCAGCTGGAGCGGATGGAACAGGAGGCACAGGCTTCGTTCCCAGGAGCTTTCGCCGCAAGGGACAATCAGGTCCTCGAAATCTAACCAAGCAGATCGCGCGCCGACATCCAGGCGGCGCCAGGATGATGCCCGGTCTCTTGGAAGAGACGGGTCAGGAACTCCCATTCCGACGCGCCATGCACCAGATGGTGGGTGAGTATGCCGACCGGCTCATCGTCCTTTGCAAAGCGAGCCTGCAATTCCGTGACCAGTTCTGCGACCAGATCGCCATGCGGGCGGTTCCCGCGCTGGCCGCGGGTGTTGACGACGTCGACATGCGTATTCAGCAGGCGGATCGGACCGCCGGCCTTGGCTCTGCCGAATATCGACAGCGCTTCGAAGTTCTGGGCGCCAAGTTGCGGGATCAGCGCCTCGCTTATTCTGTTCCAGGGCGGCACCAGCATCGGGACCAGCCTTGGGCCGTAAAGGCCTTGAAGGGCGACAAGTCCATCGTGCAATTGCCCGAGCACGACGTCCGCCGACCGGTGGCGGCCGAGTTCCTGTTTCTTTTCGTCTGGGCCGGCATGGTTTGCATGCGACCAGCCGTGCACGGCGACAAGGATGTGGCCTTCTCGGGACAGACGTGTCGCCAGGGCTTCTCCGGTAGAGGCCGGAATGACCGCAATCGTGAGCGGGACAGACGCCTGCCGGGTCACATCGAGGAGGGTTTCCAGGGCGTCAGTCGGCTCGGTGGCATCGTCGTCGCGCAACCAGAATCGTGCTTGGCAACCTGCTGCCCGCCAGCGGTCCAGCTCCTGTCGCAGTGGGGTCCAGATCTGATCGTCGGTCATACTTCTCGTCTCACGTAAGTCCGCAAAATGGTGTCGAGCGCTGTCGCCGCGACCTTGAGCGAACGCTCTTTCAGAACGAAGTGACGCGCGCTTGTCCCCATTGTCGAGCGCCTGACGGGGTCGTCAAGCAAAGCCGCGATTGCCGCTGCGAAGGCCGGTACATCTCCCCGGGGTGTCAGATTGCCGGTGATGCCGTCGGTGACCACCTCCGGAACGCCAGCGGTCCTCTGGGCGATCACTGGCAATCCCGCCGCCTGGGCCTCCAGGTAAGCAAGTCCGTAGGCTTCTCCGCAACCCGGCCACACATAGATGCCGGAGTGGCTGAGTTCATCAGCGATCTGGCCGGCGCTCAGCTCTCCGAGCCATTCGATGCGATCCGGTTCGAACACGCCAAGCAACCGCTCGACATCGGCCCGCATCGGCCCATCCCCGGCGATTGCCAGTGTCCAGGGACGATCCCGAAGGAGCCCCAGCGCCTCGGCGAGCATTGTGTAGCTCTGCATCTTGTCGCCGCCGCGCATCATCGCGACGGCGATCAGGCGTTGTGGCTCTGCCTGCGGCAAGACGGTGTCGAAAAGCGCGGTGTCGATGAAAGGCTTAAGCGCGGCGAATGAACCTGCCGGCAGGGCCTCAATCAGACCCGCCCTGTCACGCTCCGTCAAAACGATGTTGACGGCGGCGTCGCGGGCGCCATCCACCACCAGCCTCTGCGGCAGCGCCCATTCGGTTGCGTCTCGCTTGGCCGAATAGGATGCCTCGGCCGTGACGTATGGAATGACAAATTCCCGGCAGAGTGTCGGTCCGAAGGGATCGGGCGATTTGTAGTATGGATGGTAGCAGAACCAGAGGTCTGGCCGCTGCTTGCTGGACCAGTCGTTGCGCAGGCGCTGCAGTTCCACTTGTGCGGCCGACAGTCGCCGGGTCACCTCCTCGGGTGTCGCTGCAAAGCTGCGGAACGCCGAGACGATTTCGACGGAATGCCCGGCAAGCTCCAGAGCCCGTATGAGCAGGCGCGCCATCAGGCGGTCGCCGGACGGAACGGGGTGGTTCGGGGATTTCAACGGTGCGTAGAACGCAACCCGCATTACTGCACCTCCGCCGACACACACTGTTCACAATCGATGTCTGGGCTTGCCACGAGAAATTCCGCTATTGTCGGCTTGCTTAAGTTTTGCTGATAAACATGTGAAAGGCGATCGCATCGCAGTGGCGGCAATTCCACCTCAATTCCGTCATCTCTATTGCATTTGTTATTTGGTATTCAAGAACGGGAATGAATGGCGACGATTGCGGCCACCAGTATTTTTTCGGAGCGCTCGATCAGACGGGCTCGGCTTGGCTCCGGGCTCGTTATGTTTCTCTTCGTGTTGCTGCATCTGTCCAACCATGCGCTGGGCCTGATTTCCGTCTCGGCGGCCGACGATGGGCGAAGGCTCTTCCTGGCGGTCTGGCGCAACCCTTTGGGAACGACCGTCTTTTACGGGGCCGTCCTCGTTCACATCACGCTGGTTCTGCGCGCCGTCTATATCCGCCGCAGCCTTGTAATGCCGGCCGGTGAAATGGCTCAGATCGTGCTTGGGATCTCCATCCCGCTGCTGTTGATGGACCATGTCATCGGCACCCGCATCGCCCACACGCTGTTCCACTACCGGGACGACTACGAGACAATCGTTCGTCTCCTGTGGATCACGACGCCGGCCAGCGGATGGCGCCAGGTCGCCGCACTGCTCGCCGTCTGGATCCACGGCTGCATCGGCCTGCATTTCTGGCTGCGCTATCGGCCCTGGTATGACAGCATCGCCGCCCTACTCCTTGCCGTTGCGATCCTGTTGCCCGTTCTTGCCATCCTCGGCTTCATCGAAATGGGCCGGACGATCGCAGAACCCGCCTATGAGGGAATGGTCAACACCGATCGCTACCTCGACAACCTCAACACCCGCCACTACTCGGACCCGGAAGCGCAGCGTCAGCTCGCCATGGTTCGCGCGGGACTTTACGGGTCCTTTTCCGGCGCGCTGCTGATCGTCGTCGGTGCCCGCTCCTGGCGACGTTGGCGCGAGCGGGTCAATCAAATCACCGTGCGCTACCCGGGCGGGGAGGCAATCAGCGTGCCGCGTGGCTTTACCGTTCTCGAGGCAAGCAGGCTCGGCGGCCTGCCGCACTATTCGGTCTGCGGTGGCAAGGGGCAATGCTCGACCTGCCGGGTCCAGATTCTCAGCCGGTTTGACGACCTGCCGCCGCCTGACAAGCTCGAGCAATCGACGCTCAAACGGATCAAAGCCGCCGCCGACGTGCGGCTTGCCTGCCAGCTGCGTCCGACGCACGACTTGACCGTCGCGCCGCTGCTCATTGCGGCGACGGAAACGACGTTGCCGCCAAACACCCAGGAGACGAGCCCTGGACGCGAGCGCGAGATCACCATTCTCTTCTGCGACATCCGCCATTTCACCTCATTGACGGAAACGCGCCTGCCCTTCGACATCGTATTTCTGCTCAATCGCTATTTTGCGTTGGTCGGCAACGCCGTAGAGAAATCCGGCGGGCGCATAGACAAGTTCATCGGTGACGGCGCCATGGCACTCTTCGGCATCGGTAGCTCGCCGGAAGAGGCCTGTCGCCAGGCCCTTGCCGCGGCCGCGGCCATCGTGCGCGACATCGAAAAGCTCGGCGCCGAACTTTCGGACGAACTTTCCATGCCGCTACACATCGCCATCGGCATTCATACCGGGCCCGCCGTCGTCGGAACGCTCGGCTATGGTCGGGTGCGCAGCCTCACCGCAATCGGCGATACCGTGAATGTGGCAAGCCGGCTGGAGACTGCGGCCAAGGAATTCGATGCGGCCATCGTCATTTCCGAAACGGTCGCAAATCTTTCCGGAGCGGACACGGCCGGTGTGGAAAGCCGTGAAATCAGTGTGCGCGGTCGCGCTCTGCCCTTGAAAGTCTATGTCATTCCGAGTGACAAAGCCGCCGCACTGGTCGAAGGAAAAGATGCATGACGAGCCGCGACTGGCTCAAGGCCAAATTCTGGAAGAAGCGCCTGCGTAGGGCGCGCAATGCAATTGCCAAAAGGTTCTTCAATACCCGCACCGGGCGGCGTTTGCTGATCGAGAATATCGGGCCACGCGTCGTTGCGATGACGGTCGACGCGGGCGATCACCTGATGACCTTTTCGCCGGCGGACTACATCGGACGCAAGGTTTTCCGAAAGGGACACTTTGAGCGCGAGCATGTCGATCGTTTGATCACGGTGCTGCGCGAGCGCGGCTTGATGCACAAGCATGGCTATCTTCTGGAGATCGGCGGCAACATCGGCACGCAGACCGTCTACTTTGCGCTGAGCGGCGCCTATGCCCGCATCGTCAGCGTCGAACCCGACCCGCGCAACTTTCCGCTGTTGCAGATCAATATCCGCCAGAACAAGCTCGAGGGAATGGTGACGCTGGTCAACTGCGCCGCCGGGGCGACAGCAGGCGAGATCGACTTCTACATGAACGCCAACAATCATGGAAAAAGCAGCGCGTTTCGAAAGAGCGTCAGCGACCGGAAGACGAGTGTCCCGGTCAAGCCGGTAACGCAGATCCTGGACGAGCTTTGCATCGATCCTGCTGATATTGGCCTCGTCTGGATGGACATCGAGGGCTATGAACCGGTTGCCTGCCGCTCGATGACGCCGCTCCTGTCGCGCCGCGTGCCGCTCTACATGGAGTTCACGCCGCTTTTCTACGGTCCGGAACAGACACGCGAGTTCATCAAGACGCTCGCCGCCTTCTACGAAAATTGCCTGGTCTTCTTCGAGGAGGACGAGCAGGCGATGAAAGTCATCGACCTGCCGGGCAGCATCGAGCAATACGACGTGCTCTTTCTTCCCTGATTACTGCCGCCGATAGAGGAAGTAGCGGCCTTCCTTGACGCCGGCGGGCAAGGGCAGTGGTTCGAGTTCCGGGCGATCCAGCGGCAGGCCGCTGACCGCGATACCATCCCTGGCAAGCACACCGACCATGAGTTGCGGCAGCCACGTCAGCGTGATGGCGTCGATCTCGTCGTGCCCGGTGCCGATATCGGCATGCGCGAGTGCTGCCCCGATACCAATGAAAGCCTGGCCGGATTTGCGGATATCGCCGGTCACCATGTTCTCTGCCGGTGGCGTCGACGACGAATAGGAGCGGACCTCGCGATCGAAGGCAATGATGCGACGATCCGGAAAATGCTCGCGCAGATGATCATAGGTGCGGCCATTGCCGAGGCCGAATTCCAGAACCGGGCCTTCGGTGCCGTTCACGAGGGCGACGATTGCATTCAATATATCGCGCTGAGCCGTCAAGCGGCGGATGAAGCTGTCCAGGCGGCTCATCTATGTCCTTGTCCCCTCACTAATTTTCGACATCGGTGCTAACACATGAAACCGTATGAAGTCGATTGCCGTAGATGCAAAATGGCGTTGCCATTGCAGCGTGGGTCTGTGCTAGGCTTCTGACATGAACGACGTTTCAAATGAAAGATTCTTTGCCGACGTGCCGGTCTTCACCGACTTCGAGCGCGTGACCGATACGAGCAACTATCACCCGCTCCCCAACGGCTGGTTCTTGGCGCTCGCCGACATCGTCGGTTCGACACAGGCGATCGCCGCCGGCCGCTACAAGGACGTGAACATGGCGGGCGTCAGTGTCATTTCCGCGGTGCTGAATGCGGTGGACAAGGGCGACTACCCGTTCGTGTTCGGCGGCGATGGCGCCGTGGTCGCATTGCCGGGGAATCTGGAGGTTGTAGCGCGTGGCGCATTGGCGGCGGCGCAGCGATGGGTTGAGGAGGAAATGGGCCTGACGCTGCGCATTGCGGTCGTGCCTCTCGCAGATATTCGCAAGGAAGGCCTCGACGTTCGCGTCGCGCGTCATGCTGCCAGTCCATTCGTCACCTATGCGATGTTTGCCGGCGGTGGAGCCAGCTGGGCCGAGCGCCAGATGAAGAGCGGACGCTATGGTGTTGATCCAGCACCGCCGGGCACACGGCCGGATCTGACCGGTCTGTCGTGCCGATGGAGCCCAATCGCGGCGCACAACGGTGAGATCGTCTCCATTATCGCCGTACCGGCCGAAGGCGGTCGCCCCAGCCCGGCGTTCCGCAAGCTCGTGATGGAGGTCGTGGCCATCTCTGCCGAGCAGGGCCGCGGCGGCCACCCGATTCCTCCGGACGGCCCTGAATTCGCCTTTTCGATGAAGGGTGTCGATCGAGAGGCGCGGGCAACGGCATTGCCGGGTAAGCGCCTGAAGCAGAAGCTGTTCATCATGCTTCAAATCGTCCTCGTGGTCGTCCTGCACAAGCTGGGCGCCAAGCTTGGCCGCTTCGATGCCCGGCGTTACACCCAGGACGTTTCCGGAAACTCTGACTTTCGCAAGTTCGATGATGGCCTGAAGATGACGATCGATGTCGACGCGCAACATCTCGGCCGTATTCAGGCACTCCTCGAAGAGGCGAAAGCGAAGGGCATTGCTCGCTTTGGCCTTCACCGGCAGGCCTCAGCGCTGATGACCTGTTTTGTTCCCACGCCGCTTTCGCGCGATCACGTGCACTTCATCGATGGCGCCAGCGGCGGCTACGCCGTCGCCGCGAGCCAGATCACAGGCAAGACGCTGTCAGCGGTCAAGATCACGCCTTGACGATGTGATCGGCGTGCAGCCCGAGACGCGCGAAAACATTGCGCGTGTCGATGATCAGCGCGGCACTGCTTGAGATGACCGCATAGTCGAGCTGATCATGGTCGGTTGCCACGAGGACGGCGTCGTAGGCTTCCAAGGTCTCTTGTGTGAGGTTCACCGACGTCCGGCCCTTCAGGTGCTGGTATTCGCGCGTCGACGGGATCTCGGCGACATGGGGATCATGATAATCGGCCTTGCCGCCGCGCTCTTCGATGATCTCCATCAGGCGTAGCGAAGGGCTCTCGCGAATGTCGGCGACGTTCTTCTTGTAGGCAAGGCCGAGAACCAGGACCCGTGAGCGGCTAAGGGCCTTGCCGGCGCGGATGTCGAGTGCTTCGGCAAGCTTGCCGACGACGTAACGCGGCATGGCCGAATTGATCTCACCGGCGAGCTCGATGAAGCGCGTCGGCAACTCGTATTCGCGGGATTTCCAGGTGAGGTAGAAGGGATCGATCGGGATGCAGTGGCCGCCGAGGCCCGGCCCGGGGTAGAAGGGCATGTAGCCGAATGGCTTGGTCTTTGCAGCGTCGATCACTTCCCAAACATCGATCCCCATGGCGGCGTAGACGGTCTTCAGCTCATTAACGAGCGCGATATTGACCGACCGGAAGATGTTTTCCGTCAGCTTGACGGCCTCTGCGGTTGCGTTGGAAGACACCGGAACGACGGTTTTGACCACCGCGCCGTAAAAGCTCTTCATCAGCGCCAGTGCCTGCGCACCGTCGCCGGCGACGACCTTTGGAATGGTCGCTGTGTGATAGTGCTGATTGCCCGGGTCCTCACGCTCCGGCGAAAAGCCGACGAAGAAGTCGCTGCCCGACTTTAGGCCGGTCTTCTCAAGGATGACCTTAACGATATCGTCCGTGGTGCCCGGATAAGTCGTCGATTCCAGCACCACAAGCTGGCCGGCTCGCAGATGCTCGGCAATCGAGCGGGACGTTGCCTCGACAAAGGAGAGATCAGGGTCGCGGTGCTTGGTGAGCGGCGTCGGCACGCAGATGACTATGACATCGCAGGCCGCAAGCTCGGCAAAGTCCGTTGTGGCAGAAAAGCGCCCGCCGTCAATTTCGGCAGCGAGATCATCGTTTCCGACAGAATCGATGTAGGAGCGCCTCGCCTCCAGCGCGACGATCTTCTTGGCGTCGATGTCAAAGCCGGTAACGGCAAAACCGCTGCGGGCAATGGCGATTGCCAGCGGCAGGCCGACGTAGCCGAGGCCTATGACACCGGCTCGGGCGCTGCGGGTTTCGATCTTGCTTGAAAGGATGTCGTAGGCGAAGGAACTGGCCAAGGCAGGTCTCATCTGAGTGCTGAACGGTACCCTGATCTAATGGAAGACCGTGGCAATTGAAACCCGCCCGCAAATCACTG
Source organism: Rhizobium tibeticum (assembly GCF_900110205.1). Lineage (GTDB taxonomy): Bacteria > Pseudomonadota > Alphaproteobacteria > Rhizobiales > Rhizobiaceae > Rhizobium > Rhizobium tibeticum. Next base: position 234,008 of record NZ_FOCV01000006.1, on the reverse strand, counting down.
CCCACTGACGCGATCGTGAAACTCGCGCCAAGGATGCGCCTCGACCACCCCGCAGGTCTAACCAGTGTGACCAAAAAGACTCGGTGTGCCCGAAGAGATTCATCGCAGTGCCAGAAAATGTGCAGATGCCATTGTTTGGGGTTTGCCCCATGCCTATTTACGCTGAATAACGAACCGCGAGAAAGGACTGCCTATCCTGCCCAGTTTATCAAGGGTTTGACAGGTGCCGCTGCCGGGCTCCCGGCAGATCGTTGACACAATATTACCGCTCGTCCATCCTCCTACCCGCCCTGCGCACGGCGTTGCTGCAGGCCGGGTCGCTGACGCTTTTCAGGAGTGGACGTCCTTTATGAGGATACTACCGAGAATGGGCACGATCGAATCCAGCGTCTCCTCTATTTTGTTGGATCGGGTCGCTGAATGGCTGACCAATTCCTCGCTGGCCGGGGATGATCTAGAGAACATCGTTCGCGGATTTTGCGAACGCATTGCGGCGGCCGGCCTGCCGATTGCGCGCGTGCATCTCACATTTTCCATGCTGCACCCGCTCTACGATGCGCTGAGCTTCACATGGCGACGCGCAAGCGGCGTGACGATCGAAGGATATCGCCATACCGCAGGGCAGAAACCGGACCGCTTTCTGCAGAGCCCGTATTACTACCTCCTGGACAATAACCTCCAGCACATCCGCCGTCGCATTCCGGCTGATGGGGCAGCCGAGTTCCCGGTCTTCGTCGATCTGCGCGAAGAGCGCATCACCGACTATTTGGCGTTCGTCCAACCGTTCGGCGATGGCTCGGTGCAGGGTATGATGGGATCGTGGTCGACAGACAGCCATACCGGTTTTTCCGACGACATGATCGATGCGCTGCTGCGTATGCAGAACCACCTTGCCGTTGCGGCCAAGATGGCAGTTCTCGGCAAGCTCGCCAACAACATGCTGACCACCTATCTGGGCGGCGATGCCGGCAAGCGGGTGTTGAATGGCCAGATCCGTCGCGGCGACGGCGAGACGATCCGTGCCGCTCTCGTGATGGGCGATATGCGCCAGTCAACCGTCTATGCCGAAAAGGAAGGCCGGCAGGCCTACATCGATACGCTCAACCAGTTCTTCGACGCAATCGCTGCGCCGTTCAATCGCAATGGTGGAGAGATCCTGAGTTTCCTCGGGGACGGCTTCCTTGCGGTCTATCCCTGCGGCCGGCACAAGGATCCATCCAAGATTGCCTGTCAGGCCGCCCTTTCCGCGGTCCATCAGGCGCAAGCACGCGTCGCGGAACTGAACCGGGAACGATTGGAAGCGGGCTTGAGCAAGGTTTCCTACGGAATCGGCCTTCACGTCGGCAACGTGATGTTCGGTAATGTCGGCCTCAAGGACCGGCTGACGTTTTCGGCCTTCGGCTCTGCTGTCAACGAGGTCCAGCGCCTGCAATCGCTGACGAAGAAATATTCGAGCGAGGTGGTCGCGAGCCAAGCTTTCGCCGGCTACTGCGGTGGCGAGTGGCGCACCCTAGGGGAGGAAAAGCTGCGCGGCATCCGCCAGAAGGTCACGGTTCTGCAGCCGCACGTGCCGGCGTCTGTCCTGCATGTCGAAGAGAACTTCCGTGAAGTCGTACCAACCGCACTTTCTGAGGCTGAGCAGGTCATATTGCTTCATCGGGATGCGCGCAAGCAGGCCAAGAGACCAACGGTGGAGGAGTTCATTCAATAGGGGTGCTGGCAACCCCAGAGACAGTTGAGGTTTGAACTTGTCCAGCGTATGAAATGCGCCAGTTTTACCGTGTCCGTCATCAACTGGACACCCCGATTGCGGTACGATAGTGTGCCTTAACGGGAACAAGAAAAACTGGGGAATTTCATTGGTATGGCGTCCGCCTCGGATCTTTTGCGCATCGAGAACCTCGACGTTTCTTTCTCGGTTTTCGGCGATCGCCTGCGCGTCGTAAAGAACGCGAACATCCGTATCTTGCCGGGCAAGGTCACTGCGCTCGTCGGAGAATCCGGCTCGGGCAAATCGGTCATCAGCCAGAGCATAATGGGGATTTTGCCGAATCCGGCGAAAGCCGAGGGCCGCATTCTCTTTACCGATCCGTTGGACGGCAAAACGACCGATATTCTGCAATATTCGCGCGACAGCGCTGAGATGCGTGACCTGCGCGGCCGGCGCATGACGACGATCTTCCAAGAGCCGATGACCTCGCTGTCGCCGCTCCACACGGTCGGCAATCAGATCGGAGAAGCGCTCCTCATCCACACGGAAGCCGACAAACAGGAAGCACGCGAGAAGACCGAGGAGATGCTGGGTCTCGTGGGCTTTGCCAATCCGAAGCGCACGTTCGAAATGTACCCCTTCGAACTCTCGGGCGGCATGCGCCAGCGCGCGATGATCGCCATGGCGCTGATTTGCAATCCGGCGCTGCTGATCGCCGACGAGCCGACAACCGCCCTCGACGTGACGATTCAGGCGCAGATCCTGGAACTGTTGCGTGACCTCCAGCACAAGCTCGGAATGGCGATGTTGCTGATCACGCACGATCTCGGCGTTGTCGCCAACATGGCCGACGAGGTGGTGGTGATCTATCACGGCGAGATCATGGAGGCGGGACCCGTCGAGTCGATCTTCCGCAACCCTCAGCATCCATACCTCAAGGGCCTCATGGCGGCCGTGCCGCATTTCGACATGAAGCCGGGCGAGCGCCTTAAGGCGTTGCGCGACGTTCCGGTTAACCTGGAGTCCCTGATCGGCAAGAAGAAGGTGAAGGCCGAAGGGCCGGAGATCCTCCTTTCCGTCAACAACCTCTCCAAGACGTTCAAGACCCGCAACCGCGGCTTCTTTGGAACGCGCGAAGTGCCACTTGTTCGCGCTGTTGACGATGTCAGCTTTGACATCCGCCGAGGGGAGTGTCTGGGGCTCGTCGGCGAATCCGGATGCGGCAAGACGACGGTCAGCAAGATATTGATGCGGGCCGTGACGCCGGACGGCGGCTCTGTCATCTTCAACGATGGCAAGGACGTGATCGACGTCCTGTCTGTTTCCGGTGACGATCTGCAGGCGCTGCGCACCAAGATACAGATGGTCTTCCAGGATCCGGTCTCCTCGCTGTCGCCGCGCATGACCGTGCGCAATATCCTCAGCGAGCCGCTGGAGATTCACGATCGTGGGGACGGTGCGGAGCGTAGGCAGAGGGTGGAGGGGTTGATGGGCGCGATCGGCCTCGACCGGCGTTACCTGAACCGCTACCCGCACAGTTTCTCCGGCGGACAGCGCCAGCGTATCGGCATTGCCCGTGCGCTCGCGCTTGGGCCGAAACTAATCATTCTCGACGAGCCGGTATCGGCGCTCGACGTTTCCGTCCAGGCACAGATCCTGAACCTGCTCAAGGATCTGCAGAAGGATCTTGGGCTAACCTATCTGTTCATTTCGCACAATCTGGCGGTCGTCGACTACATGGCCGACCGCATCGCAGTGATGTGCAAGGGGCGCATCGTCGAGATCGCGCCACGCGAGATTATCTTGCGTGATCCAGTGCATCCCTACACGAAGTCGCTGTTGGCGGCAGTTCCCTTCCCCGACCTCAACCGGCCGCTCGATTTCGAGGCGCTGAGAAAAAATGGCGCCGCAGACAAGCAGAACTGGGGCATTACCTTTACGGCCGAGCATGATGATGCTTCCGAGCTCGACTACGCCGATCTCGGCAATGGCCATCTTGTGCGGGCCCGCAAGGGTGCAGACGCAAAGGAGCTTCGCTCATGGTAACGCGGCGCACATTTCTTGGTGGTGTTATCGGTTCGGCAATAGCGCCTTCCCTCGTCAAGGCCGCGGCGGATCGTGACATCGAGCCGGAATTCCTCAGGGATTGGTTGCGCGCGGGCCGCATTCCTCCCATGGTGGATCGCCTGCCGACGCATCCGCGCATCATCAACATGAAGGAAGCGGGGCGGCGACCCGGCGTCTATGGCGGCACGGTTCGCACGATCATCGGCAGCCAGAAGGATATCCGCTACATGACCGTCTACGGCTATTCGCGCCTGGTCGGTTATGACAAGCGTCTGATGTTCCAGCCGGACATTCTCATGGGTTTCGAATCCAAGGATGACACGGTCTTCACCTTCTATCTGCGCGAGGGTCACCGCTGGTCGGATGGCGCACCCTTTACGGTGGACGATTTCCGCTACTGGTGGGACGATGTGATCCTCAACAAGGAGCTGACGCCTGGGGGAGGCGCGCTCGAGTTGCGACCGCACGGAAAGCTGCCGAAATTTGAAGTGCTCGACGCTTTGAGGGTTCGCTACACTTGGGAACGACCCAATCCGATGTTCATGCCGGCGCTCGCCGGCCCACTGCCGTTGGTGATCTTCGGGCCAGGGCACTATCTCAAGCAGTTCCACAAGAAGTATCAGGACGACTTCCGCCTGTCGGCGCTGATGAAGGAAAACCGCGTCAAGAAATGGGCGGACTTGCACATCAAGATGTCGCGCTCCTCACGCCCTGAAAATCCGAACCTGCCGACGCTCGATCCATGGCGCAACACGACGCCGCTGCCGGCCGACCAGTTCGTGTTCGTGCGAAACCCGTTTTTCCACCGGGTCGACGAGAACGGGGTGCAACTCCCCTATATCGACAAGTTCATCCTTAACGTCTCTTCGTCCTCGATCATCGCCGCCAAGGCCGGCGCCGGTGAATCCGACCTGCAGGCGACGGGCGTCGACTTCAACGACTACACGTTCCTTAAGGATGCCGAAAAGCGATTTCCGGTGAAGGTCAACCTGTGGAAGCAGGTGCGCGGATCGCGCGTGGCGCTACTGCCAAACCTCAACTGCGCCGACGAGGTCTGGCGTAACCTGTTTCGCGAAGCCCGATTCCGCCGCGCGCTGTCGATGGCGATCGACCGGCATGAGATCAACATGGTCGCCTTCTACGGCCTTGGCAGGGCAAGTGCTGATACCGTTCTGCCCGATAGTCCCCTTTTTAAGCCGGAGTATGCCGAAGCCTTTATTGCCCACGATCCGAATCAGGCAAACCAGCTCCTGGACGAGCTCGGACTGACGAACCGTGCCGACGACGGCATTCGTCTGCTGTCTGACGGGCGCCGCGCCGAAATCACCGTGGAAACGGCTGGGGAAAGCAATCTCGACACTGACGTGCTGGAACTGGTGCGGGACCATTGGCGAGCGGTCGGTCTCGCCCTTTATACCCGCACCTCGCAGCGTGATGTCTTTCGCAGCCGCGCCATGAGCGGCACGATCATGATGTCGATCTGGTTCGGCATCGAGAACGGCGTCGCAACCGCCGACATGCCTCCCGGGCAGCTTGCACCAACGCTTGACGATCAGCTGCAATGGCCGCTTTGGGGAATGTACCACCTGTCTGCTGGGCAGGAGGGCAGCGCCCCCGATCTGCCGGAAGTGAAGCAGCTGGTCGATCTTCTCCAACAGTGGGGCGAGACCGCGAGGTTCGAAGAGCGCGAAGTGATCTGGCATCAGATGCTGGCGCTTTATACCCAACAGGTCTTCTCGATCGGCCTCATCAACGGCACCCTGCAGCCGATCCTCAGATCCGCCAAGCTGCAGAATGTGCCTGAGCAGGCCCTTTATGGTTTCGATCCAACGTCCTATCTCGGCCTCTATATGCCGGATGCCTTCTGGTTCAAGGAGGCTTGAGGGATGCTGAAATACATCCTTTGGCGCATCGCAGCGATGGTGCCGACGCTGTTCATCATCTCGGCACTGGTCTTCACGATCATCGAACTGCCGCCAGGTGACTTCTTCGAAAGCCAGATCGCCGAACTGCGCGCCCAGGGGGAAAGCGCCAACCTTGAAGAGATCGAAGAGCTTCGCAAGCAGTACGGTTTCGACAGATCCGAGATCGTCCGCTACTTCTATTGGGTTGGCGGCATGCTTCATGGGGACTTCGGCTATTCGTTCGAGTACCAGCTGCCGGTTTCCGATGTCGTCGGTGATCGCCTTTGGTTGACGATGCTCGTCTCCTTTTCCACCATCCTTTTGACCTGGCTCATCGCATTTCCGATCGGGATCTATTCGGCGACCCATCAGTACAGTTGGGGAGACTACGGGCTGACCTTTCTCGGTCTTCTGGGCATCGCCATCCCGAACTTCATGCTGGCCTTGATCCTGATGTACTTCGCCAATATCTGGTTCGGGGTTTCGATCGGGCATTTGATGGATCAAAGGTTTCTCAACGAGCCGATGAGCTGGGAAAAGGCGCGTTCGATCCTCTCGCATCTCTGGATACCGGTGATCATCGTGGGATCGGCAGGGACGGCCGGCATGATCCGGCGGCTTCGCGCCAACCTGCTCGACGAGATGCAGAAACAGTATGTCGTGACCGCCCGCGCCAAAGGGCTTCACCCGCTTCGCGCGCTCGTGAAATACCCGCTGCGCATGGCTCTCAACTTCTTCGTTGCCGATATCGGATCGATCCTGCCTTCAATCATCTCAGGCGCGGAAATCGTTGCGATCGTGCTTTCGCTGGAGACGACCGGGCCAATGCTCATCAAGGCTCTTCAGAGCCAGGATATGTATCTCGCAGGTTCCTTCCTCATGTTCCTCGCCTTTCTCAACGTGATCGGTGTTCTTGTCTCCGACATCGCGCTTGGTTTCCTCGATCCGCGTATCCGCCTGCAAGGCAGGAGCACCAAATAGATGTCGCCCTTGCCACCGCCCGGCGCGCCGCTGCCGCACTATGTTTCGACCGCACCCTTCGATCCCATGGCGACCGAAGGGATGACGTCTGCGCAATCGCGCATCCATGTCGCCTCGCAGAAGCAGTTGATGTGGTGGAAATTCAAGCAGCACCGGCTGGCCCTTGCCTCCGGCATCTTCCTGCTTGCCATTTACCTCATGATTGTCGTCGTCGAATTCATTGCGCCCTACGGGCTGCACACCAGGAATGTCGATTTCATCCACTCGCCGCCACAGCGCGTCCATTTCTTCAACGATGGGAAGTTTGTCGGCCCCTTCGTCCACGGGCGAAGCATGTCGCTTGATCTCGACACGCTGCACCGGATCTACACCGACAAGCCAAACGATGTGCAGCCGATCCGTTTCTTCTGCCGCGGCGATCCCTACAAGTTCTGGGGGTTGGTAAGTTCGGACCTGCATCTGGTCTGCCCGGCAATCGGCGGACAGATGTTTCTGCTCGGTACTGACCGCCTCGGTCGCGATGTGCTTTCCCGCATTCTCTACGGCGCGCGCATTTCGCTGACGATCGGCCTGATCGGCATCACAATCAGCTTCTGCCTCGGCATCGTGATCGGCGGCCTTGCCGGCTATTGGGGCGGCGTCTTCGATTTGATTGTTCAGCGCGTGATCGAAGTGTTGCAGTCGTTGCCGAGCCTGCCGCTCTGGATGGCGCTGGCGGCGATCATGCCGGTCACCTGGAGCCCGATCGTCATCTATTTCGGGATCACGGTCATCCTGGGGATCATCGATTGGACCGGGCTGGCGCGAGCGGTGCGCTCGAAACTCTTGGCTCTGCGTGAAGAAGATTATGTGCAGGCCGCCCAGTTGATGGGCGCCAGCACACCGCGCGTCATTGGCCGACACCTTGTGCCCGGCTTCATGTCCCATCTGATCGCCTCTGCCACGATTTCGATCCCTGGGATGATTCTTGGCGAGACGGCACTCAGCTTTCTTGGCCTGGGTCTGCGTCCGCCGATCACCAGTTGGGGCATTCTGCTGACAGAAGCAAAGAGCGTAAGCGTCATCGCATTCTATCCATGGTTGCTTTTTCCGATTATACCGGTCGTTCTGGTGATTTTGGCGTTCAACTTTCTGGGAGACGGCTTGCGCGATGCGGCAGATCCCTACAAATAGCGGCCAGCCCGGCGGAGCGCTGCTCTGTCTTCTGACGGCCAGCAGAAACCGACGGTGCTAGTATGATCTACAGCGCAGAAGGATTGCCCATGGCACGGCGCCTGGAAGATGCCCGTATCCTCATGTATAGCCACGACACGTTCGGACTCGGCCATTTGCGCCGCTGCCGCGCGATCGCGCATGCTTTGGTCGAGGATTATCGCGGCCTCAACATTCTGATTATCTCCGGTGCCACGATCGCCGGCGCGTTCGACTATCGAGCGCGCGTCGACTTCGTGAAGATCCCGAGCGTAATCAAGCTTCGCAACGGCGAATATACCTCGATGGCGGGCCACATCGACCTGCATGAAACGCTGAAGATGCGTGAGGCGAGCATTCGCCACACGGCCGAAACGTTCCAACCCGACATCTTCATCGTCGACAAGGAGCCGATGGGGCTGAAGGGTGAGGTCGAGGAGACGTTGGGGTATCTAAAGGCGCGCGGCACCGTTTTGGTGCTTGGGCTGCGCGAAATCATGGATGCGCCACACCTGCTCGATGCCGAATGGAAGCGAAACGGCATCATGCAAAAGATCGACCACTATTACGATTCCGTCTGGGTTTACGGGCCGCCGGATTTCTACGATCCGCTCGTCGGCCTGGACGTTCCGGCAAGTGTGCGCAGAAAGATGGATTTCGTAGGATTCTTGCAGCGCAGTGTCTCCACGAGCAAGACCTCGATCAATGCACGCTCGGACAACTACATTCTGGTCACGACCGGCGGTGGCGGCGATGGGTCAGATCTGGTGCACGATGTCATGAATGCCTATGAGAACGATCCGACCTTGCAACAAAAGGCCCTCGTCGTGCTGGGCCCCTACATGCCAGCGGCCGAGCGCTCCAAGCTGGTGGCCAAAGGGTCCCGCATCCCCTACATCGAGGTGATCGAGTTCGATAACCACATGGAAGAGTTGATGGTGGGTGCCACGGGCGTCGTGGCCATGGGTGGTTACAACACCTATTGCGAAATCCTCTCGTTCGACAAGCCTGCCCTTATTGTTCCTCGCGTCAAGCCGCGCCAAGAGCAGTTGCTGCGCGCCAAGCGGGCAAGCGCGCTCGGGCTCGTTGATGTGTTGCTGCCGGATCAGTCCGCAGATCCGACGGTGATGTCGGAAGCGTTGAAACGACTGCCCGAACGCGTACCGCCGTCAAAGAGTGGCTGTACCTTGCAACTGCAAGGCTTGGATCATATCTCGCAGACGGTCGGACATTGGCTGGATGGCCGCGGCCGCCACCTGTCCGTCGTCGGGGCCGAGTGAAGACCAAGACCTTGTCGCAACGTCGTAAGATCCTTGTCGTGCTGAAGGGCTATCCGCGCCTTTCGGAAACCTTTATCGCCCAGGAACTGCGCGGTCTGGAGAAGGCTGGCTTCGACCTGACCTTGATCTCGATGCGCCGTCCCACCGACAAGAAGCGTCATCCGGTGCATGACGAGATCAGGGCACGCGTCGTCTATCTGCCGGAGTATCTCCACGAGGAGCCGCTGCGCGTGCTGAAGGGAATGATGGCGAGCTTTCGCAAGGCCGGCATCACGGCGCTCTGGAAACGCTTCTTCAAGGACCTGTCGCGTGACCTCTCCCGAAACCGCTTCAGACGGCTTGGGCAGGCGATGGTGCTCGCCCGCGAGTGGCCGGACAATGGCGAATGGCTGCACGCGCATTTCATCCATACGCCCGCCTCCGTGACCGAATATACGAGCATTCTTACCGGCGTGCCGTGGACGTGCTCTGCCCATGCCAAGGACATCTGGACATCGCCCGATTGGGAACTGCATGAGAAGCTTGGCAGTGCCCGCTGGACCGTGACCTGCACGCGAAGCGGATACGAGCACATGCGCACGCTGACACCGCGCAAGGAGGCTGTACATCTGAGCTATCACGGGCTCGATCTGGCACGTTTCGGGCATTTCGGCGGCAAACGATCGCAGCGCGACGGCAGCGACCCGGCCGATCCGACCTTCATTCTCAGCGTTGGCCGCGCTGTGGAGAAGAAGGGATATGAAACGCTGCTGAAGGCACTGGCCCTTCTGCCCGGCGACTTGAACTGGCGTTTCGAACATATCGGCGGTGGCGACAATCTGTCGAAGCTGAAGGTACTAGCTGCGGACCTTAATCTAGCGGATCGGATCACCTGGAAGGGTGCACTTGCCCAGGAAGATGTGCTCGACCATTATCGCCGGGCCGATGTTTTTGCGCTTGCCTGCCGGATTGCTTCCAATGGTGATCGCGACGGTTTGCCGAACGTGCTGGTGGAGGCGTCCAGCCAGCGTCTGCCTTGCATTTCGACGTCGGTATCCGGCGTGCCAGAGCTTCTCGTCGATGGCGAAAACGGGATGGTGGTGCCACCGGATAACCCAGCAGCGTTTGCGGTGGCACTTGAGAAAATGATCCGCCATCCCGCCTTGCGGTCGCGGTTGGGAGACGCCGCGGAAAAGCGCGTGCGCGAGCACTTTGATCACGAGGCGAGTATCGATCAGCTTGGCCGGCTGTTTGAAGACGAATGGCAGAAAGCCTCATGAAGACGCCCCGGGTCTTTTTCTATGTCCAACACCTGCTTGGCATCGGCCACATTGCTCGGGCAAGCCGCATCGCCAGCGCGCTCGTCAGCGATGGGTTCGACGTCACCGTTGTGACCGGCGGTCTGCCGGTTCCGGGTTTCCCCGGAGACGGCATCAAGACGGTGGCGCTTCCGCCGGTCGTGGCGAGCAATACGGGTTTTTCCGGACTTGCGGACGGCAATGGCGTTGCCGCCGAAGAGGCGTTCCTGAGCCGGCGGCGCGATCTGCTGCTTGCCGCCTTTTGTGATTCGGCGCCGGATGTCGTCATCATCGAAGCTTTTCCCTTTGGTCGCCGGCAGATGCGGTTCGAACTGCTTCCGCTTCTTGACGCCATCGAGACGGCGCATCCTCGACCGAAGCTCTTCAGCTCCGTGCGCGATATCCTGCAGCAAAACCGCAAGCCGGGGCGCGACCAGGAGACCGTCGGGCTTGTCAGGGACCATTTTGACGGCGTCCTGGTGCACGGGGATCCCGACTTCGTGCGTTTGGAAGATACGTTTCCCTTAACGTCCGAGATCGCATCCAAAATTCGCTATACCGGCATGGTGGCGGCCGCACGCTCGGCCGATCCCAAGGAGACCTTTGACATTATTGCATCCGCCGGGGGCGGAGCGGTCGGCCTTGATCTGCTTCGTGCCGCCAACAAAGCCGCCGCCATGTTGCCAGCGAACCTGCGGTGGCTGCTTGTCGGCGGGCCGAACCTTCCGGAGGCCGATTTCGTCAGCTTGGCAGATGCGAGGCCGCCAAATGTTACCCTCGTCCGGTTTCGCAAGGATTTTCCTTCGCTGCTGCGCGGCGCGCGTGTTTCCATCTCGCAGGCGGGTTACAACACCATTGGTGATCTGCTGCAGACCGATTGCAGGGCGATCCTCATTCCCTTCGTTGCCGGCGGAGAAACGGAGCAGACGGTTCGTGCGCAACGGCTGCACGCACTCGGGCTTGCAGATGTCCTGCCGGAGGCCGGTCTGACGCCCGAAATCGTTGCCGATGCCATCAGGACTGCACTTGCGACCCGGCGCGCGGCACCGGTGTCGCTGGATCTTAGCGGTGCTCACAAAACAGCGGCAATCATTCGGTCAATGATTGGCTGAAACCCTCGCATTTTGCGAAAGTCATGTGATATAAACAACGTCCCGGCGAGAATCGGCATGACGACGGCAAGCCGATTCGCCTTGTTTTCATTATGAGATCCGGCGGTCCGGTTGCATGATCCTGTTTTCGGCATTCCCCTTTGTCTTGCCGCAGGTTCACTGCCCCCAGATTTCCCAGGCAACTGACGGTTAAGAATGGAAAAAAGCCTCGCGCGTTACATCTGGTCGAACACGCGGCTGCAGCAGCTCTGGATTTTGACAGTCGTTGCAGTTTCGATGATCCCCTATTTCCTGTCCTTCGACCTGCCGAAGCAGATCGTCAACGGACCGATTCAGGGTTCGGGCTTCGAGGGCCAGGGCGCAACGCAAACCTTCATGCGGCTCGTCTACACGTTGCCCGTCATTGGCGAAGTCGAGTTCTTCAAGGGTGTCCAGCTTGACCGGCTGCAGATGCTGATGGGGCTGAGCCTCGTCTTCCTCGCGCTCGTTGTTCTGAACGGCCTCTTCAAATTCTACATCAACACCTACAAGGGGCGGCTTGGCGAGCGGATGCTGCGCCGCATTCGCTTCGAGCTGATAGACCGGGTTCTGCGGTTCCCGCCGTCGCATTTCAAGCGCGTCAAGTCGGCTGAGATCGCGACAATGATCAAGGATGAAGTGGAGCCGATGGGCGGCTTCACGGGCGATGCCTTCGTCTCGCCGGCCCTGCTCGGCGGTCAGGCGCTGACGGCACTCGCCTTTATCATCATTCAGAACTTCTGGCTCGGGATGATCGCTGCGGCGATCGTCGGTGTCCAGGCGGTCGTGATCCCGCGCATGAGAAAGCGGCTGCTTGAGCTTGGCCGCCAGCGTCAGCTCACAGCGCGCGAACTCTCTGGCCGCGTCGGCGAGATCGTCGATGGCATAGGCACAATTCATGGCAACGACACGTCGAATTTCGAGCGCGCCGACATTGCCACGCGGCTCGGGCTGATCTTCTCGATCCGATATGATCTCTATCAGTGGAAGTTTCTGGTCAAGTTCCTGAACAACTTCCTGGCCCAGGTGACGCCATTCCTGTTTTATGCGATCGGCGGCTATCTCGCGCTGCAGGGGCGTTTGGATATCGGTCAGCTTGTGGCCGTCATCAGCGCCTACAAGGACCTGCCTGGTCCGCTGAAGGAGCTGATCGACTGGGATCAGATGCGCCAGGACGTGCAGGTCAAGTACCAGCAGGTCTACGAGCAGTTCAATGTGGAGCCGTTGATCGATGGCAAGATCCAGGAGATTTCGGCTGCGGCGATGGGGGCATTGTCGGCCCCGCTCGTGATCACCAACCTGACTGTGAGTGACGATAGCGGCGCGCGGCTAGTCGACCACGTCTCGGTCGAGATCAAGCCGAACGAAACGGTCGCGGTGGTCGGCCCGAACTCCAGCGGCGCGGAAGCCTTCGCGGAAGCTCTCGGTCGGCTGGTATGGCCGGACTCCGGCCGCGTGACCATCGACGGCAAGGACCTTCTCGATCTGCCCGAGTCCATTACCGGTCGGCGCATTTCCTACGCATCCGCCGACACCTACTTCTTCCACGGGACGCTGCGGGACAATCTCCTTTACGGCTTGAAGCACGCCCCATTGCGCGAGCCACAATATGACGGCAAGGAGGCTCTGGAGGCCAAGTGGCATGCTGAGGAGGCCGTCAAGGCCGGCAATTCCACGATGGATATCAACAGCGACTGGGTGGACTATCAGGCCGCCGGTGCGACAGGACCAGACGACATCCTAACGGCGATCCGGCCGGTGCTCGATGCCGTACTCATTTCGCAGGACATTCTCGATCTCGCGCTTCGATCGACGGTCAATACAAGCGTGCATGTGGTGCTCGCCGATCACATCGTCGATCTGCGATCGGCACTGCGCCAGCGCATGCAGGAAACCGAACTCGGCAACATTGTCGTGCCGTTTGATTTCGACGCCTTCAATCCGCAGGCCACGGTCGGCGAGAACCTGCTCTTCGGTTCGATGAAGCGGCCGATGATGAACAATCGCCGGTTGGCGGCGCATCCCTATTTCCAGGCGCTGTTTCGCGAGACCGGTCTCAGCAACGATCTCTATGCCATGGGGCTTGAGATCGCGGAGAACGCCGTCGAACTCTTTCACGACCTGCCGCCGGATCACCCGTTCTTCCAGCAGCTGACCTTCATGACGGCAGACGATATCCCGACCTATCAGGCTCTGCTGCAGAAACTGCAGAGCCGACGGTTTGATGATGCCACTCCCGACGAGCGGTCGGCCATTATTCGGCTAAGCTTTGCCTATATCGAGCCGCGGCATCGTTTTGGTCTGCTGACAGACGAGCTGATGGAAAAGATCGTCAATGCCCGCAAGCAGTTCCACGAGAACATTCCAGAAGATCTCGCCGCCGTCATCGAACGATACGATCCGGAGCGCTTCATCTCCTCGGCAAGCCTGATGGACAACGTCCTGTTCGGACGTATCGCCTACCAGCAGGCCGACGCGTCCGACCGTATCCGGGCCATCATGGGTGACCTGTTCGACAAGCTCGACCTGTTCGACGACGTCCTGTCGATCGGGCTTGAATTTGACGTTGGCTCAGGCGGCAAACGCCTGACAATGGTGCAGCGGCAGAAGCTCAATCTTGCCCGTGCGCTTCTCAAACGATCTGACTATTTCGTCTTCAACCGGCCGATGTCAGCGCTCGACCAGCGTGTTCAGGACCATATCACGCGCAACATTGTCGAAGGATTGCACAAGGAAGGCGAACGGCCGGCCATCATCTGGGTGCTTTCGAACGCAAAACTCGCGGAAATGTTTGATCGAATCCTGTTGTTTGACCGCGGCGCGCTGGCCGAAGCAGGCAACTTTCCGGAGCTTTCCGAACAAAACGGTATGTTCAAGGAACTGTTATCGTAATATTCTAGTGAGGGGACAATAAAGATGGCGCCCCTTGCGAGGTGCCACGGTCAAACGTCGGGCACCGAACAGCGCGACAGGGATAATACGTTTATGCTGTTGAGAGACGAAGTCGAAATGCTGCGGCGGGTGCCAATCTTCTCGCGGATAGCACCCGCGAAACTCAAATTGTTGGCCTTCACTTCCGATCGCATGACATACAACGCCGGGCAGGACCTCTTCCATCAGGGCGATCCGGGCGATGCCGCTTATGTCGTTCTGTCGGGAACTGCCGACATTCTAGTCCATTCGCCTGCCGGCGACATCAAGGTTGCCGATGTGGAACCCAATTCCATCGTCGGCGAAATCGCCATTCTATGTGACGTCTCGCGCACCGCGACGGTTCGCGCCACTTCGCCTTTGGAAGTCCTGCGCATCAGCAAGGAACACTTCCTAAAATTGCTCAGCGATTTCCCCGAAATGGCCGTCGAGATCATGCGAGTGCTGGCAGACCGCCTGAACCATACAACGGCAGAGCTGACTGCAGCCCGTGCGGCAAAGCAGCCGCAGGTCGCGATGTAGCGATTTCACCGTCTTTGAAAGCAAAAGGCCTGCCTCAGATCGTGAGGCAGGCCTTTTGCTGTTTTCGCGCATTCAGTCGCGCTGTTCGAGCGCCCTGCTGAAGGCCAGAGCAGCGAGTGTGCACACAGCGCCCGACAGCAGGTAGTAGCCAACGAAAGGCAGGCCGAAACGACTGGACAGTGTCAGTGCGACCAGCGGCGCAAAACCGGCGCCGACGAGCCAGGCAAGGTCGGAGGTGAAGGCGGCGCCCGTATAGCGGTAGCCTCTGCCGAAGCGCGATGAGATCGAACCGGTCGCCTGGCCGAAGGACAGGCCAAGGACGCCAAAGCCGATGATGACAAAGGCATCCTGCCCTTCGGAGCCGGCCGCGATCAGGAACGGCCCAATGAAGCTGAAGATCGCGATCAGCACGGCACAGATGGCAAGCTGGGCGCGCCGGCCGATGCGGTCTGCGATCATGCCGGAGACGACGATCGCGACGAGCCCGACCATGGCGCCGACGATCTGCACGACCATGAACGTGCCGATCGGCTGGGTTCCGTAAAGGTACATCCAGGTAAGCGGGAAGATCGTCACGAGGTGGAACATCGCGAAGCTTGCGAGCGGAACGAATGCCCCGAGCAGAATGTCGCGTCCATGGACGCGCAGCACATCACGGATCGGTGCTGCTTCGAGTTCGTGCTGTTCCAGCGCCTGGCCGAAATCCGGCGTCATGACGAGACGCAAACGCGCAAACAGCGCAACCACGTTGATCGCAAAGGCGACGAAGAACGGATAGCGCCAGCCCCAGCTCAGGAAGTCTTCATTGGACAGATTGGCGATGAAATAGCCAAACAGCACGCTTGCCAGCGCAAAGCCGATCGGGGCCCCGATCTGTGGGATCATTGCATACCAGCCGCGGTGGTTTGGCGGTGCGTTGAGTGCAAGCAGCGAGGCCAGACCATCCCATGCGCCGCCGAGTGCAAAGCCCTGGCCGAGCCGGAACAGGGCCAGCAACGCGATCGACCAGGCGCCGATCTCGTTGTAGCCCGGCAGGAACGCGATCGACGCCGTCGAGCCGCCGAGCAGAAACAATGCGATCGTCAGCTTGGCGCCGCGGCCGTAGATACGGTCGATGGTCATGAACACGACCGATCCGACCGGGCGCGCCAGAAAGGCGAGCGAAAAGATCGCAAAGGAATAGAGTGTTGCCGTCAGTCGATCGGGTGCGAAAGGAAAGACAAGCTGAGGGAAGACCAGAACGGATGCCAGGCCGTAGACGAAGAAATCGAAGAATTCCGACATGCGCCCGATGACGACGCCGAGCGCGATGCTGCCGGGTGATACCGGCTTGTCGGCATGAATTCGCCGCGCATCCTGTTCCATCGATGTGGATGATGGTCCGTAATGTGTAGTATTCGCCATTAAACGCCTCCCTGTCGAGGCACCCTGTGGCAAAGCGCCTCAGCAGCGATCTTGATCAAACCACTGCGCTTATCAAGTCCGATCGACGTAAATAGTTCATCTTCCTGCTCCGAAAATTAGATGTGGATGAAAAATCGCGTTCCGTGCCGCGAAATCGGCTTGCAAAAAGGCTGGCATGATCAGGCTTCCCGGATATATTAGCCCTTCGAAAAGGGTTGCGCGCAAAAATCCTTCGAATTTTTATCAGGATTTTGACATCCTGCGCCACGTGCCTTATCCCGCAGTGCGGCATTTCTGCTGCACTGCGACCAAACACCTCATGTTGCTATCAGGTACAGTGCTTTAGTCGCGGTTTGGACGAAACAACAAGAGCATAGAGACGTGCAAAAACTGCCAAAGTTTTCCCGCCATCTCCTCATTCTGCCACTGCTTTTGACGCTGGCAGGATGCAATTTGGTGGTCATGTCGCCTTCGGGCGATATCGCTGTGCAGCAACGCGACCTGATCATTGTGTCGACGGTTTTGATGCTGCTGATCATCGTTCCGGTGATCTTCCTGACGCTGCTGTTTGCCTGGCGTTACCGCCGATCCAACACGGCAGCCACCTATGATCCGGAATGGCACCATTCCACACGTCTCGAAGTGGTCATCTGGTCGGCACCGCTGGCAATCATCATTGCGCTCGGCGCCGTTACCTGGATCAGCACCCACAAGCTCGACCCGTTTCGGCCGCTGGACCGGCTCGATGCCGAACGCAGCATCCCTGCTGATGCAAAGCCGCTGACGGTACAGGTCGTCGCGCTCGACTGGAAATGGCTGTTCTTCTATCCCGAACTCGGTATCGCGACCGTCAACGAGATGGCGGCCCCTGTCGATGTTCCGATCAATTTCGAGATCACCGCATCGTCGGTCATGAACTCCTTTTACGTCCCGGCGCTCGCGGGGCAGATCTATGCGATGCCCGGCATGCAGACCAAGCTGCACGCGGTCATCAACCAGGAAGGCGTCTATGACGGGTTTTCGGCCAATTACAGTGGTGCCGGCTTCTCGCACATGCGCTTCAAGTTCCATGGCGTGAACCAAGAGGGCTTCGATCAGTGGGTGGCGCAGGTCAAGGAGAAGGGGACGGCGCTTAATCGGGATACCTATCTCAAGCTCGAGCGGCCAAGTGAGAGGGAGCCGGTGCGTTACTTCGCGTCGGTCGACAACGATCTCTTCAATGCAATCCTCAACATGTGCGCAGCACCCGGCAAGATGTGCATGAACGAAATGATGCACATCGACATGATGGGCGGCGGCGGCAAGGAAAGCGGCGAAAACCGCGAGAAGCTTAGCTACGACAACCGCCACGCAGATGAGGCCGGCCACGGGGCTTCAGCGGGTGAAAGCCACGATGCCACCGAAACCAAGCCGGCAGACGCTGTAAACGGCGCCGGCCAGACCGACGACATGCAGACCATGCCGGGAATGCAGCATGATGGGCACACCATGCCCGGCATGGACCAGAAAACCGGCGATACGACGCCTGCGCAACCAAACAGCAACTAGACCTGGCGCTTTGCGTCGATACGACATCAATAAACGGGTTTATCCATGTTTTCCAATCCTGACCTCCTGAAGTTCATCTTCGGTCGGTTGACCCTAGAATCGATCCCATATCACGAGCCGATCCTGGTCGTGACCTTTGCGGTCGTCGCGCTTGGCGGCATCGCGCTTCTGGGCGTTGTTACCTACTTCAAGCTCTGGGGTTATCTCTGGCGTGAATGGCTGACGAGCGTCGATCACAAGAAGATCGGCGTCATGTACGTCATCCTTGCGCTCATCATGCTGCTGCGTGGCTTCTCCGACGCGATCATGATGCGCCTGCAGCAAGCAATCGCCTTCAACGGATCGGGTGGCTATCTGCCGCCGCATCACTACGACCAGGTCTTCACTGCCCATGGCGTCATCATGATCTTTTTCATGGCGATGCCGTTCGTCACGGGCCTGATGAACTTTGTCGTGCCGCTGCAGATCGGCGCACGCGACGTCTCCTTCCCTTTCTTGAACAATTTCTCGTTCTGGATGACGACGGCGGGCGCGATCATCATCATGCTCTCGCTCTTTGTCGGCGAATTCGCCCAGACCGGATGGCTGGCCTATCCGCCGCTGTCGGGGTCCGACTACAGCCCGGGTGTTGGTGTCGACTATTACATCTGGGGTCTGCAGGTGGCCGGTGTCGGCACGACGCTATCGGGTATCAACCTGATTGCAACCATCGTGAAGATGCGCGCACCCGGTATGAGCTTCATGAAGATGCCGGTCTTCACCTGGACGTCGCTGTGCACCAACATCCTGATCGTGGCGACCTTCCCGATCCTGACAGCGACGCTGGCGCTTCTCTCGCTGGACCGTTACGCCGGTACGAACTTCTTTACGAATGACCTCGGCGGCAATCCGATGATGTACGTCAACCTCATCTGGATCTGGGGCCACCCGGAAGTCTACATCCTGGTGCTGCCGGCCTTCGGTATCTTCTCGGAAGTCGTTGCCACCTTCTGCGGCAAGCGTCTCTTTGGTTACGCCTCGATGGTCTATGCCACCTGCGTGATCATGATCCTGTCCTACCTCGTCTGGCTGCACCATTTCTTCACGATGGGTTCGGGCGCCAGCGTCAACTCGTTCTTCGGCATCACGACGATGATCATCTCAATCCCGACAGGGGCGAAGATGTTTAACTGGCTGTTTACGATGTATCGCGGCCGCATTCGCTACGAAGTGCCGATGCTCTGGACGATCGGCTTCATGGTGACCTTCGTCATCGGCGGCATGACCGGCGTCCTGCTCGCCGTTCCGCCGGCAGATTTCGTGCTGCACAACTCGCTCTTCCTGATCGCTCACTTCCACAACGTCATCATCGGCGGCGTGGTGTTCGGTCTGATGGCGGGCGTCACCTATTGGTTCCCGAAGGCGTTCGGCTACAAGCTCGATCCGTTCTGGGGCAAGATGTCCTTCTGGTTCTGGCTCGTCGGCTTCTACTTCGCCTTCATGCCGCTTTACGTGCTCGGCCTGATGGGCGTGACCCGCCGCGTGTCGCAGTTCGAGGATCCGTCGTTGCAGATCTGGTTCATCATCGCCGCATTCGGTGCCGTCCTGATCGCGATCGGCATCGCCTCCTTCATCATCCAGCTGGTGGTCAGCTTCTTCAAGCGCGAAGAGCTGCGTGACACGACGGGTGATCCGTGGGATGCCCGGACGCTGGAATGGTCGACCTCGTCGCCTCCTCCTGCCTACAACTTCGCCTTCACGCCGGTCGTCCACGACCATGATTCCTTTTACGACATGAAGGCGCGCGGCTATGCCCGCCCGCTGGAAGGCTTCAAGCCGATCCACATGCCGAAGAACACCGGAACCGGCGTCATCCTCGGTGCGATCAGCGTCGTGCTGGCCTTTGCCCTCATCTGGTACATGTGGTGGCTCGCCGTTCTGTCGTTCGCAGCCATGATTGCCGTCGCGATCGGCCATACCTTCAACTACAAGCGCGACTTCTATATCCCCGCGAAGGAAGTCACGGAAACGGAAGGCAAGCGTACGGCACTGCTTGCCGAGCAGGTGTAAGACCATGAGCGATACTGTGATCGACAAGGCCGACAAGCCTGAATTCTACCTGACCGAGGATCACCATCCGGAAGGCAGCACCATGCTGGGCTTCTGGCTTTATCTGATGAGCGACTGCCTCATCTTTGCGGTGCTGTTTGCAACCTATGCCGTCCTCGGCCGCAACTATGCGGCCGGGCCGTCGCCGGCCGATCTTTTCGATCTGCCGCTGGTGGCGATCAACACCTCGATGCTGCTTCTGTCTTCCATCACCTACGGCTTTGCGATGCTGCAGATGGAGCGGAAGGAGAAGGGCGCCACGCTCTTCTGGCTCGCCATTACCGGCATCTTCGGCCTGGCCTTCCTCGGTCTCGAGCTCTACGAGTTTGCGCACCTGATCCACGAAGGCGCCGGCCCGACCCGCAGCGCCTTCCTGTCGTGCTTCTTCACGCTGGTCGGCACGCACGGTCTGCACGTCACCTTCGGCATCGTCTGGCTGGTGACGCTGATGGTACAGGTATCGATGCGCGGCCTGATCCCGGAAAATCGTCGCCGCCTGATGTGCCTGTCGATGTTCTGGCACTTCCTCGACGTCGTCTGGATCGGCGTCTTCTCCTTCGTCTATCTTATGGGAGTTCTCGGATGACCTCCAACGCACCCGCAACCGAAGACGCTCACGAAGCCCATCACGGTCACAGCCACGGACACGAGGCGGCCCACGGCACCTTCAAGAGCTACATGATCGGCTTCGTGCTGTCGGTCATCCTGACGGCGATCCCGTTCTGGCTGGTCATGGCCGGCGTGTTCGAGAGTTCAGCCGTCACGGCCGCCTGGGTCATGGGGCTCGCCGCCGTGCAGATCGTCGTTCATATGATCTTCTTCCTGCATATGAACCCGCGCTCGGAAGGCGGCTGGACGATGATGGCGCTGATCTTCACGCTCTTGCTTGTCGCGATCGCGCTCGCCGGCTCCCTCTGGGTCATGCATCATCTGAACACAAACATGATGCCGATGAGCCCGGAAATGATGAAGAACATGCCCTAAGGGCAGGAGCGGGTGGCGGTCACGCCGCCCGCAAGGTTTCTGGCCATGGCCGACGTTTTCTCCAAAAAAGCACACAGACAGCATACCGCCGCTGGGCTGGCGACGTTCTGCGGCCTGATGGTGCTGCTGATTGCCGCGCTGGTTGCGCTCGGTGTCTGGCAGGTCGAACGGCTTTCGTGGAAAGAGGGCCTGATTGCCCGCGTCGATCAGCGTGTTCATGCCGAACCGGTTCAAGCGCCGGCACACGCAGCGTGGGGACAGGTCAGCCGCGCCAAGGACGAATATCGCCATGTGAGGGCCGAAGGCGTCTTGCAGAACGACAAGGAAACGCTGATCTACGCGTCGACGACGCTCGGCCCCGGCTATTGGGTGATCACGCCGCTTTATCTTGCCGACGGGACGTCTATCCTGATCAACCGCGGCTTCGTACCAGCGGACAAGCGCGATCCTTCAACACGCAGCGAAGGGGAAAAACCGACGCCGGTGAAGATCACTGGGCTGCTGAGGATCACCGAGCCGAAGGGCACGATGATCAAGTCCAACGACCCGGCCAGCGATCGCTGGTATTCACGCGATGTGGCCGCCATCGCCGAACACCGCCACGTCGCTGACGTCGCCCCCTATTTCATCGATGCCGATGCGACGCCCAATCCCGGCGGCCTGCCGGTCGGCGGGTTGACGCAGATCGTCTTTCCCAACAACCATCTGGTCTATGCGCTGACCTGGTTCGTGCTGGCGATCATGGCTGCCGGGCTGCTTGCCTTCGTTGCCCGCAGCGAGTTGCGCGCCCGTCGGGCCTGATCAGACAGCCTTGCTCTGCGGGTAGAAGCGCTGGGCGACATGCTCTCCCACCGCAAATGCCTGACTGACGATCTCGGGAACGAGATCGATGTCAGGCAGACTGCCAAGGCCAAGTGGGCCGACGGCAAACAGTCCATCGGCCGTTGACCCATCCTCAAGGCAAGGCTGGCCGCGCTGATTGACGGCCAGACCCAGTGATAGTTCGTCCGGCAGAGCCAAGCCTTCGCTTACAAGGCTTGCGAGCAGTGGTGCGCCCAATTGCGGTCCGCGGCAGCGGCAATCCAGGATGCGCTCGGCATTGACGATCTCGTCGGACTGCGAGCCGGCTGGCCGGAAGAAGAGGCCGCTCAGGCCCTGGCGTCCCACGACGCCGCGGCGAAGAACCGTGTTACCACTGGCCAGCTCGCTCTGAAGACGGGCGTAAATGGCCTCCGGCAGTCGGTTGCGATGGCTGTCGTAGATGGCTCTCAGATGCCGGTTGAACTGGTGCTTCTGATGAGCCGGCAGCGCGCGCCACAAAGAGCGGGCGTGCTTGCGCAATCCGTTCATGACGGATTGCCAGCTTCGGCCTTCCTCCTCCGCCTGGCGGCAGGCGCTGCGGATAAAGTGCAGGATGTCGGGAAGGTTTGATGGCAGAGCGTCTGCAGGAAAAACCGGATCGGCAGAGTGCGGCGTATGGCTCTGCGGCAGGAAACCGCGCCGGGAAAGAATGGTAACCTGCCCCGCATAGCCGGCATCGCGCAACTGCAGAAGTTGATCGACGACCCTGATGCCGCTGCCGAGCAGGACCGTGTGCGGTCGTGCAATCAGGCGCTGGGCTCTGACTGGCGACGGCTCCTGCTGCGGTTCTTCGATCTCTGGCAAGCCGTAGCCTGTGGCGAGGATGACTGTATCGAATAGCGGATTGGCAGGATTGGCGCTTTCGAGCAGGAACCGGTTGCCGTGGCTCCTGCGGATCGCCACAACCGGTTCGTGGCAGACCTGAACGGTGATGTCCTTGCGGGCGGACAAGGCTTCCGAGAAGCGTTGGTAGACGTAGTCGCTAAAAATCTCTTTCGGCACGAAGATCTGGCGAAATCCCGGGATCGCCGCAGGTACGGCGGCGCGGAATTCCGCGTTGCTACAGAGCCAGTCGTTGAAATCGTCGCTATCGCCGGCGCAAACAGAAAGATCCCGCACGCGCGTATTCAGGATCGTTGAGGTACGCGTTGAGGAGAGTGCCTGTCCACCGCTGACCGACGAATTGGGATCGAAAAGCTGCAGATGAAAAGGCAGACGCACCGTCTTCATCAGGGCGATTGCCGTCATCATTCCGGAAAAGCCGCGGCCGACAATGGCAAAACGCGGCATGGCGGAGATCTGTGCTGCCGCCGCTGACTTCGAAGAAAACAGGCCTTGAACCGTCATCTCAACTCCCCTGCGACCCTTGCGCATCGTGTCTCGATTTGGTTTCAACGCGGGAAAAATCGCTCGCGCGTTGAGAAGGTTCACGCGGTTTTGAACCGCCTATAGTCTATCAAACTGGTCGTGTATGAAAGCTCCAAAAGACGATTTAGGCAAGCCCTTTATTCGACGTCTTATTGTCCGGAGATGATAAGTGCCGGAAATATTTGGATATTTCTGGGGAAACGTTCCGTCGTGGTGTCCGCACCTTCGCCTTTGCCAAGCTCACGATAAAATAACCAACCGGTGAATTCTTGACTTGAAGGACCGAGAGGAATCGGCAAAGGTAAGGGCGCTAATCAATCCTTCATGGATTCGCCGCCTTTCCGGACCAGCGTCCGACCACACCTTATGTTTTGGAACATTACCGTGAGCAGCGATGCTTTAACACGCGCGACGAAGCCCTCGGCTTCGATGGCGAAGGCGATTGCGGCGGGCTGGGGCAAAGGCCTCTTCACGCTCGTGCGCATCACCGTCATGGCGTTTCGCCATCCCTGGCAATCCGGTTTCGCCATTGGCGCGACCCTTGTGGCCTCCACCTTCCAGCTGATGATCCCTCGCCTGCTCGGCCAGGCCGTCGACCACACGCAGATCGCGATGGAAGGCGGTCAGGCAGGGCAACTCGCACAGGATGCGCTTTTGACGACCGCGCTGATGCTGCTCGGTGCGAGCGTCCTGCGCGGCATCTTTACGATGATCCAGAACTATTACAGCGAAAGCGTCGGCCACCATATCGGTTACGAGCTACGCCTTGCCTGCTACGAGAAGATCCAACGGCTCTCCTTCAGCTTTCACGACAGCGTCCATTCGGGCGACCTGATCACCATCGGGTTGCTCGACCTCGAAGGTGTGCGCATGTACTTTTCGACGGCGCTGGTGCGCATGGTGCTGTTGACGATGCTGATTGGCATCGGCGCCTATATGCTGCTTTCCACAGACGTCGTTCTCGGCTTGCTTGCCTTAAGCTTCGTGCCATTCGTCGGCTGGCGCTCCTCGGTCACCCAATTGCGGTTGCGTGCAACCTGGCTCGAGCTGCAGGAGCGGCTATCGGTGCTGACCCGCATCATGGAGGAAAATCTCGGGGGCATCCGCGTGGTACGCGCCTTTGCCGCGCAGGCGCACGAGATGAGCAAGTTCGAGAAGGCCTCGAAGAACGCTCTCACACTCGCCCACCAGCGCGTCGGTATCCGCGTTGTCAACACGAGCGCTATGACCTTTTCCTTCTTCGCGGCCATGGGCCTCGTGCTGTGGATTGGCGGCGGCAAGGTGATGTCCGGCGAGATCACAGTCGGCACGCTCGCCTCGTTCCTGACCTTCATGACGATCCTGCAGATGCCGGTTCGCCAGCTTGGTCTCATGGTCAATGCCTTCGCACGTGCTTCGACCTGCGGCACCCGCCTCTTCAACCTGCTCGACCTCGAGATCGCCGTGCGCGATGCGCCGGATGCAAAGGATCTGGCGCTGAGTGACGGTACGCTTCGCTTCGAGAATGTAAGCTTCACCTATCCGAGTTCGCCGATGCACGAGGTGTTGCGCAATGTTTCCTTCGAGGCAAAGCGCGGCGAGACGATCGGCATCGTGGGTCCGCCCGGCAGCGGTAAGTCGACGCTTGCCCACCTCATCCCGCGCTTCTACGACGTCACGAAGGGTACGATTACCATCGACGGACAGGACATTAGCCAGGCGACGCTGCAGTCGCTGCGTCGCGCCGTCGCCGTCGTGCAGCAGGATTCCTTCCTGTTCACGACCTCAATCGAAAACAACATTGCCTATGGAGACCCTTGGGCAAAGGAAAGCCGGATCGGGCGGGCGAGCGAAAGCGCACAGCTGCACAACTACGTGCTCGGCCTGCCGACCGGCTATGGAACCGTCGTCGGCGAACGCGGCGTGTCGTTGTCGGGCGGGCAGCGCCAGCGTCTGTCGATCGCCCGCGCGCTGATGCTGAAGCCTGCCGTGATGGTCTTCGATGATTCGACGGCTGCAATCGATGCCGCAACCGAGCAGCGCATCCGCGCGGCAATGCGCAAATATGCAGCCGATCGCGTGACGATCATTGTGGCGCATCGCTTGAGCTCTTTGATGCATGCCGACCAGATCCTGTTTGTCGAGCATGGAGAAATCGTCGAGCGGGGCACACACGAAGAGTTGCTGGCCGCGGGCGGACGCTACAAGGCGCTTTTCGATCTACAGGTGCGGCCGGGCGACGAGGCCCTCAGCGCCTAGGGAGGAACATAATGGCCGAGGAACTGGAAACCGAACGCTCCGACGTCCGCGAGGATGGACGCCGCCCGCCGCGCGCGGTTGTCGGCTCCCACCGCGTCGAGGAGGAGATGTTCGGCAAGGCCTTCGACGGCAATATCGTCAAACGCATCTGGTCGTTCGTGCATCCGTACCGCCGGCAGGTGCTGCTGTCGGTGGGCGCCGTTCTGACGTTCACGGCCATGCAGTTGCTGATCCCGCTGATCATCCGCTATGCGATCGATCACGGCATGCGGCCTGGAGGTAGCCATTCAGCGCTGACGTGGTCGATGGTCGCCTTTCTGATCGCGATCTTGATCAACTACGCCGCCAGCTATGCACAGGAGACGCTGGTCGGCAACGTTGCCGAGGAAGTGCTCTTCGATATCCGCAAGGCGATGTTTTCGCACCTGCAGCGGGTTTCGCTCTCATTCATGGATAAAACCGAGGTCGGGCGCCTGATGTCGCGCCTTCAGGGCGACGTCAATTCGATGCAGGAATTTCTGGAAACCTCCGTCCTGTCGGTTGGTGATATCGCGCTCCTGTTCGGCATCGTCTTTGTCATGCTTTATCTCGACTTCAAGCTCGGCCTTTTGACGCTTTCCGTCCTGCCAATCCTTTTTGTCGTGCGCCTCTTCTGGCTGCCGCTGGCGCGCAAGTCCTTCATGGCCGCGCATGAGACAAATTCCGTGGCCAACGGGGCATTGGCCGAAGCGATCCATGGCGTGCGGGCGGTCCAGAGCATGGACCGCCAAGGCGTCAACTTCATGCTCTATGACGACAAGGCGAAGGCGAACCTGAAGACGCACCTGACGGCGGCGCGCTACGCCCAGGTGATGGTGCCGATCGTGGATTCGCTGACCGGTGTTGCCATGGCGCTTGTCATTGTCGTCGGTGGTGCACGCGTGCTCAACCAGGCGCTCGATGTCGGCGTCCTTGTCGCTTTCCTGTTCTATATCCAGCGGTTCTTCGATCCAATCCGGTCACTGACGCTGCAGTATTCGGTGATGCAGCGCGCCATGGCCTCCGGTCAGCGACTGACGGAAGTTCTCGATGTGCCGGTCGACATCAGGGACGCACCAAATGCCAAGCAGCTTTCTGCCGACATGGACGGATCGGTTGAGTTTCGCGACGTCGTCTTCGGCTACAATCCCAAGCTCCCGGTTCTCAAGCATGTCAGCTTCAAGGTAAACCCGGGAGAAACGGTTGCCCTTGTCGGCCCGACAGGTTCGGGAAAATCGAGCTGCATGTCGCTGATCCATCGCTTCTACGACGTTCAGCAGGGCCAAGTGCTGGTCGGCGGGCACGACGTGCGCGATCTGACTCAGGATTCCCTTGGCAACCAGATCGCCATGGTTCTTCAGGAACCATTCCTGTTCACCGGCACGGTGTTCGACAATATTCGCTACCACAAGGCTGAGGCGACCCGCGAACAGGTCGTCGAGGCGGCCAAGGCTGTGGGCGCCCATGACTTCATCATGCGTTTGCCACAGGGCTATGACAGCGTGCTCGGCGAGCGTGGCGGCAATCTATCGCTCGGGCAGCGTCAGCTTTTAAGCTTTGCCCGCGCGCTGGTGGCTGACGCGAAAATCCTGGTCCTCGATGAGGCGACCGCCAACATCGACAGCTACACGGAAATGCTGATCCAGAAGGCGCTGGTCAAGCTCCTCGAAAACCGCACGGGACTTGTCATCGCCCACCGCCTCGCCACCATCCGGGAGGCGGATCGCATCATCGTCTTGCAGAACGGCGAACTGATCGAGACGGGTAACCATCAACAGCTGATGAAAAACCGCAAGCTCTATTCGCGGCTCTACAATCTGAACTATGCGTCCTTCGACGATATTCCCGACACGGTTCTGGAAGAAACGGCGGCGAACGGTTCAGCCACCTGAACGCATGACTTTACAAGCAACGTCCCTATTCGAAGAGGAGGATCTTCTATGGATTATCGCAGGCTTGGCCAAAGTGGAGCGGTCGTCACCGCCTACTGCCTCGGCACCATGACATTCGGTGCCGAAGCTGATGAAGCGGCATCGCACAGGCTTCTTGACGACTATTTCGCCTGGGGCGGCAATTTCGTCGATACCGCCGATGTCTACAGCGCCGGCAAGTCCGAAGAGATCATCGGCCAGTGGCTAAAGACGCGGCCGACCGAGGCAAAACAGGCTGTGATCGCAACCAAGGGGCGCTTTCCGATGGGCCCCGGTCCAAACGACATCGGCCTTTCGCGCCGCCACCTGAACCAGGCGCTCGACGCATCGCTCTCGCGTCTTGGCGTCGAGCACATCGATCTCTATCAGATGCATGCATGGGACGCGCTGACCCCGATCGAGGAGACGCTGCGCTTTCTCGATGATGCCGTTTCGGCCGGCAAGATCGGTTATTACGGCTTCTCCAACTATGTGGGATGGCAGATCGCCAAAGCCGTGGAAATCGCCAAGGCGCGCGGCTACACGCGACCCGTAACGCTGCAGCCGCAATATAACCTTCTGGTGCGCGACATCGAGCTGGAGATCGTCGCGGCATGCCAGGATGCCGGCATGGGTTTGCTGCCATGGTCACCGCTCGGCGGCGGCTGGCTGACGGGCAAATACCGGCGTGACCAGATGCCGACGGGTGCGACCCGTCTCGGCGAGAACCCGAACAGGGGTATGGAATCCTACGCCCTGCGCAATGCGCAGGAGCGCACCTGGGCGATCATCGACATGGTGGAGGAGATTGCCAAGGGCCGCGGCGTCAGCATGGCGCAGGTTGCACTCGCCTGGACGGCGTCACGACCGGCCGTGACGTCTGTTATCCTGGGGGCGAGAACGAGCAAACAGCTCGCTGACAATCTCGCTGCGGCAGAGCTTTCGCTTTCCGAAGAGGAGATGACGAAGCTGAGCGAAGTCAGCCAGCCCCATGTGGCCGACTACCCCTATGGCGCCGGCGGCACCAATCAGCGTCATCGCAAGATCGAAGGCGGACGCTGAAGACCAGTCGAGGCGGCCGGGTCTGGTCGGTCGCCAATGGTTCAGAGTCGGATGCCGCTTGTCTCGTCGAAAAGATGTAGCTGCGACGGATCGACGGTCACGCCAATCTTCTCGCGTGCCCGCGCGATGCCTCGGCCCGTCTCGACGATCGTCAGTTCGGGTGTGGTCGCCGCCGTGACGAAGGTGGATGAACCGGTCGATTCCACCACGGCCACGGGCACGTCGAATGTGCCCTGCCCTGCTGCCGTGATCCCGATATGCTCCGGACGAAGGCCAACGGTGACCTTGCGGCCGGCTTGGACTTGATGGTCGATCGCGATCTTGTGCTTCACACTGCCGAGATCGATCGTCAGGCTCTTGCCGTCCTCTGCGACCACAGCCGGAATGAAGTTCATGGCGGGCGAACCGATGAAACCTGCGACAAACTTGTTAGCGGGCTTGTCATAAAGGTCGAGGGGCTTGCCCTGCTGCTCGATGATACCTTCGCGCATGACGACGACATGGTCGGCCATGGTCATCGCCTCGATCTGGTCGTGGGTGACATAGACGGACGTCGCGCCGAGCCGGTCGTGCAGCGCGCGGATTTCCTTGCGCATCGACACGCGCAGTGCCGCATCGAGATTGGATAACGGCTCGTCAAACAGGAAGGCCTTGGGATGCCGGATGATTGCACGGCCCATGGCGACGCGCTGGCGCTGGCCGCCGGAAAGCTGACGTGGATAGCGGTCGAGCAGTCCGGTAAGACCGGTTATCTGCGCCACCTCGTTCGCCTTCTTTCTCGCTTCATCCTTCGATACGCCACGCATGCGCAACGAATAGGTCAGGTTTTCGGCCACTGTCATATGCGGATAAAGCGCATAGGACTGGAACACCATGGCGATGTCACGCTTGCGCGGCGGCATGTCGTTCATTACCTCGCCGGCGATCTGCAAGGTGCCTTCGGAAATCTTCTCTAGCCCCGCCAGCGACCGGAGCAACGTGGATTTGCCGCAGCCCGACGGGCCGACAAGTGCCACGAAACTGCCTTTTGAGATCGTAAGGTTGATATCCCTCAGCGCATGGTAGGCACCGTAATGCTTGTTGACGCCGGTCAATTCGATCTGTGTGGTCATTTCAAAGCTCCGGAAGTCAGGCCGGAGACGATCCGGCGCTGTAGAAGAACGAAGATGGCAAGGATCGGCGTCACATACATCGCGGCGAAAGCCATGATCTTGTTCCATTCGCTGGTGTTTGGGCCGATGAAGGAATAAAGGCCGACACTCGACGGCTGGAGCTCGATGTTCTGGATCATCGACTTCGAATAGACGAATTCGCCGAAGGCCTGCATGAAGATCAGGATCGCGGCGACCAGGATGCCGTTGCGCGCCAGTGGCAGGACGATGTTGAAGAAGGCGCCGACACGCGAATTCCCGTCGACCAGTGCCGCCTCCTCGAGTTCCTGGGGCACGCTCATGAAAGTGGCTCGCACAAGCACCACGAAGAAGGGCATGGTTTTCGCCGCTGTCGCCAAAATTACAGCAAAGCGTGGGAAGTCGAGAACGCCAATCTGCGAAAACCCGACGAAAATCGGCGTAATCATCAGCGAGGCGGGTAACACCTGCAGCATCAGGACGAGGAAAAGACCGATATCGATCCAGATGTTTCGGTAGCGCGCCAGCACATAAGCAAGCCCGGTGCCCAGTATCGTCACCAGCGCGACGCTGCCGGTTGCGATCACCACCGAATTCCAGATGTAGTGGCCCATCTTCAGGCCCAACCAGACGTCACCATAGACATGCCATTGCGGATTGCTGGCGCGGAAAGTCGGCGGCGTCGCGAACATGTCCGACGTGGTCTTGAGGCTGCTCAGATACATCCAGTAGAGCGGGAAGAGGTAGATGATTGCCAGCACCACGGCGATCACGAAAAGCAGACGGTACTTCATGGTCTCGCTCATCCGCGCACCTCATGCCGGGTCGAACGTACATAGATGACCGAGGCGATCATCACGACGATGATCATCACCACTGAAATCGTCGCGCCCTTGGCGAAATCATACTCCTTGAAGGACCAAAGCCACGCCCAGTATTGCGCCACGTTGGAGGAATTGTTTGGGCCGCCTGATGTGATAACCGCAAATAGATCGAATTGCTGCAATGTGAAGATCATGCCGAGCGAGATGACGGCACCGATCGTCGAACGCATCATCGGCAGCGTGATGGTCCAGAAGCGCTGCCAGCCATTGGCGCCGTCGAGTTCGGCCGCCTCGTAGAGGTCGCCGGGAATGGAGGAGAGACCAACCGAAAGCAGGATCATGTTGAAGGACACGCCGAGCCAGATATTGGCGATAATCACCGCCCACAGCGAATAGGCCGGATCTGAGCGCCAGAAGATGTTGGCATTTGTGATCGACAGGCTCTTGAGCAGGTAGTTCAGCACGCCGAAATCGCCCGACAGGATCAGATTCCAGATCGCGCCGACCACGAGGCCGGGCATCACCCACGAAACAAGAAACAGGCCGCGCAGCCAGGACGATCCGGGAAAACCGATCCAGAAGAACAGCGCCAGCCCGAAGCCGATAAGGAACTGTCCGGCGATCGACGCGACGACGAAGACCACTGTGTTCTTCATAACCAGCCAGGCTTCCGGCCGTGCGAACACTTCCTGATAGTTCTTCAAGCCGACAAAGGGGCGGAACACCTGCGCGAGACTGAACATATCAACCTGTTGCAGGCTCATCAGCACGTTGTAGACAAGCGGCAGGAACGACAGGAAAAACAGAAATGCAAAGGGAATGGCCGCAAGTGTGACGTCAAACCCCTTTCCGTCTCTTATTCCGCTGGCAACAGTCCTCATACTCCAAGGCTCCTGACCCATACATTCGACGCGATATGCTTCGAATGTCCATATTTTCTGAATGCCCCTCCGGGCACCTTCCTCTCAAGGAAGAGAGCAGATGCTTGCCGAACCGCGACGTCAAGATCCGTGCCGCGCAAGCAAGAGCAGAGAGTGCCGGGAGGGAGCGCCACCACAGTCTCCACCCTCTCCCTTGAGAGGAAGATGTCCGAAGAACAATAACACGACAATCCGTGTCCTTGGCGGTGCCGCCGGACGACAATCCGGCGGCACGTCAGGCCGATCTCAGCCTTCGCCGAGGATACCCTTGATGGTCTGGGCTGCCTGGTCGAGAGCAGCCTGCGGCGTGGCCTGCCCCGTAAGCGCGGACTGGATGGCGTCCTGGATCGCCTTAGATATCTTCGGCCACTGCGGATGCGGACCGCGCGGCTTGGCGTATTTCAGCTGCTCGAGGAATACCTTGAGTGCTGCATCCTTCTTCTCATTGCCGGTCGGCGGAATGGCGATGTCCGAACGGGCCGGCAGCTGGCCATAGTTTTTGAACATCTTGTCATCCTGCGAGGCGAAGTATTCGAGCGCCTTGAAGGCCTCGGCCGGATGCTTGGTACTGGCGAAGATCGCCCAGTTGAAGTCGCCCATCGCGGAAGACGGCTCGACGCCGTCCTTCGGCACGGGCATCAGCGTCACGCGCCAGTCGAACTTGGCTTCCTGCGACATGCGGTCGAGTTCCCACGGGCCGGAAATCACCATCGCCGCATTGCCGGAATTGAAGGTACCGGTCGAGTCCCACTGTCCGCGGGTCAGCGTGTCAGGCGAAGCAAGCTTCTCGTCGAGGATGGTCTTCCAGGTTTCCAGCGCCTTGACGGCGCCAGCTGTATTGATGTGGTCATAGCCACCCCCTCCCATCTGCGCCCAAGGCAGGAACTGGAAAGTGCCTTCCTCGTTCGCCTTGGCCGAGAAAGCCAGACCATAAACGTTCTTCGCCGGATCGTTCAGCTTGCGGGCCGTATCCACCAGTTCATCCCAGGTGTGCGGCGGCTTGTCGGGATCGAGGCCCTTGGCCTTGAACATGTCGACATTGTAGTAGAGCGCAATCGTATTGGTTGCTTTCGGCACGCCGAAGAGCTTGCTGTCCCAGGTGACCGAGTTCAGCGGACCAGGGAAATAGTTTTCCTTCTTGATCACCGAGGACTTGGCGATCATGTCGGTGAGATCGAGGAACGCGCCATGCGAGGCGAACATTGCATGTTCCGGATTGTCGACAGCGATGATATCTGGCGCCTGACCGGTGGAATAAGCGCGCATCGCCTCACTGACAACATCGTCGAACTGGATCTCGCGATATTCGATCTTGATGCCGTTGTTCAGCGCGTTGAATTCCTTCACCAGGTTCGGCGCCGGCTGGACATCCTTGTCCAGCGACCAGACCGTGATGGTGACATCCTCGGCCTTGGCGGCCAGGCCGAAGAGAGAAACGCCTGCCAGCGCCAAAGCGCCGATTACTGCAAACTTGCGGATACCCATAGTTCTCCTCCTTTGTGGTTATCCTGTCGGAAGCCGGCGATTCCTCCTCGCCGGCCACGATGTCATCAGACCGGATCGACGACGAAGTCGCCGCCCCGGGCATGCTTGAGATGGTTCAATGCGTAGACCTGACCGGTCAGTTCCAGATCGTCGCGGTAGACCGGGTCGTGCCAGCCTTCGATGTCGATCGAGCCGGACCAGCCGGCAAGCCGCAGTTCGGAAATAACGTCCGTCCAGTTGCTGTCGCCAAAGCCCGGCGTGCGCATGAAGACGAACTTTTCCCTGCCGAAGATGCCGTGCTCCTTGATGACATCCCAGCGGATCGTCGCGTCCTTGCCGTGCACGTGGAAGATCTTTTTTGCCCACTTGCGGATCTGCGGCAGCGGCTCGATCAGATAGACCATCTGATGGCAGGGCTCCCATTCCAGACCGATATGATCGTCCGGCGTTTCGTTGAAGATCAATTCCCAGGCATCCGGGTTGTGCGCGATGTTCCAGTCACCGGTCGCCCAGTTGCCGTCCATGGCGCAGTTTTCGAAGGCGATCTTAATGCCCTTGTCGGCTGCACGCTTGGCAAGCTCACTGAAGATTTCCTTGTAACGCGGAAGGCTGTCGGTCAGCGGCTTGTTGCGGATGCGGCCGGTAAAGCCGGCAACACAGGTTGCCCCGAAATGGTGGGCGTTGTCGATGCAATCCTTCCAGCCCTGCAGTGTCTGAAGGTCGATGTCGGCGGTCTCAAGCGGATTGCCGAACATGCCAAGCGTCGAAATGGTGATGTCACGATCGCCGATAGCATCGACGCAGCGCTTGCCAAGTTCGGCAAGATCCTGGCCGTTCGTCGTCTGCCAGAAGAAGGGCTCGAAGCTTTCGAAGCCCATATCGGCAATCTGGCCGATACGCTTGTCGGCGTCGCCCTTGGAGGCGCTGACCATGGTGCCGATACGAATGGACTTGGCAGGGTTGCTCACAATCTCTTTCCTCATGCTGAAATCTCAATGCGCTTGCCGGTCTTGGCGCTCTCGACCGCGCCGAAGACCATGGCGAGGCTTCTGATATTGTCGGAACTTGCCGTCTCAGGCCGCTTGCCGGTGTTGATCGCCTCCACGAAACTCGAAATGACGCTGGCATGGCCATGCGTTTCTTCCTCGTGAGCGGGTTCGGGAACGTTTACGGGCGCAAAGCCATGCAAGAGACCAGGCTCATCGCCGGCAACGGCGGCGCTAAACGTATCGGCGCCATCCCAGGTCAGCATGCCCTTGGAGCCGACGAGACGCCACTCGCTTTCCCAACTGGTGCGCTCGCCTTCCGCACACCAGGAGCCACGATAGGTGAAGACGACATCATCGGCAAATTCGAAGGTCGCATTGGCAGATGCGCCGTGCTTGTACCAGGAGCCTTTGGGGTTGCGTTCAACGCAATAGACGGCGAGCGGCTTCTTGTCGGCGACATAGCGGGCGGCATCGAAAGTGTGGATCGCCATGTCGAGGAGCAGGACATTGTCCATCTCTTCGCGGAAGCCCCCGAAATGCGGTCCGAGGAAGAAATCGCAATGGATGGCGGTCAGGTCACCGATTGATCCGCTCTCGATAAAGCGGCGCATGCGGCGCACGCCCGAGATGAAGCGACGGTTCTGGATGATGGCGTGGATCTTGCCCGTTTCAGCCGCCAGATCGATCAGAGCCGCTCCTTCGGCAAGCGAGGTTGCCATCGGCTTTTCGCTGAGGACGTGGCAGCCGGCCTTCAGCGCGGTGGAGACGACGTCGAAACGTGCCGTCGGGATGACGACGTCGAACACGATGTCGGCCTTGGACCTTGCAATGACGTCGGCAAGATCTGTGCCGATCACAGCCCCTTCGAGGCCGAACTCGGCGGCGAGCGCCTCGGCTGCTGCCGGATTGACGTCGACGAGGCCCCTGACCTCGATGGCGGCTTTAAGGGCCGGGCTTTCCTTGATAGCGCGCAACCAACCCTTGGACATGGCTCCGCACCCGCATAGAACGGCATTCAAAATCACGATTTCCTCCGGTGGATCGTTTCCGGTTTTTCCCCCCAAAACGCATCCCGTAAACGTTTACGATACTAAGCGGAAACGTTTCCCGGTGTCAATACCATGTGATTCTTGCAAGAATGCTGCGGAAAACACCTGCAAATGCGGGCCCTTAGGCAAATCGATATTGCGCCGCAGCATGGAAAAATATCCCAACGATTTCGAAGGCTCACCGGTTCGCGAGCGTTGCGGCTGGATGGTTGAAACAGATGACATCATCGGCGCCGGGGTCGTCGGTCGGCAACGAGGACGCTGACTTGCGCCCCGTGGGCGCTGCAGTGAGCAGACTGGCAAGACATCCGAGCTTATGCCTTGAGAGAAAAAGCGTCGCTTTCTCCGGGGACGAGTTCGAGAGGCCAGATCGTGTTGCGTGCGCCTTTCGGGTAATGCGCCGCATAGGCCGGCATTGTCGCAAGCAAGGTTTCGGCAAGCTCGACGCCGAGATCGCGCAGTGACATGCGAAAGCAGGTGAGTGATGGCTGCAGGAATTTGCCGCGCGGTTCTTCGCGGAAGCCGATGACCGCCAGATCGCGGCCGGGAATGATACCTGCCTCATTCAGACGCCGGTAGAGACCGATCGCCATGAGCTCATAGATAAGGATGATCGCCGTCGGCTTGCTGTCGAGCCGCAGCATCTCGTGGCCGGCCTGATAGCCGCCCTGCTCACTCGATTTGACGCGGATGACCAGCGACGGATCGAAGGCGATGCCGTGGCGCTCAAGCGCTTGCCGATAGGTATCGACGAAGATGTAGCCGAGGTTGATATCGTTGGATGGCGCGGCGATGGCGATACGACGGTGTCCCTTCGACACCAGGCGATCGACGGCGCAGGCAGCAACGCCCTCGAAGTCAAGATCGATCCAGGTGTGGTTGCCGCCGGATGTACTGCGGCCCAGCGCGACGAACGGGATCTTGGCCTTCACCAGCAGGTCGATGCGTTTGTCGACGCGCTGCGTGGCCGAGATGATCATGGCATCGACGATCCGCCGCGCGACCATCCGCTTCAGATATTCGTGGGGGTCTTCATCATTCGGGCACGGCAGCATGAGCAGGTCAAGCTTGTGACGGGACAGGACGCTCTGCAAGCCGCCGGTGACGCCAAGGAAGAAGTTGTCGCTGTTTTCGACCGTCTCCTTGCTGGATTCGATCATCAGGCCGATGACGTTTGTCGTGCCCTGACGCAGGCTGCGTCCGGACTGGTTCGCCACATATCCAAGCTCTTCGGCGGCTGCGAGCACGCGCTTGCGCGTCTCCTCGTTGACGTCGGGCCTGTCGTTTAGCGCACGCGAAACCGTCCCGATTGAAATGTCGAGATGCTTGGCGAGTTGGCGAATACCCTTCATCTGCGGCAATCTTCCTCCCCGATGGAACGTTTTGTCTTCCTATCTGCCATACTAAAACGTTTCCGGAAAGCGTCCTTGCGAGAGCGATGCGGCGCCCGGTATTCAAATTGCCATTGCGCCGGATGTCGCCAGCGCCACCATCGCCACGAGGGCGCCGGCCGCCGCTCCGGTCGATTTCGCCATTGCGTCTGGCAGTCGTGCATGGCGCGACGGCGACAAGAGCTGCAGCAATTCCGAAATGCCCGCGCCGATCACACAGGTGACACCGACCAGTGCCGCCGAGTGTGAATAGCCGAGGACGAAGAAGAACGCCATGGCCGCGAAAGCGAGGCTTCTGTCGAGGTTGACGCGGGTGATCGTTCGCGGGCGCAAGCTGATGGGGGCAATCGTCACGACGAGAATGAAGGCAAGCAGCGCCCATGCGATTGCTTGCGCAACGACGACCAGGTGCAACCCACTGAGAATTTGGTCGGACACGAAAGACATCCTCTTGTCGCCACTTTGCAGGAACATGCAGAAGCGCTAGCAAGGTTTCAACTATGCGACGAAAGCGAATTCAAGAATCCAGTGAATCGGTGAAGACTTCCGCATCTGGGAACGCCTGCGCCACCGCATCCTTCCTCGAAAGAATGGGCATCGTATCGATCGGCCAGCGAATGTTCAGCGTGGGGTCATTCCAAATAATCGCCCGCTCGTTCTCCGGCGAATAGAAATCCGTGGTCTTGTAGAGGAACTGCGCCGACTGGGAGAGCACAAGAAAGCCATGGGCGAAACCGGCCGGAATCCAGAGTTGCCGTTTGTTGTCAGCCGACAGGGTTTCCCCGACCCATTGGCCGAAGGTCGGCGACGCCTTACGCAGGTCGACGGCAACGTCAAACACCTCTCCGTCGACGACGCGCACCAGTTTTCCCTGCGGTTGTTTGATCTGGTAGTGCAGTCCTCGCAGCACGCCCCTTGCCGATTTGGAGTGGTTGTCCTGCACGAAGGTGAGGTCTTGACCGACAAGCGCATTAAACTGCGCCTGATTGAAGCTCTCGAAGAAAAAGCCGCGATCGTCGCCATAGACCGTCGGCTCGATCAGCAACACGTCAGCGATCGCCAGCGATGTTACCTTCATTGATTGCCGGCCTCCGCCACAAGCCGCAGCAGGTATTTGCCATAGCCGCTTTTGGCAAGCGGTGCAGCAAGGCGCTCGAGATGCCCACCGTCGATCCAGCCGTTTCGGAAGGCAATCTCCTCTGGGCAGGAGACCTTCAGACCTTGGCGGTGTTCCAGCGTCGAAATGAACTGGCCGGCGTCAAGCAAAGAGTCGTGAGTACCCGTATCGAGCCAGGCATAGCCTCGACCCATGATTTCCACGGTCAGGCTGCCGTCATTCAGGTAGCGGCTGTTAAGGTCGGTAATCTCTAGCTCGCCCCGCGCCGAGGGCTTGAGCTGCCTGGCATACTCGACAGCCCTCTCGTCATAGAAATAAAGCCCTGTTACGGCATAGTTCGATTTCGCTCGAGACGGCTTTTCCTCGATTGATAGGGCCCTGTTTGCTCCGTCGAACTCGACGACACCGTAGCGTTCGGGATCGAGCACATGGTAGGCGAAGACGGTTGCGCCGCTTGTGCGCGACATACCGCTGGCAAGCAGAAGCGGCAGGTCATGTCCGTAGAAAATATTATCGCCGAGTACAAGGGCGCTCGGTGATCCTTCGAGAAAGTCCTCGCCGATGACGAAGGCCTGGGCCAGGCCATCGGGCGACGGCTGTACGGCATAGGAGAAGTTGATGCCCCATTGCTCGCCGGTCCCCAGCAACGCCTCAAAGCGCGGGGTATCCTGCGGGGTCGATATGACGAGTATGTCTCGAATTCCCGCGAGCATCAGCGTGCTCAGCGGATAGTAGATCATCGGTTTGTCGAAGACCGGCAGCAACTGCTTGCTGATCGCCAACGTTGCGGGATGCAGGCGGGTGCCGGAACCGCCGGCGAGGATGATGCCTTTTCGAGTCACGTGTGCGGCTCCCGTTCTTTGAGTTGATCAAGCATCCTGTCTACGTGCACGGTCCAGTGCGGCAGATCCAATCCTAGGCGACTGGCGAGTGCATCGCTGTTGAGCAAAGAGTTCCGCGGCCGCGCTGCAGGCAGCGGGTATTCCTTCGTCGCGATGGGCTCGATGTCGCCAACCTCAGTCCGCAGGGTGAACCCCAGTTCACGGGCACGTCGAACGGCATAGGATGCAAGTTCATGCCAGCTGGTTTGGCCCTGCGCCGTCAGATGATAAATGCCGCTGTCAAATTGCCCTTGGCGATGAGCTGCCACCGCCAGCGCCGTAACGTCGGCGATAAGTTCGGCTGATGTCGGCGCGCCAAACTGGTCGGCAACAATACGCAGCGTCGGCCGTTCTCGCGCCAAGCGAAGGATGGTGTTGATGAAATTGGCACCCGTCGCCGAGAAAACCCAGCTCGTCCGCAGTATAACGAACCTGCAGCCTGATGCCTTGATCGCTTGCTCGCCTGCTCGCTTTGATTGCCCGTAGACGTTCAGCGGATTGGTGTCGTCACTTTCGACGTATGGCCCGTCTTTGCGGCCGTCGAATACGTAGTCTGTCGAGTAATGAATGAGCGTCGCACGGCGGTCGCGGGCAAACCGAGCGATAATCTTTGGCGCATCGGCATTGACCCGAAAAGCGGCATCCGGCGTCGATTCTGCGCGATCAACCTGAGTCCAGGCGGCTGCGTTGACGATGAGATCGGGCGCATAAGCTTCCAAGATCGCAGGCAGGGTGTCAGTCGCCGCCATGTCGACGTCTCGCCGTTCCAGCGCCGTCACCGCACCGAGCGGAAGAAGCGTTCGATGAAGTTCGCGGCCCACCTGGCCGTTCTTGCCAAGCAGCAGGATGTTCATGCGTATTGCTTTGCGATCCAGTTGCGGTAGCTGCCCAAGGTGACATTGCGTACCCAGTCCGGATGATCCAGATACCAGCGAACGGTCTTCCTGATGCCGGTCTCGAACGTCTCGGCTGGCCGCCAACCCAACTCTGCTTCAATCTTGCGCGCGTTGATCGCATAGCGCCGGTCGTGACCTGGACGATCGGTCACGAATGTGATCTGTTCCTGATAGGAGCTGCCATCGGCTTTTGGCTCAAGTTCGTCAAGCACGTCGCACAGCATCATCACGACCTCAAGATTCGTCCGCTCGTTCCAGCCGCCGATATTGTAGGTCTGCCCCGGCAGGCCTGCATCCAACACTCGCCGAATTGCGCTGCAGTGATCCTTTACATAGAGCCAGTCGCGAATTTGCCGCCCATCGCCGTAGAGCGGCAATGGGCGACCTGAAATGGCGTTGTGAATGACGAGAGGAATGAGCTTTTCCGGAAAGTGAAATGGACCGTAGTTGTTGGAGCAATTGGTGGTCAACACGGGCAGGCCATAGGTGTGATGGTAGGCTCGCATCAGATGGTCCGCAGCAGCTTTGCTGGCGGAGTAAGGGCTGTTGGGCTGGTACTGATTTTGCTCGTCGAAGGCAGGATCACCGGCCTGCAGTGTGCCGAAAACCTCATCGGTCGAGATGTGTAGGAAACGAAACTCCTGGCGATCCCTTAACCCGACCCAATAGGCTCGGGCTGCTTCCAGCAAGCGGAATGCACCCACGATGTTGGTCTGAATGAAGTCCTCGGGCCCGTGGATCGAGCGGTCGACATGACTTTCGGCAGCGAAGTTCACGATTGCGCGCGGTTGGTATCGCGTCATCAGGTTGGCTACGAGCGGACCGTCTCCAATGCTTCCATGGACGAATGTGTATCTGGCGTCTCCCGTGAGCGAGGCTAAATTCTCACGATTGCCAGCATAGGTCAGCGCGTCGAGGTTAAGAACCGGCTCGTCGCTCTGAGCCAGCCAGTCAAGAATGAAGTTCGAGCCGATAAAACCGGCGCCGCCAGTCACCAAAATCATCGCTTACACACCCTTCACACGAACGCAAATACTCGCCAACGATGACTACCTAGTAGACGTTGCGGCGGTCAACCATGCAGACCATTGTCAAAAAGACTATTTTCAGATCGAGCCACAGCGACCAGTTATTGATGTACCAGATGTCATGGCGAACACGATCAGCCATCCGATCCACAGTCGGAGTTTCGCCTCGGCATCCGTTGATCTGAGCCCAGCCCGTTAGTCCCGGTTTGACATGCCGACGTGAGGCATAGTGAGCGATAAGGGCTCCGTAGAGATCATCGTGAACCAACGCATGTGGGCGCGGCCCGACCACCGACATGTCGCCTCGAAGGACATTCCAGAATTGAGGCAGTTCGTCCAGGCTGGTTGATCGAATGAAGCTGCCAACTCGAGTGACGCGAGGATCGTTGCGTGTCGCCTGGCGCACGTCAGTGGAATCCTCCATTACGGACATGCTGCGAAACTTGAGGATGCGAAATGCGCGGCCGCTGTAGCCCTTTCGAGATTGCGCGAAAAAGACCGGTCCGGGACTGTCGAGCTTTATGGCGACCGCGACCACGGTGCAGATCGGAAACATGAGCACCAGGGCGGCAATCGAAAAGACGATATCGAACGCTCTTTTCAGCCCGCGCTCGTAAACGTCGAGTGGCGGGCGGTGTGTCTGAAATACACGCCGTTCGCCGACGGTCTGCGCGAAGCCTTCGACGACGTCGCCAACGATGCCGCCGAACATGACGCTCACCGGCACACAGAATTGGCGCAGGGTGATCAGGCACTCTTCCAGGGCACGCAAATTCGCATAGTCACTCCAGGCAACCAGCACCTCATCGACCTCGGCTATGCCATGTTTCTCATAGGCGTCGCTGGTTGAC
Source organism: Rhizobium tibeticum (assembly GCF_900110205.1). Taxonomy (GTDB): domain Bacteria; phylum Pseudomonadota; class Alphaproteobacteria; order Rhizobiales; family Rhizobiaceae; genus Rhizobium; species Rhizobium tibeticum. The sequence goes on along the minus strand of NZ_FOCV01000006.1, from coordinate 192,972 downwards.
GCAAGGGCGAGATCGGCCTCGGCGATCCGCATCGTGTACTTGACGGAAAGACCGCTAAGAGCGGCACGTTGAACGACAGGTTCGGTCGGCATCGTGCCTGGGCAAATCAAAAGGACGCGACGGGTGGGAAAGGCAGCGCGTGCAACGGCGCTGTGGAGATGGTGGTGCCAGAACAGGCGCAAAGTGATCAGTCCACCCATGGAGAGAACCGACGTCATTATGATTGCACCCCGAGATACTGTCGTGTCGAGTTTTAGGAACAGGATCACGGCCAGAAGGAACAAAAGCACCGCGGGCAGAAGTGCGGAAATCAACACCAACTGGCGGCGGAACGAGAGCATCTCGCCGGGCCGATAGGCATGGACGCCAAACATGGCCAGCACAAAAATCGTGGCAACGAGCAGGCCGATCCCAACGTAAAGTGACGGGTCAGCAAGACCACCAAAGACAATCCGTTCGTAACACAGATGGCCCGCGGCGCTTGCCGCGAGGAGAAGAATAAAATCGAACGTCGCCGCAATGCCGGTGATCGCAAAGCTATTGAAACCGAACCATCTCCGGTCGCTCTTGACGGAAAGGTGCGGGTCCCAGTTATGCTCGACTGGAATGGTCATGTTTCACACCCTCAACCCTGCCTAATAGTTAACATGAGTTGAACGTACGCAACAATTATCCTCGAATACGCCTTATTGCGTAACGAGAGATGCCTTTTAAAAAGAAAATTTTACTTATGTTATACTTTAAATATATTCTGGATACTTGTAGGAAACGAAGGAATCTATTGTCTGCTGCTGACGTCAAGCTGCGCGTGCGGTGTCCTCTTTCACCACGCCGCTCGATATAAGTTAGTCGATTCAACCAGTTAGATGACGCCGAAGCTATCGACGAGATACGCATTATCGCCCTCTCGAGTAAACGCTCGCACCGGGTTCCACTTGCGTACACAGCGACCAAGGTTGGTCGTCAGGCAGGTCTTTTAAGGTATGGGCGGACAGCTGTTGCGCGCCATTTGCGCCTCATCGCAATCGACAACGACACAGAATTCCAAACGATGCCGATGGCTCAAGCCACGACTGGCAATAACGACTGGGGCGTCCTCAAGAACGCTATTTGCCACACGCATGAGCGCGTCTTGAAACATCCTCCGGTCGCCCGCGAAACTGGATGATTTTTTTTGGGGCTCGTCGCCCGCGACAGCGGCCCAAACCGCGTTCGCATTTGACGCCTAGGCGCTCGACGACTGGTTGGCGCCGGAGCCCGCTTGCTGATGGCAATCGGACTTGTGCGAACGGACCAACGTCTTCGCTCCAGCGCCGTTTCCAGCCGGGCGCGGCTATCTCACCGCATCAAGCTTGTTGATTGCGAACTGATAGTGGTTGCCCGTGCCCCCGCGGCTGACCACCAATTTGCGCGTCTTGGTTATGATACGCGCGAAGTTTCCATCCGTCGTGATCGACCGCGCGGTCGAAATCGTGGCGTAGCTTTCTCCCGGGAATTTTTCCGGACATGCCTTGCCACCGATGGCATAGATGCGTGCCCCGCCTTTTTCGTATCGTTGTTGAATTGGCCTGCCATTCGGGTCGGCAAGGACCTTGCAGCCTGGCGCGTTTGGTACCGGAATAATCTGGTACCAAGGGCTGTCGGCGAAAGCGTAGGGCACCGACAATGACAGTAGGGCGGAGACGACAAGGGATAATCTCAACATGGTTCAGCTCCTTCGTTGTCAACAATGTAAAGCTATATTAACGCAAGTTAATCGACAAGATTTTTTCGAATTTCAAAAAGAAAAACGAGAGATTATCCGAGCTCCTATCAATGATTTGACATAGTCTTGTGAGAAATTCTTTCTATGTGCCAGTGGGCATGGATGTACTTTGAACTTTCCTTCGGGAGACACTGCTTTCACCGACAGCTAAATCCTTTGGCGAATGCGAAGAGGTTCACAATGGCTCATGGATTTTTGGCGTCTTTTCTTGTCGCACGCATGTCGGTTTTCTGCAGCTGCGCGGCGTTCGCCGGTGCGAGTTTCGCGGCGACAATTGATGTTTCTCCATCGCCACGGCACAGCATTCAGGCTGCCCTCAATAAAGCAGAGCCAGGTGATGTGATCCGGCTCAAACCCGGGGTGTACTATGAAGATTTCAAGACGGTCCGAAACGGCAAGCCCGGCAAACCGATCGTGATCACCGGTCCTCGGTCGGCAATCGTCAAAGGATCCGGCGCGCCGCGGGTGATCGAAATCAACCACGATTATACCGTGCTGCGCGGATTCACCGTCGATGGAAAGGTCGGCGCCGGTAACAACAAGAGGAGTTATCGCGATAAGCTCATCTATGTCATCGGCAAGGCGCGTGGAGACGGCGTAACCGGTTTGCGAATATTGAACATGTCCGTCAAAAATGCCGGTGGTGAATGCATCAGGCTGCGCTACCAGACGCGTCGAAACGAGATTGCCTATTCGCAGATCAACAATTGCGGCCGCTACGACTTCGCCTTCAACGATGGAGGCAAGAACGGCGAGGGCATCTACATTGGCACGGCGCCGGAGCAGCGGGGCGCTCATGGAGCTCCGGACCGATCCGTCGACGCCTCAGACGCCAATCACGTTCATCACAATGTGATCGACACCAAGGGCAACGAGTGCGTTGATATCAAGGAGGGGTCAAGCCGTAACATCGTCGAGCACAATCAATGTTCCGGCCAGAAAGACAAGAACTCGGGTGGCTTCGATTCTCGCGGCAACAACAACGTCTTCCGCTACAACACGGTTAGCAATGTGCGAGGCGCTGGCGTGCGTCTGGGTGGTGATAGCGACAAGGACGGCCTCAACAACGATGTCTATGGCAATACGTTTCGCAAAGTCGGAGTAGCGGTCGTGCGCGCAGAGCGCGGTCCACAGGGCAAGGTGTGCGGCAACACCTCGCAGAGCAATTCCGAAAGGAAGGAAAAGAAGAAGGGCAAGGTACCGGTCGAACCACTCGCCAAATGCTGACGGTTGCTGCCGCCGGCAGCCAGGTGTCTCGGCCCGCTTCTCAATTGGATGACAGCTTCTGAAGCGCGGCCTGCGCCAGGGGATATCCGCCCGCTGCTGACTTCTCCAACCACTGCCGACCTGTCGCGTCGTCCTGCTGGTTGTCGGTCGACTGAAGCATCATCATGCCCAGAAGATATTGCGCCTCCGGATCATTCTGTTTGGCTGCGCTTTCGCGATAGGTCTGTGCCTTCTCAAGCGAGGCATCGACGCCGGTGCCGTAGTAATAGGCATTGCCAAGCACCTTTGAGGCTTTCGCGTATCCGCTGGCTGCAGCCGTCTGAAGACTGCCGATGATCCGGTCCTTCCGGCTCTTGTCGACGTCGGAACGCGACAGAGCCCGTGACAGATAATCGATGGCATCAGCGTTGCCGCGTTCCGCCAGGGTCTGGAATATCGAAATTGCCTCGTCGACTGCCTCCGGCTTGTCTTTCTTCCACAGGACCTGTGCCATCACCTTCAGCGCATTTGGATCGGCCGCCCGTCCCTCCGCCCGGATGGCAGCCATCGCTTCGTCCTGTACCGATGGTGGGTAATCGAGATTGAGCAATTGCTTGGCGGGTCTGCCGGCGTCCAGCGGATTGAGCGCTATCGATTGCAGGAGCAAGTCTGAACTCACCGCGACATCGTCCGGCGTCTTGCTGAGCACGATGCGCTTGGCAATCTCGGTATAGAGCTTTGCTCGGCGTGCCCGTTCAAGTCGGTTCGCCCATTTCTTCGCCTCGGTGATGTTCTTGGGGGTGCCGCGGCCTTCGGCAAGAGCGAGCGCTGTCGCCTCGATGCCCTTGGCATTCCCGACAACAGCTGCCCATCGATACCACTTATAGGCGACCACGTCATTTTGCGGGACATCCAACCCGGCGTACTGGATCAACCCGTAGGCCGCCACGCAGCTCTTGCACCCACGCATGGCCTCCGCCGCAAGCGAGCGCAGGACGGCCGGGGTTCTGTCCCCAAAGGCATACTCGTTCATCAGGACGCCCTTGGCGAGAAGCCGTGTGGCGTCCCGCGACGTTGGACCTGAAAGCAGAAGGGCGAAGCCATAATTGGGATCGCGTACCTTTCGGTCGGGTGTGGTAAGTGCCGCTGTGGCGATCAACAGACGTTTGGGCAAGGGAAGCTTGACCGCCGCATCGACTTCGGGCCAGCCCTTCGCGATCCGCAGCTCCTCCCAATTCGCGTATGTCTCGATAACGGGCCTTGGCGTCGGCTTCACGATCTTCGCCGCTTCAGCGGTCGCAAGCGTTGACGTTGCCATCAGAGCGGTCAGCAATATGCGTAGCATCCTCTTCATGATGCCTACTCCTGCATTGACGTTTCAGTTTGCCAAGTCGACCGACTTGCTCAGCCAGCGTTGCGCTTCTTCGGTATCAGCTTTTGTGCCGAAGCCGATCTGCAGCGCGATTGCATATTTCTCAAAAGCGCCGCGGTAGCCCGCATGCGCCGCCTTCGAGAGCCATTCAGTGCTCTTGGCATCGGAGTGCTCGAACCCGTGGGTGCCAGCCGCGTAGAAATCGGAAACGTTGAGCATGGCGGCTCCATTCCCGAGCGTTGCTGCCTTCAGGGTCCAAGTTTTGGCCGCTTGCGTGAACGCGGGGCTGCCTTCGGAAAGCCGCAGATAAAGCTTGGACAGAAGGGTTGCGACCTGCGGTGAATTCTGCGCTGCGAGATCGCGCAGCAGCGCTTCCACCTTCTCGTCGCCGCTTGTCGGGTCGGCGAGCGTGGTCTGCTGCGACAGGATCTCCGTCACCAGGCTTTCCAGGGCCCCCTCGTCGCCGAGCCGCGCGCTTTTCAGCAGCCACATGTAGCTGTTCTTGTCATCCACCGGCAGACCCTCGCCGGTGCCATACATTCGGCCGATCTCGCGCATGGCCTCGCGCTTTCCGCCCTCGGCAGCGTCCTTCATGAGCTCGATTGCCCGTGCCTTTTCGGCCGGCCGCTCATTCAGCAGAAAACGGGCAACCTGGTACTGCGTACTTGGATCCTTCGTTGGCTCGGCCATCACTTGATCGAACAGACCGAGATAGTCCTGCCTGAATTGCGGCATGGTTCGCATCGCCAAGGCAACCTGTATCTTTTCCTTCTCCAGGCAAAGCGGCCGGCTGAGGGCGGTTTTCAAAACGGTTGCCTGGCGCTCGGTGTCGCCTTCAAGTTCGGCTCGCTTGAGGAGCGCGCGCAAATCGCCAGACGCGTTGGCGCGGGCGAGCCATCGCTGCCAATCCGCTCCGCCGCCGTCGGCGGCCGCTACCTTCATGTCCACCAGCCGCAGCATGGCCGCGATGCTGCCCCTGGACGCCGCCTCGACGAAGAGGGATGTGGCCCTCTTGGGATCTGGCTCGAGTGTTGGATCGGGGTCGATGTAAAGCCTTGCCAGTTCGAAGAGCACGTCCGGATTTCCGGTCGGGGCCGATGCCTCCAGCATCGCTCTTGCCGTGATAGCGTCGCGCTCCTCTAAGGCATCCGGCCACAGAAGGGCTCGCGCCTCGGTCAGCGTCGCAACTCCAGGATCAGCTGTCATGGCGCGCTGGTGCCAGGTCTTGGCCGCGGCCGCATCCTTCGGTGTTCCCCGGCCGTCACGGTAAGAGCGGCTGACACGCATCATGGCTTCGACATCGCCTTGCTTCGCCGCTTGCACGAGATAGTCGACCGCTGCCGCATCACCATCGGGTGTGCGTTTGGCAAAAGCCTCGTCTGCAAGCGTCAAGAGGCTTGCCGCGTTGCCTGCGGCTGCCGCCTTTTCAAGCCAGACGCGTGCCTTGGCACGGTCCTTCTCGACACCCGTTCCACAGGAATAGAGAGATGACAGCTCGCTCATTGCAACGCCGAGGCCGTGGTCGGCGGCAGCTTTCAAATAGTCCAGTGGATCCTTGTCCAGCCTTATCGATGGCTTTTCACCTGAGGCAAGGTTGTAGAGCTCGAATGCGGAACGCGACGAGCCAAGATCGGCGGCCTTGGTCAGCGTTTGCTTGGCGAGCTCGAAATTTGGTGCGCCAGCGCTGCCGCGCGCATAGATGATGCCGAGTTGCTCCAGTGTGCGAAGGCTGGCGTCCGGCAGCACAGCCGCCTTCTGTAGGCTTTGCAGCTCGAGACCGGGATCTGTTCCGGCCCCGTAAGCACCACGATAGTAGGCGGCTTTCATTTCATATGCGCGCGGGTTGTTGCGCTCTGCTTCCTGAGCCAGCAGTTTGAATGCTTCGTCCTTGCCGCTACCTTGTTGTGAGGTCGAAAGCAGAAGATCAGCAAGGGTCAGCCGGCTTGCTGCATGTCCAAGCGCCGACGCTTGCCTCAGCAGCCCGATTGCCCGCTCATGATTGGCAGCGACGCCATTGTCTTGCAGGTAGCGGCGCGCCAATGTTGACATTGCCCTGACATCACCGAGCTTCACGGCAGCTTGCAGCCATTCTGCCGAGGTCTGTTTGTCATCGAGCCCCAAATCGGGATCGACCAGGATGTCGGCAAAACCGGTCAGGACGCTACAATCGCCGGTGCCTAGCCTTTCGGACATCTTCGAGATCGCACGGTTCAGATAAACCCGGCTGGTGTCGGCGGTCTCTGCAAGTTGAGGATTGCGGTAGTAGAGGCGCGCAAGCTCAAGCTCGGCGTTCGGATCGCCGGCATTTGCTGCCGCAGTCAGGTATGCTTGTGACGTCTTGAGGTCGGCCGGCACGACCTCGCCTTCGCGATAGAGCCGGCCGAGAAAGGTTCCCGCCTCGATCGTCCCGCGTTTGATTGCCGCGGCCTCGGCCCTGACGATTTCATCGGCGCGCAAAGAGGCATCGTCGTCATCCGCCAGAATGCGACCGTAGAGATGGAGTGCGCGACCTGCTCCGGCAAAAGGCACCTGGCTCAGGTAAAGGGCCATGCGTTCAGCGGTCGCCGGGCTTGTCTGATATCGACTGTAGGGGTTGAAGAGCGTTTGCGCGTCCCGCAGCATGTCGTCGGGCGAGATCGTGCTTTGGCTCTTGCCGTCCCAACGGCTCCAGTTGCGCGGCGCAGGCACCGCAGGCGGCGCGACACAGATCTGCGAATAGTCGAAATCCGGGCTCAGTGGAATCAATGTCTCAGTGGCGGTGGCGGCAAGGGTGTTCGTTGCAAGACCTGGCGCGCAAAAGGCAAGCGTCGCTGCGAGCGCGGTCTTTCGGAAACTCCCAAGCCGGCGGCCGACGGCCGCACTCCAAATCTCGTTTCCGTTCGCCATTTAAACGCTACCTCATTGTTTGCGACCGTCGTCACTCTCGTGCCGTGCTGCTCTCATTTTCTCGAGCACCCGCTGGCTTGCCCGCGCGATAATCTCGTTTTTTACCAGGACGACCCAGTTGTGGGTCGGCCAAACTCCACAATCGCTCCGGGGCGGCACGATCAGCGCTGTGCAGGCGAGGACACGTGAATTGCGCCCTCGGTTTTTCTCCAGATTCAGACCTCCGAGCGGCGGGCGCGGTATTCGCTTGCGAAATGTGACGCTGCGTTGGCGCTCACTCTTCCACATCATTGTCTTCGACCCCCTGCAGCGATACGGAAGACAGGTCTTCCGCACCCATTCTTTTGAGCTTCTTTGCGGCTTGAACATGCTGGAGGGCGCGCGCGCGCTGCAGCCACTTGATTGCTTCGGCCTTGCTGGCGTCCGTATTCGCGGCTTCAAGATCCAGGGCAAGATGGAACATTGCAGTGGCGCTGCCCGCATTTGCCGCTCGCAGCTCCCATTCGCGCGCCTTCTTGGGATCCTTGTCAACGCCGATGCCGAATTTGTAGACCTCCGCCAGCCTGTGCATCGCATCGGGAGCATCCCAGCCGCTGCTGGCCGACGCCCGTTCCAGCCACAGGATGCCCGCCTCCGGATCGCGCTGGGTGCCGAAGCCGGATAGAAGCGCGACGCCCGCTCCGATCATCGCCGATACGTGACCTTCCCTGGCGCCGCGCATGTTAAGTCTGAAGTTCTGGGACGCGTCGACCTCGGGGCCGATGGCAGAGCCATATGTCTCGGCAAGATCGTGCCAGGCAAAGGCAAAGCCGTGCTCGGCCGCAGAGCGCAGCAGCTGAACGGCCGTGTCTTCCTGCCTTTCGACGCCGCTGCCCCAGATGTAGGCGAGGCCAAGATCCCGCGTCGCCATCCGGCTTCCCGCATCAGAGGAAATCTTCAGGTAGGTCGCCGCAACAGCCAGATTGCGTTCAACGCCTCGCCCTTCCCGATAGGCGCGCGCCATGCGCATGTTGGCGACCGGATCGTCCGGATGGAGTGTGATCACGGCGCGGTAATAGTTGACGGCCTTCTCGCCGTCGCCTTCGACAAACTTGCCGTCCATGTAGAGGTCGCCAAGTTTCAAGATGGCATCGACGTCGCCTTTCTGGGACGCCTGCTCCAATAGTTCCAGGCCAGCCGGGACATCTTTGACATCTCCTTTCCCCTCGATATAGACGCTGGACAGGGCGACGGCAGCACCGGGAATTTTTGCGCCGGCCAGCTCGCGCAGCATCGCGGCTCCCTGGAGATTGAGTCGTATATCCGACGGCATCAGCATGACGCTTGCCAGATGCACTTTCTCACGCGGAACATCGCTCATCGTCTTCAGGGCCAGTCGCAGCCATTGCGCCCCTACATTCGGATCCTGCGCCCGTTCTGACGCATATTCATAGAGCTCTACAGCAGCCGAGCTGTTGTTCTTTCGAGCGGCAGCGGTCAGTCGATCGATCGCTTCGTCCAGCTTGCCATTTGCTTTGAGGAATCGTGCCATTTCGACCGGCGCTTCCCGGTTCCCTGCCGCGATCGCATCGGAGAAGGCCTTATGTGCATCGCGAAATGCGGTCTCCCCGCCACGCGAAAGATAAAGGTTCGCCAAACTGACCAAGGCATCGGTGGCGCCAAGCGAAATTGCTTTCTTGTAGAGCGCGACGGCCCTATCGAAATCCTGGCCGACGATTTCTCCATCGGCATAGGCCTCGGCCTCCTTTAGCATGGCGCTCTCGCTGCCGGCTCGAGAGGCGCGCTCGATATAGGGGAAGGCTTTCCTGCGCTTGTCCATATCGGCGGATGAGAGGTAGACGTCGGCCAAGCGATTGAGCACCTCGACCGACTCGGCTGCTGCAAGGGCTCTGCGATAAAGGTCGATGGCTTTCGTCTCGTCCACCTGTCCCATGACGCCTTTGGCGTACATGTCGCCGAGCAGCAGCTGGCCGGTGACGCTTCCTTTCGCGGCCAGCCCGCTCAGCTTTTCAAGAGCAAGGGCGACGTTTTCTTGGCTTCTCAGAGACGGGGCATCGATAACCAGATGCGCAAATCTCGTGAGGGCGGCGTTGGAGCCATTCCTCACGCCAAGGCGGAAAATGCTTGCGGCGCGCGTCTGGTCGATGACGACACCCGCTCCGTCGCGAAAGCTCTCGCCGATCCGGATCAGGTCGTCGACGTTAGCCACGTCGCCGGCCATTGTCGCCTCATAGAGCTGGTCCGACGACTGCCTGCGCTGCTCGGCCGTTTCCTGCAATGCCTGGGAATAATAAAGGACCGCCGTCGCGTCCTTGGCGTCGATCAGTTTGGCAATCCAAACGTCGTATACGTCGGGTGGAACTTTCAGCGGACCGGCATCAGCAAAGTCCCGCACCAATTCCTGCGCGGCTTCGATCGATCCGTCGCGTGCGGCTGTTTGGTACTGTTCGATTGCGGCTGTGGGATCGAAGAGCGGCGTGTCGGGATTGCTGAGCAGACGTGCCACCCAGACGACGGCTGCCGTTTGGCCCAATTGTGCCGCCTTTCGATACCAAGCCAAGGCCTCCTTCTGATCCTCGGGCTTGTCCGACAGCTTTCGATAGTATCCGCCGAGATCGAAGGCCGCGCCTGCATCCCCTCGCGCAACGCGCTGACGCAAAAGGTTGAGGCCGAAGCCCGTCATCGCGGCCTGTGCCGGTTTTGCGCCGGAAAGCTTTGCAAGCTCGAATGCCGCAGCGCCGTCGCCGAGGCGAAGGGCAAGATTGAGGTTGTCGCGCGCTTCCTGATCGCGGTTTGGAAGGGATGCCAGTTTCTGCCCGCGGATATAGGCCGCCTCGGCATTGCCCGCCTTGATGACGTCGTCGAGTAGTGCCAGCGCACGATCGACGTCAACCGGTCCTCCCTCGCCTGCCAGCATCATCTTGGCGAGCAGAAGTTTTGCTTCCGCCTGTCTGGGGCCGGGCAATGTCACGGCGGTCTCAAGAGCTTGGCGTGCTTTCGGGAAGTTTGGCACCCTCAACGGATTGTCGGCCGAGACTGCCAGTCCGCCCCGCAACTGCTTGGCGACTTTCAAAAGCCCCTCATCATCGCTCTGCTGGATCAGTAGATCGACCTGCTCGGCCGGCGTTGCCGTCGGGGCGGCGCATACCACCGTCGGCCCTGAGACGACGAGATAGCCGGCTGCAAGCAAGATAAAGAAGTCCCACTGGCGCAGTCTCATCCTTGCCTCCAGAAGCAGGTGGCATTGCCGCCGGCGAATTCGTCGATGAGAGGACGTTCGTTTGCTCCTTCTCGTTCGAGGAGGGCGCTTGCACGCCGTTGAATGAAGTTCGGTGGTTCATGAGTGGCCAGCGCCTCGAGGAACGCCAGGTAGTGGCGTCCGTTGCCCCTGTTTTCGAGGAAGCCGAAATCCGGTTTCATGAAGTCCTGTTCCGGTCCGGGAATGTAGTTCTCGGCGGAGTAGGCTTTGACCAGGATCGGGTTGGTCATGCCATTCATCCAGTAGGACAGGACCGTCCACATGGATTTCTTCCTTCCATCGACGACCGCCGTCGCGTCGAACAGGGCGTCCTGCCCGCCGGCGGCGATTTCGGCCATGACGGTCATGCTTGTCAGCGACTGGCGCATGTACCAGAGTGCGCGCGCACCGCGGCGGGTTTCGAGAGGAAGGCTGCCGTCCGCACGGGCGTCGTTGAGGATGACGCCAAAGCGGTCGAGCCCCTTCTGGTAAAGCTCTTGATCACCCGTCAGGCTGCCCCAGGCCATCAGCACGCTGTCGGCCAGATAGCGGTGGTTGTTGTAGTCAACGCTTCCCTCGAAGATCTGATCGGTTCGTCGGACCAGCGGATCGATCCAGGCGATCAGCCTCTGCTTCTCTTCGTCACCGAGCCCGTCGCGGATGATCGAATAGGCCACGACAGTCGGCAGCATCAGACGTTTCAGGGCGTAGTAGGCGTCGTGAACCTTTTCGGTTTCAGAGAATGCGCCGGCGTCCGCCCATTTCAGCAGAAAGGCCGTGAGCATCTCCTCGGCCCGTTTGTCACCGGCAAGCGCGCGGCCGGACAGGACCATGACCGCCCAGGCGTACTGATTGCCGGACCGGTCCGTGCCGTATCCCTGTGTGGTCGTCAGACCCTTGATGACCTCGATGTTCAGCCATTTGGCGTCGGCGTCGACCGCAAGGCACGCCTTGCGAGCATCAGATGATGGGTTCTGCGCGAGAAAATCCTTGCGTGCCTTCACGTCAAAGAGGCCCTGATAGCCGCCGTTTGCTGCCTGCGCCACGGATGCCTGTGATGCGCCCGGCAGCGCGCTCGCACTGAGGACGGCCGCCAGCAGGGCGATCCCGCTGCGTGCCGAAAGAAAAGAGTGAGCCGCATTTTTCAACTGCTGTCTCCTTTTCCATGGAAACTTTCGAACTGCACGGAGCCGCGAGCGTCGGTGCAATTGCCGGAAGTTTTGCTGTCAAAGAAAAGTGCGTCGTTCTCGCCCAGGAACCCCGCCTTCCTGAACGCGCATTCGTAGTTTTCCGGCCGCTGCGGACGGCATGTAGATGCGATCGCCACGTCCTGGTGCCCGTTGAAGCGCAGCACGTGGCCCTCGAACGGACGTGTGTCGCCGTCGAGGAGACGGCCTTCCTGATTGCGGAATTCGTTCTGTGCCAATGTAAGTCCCGAGACGCCGGCGGCCTTTATCCCCTTGCCGTTTGCAGAGATCAGGTTGTCGGAGGCGGTAAAGGTCGTCAGTGGCACATAAGGATCCATCACCAGATCGCGCTTGTGCTCATCCTCTGCGAGCGACAGGTCGCTGATGTAGCCGCTGATCGCCTCGAGCTTGTTGCGAACGATGGCGTTGTCATGGACACCGATGTCCCAGCTGTTGCGCATGCGCACGCCGGAGCGGCCATTCTCGACGAACGCGTTGGCGACCGCGAGATTGCAACTGCTCTCGAAGAATGTCAGGCCATCCTGGTCGTTCTTAAAGGAAAGGTTGCCGTAAACGAGATTGTCGACGCTGTCGCGGTCGAGCATCAGGCCGGAGCCCTTGTTGTGGAACACCACGTTGCCGATTTGCCAACTGGCATCGACACCGCGGGAGATGATGATCCCATGCTTGACCATCGTGTCGTGCGCGGTGTTGAGCGCAATCAGCAGCCGCTGCGAGCGGTCGTGGGGATCAACGCCATAGAGGACGTTGTTTGCATATTCGTTTCCGATAAGCGAGATGTCATCGGCCTCATAGGAATAGAAGCCGTACTCGAAGTTGTGAAAATAATTCTCGACGACGATGCCTGTCGGATTTCGCAACTGCTCGCGAGCCTTGGCAATTGTCTTCGGTCCGGCCGAAAACGTCAGGCCGAAAGACTTTGAGGCTGCGTACCCCAGCGAATCCAAGACCGATCCGCCAATATACATTTCGGAATTGCTCCAGCCGACGATGAAGGGCCGGAATATCCCGCGCGTGTCCTTGCTGGAATTGCGCGGCTTCAAGAGCGCTTCATCCCATGAGGTTACCTTCGTGTCCTGAATGTAGAGCCTGCCGCCGACCGCCAGAAAGGCACCGGCGGTGGCCGACAAGCGATAGGTAGACGCCTCCTGACCGGACAAGATCAGGCCTGCCTTCTCGCCGACGAGCAACGGAGCGCGAAGCGTCACGATGTCGCCGTCCCGCTCGACCAGCGGCTCGCCGGCCATGCTATCGAGCTGCATTGCCAGGCTGCCGAGCGTGTAAACGCCGCTCTGAATGACGATGATCCGCGGATAGAGAAGCCCTTGTGCGCGCGCAGCGTGGGAGAGACCGGTAAATCCGGCTGCGAGATCCTCCATGAATTTGCTTTCATAGGGACTGAGGTTTCCAAGCGTTATCGAGATCCGTCCCGGTGTCGGCAGCGGTACCATCGAGCGGGTCGTCGCGGCTGTCTTGCTTATGTCGGGGTATCCGTATTTGGTGAGCGAGGCGCTCATGACGGATGTCGTGCGCAGAGACATTCGGCCATCGCTGAAGACTGCCGTCGAAGGTTGGGCCGGGTCTTCGTCCACCGCCGCCAATGCCGCCTTCTTCAGCCAGTCCTTATACTCTGAGGGGTCGCCCTTCCCCATTCCCCAACCAAGCCGGTCGAGGTGACGCAACTGCGCTTGCGCAATGGCGCGAAACGTGCGCACCCGCAGCATCGGATCGTGGAAATCCCTGGTGGCAAAAATGGCCGTCTCGACATAGGCCGGATCGTTGGCGGCGGCGATCATCACCTCGGCTTTGAGCATCTCATCGCGGGCGGCGGGCTGGCTTTCGAAATAGGCGATGGCGTTCTTGGTGTCGCCAGACAATGCAGCCCGGCTCGCAATGCGCCCTGCTGCTTTTGCCTTCAGCTTCTCATCGGAAATCTTACTGACAAGCTTCTTCGCAAGCTCGATCTGGTTGGACTTCGACAAGTAATCGATAATGTCGAAGAACAAGTCGTCGCGCTTCTCTGCCTTGTCCACCCCGCCTGCATAAGCGATCGCCTGGCTGACGACATGTTGCGCCTTTTCGGCATCGTCCGTTCCAGATATCTCCTTGGCAAGCCGCAGGAGCGCTTCGACGCGGTATTCCGGTTCCTTGATGGAGGTTGCAAGGCCCATTGCGTCGTCGATTTTGCCGTTGCGCGCTAAGACCCGGACAATTTCCGATTGCACGCGGCCCTTGTCTTCGTCGTTTGCTATCTCGTCGGCGATCTTCGTTGCGGCATCGAGGTCTCCCTCTCTCGCCTTGGCGCGACCGATGCCCGAAAGCGCCTGCTCCCGGTCCTTGAGTGTGGTGATTTTCGGGAGAAGCGCTTCGGCCTTCTTCAAATCGTCGCTGTCTGCAAACGCCTTGGCAAGATTGCCCAGGGCATTGGATGCACCCTGCATGTCAGTCAGCTGATCTGCGAAGGCCTGGGCGTCATCGAAGCGCTTGAGGTCGGTTGCCCCACCTATGGCTGCAATCAGGGCGGCTTCCTTGGCATCGCCGCTTAACGTTTTGACGATCTCCGTGCCCCGATCGTACTGCTGCGTGGCCATCTTCGCCAGTCCACGATCGCTGAGTTCGGAGGCGAGGGTGAAGTCGATCTCTGCGAGCCCCGGGCCACGTTCCATCGCATTGGTCATTGCCATCGCGTCGATCAGACGGTCGGCATCGACGCGGTCCTTGACGATGCGGACGATCAGGTCTTCCTGATCACTCCGATCGGCGAGGCTCGTGGCGAAAACCGGGAACAGGTTCACCGCATTTGCTTTGAGCGCTGCGCTCAAGACCTCGTTGACCATGTCGGCGCGATGTTCGGACGATTCAGGATCGACGGCGAGCGCCAACAGCAGGGCCTGCTCTAGCCGCTTGGCCTTGAGTTCGGTTTTCACTGTTGCCGAGATGTCCTCGAATTTGGCGTCTTTGATGTCCTTCTTGCCGAGTTTCTTGTCGCCGAGCAGGCGCAGGGCGATATCGTAGCGGGCAAATCCACGCATGCGAGCCGGCCACATGCCACCGACGGCCCTATTGATGATGTTGGAGGTCAGCTTCGGTTCGACATAGGCTCCGACCTGGGCGATGTTGTTGAGCGCGGCATTCTTCTCATCCGCCGAGGCAAGCTGTGCACTGACATCGATTGCCCTTTCCAACAGCGTTAAGGCGGCATCGTGGTCGCTCGCGATCTGTTGCGCATAGTCGGCCAGAGCCGATACTTTGAGTTCCGGCGCCGACAGGGCGTCGATAAGATCGTCGATCCTCAGTCGTGTCGCAACGCGCGCGTCCGGGTCGGCCCCCTTGTCGGTCAGGCTTGCGAACGTGGCGCTCAGGGTACCTGTGGTGACGACGTCGGGCGTAATGCCGTCCGCCTCGAGATCGGCAATGCTGGTTCTGGCAGACTCATCACCACCGTCCGCGGTTACCGCAAGCGTGGCCAACTGGTCGCGGGCGCGGTCATAGGCCTTGATCCGCTCAGTGGGCGTCCTTGATTTATCCACGTCAAGAACGGATTGCCGGATTTTCTCGACGATCTGTTGAACACTGTCCGATGTCTGAGCCAATGCCGGGCAAACCCCGGTTGCCCAAAGCAGAGCGGCGGCAGCCAGAGCTGAGGCGGTCAATTTAGCGAGGTCTCGTTTTGTGCATGTCATACGCATTAACTCCCTCGTCATTCCTGGCTATCGAACGCGTCTGATACGATTTGCTCTCACCCACCTGGTTGGCTGGAGCGCTCCTCTTATCCCTTGGTTTCCGCTGCTGGTCGGCTCTCGGTCCCGGTTGTGTCGACGTAGCTCTTCAGCATTTGCGGCAAGGCCCTGGTCGTCCACGGCGAGTGCACGAATCGCACCGTCACCGGCGTTCCAACGATCGAGGCGAGATCTGCGTCGCCGACGTCAATGTTGATCGGGATCTTGTTGCCAGAGGCAAGATCGGTGCTTGTCAGCTTCGGCAGATCGCGGATGGCAGCATTCGAAATCCTCTTCCCATCAGGAAGTTCGACCAGAACACGCGCGCCCTTGTAGAGACGCAGGGCTTGGGAATAGTCCACCATCGCCACCACGTGCGGCTTTGCATTCTGCATGCTCAGTGACAGAAGCCGTTGTCCGGCTCGGACCTGGCTGTCCAGTCCGACCTGAACATCCTGAATGATGCAGTCACAGCGCGCCAGTACGGTGACACTGCGGTTGTTGGCCGTGGGCAGGATGGTCGCCACGGGATCGCCGGCCTTCACCGCTCCTTGCGTCACGATGTTGGTGACGACGCCGTCTGACGGCGCGATCACGGCTGCCGAATCGATCGTCACGAGCGACTGGTCGGCGCGGAAGGTCCAGAGCCGCTGATAAAGCGCACCCCATAAGAAAAGCAGTACTCCGATGCCGAGGATCGACGTTACGGCAATGCGCAGCCACCGCCTGGCCACCGCCTCGTACCACCCGCCAAAGGCCGGTTCCTCCGAGCTGGCATCCTTCTTCCGACCACGGGGATCGACGGATCGGCTGGACAGATCCAGGACGTCGTTAAGGGTGACGACCTCGCCACTCAGATGAGCATCACGCACGTAGCGCAGAAAGCGGAGCTTTTCCTCCGTCAGCGACATGTACTGGAAACCTGTGCGTCCCTTCGTCGGGTCGCAGTAGCGAACCTGTGCATCCACCCTCAGCGTGAAAACAAAGCCGTCGAAGGGGAATTCAAGGTCAA
The DNA here is from genome assembly GCF_900110205.1 of Rhizobium tibeticum. Taxonomy (GTDB): domain Bacteria; phylum Pseudomonadota; class Alphaproteobacteria; order Rhizobiales; family Rhizobiaceae; genus Rhizobium; species Rhizobium tibeticum. The sequence continues at coordinate 176,566 of NZ_FOCV01000006.1, read as the reverse complement.
CTGGAAATGTTTTGAATTCGGGCAGCACTGTCTTGCCGGTCGCAACCCCCACACCACCAACCGACCAGTCGAGACAGGTGTAGCGGTATCCGTCGATGACGCATTTTAAGGGAAGTTTGTAACGCGCATGCTGGCGTTGTACATCCGCTTCGAACTTTACGACGTTCATATCCACTCCCTCAATTTATCGGGTCGAGCCCGTAGGCCATTGCAAATATGGGTGCTTCCGGAATAGCCAGTTGTCCGAGGACGACGGCGACGATCGTCACGAAAACGGTGAGCGCGATGACATGAACAAGTGTTGACGAGGCTTCGCGAACACGGCTTTCGAAGCGTGTCCGGTTGTCGCCAAGCGTCGTCTTCTGACGCGTCCACTTTTGCTTGTTCAGGTGGAAGAAGATGTAGGTTTTGACGATCGATCCGTAGATCTGATTGAAATAAATGAAGAAGGGGTAGAAGGCCGAAACGCGGCGGCGCGAGTTGAACAGCATCAGCGTCAGCAAATAGCGCGTTGCGAGCACCCACAGAAGGTAGATGAGGAAGGCGAACGGTGCTTCGAATAGCCCGACGAGGAGAACCATTGCCAGTCCGGCAAGCGAGGTCCACATCGAGACGCGTTGATCAAAGATCGTCCACCAGGTGAAGAAGCCGATTTTCGATGGTCCGAGTGCCAGCGCCCGTGAATTCGTGCGCAGCATGTTGCCGAACCAGCGCACCATCAATTGTGTCGCCGCTGGCAGGAAGTGTTTGGACGGAGGTTCCTCGACGGTCGCGACGATAACGTCTGGAATGTAGAGCATCTTGTAACGCTTGCGCAGGAGCCAGAACCAGCTCGACTTGTCGTCTCCGGTCAGGAACTTCAGCCGGCCGAGCCGCCAGTGATCGACGTAGTCGGATTCGACCTGCCTTACGAAATCGGGGTTGCAGACAATCGACGCCCTGAACATCGACATCCGCCCCGTCAGCGTCAGCACTTTGCGTGACAAGCCGTTTGATGACATGAGGATATGGCGCTGGGCAAATCGCAAGCTGTACCAGATATGGAACTTTGCCTTGCCGTGCACATGGGAGATCTCATCGGTCGTAAGCGCGCCGACGCTGCGATCGGCCCGGAAAAAGCCGATACATTTGCTGACGAAATCGGGAGGTACGATCGAGTCGCCGTCAATGACGGCCACCACATCGTCTGCCTTAGGCTCCTGCCGAGAAATCGCACGGAAAGCATAAGCCAGCGCATCGCGCTTGCCGGTCCCAGCGATGCGTGTGATGACAAGTCGAACGTTGGTGTCTTCGCCGCAGATCAGGCGGTAAAGCAGTTTGATCAGACGCTGGTCTCCCATCTCGACGATGGAGGCGACCACGGTTGCGCCACCTGGTGCCTGCTTTGCGGCTTCAAACGCGGCGCGGTAGACGGCTGAAGTCGTATCGCCGTCGATGCGGAAACTGGTGACGAGAAGAAAAACATGTTGGTTGCCCTCGATGTCAGCGCTTTCACGCATCGCATCTTCGGCCTCGGCGCGCATTTTTGGAAAGACGATCGAGCGGTAGATGTTGGATCGCACAAAATGCGCCAGGCCCCAGCCATATCGCCAGACGGCGAGGAAGCCGAGGCCGAAAAGCGCACCGGAATGGGCACTTGCAAGACTATCGAGCGGTGTCACGCAGGCGATGCAAAGGATCAGAGCGATATAGACGAGATGGGCTTCCAGCGTTTCGCTCCAGGCGACGAGCCGTGAAGCGGATTTGGGGTCACGACCGTCGGGCACCTTTGCCAGTAGACGATCTACTGGCGCGGCAACTGCTCCATAGCCATCGGCATGCTGCGTTTTTGCCATCACTCCTTGCCTCGATGATCATGCCATGCTGCTTCTCGAGAAGCGCGGGCCTCCTCCCTTGTATATCTGAACAGATACGCCGGCCCCGTCGAGCGGCCGGCGACGTGCATGTCACCAGCACAGGCCGTGATAGATGACGTTTCTGTTTTCCGGTTTTTCGATGCGCGCCAGATCGATGACGGTTACCAGCTTGCCGGCGGTTTCGATCGCATCCTTCAGACCGGGATACTTGTTGCCGACGACAATCACTTCGGATGCAGCGATAACGTCCTTGATGCTGTCGTGGAGGAGCGGCGCTATATGCTTGAGGAAATTGCGGCCCTGGCTCGGATCCCTGGCAACATGGGGATCGTAGATCAACACATTCTTGCCCTTGCCAAGAAAGCCCTCGACGAGTTCGAGTAATGGGCTCTCCCTGAGGTCGTCTGTATCGGCCTTGAAGGTCACACCGATGAAGCCGATTGTCTCATGTGAGGCTGCGTCGACAAGCGAACGCGCGTGATCAATCTGAACAGCATTGGCGAGCCGCGCGGCGTCCAGGACCGGCGTCGGCACGTTCATAGCGCGGCCGAGTGCCGTCAACGCTCGCAGATCCTTGGGAAGGCAGGAGCCGCCATAGGCGAAGCCCGGCTTCATATAGGCCCGGGATATATTGAGGCGCGTATCGGAGCATACCACGTCCATGACGACGTGGCTGTCGATGTTCTTGGCCTTGCAGATGTTGCCGATCTCGTTCGAGAAGCTGATCTTGACGGCATGCCAGCAGTTGCTGGCGTATTTGACGATCTCCGCGCAGCCCATCGGAATGACATGCGGTGTGACGCCAATGTGGCCGACGAGAGCCTTCAGGGCATCAATGGAGCGCGTATCGTCCGCATACTGCCCGAACACGATCGCACCGGGCTTGTAGTAGTCGGCGATTGCCGTGCTCTCGCGAAGGAATTCGGGGTAGTAGGCAACGCCGAAATCACGTCCGGCGATCTTTCCCGAAGCCTTCTCCAGCGTTGGAATGACGAGCTCTTCCATCGTGCCGGGCAGGATCGTCGAACGCATGACAATGATATGAAAGTCGGCTTTATGCCGCAGCGCTTTGCCGATGTCTTCGCAAACCTGACGAACGTGATCGGTGTTCAAAGTGCCATCCGACTGGCTCGGTGTTCCGACGCAGCAAAACGAGATATCGGTATCGTTGATGGCGTCCACCGCGGAGTGGGTTGCGCTCAGAAGGTCGTTTGCGTGCGCTTGGTGCAGCAGCTCGTCCAGGCCGGGCTCGACGATCGGAGCCAGACCTCCGGCAAGACGCTCGACTTTAAACCGGTCGGGATCGACAGCCACGACGGCGAATCCGTCCTTGCTGAGGCATGCGGAGGAAACACAACCAACATAGCCGGCGCCAAAGATACTCACTCGATAGTGACGGACCTCGGCGCTCGGATAGTAATTGTCTAGAACAGCGACTTTTTCTTTGGAGGCAAGGCGGACAGAATTCAGCTCAAGTTCCATGTTTAACCCCGTCTGCGCACAGTTAAACTCTCCGGAGAATTACTTCGCCGAAACACTTGCTTACAGTCTAAGGAAACCCCCACCAGACGTAGTTTGTTAACCGTCTTTGTTGTCGCGGTGAAATTATGCTAAGCGCAAATAACGATGTATGCAATAGATAAAAATTAGCTAAAACTAATATAGATTTCGACTCTGCTTCTTGAGATTTAAATAAGTAAAATAAATCAAATGATTATGGGTAGTGTTTAAAGGCGCGCAGCGCAGTGTCCGCGCCAAAGTCTCTTGCTTTCCATCGTTAGCCACCAGCTGTTTTGCGCTGAAATCAGCGTAAATGAGTTTATTTCATTCTGGGACTTCACAAGATTGCGCGCATGGTCGCCAATACTTTCATGAGAAGTATTTATTGTTATTTTGCCGTAATGCTTCTGTGAACCGTGCTTCACCGTGCCCGGGACATCGGCAAAATGGAGTGCGTCAGGACAAAGCGGTGCGGGATTTAAAAGCTCCAGGGGGCGGCCGGATGGTCACCCCTTCACAGCGCCTGCGGTCAGCGAGCCGGAAATCTGTCGATACATGACGAGACCGAGCACGGCGGGCGGCAGCGCGCCGAGCATCATGACGGCCGATGCGGTTCCCCACTGCACCCCGCCTCCGCTGGCGGCAAAGAAGAAGGAAGCGCCGACGGTCATCGGGACTGCCTGGCTGGTCGTCAGCATGAGACCAAACAGGAACTCGTTCCAGGCAGTGATAAAGCCGAAGATGAAGGTTGTCACCAATGCTGGCCTAACGACAGGCCTGATGATCATCACCATTACCTGCCACGAACTGGCGCCATCGACTTTTGCTGCCTCGTCGAGTTCCAGGGGCACATCGGAAATGGCGTTGACCATGATGACAAGCGCAAGTGGTGTATTCACGATCGTCAGGATGAGCCCCAGCCCGAGCTGCGTATCCAAGAGACCAAGCCATTGATACATCATGTAGAGCGGGATTGCGAAGATGATCAGCGGTACCGCCCGCAGGTTGATGATGATCGGCAACAGGGTACGCTTGCCTGTCTCGCTTCGCGCAATGACATAGGCGGCCGGGAAGGTGAGAATGATCGCCAGGCTCGTGCCGATGAGCGAAGCGATCGTGCTATTGAAAAGGTAGGAGTAGATGTTGAACCGGTCCGTCTGCGTAAGAACGCGAAGATAATTCTCCAGTGTCGGCTGGCTGACCCAGAGGCCGGCGTTGACCGATAATTCTCTCGCACTCTTCAGCGAGGTGACCAATGTGACGATGACCGGAAAGTTCATCGCCAGGGCCGCAGCCGCAAAAACGACCCAACGGGCGACGTTCAGCATCGCTATGTCCTCCTGCGCCCGGCGAGCCAGTTGAGGGCATGGAGCACGCCAAGCGATGCTACGAACAGCACGACGGAGGCGGCAACGGCTTTGCCGATCGCGCCTTGTTTGAAAAAGGCCTGGTAGATGTAGATCGAAAGCGATGTTGTCGATCCGCCAGCACCACTGCCGGTCAGCGCATAGACGTTGTCGAACACGCGAAAGCCGTCGATGAAGCGGATGAAGAAAGCAATGACGAGCGTGGGCAGCATCAGCGGAAGCTCGATCCACCAGAGCACCTTGTACCATGGTGCGCCGTCGAGCGAGGCCGCCTCGCGCACATCCAGCGGTATCGCGACATAGGCCATGTAAAACAGCAGGAAGGCGAACGGCGTCCACTGCAGCGTCTCGACAACGACGAGCGTGCGAAAAGCATTGTTGATGTCGAGGAAGGCTGGGCTGTCACCGAACCAAGAGAAGAGATAATAGGGCACCGGCCCGGCGAACTCGTGCAGGACGAGCCGGTACATCAGGCCGATCATTGCCGGGGCGACCATCAAGGGTAGCATCAACGGCGCCATCAGAAACGATCGTCTTGCCATGAGTGGCGCAAGAAAGATCGCGAGGAACAGGCCGATCAGGCATTCGGCAAGTGCGGTCAGGATTCCAAAGTGCATCGAGAAAGATACGGCCTGCCAGAATTCCCGGTCGGCGAGGACCGCAGCGTAGTTGCCGAGCCCGCTGAGGCTTGGACTGCGCAGGCTCTCAAAGCTGACGGTCGAGACAGAATAGACGAGGTTGACGAGGGAAGGAAAGCCCAGGAAGAGAAGCAGGAACGCCACAAGCGGCGTCAGATAGGCTCTGCCTTCGGCACGGTTTATAATAGCCATTATGGTCCGCCGGATGTGCCGGCGCCAGGCGAAACCTGACGCCGGGTTCGTCTTACTTCTTCAACAGATCCTGCATGCCCGTCTTGACATGAGCAAGCGCATCGTCGAGGCCTTGCTGGCCGGACCAGAAGCCCGTGAATTCCTTGGCCTGAAGCTCGTAAACCGACAGGGCGCTTGCGGAGGTGGCGCCGTTCATCACGTAGCCGTATTTGCTGGCGAATTCACCAAGTTTGACGAGGTCGGGACGATCGCTGGAAACCTTGGCAACGACATCGGGCGAAAGTGCCGGAGAGCCACCGCTCTTGGCGTAGAGGAGTGCTGCATCTTCCGTTGCCAGCCATTTCAGGAACTTGGTCGCTCCTTCCTTGTTCTTGGCATTCTTGTTGAGGCCGAGACCGAGACCATGAATGTGATCCGCGCGCCCGTCGGGGCCGGCGGGCGGCGCGACGATGCCGGTCACTGCGGCCACGGCCGGCGACTTTTCGGCATTGGTCAGATCGGCCGCAGCGGCATTCCATTGCAGCGCGGTTGCAGCCTGGCCCGAGCCATACGCCGCGTTGGTCTCAGCGTACTCGTAACTGAGCGAATCCTTCGGCGACGCGCCTGCATCATAGAGCTTCTTGTAAAGCTCGAGGCCGGTCTTGTACGCATCGGAATCAACCGTAATCTTGCCATCCTTGTCCATCCAATCGCCACCATAGGACCGCGGCAGGGATTGAAAGACCATCATGTTGAAAAGCAGGTTCTTCATCTGAAGGACAGTGCCGTAGCGCACCGGGCTCGCCGAATTCACCTGCTTGCTGAAATAGAGTGAGGTTGCTGCCCAATCGTCCCAGGTCCAACTGTCGGGATCCTTCGGCTGCAGCTCCTTGCCGAGGTATTTGAGGGCAATTTCCCCGTAGGTCTTCTTTGCCGCCTCATCCTTCATCAGGGCGTCAACCAGATCCTTTCGGTAGTACATGAAGTGCAGCGATAGATCCGTTGGCACGCCATATTGCTTGCCATTGAACTGCATCGTCTTGAGCACGGCGTCACCAAACACCTTGGCGGCCTCAGGACCCAGTTCAACCGCTTCCATGTATGGCGCGTAACGGCCGATCGAATAGGTGGCGACCAGATTGACATCGAAAGCGTCGGAGCCGGCGGCCATGTCGGCCTGGAGCTTGTCGAAGAAGCCATCGCGGTTGAAGAACAGCAGTTGCACCTTGTCGGCGTCGCTGATGCCGGCCTGGGCATTGTAGGCTTCGACCGTGGCTCTGAGCGCGGTTTCCTCCGAGCCACCCGGCCAGCCGAGCACCGTTACAGTCGCGTTCGCCATGCCCGGCAGCGTGACGCTCGCAAGAAGCGCAGCCAGTGCCGGAAGAGACCCAGTGTTGAATTTCATCGTCGTTCCCTTTCTTTTGTTGGGTTTCATGCCATTCGCTCGCCGCTACTTGCCCTCTCCAGCAAGGTCAGCGGCGCCAATGATGCCTGCGCGGCGGCCGAGCTTTGCCGTCACAAGACGCGGCGCAAGCCTTTGCGGCAGACCCGACAGGTGGCTGCCCATGAGATCGAGATACCCCTGCGCCAGGCCGATGCCGCCGCCGATGACGATCACGTCCGGATCGAGCATCAACTGGATATCCTGGCAGAGCATCGCAGCACGATGGGCCGAACGGGACACGATGTCGGCCGCCCAGCTTTCGCCGTTTCCCGCGCGGTCGAAAACCTCGACCGCATCGATTGTATGGCCCGCCGCCAACGCCTCGCGGGCAATCCATCTGCCTGACGTCTGATCTTCAAATGGAGCCTGCCCCTGCGATGGCGACCGGATCAAGCCAAAGTGGCCGGCAAGCCCTTTAAGCAGCTTCCCATTGATGACGATCCCGCCTCCAATGCCGGTCGAGATCGTCAGAAACACAAGGTCGCCACCTGCCCCTGCCCCGAACTTGTATTCGCCCCACGCCGCAGCCTGCGCGTCGTTGACGGCATAAGCCGGTCTGCCAAGCAGATCGCTGACCCGGTTTTGAAGAGGATAGCGATCGGGAATGAGGAGGGTCGCCGGATTGAGCGCCGACCAGTTCCCGCCTTGGATAAGGCCGGTCACGGCAATGCCGATGCGTGTATATCGGTTCCGCCAGCTTGCCGTGCTCTCGCACACCGTCGCGAGCCAGGCATCCGGCCCGGCGTCGCGTTCAGTGGGAACGACGATCTCTTCCAGAACCGCAGCGCCGCTGATGAGCGCCGCCATCGTCTTGGTGCCGCCGATGTCGATGGAAAGCACGGTTTCCCGGTTCGTGTCGTGCGGGCGCTGATATGCGTTGCCGATTGCCTCATTGAACCATGAGGTCACGTGCTCGGTGCGGGTTATGGCAGAGCCGACGACGACGGCAAACGCCCCGGCTTGCGCTGCCGCGACAGCTTGCTCAGGCGAACGGATGCGACCCTCGGCGATGACATAGGGTGTCAGTTTTCGCATCGCCACGATGAGTTCGATATCCGGGTCCACCGGTTCCGGCCCGTTGACGTAGCCGGAGAGTGTGGTGCCGACGAAATCGACGCCTACGGCAAGGGCTCGCTGCGCATCGGCGATGGAGGAGCAGTCTGCCATCGTCAGCTTGCCCCTTGCCTTGGCAGTGCGGACAAGCTCCTCCACCGAAGCCGGGCGGGAGCGGTCGGTCGCATCAAAGGCGATGATATCGGCACCGGCATCGGCCAGCGCTTCGGCATCGGCGACGAAAGGTGTGATGCGAACCGGACTGTCGGGAAGATCTCGCTTGACGATGCCGACAATCGGAGCGGCGACGACGCGGCGCACTGCTTTGACATAGTCGACCGACTCGATCCTCAACGCCTTGGCGCCAGCCTTAAGGGCGGCCTTCGCAAAGCCGGCGACGAAATCCGCGTGATCCATCGGCCCGCCGGGAACCGGCTGGCAGGATACGATAAGACTATTCCTGATGTCTTCCCGTCGCACTCGTGACTCTCCATTTCGGCATCACGATAGATAGAAAATACCAGATTACAACCAGTTTGTAACTGGTCTTATCGCTGCAGTTCGAAAACGAAATCGTAGACGTCGCCTTTGTAGCGTGTCTCACAGTATTCCACGATCTGTTCGTCAGGCAGGAAGCAGCGTCTTTCAGTCATCAAGAGGGGAGCGCCAACCTCGCAGTGCAGATGCTGCGCATCTTCGCTGGATGCCGCTCTCGAACGCATGCGCTGGATTGCACGCTGGGGCATGAAGCCACGCGCCTCAAGGGCCTCGTAGAGCGAATCTCGAATGAGATCAGGCGTTGGAAGAAAGCGGGTCGGAACGGTTGACGTTTCGACCGCGATCGGTGCGCCGTCCGCGGTGCGAACGCGCTTCATGCGGATAACATTTGCGTTCGCGGACACGCCGAGCGCCATCATCTCCGCTGGCGATGGGCGGCTTATCTGCTTGGAAATCCATATGCATCCGGCCACCATGCCACGGGCGCGGATATCCTCCGAGAAACTCGTTAACGTCGACAGCGACTTTTCGACACGCGATCCGACCTCCGTCTTGAAACCGTGGCGGCGATTGAGGAGCCCCTCTTCCTCAAGCAATGCCAGCGCCTTGCGCACCGTCACACGCGACAGCGACAGGCTCTCGGCAAGAACCCGCTCTCCCGGCAAAACAGCGCCGGCTTTCACGACGTTTGAACGAATGGCAGCTTCAATGGCCGACTTGAGCCGTTTGTAAAGGGGCACATCAGGCGCCGTCAGGCTGAATTCCTTGCGGACACGTTCTATCAAGCTGGTAGTTTGCATGGCTCCCTCGCGATGGACCGATCGCCAAAAGATTTATGGAAATCGTTATCTGGAGCTATACTGGTATTATACTGTTCATGCAATTGCCGACGAGCCCACAACGGACAGCATGACGAGCACTATGCAGTCAGGCGGCGGGTCAAAAGCATCTGTCGACGCTCGCACCAGACAAGTGTGAGGCTGGAGGCAACGATCAGCACAGCACCGGCCACCACATGCGGTGTCGGGACTTCCGACCAGATGAGATAGCCGTAGAGAAACGCCCAGACGAGGCCGCTATATTCCATTGGCGCCAGTGTTGAGGCGGGTGCGTAGCGGAAGCCCTCATAGAGCAGATACTGGCCGGCCGCGGCTACGAAGCCGAGGCCGATCATAAGGACCCAGCCGAAAAGATCCGGCGTCTTCCACAACCATGGCAGCATGACACCGCACGCGACCACGAACAGAAAGCTTGTTGCCATCATCTGGTTCAGCGTGCTTTCGGTGCGGCTGACAAGGCGAACAAGCACCGTGCTCCACGCCCAGCAGAAACCGGCGAAGATGACCATTCCGGCCGGTACAAGGCTCGGTGCTTCTGCAGGATTGGCTGCCAGCACTACGCCCGCGAACCCGCCGATGCATGCCAACCAGCGCATCGGCCCGACATTTTCCTTGAGGACGAGGATCGATAGCATCACGACCATGATGGGTGCTGAGAAATACATCGTGGTAATCTCGGCAAGACCGAGATCGCGCGCAGCCGAGTAATAGGCCATCCATGCAGCAAGCATGAGTCCGGCACGCAATAGCAGAGACTTCCGGTGCGGGCTTTTCAGTATTGAAGGATGCCGCAGCCGCCGGACCATGACGCCGGCGACAATAACAATCATGATGCTGCGCATGAAGAGGATCTGCGGGACCGCGTAATCGGCCACGAGCCACTTCACCACCGCGTCCTGGATGGCAAACAGCGAATAGCCGGAACAAGCGAGCGCAATTCCGACGAGCGGGCTCGGGGTGTGGTCGTGGGTTGGTGAGAGCATTGGCCTGCGGCGGGTTACATCTTGTGGATGACGCCTATCAAGAAGCTCGCCCCGTGACAATCGCGAGAAATCAATACCGCAAAGCTGCCGTCGGGTGGCCAGGGACGTTCTCGGCCCTGTTTTGATTGGTACGCCTACCCGTTACTTCATGGGTGCGACCTTATGGCAGATCCTCGCTTCGGGGCCTTGCCTCGCGGACGCAACTGAGGTGTATCATGAGCCGTCTTAGGGCAAGCAGCGGGTGCGCGTAATGAATGAGGGCAAGTCGGCGCTTTACATGGCGACGTCGTGGGCGCTGTGGCCAGCGCTCTTCGCGGCGGGATTGGTCGGGGCGGGGTGGGCCTTCCACACAGAGGCACCCCTAATGTGGTTCAATCTGGTTTATCTGACGGTCGTGGCTGCAATCGCAGGCTTCGAGCGGCTGATGCCCTATGAGCAAGACTGGCTGACGCATGATGGCGAAACCTTCAACGACATCGCCCATACGCTCCTGACCAAGGGTGGCGTGCAGATTGCAGCGGCCATCGGAGCATCTGTCCCAATGGCGGTCGCGACCGTCGTGCAGCCGGCGCTTACGTCGCCGAGCGCGATATGGCCGGACCAATGGCCTCTCGTCTTGCAAGTCGTGCTGGGCTTGATCATTGCCGAATTCGGTCTTTACGTCGCCCACCGCGCCGCGCACGAGATCCTGTCGTTGTGGCGGTTTCATGCCCTGCATCACAGCGTCGAGCGCCTGTGGGTTGTCAATACCGGTCGTTTTCACGTGGTCGATTCGCTCTTCAAGATCGCGCTCAGTCAGATTCCCCTCTATCTCCTGGGAGCGCCCCTGCCCGTCTTTCTCTGGATAAGCGCCGTTACAGCCTTCATCGGCCTTCTCACCCACTGCAACATGGATGTTCGCACAGGCCCGCTCGACCTGGTTTTTAGCACACCCCGCTTGCATCGTTGGCATCATTCCAAGGTGCTTGCCGAAGGAAATACTAACTATGGCGAGAATCTTGTGCTGTGGGATCAGCTATTTGGCACATATTTCAATCCGGCGCGCAGGCCGCCTGCCGAAATCGGCATCAGTGGACGGATTGCCGACGGCTTTGTCGCCCAGCTTGTCCAACCGTTTTCGGCCAAAGGGTTCAAGCAGATCCTAGGACGTCGGCGTGAGCCGCAAATGCGCCCCTTGTCTGCAGAGGAGCAGGTCGCACATAGTGATATCCGCCGGCACACCCGGTTCAAGCGGCTGTGAAAGAGGTGGGGACGCCTAACCGCAGATGGCGCTCAGCCATTTGCTGGGCGCCGTCTGTGGAGATATGTCGATGTACGGAAATGCGAGCCGGAAAAACTTACTCGGCAGACGTCGCCCACCTTGCATCGCTTTGGAAAATATCATTGAGCTTGTAAGCAACTTCCGTCCGGTTCGTTGCCTTTAGCTTCTTCATGATATTGCGGATGTGAACCTTGACCGTGCTTTCGCGCAGATTGAGTTCGTAGGCGATGATCTTGTTCGCCTTTCCCTTGCGAAGCGCCTGCACGACCTCGGCTTGCCTTAGCGTGAAGATGCGCGCGAGCTCGTTCGGCCGCTGTTGTTGCTGGCTTCCCTTCACGGTTGCTGCTGCCGCCGCAGAAAAGCTGTTGCCCGCGACAATAAAGGTGCCGCCTGCAACCGCCAGGGCAATTGCCTCGACGCAAACCTCGATTCCGACGGAGGTCGGAATGAAGCCGCGCGCGCCGTATTCGAGTACTCTCAACATTTGACTAAGGTCATCACCATCGGCCAGAATAATCACCGGAGCCGGTGCAAGTTCCGAGGTGATATTCGCGATCTCTTCAGACAGCGCTGCGTCATTTGCCTTGCCGCCAGCGATATTGAGGAGAACCGCGCCAACCGGTTGGCAAGTATCCTTCTTTTTCCGCCATTCTGCGATCGAGCCAACGGCAACAGCACTCATGCCAAGGCCATTCGCCCTCAATGTCGTCGCAAGGCATTCGCGTTCGAGTGTTCTGGCGTCGACAATCAGCAGGCACTGGTCATCGCCGTGTGTCTCGTCAGAATGATCGAAATCTATGGTTGCCTTGGATAGCGTCGTTGCAGGCCGGAGCCTGTTCAATGGTATTCTTGCACTTTCAAATTCCGAAGGTACGTAATTCATACTAGCCTCATACCCTATAGTGCTGGGGATGGTTCGCACGAAGTATACGCAATACTTTGCGAAGGTCCCCTGAACGCAGTGATGATCCCCTTTAGTATGCAGGTAAAGTAGATCTCCAACTTTTGCTCAACCACGTTTTTGTTGAATGTTGGATTTCTACTTTATTAAGAAAATACATACATGCCTGCTAATAAGCAATACAAAAATATTTCTGAAAGTTAACGGGAAAAAACTGAATATACAAAAATATACCACTCTTTGGCGAATCCTGAAATGTAGTTTCAGGACGCGGTAAAAGTAACATGATGCCCTCGACCGCGGTGATATTTGTTGGAATAAAAATCCTGATTAATGTTACGGCGTCAGCGTATTTTCACCAGAACTACGCCTAAAGATCGCATTTGTGTATGGTTAATTCTGTAGATTGCAACTGTAGTAACTGTTCAGTTTCCTGGGATGTAACAGATATACAACGCGAGTTTGTGATTTGTATTTGGCGTTTTCTGCGGGGCGCCCAATAAATATTATTCTGATGCGGTCGGCGGACCATCCTTATGAGGGCGCCTCTCAAGATCGTTCCATTTTCTGTCATGAATGAGAGATCGACGGCACTCGAAGTAGATGCGCCCACGCTTCCGGTTGGGATAGAGAGTTGCTTGGCCCCATGGGCTTGCCCGAATACTAAGGCATAGGAGAAGACCTGAAATGCCAACACTTCGTTTCGCCCTCAACCATATGGCGGCGCCGTCGCTGCCGATTGAAGACTTCTTCGGCTTGGCCACCTCGCTTGGCATCGATGCAGTCGAGATTCGCAACGATCTCACAGGCAATGCGATCATCGATGGAACCTCGCCGGAGACCGTCGCCGAGGCCGCGCAGCGTCACGGGACGACGATTGTTTCGATCAATGCGCTGCAGCGCTTCAACGAGTGGAATGCCACGCGTGCCGATGAAGCGCGGGAACTTATCGAATATGCGAAGGCATGCGGCGCGCAGGCGCTGGTTCTTGTCCCGAAAAACGATGGTACCGGTCAAGCGGATGGCGAGCGCCAGGAGAATCTGCGCCAGTCGCTGGTTGCACTGAAGCCCATGCTTGAGGCTGCCGGGATCGTCGGGCTTGTGGAGCCACTGGGCTTTGAAATTTGCTCCCTTCGTTCCAAGGCGGAGGCCGCCGCAGCAATTGATGCCCTGGCGGCCCGATCGACCTTCAAGCTCGTTCATGACACGTTCCATCATCACCTTGCCGGCGAGGAACAACTGTTTCCCGACCTGACCGGGCTGGTCCATATCTCGGGCGTCGACGATCCCACCGTTTCTGTCGCGGATATGCGCGATCCGCACCGCGTCCTGGTGGCGGCAAATGATCGTCTGGACAACGCCGGGCAGATCAGGGCGCTGATGGAAGCGGGCTATACGGGACCGTTCTCGTTCGAGCCCTTCGCAGCCGAAGTACACGATCTGAAGGATCCGGCAAAGGCGCTGCGGGCGAGCATGGATTACCTCTCGACGCAGGTCTGAGCCCGAGTGAGCCCTTCCCCCTACTCTCGACTGCGAAAGCGTCGCTGGTAGGTGGCGTCATAAAGCGAGCTTTCGCGAAAGTCGGTGGCCAAGAGCGATGGACCGATGAAGATGATCGCCGTGCGCTCGATGGGTGCGGCGGTCAGCTTTGTCTCGATGTTGCCAAGCGTTCCGCGCACGACCCGTTCATCTGGCCAAGATGCCTTGGCGACGATCGCAACCGGGCAATCAGCGCCGTAGAGCGGCGTTAGTTCGGCAACAACCTGCCCCAGCGCATGAATGGCAAGGTGGATGGCCAAAGTTGACCCCGTCGCGCCGAACTTCGCCAGCGTTTCGTCGTTCGGCATGGGCGATGCACGACCGGAAACGCGCGTGAGCACCAGGCTTTGTGCTACTGCCGGGATGGTCAGTTCCCGACCAAGGGCGGCGGCCGCCGCCGCAAAAGCAGGCACGCCAGGTGTCATCGTGTAGTCGATGCCATGCTTTTCGAGCCGGCGGATTTGCTCGGCGACAGCACTCCAAACCGAAAGGTCGCCCGAATGCAGTCGCGCGACATCCTCGCCGGCGGCCGCCGCGCGCAGGTACTCGGCCTCGATCTCGTCGAGCGACATCGGCGCGGTATCAACAATACGCGCCCCAGGCGGGCAGTAACGCAATATTTCCGGCGACACAATCGAGCCCGCATGGAGACAGACGGGACACCGGGCGATGAGGTCACGGCCGCGCACCGTGATCAGGTCCGCCGCACCCGGTCCCGCGCCGATGAAATGCACAGTCGTCATCTTTTTCTCACTTCTTTATATAGCGCCATTGCATCACTGGCATGGCTGGCCGCCAACCGTTCATGCCGCCGATGGGTGCAGCGCGCGATATTTCAATGCGTGTTAGCGTGCCGCCGTGCTGCCGGTGCATTGACAGCAGCAGCGCCTCCATCTCAAGCGTGACGGCGTTGGCTACAAGGCGCCCTCCCCTTCTCAGCGCCTGAAGCGCCATTTCGAGCACGCCTGGCTCGCTGCCGCCACCGCCGACGAAGATCGCATCAGGGTCAGGAAGGTTCGCCAGCGCCTCGGGCGCCTTGCCTTCGACCATGGCAAGCCCGGGGACACCAAGGGCAAGCGCATTGCGCGCGATCCGTGCCGCTCGCTCGCTTGATTGCTCGATTGCAATCGCCCGCAGCGACGGATCGGCGAGCATCCATTCGATGCCGATCGAACCGGAGCCAGCTCCAATATCCCAGAGCAGTTCTTTGTGGCGGGGAGCAAGCGCTGCGAGCGTGATCGCACGGACGTCCTGTTTGGTTAACTGGCCGTCGTGCTCGAAGAGCGCATCATCGAGTCCCGGCGTGAACGCAATTGTCTGCGCCCCCTCCCCTGCCACGACCTCAATGGCGCAGACGTTGAGTGGATCGATCTGACCGAGATCGAAGCTATCTGCGCGTGCCTGGCGTCGCCGCTCGCGCTGCCCGCCAAGCGCCTCAAGGACGTGCAATTGAGACTGGCTAAAACCGGAGGCGCAGAGAAGTTCTGCAAGCTGGCTCGGCGTCTCGGCGCCTGAGGTCAGTGCGGCAATCCGCCGGCCGTGATGCAGGTGCGGTCGGATCAGATCCAGCGGACGGCCGTGCAGAGAAATCGTCGCCATCTCTTGCAGCGGCCAGCCGAGACGCGAGGCGGCCAGGCTGAACGAGGATGGAGCTGGAATGACCCGCATTTCCTCGGCGCTGATGCGCCGGGATAAAGTAGCCCCGATTCCATAAAGAAATGGATCGCCCGAACCGAGGACGATGACTGGCTGACCGCGGCGCGCAGCGACTGCCTCGATGGACCGATCAAACGGACTTTCCCAAGAGAGCCTCTCGCCGGTGACGAGCGCGGCCACCAACTCATGATGCCGCCTCCCGCCGAAGACGACAGGTGCGGCCGCGAGCAGCTGCTTTGCCTCATCGCCCAGCCCGGCTGGACCGTCTTCTCCGATGCCGATAATAGTCAACCAGCGTCGGCTGGAGGCAGAAGGCATATCAGACATGGGCAAAATCCGCATCCTGATGCTTGGGGGGACTGGCGAAGCGCGCGCCCTCGCCCAATCGCTCGCTGATACAGGCCGGTATGACGTTCTTCTTTCCCTTGCTGGCAGGACTGACAAACCGTCCCCGCAGCCGGTTCCGGTTCGCATCGGCGGCTTTGGCGGAGCCGACGGGCTTGCGGCGTTCCTGCAGGAAGGGCAGTTCGATCTCATAATCGACGCCACTCATCCCTTCGCGGCTCGCATTTCGAGGAACGCCGGCGTGGCGTCGGCGGCTAGCGGCACTCCCGCATTGGCGCTGCGCCGACCCGAATGGAAAGCTGAACCGGAAGACCGGTGGACACATGTCGCGACTGTTCCGGAAGCAATCGCCTCGCTTGGCCCCTCTCCCCGCAGGGTCTTCCTGGCGATCGGTCGCCAGGAAGCGCATCGCGCCGAAGCGGCTCCTCAGCACTTCTACCTCGTGAGAAGCGTCGATCCTGTTGAGCCGCCGCTTGTCCTTCCTGACGTCTGCCTCGTTCTCGATCGAGGCCCCTATGATGTCGAACGTGAAACCGCGCTGTTTCGCGCCCATCGAATCGACGCCTTGGTGACCAAGAACAGTGGTGGTTCGGCGACCTATGCAAAGATCGCGGCAGCACGCCACCTCGGCATCGAGGTGATTATGATCGCGCGCGCCCCCGCCGCCGCCATGCAGACGGTCGCCACGATCGAAGCGATGCTGGCGGCGATCGATCACCTGTTTCCCTTTGCGATGGAGCGCGGAGTGTAGACGAGATCAGGCTTGCCGTCTCGCGAGATCACCTTCGTTTCAGGCGAGCCAATGATGACACAGGTTGCCATGTCAGCGGCTGCTGCCTCGGCGCCGGCAAGGCGCTGGACGGTGATACGTTCGTCGGCACGTCCTGCCGCCCTGCCGAAAATCACCGGCGTCGCGGCGGGAAGGTCGGCGCGCAGCAAGTCGAACGCTCTACCCAATTGCCAGGGTCGTGCCTTGCTGATCGGATTGTAAATAGCGATGACAAAGCCTGCTCTGGCCGCCATCAACAGGCGATTTTCTATGACATTCCAAGGCTTTAGATTATCCGATAGCGATATCGCGCAAAAATCATGGCCAAGCGGGGCGCCGACGCGGGCGGCGACCGCGAGCATGGCGGTAATTCCCGGCAGCACGATCAGATCAACCGCGCGCCATTCTTGCGGACCGTTGTCGATGGCCTCGCAGACGGCCGCCGCCATCGCGAAGACTCCTGGATCTCCCCCGGAAACGACGCAGACGCACGCCCCGGCCGCCGCCGCGCGCAGAGCTGCCGATGCCCGATCGAGCTCCTCGCGGTTATCAGATGCCTGTCGCCGCTGATCGGATCGCAGGTTTAGCCGGTCGAGATAGGGTCCGTATCCGTAGAAGTCGGTTGACTGGGACACGGCGGCTAAAGCTTCCGGCGTCATCTGGTGCGCATTGCCCGGGCCCGTCCCGATCACGAAGAGCGTCCCGGTCACCGGTTGGCCTCCCAGCCGGGCACGAGCACCAGGGAAAAGTACGGGGCGTCGCCATCAAGGCGGTCGACAAGCTTTGTCATTGCCGCATTGGCCATCGTACCCCGCTCCACATAAACGGCTTCTGCAAGGCGGCCCGACGCTTCCAGCGCGCGGCGAATCTTGGGAAGGTTGCGTCCAACCTTCATGATAACGGCGGCATGCGTATCCGAGAGCCTCCGCTGCAACTCGGCTTCAGCCATCGTACCGGGCAGTACGGAAAGGACGTCGTCTCCCTGGACAATCGGAATACCGGCAAGCGACCAGCATCCGGACATGGCGCTGATGCCGGGAATGACCTCCGTTGGATAGCGGTTCGCCAGCCGTATATGCAGATGCATATAGGAGCCGTAGAACAGCGGATCGCCTTCGCTCAACACGGCAACGATGCGGCCCTTCTCCAGATGACTGGCGACCGCGTCTGCCGATTGATCGTAGAAGGTGGCAATCTGATTGCGGTAAGCCTCCTCCCTCTTCTCGATCTCGGTCGTCACCGGATAGTAGAGCGGCAACAACGTCTTTTCTGCGCTCAAGAGATGCTCGACGATCGCCTTGCCGTTGCCGCCCCTGCCCTGTTTGGCAAAATAGGCGACGACATGTGCTGCTTCGATCGCCTTGACGGCTTTGACGGTCAGGAGTTCCGGATCGCCGGGGCCGGTGCCGACGCCGATAAGGCGGCCAGGGTTCTTCATAGGCCGGGCCTCGCCAGAGCGTTTACGGCGGCTGCTGTCATCGCGCTGCCACCGAGGCGGCCACGCACGATTGCAAACGGTACGCCGTAGGAGTTTTCGGCAAGTGCGTCCTTGGATTCAGCTGCGCCAACAAAGCCGACCGGCATACCGATGATCGCTGCCGGTTTCGGTGCGCCGTCGCGCAACAATTCAAGAAGATGGAAGAGGGCCGTCGGGGCATTGCCGATGGCGACGACGCTGCCGCCAAGCCGCTCCAGCCAAAGCTGAAGCGCTGCAGCCGAGCGGGTATTGCCGGCTTTCCTTGCCAGTTCCGCCGTGCGCGGATCGTGCAGCGTGCAAAGTACCTCGTTGTGTGCTGGCAGGCGCGTACGTGTGACGCCGTGCGCCACCATTTCTGCGTCGCAAAAGATCGGTGCCCCATCATGCAAGGCTACGCGTGCGGCACTGACGAAGTCGGGCGAGAACACGAAATACTCTGCCGCTTCAACGAGACCACATGCATGGATCATGCGTACGGCAATATCGGCTTCCTCCGCAGAAAACCGTGAAAGGTCAGCTTCGCTGCGAATGATCGCAAAAGATCGCTCGTAGATCGCGTCGCCGCTGTGAATGTAATCGTAATCAGGCATTCCTATCCCTGTCGCAGCGGCCTTGTGACGTCGCCTTTGCCGACCCGTCTAAGGCAGGCAGCAGCTGATTCGCCAGCGTGTCTCTCGTTTTTGATGAGGCGAGCGAGTTCCTCTATAGCGGAATCGATGTCGCCGCTAGCAATCTGTGCATCGGGAGCATCCGAAGCCTTCCCGTTGAGGATGAGATGGTAGCCGTCCTGCGCCCCGACAATGGAAAGGGCCGGCTGCGGATGGGCGCACCCCTTGGCGCAGCCTGAGAGATGAACAACCATGGAGCCGTCCAGCAATTCGGGAGCGATGGAACCAAATCTTTCCGCATGGGCCTTGGTCTGATAGTGGCCTGAGGTGCAGGCGCCGGCGCCTGCACAGGTGGCAATGTGTGCCGAGGGATCGTGACGGTCGGCAGACAGGCCATAGCTCGGCGCCATTTGCGCAATGAGCATCGCGGATCGAGGTGTGAGCTCAGCCAGTAAGAGAATGTGTCCGGGACTCGGCCGCACTTGCGTTGCGCCGAAAGCCTTGGCTGAGCCGAGGAACGCGATGAGGTCGCCGGCGCGCATTTGCCCGAAGCGAGGCCTCAGTCCGAGAACTGCGAGGCCATCCGCAAGGGTGAGGGTGCCGACCAAGGGATCTTGGAACTCGGGCGCTCTTGCGAGCTTCACCAGCTCCATCGCAGGGAAGGCCGAGAGGAGGCGCGCGCGTTCGACATCGCGGCATCGTTTGTGCCGGCCAAGCGAAATGAGCAGGCGAAGCAGATCCCCAACTGCTCGAACAGCCTGATCGGCGCTTCCTGTCAGCAATGGCAGTGCGGTTCGTCCGTCGCCGTTGATGGCGATTTGCCAGACACCGGCGGAAACGGCGGCAACACGAATGTCAGCGGTAACGGCAGCAAGCCCGCAGTTGCCCCCGCCGTCGATCAGAATTGAGAGTTTCGGCGCAAGCATCGGGGAAAGGAGCTCCGCGGCGAGTTTCTCGCGCAGCACGGCTTCAATCTCGGTGGGGTTCCCGATCTCGTCAGGCGCGATGCCATGCAACGGCGAGAGTTCAATCACGGGACCGGCGGGAACCGAGATACCTGCGGCGTGGAGATCTGCTGCGAGCGGTTGGACGGTCTCTGGTCCAAGGCCGCGTATTTGCAAGCTGCCGCGCGCGGTGATCTCGAGTATTCCGTTACCGTGCCTCTGCGCTGCCTCTGCCAACTGGATGAATTGCTGGATCGAAAGAATGCCGCCGGCGGGCCGCAGCCGCGCCAACAGACCATCGCCCGTTTGCATCGGCTCCAGCAGCGTCGGACAGGCGCCACGGCGCATACCGGACGTGGGGACCTCCTCCCGGCTATCGCGCGCCGTCTGTTCGCCAGATGCCATTGTCGCCAGTTCCTTCGCTCATGTCCTTATATGATTGGGACAATCAGCGCAAAACCATGATCTTCGTCAAAGATCATCGAAATCATGCCCTTTGCGGAGCAGATAGATGTCCATGATCCAGCCGTGGCGCGCACGCGCTTCAGCCCGCACTCTGACGATCTCGTCTGCGACGTCAGCCAGTCGTCCGGCGCGCGTGATCTCGTCGGGCGTGCCAAGATAGGCACCCCAGAAGATCTCCGCGTCGGGGTCATCGATCTTCGAAAAGGCGAGCTCGCCATCGAGCATGACGACAGTGCTTTCGGCCCGATTGCCTTTTTCGACGAGACGCCGACCGGTGGTGAGTTCGAGCGGCTTTCCGACAAGGTTGATCGGAATGCGATGGCTTGCAGCGAGGGCTTGTACACTCGTAATTCCGGGAATGACGCTGAACTCGAAGGCGAAACTGCTGGCTACCTGTGCGCGTTCGAGAATGCGGATTGTGCTGTCGTAGAGGCTGGGGTCGCCCCAGATCAGGAAGGCACCCCTACCTGCTTCTGGCAGGCCTTCGATGAGCCTGACATAGGTCTTGGCAATGGAGGCATGCCACACATCCACACTTTCGAGATAGGTCCGGTCGGCTGTGGCGCGCTTGGGCACGGCAAATTCGATGATCTCAGTCTTGCTGTTCGTGACGTAGCGGCTGCAGATTTCGCGACGAACAGCAGCCAGACCGTCTTTTTCTGGGCCTTTGGTCGGGATGAAGATGGCGTCGGAGGCATTCATGGCGTTGATCGCCTGAATGGTGACGTGCTCGGGATTTCCTGTCCCGATGCCGATGATGTGGATATGAGGCACGCCTTCTTACCTTTTCAGCTCGGCTCGTTTGTGGCGCAACCAACCCGTCGCCGCAAGAGGGTAAGGCGCAGTTGGCCGCGGCCAACTTTGCGAGTGCCTGCCAGCCTTGGCCATTCTTGTCGCGATTCGCGAATCATGGCATTCTTGATACGCTTTTTAGCGCGATGTTGACAGAAAAGCGCATTGATAGGGATCGAGTGTTTTGGACAACATTAGCGTATCGACGACGGATGTCCGCATCGAGCGGCACGCCAACCAACTTTCGCGTCAGCTGAAGCTTCTTCGTGAAAAGCTCTTTCCGCCGTTGTCCCAGAAGACGCTGCGGACGTTCACGTCCGGGGAGGCGGCGCAAATGATCGGTGTGTCCGACGGATACCTGCGCCAGCTCTCGCTCGACGGCAAGGGGCCGCAGCCGGACGTCTCCGTCAACGGCCGACGGTCCTATACGCTTGCCCAAATCAACGAGCTGCGCCACCATATGGCGCGGATCAAGCCGAAGGATGCGCTCTCCTATCTTCCGTGGCGTCGGCCCGGCGAAAAGCTGCAGACGGTCGCGGTGACGAATTTCAAGGGCGGTTCGGCAAAGACCACCACAACCCTTTACCTCGCCCAGTACCTGGCGCTGAATGGCTACCGCGTGCTAGCAATCGATCTCGATCCGCAGGCATCGCTGTCGTCCATGCTCGGGGTCCAACCGGAGTTCGATCTGGCTGACGGCGATACGCTTTACGGCGCGATCCGCTATGACGCGAGCCGCCGCTCTCTCAAGGACGTCGTACGCAAGACCTATTTCGACGGGCTTGACCTCGTGCCAGGAAATCTCGAGCTGATGGAGTTCGAGCACGAAACGCCGCGCGCGCTCGGGGATCGCCAGCGGACGGGGGAGGTGTTCTTTCGGCGTGTCGGTGTTGCTATTTCAGAGGTCGAGGCCAACTACGATGTCGTCGTCATCGATTGCCCGCCGCAGCTTGGTTATCTGACGCTCGGCGCCGTCTGCGCGGCAACGTCGCTTCTGATCACCATCCACCCGCAGATGGTCGACGTTGCGTCGATGTCGCAATTTTTGTTGATGACGTCGGATCTGCTGTCTGTCGTGCGCAAGGCCGGTGGCGATCTGCAACATGACTTCATCAAATATGTGGTCACGCGCCACGAACCGTTCGATGCGCCGCAGTCGCAGATCGTGGCGCTGCTGCGCAACCTTTTCAGCGACGACGTCTTGACGGCGACCATCCTAAAGTCCACGGCGATCGCCGATGCCGGGCTGACGAAGCAGTCGCTTTACGAGATCGAAAGGGGTCAAGTTCGGCGTTCGACCTACGACCGCGCGTTGGAGTCGGTCAACGCTGCGAATGGTGAAGTGCTGGCGGGAATTCACAAAGCATGGGGCCGGACATGAGCAGACGGGATCGACTGAAGGGACTGTTCGACGACACCGCGCAGGAGTTGGCCGCGGCCAACTCGGAGGATGAAACGCCGATGCGCGGCCCGGCCGGCCCGGTCCGTTCGATGGCGCTGACGCTTGGGCGGATGGAGGAAGAAAGCAGGGCGATGCAGGAGGCACTGCTATCTGGCGAGCGCGTCGTTGAACTCGATCCAGAACTCATCGACATGTCCTTCGTCAGAGATCGGCTGGCGGAGCTGCCCCAGGATGTTGCCGACGAGCTGGTACGGTCGATCGAGGAAGATGGACAGGAAGTGCCTATTCTCGTTCGACGGCATCCGCAGCACGATACGCGTTACCAGGTGGTTTACGGACACCGGCGGCTTCAGGCGCTGCGACTGCTCGGGCGCAAGGTGCAGGCGATCATCCGGAAACTGGATGATGTCGATGTCGTCATCGCGCAAGGCATCGAGAATTCCGCAAGGCGTAACCTCTCCTATATTGAACGAGCCGTTTTTGCCTTCAATCTCGAGAGCAAGGGTTTCGAGCGGCCGGTTATCATGAAGGCCCTTTCGACCGACAAGACGGAATTGTCGAAACTGATCTCGGTTGCCAAGAGCATTCCAATGGAAGCCATCATGGCGATCGGGGCTGCGCCGGCAGCTGGACGTCGCAAATGGATCGCGCTTGCGCAGGGTTGGACCAGCGCAACGACCTCCCGGTTGCGGGGGCTGCTTGGCTCGGAGGACTTTGCCGCCCAAGGGAGCGATCGTCGCTTCGACCTCGTTGTCGCCGAACTGGAAAAAAAGCCGGAGAGACAGGAGGCCACGGAGTATGAATGGTTTCCGAAGCGAGACGGTAAGATCAAGGGTCGCATCCGCAGCGCGGGCGATTCCTTCACCATCGCGCTAAAGACAGGCGATGCGGCGGATTTTGGCGGCTACATCGCGCGCCGCCTCGATGAACTCTATGAGGCGTTCAAGGCTGGAAAGTAGCGCTGCGGCCGGCGCGCGCTCAGTCTGCCTTTAAGACCGGCTCCCCAGTGCGTTGCTCGAAATTCACCGTGCGGCGATTTGAGTGCACCGACGATCCATGTCATACATGACGGAAGTTAAGCATGATTTGGATTCCGTTGCGGAAAAACTAAGATAGCTAACAATGCGCTATGAGATCGACAGTCCATTGCTGATCAGCCTGTTGCCGACGATCGTCCAGGCCGAGGATGGGTTGGCGAGACTGGACGAAAGGACGACACGCGTCACGGTCGCGGAAGGCTTTGCCGAGCGCCGACATTTCTTTGACGCTATCGGTGCCTTGTGGGTCGCCGGTGAACTGGTTCACGTTGAAGACCTCGTCTTGCACGACGCCCGTATGGATACACGCACGCCAAGCCACGAACTGACGATCGCCCATTCTATTTTGCGAATGCGAAGGCGCATCTGGACTGCCGCACCCGATTGGGCGCTGAGCCCCTCAGGATTGTCGATGCTGGCCGGTGGCATGGAAGGGGAGGGGGCCCTCGAGATCAAGAGTACAAAACCGTTGGTCGACGAGGATGCAGAAGGCGAGGTGGATGCTCTTCTCTCCGCTGAACTGGCCGCGATCGATGCGATCCTGGAAAGATCGCAGCGTTTGTTGGATAGCCATAGCCATCTCGGCAGGTCCGAGCCACACGACACGAGCGAGCGCACGCGCGAGAAGCGCATCGACGATCCCCTCGGCTTGTTCGATGACGAGGAATGGGACGAGGTTGCGCGCCTCGGGGCATGGCGCAAGACGATTGCCATCGCCGATGCATTGCCCGCGACGCTCGGCGCAGCTCTGATATTTGATGCCTGGGAGAGGATCGAGCCACTTCGTCGGCAGCATTGGCTCGGAGGCCTCCTGGTCGCCAGCTATTTGCGCGCACGCGGCAAGGTCACGTCCCATCTTTTTGCCTTCTATGCGGGCCTCAAGACGATACGCCATGAGCGGCGACGTGCGCGCGACCGGCTGACGCGACTGCAGGCTTTTCTCGAGGGCATGGTGGAAAGCGCTGCCGCGGGACTAAAGGAAATGGACCGTCTTTCGCTGGCGCGCACGCAGATGGAAATCCGCTTCAGGGATCGCCGATCAAACAGCAGCCTGCCGCGGCTTGCGGACTTCGTCCTGTCGCGGCCGATGGTCTCGTCGGCAATGGTGGCGCGCGAGTTGCAGGTGACCAGCCGCGGCGCGCTCAATCTGCTGAACGACATTGGCATCCGTGAAATCACCGGGCGAGGGCGCTATCGTGCCTGGGGCATAATCTGATCTGAGAGCAAAAAGAAAGCGGCCGGGCGTGGAGACCCGACCGCTTTTTTTGGGTGAACACCCGATCCGCGCATCCTGTCACAGAGTGCGGACCGGGCGCTCTAGCGCTTCCATTGCCCCCAGAAGCGCTGATCCTTACTCCCGCTCACCCGTGAAATTGAGCAGAAGCTGGAAGATGTTGACGAAGTTCAGGTAGAGCGACAGCGCGCCGAAGACAGCAAGCTTCTGGTTCGATTCCTGATCGTAGTTCTCGGAATACTGCTCCTTGATGTTCTGCGTGTCGTAGGCCGTCAGGCCGACAAAGACGAGGATGCCGATGACCGAGATGGCAAACTGCAGCGCGCTCGAGCCAAGGAAAATGTTGACGATGCTCGCGATGATGACACCGATCAGACCCATCATCAGGAACGAGCCGAAGCGGGAAAGATCCTTCTTCGTCACATAGCCGTAAAGGCTGGTGGTACCAAACATGCTCGCTGCGATGAAGAAGGTGCGTGCGATGCTCGTGCCCGTAAATACAAGAAAGACGGAGGCAAGCGACAGGCCCATGACCGCGCAGAATGCCCAGAAGGTCATCTGTGCCGTACTAGCGGACATTGTCTGGATCTTGAAGGAGAAGAAGAAGACGAAGGCGAGCGGCGCAAGCATCACCACCCACTTGAGCGGGGACTGGAAGATCGGCACATAGAGTGCTGGCGTGCTGCCGACGATAAAGGCGACGATGCCCGTGATAACGAGGCCGACGCCCATATAGTTATAGACGCGCAGCATATGCTGGCGCAGTCCCTCGTCGAACAGCGCTTGCGAGCCTGCGGCCGAGCCGTAGCCAAAACGCGGATTGGTCGGGTTCATACTGATCTCCTCGGTTGAACTAATAAAGGGTGCGGGCGAGCCGATCGGCTTCCGCGTCCAGGTTTATCTCGCGATCGCCAGCGACGAGCGCATAGGCCACATCGCCAATCTGCCAGTAGGCCGCTTCTGCCGTGTCGAGCACGACATGGTTTACGGACCGCACCGCGAATGCGCCCGGCCGCACGGCAAAGAGCGAGATCTGTTTGTCTTGCGATGTCTTGATCGCCATTTCGACGCTCGGGCCGAACTCGGACGGGAATATCTGCACATCGGCTATCTTCCAGTCTTCTGGCAATTGCGGCATGACGATCGCGGTCGCCGCGCGAATATCCTCCGCCTTGTAGATTGCGACGGATTGAGATGGCACGGACTGGCGCAGCAGCGCGGTATGATAGGCGCGCACCGCATCCTCGACATAGGCCGGGGCAGGCACAGAGGCGGCAACTTCAGTCGCCGTAAATGCGCCGAAGGAAGTATGGGCGACCCAGCCTGCAGCGACAAGAACGCCGACGGCTGCGATGCGCTGCACCGAATGAAGGATTCGGCCATAGGCGAGGCCGCGTTCCAAACGTCGCGCAGCGTCGCGCGTATCTGGACGGCCGAACGCGCTTTCGCCGGCGAGCGCTAGGCGCAATTCACCCCTCATGCTGAGATCAGCCATGACTTTCGCCGCAATAGCGGGGTTCTCTGACAGGAAGGATTCGAC
This sequence comes from Rhizobium tibeticum, assembly GCF_900110205.1. GTDB lineage: Bacteria > Pseudomonadota > Alphaproteobacteria > Rhizobiales > Rhizobiaceae > Rhizobium > Rhizobium tibeticum. The sequence continues at coordinate 150,247 of NZ_FOCV01000006.1, read as the reverse complement.
CTGAATGCGACGCGCCACGTCGAGTTCGCCGTCGACATAAGCATCGAGATCAGCGTCGATGATAGGATCAATTGCCTTCATTGCCGTTGCCTCCGATTAGTCTCAGACGCGATGCGCGCGGCGTCTTCTCCTCGAACTCGCGAAGCTGCGTGCGGGCGCGCGAAATGCGCGACATCAAGGTGCCCATCGGAATGCCGAGCGCCGTTGCCGCTTCCTGGTAGGAAAGATCCTCGATCGCAACCAGATGCAGTGCCTCGCGCTGTTCCTCCGGAAGATGGAAGAACGCGTCTCGTACCTGCTGGAGGCGAACGGCATGCTCCTGGCCGGCCTGCAGCGACTGTTCCGTCTCGACGGCGGCTTCTTCGTGTCGCCGCGCCAAGGATCGATCCTGGCGTACGCGATCGATGTGAGCATTGTGCAGGATCGAGAGCAGCCAGGTGCGCAGGTTGCCACCGCGGCGGAAGCTCTGCTTCTTCTCGTAGGCCCGCAGCAGGGCGTCATGAACGAGATCTTCCGCATCATCCGAATTGCGCACCAGCGAACGCGCATAGCGCCGAAGCGCTGCCAGCTGGCCTATGACGTCGAATGGGCGTTCTTTGCGTTCCATGATTGAGTATACGGATTTGAGCGAAGAGTTATTCCAGCGGTCAGCAAAAAATTCGAGTGAGCGTTCGGTCATAGATGGGAAGCCGACAGGCTGACATCGGGACGATACCGGCGGCAAAACCGCGGGAACGATGCGCAGGCTTATTCAGGTCGACCGTCCGACAGCTCCTCAAGGATGGGACAATCGGGTCTGTCGTTGCCGTGGCATGCGTGGATCAGATGCTCCAGTGTGCGACGCAGTCCGGTGAGTTCCTGGATCTTGCGATCGATTTCCGTCAACTTCGCCTGCGTCAGTTCTTTGACATCCGCACTTGCCCGGCTCTTGTCTTCGTAGAGGGCCAGCAGCTGGCGACATTCTTCGACAGAAAAGCCGAGGCCGCGCGATCTCTGCAGAAAGCGCAGTTTGTGGACATCGGTTTCGGCATAGTCACGGTAGCCATTTCCGCTCCTCTCGGGGCGGATCAAGCCGATATCCTCATAGTAGCGGATCGTCTTCGGCGCCAATCCGGAGCGTTGCGAGGCTTGCCCGATATTCATCCGATCTCCGATAGCTTGACGAACCGCAGTCGCAGCGCATTGGCGATGACCGAGACGGACGACAGGCTCATGGCGGCGGCAGCAATCATCGGCGACAGCAACAATCCGAACACGGGATAGAGCACACCGGCCGCCAGCGGCACGCCAAGCGCGTTATAGCCGAAAGCAAAGGTGAGGTTCTGTCGGATGTTGAGCATCGTGGCCATCGCCAGCCGCCTCGCGCGAACGATCCCATTCAGATCACCTTTCACCAGCGTCAGGCCGGCACTTTCCATGGCAACATCAGCGCCCGTGCCCATCGCGATACCCACGTCGGCTGCGGCGAGCGCGGGCGCATCGTTGACGCCATCGCCTGCCATGGCGACGACCGCACCCTTGGCACGCAGCTCATCGACCAAGGTCTTCTTGCCTTCGGGCAGGATGTCGGCGCGTACCTCGTCGATGCCGAGGCTCTTTGCCACAGCGCGCGCGGTGCGTTCATTGTCGCCCGTGGCCATGATGATCGTCAGCCCGTTGTCGTGCAGCGCCTTGATGGCAGCCGCCGTCGTCTGCTTGATCTGATCGGCAACCGCCACGAAACCGGCGAGACGGCCATCGATGACCACGAACATGACCGTCTTGCCGTCGTCACGCAGCGACCGAACCTGTTCGGCAAGGGGGGTAACGTCGATACCGAGATCATCCATCATTGCGGCGTTGCCGAGCGCGACAATTGTCCCATCGGCCTTGCCCAGGACGCCTTTGCCGGTTCTTGCTTCGAAGTCGCTGACATCGCTCGGATCGATGCCGCGCCCCTGCGCGCCGGATACGATTGCCTCGGCAAGCGGATGCTCGGATGCGCGCTCAAGGCTCGCGGCCAGCTTCAGCAGGCGAGTGTCCTCGATGCCGGCAAGGGGAACTACATCTGTAAGTCTGGGCTTTCCTTCAGTCAGGGTGCCCGTCTTGTCGACGATCAGCGTGTCGACGCGAGCGAAGCGTTCAAGCGCTTCCGCGTCCTTGATCAGAACGCCTTCATGAGCGCCGCGGCCGGTCGCGATCATGATCGACATTGGTGTCGCCAGGCCGAGTGCGCAAGGGCATGCGATAATGAGTACGGCAACGGCGGCAAGCAACGCATGCGCCATGCGGGGCTCCGGGCCGACAAAGCTCCAGACGACGAAGGCCATGACAGCAGCAGCAATGACGGCGGGAACGAATATTGCCGAAACGCGGTCGACGGCGCCCTGGATGGGCGCGCGCGAACGCTGCGCTCTTGCGACCAAGTCGACGATGCGCGACAAAGTCGTGTCGGCGCCGACCTTCTCGGCGATCATGACCAGCATTCCGTTCTTGTTGATCGTGCCGCCGGTGACCGCGTCGCCCGTCCGCTTTTCGACCGGAATCGGTTCGCCTGTTATCATGGACTCGTCGACAGTCGATTGCCCTTCGCTGACGGAACCGTCAATCGGGATGCGCTCGCCCGGACGAACCCGCACACGCTCGCCGACCCGTATCTCATCAATGGCGACGTCGGTCTCCGAGCCGTCTGCATTGATGCGCCGTGCGCTCTTCGGCGCAAGGTCAAGCAATGCGCGTATGGCCGAGCCGGTTCTTTCTCTTGCCTTCAGTTCCAGAACCTGGCCGACGAATACGAGAGCGACAATGACGGCCGCCGCTTCGAAATACACAGGAACGGCATCACCATGGCCGCGGAAGGTATGCGGGAAGAGGCCGGGCGCCATCGCTGCGACGACGCTATAAAGATAGGCCGTGCCAACGCCCAGTCCAATCAGCGTCCACATGTTCGGGCTGCGGTTGACAACGGAAGCAAAGGCGCGGCGGAAGAAAGGCAGGGCGGCCCAAAGGACGACCGGCGTGGCAAGGAGCAGCTCTATCCACATGGCTTGCGCTTCGCCAATCCAGTCACGCAGCGGCAGACCGATCATCGGTCCCATACTGATTACAAGCAGCGGGATTGAGAGTGCAGCGCTCACCCAGAGCCGGCGGGTGAAATCCACCAGTTCCGGATTCGGACCTGCATCTGCCGGTGGAATGCCCATCGGTTCCAGCGCCATGCCGCATTTCGGGCAGTCGCCCGGATGATCGCTGACGACCTCGGGATGCATCGGGCAGGTATAAAGGGTCCCTTTCGGCATCGGCTTTGGGGCAGGTCTATTTCCGTCGCGATAGGCGGCGGGATCGGCCTCGAACTTCGCCTTGCAGCCGGCCGAGCAGAAGTAGAATTTTTCGCCCTCGCGCTTTAGGAAGTGCTTGGCAGTCGCGCGATCGACGGCCATGCCGCAGACCGGATCCGTCGCCGTCAGATAGTCCTGTGGCGCAGCTTCGAACTTTCGCCGGCAGCCATCCGAGCAGAAATGATAGACATGCCCGGCATACTGGAGCGAAGGCTTGCCGGCCTTGGGATCGACCGTCATTGCGCAGACAGGATCACGCACGACGTCGTCGGCAGCCCCAGCCTGGTCATGACCGTGTTCTTCGTGGTTGTGATGGTTGTGCGTTCTATCCATCCGTGCCTCCTTTGCCTAATAGGGCAGCGGAGACTCTTATGAACCTTCCAGCACCTGGAAGGTCAAGGGGAAAAGTTCGGCATCATGTAAGGCGGGTGGAATAGTGCAACGTAACTTGCGACTGCTTTTTCGAAAGGATCTCCACGCCTTGTCACGCCAGATCGCTGGACGAGGCTGAAACAGCATGTCTTCAGGCGAGAAGGCAGGTTCGGATCCTCTGAAGATGTTCGGCCAAATCGGCAATCGGACAGGAGACGGCGCCCTGGGGCACAAAGCGGCGTCAGGCGGCAACGACGGTTGCATGGTTGAGGCAGCGGTGAGCGCGCTCGCCTGACGCTTAAGGAGTGGCGCACTGAAACAAAGGGCCCGCCGGGGCAGGCCTTTAGCAGGTTGCATTGTTACTGGCAGATACTGAAATACTAATTACGACAAATTCCGCACCTTGCAGGTATGAAAGCACATCCGCCTGCCGCTCGCACGTTAGGAAAAAGCGGTAACTTGGGCTTTTGGTCCATGACGAAGCTCAGTTCTTGCGATGGTGTCCTTCTTTATCGGCGGGCAGGTCATCAGCCTGCAGGATGAGAAGGGTTCCGAGCGCTCTGGCAGACTCTCGCGTCAAGGCATAGTGCAGCCACCCAAAGCGAGGATCGCGAATGTGAAGAAGCGAGTCTCCAAGCAGTGCGTCGGATTCTGAGTACCAACGTGGATCAAGCACGGCGTCGACCATTTGCCCACCTTCCCAATTCTCGTCATGAGGCGGCGGCATCTCAGCCCTGATCTGGCCGGCGCCTTCGATCAGATTTGAGACAGAAGTTGCGTCAAGCACGAACGCGACCGGCGGGTCAGTCGGAAACGTGATCGTCAAGGTCTTAAACTCGTCGTCGAGTTCCCACTGAGGTTCCCCGCTGTTGGTCATGCTCGCCTCTTGGTGATCGCATCGTGCAAGATGCAGTCGCGGATTGCCGACGACGCAAAACAAGAGAAAGCCGACGATGATTGATGGCCCTATTCGACACAACCGTTCGATTTAGGATGGCCAATATTGTCGCAACTTCTCTTTGATGGCACGTACTCACTTGGACGTAGCCACCTTGGAACTGATCTCCAAAGATGCTCGATCTTTTAATCGACGAATTCATCGCGGAAAGCACGGTCGTGCAGCCGCCACAGCCTGTCCATGACGCCAACGTGTGCGGTTGGTCGGACTCGAGTCATGTCTGCGAGCGAAAGGTGCGCTGGCCGGGGCATGGTGCCCCGGCCAGTATTTGCCGATCAACAAGGGACCAGTGGAGGTCGGGTCGCCGCATCTCCTTGTGATCGTCGTGCATAGTCTTCGAATTTTTCGGCCAAAGTGAGACGCGAACCAATCGATGAAAACTTAGCCGAATAGAGGCCGGAACCGGCGCAGGCTGGGTGCCTTTGCAGGAGAAACTCGGCAAACGGAAGTCGTATCGTCACAGATCTCCGTCGCTTTTTGAGACCTTGTGAAGGATGGCGGCAAAGGACCAACGAGGTTTCGAGCCCTTTAAACCAATGCATTCAGGCCAAGTCGCAGATTGCCTCTGTGGTGCCCATAGCAGAATGCTCGGCAGGTTACCGGGCGATGTCCCCCGTCAGTCCAGGGGACCTCTTGACCTGCCAAGGCGACCCCCGCGAGCAGGTAGCGTGGGGTCCGAAAGGTGAACCTTCCGGTCCGCACATTTCTTGGTCCGATTTCCAGCCGCTGCCCGCATGCTTACGGGAAACGCCACAACAGTTCCACGCCCCCTGACGCGCCATCGACGCTTCAGCCAATTGCTGCATCGGCTTCAGCCGGTGCTTTTCTGCATATTCCCGTGCAGCTGCCGCAGCGCGCGCAGCCGGTTTTGAATGGTCTCAGCGCTTCAAAAGCGGCATCGATCTGAGGATTGGCCGCAATTTGCGTCGTATCGGAGCGCTTCCTGTTCGCGGATGCCAATCGTTTCGAAGCAGTCCGCACGCGATCGATGCTCCTGAGAATGGCTAACATATGCTTCGCTTCCTCAGCTTCCATCGCGGCAAGAGGAACGCCATCCAGGCGCGCTGGCTCATGCGTTGCTTGATCAATGATAGACCAACCTGAGCCTTCCATACGGAGACGATATTCTTCGGCCATCGACAATCCCCATTTTTCGACATCTGTCATTTTGAACGAGGGCAGTCGAAGCTGCTATTTCCCCAATTGGCCGGTTTCATCGCTCAAAAGTTGTATATTCAAGCATCGTAATATGGTGGTTGGGACTGTACTCGTGCAGCTCAGGTCAACAGTTACCCCGCTGAGTGCAGGTACGGCGGAGATCGGGTGGCAGGACGCGTTGCGGGCGGGAAGAAGCTGGTTCATAGATGTTGCCTGGTTCGATGCGATGACCAGTCCTCCACCGAATTGCCAGCAAGCCGCGGGTCTTGTTCTCCTGGCCACGGCGCCGGCTCGCAACCCCGGCGGGGGTACCCCTTCGCTACAATGAAGTGCATCACCGAACCAAACAACCGACTGGATACAAACACTACGATTAGCTATCCTTCGCACATGGTTCTTGACCGACTCCTGAAGATCGCCGCGTGGTTGTCGCTTGCCGCGATCCTGTTCGTGACCGTCTCGCCGATCGGTATACGACCGCACGACGTCATGTCCGTGCGCTATGACCGAGCACTCGCCTTCACAGCAATGGCTCTCCTGTTCGTGTTAGCCTATCCCCGTCACTTCTGGGCTTGCGCTATCCTGGTCATACTCGGAGCGGCCACAATAGAACTCCTCCAGTATTTCTCACCAACCCGCCATGCGCGGCTTGAGGACGCTTCTGTAAAAGCTGTCGGTGCAACAATCGGCGTGGCTCTGGGGTTTGCAGCAAACTGGATCCGTCGGCCGCGATCGAGCTAGTCTGCTGCAAAGGTCAGTCAAATTTCCGGCCGAACCATTTCAGATGGCTGGTCAACTCGTTATGGATCGAATCCAGGTCGTTTTTGAGCGGCTCGGAATAACACCTTCTCTCGTGATCTGGTCGTGCCTTCCGTCAAGGCGTGCTTTTGCCTCCATGCGGAAGAACCATCTCCAGGGGCCTGGGTTTCGATCGGGCAGCCCAACTGGGGCCAATTGCTTTTGAGGCTGAGGGCAGGAAATTTCCTGGACGCCGAAAAACACATCTGGAGACAGCCTTGGCGATTTCCTTTCAGGTGATCAATCGACGAAGACACCGACGCTTGCGGCCCGGCCCATGGCGTCAATCACTGTGAGCTTCGAGTAACCGCTGCCATCCGGCATCCACTGATTGGTGCGCCGCCGAGAGACGTCGGGCAATGGCTTGCCGTTGGCAAGCCATCGGAAAGGGGCCCGTCCGCCTTGCAACTTCAGCATCAATGGCGATAGGTCGCCACGTCTTGCGCCAAGATCGACATGCGCGCCCTCAGGCGGATAGACGATCTGCGGTGCCGGCTCGCGGCCGGAGGTTGTCAACAGGCCACTTGGATTGATGGCGAAGCGACGTTGACTGATCGCCAGATCGGCCTGTGCGATCCGCATTGCTCCTGATGGCGGGCGGGGGAGGGGCGTGGTTGCGATCCCCGATTTTGCAAAGCCCTCAAAGAGGATAGGGGCCGCAGTCCCGTACCCCGTCAATCCCGGCACAGCGCCGTTGTCAGGGCGACCGACCCAGACACCAAGAACATAGCGCCCGTCATAACCAACCGACCACGCATCGCGGTAGCCGTAGCTCGTACCGGTCTTGTAAGCGATCCCTCGTTTGGGAGCGCCGGGCGGTGGAATGACACCGGAGAGGATGTCGGCGACATTCCAGACGGCCACCGGGTCAAGCAGGCCCTCACCATCGATCTTGCCTGGCCGCTCGTTGACGTCATCGCCGATGCGCACAGGCCGGCCACGATTGGCGAGCGCGGTGTAGAGCTGGACGAGATCCTTCAGCGTGATGCCGAGGCCCCCGAGACCGATTGCGAGACCCGGCGTTTCGTTCGCTGGCAAAAGAGGCCGCACCTCGGCGCGGCGAAAGCGGATCAGCAGCTTTGCCGGATTGACGGCATCAAGCAGCTTTACGGCCGGCACGTTCAGGGACAACTGCAGTGCCTCGCGCACCGTGACGTCGCCCTGATAGCTCATGTCGAAATTCCGTGGGCGGTAGCCGAAGAAATCGGCGGGGCGATCCTCGATGATCGTCTCCTGGCTGACGAGACCTTCCTCGAATGCGAGACCGTAGATGAACGGTTTCAGCGTCGAGCCCGGCGAGCGGCTGGCGCGCGTCATGTCAATCCAGCCAGAGCGGCTGGCATCGAAGTAATCGGCTGAACCGACTTCGCCGACGATATCGCCCGTCTGCGCATCCGCCATCACCATAGCGATCGACAGCTTCGGACCGAGTTTCAATGCGGCGGCGCGGGCAACGGCTTCCAATCCCGTCTGTACCGTCTTCTTCAGGGTCGTCTGGTATTGCAGCGCTTTCAAATCCTTGCGGCGGGCCGCCTCGGCCACATGGGCGGCGAGCGCCGGGAGCTGCATGCGTCGTGCCGGCACCGGAACGACTTCAGCGCGTGCCGCCTCACCCTCTCCAACAGCCTCGGCGACGGCGACACGCTCCAGCACCCGTTTGCGAGCCGTCTCCGCGGCCGCAAGATTGCGGTCCGGGCGGCGCTTCTCCGGCAGCTGCGGCAGCGCGACGAGGAGGGCGGCCTCAGCGACCGTCAGCCGCCGCGGCTCTTTGCCGAAATACGCAAGGCTTGCAGCCCGCGCGCCCTCGAGATTGCCGCCATAGGGTGCATGCGTCAAATAGAGATCTAGGATCTCATCCTTCGATAGCCGCCGCTCGATCTGGATCGCACGTGCCATCTGCAAGAGCTTCGCCGATAGAGAGCGGCCTTGGCGTGGTTCAATCAGCCGCGCGACCTGCATCGACAGCGTCGATGCGCCGGAGACGATGCGGCCATTGGTGACGAGCTGGACGGCGGCACGTGCGATCGCTCGTAGATCGATGCCGCCATGGGTGTAAAACCGCCGATCCTCGTAGGCGACAAGCATCTTGAGGAATTGTGGATCGACATCGGCGCCAGTGGTCTTGAGACGCCAGAGACCGTCCGGTGTTGCAAAGGCCCGCAGCAACTGACCGTCCGCATCGAGCATTTCCGCAGACACCATATCGGCCTTGTCGAGCGGTGGCGGATAGGCCCGGTCGGCGGCGTGGAGCAAGACCAGCCCAGCACCGGCAAGGATGATGCCGGCAACGCTTCCAATCGCGAGCTTCCTTGTCAGTCTCATTTCGGTGCTGCAGTGACCTCCATCTTGCCGGTCGCCGTGCGGGCAGAAAGCTGTGGGCGATACATGTCCTCAACGACGGCGGCGGGATGATCATAAGTGCCGGGTGTGACGGCGCGCACGACATAGGCGACATTGATTTCGCGGTTGTCGTCCGCCGAGCGGTTGAACGCGGCCACGAAGCGGTCATTGCGGAATTCTGTATGGGCGGCCGTGACCTCGCCGATCCACTCGAAGTTGGTCAGTTGAGCGCTGTCTACAAGGCTTGGATTGTCGATCTGGAAGCCGGCCGGCAGCAGATCCGTCACGACGATGCGCGACGGCCAGCTGTTGCTTTCCGTGATGTGCAAAACGACGACATAACGCTCGTTCTGCTTTGCCTCGGTCACATTCGTCTGCTCGCCATCCATCGTGTAGTAGGTACGCTCGATGGCAAAACCGTCGCCGCCTGCCGGCGGCGGCACAACGGGAGCGGCGACCGTCGTCACGACAGCCGAGACCGGATCGTTTGTCTGGTTGGTGAGGGCAAGCGCATTGCCGATCAAGGCGTCTCCAGTCATTTTCGCCATATAGGCGCCGTTGTGCAGCGCGCCGTTGACGTCGATCTTGATCGAGTCGTCGCCGCCCTGAATGGCGCGTGCGGCAAGCAGCATCCATGCCTGTTCCTGGGTGCTGGTATATTTGCTGCGGTTCCATTCCTTGGCGACAGCCTTCGCCAGCTCCTGAACCACTGGCGGGACCGGACGGCTTTCGGCTGCGAGGGCAAGGATCGCGGCGCCATCCCGCAGGACCGAGCCGTAGTCAGTCCTCGAAAGATTGACCCTCGTGACCATCGATTGCTCGGACATCTGCAAGGCGTCGACGAAGATGTTCTTCGAGCGGATCGCATCGCCATAGAGCGCCAGTGCCGCCGCGATATGGGCCTTGGCAAGCGGCGTTGGAAAGTCGTTGATCATCGTATCGGCATAATATCGAAGGTCGCTGATCGCGGCCTTCTTATTGCGGGCGAGAACGTAAAGCGCATAGGCAATCTGATCGCCCTGCTCCTTGACATTGACGTCATAGCTCAAGGCGTTCTGCAGGTTCTCGAGCGCTTGCGCGAAGGCGCGATCCGGTACGTCGTATTTCTGCTCGCGAGCGCGGGTCAGGAAATCGGTGACATAAGAATCAAGCCAGAGATCACCACTGTCAGGTCCCCAGAGGCCGAAGCTTCCGGCCGAGGCCTGGTAGGAAAGCACCCGGTAGATTGCGTCCTGAACGCGTTTCTTCACATCGGTGTCATCTTCAAGGCCAGCTTGCCTGGCAAGCTCGCTCAGATAGAGCAGCGGCAGGGCACGGCTCGTCGTCTGCTCGGCGCAGCCGAACGGGTAGCGATCGAGGGACATCAACAGGGCCGGAATGTCAAAGGCCGCCGAGCGCGTGACGCTGACACTCACGGAGGCACCTGGCAGCACACTGTCTGCCAATAGCGCCTTGTCGACTGTCAGCTTGGCGCCTGGATTAAGCGCCAGCACGCGGCGTTCGGTCATCGGCAAAACAGCCGGTCGGACAGGAACGTCAACCGTTTGATCCAGCGACAGGCCTCCCGCGTCCGAGAGATTGATCGAAACGCCGCCGGTGCCCGGCTGCTTTGCCGTTACTGCAAGTGTCAGGGCGGATTTGGCGCCGGATTCAAGGCGGATCGTCTGCGAAGCCTGGTTCAAACTCACCGCGTCGTTGCCGGTAACGGTCAGCTTATAATCGCCTGCTGGGGCGTCGGTGTTGGCAATATCGAGGCGAAGCTCGGACGCATCACCGGGCGCGAGGAAGCGTGGCAGGCTCGCCGTCACGACGACAGGATCGCGGATGATGACATCCTTCGTGCCATGACCAACGCCGGCCTTCGACCAGGCAACCGCCATCACGCGGGCTGTGCCGTTGAACTGCGGGATGTCGAAGCTGACGGTTGCCTTGCCCTTAGCATCGAGCTTTACCGGACCGGAGAAGAAGGCGACGAGCTTTTGCGTCGGTGGGCTTCCCTCAAGCGCCGCGCTACCGCCATCACCGCCTGTCCTGAGCTTGCCGGTAGCGCCGAGCGAACCGTCGATCAGCCGTCCGTAAAGGTCGCGGATCTCGAGACCGAGCTGTCGCTGGCCGAAGTACCAATCTTCCGGGTTCGGCGGCTCGTATCGGGTGAGATTGAGAATGCCGACATCGACGGCAGCAACGGTGACATAAGCATCCTCGGTAACACCTGCACCTGCAACGGCCAGCGTAATCGGAAGCGGTGCGCGCGGCAGCATCTTTTCCGGCGCGTCGATCTTGACCTGCAGTGCGCGGTCGGCGGGGTCGACCTTCAGCCATTTGACGCCAATGGCGCGCATTGGCATATGGCTCTCTCGTGCGTCGCCGGGGCGGAACAAGGTCGCAGTCACATAGGCGCCAGCGCCCCAATCAGCGGTGACCGGGATGTCGACTTCGCCGCCGTTCTCACCAACCGTAGCGTTCTGGATGGCAACGAGGTTTTCCGTGCCGGCCGCGATCATCAACTCACCGGCATAGCGCGAAGAGACCTTGAGCTTGGCTGTTTCGCCGACCTTGTAGCTGTCCTTGTCCAATGCGATCTCAAGCCCGTCAGGGGTCTCCGTCGACGTCGCCTGGACAAACCAGCCGGCGTCGAACTCGACGCTGGACGCCGGGCCGTCGGTCTCGGTGCTTTCCACTTCAAGGCGGTAGCGCCCCCAAGCGACTGCAGAGGAAATTCTCGCCCCGTCCTCGGTCGCGCTGACACTGCCCGTGCCAACCTGCTCCGCTGTGAAGATCGGCTCGTATTTCCAGGCAGTACCGTCGCGATACCATTGGTAGCCGCGGTTGAGCTTGTAGAGCTTCCAGCGCAGTCCGCTCATCGCCTGCTTCTCGCCGTCCGCTCCAACGCCGATGACGGCGAAGTTGGCGATCGAATTCTCCCCAAGGTCGCCGGAGAATTCCGGTTTGATGCCGATCATCGGGCCTTGGTTTTTGACCGGAAGGGCGAGCGAGCGCTCGATCGCGCGACCGCCGGCTTCCTGCATCCGGATGTAGACCGTCGCGTTGAGAAGCTGCGTCGTCGCCGGCAGATCGCCGACAGTCAACTGCGTGATGCCCTCGCCGTTCTCATCGAGTTCGGGAAGTCCTTCAATGGTCTGGCGTGTGTCTTCACTGGCTTCCTCATCGGCGAGGCCGAAGACGTAGCCAGGGAATGCCTCCGCCTGCCGTGTCGGCTTGATGACGACATCGCCTTCGAGCGAAAGCCCTGCGGCTGGCGCGCCGTACAGATACTTGCCGCTGATGTTGATGGTTGCCGGAGTGTCCGGACCGATAACCTTCGCTTCGGTCTTGAGCTCCATGTCGGTGCGATCCGGCACGAAGTCATCGACAAGGAATGTCTTCGTCGCAATTGGTGAGCCTTTCGGATCGGTGTGAATGTTCATCGTCCAGGTGCCGCGCATGGCGCTTTCCTGAACAGGAAGATCGACGGAGTAGCCGCCAACATTGATGGTCTGACTGACGATTCGGCGGTCCTCGACACCATCGGGACGCAGAAAGATGAAGGTGAGTGGCAGGTTCTCGAGGGCGTTCCCATCGGTATCGCGGGCGAGTGCCGCAGCATGCACCGTCTCACCGGCGCGGTAGATGCCGCGCTCCGTCCAGGTCAAAACATCGATCGCACCTGGCGAAGCGCGTCCCGTTACGCCGCGATCGGACAGGTCGAAACCAGCACGGGTCATGTCGAGGAAGACGTAGTCGGCGGTGCCTCGCTTAGCGGTGATGACCGCGGGCGTGAGCGCTGCCGTGGCACGCATCAGACCGGCGGTAAAGGTCGCCCGACCATTCTCGTCGGTCGTAGCGGTTCCCAGCACCTCATTGTTCTTCGCGAGAAGCTGCAGCTCGACGCCGGCGATCGGTTTTGCCGATGCAAGCGAGCGGGTGAACACGTTGAGGCCATCGGTGCCTGCGTAGGTGGTGACACCAATATCGGAGACGACAAACCATTGCGTCGCCTGGGCATTCCAGTCCTGGTCCGGGGCGTTCGGGGCGGTTGCCGTTAACACATAGACGCCCGGCTTGCGCTCGGGCAGTGCCTCATCCACCGGAAAACTGGTGACGACGTCCTTGTTGAGATCGCTCGCGACGTCGATAGATCCTTGCCAGACGAGTTCACCGCTTTCGTCTTCGATCCGTTGTGCGCTGTAACCATCGAGCTGGGTCAGGAATTGCGAGCTCGTCAACAGCGGCGCGATGCCGCGATCACCGATACGGTAGAGCTTGAGATTGGCGGAGGCCATGTTGACGGAAACGATCGGAATTCCGCGACGCGCGGTCGACGGCAGCACGAAGCTGTCGCCGGTGAAGCGCACGCTGGCGGTGCGATCCTTGACGTAGATATCGAGGCTGACCGGAGCCTCCAGGACTTCATCGACGGAAGAAGGCAAGCCCGTACGGAAGGTGATCTTGTAATTTTCGCCATGCGTCAGCCCCTCGACGCAGATCTGCTTGTCTTTGGTTTCGAGCGCTTTGGGGGCGGCACCGTTCAGCGTCACGAAAGGCGTATAGTCCACAGTCTTGACCAGGGACTCCGAAAATGTCGCGCAGGTGCGCGGATTTGCACTGTCTGCGTCGACCGTATGTTCGGTAATGCGAAATCCTTGCGTCGATTTGAGCTGCAAGAACGCCGCCTGAACGTCCTTGGCGTTCACGAGCGCCAGGCTTGCCTTGTAGGCGTTGAGGGCGGCGCGATAATTGGTGTTCTTTTCGAGTGCGGCGGCCAGCACGGAGAGCGCCTCGGCACGGCTCGACGTCGTCCGGGTCAACTCGTAGCCGTTCACAGCGGCAAGAACAGCCTGTCCGTAGATCTCGCTGCCGTTATTGTCGTCGGTCTTGACAAAGCTGTCCCCGGCACGTGCCGCTTCCAGCCAGAGATCCGCATTCTCCGGCGAAAGAGCAAGCGCACTGCGGAAGGACTTCATCGCGTCGATGACATTGCCCGCCGTCAGGTCGAGGCGGGCATCGGCAATCAGACTGTCAGCGCTCTGGCCCTGCTGATCATCGGCCACGTCAAGATTGGCCTTGTCGTCGCGCGCCTGCTGGATCACGTCGCCGGAGAGGAAGGTGAGGCGAGGGGCTGCGCCGATGTCCGGCTCCTGCTGCATGGCTGTCTCGACGATCCTGCCGGCAATGGCGCCCGGGAAGGCATTCATCGTCTTGAAATCGGACTTCAGGAAGCACCACTTCACCTTCGGATTGTAGGTGAACGCCTTGCAGGATTTGTCGCCGATGCAGGACGTTTTACACTGATCCAACGTGACATTCTGTTCGGTGCGCAGATCGAAGCCGAAATAATCGGCGTCCTGGATCGTCTGGATCTGGCGCTTCGTATCCGCCGCCAGGGCAGGAAGGCTTGCGATGATTGACGCGACAGCAACGGCGACGATAGCGAAAAACGCGCGTACAGACATAGGTCCCCCCGAGATGCTGGCGCTGATCCGGCTGCACTCTCCGCACTCCACGTCCGGTTGTCAACTCGAACAAATGCGCTGTTTCGCAATGAGCCAGGTGCTGCCGCAGCGCTGTCACATCGGCGTGAGGTGCTGGGTTTTGATTTGCTTGATAGAGCGCCGTGCACCATCGTTGCGTCATGAAATGGGGAGACTTCGATGTGTTCCGCTTTTCTTCTCCGAAGGTTTGATTTTCGGTTCATTCTGGCTGTCGTGACGTTGTTGGGATCACCCGTCTCGGCCGCCGAGAGAGCTGTTGTCCTCCCGCCGCCGGTGATCGACGAGCCCATCAAGGCAAACGCGGAAACCGCTGTGTTCGCAGGCGGATGCTTTTGGGGCATTCAAGGTGTCTTCCAGCACGTGAAGGGCGTGAAATCGGCTGTCTCTGGCTACGCAGGAGGAACAAGCAATACGGCGATCTACGAGACGGTCAGCACCGGAACGACAGGCCACGCCGAGTCGGTAGAGGTGATCTTCGATCCGTCCGAGGTCAGCTACGGGACGCTGTTGCAGATTTTCTTTTCGGTCGCCCACAATCCGACAGAGCTAAACCACCAGGGTCCCGATACAGGCACACAGTACCGATCGGCATTGTTTGTGGCGAGCGCGCAGCAGCGTCGGATCGCGGAGAGCTACATTGCGCAACTCGGCCGGGCCGGCATCTTTCCGGACCCGATCGTGACCGACGTCGACAATCTGGAGGGCTTCTACCCGGCTGAGCGCTACCATCAGGATTTTCTCGCTCTCCATCCGACAAATCCGTACATCGTCATCAACGACTTGCCGAAAATCGAAAACCTGAGGTCGGTGTTTCCGCGCAACTTTCGCAGCCGACCTGTCCTCGTTCTCAAGGCAAAGGGTTGATATCCCCGAATAAAACCTGGCATCTTACATGCACTGTGGTTGCGTTGTTAACGATTTGTCAATGTTAACAGTATTTTGGCTGTAAGTTATTCCGCCCCAACCCGGAACATATCGTCCTGGCATTCGTTACCCCGGCGCCAACCAACATGTTGAGCGTAGTTGTAAAATGAGTAAAGCAAGGGACATTTCATGGCCAGCGATGTCGAAACCAAGCGGCCGACACACGGCGTTGCGCGTCAAAGCGTCTTGATCGTTGAGGATGAATTCCTGATTGCCCTCGACCTTGAATCGACCATCAAGGAAATGGGGCTCGACGTGGCCGGTGTTGCCCGCGACAAGGAGCAGGCGCTGACGCTGGCGCCGCTGGCTGACATTGCATTTGTGGATGTCAACCTGGCCGACGGTGCAACGGGGCCAGAGATTGGAGAACGTCTCGTCGAGGAATTTGGCGTAACCGTGGTTTTCATGACGGGCAATCCTGAAGCGGTCGTCGGGCGTGTTGAGGGCGCGCTGGACATCCTCAGCAAGCCGGCCTCGCCATCGATTGTGCAGACCTCTTTGCGCCATGCGCTCGATGTGCGCCGGAGCGCCTGACGCTGCGATGTGAATTCCCGCATGACCGGTGCACCAACCGTCAACGTCACGACGTGGTCATCGTCAGGCTGCTCGAACGTCCAGCTGATCTACCGCTGCGATCACGCCTCTGAGCTCCGCCAGTCCCTTCAGCCGGCCGATGCAGGAATAGCCTGGATTGACCGTCTTCGTCTGGTCGTCGATCAGGAGATGGCCGTGGTCGGGACGCATTGGAATAATGCTGTCGGTCCTGCCGACTGCGGCCCGGCGACGTTCTTCTCGGCGCAGGACCGAAATCAGTGAAACCATGTTGACGTCTCCACCAAGGTGCTCGGCTTCGACGAAGGAACCATCTGGTTCCTTGCTCACATTTCGCAGGTGCGCGAAGTGGATGCGCTCGGCAAAGCGGCTCGCCAGGTCGACGACGTCGTTTCCGTGACGCGAGCCGTAGGACCCGGCGCAAAGGGTTATACCATTGGCGGTGTGATCGACCGCCGCGAAAATGGTCTCGATATCTTCCGCCCTTGATACGACGCGCGGCAACCCGAACAACGAGAACGGAGGGTCGTCGGGGTGAATTGCAAGACGGACATTGTTTTCGACGGCCACCGGCACGACCTCCTTGAGAAAGTCGACCAGATTGCTGCGCATGTCGTCGTCTGAGAGCTCGTCGAACGCTGCAATGTGCGTGCGGATGGTTTCGCGCGTGTGGCTGTCCTCGCCGCCGGGCAGGCCGGCGATAATATTTTTTTCGAGGGTTTGCACATCCTCCTCGCTCATGGACGCCAATCGCTTTCGCGCCGCCTCGACGAGTGCGGCGTCGTAGCTGTCTTCGGCTGCCACACGCTTCAAGACAAAGACGTCATAGGCGATGAAGTCGATCATGTCGAAGCGCAGCGCCAGACCGCCGACGGGGGTTGGGTAAAGGAGGTTTGTGCGCGTCCAGTCCACGACCGGCATGAAGTTGTAGCAGACAATAGGCACGCCGCCTTTGCCGAGATTGGCGAGGCTCTGCTTCCATGCGTCGACATAACCCCGCCAGTTTTCGTTTCGCAGTTTGATCGCCGAATTGACGGGAATGGACTCGCAGACCGACCAGACCATGCCGGCATCTCTCACGAGTGCCATTCGTTCGGCCACGTCCTCCGGCCTCCAGACGCGGCCGTCATAGATATGGTGGAGGGCCGTCACGATACCCTGTGCGCCCGCCTGACGGGCATGGGACAATGTAACCGGGTCCTGAGGCCCGAACCAGCGCCAACTTTCCAACATAGGACATCTCCTCGAAATGTTGGACAATTCATCGCAATCTCATCGCCTTGAGGCAAGAAGAAATCGATCATTGTGAAATTAAACCCAACATATTAGGCTGATAGTATGGAAACGGAGGTGATTGGAGTGGAGTCAGGCAATCGCGCTTCGGCAGTCGATGACGTCGTGCGCCAAATCCGCCTTCTGATCCGCGAGCGTGGGCTTGGCGTAGGTGACGTCTTGCCGAGCGAGGTCGAACTGGCGACGATGTTCGAGTCCAGTCGGAATACGGTGCGTGAGGCCTTCCGCACGTTGAAGGCGTATGGTGTCGCTGAATCCAGGCAAAAGGTCGGCGCCGTCCTGACAGACCAGCATCAAGACGCGATGCGCGATCTCTTTTCTTTTGCCATGGAGATTTCCGTCGATGCTTTCCGCGACATACAGGGGTATCGGCGGCTGACGGAAATGAACCTGTTCGATGTGCTTGCTGAGCGCCTTACGGAACAGGCTCTTGCCGAAATGGAGGCGGTCAATGCGACCATTCTGACAGCGCAAAGCGCCGAGCGTGCCTCCGAACTCGACTTCCAGTTTCACCGCATGCTGGTGGATGGCGCGGGCAATCGCACATTGTCGGAAACCTATGGCATGCTGAAGCCGGTCATTCAGCGCTTGATGCTTGCGGGTAAATCGCAACGATTGACGCTGCAGACGGTTGTGAGCGAGCACAGCGACATTCTTCAAGCGCTGCGCGATCGCAACCGGATTGCTTTCATCTATCACATGGATCGGCATCTGAGCGCCGGTCTTGAATTCATTTCTGAATGAATGCGGCAACAGGTGGAGAAGACTGATGGGAGAATTCGCTGGAAAGACCGCAGTTGTCACGGGCACGACCGGGATCGGACGCGCGATCGCATTGCATTTGGCGCGAGAAGGCGCCGCCGTTGCCGCCCTCGGCATCGATGAAAAGGCCAATGCTGAGCTTGCCGAGATCGCTGCTGCAGACGGACTGGCCCTGCGCGTCATCCATACGGATGTCTCCATTCCCGCCAGCGTGCGTGATGCCTTTGCCCAGACCATCGCTGTGTACGGAGGCCTCGATATCATCGTCAATTCAGCGGCAGTGCATCCCTATGGCAATGCCACGGATACACCCTTCGAGACCTTCATGCGCTGCATGGCGGTGAACGTCGGCTCGATCCATCTGACGGCGGAGCATGGCGTGCCAGAAATGCGCAAGCGCTGCGGCGGCGTCATCATCAATATCTCGAGCGTGCAAGGCTTCGCCTGCCAGCCCGGCGTCTCAGCCTACGTCGCCTCGAAGGGCGCGATCCATGCGTTGACGCGAGCGATGGCGATCGACTTCGCCGCAGACAAGATTCGCGTCGTATCGATCAGCCCGGGTTCGGTGCGCACACCGATCCTGGAACTCGCCGCGCGCACGTTCGAAGGAGCCGATCCCGATGTCGATGCCGTCTTTCGGCGTTTCGGAAAAGCGCATCCGCTTGGCCGCATTGGCGAGCCCGAGGAGGTGGCCGCGCTTGCTGCCTTCCTCGCTTCGGACAAGGCTGCCTTCATTACCGGATCGGATCACCGGATCGATGGCGGGTTGACGGCCGGTATTGGCGTGCGTTGAAGCCTATTTTCAAAATCCCCTTGCGTTGGCCCCGGTCCCTAGCTGCACGCCACCAAACGTCAGACAAGACCGGTGAGGAAGGCTACGCCGGCCAGCGCGGCAATGCCGCCGGCCGAGCGTGCGATAACTGCGCCCCGCCGTTCGCTCACTTTGCCGATCAGATAGCCAAGGCCAATGCCGGCAAGGTGCAGTGCTGCGGTCGCCAGCATGAAACCCGCCGCATAAGCGACGCCGCCTGCCGCTGCCGGCATCTCAGAGCCGTGCGCGTGTCCATGAAAGATCGCAAACAGGCCGACGAGACCTGCCGCGATGGCGACCGGAGCCTGGATGCCTAGCGCAACGACAGCGCCCAGGACGATCACGGAAAGAGCAATTCCGGCTTCGACAAAGGGCACTGCGATCCCCATCATACCGAGGGCGCCGCCGATCGCCATCACCAAGACGAAGGTCAAAGGAACCAGCCAAAGTGCACGGCCGCCAATCTGCCAGGCGATAAGGCCGACCAGAACCATGGCGAGCATGTGATCGAGACCCGAAACCGGATGGCTGAAGCCATGGAGGAAGCCAACCGTTTGTCCAACGCCGGTGTGGGCGAAGGCGAGCGACGGAGCAAGGGCGCCAGCCGCGAGCAGGATGTTAAATTTGATGCTCTTTGAAAACATGGATGCCCCCGTTTGTGTGCAATGTTGACGCCGAAAAATGGCATGCCGGATCAGGAGGATAAAGCAAAAAATCGGTCGACACCGGCATTTGACGTAGATCGCTTGCGAAGCGTCGTGCCCCTCAGGTTGGCGGCATCGTGCCAAACACCGAAACAAGGCCTAGCACCGCCAAGCCCAAGACCATTTCTGCGCCAGTTGCCCATTTCAGCAGCTGCAGCGATGGGCTGCGGGCGAGCCGCGGGACAAGAATGTAGCGATTGGTGATCGCAAGCGCGACCAAGACAAACACGATCACGATCTTGACGCTGAGCAGGAACTGATAATCGAGCCGCCAATTCAGCGGAGGCGATCCGATGATCAGGAACGTATTGATGATACCAGTCGCGATCACGACTGCGACCGCAACATGGCCCGCAGTCGAAAACCGCATCAGCGCTGCCCGCGCATCATTCTGCCATCGTGCGTCGCGCAGCATCGCCAAGATGACGATGACAGGCACCAGGGCCCCGAGCCAGGCGCCACCGGACAGGAGGTGAAGGCCGTCGTTAAGGCGCTGCGGTGCCCGCAACGCACCACTGTTCATCGCTGCATGACCACTGATCGTCAGACTGAGCAACAGCAATCCGGCGATGATCGCCCGGGCGCGGTCTCTGAACGGGAGTGGCGCAAGGCGCGAAATTGCCAGGAGAACGGTGGCACCAGCCTGGGCAATCCAGGCCTGCCCGACGGTTGTTCCTGAAAGAATGGTTCGCATCATCTCGGGCACGAGCGCATCGCTCCAGCCTTCCCCGATCGTTGCCGCCCGCAACGGGAGCAGCGATGCGGTCGTGCCGATGACGAGAAGAAGAGCGAGGATGTACCAGTTGCGGAGCCGTCGGCTCACCTGTGCCGCCAGGTCTGCAGGCACGACCCAGCAGAGATAGGCCGATGCGCCCCATAGAAACACGGCGGCGGCATCAAACAGGAAGCGGCACAGGATGAGTGCGGCATCTGGTGTCACGGCTTGACCGTGAAACCGTAAGCACCATTGGTCTTGTGGCCGTCCGTTGAAAGGACGTGCCATTCCACGGCGTAGGCGCCGGGGCCAAGCCCTTCGGGAAGAGGGACCATCAAGGTTTTGCCTTCATCCATCAGCATTGCGTCGCCGGGTTTCACCATAACCTTGTCCGGACCGGTGATTTTCACGCCGGAGAACTTGATGTCGAGTTCTTCGGAGAAGTGCAGGTCGAGTTCGGCAGGGGAAGTCGCGACCGTTGCCTTGTCGGCAGGCACGCTTTTCGTCAGCTGTGCATGGGCGAGGGCCTGCCCGGCAACGCTGAGGATCACAACGGTGGACAATGCGACAAGGCGGGAAAGTGTCGGCATGATCTTACTTTCTAAATTCAGGCGATGGTTTCGTAAGGGGCAGGAGCCTATTGCGGTTTGGACATATCCATGCCGTCCATGTCGGAGTGGTGGTCCTTGGCACCGGTTCCGCCAGCGCTACCAACTTCAAATTCGACGTCGACGGAGCCCGCCTTTTCGAATGTCAGCGTCGCCTTGATCATCTCGCCCTCCTTGAAGGGTTCTGTCACGTCCATGAACATGATGTGGAAGCCGCCTGGCTTCAGCTCGACGGTTTGACCGGCTGGAATGACGAGCCCACCGGCGACGGGGCGCATTGTCATCACGCCGTTGTTGACGCTCATCTGATGGACTTCCGTCTTTGCTGCCCGCTTGGACGTGATGCTGATAAGCTTGTCGTCGGTCGAACCGGTGTTGGTAAGTTTGAGGTATCCGCCGCCGACCTTGGCGCTTGGCACCATGGCGCGTGCATGCGGGTGGCCAATTGTGATGTCCCCGGCCTTGAAGTCATGGGCATTGGCGATTGCGGCGAACAAGCCGGCAAACAATAGGGCTATGACGAGTCTCAAAAGCTGCTTCATAATGTTCTCCAACAGGACAGGCTCCTGAACGGCACGAAAAACCGCGGCGTCAACGAGCTCCCTTGCGAAATGAAAATGCGATGTGGAAACGCTCTGCTTCGGGGTTAAACGGATCCCAGAGGGGCGACCACCTTAACCGCAAGCATTGCGGGATGCGCTGTCAAGCAAATGCCCAATTGCGGGGAGGTGCCCGCGGGCCGGTATTTGGCGGGAGTGTTCGCCGTGGAGATATCCCGGTGTCGTAGACCGGCCTTGCAGCGGTTGAGGGCCAAATATGCTTCGTGCCAGAGTTCTCAGGAACAGGCAGCAAGACCGAGGCGCCGATCCGGCAGGCCTCGCAGCCATGCATTTGTGCCTTTTCATGCTTGTGCATCCCACCAGCTTTGCCAGCTACGCAGATAACGGGAAGCGTGCCGTCCGGCAGAACGTATTCAGCAAATTCGGCGGGAACGAGGGCGCCCTTGGCAAAGGATGGCGCTTGATGAGCGAAGCCGACAAGCAGCAGCGCGATGGCGCAGGTCATGCGTACCATCCATTGCGTGATTTTCGCTTGCCTGGCTCTCAACCTCATTCTCCCTGACACGACGTCAGTATGGGAGACTTCCATAAATCTCAATGCGGCAATTTGAAAGGGCCTCGCGGCGGGATCGCTGACGCGGTCGCGGCGCGTGAGGGCTGCACATTGAATGAGGAGGGCAATTTGCACATTGTCTGGATGAGCGGTCGCGGCACCGACTGCGATATTCTGGGCGTCCAGCACGGAGCGTGGGACATGACTTCACCCCCAGCGTCGAACGACGTGGTTGGCCCGTAATCCGCGCAATCGTTCGGTTCGGTAATTCCGCAATGGACCCGTGTAGGGCGTAAGCTCAGTGCCCTTCGGCACGCCGGTATGGTTCGGGCCAGGAAACGGGCTAAGGTCGATTGCCTGCGCGCTGCTACTGACGGTCAGAACCGACAGGCAAAGCAACGCAATCACTGCTTCAGTCTGCTTTTGCAGGTTTTTCACCCTTTCGAGCGGCGTCAACTTGGCCGGATTTTCGCGTCTTCTGGATGTCATCTGCGATGTTCGGCGCGATGAACGATGGCTCACCTATTCTTTGAAGGAGTTCCAGCTATGGACCGCGGGTTCCAGCGACGGCTGAGCGTCGTTGCATCAGTCGCGCCGCAGGCAAGTAAAACCATGATAGCGGTTCTGTAGCCGCGGATAAGTACGAGGCCAACAAAAGCCAGTCCACGCGCCCTCCAACCGCTCAGGCGCGCTGAGCTGCAAATCCGTGTCACTTCTGCAACGGGTGAAAGAGCAACAGCGGCGGCCCGCACGATCCAGCGCAACCTCCAGCCGCGCCTGCCCTTTACACGGGCAAGATCATGGGCAGTGTGTCGCTGCCACTTTAAGGCCAATTCCGAAAAACTCTTGCGAGCGGGATGGTAGGCAATCATTTTCTCGCAATAATGCGTTCGATAGCCTCCTTTTAAAGCTCGCTGACCCCAATCACGATCTTCGGCGATATCGATGCCCCCAAATTCACCGACCGAGGCGAAGACCTCCGCGCGCACTGCCAGGTTGCCGGTTCCCGTAAATCCCTGCTTTGCTATGTACTCCTTCATGCGATAGGCGAACACGCTTTCATAGGCTTCCAAAAGCGTCGGGTGGCTTGGATTTTCGCAACCGATCCGCACGTCTCCGCCAAGGATGGACTTACTTGGATCCGAGGAAAACTGGTGCTCGATTTCATCTAACCACCCATCTGCGGCAACACAGTCAGCATCGATGAAAGCAAGGGTGTCTCCGGCCGCGTTTGCTACACCGAGATTACGGGCCGGACCTGGACCGGGCACCGATTGGGACAGAAGCTTGACATTTGGAAAGGACGCGCAGACCTCCACGGGCATCTGTTTCGACCCGTTATCCACCACGATTATCTCCACCGAGAGCCTCGGGTTAACCTCGCGTGTCAGCGAAGCCAAGCACCTTCGGAGCATTTCGGACTGGTCAAGATGCGGGATAATGACGCTTATCATTGACGTCCAACCTCCTGCGAAACACCGTGCGGTAGGCAGTCAAATAGCGGCGAGCTTCGTTTGCCCACTGGAACTCACGCTCGGCGACGGCTCGTCCCACAGCTGACATCTCCATGCACCGCTGCGGATCATCCACAAGCGCAAGAATTCCGTCCGCGAGGCCTTCTGGCGAATGCTCCGGAACCACAAGGGCCGCTTCTGCAGCATCGCGCGTCGCTTGCCGAAGGTTGAACTGAACGATGGGGAGGCCCAGCATCATGTATTCAAAGACCTTGTTCATTGAGAGCTTGTCGTTGAATTCGTTGGGCGGATCGGGAATGACACCGATGTTGAGCGCAGACAGATGCGCCATGAGTGGCTGACCGCTCAGGTAGCCGCTGAAGCTTAAGGAATCGCCAAGGTTCAGGTCGGCTGCGAGCTTTTTCAACCGACCAAGTTCGGGACCATCGCCAATGATGAGGCCATGGACGTCGCTTCGCTTGCGCACGTGGATAATCTCGGCGAGGGCGCGCACCATGGTCTCCACGCCATCCTGCTCACCCATGATACCGAGATAGCCAATCAGGTGCTTGCCTGGGACAATGAGCGACTGATCAGCAAGGGTGCGCCGGAACCGCGATGCTTCCGGATAACTCTTGACAACGACGACGCGATCGGGAGCCATGCCGCCTCGTGCGACGGCAATGTCACGGAAGGTCTCGTTCGTCGCAATGCTGGCATCCGCCATCCGGAATGTCTGCCGTTCAAAGAAGCAGAGCAACCGGTGAAATATGTCCTTGCGCCCAAACTTGGTAACATAGAGTTCCGGGCTGAGATCGTGGTGGTCGAATACAAAGCGTGTGCCGAATAGCAATTTGTGGATCAGCGCCACCAGGAACATCAGGTCGGGGGGATTGCACGCCTGAATGGCGTCGATTGACTGGCGCCGGCGAACGCGGAAAGAGAGACAGGTCTGGTGAAAAAGCGCAAGGCAATACTCTCTCAAGTATCCAGCTGCACTAGAGGCCTCGCGAAGAGCGTGCCGGTATATATGGACACCCTCCAGGACTTCGTAGCTCTTTTCGTGTCCCTTTCCCTTGGGGCATATCACCGACACCTCATAGCCGGCCTCAATTAGCGCTTTCGCTTCCTGCCAGACCCTACGATCGAACGGGACCGGCAGATTCTCGACCAGGATCAGAATGTGATGGTTGCTAGGAATGACAGCCTCCCGTGTGTTGAAAACACATCAAGGCTCGATGATACGGTCCTGCCGCCACGCCACTCTAGTTATCAAACCGGTTAAAAAGGGTGGCTTTTGGTTGATCCGTGGTTCAACCATATGGGTATCTATGAATCTGGATAGTATTGTATGTAAAGATATTTTGAGATTTGCTTGTTTACATGAGTAGCAAAAGGAAAACACGTCGGTGCCGGAGGAAATTTCCCGAGAAAGAGATGGAAGTACATTGCTTCGTCCGATTTCTTCTGGCGACGTGCAGCGAGTGGCAGACTTCCTTCATGCAGAGCTGAATGGGCGGCTGTCACCAGCGACATGGGCATCTGCAATACGGCCATCATGGCAGGCAACGTCTCCCAATCACGGCTACATGCTGGTCAGTGGAGAGCGCATAGTCGGTGTGTATGTTGCCTTTTATTCGGCGCGACGCGTCGGAGAAAGTGTCGAGAAGTTCTGCAACTTGAGTGCCTGGTGCGTCCTGGATGGCTATCGAGCGCATGGCCTGCGACTCTTAAAGGCACTCCTTGATCAGGGTGGCTACACGTTCACCGATCTGTCGCCAAGCGGGAATGTCGTTCCGCTCAATCGTCGGCTCAAGTTCCAGCAAATCGACACAGCCGCTGCCCTGGTAATAAACCTTCCTCGGCCGAGTTGGGGAAGCGGCGTTTCGATTGTCACCGATCCACGTCTAATCGAGCGTCATCTCGACGAACGCAACCTCGGTATCTACAAGGACCATGCCCTTGCCCCCGCCGCACATCATCTCGCTGTGATAAAGCGCGATCGCTGCTGCTACGTCATATTCCGCAAGGATACGCGCAAAAGGCTGCGGGTGTTTGCGTCGATCTTGCATGTAGGGGACCGCGGCCTTTTCGCGGAGACTGCTCACCACATCTACAGCTACCTGCTAACGCGCTTTGGTGTTGTCGCGACCTTTGTCGAAGACCGCTTTGCCGACGTGCACCCAAAACTGTCCATCTCGCTTCGATCGCCGCGCCCAAAGATGTTCTTGAGCGATCGAGTGTCTCCGAGCGAGGTCGATTATCTCTACAGCGAACTTACCTGCGTACCTTGGTAGTGAGGAGTTTGGACATCAATGCAGCCGCCGATCAAGAGCAATATTTCCGATCTGCTTCGCCACGGGGCAGCTTCGTTCGGCAATTCTCCTGCGCTGACCTACAAGAACATCACCAATAGCTACGCTGAGCTATGGCAAAACGCCTGCGGATTTGCTTCAGTCCTTGGCTCCCTCGAAACGAGACCAGGCGACCGCGTGGCGGTTCTCCTCGATAAGCGGTTGGAGACCATCGTTTCGATATTCGGAACGGCGGCGGCACGTTGCGTGACGGTGCCCATCAATCCCGTACTGAGGTCACAGCAAGTCGCCTACATACTGGCCGACTGCGATGTCAGGATATTGGTTACATCGGCAGATCGCCTGGCCCAACTCCAGGGCCACCTCGCTGACATTCCATCGCTGGAACATGTCGTCCTTGTCGACGGGCCGGGATCAGAGATTGAGAATGATAAACAATCTCCGGCCACCCATTCGTGGGTCGAATTGGTTCCAACAGAAGCAGACGAACCTCCCTGTGCAGGCGTCGACTGTGATGTTGCGGCGATCCTCTACACCTCCGGAAGTACGGGAAAGCCAAAGGGCGTGGTCCTCAGTCATCGCAACATGATCGTGGGCGCTGAGAGCGTAAGTCACTATCTCGGAAACGGTCCGCACGACACGATCCTGTCGGTGCTGCCACTGAGTTTCGACGCGGGGTTGAGCCAGTTGACGACGGCGTTCAATTCCGGCGCCCATGTCGTGCTTATGAATTACCTCCTGCCTCTTGACGTTGTGCGACTATGCGAGAAGCACAAGGTGACGGGGATTACCGGCGTTCCACCTTTTTGGATTCAGGTCGCTGGCCTTAGCTGGCCAACCGAAGTCGGCGCTCGGCTGCGCTACTTTGCAAATACAGGCGGGAGGATGCCCAAGGCAACACTCGACCGACTGCGCGCTTCATTTCCCGATGCGCTTCCCTATCTGATGTATGGACTGACAGAGGCTTTTCGATCGACCTATCTCGACCCGTCGGAGATCGACCGGCGGCCGGATTCGATCGGCAAGGCGATCCCCAATGCAGAAATCCTTGTCGTGCGGCCCGACGGAACGCTCTGTGGTCCGGGCGAGCCGGGGGAGTTGGTCCACAGAGGTCCGCTTGTGGCGCTGGGGTATTGGAACGATCCCGCCCGCACCAGCGAACGCTTTCGGCCGTGGCCAGGAACCGGCGCCGCATGGCGGCAACCCGAATTGGCCGTGTTTTCCGGAGATACGGTGGTCCGGGACGAAGAGGGGTTCTTGTACTTCGTCGGCCGGCGCGACGAAATGATCAAGACGTCTGGGTATCGTGTCAGTCCAACCGAAATCGAGGAAGTGGCCTATGCCACGGGTCTGGCGCGCGACGCCGTTGCCATGGGGATAGATGACAACGCCCTTGGGCAGCGTATCGTTCTTGTTGCAAGTCCGGTTGCCGAAACGCTGGATGTTGGCGCCTTGCTGACAGCATTCAGACATCGGTTGCCGCAATACATGGTGCCCTCGAAGGTCATCGAGATGGCGTCCATTCCAACCAACCCAAACGGCAAGTTCGACCGCGTTCTCTTGAGGGAGCAATTGGACAGTGAGTGAACATCCTTCCATTGACATGTTCGACGTCGCTGAAGACTGCCTGGCTGTCGGCGGAGTTCGCCTGGATCGTCTCGCGGATCGCGTCGGAACGACACCCTTCTTCGCCTATGATCGCCGATTGATAACCGCCAGAGTGGCCTATCTCCGCTCAGTTCTGCCAAAGGACGTCAAGTTGAGCTATGCCGTCAAGGCCAACCCGATGCCGGCAGTGGTCCAGCATATGGCCGGGCTTGTCGATGCGTTCGACGTTGCTTCCGCATTCGAAATGAAGACCGCGCTAGACACCGTGGTGCCTCCCTCCAACATCAGTTTTGCAGGTCCCGGGAAAACGTCGATCGAATTAGCTCAGGCCATCGCCGCTGGCGTGACGATCGAGATGGAATCGGAGTCAGAGGCGTCCCGCATTATCGAAGCTGGAAACCGCCTCGGCATCCGACCAAGGGTGGCTTTGCGAGTAAACCCAAATTTCCAGGTCAAGGGTTCCGGGATGAAGATGGGAGGGGGGCCGCAACAGTTCGGCGTTGATGCCGAAGAGGTGCCGTCTCTGCTTGGAAAACTGGCAAGTGCAGATCTGGATTTCCTCGGATTCCACGTATTCGCAGGTTCCCAAAATCTTCACTCGGATATTCTTTGCGAAGCTCTCTCTCGCAATGTCGAACTGCTGCTGGAGCTTTCCGGAAAGTATGGGCAGTCCGTTCGCTACCTCAATCTCGGTGGCGGTTTCGGGATCCCGTACTTTGAAAAGGACCGCTCTCTCGATCTCGTTCCTGTAGGGAAAAGGCTTTCCGAGCTGGTTGAAAACACAATCCGCCCTGTATTGCCTAGTGCGAAAATTGTCATTGAGCTCGGCCGCTACCTTGTCGGCGAGTCTGGCGTCTATGTTACGAGAGTGGTTGACCGGAAGGTGTCGCGGGGCCGGGTCTATCTGGTGGTCGACGGAGGGCTTCACCATCAATTGGCCGCATCGGGCAATTTTGGCCAGGTGATCCGCCGCAACTATCCCATCGTCATCGGCAACAAGATGAATAGGCTTGAGCGGGAGACAGTTTCGGTAGTCGGTTGCCTTTGCACCCCACTCGATCTGCTCGGTGACAACGTCTGTTTACCACCCGCAGACGTGGGCGATCTCGTCGTTATCTTCCAAGCCGGTGCCTATGGCCTGACCGCTAGTCCTACCGCATTTCTTGGGCATCCCATGCCGCCGGAGGTGCTCGTCTGAAACGTCGTTACCACTATCCACTTTCATTGTGAGGCATCATGAGTTCTTCAACACTCGAATCTGTGAAAGACGTCATCGCCGAGACCCTCGGCATCGAGGATAGGGCCCGCATCGCGGACCCATCAACCCCGCTGTTCGGCAATTTGCCGGAACTTGATTCATTCGCCGTGCTCAGCCTGGCGGCAGCTCTCGAATCGCGGTTTGGGATTCACATCGACGACGATGATTTCAGCGCTGAACTCTTCGAAACGGTCGGATCGCTTGCGTCCTTCGTAGACCGGCATCGTCCGAAGGCGGGGATCGCAGTCGGCTAGCGACCTCAGGAAGACAAGCGCCAAGCAGAGGAATTCGCGATGGCTTTTGGCTCCATCGAATGAGGCGAACTAAAGTAGGCGAGGGAAACAATGACAGCACTAGCAGACAATGTTCTTCCGCTCCGCACCAGGGAAACCGGGACGAGCGTCGCTGTCGTCATCGTCACGTTCAACAGTGCCGGTGCCCTGCCGCCGTTATTGGATTCCCTTGTTGATGGTTTGCAGGGCGTGGATCGTTTCGAGATCATTGTTGTCGATAACGATTCAAAAGATGGATCGGCTGAAATCGCTGAGACGCATCCGTTGCGCCCTACCGTCATACGCACGGGTCGCAACGCCGGTTATGCAGCGGCAATCAATATTGCTGCCCGCCGAGCTGATATCGGAGCCCATCTGCTGATTTTGAATCCCGATCTTCGGCTCTTTCCAGGTGCGGTCGGGCCACTCGTCGAACAACTCGCAACGTCGACAGTAGGGGTAGTCGTTCCTATCAATTACAAGGAAGACGGAAGCATCGACCCCACCTTACGACGCGAGCCGTCCATCATCACCGCCTGGGCTGATGCTATTCTAGGCGGCAATCTTGCCGCGCGGCTTGGGCTGGGGGAGATCGTGGGCGAGCTACGTCACTACGATCGGCGACAGTGCGTGCAATGGGCAACCGGATCCGCGCTCCTTGTTGCGGCCAGAGCCCGAAAAGTTGTCGGTACGTGGGATGAAACGTTTTTTCTGTACAGTGAAGAGGTAGACTATCAGCGAAGGATTCGCCAAGCCGGGTTTGACATCGTCTATGAACCGCGATCCAAGGTGATGCATGCCGGCGGCGGCAGTGGCGGAGGACCTCGTCTGTTCGCGTTGTTGACCGCCAACAGAATTCGCTATTACGCCCGTCACCACGGCGCGCTGCGAACCTCGGTTTTCAAGTTCGGCGTGATCCTCGGACATGCGGTCAGATCCTGGCGCGGAGCAACCCATCGCGCCGCACTGATGAGCGCAGTTTCTCCCCTTCGATCTGCTGCTGCATTTGTGGAAAGTACGCGGGGCTAAGATGGCGAGGGGAGGCGAGTACCGTATCGTTAATTTTCATGGGATTGGAGCGCCACTGCGTGAGCTTGAGCCCGGCGAAGCCGACTACTGGCTTAGCCGTGATCGCTTTCTGGCGATCCTCGATCGCATCGCAGGTCATCCCGCGCGCCAACGAATATACATCACGTTCGATGACGGAAATGCCTCCGATCTCTTGATCGCAGCACCCGAACTTCGACGGCGCGGTCTTCGCGCGGAGTTTTTTGTCTTGACCGGGCGCATAGGACAGGCGGGTTCTCTTAGCGCAGATGACATCCGTACCCTTATTGCTCTGGGAATGCGTATCGGTAGCCACGGCATTGGTCATCGCGACTGGACACGACTGACGACCGGCGAACTTCACTACGAACTCGAAGCGTCAAAAGCGCAGCTGGAAGAGATATGTGGTTGTCCCGTCAACACAGCTTCGATGCCGTTTGGATGGTACAATGGCGCTGTTCTGAAGCAGATACGAAATGCGGGATACAGGGCGGCTTACTCAAGCGGGGGAGGGAGCGCTAAAGTGGAGGGCTTCCTCAAGCCTCGAAACTCGGTGCGATCAGAGACCGCTGACAGCTGGCTAGACGATGTTCTGTCAGGAAAGATCCCTTTCTGGAGAAAGCTTCGTAACGCCGCGCGGACGAAGTTTCGAGTGTAAGAATCAGCGCATCAGGGTTTGGAAGGTCGGAGAGACTGAGATGGCAAGGTTGCTGCTGGTGGCACCCACATGCAATGGTGAAGATGTTGGCGAGGCATGGGTCGCATATCAGTGGGCTCGGCGGCTCGGTGAGCGTCACGATGTGACGTTGCTGACCTATCATAAGAAAGGTGCAACGCCTGCCGCTCGCCAACTTAGTAACATGAAAATCGTGGAGTGGAGCGAGCCACCGGTCCTTGGTCGGGCAGAGCGGCTGAACAGCATTCTGAAGCCTGGTTACATCCCATTTTACTACCGTGCGCGACGTTGGATACGCCAAGCACTTACCGACGGCATGAGGTTCGATATTGTGCATCAGCCCGTGCCAGTCGCCATGCGGTATCCCTCGCCAGCGGCAAATCTCGGTTTGCCACTGGTCATTGGGCCGGTTGGAGGTGGCCTCAATACCCCCCCGGGATTTGTTGGCGAGGATAGCTCGGCACCGTGGTACACTCGGTTGCGCAATCTCGATCGCCATCGTCTTCGCTGGGACCCACTCCTAAGGCGAACGTACGGAAGCGCCGACTGCGTTCTCGGCATCGCTGGATATGTTGAGGAGCAGTTGTCTGCCGTTCCCGTTCGGCGTTTCGAAGTCATGAGTGAGACGGGTATCGACGCGATGCCTCCCGCGATAGTCAAATCCGGACAATCAGGTCCGGTGAAGCTGTTATACGCGGGGCGTCTAATCCGGACGAAGGGCGCGCGAGACATTATTAACGCCATGGCGCTGTTGCGTGATTTGCCCGTAGAGCTTGCTATTGTCGGAGATGGACCCGATCGCGGAGCATGCGAGGCATTGATAGCGTCTCTGGGTCTTTCCGAGCGGGTTTCCCTCTTGGGGTGGCGTCCCAAAAATGAGCTTCCCGGATTCTATCGAAATGCAGATGTTTTTGTCTTCCCAAGCTACCGTGAGCCGGGCGGAAACGTTGCACTCGAAGCCATGAGTTTTTCACTGCCGCTGGTCGTGGTTGATCGCGGCGGTCCCGGGAGTGCGACGTCGGATCTCTGTGCAATTAAGCTTGGCATCTCTACGCCGGACGCACTTGCGGTCGACATTGCCGATGCCGTACGCAGGCTTGTCGTAAGCCACGAGTTGCGTGCGCGTATGGGTGCTGCATCTTACGCCCACGCGACGCAAACTGCTTTGTGGTCCTCCAAACTTGACCGCATGGACTCAATTTATGCCGATCTTATGAACGATGGCCGAGTGCGGAGTTGAACGGCTACGCTCGGGTTGGAGAGCGGCAGCAGAGCTCTCGGAGACTGGCTGTCGAAATCACTATACGTTAGTCAATTTGGACGACGCAAATATCAGAAGTATTAATCGCGGTCGGAGGTAATAGTGACTATTATTTGGCCTGGTCATTGATTGATTTCCAAATGGCTGTCGAGCGCGAGTGAGACCGGGCAGAAAATGATAGCAAGCAACGACCACGGACCTCGCTCAGGGCAGACAAACCTACGCAGCTCGACAATCGATCAAGGCGCACGGCGGCCAGGCAATCTCATCGCCGCGACCCGGAAATTAGCTTCCGACCAAGCAGACGAGACGCGCTTGGCGTGGCCGGTCAAGGTTTTCCTTGCGGGCCTGCTGGTCCCGTGGGTACTTCCAATTGGGCCGCTCAATCTTTCTGTCTATCGGATTATCCTCCTGCTCGCGCTCCTGCCGTGCATCGTCAAGTGGTCGCAGGGGAAAGCGGGGAAAAAAAGAGTGGCCGATTTCGGCCTCATTCTTTTTTGTTTGTGGGCAGCAATTTCCTTTGTGGTCGTGCAGGGTAGCGACCAGGCCATTGAGCCCTCGGGCATTCTTTTCATAGAAACGATCGGTTCGTACCTCCTGGCTCGGGTTTGCATTCGCAATGCTGACGACTTCCGCAATATGGTGGTGTTTGTCGCCAAACTGATCATATGCCTGCTGCCATTCACCGTTTATGAATGGGTGACGGGGACCAACTTGCTGCTTCTCGCATTTGGATCAGTATTCCGGACGGAGGCAATAACATGGATGGCGCCCCGGATGGGCTTTTCGCGCGTCCAGGGACCTTTTAACCATTCGATATTATTTGGTACCTTCTGCGGAAGCATGCTCGCGTTGACATACCTAGCGACGAAGGGAAAGGTGTCGGGTATTTCGCGCGGCGTTTTAACCGTTTTGGTGGGATTTTCCGCGTTCCTGTCGATGTCTTCTGCGCCGCTGGCCGGGGTGGTTTTCCAAATTGCCTTGCTGCAGTGGAACAAGGTTCTTGGCGGCTTCACCGCTCGCTGGAAGCTGCTTTGGGCAGTCGCATTTGTCGGTTATCTCATTGTTGAGCTTGGCTCCAATCAAACACCGGCGCAGTTCTATATTTCGCATTTCACGTTTGATCAGCAGACGGGATGGTATCGGCTTTGGATCTGGGAGTATGGGTCTGCATCGGTCGCAAATCATCCAATTTTTGGAATTGGGCTGGGTGATTGGGCGCGGCCACTATGGATGCCAGGAGACAGTGTTGACAACTTCTGGCTATTGATGGCTATGCGGCATGGCCTGCCTGGTTTCCTGTTCATGGTGCTATCCCTGCTTTCTATCTGGCTCTCTGTCGCGAAGAAAACAGATGTCGATCCTGATATTGATGTTTGCAGGACGTCCTATCTCATTTGCATGGTAGCCCTTGTCTTCGTTGGCTCAACCGTGCATTTCTGGGTGGCCGCATACGTTTGGTTTTTCTTCCTAGTCGGCTCCGGTGTGTGGATTCTCGATTGCAGCCGCAGCCAGCAACCAGAACTTCATAATGGCAATGTTCGCAAGCCGCGGGCCCGCTATCGTGTTGTGCAGGGCGATCGCAAGCTCGAAGCGCTGTGGCGCAGGCACAAACCTAGGATTAGGCAGTAGATCGCCGCCGCCTCCACTTAGGCAGAAAGCAGCTGCTCCGATGACGCTGATATCGGTTTGAAGTATTCGTGAGTGGAACCGCTGCACTGTGCACCAATCCACGATGGGGCAGGAGCGACTCCAAAGTGCTCTCGAACTGCCTGGGCGTTCTTGCCCGATGCTACGCACCCCCCGTTGGCCTGGTGGCGAGATTCAGTTGTCATTGCAAACAGTCTTCAGGCGTTCACTGACCCCTTCTATTCGGCCTAGCCGGAAAGTGTCACAAGATCCTACCTCTTTTGGACGCGTTGAACAGCGGCTGGTCGGGCAGGCTGGATGAGATCGACGGTCGAACTGCCGTCCTTGTTGGGCGACGCGCTGAGCGATCTATAATGGCGTAAGCGGCCGCGAAACGGCCATCTGGTTGACGGATATAACCGCGGGCCTGGTTATATGCGTCAAGTTCAGCAAATTGAGCGGTCATGCGGATCTCGCCGGCACTCGGATGCCAAAACCAAGTGATCCAAGGGAGCAAGATCTGTTCCTGTCCAGGCTCGACAGGATCATCAACTTGAATCACGAAACGGAGCGAAGGTTGCCGAGAGACCGACCTGCCGGTGAAGGCAGAGCGCTTCGGTTCGGTTTGTTCGGATGCGTTTTCCGTGCCGAGTCAATTCTGACGCTCAGCCTGTTGAATGACTCTCGAGCGCTTCCCCCAGCACACCTTTGAAAGCCGCGCCTCACGCTGACTCAATGACCCGAAGTACCGCCTGCGATGAACGCCGCAGTGTTCACGTCCGGCTCTTTTCAGCCGTCCCCGATCTCCAGGCCCCGACGATCTGCATCACTTTCCTTGATGCTCGCTTTGGATGTCGGATCGCCTCCTTGGCCGGCCGTAGCATGTCTCTGTAGTTCCCGTATTTGTTTATTGGAACCTCCGACACCTCTTTCCAGAGGGCTTCGATGGCCTGGAAATATATGTCGCCCTTGCGTCTCACCTCCGGCGGAAGGGACAGCATGTCCACATAATTTGCTCTGGATATCATGGGGTGAATTTCGAGTTGCTTTGGTTTTACGTACGAATCGCAAAATCCCCACGTGCTCATCCGCAATTCAAGGTAGGCAAGATCCAATATGAAAAAAGCGTCGAAATGGGCAAGGGGGGCAAGCCAGTTATCCACCTTGCTTACCACCTCGGCGGTCCGTGACAACTTCAACCTAGCCACCAGACCTTTGGCGTCTATGACTGTGTCAGGTCTGGCATTTAGCCAGAGGAAGCCGCGGCCCACTTCTCCCCCAAGGCCGCCTACAAAGGGTCGTCCCTCGAGCGGCTTGACGCTCGGGTGCATCTTGACGTTGTTGCCGCCAACGCAGTGACCAGCTCTAAACCGCCAAAGATCCGCCTCCGCTTCAGTTGCCTCACGGTACTGCAAGACTTGATGCCGCAAGCCGAACTGACGCGCCAGGCGCCTAGCGCAGGCGACATCCAAATCTGCTGTCGGCGCCGCCACAGTCACGAAAGTCAGGTTCGCGAGCATGTGCCGGGAACATGCCAGCAGAAGGCGCGAGTCATTGCCTGCAGTCAGCGCCACACTGGTACTGCCGGCGCGTGCAAGGATCTCTATCGTTTTAGAAATGCGGTCGCAGATTCTTGCGCAAGTCGACACTGGATCGGGAGAGACCTCGATTGTGGCGACCGGCCAATGGCGGCTTGCCGTCCAGCTGTCTAAATCCAGGTAGTGATTGCAAAGAAGACGGTCGATGCCCTCGTGTGCCGTGAGGCCGGCCGTGAACCAACCAGCGTCCTCAATGTCGAGGGTTTTGTAAAGTTCTGTTCGAAAACGCTTCTTATATTCGACGGCGTCGAGAAGAACCGAAGCGGTCGCGCCAGCAACTCTTGCCTCTGGATCATATACCACCGAGAGTGTGCCATTGGCATCAAGGTAGATACGTCTCGATCCGAGCGCGCTGAGGACGAACAGGAAGCTTCCAGCCAATCGATAAATGTTCTTCTCAACGAAATCATCCAGGTCTTGGACGTCATCCAGCTTGCAGTCGACTCTGTACTGCCCGTCGACAATAGTGCCTCGATCAAGGTCGATGGGCATACCTAACAGCAAGCCGATGGACCGGTTGTCGGCATCCACCACCGGCACAACAGGCGTTGTTGGAGCCAAGTTCAGGAAAATCGTACCGAGTTGACGTTGCTGCCAGCCGTGTGGGCAGGGCTTGGCGACAGTCGAAATGACGAACTGTCCATCAAAGTTATCTGGTCCTGGCAGCAACATGTCTTTTTTCCTTGGAGGAGGATGCCTAAGTAATGCAGATCCGACGCATCCCCAGGCGAAGTTTTCCAAGTTTACCCGATAGTGTTCATGAGCGTAAACGCACACGGGGGTCATCTATTTGGATGAAAACGCAAGTAGGGGGAGGACTATACGTATACGAGGATGCTTTTGCGTGTATAGCTGCGTTTTTTAGAAGCTCGACGCGGACGCCGCGAAGACCGGGATGTCCGGGATGCGCCCCGTTTGGGCGCAATCAGAAGGCCCTGGAGCACGTCCATTGAACACGGAATCGGAATTGGGTGACAGGCGTTGTTTGCCGTGATTCCCGGCCTTCGAATCACGAGGTATGGATGTCGCGTGGTCTAAGCGATGATCTTCGCAGCCGTGTTCTTGCGGCTTCTGGCTTTCCGGCATGACGGCACCGATGGTTTTCGACGGCCGATGAACGGTG
This sequence comes from Rhizobium tibeticum, assembly GCF_900110205.1. GTDB lineage: Bacteria > Pseudomonadota > Alphaproteobacteria > Rhizobiales > Rhizobiaceae > Rhizobium > Rhizobium tibeticum. The sequence continues at coordinate 114,089 of NZ_FOCV01000006.1, read as the reverse complement.
AAGCATTCCTGGCCTACTCAAACAGGTTCTCGTGCCGATATCGTCATCATGGATAACTTGCCATAAATCCGACGGTGTCCGCCCGGGAGGCTGCTCTATCTCCCGCCCTACAGTCCCGACTTCAACCCATTGAAATGGCCTTTTCCAACTGAAAGCGCTTCTGCGGGCAAAGGCCGAGCGGTCGGTTGATGCGTTGTGGGATACCGTCGGGAAAATCGGCCCCCTTTTTCAAACCGCAGGAATGTGCAAACTACTTCGCAGCTACAGGATATGACCTCGATTAAAGCGGACGCGCTCTAGTTGGCGGGCGGAACGGTCGCGCCGTCGTCCCAGACGTTGCTTTGCCAGAGGCTGCCTTCAGCGTTGGAGTCGAACGAGGTGACTGGTCCGTAGATGCCGCACTTGCCCATGCCGCCGCGCCGGAAGATGTTGTCGGTGAACACGATGTGATGCGCGTTCGGGTACGGCTTCCCTGTCGTGGAGCCGCCGTACACGCAGTACGAGCTGGCAGCCTGACCGGTGAGTCCCTCGCGGGACTCGATCAGGTTGTCGGTGAACGTGTTGTTGTTCACCGTGCCGAAGTCGCCATAGCCGGAGACTGCGGCAGAGCAGCCCGATCCTTCGCCACCGGTGGGGTTGGGGTAGGCGATGGCGTCGCAGGAGATCGTGTTGTGCACGAACGTGCCGTGTGCGTCCTGCCGGATGCCGGACTCGTGGTCGATGCCACGCTTGTCACCGTACTGGCCGTGGATGTAGGAGTCGCGGATCTCGCAGGTGGTGTTGCAGTTCACCGAACGAGAGCCACCTGACACCTCGACGCGGAGGAGCTTGAACCTGGCCTCACCGACCACGGTGGCCGTGGAGTCTGGCCCACGAACTTCGGAGTCTGTCAGGCTGTAGGATCCGTTCAGGTAGCAACAGTCGGAGTGCACCGTGCCGATGATGATCGAGTTTGTGATGGCGGTGTTAGGGCCAAGGAGCCGGAGCTGATCGCAGGTGATAACCTTGCGGTCGATCTTCACGTCTGCTGCGGTGATCGTGCAGGACCCGGTGTACGGAGTCAGGCTCGACTTGAGGTCGTCCGGGACGCCCGTGTTGGTTTCGTTCGGGAAGCTGCGTCCGAGGACCACGATGCCACCCGTGGGGGCGGGCCTGGAGGTCGAGGTGGGAAGGCTGTCCGCCAGCCGTTCCTGTGACACGGTAATCGGACCCGTTGGCATCAGTTTGCGGACTTCGAGGGCTAGATCGGTGAGCTCTTTCCGGTCCAGGGTCGAGAAGTCCACCTGTGTCGCTTTGATGTCAGTGATGACGACCTGGTTCGTATCGTCGTGTGCGACGGTCTTTCCGCTGACGCTGATGACACCGTAGATCGGCTTAGCGGCATCGCTGGCTTTGAGCTCGGTGAACGCGGGCCAGTCGGTGAATTGTGGCTGGAAAAGCGTCAGCGTCGCACTGTTGCCCGGCATGAAGCTGCGCGGCCACGGCGGTGTGTCGGGTTCCGTGCGATTGATGTACTTGCCGTTGACGAATCCATCCCTGCCTAAAAACTTGACGGTGCACCAAGCCCCGCTGGCATCACATTCGGAGACGTCGAGCGGGCTGCCCTCCTGGATGTTTCCGAAGCTGCCATAGCCCGTGCCTGGCCCTGAGCGAAAATTGACGGTCGCTGTCGCTACCGCCGGGGTCGCAGCCGCGCTGGTGGCGAACATCGATGCCGACGCTATCAACGCTGCAAGTTTCTTCATCGGCCTCTCCGTCGCGACCGTCGGCAAAATCGTCACGCTCCCGCCCGGGTTGGCCGCCAAGAACTTAAATGCATCGCCCTCTTGACCATGGGCGATATGAGGAGCCTGATATTTGGTGGATTATCCAAAAAACTTGCCACAAGAAACTTTCTCGCAGTGGATCTTTTCCCAAGCTTTAGAAAGTATCTACTAGCTCCGATCATTAACAGCGATCGTTGAATCTTCAATTTTCTAAGTATTGTTCTGTTCTTCCTCAGTATACGCAGGTATCCAATTAGTTCTCTGCGATCATTCATGGATATGCTATCGGCTGAGATAAAGCCAAGCACGACCGGTTCAATATCCTCGTATATGGTCGTGTGCTGAGCCAGCCGAATTGCGAACTCCCAATCCTCATTGGCACTCGCGCACTCATCGAACCAATCCGTTCCGGGGAAGCAACCCTTCTGGAACAGCGCGTTTTGAACACTGATCCGGTTCTCCGTCAAAAGTCGGACCAGCTGATTCTCGTCTATACGAAGCGGTCCTTCTGGTGGCGGCGCTTGCAACATGCGCGTGGGGCCATAGTAAACAATTTTTGATCCCGTCACGACCCGGACGTGCTCGGGTAGTGACGCAAGAAGTTGAAGCTGTCGCTCGAGTTTGTTGGGCAGCCAAATATCGTCGCTGTCTTGAAAAGCTATGTAATCACCTGTGGCATGAGCAAGGCCCGTATTCCGCGCAGCACCTGCACCGCCGTTTTGTGTTCGCCTTACATACCTGACCCGAGTATCGCCTACTCCCAGCACCACGCTTTCAATATCTTCGGTTGAGGCATCGTCAACGACAATCAGTTCAAGGTCCTTATGCGATTGAACAAGGACGCTATTCATCGCAGCGACTAAACTGCGACTTCTGTTATAGGTTGGAAGTATCACCGAGACGATGTTAGGCATAAAGGCTCCTGTGCGCAGGTTCGGCATTCGCAGCCATCCTAGTCTTCTTTGGCTTGCAATGTAATTTGCCCATTAGGTGGTAGCCGTCCTGATCTCCCAAAGAGATAGTGACTGAAATTGCAGACCAGGAACTCGGTCGGTCCCCCGGTCACAATCGGATCTAACGCTGTACTGATTTTGGGGACCGTGCGCGCGGACTCGGTTTCGTTTGGAGGGCAATAAGGAGACAGGGTGGTGCGCACCGGGAGGTTTCATATGAGACGGCGCAGATACTTCCCGACAGGCTCGCCTGCCTGGCAAGCTGATGGCGTAACGAATAGAGACACTCTTGCCCTGACCCTGGAAGGATGAACGAGAGGTGTGGAGGAAGACATGCCGATTGCAGCTTGGGGAATACGGCCGAGCTTCACACGCGCGGCCGAAGCTTAATGACGAGGTGTTCGAAGGCTTTCCGAGGCTGAATAGCGTTTAGCCAATGTCCACACTCGATATCGTGCTGCAGTCGTCACGCTCACGAAGAAGGAGGCATGATGGTCGTTGTCGACACGTGTGGCATGCCATCGATCGCAGTCGTCAAAACATCAAAAAGAGGGGGGCCATTCACCAGATCGTGCTGCTGATAGTATTGTCTTTTGGAGGTTTCGATTTCGACGCTTTTGAAAAGGGTTGTGATTGGCGATTTCCACCGACGCTGCCAAACCTGCGGCGCGGACTGCTTCGCTGATCCGAGCTGCGGGGGAGGCTTTGAGCACGGACTTATACACATCCAATTGAAAATCGACAGCTCGGTGCAATGCAAAACGCTCACTCACGAACTCTCTGCCAAATTGGCCGAGTTCACTGCGTCGGTCTGGCTGTTGAATAAGGGGCGCGATTTGTGCCACCAATCGACTGGGGCCGGATGCACCATCTGCCAGTCCGTAGAAGCCTTGTCTTAAGAAAAGCTCACAGCTGGTTTGGTCGAACAGTTCAGAGAAAGCTTGCTCACCTTGAACGATGAGCGGGCGCCCGATTGCCAACGCTCGAAGTGCCGAACTCCCCATGGCAATCACAAGATCGGCTGCCGCATAAGCGCTGCGTGGATCGGGGTCAGCGCCAATTAGCGCAACCACCTCTCGCCCGTGGCGTCTATTTACGTCATCCGCACGACATTGCAGCGCACCACGGGCCGGGCCATCTCCGACCAGAATGAGTTTCACTGGGTGTGAGCTTGCAAGCTGATCCACTGCGTCGATACCTCTTACCAGTGCATCCAGCTTAAGATCGAGCGCCAGACGTGAGACGCTTACGATCAAAAACTCTTCGTTTCCTACGCCGTGTGCGGACCGAAACTCTCTTCCGCTGATTTGCGGATTGTCACGTTCGACGTCGATTGGCGGCTCGAGCACCCAGACATTCGCCCGATGACGCTTACGCGCTTCGTCGCCGAGGTCAGCCGTTCCCATAATCAACGGAACCGATGCCGGAATGTGTGGCATGACCTGCATGCTCAAAACCGTGCATAGGAGCGGAACACGCAGAGCCAGAGCCGCGCCAAAATAAGAATCTAGACACGGCGGCCATTCGTACGCATGGATGAGATCAAGTCGCTCGCGACGAGATATTGCCGCAATTTGCGCAATTCGCGACGGCGCAGGTCGGTATTTAAGGTCGTGAGCTGGCAGGAAGCGAAGACCCCTTTCCTCTATGTAATCAACGAGAGGCCCGGGAATGCCGTAAACGATAACCTCGTGACCCCTTTCGGCAACCCCAGCAGCAAGATCAATTGCGTTTATCTGACTACCGCCGAGCGTCAAATCGTGAGGATATACAAGAATACGCAATACACCCCTCCATTAAGAGCGCTTTCGACAGATTTGTCCGACCACGCATCAAGCTTGTATATTTTCTGGGTGACGAAGTAACATCAACACCAACTTTCGATAATTATTTTATTTGAATATATATTTAAAATACATCGATATGGCCGCGTACAATACGCTAGTTCTACGACTTTCGGGTAGACTAAATACCGATTTTTGCTCGCTTTACTGCAGAGCGGCAAAGTTGTCTTTTTATACGGGCCGATAGTGAAGCAACGGCAAAGGCAATTTCCGGCTCACTGATGCTCCTACGTTTCTGAGTTAATCTAGCAGGGGACCTTAACGACATGATCGCACCGAGCGTCACCTTGGCTGACGGCGTCGTTATTCATCATCCGGATTTGGTAAATCTATATGGTTGTTCCATTGGCGCTGGAACGCGTATTGGCACCTTTGTCGAAATCCAGAAAAATGCCTCGATTGCAGAAAACTGCAAGATCTCCAGCCACTCTTTCATTTGCGAAGGCGTCACAATCGAAGACGGCGTCTTTGTAGGTCACGGCGTGATGTTCACCAACGACCTGCATCCACGTGCGGTCAACCTGGATGGTAGCGTTCAGTCCGACGCGGACTGGTCAGTCGTGCCGACGCTCGTCAAGCGTTGCGCGTCGATAGGCAGCAACGCCACCATCGTCGGGGGGGTAACGATCGGAGAGGGCGCACAGATTGGCGCGGGTGCGGTCGTCACCAAGGATGTGCCCGCCTACGCAATTGTAGCAGGCGTGCCGGCAAGAATCATCGGCCGCGCAAAGGATGCGCCAGTCGAAATCATTTCATCCGGGAGAGCAAGATGATTGGGGTTGCCGTCGTCGGTTACGGGTATTGGGGACCGAACCTGGTCCGGAATCTAGCGGAAACGCCTGGCGCAAAGCTTATGTGGGTGTGTGATCTCAAGAAGGACCGCCTAGCAGGCGTCCAGCTGCGCTACCCGACAGTCCAGATCACCGATGACTTCGACGAGGTGTTGCGTGACCCTCGCGTTGATGCGGTCGCCATCGCGACCCCAGTATCGGCGCACTACATGCTGGCAATGAAAGCGCTGATGGCCGGCAAGCACGTGTTTGTCGAAAAGCCGATGGCCTCGAATTCTGAAGAAGCTCGTCGGATGGTGGAAGAGGCCGCGCGAAGACGCCTTATTCTCGCAGTTGACCACACCTTCATCCACACGGGTGCGGTCCGCAAGATGCGGGAAATCATCGAGAACGGTCTGGGAGACATTTACTACTACGATTCCGTGCGCGTAAATCTCGGCCTTTTCCAGCACGACGTCAGCGTCATCTGGGATCTCGCCGTCCACGATCTATCAATTATGGACTACGTTCTGCCGGAAAAGCCGGTGGCGGTTTCGGCCACAGGCATGGGGCATGTCGTGGGCGAACCGGAGAACATCGCCTATCTGACGCTCTTCTTCGAGAGTAAGATGATTGCCCACATCCACGTCAATTGGCTGGCACCAGTCAAGGTGCGCCGTACGTTGATCGGCGGCAGTAGCAAGATGATCGTCTACGACGACCTGGAGCCGAGCGAGAAGATCAAGGTTTACGACAAGGGCATCACGCTTAACGGCAATCCGCAAGCTGACGGTGAGAAGGTCTACGATATGCGCGTGGGCTATCGAACGGGTGACATGTATGCACCTCAACTCGATATGACGGAAGCGCTTGGCCGCGAACTCAAGCAGTTTGTCGACTGCGTCGTCACGAATAGCCAGCCGATCGCCGATGGCCATGCGGGACTTCGGGTTGTGCGCATTCTTGAGGCTGCCACCCAGTCCCTCGCGCAGCGCGGGCGTGTCATCGAACTCGAGCCGGCGAGGATGATTGCATGATACCTCTTCTCGATCTCAAGGCCCAATATGCTTCCATCAGAAGCGAGGTCGAGCCCGCCGTATTGCGGGTGCTCGCGTCGGGCCACTATGTGCTTGGCGAGGAAGTTGCCGGCTTCGAGGAGGAATTTGCCGCCTACTGTGATGCTAAGCATGCCATCGCGGTGAACACCGGTACAAGCGCATTGCATCTTGCCTTGCTTGCTGCTGGCGTCGGTCCCGGTGACGAGGTCATCACCGTTTCCTTCACCTTTGTCGCGACCGCATCCGCAGTTTGCTACACGGGTGCCCGTCCGGTCTTCGTTGATGTCGAGCCGGCAACGCTCACGATGGATCCGGCCAAGCTCGAAGCTGCAATAACACCGCGGACCAAGGCCATCATGCCGGTCCACCTTTACGGCCAGATGGCCGACATGGCCGCAATCAAGGCTATCGCCGACAAGCACGGAATTCCCGTGATAGAGGACGCCTGCCAGGCGCATGGGGCCGAATACAAGGGACGGCGGGCGGGGAGCATCGGTGTGTCCGGCTGCTTCAGTTTCTATCCGGGCAAGAATCTCGGCGCTTGTGGCGAAGGGGGCATCGTCGTCACTAACGACGACGAGCATGCCAAGAAAATCCGAATGTTACGGGACTGGGGCCAGGAACAACGCTATCACCACACGATGAAGGGCTTCAACTATCGTATGGATGAAATCCAGGGCGCAATCCTGCGCATCAAGCTTCGACATCTCGAAGCCTGGACAGAAGCACGACGAGTTCGCGCCGATCGCTACTCAAAGCTCTTGGCCGGCTCGCGATCCGTGCGCGTCCCCATTGCGATGATGGATCGTCGTCATGTCTACCACGTTTACGCCGTGCGCACCCACGACCGCGAGCGGTTGCAGCACTCGTTGCGGTCAGAGGGCATTCATACCGGGCTCCACTACCCGATACCAATCCATCTCCAAAAGGCGCACGCCGATCTTGGCTATCGTTCCGGAGATCTCCCGATATCTGAGGCCGCAGCGCGTGAAGTTCTCTCGTTGCCGATCTATCCGGAGCTCACAATAAAACAAGTCGATCAGATTGCCGCTGCTGTGGAGCAGGACGCCTATGTCAGCTGACCCCGTCACCGGTGTGCGTCTTGTCCTGGCCGTGCACGGGCGCCAGCAACCCGCCTTGGACCCCGACTATGTCGTTCAGCTGGCCGAAGAGCTGACGCGCACGTATGGCACCGCAGGCCTCATTGAACTCTACGCACGGTTTGCGACCGGCGATGGGTTCGTTGACAGCTTCATGCGTAAGGCGATCTGGAAAAGCCTGGCGCGCACCTGCGGGAACGGCTTGCAGGTCGGTAGCGGCGCTGGTTTCAAGCATCCGGAAACGTTCGAGATCGGCGAGGGGGTCTTTATCGGCGCACAATCCTACATTCAGGGCAGATTCGACGGCACCTGCCGGATCGGCAACAACGTGTGGATCGGGCCCCAAGCCTATTTTGACGCGCGTGACCTCGTGCTTGAAGATCATGTCGGGTGGGGCCCTGGCGCGAAGGTCCTGGGTTCGAGCCATACTGCAATGCCAGTCGACATGCCGATTATCCGCACCGACCTCGAAATCAGGCCGGTCCGCATTGGCGCATGGGCAGACATAGGCACCAACGCCACCATCCTTCCCGGCGTGACCATTGGCAAAGGCGCAATTGTCGGTGCGGGCGCAGTCGTCGTTGACGATGTCGCACCCTTTTCGGTCGTTGCCGGCGTTCCTGCAAAATTCCTCCGCTGGCGAACGGATCAGGATTCGAGCGAACCAAATTCGGAGAGTTAGAGTATGAAGGACAAACGGATTTTGATCACCGGCGGCGCCGGCCTCATCGGCTCGCACATTGCCGATCTCGTCGCTCGCGAGGAACCGAAAGAGATACTTATCCTTGACAATTTTGTCCGAGGCCGACGTGAGAACCTCGCTGACGCCGTCGACAAGGCGCCGGTGACGATCGTCGAAGGCGACATCAGGGATCGCGCGCTTCTCAAGGAGCTCAACCATGGCATAGATGTTGTCTTCCACCAAGCTGCCATTCGCATCACGCAGTGCGCTGAGGAGCCGCGGCTTGCTTTTGACGTTCTGGCAGGCGGGACGTTCGACGTGCTTGAAGCGGCGGTGCAGGCACGGGTGTCGAAAGTTGTGGCAGCGTCCTCCGCGTCAGTCCTTGGACTGGCCGACACCTTCCCGACCACGGAGGAGCATCACCCCTACAACAATCGTACAATCTATGGTGCCGCCAAAGCTTTCAACGAAGGTCTGCTGCGCAGCTTTGCGGAGATGTACGGTCTGCGCTACGTGGCGCTTCGCTACTTCAACGTCTACGGTCCCCGCATGGATGTCTACGGCGCCTACACGGAAGTTCTGATCCGTTGGATGGAACGGATTGCCGGCGGCTTGCCGCCGATCATCCTCGGCGATGGTACGCAGACGATGGATTTCGTGCATGTGTACGACATTGCGCGGGCTAATCTGCTTGCTGCGAAATCCGATGTGACTGACGAGGTCTTCAATGTGGCAAGCGGCAGCGAGACGAGCCTTCGCGAGCTTGCGGCCCTGCTGACCAAGGTAATGGGCTCATCGTTAGAGCCCCAATTTGGGCCGGCGCGCAAAGTCAATGCCGTGCCGCGACGCCTTGCTTCGACTGCCAAGGCCGAGGAGCTCCTGGGCTTTAGCTCACAGGTGACAATGGAAGAGGGCCTGCGTGATCTTGTGGAGTGGTGGCGCCAGGAAAAAAGCGTGAAGGCAGGAGAGGCGGCATGAGCCAGATTCCGGTTGCCAAGCCTGTTCTCGATGAGCATGAAGTCGAGGCGGTCCGACGCGTTATTTTATCGGGCTGGGTTACACAAGGGCCTGAGGTGGCTGCCTTCGAAGAAGAGTTTGCCGACTTTGTTGGTGCTAGGCACGCATGCGCCGTTTCAAATTGCACAACCGCGCTTCACCTTGCTCTCAAGGCGGTCGGGGTCGACGCTGGCGATGAAGTCATAACCGTTAGCCACACGTTCATCGCAACCGCAAATGCGATCCGCTATTGTGGCGCCGTGCCGGTCTTCGTTGATATCGAGAAAGATGGCTACAACATCGATCCTGACCTGATCGAAGCGGCCATCACGCCCCGCACCAAGGCCATCGTTTGCGTCCATCAGCTCGGAATGCCTTGCGACCTGCATCGTATTGTTGCGATCGCAGCCCGTCATTCCATCCCGGTGATTGAGGATGCTGCTTGCGCGACTGGTAGCGAAATCCTCTGGAAGGGTCGTTGGGAAAAGATTGGCAAGCCCCATGGCGATATTGCTTGCTTTTCGTTTCATCCCCGTAAGGTAGTGACAACGGGCGATGGCGGTATGCTGACGACCGCCAATCCCGAGTATGACCGAAAGTTTCGCCTGTGGCGGCAGCATGGCATGAGTGTCACGGATGCCGTACGGCACGGTTCCAAGCAGGTCATTTTCGAATCCTATCCCGAGCTTGGTTACAACTATCGAATGACCGATATGCAGGCCGCCGTCGGTCGAGAACAACTCAAGCGCCTTCCGGCGATCATCGCGCGGCGGCGCGAGATCGCAAGCCATTACACCGAGAAGCTTTCTTCGGCAGCGGATGTCGAGCTGCCCAACGAGCCCACTTGGGCTCGTAGTAATTGGCAGAGCTTCTGTCTCAAATTGGCATCATATTTGGATCAGCGCGATGTCATGCAGGAGCTGCTTGACCGAGGGGTTTCGACAAGACGTGGGATCATGAACATTCACCTCGAGGGCGCCTATTCCGAGCCTGGGTCACACCGGGTTGTGACGAGCCTTCAGCAAAGCGTCGCAGCACAGCAGCACTCGATCATTCTGCCACTGTTTGCGCAGATGGAAGGGAGCGATGTGACCTGCGTCGTGGAGGCAGTGCAGGCCTCTGTCTCGCCCCATTTGGCGATTGAGCGGGTGGGTTGATTTCCCACCTGCAGCTTGCGGCCGCCGTCTGACTGAAGTGATCTGGGAAAAGGCCTGACCGGATTCCCCAGTCAATGTAAACGATCCGGCTTGTCTGGCCCGACCTGGCGATTGCCGACACCAACTTCGCCCCTTTGGCGCACAGCAAGGGATGGCGTTCGACATCTCCTCGACGGTAGTGCGCTCTCTTGCATCGAGTTCGATTTGACAGTTAGGCGGCGTATTTGCCAATTGTCTTGCTGATGTTCATCCGCTCCGATATCGCGGGAGCCGGACGATCTGGCTCGTGCGTCAGTCTCAGAATCGATCGGATCGCCCCATGCTTTACACGTTCAAATCAGAGACAGAATAAGAACCGGCGTCGGCCAAGGTCGGCCGTTTGTGCCGAAGCCTTGTCCCGGATTTACCGGGATTAGTGGAATGCACCCCATAGTGAGACATTGAAATCGCTGTCCCAAATTCAGTGGAATCCTTGTCCGGATTTTCCAAGTCCGGATTTTCCAAAACCTGCAGCGCATCCCGGTTTGGTTGGGTTCGCGGAAGTCTCCACCGTTCGGAAAGTGGCGTCTAGCAACGCAGCCGGCGGACACCCGTTCGTTTCTTTTCGGCGCTGGGAACAGTTCGCCAAAAGGCGAACTTGCCGACGAAGATGAAAACCGTGAAGATTGGCACTTCAAAAACGCATGCACTTTTCGGGGGTCGGGAGTTGGTAGACAATTATGAGTTCAGTTGGCACCCCGGCATTGGCGACCCCACGATCGGTGGATGGGTTACAGTCGCTCTCTACTTGCTTGCCAGCGTCAGCTGCTGGATGACTATGGGGTGCGTCCGTCGGCAAAATTGGAACGACAAATCCGACGCGCGCATCTGGCGCATTATCTCAGTATTCTTTTTCATTCTCGGCATAAATAAGCAGCTAGACCTTCAGTCTGGCATGACAGAGCTTGGCCGCATGCTTGCTTACTCGGAGGGCTGGTATGAACGACGCCAGGCTGTTCAAATTTATTTCGTGGTTAGCGTTGCCGCTGTGTGCCTGGCCATTATACCAGCCTTTATCTACTGGGTTAGATCGTCTCCAATTCAGATGTGGATTGCATTGGTCGGCTCGACGTTTGTGCTCGGGTACGTGCTAATTCGTGCGGCATCTTTCCATCATCTCGACAGCTTCTTTAGAAGCCGTTTCCTAGGCCTCAAATGGTACTGGATACTGGAGATGGCTGGGATTGTCATTGTGCTGCTCGCCAGCGAGTGGCGGCGAGCAAAAGTCTTCCAGCAAATAGGTGGACGTGTCGCCAGTTAGGTCATTGAACGCCTGGCACGGATGCGATCTATCGCATGAAGAAATCATCGGCGAGGTCGCCCGCGACCACAATGCCACAATACACCGCCGCCGTCGAAGCGGCCGGGAAGATGTTAAGCTCCTCGCTCAAAAAAGCATGTGTTCTGCTCGGCCGCAGGACCGAGTGCCCGGCACTTTGTCACTGATTGCAGCCATCCCTGGTGGATGTTGCCAACGACCAGTCTATTTCAGGCGTATAACGCTGAAAAGTCGCCTCGTTGTCGCAAGGTGATGCGACGTGAAGAAGGGTTTGCCAATCTGCATGATTGCGACTGACGGGTCTGCCTCAAACCCCTCGCATGTTTAGAAGGGGCCGGATCAGTCGCGGAAACGCGTGTTCAGGTAGCAGACCTGCAAGCATCCTCAGGGAGTAGAGGCCGACCATGATCGCAATCGCCAGCCCGAGACTGGTTGCTTGCCAGAGCGGCAAAAACTGGAAGGCGCCAAACACCAATCCTGATATCGGAAGATAGGCGATGATCAGTTTGCGATTGGCCGGTGACCAGCGAAAATTCGTGTAGCGTCGCGCAACACAATATATCAGGATGCCGTGCCAAACGTAGAGGCCGAAGAACGCAAAGCCTGCCCCTGCAGCGCCGAATTTAGGCACACACAGCCAAGCAAGTCCAACATGAACAACGGTCGCGGCGACTTCTGACCAGAAGAAAATCGCCTTAGCGCCCTTGGCAAGTACGATGAATCCAATCGGCCAGGCCACAATTCTCAGCATCATTCCAAGGCAAATCCAGCGCAGAATTTCGACCGCCCCCTGGAACTCCGAGGAGTAAAAAAGCGCCATGACCGCCGGGGCCAGCGTCAGTGTTGCGATCAGACCTGGACCTGCCAATAGGATGCTCACTTCAGTCTGTTCGTTGACCAGTCGGTTGCATTCTGCGTTGTCCTCGGCAACAGCGGTAAGGCGTGGATAGAAGTCGGTTCCCATGGCCTGCAGGATGAAGCCAGCATAAAGGCCTCCCAAGGACCATGCTGCCTGATAGAGGCCGGCCGCATGCAACCCGCTTTCCGACGAGACGATGAGACGAATGGCGTAGGCACTGCCCATCGTCAAAAAGCCACTCGCCATAAATACGATGCCAAGCTTAAATAGCGCGCTCGTTTCCTGCAGTGCCCGTCCCGCTGACAGAGAGACGCTAGGGATATCAATCCTCCGGCTGAACCACCACGAGGCTACGAAGCTTGCGAAAGCTGCTGCCGCGAGTGCTATCGCGATCCCACGCGAGCCCAGGAAATAAATGATCGGCACCCCAACGACCAAACTGAAGAGGCCCCCGAGCACACTCAACCAGGCGAGACTGGAAATGTCGCGCACACCCTGTATTAGCGCTCCTCTTCCTGCAGCTGCAATCTGAAAGAACACCGCGAGCGACAGGATCATCACGCCGACCATATGCTGGCGATCTCCGAAGGTGAACTCTGCCACAGGTCCGGAAAAAAGAAGCAAGAGTGCCGCTCCCACCAAGCCCAGGATGATGGAAACGCGGCGCAGCACCGCGACAACCTCTGATATCCGCGTGGTATCCTGGGAACTAGCCGCTATCTGCCGAACACCACTAACATTGATGCCAAGACCTGCGACGGTCTGAGCGATATCTGCGACTGAATTGTAGAGCGCCATCATGCCTATGCCTTCGGGTCCGAGAAGCAGCGCCATGGCTTTGTTTCGGGCGATGGAGAACACCACATTGATGACGGACGAGCCACCGATCAGCATGGTGGACCTGATGATCTGATTGTAACTCTTGCTACCTTGACCGCTGGGAAGGGTAGTGGGCGTCGGATTTAGAGAACCAGGTTTCATTGAGATTGCTTCGCAATGATAAATACGCAGGTCATTGGCCGACGCCCTGTGGTGTCGATGCGGACATATCCGGCGATATTGGCGCAGGTGTTTGGGACGCTGCGATAAGGGTGACCTTCAAGACGTCTCCCGGCCCCATTGACGTGGCCTCGGAAGCGGGTGTCTCGGTGCTCTTGCCACCACTGTTGCGGACGACGGTGTACTCAAGCTTTGGTTTCCCAACAGGCCCCAACGACGCGCCCGATGCCAGGGTTTCCATAAGCACTTTCTGAGTTGTGATCTTCTTAACCTGCAAACTGCTCATGACGGCGCGCTCCGACTGCAAAGCCGAAGCAATTTCTGTCTGTCTTCTGTCTGCAAGTCCTTCAAGATCACGCGTCGTCTGGCTGATGCTTTGCCGGGCCCGCATTATCAGGACGGTAAGATCAAGGCGCTCGTTCTGGTAAGCTCTTATCACGCGCTCGGCTTCTGCTTGTCGTGTTGCGACAAGTGCGCCGCGTTCAATGAGGGCAATGGTGCTATTGAGCTGCTGTTGCGCTGAGTTTATGTTTGCGTCCGTACTCTTTATCTTCACTTCAAGCACGCTGATCTCGCTTGAGAGGAGATCGCGAAGCGCATTCAATGATTTCGTCTGCCTCGTAAGCTCGTTTGCCCTCGCCGAGAATATGGCCTCTTCCTGCTGGTATACGGCAGCGCCATCGCCATCGTCCGATTGTTTCTGTTTGGATCGGAACGTTGTCTGACCCGCCATTTCTGCTTCCAGGCGCTCAATTTTTGCGGCACAGCGCATGATCGAGTCATCGATCTCCTTTGCATCGCCGACCAGTTTGAAAACCGCTTGTGGGCTTTCGGTCGCATCCCGTGCCCGGATCTGGCCTCCGCCCACCGCCAAGGCTTGAAGAACCGTCATCCCATTTCGAAATTCATATTCGCCGGGATTTTTGACGTCGCCCACGACATAGATCGGTGGGTATTTCAGGATTTCGATGGTAGCGGCCGGCTCGTCGACCAGCCCGATCTTTTCTTTCAGCTTTTTGGAGATGTCCGATGCCAGAGCCGCTTCGTCCTTGTTTTCAACGGACACGGCGCCAAGCAGTGGGACAATGATTGTCCCCTGGTCCGAGACTGTATATTCCCCCCCCACGGCAGCCCATTGCTCGTAACTTCCCTTCGTTGGCATCCACTGGACAAGCGTCAGCCGAATCTTCGTGTTGGGGAAAATTGGGGAGGCGAGGGCTGCGCCGACATTCAGGACAAACAGCAAAGCACTCGCAGTTGCAACAAGCCGTGGGACAGCGCGCGGAAGCTTGTCGAAACCTGTGTGCAATATCATGTAACGCTCCAACAAGATTTCGCGACACCTCGAGCTGAAGCAGGAGCTGCCGTGGGTGCTGTCTCGTACAGCGACGATTTTATTCTTTCATCCTACGGTATCGTCATCTTTCGGGGCAATATGCCAAAAGTAATCAATAGGAGTTAGTCTTCTCGATGCTCAAAAGAATTGATTGACTGGAATCAGTAACGAGACATGACGGCAAGGCAAGATTGAAAGCTACCCAAATGGACTAGCAAACGACCATGCCATATACACTATCGACCAACTATCATGCCTTTCAAATCTGGTCGAAGATGACACCTCGCACTACGCCGCTCGAGTTTTCAAGTTCGGATATATTCGTAATGGGTGACATCGATGTCCGCTTTTACCTTTCAATTCTTCGACGGAGGTTGCCGTATATCCTGCTGTGCGTAACAGCGACTACGGTTCTGGCGCTTATTTTTGCGGTATTTCAGCCACGCACCTATCAGTCGTCGGCAAAGATCCTGGTCGAGGCGCCGCAGATCCCCGTCAACCTTGTCCGGTCCACTGTCCAGACCAGTTCGATGGGCCAGTTGCAAATAATCCAGCAGCAGGTGACGACGCGGGACAATCTTGTCAAACTCGCAGCAAAGCTCGACATCTACGCCGGCGAAAAGGAACAGCCGCCGGTCGAATACCTTGTAAAAAACATGCGTTCCCGCATCATTTTTGAAGAAACAGAATTGAGCGGCGGCGACGGTGCATCGGTATTCACGATTGGGTTCGAGGCCAAGTCCCCGCTCCTGGCAGCGCAGGTCGCCAATGAGCTTGCGACATCGATCCTGTCCAGCAATCAGAAACAAAGAACAGACAGGGCAGGAAATACTCTGGAGTTCTTCGACGACGAGGTGAAAAGACTGGATGGCGACCTTGCTCGTATCGAGGCGGAACTCCTGAAATTCAAGAACGAAAACAGAGAAACGCTTCCCGAAAGCCTCGGGTTTCGTCGCACACAGCAGAGCTCATTGCAGGAACGGTTGATATCGCTCGAGCGGGAGCAATCGGATCTTCGCACAAGACGCAGTCTCCTGGTTGAAACCTACATGGTCACCGGCAAATATCCCACCGGCGAGCCTTTGACTGCGGAACAACAAATGCTGCTCGATCTGAACAAGGCCCTTTCCGATCAGCTTACGGTATTCTCGGAAACGAGCCCAAACATAGTCGCGCTGCGGGCGCGCATCGCCGCACTGCGCGGCAAGGTGGTCCCCAAGAAGCAAGAGGGTGGCGACACCAAGGCGCCATCGGGTCTTGATTTTCAGCTCTCCGACGTGGACAGGCGGATTGAAGCGATCGAACAGGAGCGGGCGCAGATAACAGGGAAGATTGAAGAACTGACGCAATCCATCCGCGCCACGCCAGCCACCGATATTCGACTGAACGCCCTTGAGCGCACGCTTGCGAATACGCAAACGCAGTACAACACGGCAATTGCCAAACGGGCAGAAGCCTCGTTGGGTCAGCAGATGGAGGCACGTTCTGACGGCGGGCGATTCTCGCTTTTGGAGGAAGCCACCCAACCGCAACAGCCACTGCGATCGAAACGTCGTCTCATCGTTATTGGCGGCATCCTCGCAGGGCTTGGCTTGAGTCTCGCAGTCATCGCATTGCTTGAAATACTGAACAAGACGATCCGCCGGCCGGCTGAATTGGTCCAGATGCTCCAGGCGCAGCCACTTGCGGTGATCCCTTTCATCAACACCCCCTACGAAACCCGAACGCCACCATTGAAAAGGAAGCTCAATAGCGTCACGCGAATATTCAGCCACCGTTGACGTCGTGGGATGACTGCCGTCTTCCCGGACTGCTGGCCAAAAAGTGAACCCGAGTAGCGTCATGCTTCGACGCAATGATTGAGGAAATGCAATGGAATTTGTTGGCAGATCGTCGCGCAGTAGAGGAATTGCCGAGATGGACGATCGGAGCCCGGCATTGCCGGAACCGCTGGATATTGTGCGAGGCGCATGGGAGGGACTACCCCCGCTTGTTGTTGACCACGATGCAGCTGCCAACAATCGCGTCATCACTTTGAACGGGTCATCCCCGGCTCATGCTGCCTTTGACATGATGCGCACAAAGCTGCTGCGTCTCCTTAGGGAGAACAAGTGGACCTCGGTTGCCATCACGTCTCCGACCCCTTCGTGCGGGAAGACCTGCGTTGCGCTGAACCTCGCATTCAGTCTGGCCAATCAGGGGGATTGTCGAACTGTGCTCGTCGATCTCGATCTACGGCGCCCGCAGATCGGCAAGGCCCTTGGCATCAAAAATTCAGGCTCAATCGAGAGCTTCCTGAAGGGGGACGCTGGCTTACGCGAAACGTTCTTTCGATACGGAGACAACCTCGCGATTGCGCCAAACCGACAGCCAATGCGCTTCTCGGCCGAACTCCTTCAAAGTGGCGCGGCATCTCAATCACTACAAGCGATGCGTCAGGAGGTAAAACCGGACGTCATCCTCTATGATTTGCCGCCAATGCTGTCGACCGATGATGTACTTGCCTTCCTGCCGAATGTAGACGGCGTCATCCTCGTTGCTGCTTCCGACCAAAGCACGATGAGCGAAGTGGATATTTGCGAGCAGAGCCTGCAGGAGAAGACGAACGTGTTAGGCGTTGTCCTCAACAAGAGCCAACACAGTCAGACGCAATACGGCTACTGAGACAAGCCGCGGCCCGGATAGTCCTGCTCCCTATTCAACCCATCGCTCAAACTGATTGCAGGGCGGCTCGGCCAGACCATCTGCCGCGAGCTCGTTGAGCCTGACAGCAATTTCTGTCAGTCCGCGCTCTTCAGCATAATGCATCAGACCACCCCGCCAGCGAGGGAACCCATATCCGTGGATTTCTACGAGGTCGATGTCGGCTGCCCTGAGCGCGACCTTATCCTGCAGGATCTTCGCGGCCTCGTTGACCATCGGCAAGACGATGCAGTCGATGATTCCGGCTTCGTCCCACTGTCGCTGCGGCCTTGCGCTGCCTTCCTCGGCGATAATCCCGGCGACGATTTCCGAGGGTTGTGGAGTGCGGTCGCCCTTTGCGTAGTCGTACCATCCACCGCCACTCTTTTGGCCCAGACGCTCCAACGCGCAAAGTCGTTCCGCGATTGGCGCGAAGGGGGTCTCGCCGCGCGCACGCGCCGCCCGGCGTTGGAAGGCGGCAATGTCGAGGCCGCCGAGGTCCTGTGCCTCGAAGGGCCCCATCGGCAGGCCGAAGGCGCGCATCGCCGCATCGACCGCCTGTGGTGTCGCGCCTGCCAGCAACAGGCGTTCGGCCTGGGCGCGGGTGATTTTCAGGATCCGGTTGCCAATAAAGCCATCGCAGATGCCGGCGCGCACCGGAATCTTGTTCAGCATGCGGGCGAGCGCAAAACCCGTCGCGAGTGTCGCCGGCGTGGTTTGAGCTGTCGGCACGATCTCCAGCAGTTTCATGACATGAGCCGGGCTGAAGAAGTGCAACCCGACAAAGCGCTCTGGATGCTTGATGCCGGCCGCAATCTCTTCGGGATCGAGGTAGGAGGTGTTGGTGGCAAGCACGGCGTCAGCGCGGCAAACTGCAGACAGCCTGCTGAAGACGTCGCGCTTGACGTCGATATCCTCAAATACCGCCTCTATGACGAGGTCGACTCCGGCGAGAAGGCCATAGTGTGTCGTGCCCGTTACGGCCGACAGCCGCTCGGCCGCGGCTTCGGAACTGATCTTACCGCGCTTGACCAAACCGTCAATAATCGAGCGCAGGTTGGAAAGGCCGCGTTCGAGCGCAACCTCGTCACGCTCCACCAGCGTGACGGGCAATCGCGCGTCGCAAAGGGCTGCCGCGATTCCTGCACCCATGGTTCCGCCACCGATCACAGCGGCAGAACGGATCCTCCGGGGCTCGACACCGCCAAGCTCCGGCGGCCTCAGGGCTGCACGTTCCGCGAAGAAAACATGGCGCAAGGCAGAAGCCTGGGACGAGCCGCGCAACTCGAGAAACGTCTGGCGTTCGAAGGCCATTGCAGCCTCGAAATCGGCCTCAGCCGCCGTGCGCACGCAGGCGAGTGCACGCAGCGGCGCGTCCTCGCGCTTAGCGCGGCCGGCAACCGCCGTCGTGCTCGTTTCCCAAAACGCTGCGTCCACCGCGGGCACACCTCGTTGGCGAAGTGGAAGCGGAAGAGACTGATCGAGGGCCGCGCGCGCAAAGTCGATCGCCCCCTTTTCCAGATCACCTTCGACGACCGCGTCAATCAAACCCTGCGAACGGGCCCTCGGCGCGGCCACCGGGGTGCCGGTTGTGACCATTTCCGCGGCAAGCGCCGGCCCGACGAGCCGTGGCAGCCGCACCGTGCCGCCGGCGCCTGGTACGATGCCGAGGCGGACTTCGGGCAAGCCGACGCTCGCTGACGGTACCGCCACGCGAAAACGGCAGCCGAGCGCTACTTCGAATCCGCCGCCAAGCGCACTGCCGTGAATTGCGGCAACCCATGGCTTGGCTGCCGTCTCGATGCGTGCGACGAGATCCGGTAGGTGAGGGGGTGTCGGGGGCTTTCCGAATTCGTTGACGTCGGCACCGGCGATGAAGGTCCGCCCCTCGCAGATCAGAACCACTGCGCGCACCGATGGATCGGCGTCCAGCGTCTCAGCCGCATTCCACAAATCCTGCCGCAGCGCCTGCGACAGGGCGTTGACGGGCGGGTTGTCGATGGTGACGATGGCGACGTCGCCGGCGCGTTCGATGGTCACGGTCATGATGTCATATTCCCAGGTAGCTTCGCGAATGCGATTATCGGCAATCAGGTGCTCCTCCCAAGAGCGCCATGGCAAACGCCTGCCCGGTCGTATGCATGACGGCGTTGGCCATTTCGAAGCTGATCCGATTGAGGCGGGCGAGAATTTCAAGGCAGATCCCGACGCGCGTTTCCGCTGATGCCGCAGCCCATGCGGGAGCCGCAGCCCTCGAGGCTTCAATCAGCGTTATGGCGTCCACAGCCGGATAGGTGATGCCGAGGGGCGGGCCGAACGGCGAAACCTCAGTGCCAACCGTTACCGTTGCCGGATGACCGGGCAGATCGAAGGGCGTGCCAAGCCGGGCATTGTAGGAGGACAGACCATCGTCCGTGGCGGTTTCGCCATAGATCTTGCCACTCGGGACTTCGGGATAGGCCGACCAGTAGGCGCGTTCCTGCGCTGCCTTCAGGGCTGCGGCAAGTGTAGGCTCGTGGCGGGCAAACAGGGTGTGCATTCACATGGTCCTCTCATGCTCTGGATTTATAATTGACCGGCCGGTCGGTTTATGCAAGAGTTTTTTCCATGAACCGCCTGATCCTGGCGGAACTGGAGGAAACATGTTCGAATCCGACACCGTCCTATCGGCGTTTGCCGACGGCGTCCTTACGCTGACCCTCAACCGCCCCGACAAGCTCAATGCCTTCAACGAGGAAATGCATCTGGCTCTGCGCGCCGGTTTTAAGCGTGCGCATGACGATGCGTCCGTGCGCGCCGTGTTGCTAACCGGAGCTGGTCGAGGCTTCTGCGCGGGGCAGGATCTCGGCGATCGCGATCCAAGCAAGGGCGGCGCTGCTCCCGACCTCGGGCGCACGATCGAGCTCTTCTACAACCCGCTGATCCGCCTCATCAGGACACTCGACAAGCCCGTCATCTGCGCCGTGAACGGCGTCGCAGCCGGCGCTGGCGCCAACATTGCGCTTGCCTGCGACATCACCCTGGCTGCGCGCTCGGCGCGCTTCATTCAGGCCTTTGCCAAGATCGGCCTGGTGCCTGATTCCGGCGGGACCTGGAGCCTGCCACGGCTGCTTGGTGAAGCGCGTGCCAAGGCGCTCGCACTGACAGCCGAGCCGCTCGACGCGGAAACGGCGGCAAGCTGGGGCCTGATCTGGAAGGTCGTCGAAGATGCCACACTCCTTGATGAAGCCACCGCGCTTGCTGTCAGTCTTGCCGCCGGGCCGACAAGGGGCCTTGGCATGACCAAGCGTGCCATTCAGGCCGCCGCGACCAACTCGCTGGATGAGCAGCTGGAACTCGAACGCGATCTTCAACGCGAGGCCGGACGCAGCGCCGACTACGCCGAGGGCGTCTCCGCCTTCCTGGAAAAGCGCAAGCCGGAGTTTGGGGGACAATGACCGACACGCTCGGTCTGACGGCGCAGGAGCTTGCCGATGCCTGCGCGGACGCGATGTGGCGCGAGGATAACGCCACGCGTCATCTCGGCATGGCCGTGGAGCAGGTAGCGCCGGGCGTGGCGGTGATCTCGATGGTTATCAAGCCTGAGATGACCAACGGTCACGGAACCTGCCATGGTGGATATATCTTCACGCTGGCCGATTCCGCCTTTGCCTTTGCCTGCAACACCTACAACCAGCGGGCCGTCGCGCAACATTGTTCGGTCACTTACATCGCACCGGCCATTGCGGGCGACCGGTTGACGGCAACGGCGCGCGAGGTTTCGCGGCGCGGTCGCGGCGGCATCTACGACATCAACGTGACCAATCACAACGGCGAGCAGATAGCCGAATTTCGCGGTCACTCGCGCACCGTCAAGGGCACCCTTTTGCCGGAGCGGCCTTAAAGCCACCGCCCGTTCATCTTGGAGGAGACAGACATGGAAGACCTCTCACCCCGCCCCGGCGACCTCGACGCCATCGAGACCGCCTCGCGCGATGAGATTGCAGCACTCCAGCTCGATCGGATGAAATGGTCGTTGAGCCACGCCTATGAGAACTCCGCCTTCTACCGCGCGCGCTTTGACGAGGTGGGCGTCCTTCCGTCGGATCTGAAATCGCTGGCCGATCTGGCGAAGTTCCCGTTCACGACCAAGAAGGATCTTCGTGACACTTATCCCTTCGGCATGTTTGCCGTGCCGCGCGAGAAACTGACGCGCATTCATGGTTCGTCGGGTACAACAGGCAAGCCGACGGTGGTTGGCTACACGCAGAAGGATATCGACATCTGGGCAGACGTCGTGGCGCGTTCGATCCGCGCCGCCGGCGGCCGTCGTGGCGACATGGTCCATGTCGCTTACGGCTATGGGCTCTTCACCGGCGGCCTGGGTGCCCATTACGGCGCCGAGCGGCTTGGCTGTACCGTCGTGCCGATGTCCGGCGGCATGACGGAGAGGCAGGTCACGCTGATGCAGGATTTCAAGCCACGCATCATCATGGTGACGCCCTCTTATATGCTCTCCATCCTCGACGAATTCCGCCGCCAGGATATCGACCCGCGCAAGAGCTCGCTGGCGGTCGGCATTTTCGGCGCCGAACCCTGGACGAACGCAATGCGTCAGGAGATCGAGCAGTCTTTCGACATGCATGCGGTCGACATTTATGGCCTCTCGGAAGTCATGGGGCCCGGCGTTGCCAGTGAGTGCGTCGAGACCAAGGACGGGCTGCATGTCTGGGAAGACCATTTTTATCCCGAGATTATCGACCCAGCGACGGGCGAGGTTCTGCCCGATGGCGAGATGGGCGAGCTCGTCTTCACGACGCTGACGAAGGAAGGCCTGCCGATCATCCGCTATCGCACGCGCGACCTCACGCGGCTCTTGCCCGGCACGGCACGCTCCATGCGGCGCATCGAAAAGATCACCGGCCGCTCGGACGACATGATGATCCTGCGCGGCGTCAACGTCTTCCCGACGCAGATCGAGGAGCAGATCCTCAAATGTCGGGGGCTCGCGCCCCACTTCCAGATCGAGCTCAGCCGTGCGGGCCGCATGGATCAGATGACCGTCCATGTCGAGTGCACGCCTGGCGCCGCCGACGAAATTGCGCGCGCTTCCTCGGCAAGAGCCCTTGCCCACTACATCAAGAGCGTCGTTGGTGTTACCACAAGGATCGAGATTCGCGACCCGGGTGGAGTCGCACGGTCCGAGGGTAAGGCCAAGCGGGTCGTCGACAACAGGCCGAAGGAATGAAGCCGATTGCTTCCCGGCGTGGTGACGTTCCGGGAAGCACCGAACAAGAGCTGTCGAAAGCTCGTCGCGTGGAGGGCGCGGAGGAAGAACAGGAACGCAGGGTAATATGGCACGAACGCGCGCGATCGACTTTGAAGAGAAACAACGCAGCCTCTTGAGCAGCGCCGCTGCCGTCTTTGCAGAGATGGGGATGGAGAAAGCCTCCATGGCTCACATCGCCTCGCGCAGCAACGTTTCCAAAGCCCTGCTTTACCATTACTACCCGAGCAAGGACGCCCTGATCTTCGATATCATTCGCAACCATCTCGAAGAGTTGGAAGCTGCCGTTGCTGGCGCGGATAAACCCGGCGTCTCTCCTCAGGAAAGATTGCGGCTTCTCGTTCGCCAGGTACTGGAAAACTATCGCGGCGCCGACAACGAGCACAAGGTGCAGCTGAACGGTACGAGCGCGCTCTCGCCAGAGCAACTTGACGAGCTGCGTGCCATCGAACGGCGGATCATTAAGCGTTTTTCCAACACCATCATCGAGATCAATCCGGATCTCAACGCGAACAAGCCGTTGCTGATGCCGGTGACGATGTCACTCTTCGGCATGATGAACTGGGTCTATATGTGGTTTCGACCGGGCGGTCCTGTCAGCCGCGACGAATATGCCGATATTGCCACCACCCTGATCCTCGAGGGCGTCAAGGCGGTACGCTGAGCGCTAAGCCTTAATCGCCGAATTTCAGCTGCTCCAGCATCAATGGATGGATCGTATCCCGGCTCCCCGGCGCTTCTCGGCGATCTCTTTCTCGCTGAGTTCGCCGATGCCCCTTGTCGGCGATCCGACCGTAACGCTTCTGGTGATGCCAGGTTATATTCCGCTGGAAGCCTTTTGGGCAGATGCCTGGATCGGGCGGTTACGCTGGTGGCGGCCTTCCAATGAGCAATTGCCCTAAGGCGATGCAGCTGCTGACCGGAGGGAGCTATCCGCTAGATCGCAGCAAAAGATAGCAATAACGGATGCTGCCTGGACCTAAACGGTTCATCATTTCGGTTTGACGGGCAGTAGATTGCCGAGCTCCATCGGAAAGGGGAATAAGATCGTCGAAGTCTTCTCACCGGCGATGACGTTCAAAGTGCTCAAATAGCGAAGTTGCATAGCCTCCGGTTGCCTGGCCAAGATTTCGGCCGCTTCGAGTAGCTTCGCTGCGGCCTGCTGCTCGCCCTCGGCATTGATGATCTTGGCGCGACGCTCGCGTTCTGCTTCCGCTTGGCGGGCAATTGCGCGGATCATCGATTCATTGATATCGACATGTTTGATCTCGACATTGGCAACTTTGATGCCCCACGCATCCGTCTGGGCGTCAAGGATTTCCTGAATGTCCAAGTTGAGCTTGTCGCGCTCGGCCAGCATCTCATCGAGGTCGTGCTTGCCGAGTACCGAGCGCAATGTGGTCTGGGCAAGCTGACTTGTCGCCATCATGAAATCCTCGACCTGTATCGTCGACTTCTCGGGATCGATGACCCTGAAATAGATCACCGCGCTGACGCGCACCGAGACGTTGTCGTGAGAAATGACGTCCTGGCTGGGGACATCGAGTACCCGCGTGCGTAAATCGACTCGTATCATCTGCTGGACGTAGGGGACGAGCAGGATCAGGCCGGGTCCCTTGACGCCGGTAAAGCGGCCAAGTGTAAAAACGACGCCGCGTTCGTATTCCCGGAGGATCTTGACCGCGGATGCGACGATGGCCAGCAAGATAAGGATCGCCACAAGATAGAAGGCGAGATCTGCAAACATACCCATTTCTTCTTCTCCTGCTTCCTAAGGCCGTTAGATCTCCTGCAGGCTGCGTGCGACTTCGAGCGTCAGCCCGTTCCGGCCGGTCACCGTGACGCCGTCACCAGCGGCGAGTGGCTCGGCAGACATCGCCTTCCACCGCTCGCCATGCGCGATGACGTAACCCCTTGCCCCGGCCCAGCTCTCAACCTTTCCCGAAATCCCGATCATCTGCTCTGCACCCGTGGCGACCTCGCGCCCGCGCGAGGTGAATGCGAGGCGGGCAACGACAAGGCTGAAAACGAGGCTGGCGACTGCGATCGCACCTAGTACGGGCCAGGAAACTTCTAGGCCGGGTATATCCGTGTCGAACAGAATGGTTGCGCCGAGCACCAGGGCCACACCGCCGCCGACGCCTAGCGCGCCGAACGTTGGCGAATGCGCCTCTGCCACCGTCAGCCCCACGCCGAGGATGATCAGCCCGATGCCGGCGAAACTCACCGGCAGCAACGCCAGAGCATAGAGACCAAGAAGGAGGCAGATGCCACCGATCGTGCCGGGAAGCATTGTCCCAGGCGCAAAAAATTCGAAGATCAGGCCATAGATTCCGACCATCATGAGGATGATTGCGATGTTTGGATCGGTAATCACGGAAAGTAGGCGCGTTCGCCAATCCGGCTGGAATTCCTCCACGACAAGACCGGCGGTATCGAGCCGAACATCTGTTTGACCGACCCGTACCATGCGTCCCTGGGCCTGGGTCAACAGATCGCCAACGGTAGCTGCGGTGAAATCGATGACGTGCTCGCGCGCGGCAGCGGTCGATGAAAGGCTCGCAGCTTCGCGCACTGCTTTTTCTGCCCAGTCGGCGTTGCGATTGCGCAATTCCGCAAGCCCTCGAATGTAAGCCACCGCGTCGTTGATAGCTTTCGCTTCGCTGGCGTCGCGGGGAGGCTGCGGCGGCTTTCCGCTCGGATTGTCCTTGTTGGGCTCCGGCTCGCCGCCGAAGGGCTTTCCGCCAAGTGCGATCGGTGTCGCAGCGCCGAGATTGGTGCCTGGCGCCATTGCCGCGATGTGGCTTGCGTAGAGAATATAGGTGCCAGCGCTGGCCGCCCGCGCCCCACTCGGTGCCACAAAACTTGCCACAGGCACGGACGACGCAAGGATCGCGCGAATGATTTCCCGCATGGAGGCGTCGAGACCGCCTGGTGTGTCGATCTGTAGGACAATCAGGCCCGCGCCACGTTCGCCGGCACGTTGAAGGCCTCGCATCACATAGTCGGCAGCCGCCGGACTGATGGCGCCGTTCACCTTCAGGACTATAGCCGCGCGCTTCGATTCCGATGCCAGCAGGGTCGTCGGGCCCAGAGCTGAGAGCAGCGAGAACAACGAGATCAGGATTGGCGGTAGCCACCGCCAACACCTTAAGCTCAGCGCTACCACCTGCGGAACGCTCATGATTTCTAATATATGTCAGAAATCACAAAGTGAAAGGAAAGCGTCCAAGGGGCGCGCCCAAAGACGAACGCAACGCTCAAGCTTTCGCTCGTACGGTCAGCTTCGCTTTCGAGGATGCGACGCCTCAAGCCTCAGATGGGCTCTCGAGCGCAATCCCGATTGTTGCCGCTACCCCTTCATTAGACAGCTAAAACCGGCATTGCGTAGCAAAAACCACCAAACGTGGCCTGCCTACTTGAATCTAAGGACAATTCGGGCCGATTTTCGTGTTGGGTAGTTTTAGCAACGGCGCGTAATGCGGCTCCGCGCACGCGCCATCGACGTCTTGGTCCTGAAAGCGCCCAAGAGCGGCACTATTGTCTGTTGACCGCTGGCGCTCCCATTTGCCTTCAAGGAATTCTTCCCGACGTGAATAGAGGCGCATCAACAAAGTGAACGGTTCTTTTCCAACCGGGAGCCAGTTACTCTCCTTCTCGGTGCCAGGCGAGTCAGCTTGGATATACAGATCAACAGACCCGTCGGCGTTGGCAACGAGCTTGTCGCGATCACCGATCGCCTGCCGCTTCAGTGGGTTCGGAATGAAATACCCGTCGCTGTCGTAGGCAGTGACGGACCAGAAAGCGTCCACTGGTGGCAATTCTCTCTTGTCGAAGTGCAGGACGTAGTCCCGCGAACAGCCGTTCGAAATCGAGGATGGACGGATCGACCAGGAGGTAGCAGATCCCTGACACGATGCTATCGCGTTCGCTCGCTGACTACTTAACGACTTCGACCTCACTCGGCCGCCAGGACTTGGTGAAGAACGGCTCAAGCGGGCTGTAGAGCCGCAGGCACGGGATAAAACCTTTACCGGGCATGGTCTGAATCCAGTTGCCTCGTTTGACATTCGCTGGTTGCGTCGGGCCGAAGTAAACCGTCGTCGTGCCGTCGGCCGCCGCCTCGGCTGCCGGCGACGGAAAGCTCTGGCTGCCGGCGCGCGGGTAGCGCTGCGGCGTGTCGAGCATCGAGCGCGACATGTTGTCGTAGAGCGTGAACGACCAGAAGTTCGCCTGCGGGATGTCCTTCGGCAACGTCACCTTGTAGGTCTTGCCGCCGTCGAATGGCTCCTTGTTTGCATCGACCATCGTCCATAAGTAGGTCGAGCCGATGCCGGGCAGCCGCATGGCCATCGCGGGCGTGATCCCGGTGACGCCGTAGAAGAAGTCCGTCCGCGCGTCGAGCGTGCGATAGCCGGTGGGCGGGAATGGCTTGACGCCCTCGGGCGTCACCAGCGGGATCGGCGTCTCGAACTCGTAGCCGACTTCGAACAGCATGTTCTGCCAACCCGAACCGGGGTAGTAGTATAAAGCCGGATCGCGAGGTGCCATAAACAGGGTGCGCGAGGTGGCATTGGCGAGCGCAAGCGCTTCGGCGAGAATCTTCTTCATCCGCGCATCCGGTGCGAACGGTTTGCCCTTGATGATGCCGATGGCGGCGACCGGGCCCATCAACTCGGGATCGAGTGACCCTGCAGGCTCCTGCTGCACGACCTCATTGAGCATCTCGTAAAAGCTGAAGTCGTTGGGTGGGATGGTGTTCATCACCTTGCCGGTACCTTCATGGAACACGGTCGGCGACGGTGGCGTGACTTTTCCAAGCTTAGCCTTGCCGCTCAGAAAGTCGGCGATGGGGGTGCCAACGCCGCCGGCCTCGTATGGATAGACCTTTGTGAACTTTCTGATCGATTCGGCCACCGGTTTCGGATCGTTGTTCTCCAGGAACGAGCGAGCGAACCATATGACGAGGCTGGTCCGGGCGCGGGCGATATTGAATCCATCAGGCAGCGGACCATCGTAGCCGGGCGGCAGAATGAGGTATTTCCCGCCCTGGCCGCGATCAGGCCCAGGCAGCCCGATGTCGACGACCCAGCGGAACCAGTAGTCATCAATCGCGCCAAGCGCCTTGGGTGGCACCTCGAGCACCATAGGACCCTTGGTCAGGTCGAGCATGCCCATGTAGTAGACGGTGTCCGCATTGGCAGTCAGGTACAGCGACTTGGCATCCATCAGTTCGGAGAAGACAAGGACTTCGTTATCCTTGACCCCGATGCTCAGAAAGCCCTTGTGGAGGGCGTGGATGCTGACTCCTTGCAGGGTGTTCACGAACGCCTCGAACGCATGCGTGAAGTCCAGATTGTCATAGACCTTGGCGATGGTCTCCTTGCTCGGCATGCCGTCCTTGAAGTCGAGCGTGCCAATGCGCGTCTCGACCTTGTCCGGCGTGGTGATCGCCGGGGGAATTTCAGCAGCAGTCTGGGCGGAGGCTATGCTTCCGCCATTGAGACCAGTTGTCGCGAGGAGAAAAACCAAAAAGGAAAGGCTGCTTGCTGTCGATGCCATGTCATTCCCTCCACTATAATTCTTCTAGGTTGGAACGGACTGCGCATGCACGTTTCATGCCCCAAAACAACACGGACGGGACCTATATCTTTCGCACAGTATTGGCGGCTGCAGCTCACAATCAGCTTGCTCGCAGAACTTGCAGCGTCATCTTCCCACGGCATCGAGAAATGGCAAGTACGTTACAGTAACATACGGCTGCTATCGAACTTCGCTTGGAATATTGCCTCCCACGCACAGGTCCGCGTAAGGCCGTTAGCGAGAGTTTGCGGGGATCAGCGGAACTTCTGCATTAGGCTCGAGACGCGACTTCGCGGCACTAAGGGCAAAGGTCCGGAAGTGGCTTTCCGGACGAAGCCCGACGACGGCTCACACGCAAGGCTGCCACTAGCGCGATCAAGGCCAGGAGGCAGTCCCGGAAGTTTGGCTGGAATTGATCGCTCTTCCAATTCAGATGTGTAAGCCGCTTTTGGTGGTCTTTGCTACCTGATGCGGCGGCAAACCGACCCCAATAACTGCGATGACTACCAGGGCAAAAATCAAGAAAATGCTAATACAGCCACTCTAAATATAGCTCCCGATGTGATAGAATTTGCAACTCGCTCGAGGATGAGATGCCGGGCGACGTTTCGACTTTTCGCAGAGTGGTTCGCCTGGGTGTCGAGGTAGCGTTTCCGCTATGCCGGAAAGGGTGAAGCCCCCGATAAAGAGGCCTCAAGATAACATCTCGGAATGAGAGGTGTACAATGCTTCGCAGATTGTTTCTCACCCTGGCTATTGCGACGTCCGCACTCGCGATCAACGGCGCCGCATGGGCCGACATCACGATCCTCGTGCCATCGGGCACCGAGGGCGACGGTCTCAGGGCCGCTGCCGACGACTACGGAAAGTTGAAGGGCACGAAGGTGGAGGCTGTACAGGCGCCTTATGCCAACGTGTTCGAGCAAGGCGCCAATGCCGGCGCGACCAAGTCCGGTGTCTTCGACATTATCCTCATGGACGATCCGTGGATTCCGTTTTTCGCCGAGAACGGACATCTGGAGGATCTGACCGCTTACTTCAAGAAGGCCGGAATGGAGGGGCCTGACAGTGACTTCCTTTCGAAGTCGCTGGCGGTCTGCCGCAATCCCTACAATACGGGACCCTATGTCTGTCTGCCCTATGTGGGCAATGCGCAGATGTTTTTCTATGACGCTGCCAAGTACAAGGAAGCTGGCGTAGATGCTCCAAAGACCTGGGACGACGTGTTGAAGGCGAGCAAGAAGCTGACGGAAAACGGCGGTGGCCGCTATTTCGGTTACGTCTTCCGAGGCGGCCAGGGAAATCCGGTGGTTGCCGATTTCATGCCGATCTTCTGGTCCTATGGCGCTGACATGTTCAACGCCGACCGAACCAAGGTAACGATCGACACGCCTGAAGGGGCCGCTGCCATGAAGACATTCATGGCGCTGCGCGATGTTTCGCCGAAGGGCGTGGAGAGCTACAACGCCAACGAGGTTGGCACCGCGCTAGCCGCCGGTACTGCTGCTTCATCGATCAACTGGCCGAACTACGTTGCGACCTTTGAAGATCCGACCCAATCGAAGATGGTCGGCAAGATCTCCTACAGTCCCATTCCTGCTGGAACGAAACCGGGCAGCTCGGAAATCGGCCACTGGACCATGGGCATCATGTCGGCTTCCAAGAATAAGCAGGAAGCTTTCGACTTCATGATGTGGGCGACCTCGCCCGAACAGATCAAGGTTTCGGCCCTACGAGGCAATCCGCCTGTCCGGACCTCGGTCTTCACCGACCCGGAACTGACCTCGCAAGAGAAGTTCCGGCATTATCCGGTATTGATGGAGGCGATCCAGGCCTCGACGCCCCGTCCGCGTCACCCGAAGTGGCCAGAGATCGAGAATGCCTTCGGCATCGAGCTTTCCAAGGCGGTCGCAGGCACGATCACGCCGGAAGAGGCTCTGAAGAGCTCGCAGGAGGCGGTCTCACGGATTACGAACCTTTACTAGGCAACTGCTATTTGGAGCGGGGTTTTCGGACGCCGCTCCGTTACTGCGCCGGCAATCGCGCCCGATGAGCTTGAAACCCGAGAATTCAGGCGCGCCGGGGCAGGTTTACGGGAGAGGTCAATGTTGACGTCGGAAAGCGGAACCGTGGCCGCGCCGCTTCGACCAGGTGGCGGTCTGGAGCGATGGGTAGAGCGGCATTTGCGCTTCCTCATGCTTGCGCCGACAGTACTCATACTCCTGGGCCTGACGATCTTTCCCAGCGTCTACATGTTCTATGCGGCGGTCCACAAAATCAGCCCGAATCCCGATCTGCCCTGGACGTTCGTCGGTGCCGGTAATTTCGCGCGGCTTTTTTCCGACACGCAATTTCACGTCGCGCTCTGGAACACCACCATATTTACGGTCGCGGCGGTGACGGCGGAATTCATCCTCGGTCTCGGCCTGGCGCTGCTCCTTGATAAATTCATTCGCAAGTTGACCTTTCTGAAGACCGTCCTGATGATCCCCATGATGCTGCCGCCGATCGCGGTCGCGATCACATGGAAGCTCATCTATGAGCCTCAGTTCGGCGTCCTGAACGAAATCATGTTCCGCCTCGGTCTGCCATTGCAGGCATGGGCGGGCGACGTGAACCTTGCGATGTTCTCGATCATCGTCGCCGATGTCTGGCAATGGACACCCTTCATATTCCTTCTCATGTTGGCGGGGTTGGCGAGCTTGCCGGTCGAACCCTACGAGGCCGCCGCGCTCGACGGAGCCTCGTCCTGGCAGCAGTTCCGGGACCTGACGCTGCCGTTCCTCAAGCCGGTTATCGCCATTGCGCTTCTCCTGCGTGTCATGGATGCACTGCGTCTTTTCGATCTGGTCTTCATACTGACAGGCGGGGGTCCGGCTGACCGGACCAAGGTCCTGAGCCTGTATATCTATCAGGTCGCCTACCGCTTCGCCGATCCAGGCTACGCGGCGGCGATGTCGCTTTTCGTGCTGTTTGTAACGATCGTTTTAAGCACCTGGTTCATGAAACGCATGCGGCTGGCGGAATGACCATGACACTGCCAAAAAAAATACACGCGCGCAGCCGGACCACAGACGTGCTCATCCGCCTGCTGGCCTATCTGACGATCGTTGTCGCGCTGGTCGTCACACTTTTTCCGATCTATTGGATCGCGACCAACTCGCTTAAATATGATATCGACATTTTCGCAGTGCCGCCGGAGTGGCTGCCGCGCAACCCCACCCTAAAACACTACAACGAAGCGTTTATCCAGCGTCCGTTCCTAGGCTACGCGCTGAACAGCTTTCTCGTCGCCGTCGGAACGACGATCGTTTCCCTGACCTTCGGCACAATGGCCGGCTATGCCTTGGCACGGTTCAGCTACCCCTGGCAGTGGCGGAAGCAGATTTCGTTCTGGATCCTGTCAACGCGCATGATGCCGCCCATCGTCAGCATCATTCCGCTCTACCTGTTCTTCAACTATTTCGACATGCTCAACACGAAGTCGGCTCTCATTGTCGCCTACACCGCCTTCAATCTGCCCTTCGCGACGTGGATGATGAAGAGCTATTTCCAGGATCTTCCGGTCGAGCTTGAGGAGGCGGCGATGGTCGACGGCGACACACGGTGGGGCGCATTCCTACACGTGGCGTTGCCTCTTGCCCGGCCTGGGCTTGCAGCCACCGCCATCTTCTGTCTGATCATCTCGTGGAACGAGTTTCTACTTTCCCTCATCATCACGCTCACCGAGCAGTCGCAGACGCTGCCGATCGGCATTGCCGGGCGCGTAACGCAATACAACACCTATTGGGGTGAAATCAGTGCGGCGGGGTTCATGGCCTGCGTGCCAATCGTCATCTTCGCCTTCATCGTCCAGAAGCATCTCGTCCGGGGATTGTCCCTGGGTGCCGTCAAAGGTTGAGACCTATGGCGTCCGTCACATTCAAAAACGTCTGCAAGAAGTTCGGCGAATTCGTTGCCGTCAATGATTTCAACCTCGAGATCAGGGACAAGGAGTTTCTCGTTTTGCTCGGACCTTCCGGTTGCGGCAAGACAACGACCATGCGGATGGTCGCGGGTCTCGAGGAAGCGACATTCGGCGACATCTACATCGACGAGGACCGCGTCAACGGTGTCCTTCCCAAGTATCGCGACGTTGCAATGGTATTCCAGTCATATGCTTTGTATCCTCACCTCACCGTCGAAGACAACATCGGTTACCCGCTGAAGATCCGCAAAGTGCCGCCCGCTGAATGCAAGCGACGAATAGCCGAAGTCGCACGGCGTGTGGAACTCGACTCGATGTTGTCGCGGCTGCCGAAGGAACTTTCCGGCGGTCAGCGCCAGCGCGTGGCACTTGCTCGCGCTATCGTGCGCACACCACGCGTCTTTCTGATGGACGAGCCGCTGTCCAATCTCGATGCCAAGCTTCGCACGCAGATGCGCGCCGAGCTGAAGCACCTGCAACATGAGCTGCAGGTCACGACGATCTACGTCACCCATGACCAGATAGAAGCGATGACCCTTGCCCATCGCGTGGCCGTGATGAACAAGGGCGTCATCGAGCAGCTTGGGACGCCACGGGAGATCTATAACGATCCGCGCACGCTCTTCGTTGCCGGCTTTATTGGCTCGCCGCCGATGAACCTCATTCCGGGAGAAGTGAGAGACGGTGTGTTCGTTAGTGCCGGCCTCAGGGTCGGGGGTATCGGCCAGGCAAACGTCTCTCGAGCGGTCCTCGGCGTCCGCCCCGAGGACGTCCACCCGACTGATGCCGGTGATGTAGACGTCAATCTGGTCGCGCCGATCTATTCGGCGGAGCTCACCGGCGAGAATACGCTTGTGAGCCTGCGGTTGGGGGGTCAACTCATGACCTTGCGTGCCGACAAGAATTTCACGGGTCAGATCGACCAGCAGATCGGCGTCAAGGTCGCGACGGATCGCGTGTTTCTGTTCAATGGCGAGACTCAAGATCGTGTTGACTTCTAGCCGTTGGACGTCAGCGATGGTGATCACCCTTGCATTTGGCGCGACCGCTGCCGATGGCGGCCTCATCGCTGAAAATCCGCTGATTGAAATTCCTGCGGGGACGTTCATCTTCGGCCGCGACGATGGCCCTGAAAACGAACGCCCGCGGCGCGAACTGGAGGGGCAGGCGTTTGCGATCAATCGCACCGAGATTACAAACCAGCAATATGGGCTCTTCGTCAAGGAGACCGGCCATCGGGCGGCCTTCTACGCCAATCACCCAATCCTGGGATTGGACGACCGGCCGGTCGTCGGGGTGAGTTGGGAAGACGCCGATGCATTTTGCCGTCACTACGGGTTGGTTCTTCCATCGGAACAACAATACGAGCGTGCGGCGCGAGGAACGAAGGGCAGCGCGTTCCCATGGGGCGAGGTCCCGCCGGGCAATGCGCGCGCAAATTCTGGAGCGGATGCCTGTTGTTCCGGCGACGCGCGCGATGGGTATCCGATGACCGCACCGGCGGCGTCCTTCGCCGATGGCGCAAGCAAAGAGGGCGTCCTCAATCTTGTCGGCAATGTCTGGGAGTGGACCCGTGATGGCTACGCGCCGTATGAAGGCGGGACCGCGGCGAGGAGCGCCGGGCTGTACCGCGTGCTTCGTGGGGGCTCCTGGAACAGCGACCCAAACCACCTGACAACGACCTATCGGCTCGCCTATGATCCGGAATTCCGGTTCTCAGCCAATGGTGGCTTCAGATGCGTCCGCTCTACACCTTGATGATCGTCACCGGTTTTCTGCTCCCAGCCACCGGTACTGGTGCTGAACCGACGGCGCCGCCCGGCTACACGCTCGAGACCTTCAACACGCCTGGTGCCGCCTTCGCCGGCCTATCTCGCGACGCCGGAGACCTGCTCGTCAGCGATCTCGCCAGCGGCCGGCTCTACCGGCGCGGCGCGGACGGCAAGCTTGTCGCATTCGGTCCGGTATTTCCCCATGGCCTCGACGTGATCGGTGACCCGACCGGTCCATATCGTGTCGTCCGCGCCGATGATGGACTTGTCGTCGCCCAGGGATGGACGCCAGTCGGCTCGAAGGAGGGGCCGCTTGACCACGCGCTCGTTGCGCTCAACGCGGCCGGTCAGGTCCGTGTCATCAGCAACGATTTCTGGAATCCGTTCGACTTCGTTGCGGCGAGCGGACGCTACTACGTGATCGACTCCGCTCGAAACAGTGTCGAACGCGTACAGCCCGACGGCCACAAAAGCACGCTTCTGACATTCCGCCGCATGGAGCAGGCGGCCACGGCGCTCCGCAGCCTTTCACCGACCGAGTTCGCCGAAGGCAACAGCTACGAAACCGATGCGGTGCCAGCCGGTATCGCCCTTCACGGCGGGCGCCTCTATATAGCGCTGTTCGGCGGCTTTCCCTTCCTTACCGGAGCCGGAAAGATCGTTTCGATTCCCGAGGCTGGCGATCAGTCAACGCCGCAGATTGACGTCGAAGCGCTTAATGCGCCCGTGAGTGTTGCTTTCGACAACGGTGGAGAGATGCTTGTCCTCGAACACGGCATCTACGACCAGAAGGAAGGATTTCGTAAGGCGAGTGGGAGATTGCTGAAGTTCAATAAAAAGGCACGGGAACGGACGGTTATTCTCGAGGGCCTGACCCGCCCAGTGTCTGTGCTTGTCTGGGACGAGCGGCTGATCGTCGTTTCCGAGCTGGGCGGCAACCTTTATGTTCTGACGCGCGCACCTGCTCGCTGAGCGTGGCTTTCGGTTTTGGTCCTGGATTAATGCACATAACTGCTTGGCGCCAAGGTGAGTTGCGCTGCTTATCCACGATGGCCTTGAGCTTTTTCCAACCTGCAAGATCGCGTTCACCTATCCGCTCTTGAATGGCCGATAGCATCCAGCCGGCAGCGGCTGCATCATTGGCGGCCTTATAGGTACCGCACCGCTCCAGGCAAGCCATGATACGCGGACAGGCGGGATCGCATTTGTCCCGAAACCCGTTCCCGTACGGGACATGCTTTGGCTCAATCCCCGAATTTTAGCCGCTCCAGGATCAGCGGGTCATATTCGGGAGCCTGGATGCGCCGACGGTCTGCTTCCGGTTCGCGGAGCGGTTCGACGGGTCGAAGCTTGTCCTTGGCTTCCAGTGCGAGGCGCTGATAGACCCCCGTTCCCTGACGCTTCCAGGCGATTTCTTTTTCGCTTAGTTCGCGAATGACCCTGGCAGGGGATCCGACCGCCAGGCTGTTTGCCGGGATTTCAGCGCCTGCCTTGACGAAAGCCATGGCGGCAACGATGGAATTTTCGCCGATCACGGCTTCGTCCATGACCACGGCATTCATTCCGACCATGGCATTGCGACCGATGCGGCAGCCGTGCAGCACGGCGCCGTGGCCGATATGACCGTCTTCGCCGATCACCACCTCCACGTCAGGAAAGCTATGAACGACGCAGGTCTCCTGGACGTTCGAGCCACGTTCCATGACGATCCGCCCGAAATCACCGCGCAATACGGCGCACGGGCCGACATAGCAGGCCGGTCCAATGATGACGTCGCCAATCACCACGGCGGCCGGATGGACGAAAGCCGTTGGATGGATCACCGGCACGACGCCATCATAGGAATAGACCTGCGCCATATTAATCAGTCCCTTGTCTTGGCCACCATCGTCAGCACGTCGTACTGGGCAACCGTCGCACGACTCTGGTTGCTCACACGGCAATCCCAGCGCACTTCGCCATGCTCGGCGCCGATGCGCGGGTTGATCTCCTTGCAGGTCAATTGGACCTGCAGCGTATCGCCCGGATTGACCGGCGTGAGGAAGCGCAGGTTGTCGACCCCATAATTGGCGAGAACCGGGCCAGGGGCCGGGTCAACAAATAGACCGGCGGCGAAGGAGACGATCAGATAGCCGTGGGCGACGCGGCCGTCGAAGAACGGATTGGCGCGTGCGGCTTCCTCGTCCATGTGGGCATAGAAGGTATCGCCTGTGAATTTGGCGAAATGCTCGATATCTTCAAGCGTGACCGTGCGCGTACCTGTTACCAGCTGGTCGCCGATTTGCAGTTCTGCAAGCGACTTGCGGAACGGGTGCTCGCCATCACGGCGCACGTCGGCACCGGCAACCCAGCGGCCGGTGACGGCAGACAGAAGCGTCGGTGCGCCTTGCACCGCCGTGCGCTGCATGTAATGCATGACCCCGCGAAGGCCGCCCAATTCCTCGCCACCGCCGGCGCGTCCTGGACCGCCATGCACCAGACCGGGCAGCGGCGAGCCGTGGCCGGTCGACGTCTTGGCGCTCGTGCGGTTGCCGATCAGCACCCGTCCGTGGAACGGCGCCATGCCGAGGACCACGTCTTCGGCAAAGATGGGATCGTTGGTGAAGACGGAGGAAACGAGACTTCCCTTGCCGCGGCGGGCAAGATCCACCGCCTCCTCGGCACTGTCATAAGGCATGACCGTGCTGACCGGGCCGAAGGCTTCGACGTCGTGCACGGCCTTGGCTTGCCAGGGCTTGTCGCAATAAAGCAGGACCGGATTGAGGAAGGCGCCGGCTTCCGCGTCACCCGACACAACGCGCGGATTGTCCGGATCGCCGGCGACGATCTCGGCATCGGCGAGAAGATCGCCGATGCGCGCGCGGACCTCGTCACGCTGAGCAAGGCTTGCAAGCGGGCCCATGCGGACGGTTTCATCGGCGGCATTGCCGAGCGTGGTCTTGCCAAGACGCTCGCCAAGGACGGAGACCAGCGCGTCGCAATAGGCGCGTGGCGCGATGACGCGGCGGATGGCCGTGCACTTCTGGCCGGCCTTTGCCGTCATCTCTCGAGAGACTTCCTTGACGAAGAGGTCGAACTCTTCCGTGCCGGGGCCCGCGTCGAGGCCGAGGACAGTCGCATTGAGGCTGTCTGCCTCCATGGTGAAGCGCACCGAATTTTCGATGATCGCCGGATGGGTCTTCAGCTTGCGGCCCGTCCAGGCCGAACCGGTGAAGGTTACGACATCTTGCCCGTCGACATGGTCGAGGAGATCGCCGACCGAACCGCAGACCAGTTGCACGGCGCCCTCCGGCAGAAGACCGGTTTCGATCATGCGACGCACGACAAGCTCGGTGAGATAGGCCGTCTGGCTTGCCGGCTTGACGATCGCCGGCATGCCGGCGATGAGGGTCGGCGCCAGCTTCTCCAGCATGCCCCAGACCGGGAAGTTGAAGGCATTGATGTGAATGGCGACGCCCTGCAGCGGCGACAGAATGTGCCGGGCCGAGAACGTTCCGTCGCGCGACAGGGTTTCCACGTCGCCATCAACGAGTACGCGCGTATTGGGCAGCTCGCGTCGACCCTTTGAGGCATAGGACAACAGAGTGCCGATGCCGCCGTCGATATCGATCCAGCTGTCTGTCCTGGTGGCGCCAGTCGCCGACGACAGGGCGTAGAACTCCTCCTTCCGGTCCATCAGCGCCTGGCCAAGTGCCTTCAGCATGGCGGCGCGCTCATGAAACGACATGCGCCTGAGTGCGGGACCTGCCTTCTCGCGGCCGTAGGCCAGAGACGACGCAAAATCGACACCGGTAGAATCGATCAGCGCCACCGGTGCGCCCGTCGAGGCATCGCGCAGTTCAGCGCCATCCTTCGTGCCGGGAACCCAGCGGCCATAGACATAGCTTTCGAGGCGGCGTGGCTCCATTACCAGAACGTTCATTGTTTTAATCCTTCCGGTCAGTTCAGATTGAGCGCAGCAAGCTGCGCGTCGATGGCCGCCTGCCATTCAGACAGCAGCGTCTCGTTAGGGGTATGGCGAAGGCCGAAACGGGACAGAGTTTGGTAGCGCGCCGATCCGGAGAGTCCAAAGCTTGCGGCAACGCGCGGCCGCCAATAGATGATCGCTTCACGCGCGGCCTTCGCCCCTTCCTCATCTTCGGCAATCCGCTTCAGCGCCTCGATGCCGAGATCGGTGTGATGCGCCTCTCGCGGCAGAATGGCGCGGAACACTTCGGCAAGTGGCTGGTAGGAGACGTGAGTGAGCTCCCGCAACTGGATGGTGCTTGCAGTGCCCATCAGCACATTCATAACGACTGCATCGATCCAGCCCTCAAGGGGATAGTGGAAAACGGAAAGGCGCATGTCGCCGCCCTGGCGTGCTGCACCGATGTCGGTGTCGCGCTTCAGGCGGGCGTCCCATGGATGGTGCGCGGCATAGCGGCCGCTATCGGCGCCGAAGCTACCCATGATCTCGAGCACGCGTCCGGCATGGTCGGTCTTTTCAAGAACGATCTTGGCAGACGCGATGCGCTCCTTGATACCAGGCGCATCGTTGATCGTATCGGCAAAGCCGGCCGCACCCGCAAGCTCGCTGTCGACGAAACTCGCCATCAGGCGCAAGAGCTCGCCGCGATAGCGCGGCGGCGCATTGTCCGGCGACGTCAGCACGCCCCCCTTGAGCAGGTACTCCTCGATCGGCATCGTATCGGGCATCGGCATTCCTCCCTCGGTCCTCGACCGATTACTGGTCGTAGCTGACGACGATGCGGTCGCTCAGCGGATAGCACTGGCAGGTCAAGACGTAGCCCTGGCGGACCTCGTAGTCCTCGAGCGCATGGTTGACCTCCATCTCGGTCTCACCCTCCAGGACCTTGGCCCGACAAGTGGAACAGACGCCTGCCTTACAGGCGTAGGGCGCGTCCATGTTGTTTTCGAGCGCCGCCTCGAGCAGCGTTTGCCCTTGTTTAGGCATCTTGAAGACGCGGGTTGCGCCATCGAGCATCACCGTTGCCTGGCAGGCCGTGTCCTTGTCGACGCCCGCAGCACTTTCCGCCCTGCGGCGCGCACGTCCCGGCTGGGAGGATGCGAAGAGTTCGAACTTGATCTGTTCCTCGCGCATCCCGTGATCGCGAAGTGCGGCGGCAATCGACAGCATCATCGGTTCCGGTCCGCAGATGAAGACCGTATCGATGGCCTTCAGATCGATCCAGTGCTTGAACAGGCCGGCGCATTTCTCGACGTCGACGCGACCCGTAAAGAGGTCGATATCCTGCGCCTCGCTTTCCAGAATGTGCAAGATCGACAGCCGGCCGAGATAGGTGTCCTTCAGGTCGTCCAGCTCCTCGCGGAACATGATCGAGCTGATTTGTCGGTTGGCATAGACCAGCGTGAAGCGTGAACGTGGCTCGCGAGCGAGCGTCGTCTTAATGATCGAAAGGACCGGTGTGATGCCGCTTCCGCCGGCAAATCCCAGATAGGTCTTGGAAACATCAGGCTCGATCGCCGTGAAGAACGCGCCCATCGGCGGCATGGCTTCCATGGTGTCGCCGACGCTGAGTTCTTCGTTCGCCCATGTCGAAAAGCAGCCACCATCGACCCGCTTGATGCCGACCCTGAGCAAGCCCTCATCCCGCCCCGCACAGATCGAATACGAACGTCGCAACTCCTCGCCGTCGAACTTGCGGCGGAAGGTCAGGTACTGGCCTTGCGTGAAATCGAACGCGCTGCGGTCCTCGTCCTGCGGGGTAAGCGTGACGACGACGGCATCGCGTGTTTCGCGCCGGATGTCGGTGACCTGAAGGGAATGGAAACGTGCCATATTGCGGACCTCACTAGGCAAAGGGTCAGATGCACTTGAAATAATCGAATGGTTCCAGGCAATCGGTGCAGCGATAGCTCGCCTTGCACGGTGTCGAGCCGAACTGGCTGATCTTTTCCGTGTTCGTCGAGCCGCAACGCGGACAGACGATCATCAGATTGGAGCGGCCGGAGAGCCGGTCGACGCGCTGGCGCAGGATGCCGTCTATCGCCGTTCCGTCCACGGGCGGCGCAATGCCGTAGGCGCGCAGTTTTTCGCGACCCTCGGTGCTGATCCAGTCGGTCGTCCAGGCCGGCGACAGCTGGCGCTCCAGTCTGAGCTTTTCGATCCCTTTTTCCTTTAGCGCCCGCTCGATATCGAGGTTGATGAGCGCGGTCGCCGGACAGCCGGAATAGGTGGGCGTCACCGTCACGACCAGCGTGTCCTCCTTCCATGCGACACCGCGGATGATGCCAAGATCGACAAGCGAGATCACCGGGATTTCCGGATCCTGCACCTCTTCAAGCCACCGCCAGATATCGGCGATCGACGGCAACGTCGCGGCTATCATAACCGCCTCCTTCCGTTTACCAGCTCGCGCCCGGATAGGCGCGCTGCAGGAACTGCAGTTCAGCGAGGATGAAGCCCATGTGCTCGGTATGAACGCCGCGCTTGCCGCCCTTATGCATGAAGCCGTCGGCCGGCTTCTTCAGCGTCGCGTCTGAAAGCGCGTCATCAACCAACTCGTCCCACGCGGCCTTCAGGCTTTCGGGCTCCGGTGCAATGCCGGCCGCAGCAAGCTCGGCATCGGACGCGTCGCCGACGAAAAGTTCGCCGGTATAGGCCCAGAGATCGTCAAGCGCCTCCTGCATGCGCCGGTGGCTTTCGGCGGTGCCGTCACCAAGACGGATGATCAGATCGCGGCTGCGATCGAGATGGTAGGCAACTTCCTTCGAGGCTTTTTCCGCGATGTCGGCGATACGCTTGTGCGTCGACGAGCGCAGGGCCCTCAACATCAGGAAATGCCAGGCATCGAACAGAAACTGACGCATCAGCGTCTTTCCAAAATCGCCGTTCGGGCGCTCGACGAGCAGCACGTTGCGGAAGTCGCGGGCATCGC
The DNA here is from genome assembly GCF_900110205.1 of Rhizobium tibeticum. Classification (GTDB taxonomy): domain Bacteria; phylum Pseudomonadota; class Alphaproteobacteria; order Rhizobiales; family Rhizobiaceae; genus Rhizobium; species Rhizobium tibeticum. Next base: position 73,082 of record NZ_FOCV01000006.1, on the reverse strand, counting down.
GCAGATAGGCAAGATTGTCGGCGCTGCGGCCCTGAGCTTCGATTTCACCGGCAAGACCGAGCCAGAGCTGGGTCTGCCCGATCAGATCAAGCGCGGTGTTGGAAAGCGCGATGTCCTCTTCCAGTGCCGGCGAATGCCCGCACCACTCGGACACGCGGTGGCCGAGGATGAGCGCGTTATCGCCGATGCGCGTCAGGAACTCGAAGAGTGCCGTCGGGCTGACGGCCGTGTTGGAGGGAGCGCTCATCACATATGCCCCACTTCATCGGGAATGTCGAAGAACGTCGGGTGGCGGTAGACCTTGGAGTTTGACGGGTCGAACAGCGGCCCTTTCTCCGATGGAGCACTTGCGGTGATTTCGCTCGAGCGCACCACCCAGATGCTCACCCCTTCATTGCGGCGGGTATAGACGTCGCGGGCGTTGTTGATGGCCATTTCGGCGTCCGGCGCATGCAGGCTGCCGACATGCCGGTGATTGAGGCCGTGCTGGCCGCGGATGAAAACTTCCCAAAGGGGCCATTCGCTGGGCATCGATGTTTCTCCCTGCTCGCGCTCTCGCGGCCAAAGGGCCCCGGAGATCGCGTATTTGTTACGATTGCGACTGCTCAAAGCGGACGCCCAAGGGGCGTGCGCACATTACTCGGCGGCGGTGGGCGCTGCGGCGCGGCGCGACGTCATCTTCTCGGCATGGGCAACGAGACCATCGCGGAACCACGCGCCGTCGTTCCATGCCTTCTGTCGGGCATTGAGGCGCTCGGCATTGCACGGGCCATTGCCGGCGATGACGGCGAAGAACTCGGTCCAATCAGGCTCACCGAAATCGTAGCCGCCCTTTTCCTCGTTCCACGTCAGATCGGGATCCGGCACCGTCAGGCCGAGATACTCGGCTTGTGGCACGGTCTGGTCGACAAACCTCTGGCGGAGCTCGTCGTTGGAGTTTTGCTTGATCTTCCAGGCCATCGACTGGGCCGAGTGCACCGAGGCATCGTCCGAGGGGCCGAACATCATTAGCGACGGCCACCACCAGCGGTTCAGCGCGTCCTGGACCATTTCCCTTTGGGCGGGCGTGCCTTTCACCATCTTCATCAGGATGTCGAAACCCTGGCGTTGGTGAAAGCTTTCTTCCTTGCAGATGCGAACCATGGCGCGAGCATAAGGCCCGTAGGAACAGCGCTGCAGCGGCACCTGGTTCATGATGGCTGCACCGTCGACCAGCCAGCCAATCGCGCCGATATCGGCCCAGCTGAGCGTCGGGTAATTGAAGATCGAGGAGTACTTCGCTTTGCCACTGTGCAGCTGCTCGTACATCTCGTCCCGGCTGATGCCGAGTGTTTCGGCCGCGCAGTAGAGGTATAATCCATGACCGGCTTCATCCTGCACCTTGGCAAGCAGGATGGCCTTGCGCTCCAGCGTCGGGGCGCGCGTGATCCAGTTGCCTTCCGGCAGCTGACCGACGATCTCTGAATGAGCATGCTGGCTGATCTGTCGCACCAGCGTCTTGCGGTAGCCTTCCGGCATCCACTCCTTCGGCTCGACCTTCTGGCCGGCGTCAATTCGTTCCTGAAAGGCGCGTTCGACCGGGTCCAGCTCGTCGAGCGTCTTGACACGGGCGCTGTCGGTTTTGACCATCTGTGCGTACACGGTTCGTCTCCTTTGCCTTCGCGCGTCAGACGCGCTCGAGAATGATTGCGATGCCCTGACCGACGCCGATACACATGGTGCAAAGCGCATAGCGACCGCCTTGGCGCTGCAATTGGTAGGTTGCCGTGGTGACCAGCCGGGCGCCGCTCATGCCGAGCGGATGGCCGATCGCGATGGCGCCGCCATTCGGATTGACATGGGGCGCATCATCGGGGAGGTCCAGATCGCGCAGCACGGCGAGCGCCTGGGCGGCAAATGCCTCGTTCAACTCGATCACGTCCATCTGGCCGATTGCAAGCCCAGCGCGCTCCAGCACGCGGCGCGCGGCAGGGGCTGGACCAACGCCCATAATGCGCGGCTCGACGCCGGCTGCAGCCATTGCGACGATGCGCGCCTTAGGCCTCAGACCCTGCGCTTTTGCAGCCGCCTCGCTCGCGACAATGAGGGCGGCAGCGCCGTCATTGACGCCTGACGCGTTGCCCGCCGTAACGCTGAGGTCCGGGCCGTTTACCCCCTTGAGCTTTGAAAGCTGCTCGGCCGTCGTGCCCGGGCGTGGGTGTTCATCGCGGTCGACGACAACGGGATCACCCTTCTTCTGCGCAAGCTTGACGCTGACCAGTTCGTCGACGAACAGGCCAGCCTCCTGAGCCGCTGCCCAGCGGGCCTGGCTGCGAGCCGCAAACGCGTCCTGGTCGGCGCGGCTGACGCCAAAATCGGCCGCCACGTTGTCGGCTGTCTCAGGCATGGAATCGACGCCGAACTGCGCCTTCATCCTTGGATTGACGAAGCGCCAGCCGATCGTCGTGTCGTGGACCGCATTGCTCCGGGAAAAAGCGTTGTCTGCCTTCGGCATGACGAAGGGCGCGCGGCTCATGCTCTCGACGCCACCGGCGATCACGAAGTCGCAGTCGCCGGCGCGGATTGCCCTTGCCGCCATGCCGACGGCATCCATGCCGGATCCACACAAGCGATTGACGGTTGTTGCCGGAACAGTGACGGGCATGCCGGACAGGAGCACGGCCATGCGGCCGACATTGCGGTTGTCTTCGCCCGCCTGGTTGGCGCAGCCATAGATGAGATCGTCGACCTTACTCCAGTCGACATCCGCATGACGCTCCATCAAGGCGGTGAGTGGAAGGGCTGCCAGATCATCCGCGCGCACCGCCGCAAGCGCACCGCCATAGCGGCCGATGGGTGTGCGGACAGCATCTTCCGACATGCGCGATTTCCTCCTGCTTCCCGCAAGGTCGATCAATCCAACATTGATTAACCGACCGATCGGTCATCTATTAGCATGCCATATGTCACACATCAACAGACCATGAGACAAAAATTGTGATGTTTGCGGCTGTGCCTGTTGAGTATATCACAAACACCTCGGCAAGAGGCCAGGACGGGCTCGGACGCTAGATGATCTGCTTAGAAAGGCTGGTCAGTCGACGGTCGGTCGCAGCGGTCGCTATCGCCAACGGCCCTACCGCCGCGACGAAGTTGCGCGCCACATGGGCGTCAGCGGCGGGCGAGAGTTTTCGATAAAGACAAGCGAAGAGTCGCCTTGCCCGCTGTCCGGGCCAATCCTTTGGCAAGGCGGGGGAGGGTAGTCTCGGATCATGCAGCAAGACACTGCGGAAGCGATGCGTCAAAAGCAGCCGCACCGCCAAAGACGTCTTCGGAGCCGGTGCGTCAGATTCCAGGAATCGGGCGATAGGCTCAAATTGCACGAGGAATTGCCGGTAGGCAGCAGCGTGCGGAGCAAGATCCCAATAATCCGCGACGAAGGCCGCCAATGCCTTTTGACCGGACGCGGTTTCGGCACGAAAGACCGTGCCGGCAATCGTTGCCGGTAGTGGCCCTGCAGGTCCAACTGCCAGGCGGGGTCCAAGACGCGCAAAGCCGGCGCGCTGGAGCGCCTGCATCTGCTCGTCGGCAGATAAGCCTGTCATATGGACGAACTGCCAGCCGTGATCCTCGAAAGGTTCGAAGAGCACCATGGCGGCTGCGGCAAACTCGCGCCCGGCAGACTGGGATAGGCGATAGTAGCTTCGCCGTCCTTCCCTTTCACCGAGGAGCTGCCCCGAGGCGACCAGTCGCGACACGGCGGTTCTCACGAGGGTTTCGCTGATGCCGACTTCGGCGCAGGTTTCAATCAGGTTGCCGATCCATGCCACACCACCGCGCGGTTCGACGACGTCGCCGTAGATCGTCACGATGAAACCGGCTGCCTTGAGGGGACTTTCGGCAAGAATGGTTCCTATCAGTTCCCTTGCCTGGACGTCTGCTTGATTGGTCGCTGCCGTCACCGATTCCTCCTTGGAACGTGCCGGCGCGGCCTATCACATTAAAGGGGTAGCTGCACCCGTTTACGGCGTGCAGCCGCAGTATGCGGAGCTGCAAGGCTTCCGGGACGGCGGAAGCCTTGCAGCCGATCTTACCATTCCATCCTCTCACGGCTCCCGGATTGCGCTATCAAGCCCACGCAGTATCGGATAGAGGAAGTATGAGATGACGGTGCGTCGGCCGACCATGATCTCGGCTGAAACTGTCATGCCAGGAAGCAGTCGCACGGGCTCATCCGAGCCTTTCAGCCTTGGATCTGCAAGCGGTATGCGTGCCTTGAAGTAGGGAGCGGGCGTTTGGTTCGCCGCCTCCTGCTGTGACGGGGTGAATGCATCGCGGCTCACCGTTCTCACTGTTCCAGACGCGGTGCCATATTTTTGGAACGGGTACGCATCGAACTTGATCCGGGTTTCCTTGCCCGTGGTAATGCGGCCGATGTCGCGCGTGTTGACCGAGACCTCGGCCTCCAGCGGTACGTTGAGCGGAACCAGCGTCACGATGGGCTCAGCCTCTCGAACCACCGAGCCGACGGAGCGCGCGGCGAGGTCAAGCACGACCGCATTGGCTGGTGCGGTCAACGCTACCATGTCGCGCCGAAGCTCCATCTTCTTCAGTTCCTCGGCGGCAGTGTCGCGCTGGCTACGCAGGTCTACAAGCTGCTCCATGGCTGCGCGTCGGAAGTCCTCGATGAACGCTTGCCGGTCGGCCTTGAGCTTGGACAAGGTGTGTTCGGCTTCATCAGCCTTGCCTTGGACCGCCGTAAGGGTGGTTTCCACGTCAAGACGGGCATCACGCGATCCCAGAAGCGTAATCAGAGACCCGCTCTCGCGATCATACAGCCGTTCCCTGGCGCCCTCGATCTGTGACAGCGTTTTGCGTCGATCCGCAAGAACTGCCTCCTGGTTCCGGCTTGAAGCAATCGTCGCCGCCTGGGCGGCAATCTGCTGATCGTAGTTCTGCAACTGTGCCGCATAATAGGCGCGGCGCTGCCCGAACAATTGCATCTGAAGCAGTTCGTCGCGCGATAAGCCCGCCGTCTTGGTGTAGTCCGTGCCGGCAAGCTCGGCTTCCAGGCGTTTCACCTGGGCGTCGAGCGCTATGAATTTTGCCCGTTGCTGGTCGACGTCAGACTGGCTGAACGTCGCGTCAAGCGTGGCGAGCACCTGGCCTTTCTTGACGATCTCTCCGGCCGTGACATTGATCGTTCGAATGATCGACGTCTCGAGCGGTTGCACCACGATGGTCGGCATCGTCGTAATCAGCTTGCCGGGCGCAACGACCACCTCATCGATCGACGAAACGGACGCCCAGACGATGATCGCGGTAATGAGCGCAGTGATGCCGTAGAGCGTCATGCGGGCGACCCTTGGCGGAGCCCGCTCTTCAAGCTCCACAGCATCGGACTGGAATTCCGCGATCGCGGCCGGCAACGAGCGCCTGAGTGCTGGTTGCGTGACTGGGGCAGTCGTTGGAACAGGCAGGTTCTCTCTTGGTTTTTCAGCGCGCGCGGTCATGCTACCTGCCTCATCTGCTGTGACCACAGGTGACGGTATGTCATGCAGCGCGTCACGAGTTGATCATGCCTGCCGATATCGGCAATCTTGCCTCGTTCGACGACCAGGATGGCGTCCGCATCGACAAGTGTGGAGAGGCGGTGCGAAACGATGACCACTGTTCGCCCGGCCGCGATCTGGCTGAGGTTCTGGCGGATGATCGTCTCGCTGTCGGGGTCAAGCGCGCTGGTGGCCTCATCGAGGATCAGGAGTTTCGGATCGGTGATCAATGCCCGAGCTATTGCCAGGCGTTGCCTCTGCCCGCCGGACAGGTTCGAGGCGTTTTCCTCCAGCATGGTGTCGAAGCCGCGTGGAAGCCGCTCGATGAACTCTTCGGCGCCGGCGATACGCGCAACCTCCATGATCTCCTCGATGCTGGCGTCGGGCTTTGCTGCCGCGATGTTCTCGCGAACGGTGCCCCGGAAAAGGAAGTTGTCCTGCAGCACGACGCCGGTGCTCGTTCTCAGATGCACGAGGTCGATCTCCCGACTGTCATAACCATCCATTCGAATAATGCCCTGCTGGTTCTGATAAAGACCCTGGATGAGGCGAGTGATCGTGGTTTTGCCGGAACCGCTCTTGCCAACAACGCCAAATACGCAGCCGGCCGGAATGCTGAAGGAGACGTCGTCGAGCGCAGGGGCCCCATCCGGCCCATAGCGGAACGTTACCTTGTCGAATTCGATGTTGCCTCTAAGATGCGGGCGGATGCCGCGACCGCGGCCGGCTTGCTCCGGGCGCTGGTTCATGATCTCGCCAAGCATGCGTACCGAAAGCGCAACCTCCTGGTACTCGTGCACCATCGTCACGATCTGGACAAGCGGACCAGAGACCCGCCCAGCCAGCATGTTGAATGCGACCAGCGCGCCGATCGTCATGGCGCCGCTGAAGACGTCGAGCGCGCCAAGTCCGATAATGGCGACGCTCATCAGTTTCTCGAGAAGCCCGGTCATCGACTGAGCGACCGTGGAGATCTTCTCGACGCGGAAACGCACGGATATCGATTGCGCCGAGTAGTCGTCCCAGGCGCGGCGCTGACGCGGTTCGAGCGCCAGTGACTTGACGGTACGCATGCCGTGCACCGTTTCGACGAGCAGGGCCTGCCGGTCGCCTTCGGCCTTGTAGAGCGCCTGCAGGCGGCGCTGGAAGGGGCCGACAAGAAGCATGACGACGAGGCCGACGAGGGCAGCAAAACCCATGACGACGAGCGTGAGCTTCACGCTGTAGAGAAGCAGGATCGGAATGAAGACCAGCAAAGACACGCCGTCGAGAAGGGTCAGAAAGAGGCGCCCCGTCAGGAACTCGCGAATGCGGCCGGTCTGCTGCATATGCTTGACGAGAACGCCCGCCGATGCCTGTTCGAAGAGTGCAATCGGAAGATTGAGCAGATGTCCGAAGGTCCGCGTCGCGATCCTGATATCGATCCGGTTCGTCGCATAGAGCAGCAGATAGCGCCGCAGGAAGCTGAACGCGGCATCGAAAACAAGGGCAATGGCAATGCCGGCTGTGAGAACCGTCAGCGTTGCATAGCTTTGATGGACCAGCACCTTGTCAATGACGAGCTGGAAGAAGATCGGGGTCGTCAGGCCAAGCCCGTAAAGGACGATGGCCGCAAGCGCAACGTCGCGGAAGAAGCTGCGCTGCTTGATGATTTCGGGAATGAACCAACGGAAGCCGAACGGCTGGTCGGCGTCATGCAGACTATAGTTCCGCTTTAGCATCACCACGGATCCACGCCAGGATCTGGTGAACTGCTCCTCGTTCAGAAGAATGAAGTCGGGGCGCTCGGCCAAGGGGTCGAGGACCCTGATCTTTGCTTCTTCCTCACCCATCGCGGGTCCGGCAATGACGATCCAGTTACCGTTTTCAAGCTGGGCCAGAACCGGGAAGGCCTCGCCCAACTGGAGTAGCGACGACCAGTTGAGGCTGATCTGCCGGGCGCGAAGACCGGCATCCTTGGCCATCCGCAGCAACTGCCGGACTTCGACCGGCCGCTCGTCGACAGCATAGTCGTGCTGCAGGCGTTCGGGGGACAGATCGACGCCGTGATGGCGCGCGACGAGTGCAAGGCAGTGTAGATTGGTGTGCAAAAACGTACTCATGGCCCACCCGAGCGTCTGCGTTGAAAACCAGATGAAGGTTAGTTGAAGTTCGGCGATGCGTTTGCCGACGCACCAGACGGCTGGATGATTTCAGCCTTCGGGCTTGATGGCAGATCGTTGATACGGCGCACGGCCCCGGCTTCCACAAGTCCGGCCAGTGCTTTTTGCATCAGGTCGACTGCGTTCGCAAAAGCGTCGACCGGCATGATGATGCGTTGCCGGAAGACAGGCTTCGGGTTGTTGCTCGCATCGCGCTCGGTGGCCGACAGCGACATCAGATCGATGCGCACGATGGTGCCGGTGACGGTGATTTCGCCAATTCCGTCTGCGTAGAGTTCATTGCTCATTGTCGTCTCCTCGTTTTGATAAGTGATCATGGATGGTGATGCTGCGCGTGTTGCCACGCCGGGAACGGATCCGTGAGACGTTTGCCGAGATCAGGGTCAAAGCTTGCCTCTTCTCCGATCAGGCAGTCGTTAAGTGCGGCGCTGATTGCCTGCTGATCAAGGCCTGCGCCGATGAACACGAGTTCCTGGCGGCGATCGCCCCAGATCGTGTCCCAATGACGGTCGAGCAGCTGGCGGAATTGCGGATAGCGTGGCCAATGTGCCTTGGACACGCTCGCCCACCAGAAGCCCTTGGTGTCTGTGCGCCGCTGTGTGCCGGCAATGGAAAGCAGTCCGATTTCGTTCGGCCGTGTTGCCAGCCAGAAGTGCCCCTTGGCGCGAATGAGGCCCGGCCATTGCTGCGCGAGAAAGCGATCGAGCGCTGCGGGGTCGAAGGGGCGGCGTGCGCGATAGACGAAGCTCGAAATACCGTACTCTTCGGTTTCTGGGACATGATCGCCCCAGCCATAGAGCTCCTTGTGCCAGTACGGATGACGAGCCGACTTGGCTTCGCTGAACAGACCGGTATCCAGAATGAAAGAAAGTGGCAAGTCGCCGAAGTCTGTCTCGATGACGCGGGCGTCGGGGTTTAGCGCGGCAACGATCTTCCGCACCGTGGCGCGCATTTCTAAACTAACCTCAGAGATCTTATTGATGACGACGACATCGGCGAATTCGATCTGCTCCACCAGGAGATCGACGAGTGTCCGTTCGTCATCGGTGTCGCGGGTCTCCCCGCGATCGCTCAGGAAATCTGCGCTTGAGTAGTCTGCAAGCAGGTTCGCTGCGTCGACGACAGAAACCATCGTATCCAGCCGCGCAACGTCGCAGAGCGCACTGCCATTTTCGTCGCGGAAGGAGAATGTGGCGGCGATCGGCAGAGGTTCGGCGATGCCGGTGCCCTCGATCAGCAGGTAGTCGAAGCGATCGTCGCCAGCAAGCCGACGCACTTCGCTCAAGAGATCGTCGCGCAGCGTGCAGCAGATGCACCCATTGGTCAGTTCGACCAGCGTTTCACTGGTGCGCGACAGATTGGCGCCACCATCACGAACGAGCTCGGCATCGATATTGATCTCGCTCATGTCGTTGACGATCACGGCGACCCGGCGTCCTTCCCGGTTACGCAAAACATGGTTGAGGATGGTTGTCTTTCCCGCGCCGAGGAAACCCGCCAAAACCGTTACTGGGAGGCGCTTGTCGCCACCTGTCATTGATACTCCCCCACTCGCCATTACGCTGCGAGCTGCTGCCTGAATGCCACGTCCACATAGTAATTGGTGCTGTTGTATGTGCTTGTCGGGAACAGCCCGCTGGAGCCGTATCCATAGACGCCGTTGCCACCACTGAGCGCTGACGACATGGCCTGCAGATTGCCGTTTGTCGTGCTGTCACTGAAGTAGTTGCCCGTTGCCGAATAATTGCCATTCGTGCTGTAGGAGACGACGTATGTCGTGCCGGCATCGATTGCGACCTGTTGCGAGAGATTGACGGATTGCCAACCGCTTGCGCTCTCATTGGTGAAGGTCGCACTCGCAAGCAATGTGCCGCTTGCAGTCCAGAGATAGCCCGTGTGGGCTCCGGTATTTTCCTCACTCTTGTAGAAACGAATGCCCGTGATCCAGCCTGCCGCGTCCGACTGGAACTTCATGCCGAGATTGACCGGGCTGTTGTCATTGACCGAGATGATCGCAGGCGTCGTACCGGCGGCAAAGACGTTCTGCTCGCTACCCTGGTTGGAAATGGCGAGGGATGCCTGCGCCGTGGCCGTTGCGCCATTCGCGTCGATGATCGTGTAGGAGAAGCTTGCAGATCCGGTGTAGCCCGTCGACGGTGTAAACGTGATCATGTTCGACTGGCTGTCGAAGGACACCGTTCCGTTCACTGCATTGCCGACGCCGGTAATGGAAATTGCGTCACCGTCGGGATCGCTGTCATTGGCGAGTAAGGCTGACGCAAGGATCGTCAACGGCGTATTCGCTGCGCCCGAAATCCCGGTGTCGTTCGCAGCCAGAGGCGCTGCGTTTTGAGTTGCCGTTTGATAAAGTACGTCCACCCAGTAGTTTGTTGCGTTGTAGGTCGCAGTCGGGAACAGGCTGCCTGTACCGTAGGCATAGACACCGTTGCCGCTTGACGACGCCGTCAGAGCGCCATTGGAATGGCTGCTGGCGAAATAGTTTGGGGTCGCAGCATAGAAGCCGTTCGAGTGATAGCTCGCCACATAGGTCACGCCTGCCGAGATGCTGACAGGCTGCGAGAAGGTTACCGTCTGCCAGCCGCTTGCTGTTTCGTTCGTGAATGTTGCCGACGCCAGAAGGACCCCCGTGCTGCTCCACAGCGAACCGGTATGCGTACCTGTATCCTGCGCGCTCTTATAGTAGCGCAGGCCGGTGATCTCGCCTCGTTCGGAGGAAACGAACTTGACGCCGAGCTCGACGGATCCTGGATCGTTTTCCGCGAGATTGGTCGGTGTGTCGCTCGACGAAAACAGACCAGTGCCCGTTGGCTGCGGGCCAACGGTTAAGCTGACCGTTGCGGAGGCAGTTCCACCCCGGCCGTCAGCAATAGTGTAGGAGAAGTTTGCTGCTCCGACGTAGCCTGCCGTCGGAGTGAACATAATCGTATTCGTGATGCTGTCGAAGGTGACCGTGCCGTTTACCCCGTTCGCAACGCCCGTAATCGACAGTGGATCGCCGTCCGGGTCATTGTCGTTTGCTAGAAGAGCTGCCGAGGCGATTGACAATGCCGTATTTGCGTATGTGCTGAAGCCGTTGTCATTAGCTGCAACGGGCACTGAATTCACCGTCGATTGGTTGAATACGACATCGACCCAGTAATTGGATGCCTGATAGCTAGACGTTGGGAAAGTCGTGCCAGTTCCATAGGAATAGACACCGTTCCCGCCGCTTGCCGTCGCCGAAAGGCCAGTCAGAGCACCATTGGTATGCGCAGAGTTGAAGTAGCCCGCTGTCGCAACGTAGGTCCCGGTCGTGTGGTAGGACGCCACATATGTCACCCCGGCCTGGATTTGGAGCGGATTGGAGAACTTCGCAGTCTGCCAGCCGCTTAAAGACTCATTTATGAACGTTACCGTGGTCAGCAGCGTGCCATCGGCGCTCCAGATGGAGCCAGTATGAGTGGCGGTAGCGCCGGCCGCCTTGTAGAATCGAATTCCGGTGATCGAACCGCTGCTCGATGCCGTAAACTTCATACCCAACTCGATGGCGGAATTGTCGCTAAAGGCTTGCCCGGTTGGCCCTTCGTTTGGTTGAAACAGCGAGACACCGGCCGCAATCTCCTCCACAGAGACGGTTACGCTTCCCTGATCCGTTCCTCCTCGCCCATCGGAAAGCGTGTAGCCGAAGCTGGCCGGACCGGTGTAGTTCGCGTTCGGTGTGAAGATGACGTTGCCAGTTTGAGTGTCCAGAGCAACCGTTCCGTTGACTGCGTTGCCGACGCCAATGATCGTCAGGGCATCGCCGTTGGCATCGGTATCGTTTGCTACAAGAGAGGCAAATGACACTGTCAAACTGCCGTTGCGCGAGATGGTGAAGCCGCCATCGTCGGTTGCAACGGGTGCAGTGTTCGGACCGGCGTCGAACACGACGTCAACCCAGTAGTTCGATCCGCCAGAGTTATTGCCCGGAAAAGTGCCGGTGGCGCCGTATGCATAGGCGCTGCCGCCATCGACTGCCTTCAGCACGCCGCTGCTGTAGGTCGAGCCCGAGGTGAAGTAGTTCTCGGTGACAGAGTAATAACCATTGCTGTGATAGGAGGCGACATAGGTCGTTCCAGCCGAAATATGAATCGGCGAGGAGAACATGACTGTTTGCCAGCCCGAAAGAGATTCGCCCGTCGACACACCGGTCGCAAGCAGCGTACCATTGGCGTCCCACAAACTGACCGGATGCTCACCGATGTTGTAGAATCCCTTGTAGAAGCGGATCCCCTCAATGTAGCCGCCCGTGGTCGACTGAAAGCGCAGTCCGAGTTCGACACCGTCGCGGTCGATCGCAGTTTCGAGCGCGGGTTTAGATGCCAGCGTCCAAAGACTCGTTGTATCGGGCAGGGTTACGGCAACCTGCTTTCCGGAGGATGGCGTCTCCAGGTTGACACTGTCATCCACAGCACGTGACATGATCGTGTAGGTACCGCTCGCCTGGACGACCCAGTTGTAGCTCCAGTTTTCGCGGCCGGTTGCCTTGAACCAATGCTGTCCGCCGTCGGTCGAAACCTCGATGCCGGCGATGATGCCCCCGCCGAAGTCCTGGGCGGTGCCAGTGATCGTCACATGCTGGCCTTCGACGAAGCTCGCACCAATGATTGGCGACGTGATCGTCGATGTTGGCTTGACGCTGTCGGTTGATTGCGTGGCGAGGATAAGGCTGGCGTCCAGCGTGGTTGGCTGGATTCCCATGTCTGCAAACATGTTGACCATGGCTTGCTGGACATTAGGGTCGGTTGGCGTGGACGTACCCTGGTGTTGGTCGTTCAGTCCCCATGACCAGAAGACGGTGCCGGCGCCGAATACCAAGGCTCCGCTTTCGGCTCTGTACATTGTCAGGCTGTGGTTTGCGACAGCATCGCCAACGCTTGTGCCATAGTCACGAAGATAAGTGTTAACCGCCACCGAAGAGAGTGACAGGTTGATCAGGCCGTCCGGTCTGAACCCGTTTTCGACGTCGGAATCCCATTCGTAGCCAAGCAGGTTCTGAACGAGATTATAGGTTTCGCCAGGCTGAAGGTTGGCAACGTCCGTGTTGCGCCAGAAACGAAGATTTGAATAGTCGAACGGTATGGAAATGGTGTCGGCGCGGTAGCTGTCGACTGTGAACATGGTTCCGGTCAGTGAATTCTCCGGCTCCTGTCCGGGATCAGCATAGCGTGGATCCCGCCATGTGCCGGTGCCGATGTCACTCGGATCGCTGCTCGTTCCCCAGGTCTCCTTGTAGCACACCATCGTGCGATAGGCTTGACCGTTGCCGTCGATGCTGCTTTCCCAACGAACCTTCCAGTAGCATTCGTTGCCGCTCCAGAAGGCGAGGTTGACGCCGCTGTCACGTGCGGCCTCGACATTGGCACGCTGCTCGGCAGACCAGTACTCGTCGTGTCCGACCGACAGATATGCTTGATGGTTGAGGAGCAGATTGCCATTTCGTGCCGCATCGACTCCGGTGACATAGGATACGTCGTAGCCGTTCTGCTCAAGCCACTGGATAGCAGAATGCTCGACGCCGAAAATGTAATCCCACGTTCCGCCGATCGGGCTTGTGTTCGTGATAATCGGACGGTTGTAGCTGATCGCAGATGCACGACCGATCGCCGTCAGGCCGCAACTGCAATTGGGCGGCAGGTAGCCGATCATATCAGCAGGATCGACTGGAACCTCTCCGTAATAAAGGCTTGCCCCACCCCACGCATTGTAAGCCTGCCAAGTGGTGTCCGAGGTCTGGAAGACGATGTCACTGGTTGAGGCGTCGTCACGCACGACGAATGGAATAATGCTTGCGTCTTCCGTGCCGTCCTCACGGACCAGCTTGGCGATGTAGACACCCGATACGGCGTCTGCCGGAATCTGCCAGCTCGCCGAAACAGACCAGTTTCCGCAGTCGATCAGGCCAAGAGACATGTCCACGATCGGGTGAGGCTGTATCTGCGCCGTCGTCAGTGACTTGTCGATCGAGGCAACCTTGCGTGCACCGTCGCCGCCGTAGTAGCCCAGACGATAGATGTCGATGCGGTAGTGGGTCGAGTCAGTCGCGATCTTGAAGTCGACTGTCTGGCCAATGTTGGTGCTGATTTCGGTTGCAAAGCCCTGAATCGTGCCGCCGCCGTCGCCGTCGAGGCCCCACTCGCTGATCGGATTGCCCTGTTTCTTGTTTTCGTCGGCGATCTTGTTCGTGACGGGGGCGGCGACAGCCGCCGTTGTTACAAACGCCAGCGGAGCCGTCGTCGCTGTGGCCGTGGGCGCAGACGTCGAAGCGGAGGAAATATCCTCACTTGTCGCTTCAACACTTGTCGTTTCAACACTTGCAGCCGAGGAGAGCTGCATGATGGGAGCACTCGACGTATCACTCACGCTCGAGACTAACGAGGCAGTGGGAGCGTCCGACAAAGCGGGCTCCAGAGACGTTGTGGCTATAGCAGTGGTGGGGTCGGGTGGCAGGACGGTGCGTGGCTTTGCTGCTGGTTGGGAAACATCCGTCGAGCTCGTTGTTGGCGTTGTTGCGGCATCCAATGCGAAGATGGCACTGCTGTCGACCGGTGAAACGGTACTTGCTTGTGGCGACACTTGCTGCGCGGCCTCCCCATTCAGGAGAGGGGATGCCGCAGCCGGAGATCCCGTCAGCGAGGCGTTCACCGATCCCACTGCACCCAGGTCAGCAATCGGCCGGTCGCCGCCAGTCGACGAAACCATCGTTGCGTTCACGAGGAGAGCACTGCCCGCAGTCGCTGCGCTGTAAACACTCGAGGTGCCACCGTAGGCGCTCAAATAATCGCGGTTTTTGATGCTGATCCTCAACATTCCAAACGCCCCCAATCGCAATGCGACACATGTCCACGGGCACTATCCTGTCACGTTTGTGGCGAGAGAGAACGACAGTAATCCGCAGTATCCGGCACGGCAGGGCATACCCCGATAGGCTTATTGGTGCGTGTATGAGGCGCTGAGGGCCTACCGGATGTCGGCGGCCAACCCTTTGCCCGAAGAGGATTGGTATCGTTTTGAAATCCGATCCTTTTCACGGGCCGCATATTTCCCGGGCGTACCGATCGCGCCGGACGCAGTCGCGAGTGTCAGGGTGAGCGCATCTACCTTAACGAGAGATTTGATTGGGACAGTTTCAGAGATGAGGAGGCCTCATCTGGGTGGCGACGGTCGGGGCAGCGTGGCGGCTTTTGCGTCATGAACCGCGAACGGCCGCTCGAACATCTTGCACTACCTGCGCGCGCACCAAACCGCTAAGGAAGAGTTCCCGGTGGGGGCGAAACTCTCCCTCCGTACGCCATAAAGTTGACCTCGAAATACCTCTTTAGGCATCAACTCACGATGCTTTGATAAATTCCAAGACATGAATAGTCATATTAAATTGCGTCGGGGCTGGGGGTTGAGAGTCCCAAGGGAGGAATAAAGCAATGGGTATCGCCAGCATTGCAAGGCGAATTAGAGAAAAAAATCTCGCTTATATACTAGGACGCTTCAGAACCGTTCGCGTGGCATACAGCTCAGGTCGAGGTGCAGTCGAGTTTCTCAGACCCCCGCGCAAAAGCACGGGCAAGTGGCTGATGCCGACCCTCTTTGGCGATGCAAAGATTGCCGATATTGTTCAAACCATCCGAGATGAAGCCGTCTTCGTCGGCTTGAACCTGCCCGGTCATATCGTCGACGAGATCAAGACCTTCGCGCTCTCTGAGCCTTTGCACGCGATCTATGATCCGAAAGGACCGACCTTTCGCTATTTTGATGTCTCAGGCGGGGTAGCGGCCGACGGAAGACCTATGCCGATTGGTGGCGTATCAGACCCTGCGCGATGCCCTGCAGTGCAGAAGGTCATCAATGATCCGGTGTTGCGTTCAATCGTTCGCAAGTATCTCGGTCACGAGCCCAGAAAGATCACTACGATTCTCGATTGGAGCTTCGCATCATCGATGAGCGACGAGGAACGACGCCGCTTGAAACATGGCGTCATCGACTATCACTACGACGTCGAGGGCTACAATTTCGTTTATGCGAGTTTCTACATCACGGACACGGACCGCTATTCGGGAGCGCACGTGATGATGAAACGCTCGCACAAGCGCAAGCCCTTGCGAATGCTGTTCGGGTCGGCGCGTGCAAGCCAGGAGGCGGTCCACAGGCAATATGGTCAGGAGAATGAAATTACCATCGAGGGGCCTGCCGGCACGGGCTTCGTTCAGGACACCTCCTGCTTCCACAGGGCATCTCCTCCCACCCGTGGCGATCGGCTGATGCTGGCAATCCGCTTCATCAACTGATCTTCATTTGGTGGTGCCAGTCGCGAGATGAGTAGGTGCGTCCAATTGCATCACCTGCTCATTCCGACAGCGCGCGCGCTGCTTACCGCCAAGCTCGACGACCAGCCATTGGTCACGGCCTTGCAGGCGGTCGATCAATGGCACGAACGTCCATCAAGAAATTTGCCATCAGCCTCGTGACCGACAATCTTGAAGCCGAACCAGCCTCAAATGTGGGTCCCTGGCCTTTTCAGATCCCGGGTTCGTTCAGCACCGACAGGGCGCAGGCTGTGACACGAGAGGCCGCTGCCAAAGACGCGAACTCCCCCCGTGAGATCGTCGAGGCGGCTGAGATAGACGGGTGCGGGCAAGAGCCGCCCCGTTTTCACATGCAGATCTAACGTCACCCTTTTCGGCCGTTTTGCACAAGCCTGCTTCATGTCGCAATCAGCGGCCGTCGCCGATTCGACACTGCAAGCGCGTGCAAATGCGGGCTCTCGTGAAGCCGACCCTGGCAGCGTCTGTCATGAAAGTTTCATATGTCGCTGTCGACCGGGAAGCTTGCACGCTCTTGCAGCAACGTGCAAAACTCATCGAAACCGGAGATCCAACTGCGTGTCCGAAAAGCTATTTGTTAGCGCCCAGGAGGTCGCCGAGAGGGCGGGTGTGTCGCGATCGGCGGTATCGCGGACGTTCACGCCGGGTGCAAGCGTATCAACGGAGACCCGGCGCAAGGTGCTCGAGGCCGCCGAAGCGCTCGGCTATCACGTCAATGAGCTCGCCCGCGGTCTCATGCGCAATGAGAGCGGCATTGTTTGTCTTATCGTGTCGGATGTGGCAACACCCTATCGTTCTGCTCTGCTGCGCGAACTGACACTATTGCTTCAGAACGCCGGCAAGGTCGCCATGCTGATCAATACGGATCGCTCAGACGGCAGCGTTGATCGCGCACTTCGCCAGGCGATCCGCTATCGCGCGGATGCCTCGATCATGCTCTCGGGAATGCCGGACAAATCCATCGCGCAACTCTGTCTGCGCAGTGGACAGCGGCTTGTCCTCATCAATCGCGATGACGAACAGCCCGGTCCTTTGCGGATTAATCTCGACGATGACGAGGCGGCCGGACGTGTGGTTACGGCGTTCGTCAGGGCGGGATGCCGAAAGCTCGCTTTCGCCAACTCGGAAGCTGGAACACCAAGCCTGATGGCCCGAGAACGGGGATTCGTCGCGGCAGCGAATGCGCTCGGAATCAAGGTTTCCGTCGAACGCCATGGCTGGACGGGCTACGAAGCGGGGAAAGTCCTGGCACAGCGAATGTTGACACGCACCGAGCGCCCGGACGCGGTCTTCTGCGCAACCGATCTGCTGGCTTGTGGATTCATGGACGCCGCGCGCCACCAGTTTTCGATGTCGGTGCCCGACCAGCTCTGCATTGCCGGCTTCGACGATATCGAGCAGGCCTCATGGTCTTCCTACGACCTGACGACCTTCGCCCAGCCGGTTTCAGCGATAGCTTCCAAGGCGGTGGAGTGGCTTTCGCAACCGCAACCGCAACCGCAAAACGATGACACCATTTGCGCGCAGTCAATCAGACTTCATGCCGAGCTTGTTTGGCGGGGCTCGATTCGGGGCGGCTAGCGAATGCGCCTCAAGAAAATCCCCTCCCATCGCGCCACACGCCGAAAGAGGCGTAGAGAATGTCAGCGCTCTGCAGCATGCTTCTGGTGAAAAGGAGCTCCAGCCAAGGTGGCAAGGATGACGAACAATAAAAGGTGCTGCGAGCCGCTGCACTCAGTTTCCCATCGCCGAGCCTCGCTTTGCGCGTCTTGGCAGTCACGTCCGACCCCTAAGGCCGGATCATAAAAGAGACGCTTGGTGCGCGAACTGTCGTGGTTCTTTTTTATCTTCTGCCGATTGGGCCGGAAATCCCTCTTCCCGCGCAGCATGATCCTGGCTCGAAGGGCTCTATCCAGAACGCGGCTGGCGCCGAAAGCCGGGCGAATTTGCCGATGCCTGGCACTGCGTGCGCGGCGGTTACTTCCATTCCCAGAATAGATTAGACGAGAAGGGCCGGTGCTGCACCATGCTGCCCGCTCGATGAGCCTTCTGCTCGTAGGCTGCGGCTTCCGCCTCTCCGTTCAATCCAACAAAATGCATCCTTGTAGACATTGTCTTTGGTTGTCCCTTCTGGCGGTAGACGAAATGCACCGCGCAGGTCGGGTACTGCCAATTGTCGGTTAGAAGCTCGGCGAACTGCTTCGCGTCCTGCTCGCGCCCCTGTCCGGTGAAGGCCAGAAACTGGCCGAGATTGAAAAATCCGCTGAACAGAGCATAGGCACCTTGCTGCTGCATCTGGACGGCTTGACCGGTCGCAAAGTCGCGGCGGTAGGACAGGCCCTCCGTCAGACCTTTCCCTTTCTTTGCGGAGTAGCTGACAAGGTTCTTTTGGGCTAGCAGTTCCATCGTCAACTCGTAGGTCTGATAGCGCTCCGCGTTGACGTGAAGGTCATCGATCCTGGCTTTCAGGTCAACGATGTAGTCTCGATACAATGCGGCCGCCATTCTCAATTGCTCCGTCAGGGTGGAGCGCGCTAGCTATCAGATAATGCCCCAGCTCCCAAACCGATATTGCGCCCTGCGATCCGTGCCTGGGACTGAAATCGCTTCAGACGTGCAATGCGTGCCCAAGCGCCTTGAGGGCGGCCTCCTGGAGCGCTTCGCTGCGCGTCGGATGCGCATGGATCGTACCGGCGAGATCCTCAAGCCGCGCGCCCATCTCGATGGCCAGTGCAAAACCCGCCGAGAGTTCGGAAACACCGACGCCGACGGCCTGCAGGCCAAGGACGAGATTGGTGTCGGCCCGGGCGACGACGCGTACGAAGCCCTCCTCCGACAGCATGGTCATCGCCCGCCCATTTGCGCTGAACGGGAATTGTCCGACGCGGATCGCATAGCCTTGAGCGCGTGCCTCGTCCGGCGAAAGCCCAGCCGTCACGATTTCCGGATCGGTAAAGCAGATCGCCGGAATGCAGCGTTTGTCCCAGGCGCGCTTCCTGCCGGCAATGATCTCGGCGACCATTTCTCCCTGTGCCATGGCGCGATGAGCCAGCATCGGTTCGCCGGTGACGTCGCCGATTGCATAGACGCCCCGCATCGACGTGCGGCAGCGATCATCGATGCGAAGGTACGGCCCGCTCCGATCGAGATCGAGCTCTTCGATACCTGAGCCTGCCGATCGCGGCTGCCGACCGACCGTGACAAGCACCCGGTCGGCAGGCAGCAGTTGCTGTTGTCCGTCCGATGTCTCGACGACCAGCGCGTTGCCGTCGTCCGAGAGGCTCTTTGCCTTCGCTCCCGTCAGGATGCGAATGCCGAGATCACCAAGCCGGCGCGCGACGGGTCGCACCAGGTCGGCATCATATTGCGGCAGTATCTGCTGCATGGCTTCGACGACTGTTACCTCTGACCCCAGCTTGGCAAAGGCCGTACCGAGTTCGAGGCCAATGTAACCGCCTCCGACGACAACCAGTCTCTTCGGCACTTCGCCGAGGGAGAGCGCCTCGGTGGACGAGATCACCCGACCGCCGAAAGGGAGGGTGGAAAGTTCCACGGGCTTAGAACCTGTGGCGATAACAACGGTCTCTGCGCGGATGACCTGCATGCCTGTCTCGGTCTCGACCTCGACGGTCTTACCGTCGCGGAAGGCCGCGCGGCCGTGAACGATCTTGACCCTTGCCTTCTGCAGCAGCGCGGAGACACCGCTGTTCAGGCGGCCGACGATGCCGTCCTTCCAGGCAATGGTCTTGGCGAGGTCGATGGTTGCGCCCTCGATACGGATGCCCATTGCGTTCCCGCCGGTCAGCATCTGCTTCGCAGCACCAAACTCCTCGGCCGCATGGATCAGGGCCTTGGAAGGAATGCATCCGGCGTTGAGGCAGGTGCCGCCCGGCTTGTCAGCCTCGACGATGACGGTGTCGAGACCGAGTTGCCCGGCTCGAATGGCGCAGACATAACCGCCGGGACCAGCGCCGATGACGAGAAGCTTGCAGACGATCTCTTTCATGGATCCTAACCTTCGATGAAAATCAGGGCGGGTGTTTCGAGAAGCACCCGGACACGTTGGACGAAGGTGGCAGCATCCCATCCGTCAATGATGCGGTGGTCGAAACTTGAGGATAGATTCATCATCTTGCGCGGCACGAACTGCGTGCCATCCCAGGCCGGACGCACGGCAATCTTGTTCACGCCGATAATGGCGACCTCCGGGTGGTTGATCACCGGTGTCGAGACGATGCCGCCGAGCGCGCCAAGCGAACTGACGGTGATCGTCGAGCCGCTGAGCTCGTCGCGGGTCGCCGTACCGGCGCGCGCCGCCTCCGCCAGGCGGCCCATTTCGATCGCGCAATCCCATATGCCACGTGCCTCAGCGTTCTTGACGACGGGCACGACAAGTCCGGCGGGTGTCTGGGCGGCAATGCCGATATGGACGGCGCCATGCCGGGTGAGGATGCCTTTATCGTCGTCGAAGGTCGCGTTGACACTCGGTTGGTCGGCCACCGCCTTGACGATCGCCCGCATAAGGAACGGCAGGACGGTAAGTTTCGGCTGCTCCGGCTTGCGGTCGCGGTTCATCGTGGCCCGCAGCTCTTCCAGCGCGGTCATGTCGACTTCCTCGACATAGGTGATGTGGGGAATGCGAGAGGTCGACAGCGACATCTTTTCGGCGATCCGGCGCCGAAGACCGGTGAGTTTGACCTCCTCGGTCGAAGTCTTTTTCGCAATGGCCGGTTGGAGAAAGGGCAGTTCGCCGCGTGCGATGAATTGCTCGACATCTTCTCGAAGGATGCGGCCGGCGGGGCCAGACCCCTTGAGCTGACGCAGGTCGACGCCGCTTTCCCTTGCCAAGAGTCGAACGGATGGCGACGCCAACGGTTTTTCTGCGGGAACCGGGGCCTGAGGTCGTGGTGAAGGGGCAACCGTCGGCGCAGCTGTCTCTTTTGGCTGAACTGCCGGGGTCGCACTCTCAGGAGCCTTGGCGGCAGCAGCGGTAGGCGCGTCGACCCGTTCGATCGCTCCACCACCGCCCGTCTCGATGCGCACAAGCGGCGCCTTAACCGCGATTTTGTCGCCGATCTCGGCACCCAGCCAGACGACAGTCCCCGTGACCGGCGACGGGATCTCGACGGTCGCCTTGTCGGTCATGACGGCGGCGATCACCATATCTTCCTTTACCGGGTCGCCTGCCTTGACATGCCATTCCACGAGTTCGGCCTCGGCCACGCCTTCGCCGACATCGGGCATCTTGATGATGAATTCGCCCATGTCTCAGGTCTCCATGACTTCGGCAAGTGCCCGCCCGACACGTCCGGGGCCGGGGAAGTAATCCCATTCCTGGGCGTGCGGATAGGGTGTATCCCAGCCGGCGACGCGCACGACAGGCGCTTCAAGATGGTAGAAGCAGTGTTCCTGCACGAGCGATGCGATCTCGCCGCCAAATCCCGATGTCAGCGTCGCCTCGTGGACGACGACGCAGCGTCCGGTCTTGTTGACGGATTGCACGATGGTATCGAGATCAAGGGGCAGCAGACTGCGCAGATCGATCACCTCGGCATCGATGCCGGTGTCCTCGGCGGCCGCCAGCGCGACATGAACCATCGTGCCGTAGGCGACCACCGTCACCGCCGAGCCCGGGCGGCGAACGTCGGCCTTGCCGATCGGAATCGAATAGTGACCTTCAGGCACCTCGCCGAGCTCGTGCTTCGACCAGGGGGTGACGGGCCGTTCGTGATGGCCATCAAACGGCCCGTTGTAGAGCCGCTTCGGCTCCAGGAACATCACCGGATCCGGATCCTCGATGGCGGCAATCAGCAGCCCCTTTGCGTCATAGGGATTGGAGGGCACTACCACCTTCAATCCGCAGACATGCGTGAACAGCGCTTCCGGGCTCTGGCTGTGCGTCTGGCCGCCGAAGATGCCGCCACCTGTCGGCATGCGAAGGACGATCGGGCACGTAAAGTCGCCGTTCGAGCGATAGCGGATGCGGGCCGCCTCCTGCGTAATCTGATCGTAGGCCGGATACATATAATCGGCGAACTGGATCTCGACGCAGGGCTTCAAGCCGTAGGCCGCCATGCCAATGGCCGTGCCGACGATGCCGGATTCGCTGATCGGTGTATCGAAACAGCGTGTCTTGCCGTATTTCGCCTGTAACCCTTGAGTGCAGCGAAACACGCCGCCGAAGTATCCGACGTCCTCGCCGAAAACCACCACATCGTCATCGCGGGCCATCGAGACGTCCATGGCGCTTCGCACGGCTTCGATCATTGTCATCCTGGCCATCTCAGAAACCTGCCTTCTGCCGCTGGCGGCGAATGTGGGGTGGCATTTCCGCATAGACACCTTCGAAGATGTCGCGCACCGAGGGCCTGCCACCGGCATGCAGCGTGCCGTGATGTTCCGCCTGCTTCTGGGCTTGGATGACCTCGTCCATGATTTCGGCCTCGGCCTGAACATGGCGTTCTTCCGACCATGCGCCCCTGACGACCAGATGCTTCTTCAGACGCAACACCGGGTCACCCAACGGCCAGGCTTCGGACTCGGTCTTCGGCCGATAGGCGCTTGGATCGTCCGATGTCGAATGGGCGCCGACGCGGTAAGTGACGTATTCGATCAAGGTCGGCCCGAGGTTGCGCCTGGCTCGTTCAGTAGCCCAGCGAGCGACGGCGTAGACGGCAAGGTAATCGTTGCCGTCGACGCGCAAGGCCGGAATGCCGAAACCAAGTCCGCGCGCGGCAAAGGTGCCGGAGCCGCCACGCGCGATCCCCTGGAAGGTGGAAATCGCCCACTGATTGTTGACGATATTGAGGATGACCGGGGCCTTGTAGGTGGAGGCGAAGACCAAAGCGGAATGAAAATCGGATTCTGCCGTCGAGCCGTCGCCGATCCAGGCCGCCGCGATCCTGCTGTCGTTCTTGATGGCCGAAGCCATGGCCCAGCCGACGGCCTGCACGTATTGGGTCGCCAGATTGCCTGAGATGGTGAAGAAGCCGTGCTCCTTCGACGAATACATGATCGGCAGTTGACGGCCGCGCAACGGATCGCTTTCATTCGAGAAGATCTGGTTCATCATCTCGACCATGGGATAGTCGTCGGCGATGAGAAGGCCTGCCTGCCGATAGGTCGGGAAATTCATGTCGCCCTTGCGAAGGGCCTTGCGAAAGGCGCAGCTGACGGCTTCCTCGCCGAGATGCTGCATGTAGAAGGACGTCTTGCCCTGGCGCTGCGCCATCAGCATGCGGGCATCGAAGGCGCGAAGCTTCATCATGTTGCGCAGGCCGGTCAGCAACTCCTCGTTGGAAAGCATGCCCGACCACGGGCCGACGGCTTCGCCCTCCCGATTGAGCACGCGGATGATCGAATAGGCAAGGTCGCGGATCTCTTCCGGCGCAACGTCGATCTCGGGGCGCGGCACTACACCGGCCTTGGCAATCTTCACGTTGGAAAAATCAGGTTGGCCGCCCGGTCGGACGGCGGGTTCCGGAACATGGAGGCTCAGTTGAGCTGCGTCCGTCATATCGTCTTTTCCCTCCCAGCTGCGATCTTTGTTTCTCTCCTCAGAAACGGAACGCCGCATTTCTTGTTCTTATAGATTGCGCGCGATCACCATTTTCTGCACGTCGCTCGTTCCCTCGTAAATCTGGCAGATGCGGACATCCCGATAGATACGCTCGACAGGATAGTCGGCCATATAGCCATAGCCACCATGAATCTGGATTGCATCCGAGCAGACCCGCTCTGCCATCTCCGACGCAAAGAGTTTGGCCATCGATGCTTCCGAAAGGCACGGCAGACCATTGTCGCGCAGCGTCGCGGCATGAAATACCAGCTGACGGGCCGCCTCGATCTGGGTCGCCATATCGGCGAGGCGAAAGGCGACGGCCTGATGCTCGATGATTGCCTTGCCGAAAGCCGTACGCTCGCGTGCATAGTCGCGCGCGGCCTCGAAAGCAGCTCGCGCCATGCCGACCGCCTGAGCGCCGATCCCGATGCGACCGCCTTCGAGGTTTGCGAGTGCAATGCGATATCCCTCGCCCTCCGAACCCAGCCTCAATTGGGCCGGGATGCGCATGCCGTTGAAGGCGATCTGGCAGGTGTCGGTCGAATGCAGCCCAAGCTTTTCCTCCACCCGGATGACTTCGTAGCCCGGCGTGTCGGTCGGGACGATGAAGGCGGTAATTCCCTTCTTGCCGGCATCCGGATCGGTCACGGCAAAGGCGATGATCATCTGACCATTCTTGCCCGAGGTGATGAACTGCTTGGCACCGTCGAGCACGTAGTGATCGCCATCGCGGCGAGCACGGCTGCGCAGATTGGACGCATCCGAACCTGCTTGCGGTTCGGTCAGTGCAAAGCCGCCGATCCATTCGCCGCTGGCAAGCTTGGGCAGGAAACGCTGCTTCTGCTCATCGGTGCCGAATTTCAAGATCGGCACGCAGGCCACGGAACTGTGGACGCTCATGATGGTGGAGCATGGTCCGTCTCCGGCGGCAATTTCTTCGAGTGCGGCCGCATATGCGACAGTGCCGGTGTCGGAACCGCCATATTCTTCGGGAACCAGCATGCCGAGCATGCCGAGTTCACCCATCTCTTCGAGTTCTTCGCGTGGAAACCTGTGCTCCCGGTCACGCGCAGCCGCACCCGGGGCAAGACGCTCGCGGGCAAAATCGCGCGCGAGATCGCGGATTTGTTGGCTCAGATCGGAAAGGATCATGCTCGTCTCCTCCCAGGCCCTTCTAGTGACGCTCGATTGCAACGGCGGTTGCTTCGCCACCGCCGATGCATAGGGCAGCCATGCCCCGCTTCAGGTCATAGCGCTCGAGAGCAGCAAGCAGCGTGACGAGAATACGTGCGCCGGACGCACCGATCGGGTGTCCAAGGGCGCAGGCCCCGCCATGCACATTGACCTTTTCGGCCGGCAGCCTCAGGTCGCGCATTGCAGCCATGGCGACGACGGCAAATGCTTCATTGATCTCAAAGAGATCAACGGTATCGAGCGGCCAGCCGGTCCGATCGGAGAGCTTCTGCAAGGCACCGATCGGAGCGGTGGCAAAGAGATTGGGCGCCTGCGAATGCGTGGCATGGCCGCTGATTGTCGCAAGCGGGTTCAATCCCCGGCGTACGGCTTCGGAACGACGCATCAGCACGAGAGCGGCCGCACCATCGGAAATCGAACTGGAGTTGGCTGCCGTCACGGTACCGCCGTCGCGGAAGGCCGGTTTGAGGAGCGGAATCTTGTCGATCCTTGCCTTGCCGGGCTGTTCGTCTCGGCTGACCATCTGTTCGCCCTTTCCCGCCGTGACAGAGACCGGCGTGATCTCGGCGTCGAAGTAGCCGGCCTCGATGGCCTTTTGTGCGCGCGTCAGCGATGTGACCGCATAATGGTCCTGCGCCTCGCGCGTGAACTGATACGCCTCTGCACAGTCCTCGGCGAAGGTGCCCATCAATCGTCCCTTGTCATAAGCGTCCTCCAGCCCGTCGAGGAACATATGATCGATGATGCGCCCGTGGCCAAGCCGGTAGCCACCACGGGCACGATCAAGGAGATAGGGCGCATTGGTCATGCTTTCCATGCCGCCGGCGACGCCGACAATGGCGCTTCCCGCCGCCAGAAGATCATGCGTCAGCATGACGGCTTTCATCCCGGAGCCACACATCTTGTTGACCGTGCTGGCGCCAGTGGAAAAGGGCAGGCCTGCGCCGATCGCCGCCTGGCGGGCAGGTGCCTGGCCCTGGCCCGCCGGCAGCACACAGCCGAATACGACCTCGTCGACGGCATCCTGCTCGACCAGGCTGCGCTGAAGCGCCGCGCGGATAACAGCGGCCCCGAGCTCGGGTGCGGCTGCCTCTTTGAGTTCACCTTGGAAACCGCCGATCGGCGTGCGCGCCGCACCGACGATGACGATAGGGTCCTGCAAAGCCATTTTTTCAATCCTTCCAGACAGACGGTCAGCGCGCGCTCATGCGCAAGGCGCCGTCGAGGCGAATGACCTCGCCGTTCAGCATGCTGTTTTCACATATATGGCGCACCAGCGCGGCAAATTCGGCCGGCCTGCCGAGACGCGGCGGAAAGGGCACACTCTTGCCGAGCGCTTCCTGCACTTCATGCGGCATGCCTGCCATCATCGGCGTTTCGAAAATGCCCGGGGCAATCGAAACGACGCGAATGCCGTGGCGGGCAAGCTCGCGGGCAATCGGAAGCGTCATCGAGGCGATGCCGCCCTTGGAGGCAGCGTATGCGGCCTGGCCGATCTGCCCGTCGAAGGCTGCGATCGAAGCAGTGTTGACGATGATGCCGCGCTCGCCCTCCACGTCCGGCTGCTGATGCTGGATGGCGGATGCCGCAAGACGGATCATGTTGAAGGTGCCGACGAGATTGATGCGGATTGTCCGCACGAAATTGTCGAGACTGTGGGGGCCGTCGCGGCCGATGATCTTTTCGCCCGGCGCCACGCCAGCGCAGTTTACGAGCCCGCTCAAGCCGCCGAAAGACTCCAGCGCGGTTGCCACCACAGCGGCTCCATCCTCCGCACTCGTCACATCGGCCTTGATGTATCGGGCATCTGCGCCAAGCTCTGCGGCAATCGCCTCTCCGACAGTGTCATTGAGGTCGGCGAGGACCACGCGCGCGCCGTTTTCAACCAGCATACGAGCCGTTGCCGCACCGAGGCCTGACCCGCCGCCGGTCACGATAAAGGTTGCTCCACGGATCAGCATCGGCCTTCTCCCATCACCTTGCGATCGTCTCCTGTGGGATAGTGCCATCCTCCCGGTACGACCCCAAGGCAGTGGATTCTATTCCGTCGTCATATTGCAAGCGATGACTAAAGTGCTGCATTGTTTCGGACAGTTTTGCCATTGTGGGAGGAAACTGGTGGCTGACATCGATAGGCGCATGATCGCGCCGGGATTCGTCGAGGAGGCGCTCGATAGCCTACGGCGGATGGGACGGCCGACAGGACCGGTGCTTTCTTCGCTGGGGCTGCCGGCGGTGGTCGATCAGCCGGTATCGGCCGAAACCTACGGCGCTCTCTGGCTTGCCATCGCCCGAGAACTCGATGACGAGTTTTTCGGGATGGGCGGGCGGCCGATGCGCAGCGGCAGCTTCACCTTGCTTTGCCATTGCGTCTTGCATGCACGAACGCTTGGCGATGCGCTGCGCCGGGCTCTGCGTTTCCTCGACGTCATGCTGGATGACCCGCGCGGTCAGCTTGTCGTCAGGGATGGACTTGCCCAGATCGAGCTTGCCGATGCCGGTGGACCGCGTTCGGCCTTCGCCTATCGCACCTATTGGATCCTCATCCATGGAATAATCTGCTGGCTGGTTGGCCGGCGCATTCCGATCCGGCTCGTCGACTTCCGCTGCGCCGAACCAAAGCAGGAGGCCGACTATCGGCTCTTCTTCGGCGCGCCGGTCAGGTTTGGGCAACCGATAAGCCGCCTTGGCTTCGACAGTGCGATGCTGGAGCTGCCGATCATGCGCACGGAACAGGCTCTGAAGCAGTTTTTGCGAGGGGCGCCAGCCAATATTCTGGTCCGCTATCGCTATGATGCTGGGCTCGCGTCCAGCGTCAGGCGGCGGCTCGACAAGGTGTCTCCATCCGCATGGAAGAATTTCGCGGATCTTGCCGCGGACATGCGCATGCCGCCTTCCACCTTGCGTCACCGACTTCGTGACGAGGGACAGAGCTATGCAGGCATCAAGGACGATATACGACGCGATCTTGCCATCGACATGCTGCTCAACACGTCGAAGACCATCGGCGATATCGCCGCTCAGCTTGGCTATTCCGAGCCCAGTGCCTTCTTCCGCGCCTTTCGCAAATGGATGTCGAAAAGCCCGGACGCTTTCCGCAGGCAGAGCAGCGCAGCCGCCCCATCATAACGCTGAGAATATACGCAACTTCTCTCGGATTTACGCCCATGGAAATTCCGCCGTCGACCGCAAGATCCCTCTGGCTTCCGGCCGGGAATATTCAATATTCGCCTTGCCGAGTGGTCGGTCAACCGCGAAGAGACCATTCGTCGGTCGAAAGCCGCCGGCGAGCCGCCGTTCATGCTCGCAATCTCCGTGCTTGAAGCAATCTCCATGGCGGCGCCGAGCGTTGCGGTCTATCATGTTCCTCCCTGCATCGATGCGCGAGCCACGCCGGAGCGTGTGCTGATCGCCATCGAATGCATGCGTGCAATTGAAAGGAAAGGTTGACCGGTATGCCCGCCGCTCGCGACGATTTGCGGGATTTTCTGCACCACGAGCCAGATTGCATCCTCGTCGAAGTGACGGGGGCAGTCGGCTCGACGCCGCGCGACACCGATGCCTGGATGCTGGTCGCCAAGACCCGCTGCTTTTCAACCATCGGCGGCGGGCAGCTGGAATATATGGCGATCGACCAGGCACGACGCACGCTTCGCCAATCGCAGCCGACCACAACGATGAGCATTCCCCTCGGTCCGGAAATTGGCCAATGCTGCGGTGGTCGGGTCGGGCTATCGTTCACCGCAGTGACGCGCGACGTTGCCGACCAGCTGATTGCACGAGCCGACGCCGAGATTGCCCGAAGGCCTCATGTTTATGTTTTTGGCGCCGGTCATGTTGGCGACGCTTTGGCAACGGCATTGTCGCTGGCGCCCTTGCGTACGGTGCTGGTCGATACCCGTGAAGACGAGCTTGCCGCGTCGCGTGCATCGGGCATTGAAACGTGCCTGACGGCAATGCCCGAGGCGATCGTGCGCGATGCGCCGGCGGGAAGCGCATTTGTCATTCTTACCCACGACCATGCGCTCGACTTTCTGATTGCCGCCGAAGCACTGCGTCGGGGCGATGCCGCCTATGTGGGGATGATCGGCTCGAAGACAAAACGTGCGACCTTCAAGAATTGGCTGTCGCGTGAAGTCGGCAGGAAAGAGCTCGTCGATCGCCTCGTCTGCCCGATCGGCGGCACGGCCATAAGGGACAAGCGTCCCGCCGTCATCGCAACGCTCGCAGCCGCTGAAATCATGGTGGCCGCCCTGTCGTGTCACGCGTTGTCCAATACCGAAAAACAGAAGCTTCAAGAGCACCGGCTTTAATCCCCAAGGTCAACGTTCGAAAGGTTCGCCGAGCGAGGCAACGCCATTCAGCTTTAACAGGCGACGATCTGCCGAAATGATGCCGAGCACGATGATCGTGACGAGATAGGGCAGACTTGCAAGCAGCTGGGACGGAACGTTCAATCCCGTCGCCTGGGCGGCAAGGCTGATCAATGATACGGCACCGAAGAGGCATGCCCCCAGGAAAATGCGGCCGGTCAGCCAGGTTCCGAAGACGACAAGCGCGATCGCGATCCAGCCGCGCCCGGCGATCATCCCATCTGCCCAGAGCGGTGTATAGACCACTGCCGCATAGGCGCCGGCAAACCCGGCCATCGCGCCGCCGAATGCGACGGCGGCAAAGCGAACGGCAATGACGGGATAGCCAATCGCGTGGGCGGCCTTGGGATTTTCGCCGACGGCGCGCACAACGAGGCCGATCTTCGAATAGGCAAACATTGCCCAGATGGCGAGCGTTGCCACGAGCGACAGCCACACGACGGCGTCCTGGCGGAAGAGCCCGCCAACGATCGGGATGTCGGACAACCAGGGAAGGGCAAGCTTTGGAATTCCCTTGACCGTCAAGCTCTCATAGGTTTTGCCGAAGAGTGCAGACAGACCCTGGCCGAGGATGCCGATGGCAAGTCCGGTTGCCACCTGGTTTGCACGAAACCCAAGCGCGATAACCCCAAAGACCAGGGAAAGGATGGCGCTGCCAAGCCCTGCGACGACAAACCCTAGGAGGTGTCCACCGCCATGATAGACGATGATGAAGGCGAGTGCCGCGCCAAAGGCCATGAGACCTTCGACGCCGAGGTTGAGAACGCCGGCACGCTCGACCACCAGCTCGCCGAGCGCGGCGAGAAGAAACGGCGTCGCAGCCGCGAGCATGCCAGCAAGGATGAACTCGATGGCGTTCATGGCTGGCTCCGGTAGGCGCTCCGGCGCCATTCGAGACGATACCGAACGAAGGCAGTGGCAACCAGATAGGCGAGCAGGAGGCTGCCCTGGAAAACACGGACCGCAGCGATTGGCAGGTTTGCCGACACCATGGCGTTGTCGCCGCCGATATAAAGTGCTGCCATGAACAATGCGGAGGCGACGATGCCGATTGGATGCAGGCCGCCGAGATAGGCGACGATGATGGCCGCATAGCCGTAGCCGGTAGAAATCGAGCGCTGCAGTTGTCCCAAGGGGCCGGCGACCTCTGCCGCCCCGGCAAGGCCTGCTGCGCAGCCACCGATCAGCAGCGATAGCCAGATCGCCCGGCCCTGCCTGAAGCCGGCATAACCGGCCGCGCGCGGCGCCAGGCCACCCACCTGAAGCTTGTAGCCGGTGAAACTCCTCTGCATGAAGACCCAGGCGGCCAATGAAAGGGCGATGGTAATCAGCAGCGAGACGTTGACGCGCGTACCGGAAATCAGGATCGGCACCATGGCATCATACTGGAACATCACGGATTGGGGGAAGTTGAAGCCGTTCGGATCCTTCCATGGCCCCAGCAGCAGGTAGTTCAAAAGCTGCGCGGCAACGAGGCTGAGCATAAGCGAAACGAGGATTTCGTTGGCATTGAGCCTGACGCGCCAGAATGCGGTGAGCGAAGCCCAAAAGGCGCCGCCGAGGACGCCAAGGAGCAGCATTACCGGCCAAATCCACTGCCCGGTTGCCTCAGGAAACCAGACGGGAATCGCGGATGCGAAAATGGCGCCCAAAATGAATTGGCCCTCGGCGCCGATGTTGAAGACCTTGGCGCGAAAGCCGATCGCTAGACCCTGTGCGATGAGCAGAAGCGGTCCCGCCTTTAACAGCACCTCCGAAAAAGAAGCCCAGGAGAGAAAGGGCTCGAGCAGCATTGCGTAGACA
Source organism: Rhizobium tibeticum (assembly GCF_900110205.1). Lineage (GTDB taxonomy): Bacteria > Pseudomonadota > Alphaproteobacteria > Rhizobiales > Rhizobiaceae > Rhizobium > Rhizobium tibeticum. Next base: position 42,101 of record NZ_FOCV01000006.1, on the reverse strand, counting down.
ACATCCACCGGATCGCGGCCCATCAGCACGTAGAGACCGAGATTGAGGATGGTGGCCGCCGCAAGGGCAAGGAAGGGTGCTGCCAGCGTTGCGGCAATCGAAGCGCGCTCCCGGCGGACAAGCGTGGGCAGAAAGGCAACGGACAGGGCGCTCATGCAATGACCTTCATTGGCAAGGACTGTGCGCCAATCATATAACGGCCGACCTCCTCGGGTCGGGTATCCCTGGTGACGAGCGGCGGGCTAAGCGTGCCGTGGTGCATCACCTGGATGAAATCGCACAGTTCGAAAAGCTCCTCGAGTTCCTCGGAAATCACGAGAATGGCCATGCCGTCATTGCGTAACGCGACAAGTCTGCGGCGCACCGCAGACGCTGCGCCAATATCGACGCCCCAGGTGGGTTGCGCGACAAAAAGCAGCTTGGGTGCCAGCATGATCTCGCGGCCGACAATGAACTTCTGCAGATTGCCGCCGGAAAGGGCGCCGGCCTCGGCGTCCGGGCCGGGCGTGCGAACGTCATATTGGCGAATGCAGTCATTCGTGAAGGCCGTGGCCTTTTCCTTGTCGATCAGGCCATGGCGCAAGAGGCTCAAGGGGTGGGCCGTCAACAGGCTGTTGAGAACCAGCGACATTTCCGGAACCGCACCCCGTCCGAGCCGGTCCTCCGGAACGAATGCAAATCCAAGCTGGCGTCGGGCGGCGGCGTTCAGCCGTCCGACGTCCTGCCCCATCATGTAGATCCTGTCGCGCTGTTCTTTCGGCAGCACAACCTCGCCAGAGATCAATGAGGCGAGCTCGCTTTGACCGTTGCCCGAAATGCCGGCAATGCCGAGGATTTCGCCGGAACGAACGGTGAGCGTGATATCGCTCAACGGCACGGCAAAAGGATCTTCGGGCCGGTGATCAAGGCCGATGATCTCAAGCCGCTTCTCGCCGCCCGAGAGCGGCAGCGCCGGCATAGGCTCGGGCATGTCGCGACCGATCATCATGCGGGCGAGGTCGTGGGCATCATGCATGCGTGGGTCGATATGTCCCGTGACACGCCCGCCGCGTAGGATCGTCGCCCTGTCGCAGATCGCGCGAATTTCCTCCAGCTTGTGGGAGATGAAGAGGATGGAAACGCCGCCATCGCGCAGCCTGCGCAAGGTGTCGAAGAGCGTCTCTATGAGTTGCGGCGGCAGAACGGATGTGGGCTCGTCAAGGATCAGCAGCTTTGGATTGGTCATCAGGCAACGGATGATTTCTACACGCTGTCGCTCGCCCACGGAGAGCGCGTGCACATGGGCGAGCGGATCGACCTCCAGGCCGAAATCACGCCCGAGTGTGCCGATCCGCTGCAAGAGATCGGCTTTCCTGCCTGGAACCACCAGCTGAATATTTTCCACGACGGTCAGGGTCTCAAACAGCGAAAAATGCTGGAAGACCATGCCGATCCCCTTGCGCCTCGCCTCAGCGGGGGAGGCGAAGACCAGGGGCTCGCCTTGCCAGACAACGGTCCCGCTGTCTGGCGGCTCGACGCCATAGATCATCTTCATCAGCGTCGATTTGCCCGCCCCGTTTTCGCCGAGAATTGCATGGATCGACTGCGGCGCAACATCCAGATCGATGCCTTGATTGGCATGGATCGGGCCGTAGCTCTTCGAAATGCCGCGAAGCGACAGGAGCGGGACGGTCATGGCTTACTTCGGCAGGGGCGTGGTCACGCCCTTTACGTGCCAGTCCATGGCCACGATTTCGCCATCCGTCAGGGTTTTGCCGGAGGCAGCGCCCTCACTGCCATCGGCCTTGGTGATTGGTCCGGTAAACGGCGAAAGGCTTCCGTCGGCGATCTTTTTCTCTGCCGCCTTGATCTTGGTCATCGTGTCGGCGGGGATCGCGGGGTTCCAATCGACGACCTCGACAACCTTGTCGGCAACACCAAGGAAGGTATTTGCGCCCTTGAACGTGTTGGATAGATGGGCATCGACCGAGGCCTTGAAGAACGGTGACCAGTCGGTGGAGACGCAGCCGAGATAGGTCTTCGGGGCGTAGCTTTTCATCGACGAGTTGAGGTTGAAGGCATAGACGCCGGCTTCCTCACATGCCGAAATGACGGAGGGCGTGTCCTGCGCATTGGAGAAGATCACGTCGCATTTTTGGGCAATCAGGGCCTTCGCCGCTTCCTGCTCCTTGGCCGGATCGAACCACGAGTTCACCCACACGACCGAAACCTCGATATCGGGCCGGACGGCCTGAGCACCGAGCGTGAAAGCATTGATGGAGGTGATCAACTCGGGGATGGCGAAGGCAGAAACCGAACCGAGCTTGCCGGTCTTGGACAAGGCGGCGGCCGCCATGCCAAGCAGATAGGTGCCCTGGAAATACTTGGCAGCAAATGGCGAGAAATTCGGGGCCACCTGAAAGCCTGATGCATGCAATACGGTGACTTTAGGATTGCGGCGGGCGATCTGCAGGGCACCGTTCTGATACCCGAAGGAACCGGCGATCAGGAACGTGTTTCCGTCGGCGACCGTCTTGTTCATGATCCGGTCAGCGTCCGGGCCTTCGGGAATATTCTCGACGACCGTCACCTTCACCTTGTCGCCATAGGCGGCCTTGATGGGGTCGAGGCCGGCAGCGAGCGCGTGCCCCCAGCCAACGTCGCCGATCGGAGAGGGCACGACGAGTGCGATGCCGAGCGGTTTGTCAGCCGCCAGCGCCGCGCGGCCGCCAATGGCGCCGGCGAGGCCTGCAGCGGCGGCTGTCTGCATCAGGGTTCTGCGGGTAATCATTGTCATGTTTGGTTCCCCTTTTTGGTGTCCTAAAATTCCACAGTCGAAAGAGCGGCCTCGGCCTCGGCAAACAGCCGGGCTTCGTCGAGGCCCGCGAATTCGCCTTTCTGCCAGACGATACGGCCGTTGATCATGGTCAAGTCGGTCGGCATGCCGATGCCGACTTTGGCCATCAGGCTCAGTGGATCGTGGCGTGTGCCGACATAGTCCATGCGCCGTGTGTCGATTGCAAAAAGATCAGCGGCCATACCTGGTGCAAGTCGACCGATGTCGCTGCGCCCAAGCAGGGCAGCGCCGCCTGTTGTTGCATAGCCGAGGAAATCGACCGGAGCCGGAACCCGGTGGAGGCGCGTGGATGCCGCCAGGCACTGCAGCATGTAGGCTGAGTGCAGGCAATGCATCAGATTTGAATTGTCGTTGGAGGCTGCTCCGTCGCAGCCCAGCCCCACCCGAAGGCCGAACGCTGCCATGGCGGGGATATCCGTCACTTCTGCGCCAACCAGATAGACTGGCTCCGGGCAATGAGAAACACCGGTGCCGCTTGCAGCCATTTTGCGCAGTTCGTCATGTGTCAGTTCCCAGCAATGGGCATAGAAGGCATCTGGGCCGGCAAAGCCGAGTTCCGCGCAATAGTCGACCGTGCGCATTCCGTGCCGCGCCGCAATGACCGGGCTCTCGCCCTCGCCAACATGCGTGTGCATCTGGACGCCGCGATCGCGTGCCAGCGCGACCGACTCGACGAAGGTCTCACGGTAGCAATTAACCGGCTGGCAGGGGGCGACCACCACCTGGCGCATGCTGAAGGGGCTCGCATCGTGATAGCTGTCGATAAGGCGCTCACAATCACCGATGAATTCGTCCGTCGTTTCCAGCATCTGATCCGGAATGGTCGAGCCCTTTGACTTCGGCAAGGTATTGCCGCCACGACCGGCGTGAAAGCGCATCCCGAAAAGATCGGCTGCCTCGAACTGGCGGTCGATCAGCCGTTTGCCGGCATGTCGCGGGAAGCAATATTGGTGGTCAAAGGCCGTGGTGCAGCCATGCTTGATCAACTCGGCCATCGCCGTGACCGAGGCGTGGTAGAAGCAATCCTCGTTGAGCCGCGAGAAGACCGGATAGATGCGGTCAAGCCACTCGATAACTGAAAGCTTCGTCCAGTCGAGGTCCGCGCGATTGCGCACGAAGCACTGGAAGAAGTGATGGTGGGTGTTGACGAGCCCCGGGTAGACGAACCAGCCGGTGGCATCTTCCACGATTGTTCCGACCGGCAGCTCGCTTTGGCCAAGATCTTCGCCGATGGCCTGGATCGCCCGGCCGTTTGTCAGAATGTCGACATTGCGTTGGACTGTCGGGCCCTTGCCCTCGTCAACGATCACAGCCGCGCAGTTCTTCAGGAGATATCCGGCCATGTCACTCCTCGCCCGACCCGATCTGAGGTTCGGGCTTCAGCTCGTGCAACCGGTGGATGCCCGGCATCTCGATGAAGGAGTCAAGCGCGCGGATTGCGCGCGACCAGAGGCGGATCGCGGGATAGGGATCGAGTGAAACGCCACCGTCCGGCGCGAGCGCCACGTAGGGGAAGCAGGCGATATCGGCGACTGTCGCATGGTGTGATGCGAGAAACGGCATGCCGCGCAGCTTCTGTTCGACGAGCCCCGCTTCCAACTCGCGTAGCGCCGCGATGCCCTGTGCCTGGAGGACGGCAATATCCCCGGGCCGGAGCAACATCTCATGCAGACGCGCGCCGCCAAGACTTGCCGTCAGCCGGTGCGAAAAGGAAAGCCATTGCTGCACGCGGGCGGCTTCCTCGGCCGTGCCGCCGCCGAGCCACTCCGGAGCGCTCTTTGCCGCAAGATAGACAAGCATCGAAGATGATTCGGTCAGGATGAGCGCCCCGTCTTTAAGGATCGGTATGGAGCCTGCAGGGTTAATCGCCATGAGCTCGAGCCCGCGATGCTCGGCGCCGGGATGAAAATCCACCGGCCTGAGATCGAGCTTCACGCCCGTCAGTGCCGCCATCAGACGCACTTTGTAGCAGCTGGGTGAAAGGATGTAATCGTAGAGCTTCATTGCGCCACCAACTGTGCGCCATAGGTGTAGTTGTGGCGTTTCAGCCAGCGTCGGTAAGCGACCGACGTCAGGTCGGCTCGCGTCGGGATTTCCATGCCGGGGTCGAGTGGCAAAAGACGCGGGATCTGGTTTTCAAGGATCGACCTGTCCTGGAGGAAGATCGTCTGCTGGAAGTGGATGAGATCGGTCATCGGTGTGACATCGTCAAAGAGCGCCATCCATGGCCAGACGTCGCACAGATCCTCAGCAAGCGGCTGCACGAAAAGTGTAATGACGTCCCATTCACTGGGGCGCGGCGGGCAGGTTTTATAAAGCACCGAGCAGGTCGGAGCCGGTACCCGATACATGTATTCCGTCGTGATGCCGCCGCTTGCCGATTTTGCAGCCTGTGGCTGGTAGAATTTCACCTGTGTTGCCCAGACCTCGTCCTCGCGGATTTCGACCTTATAGTTCTGAACCTCGGTATGCGGTTCCGCACCTAAGATGTCGGTATGCACGAAGGGAAAATGCGCGATGTCGAGAAAGTTCTCCACGGCGCGAAGCGGCGAACACCGCACGCGAACGACGCCAACGTCGACAAATCGGCGACCAGGCTGATCAGCCTCGGGGATCGAAAACAAGTCCTTTTGCGGGGCGCCGAGAGAGGACCAGACGTGGCCATAGCGAACGCAAACGGGCAGCGCGCGCCGATCGCTTGAGGTGACTGTAGCGCTGCCGCCGTCGTCGAGCGAGACTTCGATCGGTTCGCCCATCAAAACGGTCTTGTACGCCTTGTCGTGGAGCTGGCTGAAAAGACCGACCGGATACCACTCGTCGAGCATCGCTCCCTGTGCCATCACGCGATCCCTTTTGTTTCGAAATCTTCCGCCATGCGCCGCACGGTCTCGGCGGAGTGGGACGCCAAGATGCGTTCGCAAGGCGTGGCATCGTCATTGACAAGAACATGAATGAGCGTCTCGGACTGCGCCTGTGCGAGAAGCAAGAGCCACGTCTCTTTCGAATGCCGCGCGATCCTTAGAAGGCCGTCGGCGCTCCTCTTTTCGCCGGCTGCGGCTTCAATGGCGGCAATGCCGGCATCAGCCGTCAGCGAGCGCAGGGGGAGAAGGCCTTGAAACCGCGGTGGCTCGTCGACCGGCTCTCCAACGGCTACCCAGATCACCCCGCCGGATTCCTCGACCTGTTGTGTTGCGACGCGGATCGTCTCCGGCGGTATGAGGCCCGGATGGGCCGGAATGCGCAGACAGTGTCCGGCCTGTGCGTAACTCCAGCCGTGATAGATGCAGGACAAAGCCTCGCCGCGAACAAAGCCGTGGGACAGGCGCATGCCACGATGCGGACATCGGTCCGCCGATGCAGATGCACGCCCTGCCTCGCTTCTCCACAGCGCGATCGATCCGACCGGTGTGCGTGCCGGCATTACCGTTCCCGACGGCAGATCCGCGGAAAGGGCGACTGGCGTCCAACAGTCCGTCGTATCGGGTGGCATGGCTAAACTTTCAAAATATTATCAATGGCTTGCCAGTTGCAAACGCGCCGCCAAAGGCGGGCGGCCTACTCCAGGCAGCCTTCAGGTTTGCATAAGTATTTCGCATTGGCAACGCTGATTAAATAAAGGGCAGTGGATAATTCTGCGGCTGCGCACGGTCAGTCTGCGTCGCTGTCGACCGGTGTGCGAAGGATCGTTTCGACCCAGACGTCGATAGGCCCGAGACAGCAGCCCATCTCCATCATGTCGATCAGTTCTGTCGGCCCGACGACCTCCAGTTCGATCCGATCGGCACTCATATGAGATATGGCCTGCGACAGCCCAAGCTTTGCCGCGTGGCGTTCAATCCATGGAATGAAGGAGGCGGCATCAAGATCACCAAGGATCGTCATCCGTTCCTGCAATGGGCTTTGATGTTGCTCGGTCATGAAAGTCTCGCGGGCTGCCGTCTGGTGATAGCATAGCGCCGAAATGAGCTTGCGAAAGCCCCATGATGCTGATGTCACCGGTTCCGGGTCATCTGGAGGCGAAGTGCATACTGCTAAATTTCGTCACGATCAGCTGCTTTAGGAAGGGTTCTCGCATTGACGGCGGCGGTCTCTGTGAGCAGCGGTCTTGGCATGTGTGGGCTGCATGGAAGCCACGCCTTGTCTTGATAGATGTCAATATCCATTTTGAGGGAGAGGCGATCCTCGCCGTTGATACCCGCCAATGAGAGAGATTGCGTAGCGGCTGGACGGTCGCATCGCAGTCGTGCGCGTTTGGGAGATCTCGATGCAGGAACCTGGCAAGACGCTTGACGAAATGACACTGCGCGAACGCTCCGACATCATGTCGTTGGTCGCCGAAGCGCTGGAAGAAACCGCTGGGCAGGCGCGAGAAATCGGCGACATCACATATGCCGCCAACTCGACCTGTCTTGCAAAAACGATCCGCGGCCTGGTCAGCGACCTTTCACCGCTAGAGCTGAAGGCGGCCACCATTTTACTCGAGCACGGCATCTCGCTCGTCGCTTCGTTCGAGGACCGAGCGCGGTCTGAAAGCACTTTGCATTAGTGGGCTAAGGTGCACCGGGCCGTTCGGCGTCTGAGATCGTCGTCAGAACCAACGGCTATCCGATCCCGAAGGGAGCGCTCGAGATGGGGGTGTGAATTTCGCGCTTTCGATGCAATTTTGTCCTGCCTCGTGCCGCAAGCAGCCTGTCCATTTCATGCTGGCAGCTCCCGAAACTGGTCAGCAGCCTTCGTGCTTCTGTCTTGTCGAGGCAGTATTGTTTTTGCAATGTGGCCGGTGAGTACGATGTTTCAAGCAATTCTTCGCTCATGACGTCTCCTTTCAAAAAGGAAACGATCGGCTGCAAAGGGCCGTTCCGTCACTGAATGAAACCGCGTGTAACCATCTGGTGAAGTGAGGCGCGGTCAACGCGTCACGACGATTGCGTTTAAGGGCGGTATTCCCCCACAATCTGCCACCGTCTCGCGTCCGAGCGTCTAAGCGGCCTTGTGCTGTTAACGTGCGCTCTTGGAAACTGCGGCTTTGAACTCTAGACTTGCTCTGCGCCCGGAAAAAGCCGCGGGCCGAGGGAAGGGAGGAGCCCACGTTCGTGACGCAGCGATTTCGTGTCCTTGTAGGGCTCTGCCTGTTATTGGCCGTTTGCTATGCTGCGATCTTTCCCGGCAGGGAATTGGCGACGCGAAGCTATATGAACGAGGCCTCATTGCAGGCCGGCTCGGCCTTGCGCCTTGCCGTCTCGGCACTTGCCGGGCATCTGAGCCGATACGAACCGCTCCCGGAGCTGATCGCCGACCACGACGATATCAAGCAACTCGTGAGTGATCCCGATAATCAGGCTCTGCGCGATAAAGCGAACACCTATCTGAAAGAGATCAACAGTCTGCTTGAATCATCCGACATCTATGTGATGAGGATGAATGGCGATACCATCGCCGCAAGCAATCATGATGGCCCGACGAGCTTCGTGGGGGAGAATTTCAGCTACCGGCCCTACTTTCAGGATGCTGCAAAAGGCAGTCAGGCGCGGTTCTACGCGCTCGGCACCACGTCGCTGAAGCGAGGCTATTACTTCGCCTCGCCAATCCGGGTGAATGAAACCATACGCGGCGTTATCGTCTTCAAGGTCGATATCGATTCGATCGAGGCGTCGTGGAAGGGCGGCGAGTACAAGATATTCGTGTCCGATCCGGAAGGCATTATTTTCATGACCGGCAGCCCGGAGTGGCTGTATTCCGGCATTCTGCCCCTGACAGGGGAGCGCCTTGACCGCACCCAGGCATCGCGTCGCTATGCCGAAGCCGTCTTAAAGCCGCTTCCGATTAGCGAGCAGCGCGTGGGTGGTCATCGCCTGATCACGATTGCCGACGTCGGCGCCACGAGGGAATATCTGACGCTTTCTCACTACATGGATGACGCAGACTGGACCGTCAGTGTCCTGATGGACACAAGTTCCGTGCATGCACAGGCACGCACAATGCTCATTGCGGTCCTGCTTTCCATCGGTCTGTCGGGGCTGGTTGTCGCGATCGTGCTGCAGCGTCGCGCACGCGCGCAGGAGAGAATGCGCATGCAGATCGATGCTCGCAGTGAGCTGGAGCAGCGTGTCGAGGAGCGAACCGCTGATCTGGCACGTGTCAATCAACGCATCGAAGAGGAAATCGGTGAGCGACGGCTGACGGAACGCAAGCTCCGCCAGACGCAGGCCGACCTCATTCAGGCAGGAAAGCTTGCTGGCCTCGGGCAAATGTCAGCGGCATTGTCGCATGAACTCAACCAGCCGCTTGCTGCCGCCAAGACCTATGTGGACAGTGCCGCGATGCTGATTGCGCGCAATCGCGTTGATGAGGCCCGTGACAACCTTTCTCGCATCTCCGCTCTGATCGACCGGATGGCGTCGATCAGCAAGCACCTGCGCAATTTCGCGCGCAAGCCGAACGAGAAGATAGGTCCAGTTTCGCTTGCGGCCGTAATGGCCGATACTCTTGAAATCGTTTCTGCACGCCTGAAAGTGGCGGACGCGACGCTCGTTATCGATCTCGGCGAACCATCTGCAGCCGTGCAGGCAGGGTCGGTGCGCCTGCAGCAGGTTCTTGTCAACATCATCACCAATGCCGCTGATGCGGTGGAGGGGTTTGACGACAGGCGGATCCATGTCGTGGCCGCCAGCGACGGGGCCAAAGTGGTCCTGACTGTCCGCGACCACGGGCCGGGTGTTCCCCCATCGATTGCCGATCGGATCTTCGATCCGTTCTTCAGCACGAAGGGCGTTGGCCGCGGCCTCGGGCTCGGCTTGTCGATCTCCTACAACATCATCAGGGATTTCGGCGGCAGCCTTTCGGTTGTCAATGCACAGGATGGCGGAGCCGAATTCCGTATCGTGCTTGATGCTGCGCCGGCAATCAGCGAGGCGGCCGAATGAGCGGCAGCCGGATACTTCTGATAGACGATGAGGAGGAGATGCGTCGCTCGTCTGCCCAGGCACTCAGCCTGTTTGGGCTGGACGTCGTTACGTTCGCCAATGCAGAACCGGTGTTGGAACGTGTCGGATATGGCTTCGACGGCGTGGTGATTAGCGATATCCGGATGCCCGGCATGGATGGCATGACGCTCTTGCAGCGCATACGCGAGATGGATTCCGAGATACCGGTCATCCTGGTGACGGGACATGCGGACGTGCAGCTCGCAGTCAGCGCAATGCATGCCGGGGTCTATGACTTTGTCGAAAAGCCGTTCGCGGCACAGCACCTTGTTGGCATCATCCGACGCGCGCTGGATCGGCGCAGCCTGGTTCTCGAGAACAGGCGTTTGCGTGCGGTGGCCGGCAAGCGCGACGACATCGAGGCTCGTCTGCCGGGACGCACGCAGGCCATGGTGGATCTGCGTTATCGGCTGCGAGCCATTGCAGCCACGGATGCCGACACTCTCATCATCGGTGAGACGGGCGCCGGCAAGGAAGTCGTCGCCCGTGCGCTGCACGACACCAGTGCCCGGGCTGACAAGCCGTTCATCGCAATCAATTGCGCCGCACTGCCCGAGACCCTGATCGAGAGTGAATTGTTCGGACACGAAGCCGGCGCATTTCCCGGCGCCCTTCGACCGCGATATGGCAAGTTCGAGCATGGCCGTGGCGGCACGATCCTGCTCGACGAAATCGGTTCGATGCCGTTCGATCTACAGGCGAAATTCCTGCGTGTCCTGCAGGAGCGCATTATTACCCGTTTGGGCTCCAACGAACCCGTATCGCTCGACGTGCGCTTCATCGCCACGAGCAAGGTCGATCTGGAGACGGAAGTGGCGCGTGGGCGCTTTCGCCCTGACCTCCTTTACCGTCTCAATGTCGCGACTATTCACGTGCCCTCGCTTGCGCAGCGACAGGCCGATATTCCGCTGTTGTTTCTCCAGCTGGTTCGAGAGGCGGCGGCCCGCTACGGGCGCAGCGACATGGACGTACGGCCGGAGACGATCGGAAAGATCGGCTCGCGAAGCTGGCCGGGCAATGTGCGCGAATTGCGCAACGCCGCCGACCGACTGGTTCTCGGTCTCGACCTGCAGCCTGAGGACGCGGCTTTGCAAAACCAAAAGCTCGCCGACAGGGTTGCCGCTTACGAGCGCGGCCTTATCGCCAGCGCGCTTGCCGCTCACGGTGGAAGCTTGCGTCCGGTCTACGAGATGCTCGGCGTTTCGCGAAAGACGCTCTATGAGAAGATGCAGAAATACGGGCTTGAGAAAGGAGGGGCGGGCGATGACGAGCTCGACGCGTGATGGGTGGAAATCTACCCATGATTCCGCGCGTTTGTCCCCTTTCCTACCCATCTTGTGCTATATGTTTCAGGAAAATGCGATAAGCAGCACCTCGCGCGGTTGTCGGGCGCATTGAGCGCTCCACAGTAGCAATTGATGACCGGGGCGGGGGGAGCCGTTCCGGCCGGTTACTGGGAGGATGAAATGAAAATATTGAACGCCTTGTTCGGCATGACGGCCGTTGCTGCCGTTTCGTTCATGTCCGCGTCCGCAATCGCTCAAACCTACCCGGAACGGACCATCACGATGGTCGTTCCGTTCGCCGCCGGCGGTCCGACGGATACTGTGGCCCGTCTCGTGGCCGAGTCGATGTCGAAGGATCTCGGCCAGCAGATTGTCGTCGAAAATGTCGGCGGGGCTGGTGGCACCCTTGGCGCAGGCCGCGTCGCACAGGCAGACCCGGATGGCTATACGGTGCTGTTGCATCATATCGGCATGGCGACAAGCGCCACGCTTTACCGCAAGCTTGCCTATGACACTTTGAACTCCTTCGAATATGTGGGCCTCGTGACTGACGTGCCGATGACCATCGTTGCGCGCAAGGATTTCGAGCCGACCGATCTCAAGGGCCTCGTCGAATACATCAAGGCCAACAAGGATAGCGTTACCGTTGCCAATGCGGGCATTGGCGCAGCGTCCCACCTGTGTGGCATGATGCTGATGAGCGCGATCCAAACGCCGTTGACCACGGTTCCTTACAAGGGCACTGGCCCCGCAATGACCGACCTGCTCGGCGGCCAGGTCGACATCATGTGCGATCAGACCACCAACACGACCAAGCAGATCAAGGGCGGCACGATCAAGGCTTACGCCGTCACCTCGCCCGCACGCCTGAAGGTGCTGCCGGATGTTCCGACAGCCGTCGAAGGCGGTCTTGCCGACTTCCAGGTCGGTATCTGGCACGGGATTTATGCGCCAAAAGGCACGCCGGCAGATGTGACCGAGCGGCTGTCGAAATCGCTGCAGGTTGCGCTCAAGGATCCAAACGTCGTTGCCCGCTTTGCCGAACTCGGCACCGAGCCGTCGTCGGAAGCTGACGCGACACCGGCGGCCCTCAAGGCCAAGCTCGAAACCGAGATTGGCCGCTGGAAGCCGGTGATCGAGGCGGCGGGCCAGTACGCCGACTAAGTACCGTCGGTTGCCGCCCGGAATGCGTTTCGGGCGGCGCTGTCGCGGCCGCACTTGGCCGCCCTTGCTGTTTGTGCGGCAACGTCTGGATTTTGCGTGCCGTGACAGCGGTAACGCAACGGCAACCGCCATGGGGGGAGATATGAAACCATTGACATTCGACAGCACCAACGCCTTTTGCGGCGCGCTCTTCATCGGGATCGGCTGTTTCTTCATTTATCAATGTCTGAACCTTGAACTCGGCACTGCGCTGCGCATGGGCCCGGGCTATTTTCCGCTGCTGCTTGCTGTCGTCCTGACATTTCTTGGCTTGATCGTGCTGATCCAGGCGACAAGGGTCCAGGGTGAACCGCTTGGCCCGATCGCGTTGCGCGGAATGGCCTTCATCCTGCCAGCACCCATCGTCTTTGGATTGACGGTGCGCGGTCTCGGTTTCGTGCCGTCGCTGTTCGTCGTGGCGCTTATCGCAGCTTTCGCTTCCTCACGGATGAAGGTGCCGCTGGCGATCATACTTGCAGCTGCAATAACCCTCTTCTCGGTCGCCGTTTTCAGCTACGCGCTTGGCTTGCCATTCGAGCGCTTCGGCCCTTGGGTCCGGTTCTAGGAGGCGTCGATGGATCTCATCAGTAATCTCGCGCTTGGCTTCAGCACCGCTGCCTCGCCCGAAAACCTTCTCTTCTGCCTGATCGGCGTGCTGCTTGGCACCTTGATCGGCGTCCTGCCGGGGATCGGAGCGACCGCGACCATCGCGATGCTGTTGCCAATCACGTTCCAGCTCGAGCCGGTTTCCTCGCTGATCATGCTTGCCGGCATCTACTATGGCGCCCAGTACGGCGGCTCGACCACGGCCATCCTCATCAACATGCCGGGCGAATCTTCCTCGGCGGTGACTGCCATCGACGGGTATCAGATGGCCCGTCGCGGCAGAGCCGGGGCGGCTCTGTCGATTGCAGCACTCGGCTCGTTCTTTGCCGGCACCGTCTCGACCTTTCTTGTGGCGATCTTCGCAATCCCTCTGACCGCGCTTGCCCTTAAATTCGGTGCCGCCGAGTACTTCTCGCTGATGATCGTCGGGCTGGTTTCCTCGGTCGCCCTTGCGCATGGCTCGATCGTCAAGGCGCTTGCCATGGTGGCGCTCGGCCTGCTGCTCGGATTGGTCGGGACGGATATCTACACGGGAACGCCGCGCTTTACCCTTGGCATTCGCGAATATGCCGATGGCCTGAATTTCGTTGCCGTCGCCGTTGGCGTGTTCGGTGTTGCCGAAATCCTGCGCAATCTGGAGGGCGAGAAGACCCGCACGGTATTGATGGCCAAGGTCAGCGATCTGTGGCCGACGCGCGAGGACTTCCGGCGGATGATCGCACCGGTGCTGCGCGGCACGGCGATCGGGTCGGCACTTGGCATCCTGCCAGGTGGCGGTGCCATCCTTGCCGCGTTTGCTTCCTATACGGTGGAAAAGCGTATCTCCGACCGTCCGCAGGAGTTCGGTCACGGGGCGATTGCCGGTGTTGCGGGACCGGAATCGGCCAACAACGCCGGTGCCCAGACCTCGTTCATTCCGCTTTTGACGCTGGGAATTCCGGCCAATCCGGTGATGGCGCTGATGGTGGGCGCCATGATCATCCAGGGGATTGTGCCAGGTCCGAACGTGGCGATCGAGCAGCCGGCGCTGTTCTGGGGCATCATCGCCTCGATGTGGATCGGCAATCTGATGCTGGTTGTCCTCAATCTGCCCCTGATCGGCCTTTGGGTGAAATTGCTGACTATTCCTTACTACGTGCTTTTTCCGATCATCATGGCCTTCTGTTCTATCGGGGTCTACAGCGTCAACACCAACGTTTACGACCTATACGCCGTCGCGTTTTTCGGGCTGGCGGGCTATCTGCTGGTCAAGCTGCGCTGCGAGCCGGCACCGTTGCTTCTTGGCTTCGTGCTGGGGCCGCTTCTCGAAGAAAACCTGAGGCGCGCCATGATCCTCTCCCGCGGCGATCCAATGACGTTCGTGACGCGTCCAATCAGTGCCATCCTGCTTCTGATTGCGCTCGCTGTCCTGCTGGTCGTGTTCTTGCCGTCGGTAAAAGCCAAGCGCGAGGAGGTCTTCCAGGAAGAAGACTGAGCAAACCGGACCATTGCATCGCGCTGACAAAACAGACTGCAAACGAGGAGGAAATAGGATGACGAAACTGACCCTGACGCGGCGAGGCACGCTTGCTGCAGGCCTTTCTTTGGCAGCGACGCTGGTGGCTGGATCACCATCGCTTGCGGCGGATTTTCCTGATCGGCAGGTTACCATGGTCGTGCCATTTGCGGCCGGTGGATCGACCGACGTGGTTGCCCGCATTCTCGCGCAGAAGATGTCCGAGGATCTCGGCCAGCAGGTGATCGTGCAGAATGTGGCAGGTGCCGGTGGCAATCTTGGCGCCGACAATGTCGCGCGGGCCGATCCGGATGGTTATACGATCCTGATGGGGACGGTTGCGACCCATGCGCTCAATCCGTTGATTCTGAAGTCGACCCCCTACGACCCCGAAAAGGATTTCGCCCCAATCTCGTTACTGGTTTTGGTTCCGAATGTTCTCGTCGTCAATCCCGCACTGCCGGTCAAAACACTTCCCGAACTGGTCGCACTCCTCAAGGCCAATCCAGGCACTTACAGCTATGCCTCGTCCGGCAACGGCACGCCGCTGCATCTTTCCGGAGAGCTCTTCAAGGCAATGGCTGGGGTGGACATGGAACATATCCCCTATAAGGGCTCGGGCCCGGCCTTGAACGATGTTCTTGGCAATCAGGTGCCGATCATGTTCGACAACCTGCCGTCGTCGTCCGGCCACATCAAGAGCGGCACGCTGCGTGCACTTGCGGTCACCACCAAGCAGCGCGCACCGTCCTTCCCCGATGTGCCGACGGTTGCCGAGACCGTTCCCGGCTACGAAACCTATACCTGGAACGCGCTGTTTGCTCCCGCCGGCACCCCGGCGGATGTCGTTGCTCGTCTGAACCTTGCGGCCAACAAGGCGCTCGCTGATCCGGGAGTTAGCAAGAAAATGGCCGAATTCAGTGCCGTTGTCGTGGGTTCGACGCCGGAGCAGCTCGGCGCACATGTAAAGGCGGAGATCGCCAAGTGGACACCTGTCGTGCGCGACGCCAAGATTGAACTCGAATAGGCACTGCCAAATCCCTGACGAGTTCTCGTGCGGATGCAGCGAGCGGGACCGATCGTGGCTCTTTGGTAAGCGCGAGCAGCGGAGCCATTGACCGGCTAACCTAGACGCCGCCGCTTTCCAATCGCAGTGGTGATCGACATTTGTCGCGTCGCCAAAACCGCATCACGCACACCGAAGGCTTGCCGCCGACGCTTAGACCATGAGGTCTGGCGGAAGGTCAGTCGGACTGCATGGATCGCTAGAGGAGATCTGCGTATGAACGGATGCGCGCGAGGATCTCCTTCAGGCTGGGCCTGCCGTGATAATAGAGCGGCGCGGTCCGTTCATAAGCGCTTTCGTAGAGAGCGAATATCTCGGGGTCGGAAAGGCTGAACGCCGGATTATTGGCGATATCCGGATTGTCGAGCTTCGGAAAGCGCCGGGCCTTATGGGTGAGATAGGCTTCCGTGCCGATGAACGCTTGCACGTCCGGTTGGTCCAGCAGGCAGTAGACATCGCAACAGTGCCGGAGGAAATTGGCGGGGAACTGCCCGGTTTCCTGCTGCTTGCGATATTTCGTGGAAATGGTCTGGAGCTTTTCCACCAAGGTGTAGCCGGGTTCGTAGCAGGGCACGGCCAGCGCGCGATTGTCGATCAGCTCGACGCGCGATGACGCAAAATCGTAAGCCCAGGAACTGATGTCCTTGTCGATATTGGGAGCAACCGTATCGAATCCGGCCTCCAGCAGCACGCCGTCTTTGAGCACCGATTTCGTACCGGTCGTCTCAGGATAATAGAGGCGGATGCCTCCGCTGCGATAGCTCTCGTTGTCGAATCCCGGATCGCGCTCGATGCTTTGAATGCCGTCGATCGTAATCGTCGCAGCCAGCCAATCATAGAATGCCCTGCGGCTTTCCCGGTGGGCGGGCTTATCATGATTGGAGCCGGTTTTGACATCCATCGCAGCCGGAGGCTCGATGCGGATATCGATATCCTCCGAGAAGCGGTTGATGATCCGGTATCCTTTGGAGAGCGATGTGCCCCCTTTCAGCTCGAACGCCATGCCCTGCTGCTGCAGGCCATAAAGGCAGTGCATGATCCAATAGTCCTTCTCAACCAGCACGGGTTGCACCTTCATCTCCTCGGCGACGATGCGCAGCAGGGATGCGAAATCCTTATGGTTATGCAGGAAATCAACCGGCATGCGTATCTGCTGCGAGTCCGTTGAAGAACTTCCGTGTGCGCACCATACCGTATTCCTTGGCGGCACGGTTGAGGGCGCTGCGGTTGCCCTGTAGCGCACGCTCTTTCACGCGGGCCAGTACCTGTTCACGGTCCTCGGCCAGATGGTCGAGATTATTGACTAGGTCGACCAGCAAAAACTCCTTGGTCAGGGTTTTGGGGAACGCCGGTTTCTTGCGGAACTCGAACTCTCGCCCGCCAAGTGTGAAGTTGCCGTGGCGCTTATGGTTGTAAACGACCGTCTTGTTATAGAGCTGCGTCGCTCCGACACCCAAGCTGTTATAGGCATTGGGCGAAGTGACGAGATAGCGGTCGTCTTTTAGGAAAGCCTCGACGAGGGCGTTATCTTCGGCCGGGGCCTTCCCGAACGCCGTCTGCTTCGGCCGGTGATACACACCGGTCGATAGTTTGGTCAGGTATCCTTCAGCAAGGAGATGTTGCAGGTGCCGATCGACCGATGACGACCATTGCGCGAGGTCCTCCCGCCGGTAGACCTTGCCGGATCGCAGATGTCTTTTGAGTTCCTGTAACTTCGTCATGACCATGGCTCCTGCAACCTACCATACTAAAATATAAAGGTGAATGCAATTTGTTCCAAATTTCATGCAATTTTGATCAAGAAAAATTTGGAACATAATTATGATTTTCTTAAGAATTCTTCAAAGAAATTTGGCAGGATTCTGCTATTGAAAGACCGAAAAAACCGGGAATTTCCCTACCCTCGGTGAGGTCATGCACTACGGCCACCACATGCCGGGCGCATGTGAGGGCAACGTAAAGTTTGGCGCGCGTGGGTTTCTAACGCGCGCCGCGCATCTTTAAGCCAGGCTACCATCTCCTGCGTGGGATAGATGACGACGCGGTCGAACCCAAGTCCTTTGAAGCGTCCGAACGTGAGGGTCTGCAGATCGGCGGATGCGACCCCAACGATGTTCTGTGCCATAACAGTCTGGCGCGAATTTTCAGTGAGGCGAACCCATGTCCAGGCTTTTCGCAGTCGCCCGAACGATCGACGAGATCGCCGCGCATTTTGGTGTTGACGATCCGCCAACGATCAGTCTGCCGACCGAGACCGAGACAGTCGAGGGGAGACCGGGTCTGATCGTTTTCGAGAGAGATGGTCGTCGTCTACTCAAATCTATGCCCTGGGGCTTCCCGCGCCACACCAGGGAATGCGCCTGGACGGGGAAACGCCCGGCCGGATTGGGCTGGTCGCGGACCTCACAAACCCGATGTGGGAACATCTGGTCGTTGACCCGCGCTACCGCTGCCTGATCCCGATCTCGGTCGGGCGCGATCCCCCATGCCGTCACCATTCCACGACGTACCGGTGCACGGGAATCGTTCGGTAGGGACAGTGATTGGGCGCGGACCTCGCTGAAGCGAGCCCAGCCCGCAATGTGAGGGCTGAAGCGCAGGTCCGAACCGCAATTCTTGCGGCAGGCGATGCGAGGGGCTGAGACCTGATGCAATGTCAGGCTCACCAAGCATCAAAGTAGATCGCGGACATGCCGAAGTCTAGGGGTGACCGCTTCGGGCCGAGCGCTGACGACGAACGTGGCTGAAATGCGCCAAAACCGGGCAAGCATCACTTATCGCGTAGAGATCGCCAATCTCATTTTCTTCGCGCTATCGCCTTCCACTGATGCGGCGCATATCTACAACGCGGCCATCGCGCTGCCGTATGGCAATCTCGAACCGGCTACTGCCCCTCCAGGCACGATAAACGAAGAAACGACCACGGCAGTCGATCCGCCTGACATCCCTAAATCCGCGGTTGCGGAGCAGCCTCTCCCCCTGACTACAGCTAATCCCTCGGCCTCTATTGAGATTGGTACCAACGCTGATGGAAATATGGGTCTGTGCGCTGGCTTCGGTCGGCAAGGATATTGATGTGACGGACAGGCCGACAGACAGCGCTAGCGACAGGAACAACGATGATCTAGGCAAGGCGTCCTCCTTTCGGATAACGGACTCTGAACATACGAAGCTCGTTTTCCCGGGGAGTTTACCTCCGCCCAACGCTGACCAATTAGTATGTAGGTGTAGGAGTCAAATCAAATTTGATAAGCGCCGAACCTAGAAGCCAACCAACGCGCCAGACCACGAAGTCCGCCAACGTCGGCTCTTGGGTCAAGCAGCTGAAACTTCGCTCGACGCTGTTTCACCTCCGCAACCCACTCATTTTCTTCTGGGTCATAGAATGTGTGGCATGGTCCTTTTGGATCATGGAATGTGTGGCGGGTTTGGGTCGACAGGCGACGATAGCCTCTTCCGAAGCCCTTCACAGAAGCGGTCAAAAGCTTTTCACCATGCCATGGGGTAAGCATGCAATAAGTCGACGCTGCCTCGATAATGCCGATCTCGAATTGCACTCCGGCGGCATTGGTCGTCCCGGGGGCGAAGGATTGCATATGAGAACACTAAGTTGGCTGGTTGGGTTGAACCTCGTGACCGGAGGGGCGGGATCGGCGGAAGCTTGTAATGATACTTGCACAATGAGAAGTTGCCGATATCGATTACGCAGACGGTATCGTCACAGGCCGTATTGCAAGCAGTAGATTGGGCTCTGTTGCAAAAATCCCGTTGATGTCGGAAAGAGCGCCGAAGATTTTCAGCGAGACTATTGATGAGCGATTTCAAGTGGCGTCATTTTCAGGGTGAAGTGATTTTGTGGGCGGTGCGATGGTATTGCCGCTATGGGGTCAGCTACCGTGACCTTGAGCAAATGGGCGAACGAGGTGTGCCAGTCGACCATTCCACGATTTATCGTTGGGTTCAGAGATATGCGCCGGAGATTGAAAAGCGGTTACGCTGGCACTGGCGCCGGCCGCAGTCAACGAGTTGGCGCGTTGATGAAACCTATGTGAAAGTCCGTGGACAATGGACGTATCTTTACCGGGCCGTCGACAAATTCGGCAAGACGATCGATTTTTATCTGTCCCCGACCCGCAATGCCAAAGCGGCCAAACGCTTTCTCGGCAAGGCTTTGAATGGCCTGAAGGACTGGGAAAAGCCAACTGTCATCAACACCGACAAGGCCCCGACTTATGGCATCGCCATTGCGCAATTGAAGGCCGAAAGCAAATGTCCCGTAGAACTCGTGCACCGACAGGTCAAATATCTGAACAACGTCGTTGAGGCCGATCACGGCAAGCTGAAGCAACTGATCAAACCGGTGAGAGGGTTCAAGACACTGAAAACGGCCTATGCGACGATCAAAGGTTTCGAGGTCATGCGCGCTTTGCGCAAAGGACAGGCTGCGATTTTCAACCTAACGGGCGACATCCGTGGAGAAGCACGCATTGTTGAACGTGCCTTCGGCATCGGACCAAGCGTGCTGACGGAGGCAGTAGCACTGCTCGCTCAGAGTCTCGAGAACCGCGGGGCTGCCAGGTAATCGACGTCCCAACCAACGGCCATGGCCATTATGACCAAAATGGAAATTTGCAACAGAGCCCTTTATCATGTATTCGCCGAACTGTCGGCTCTTGAATCAGTGACGTGTTGGCGTCGTCTGCAAAGAATCGCCCCGCCAAGATACCTAAGCGATGAAGCTCTGGACTAAGTGATTGCCACTGCAAACAGTTCGCTCACATTAGCAACGTGTAATATATTTGCTACCTGCGAGAACGTGGTTACGACAGGGGTGGGCAATGAACTTCGAACCGCAGAAGTTTTTCATTGGGCTGGTCGAATTCTTCTCGATCATCCTGCCGGGAATGTTCGTCGCGTATCTCGGACGGGAACTTGTTCCCGATGACTCCACCCTGTTCCCGGAAACCAACGAAGTCGGGTGGGGCGTTTTCCTGTTCGTCAGCTATTTCCTCGGCCATTTCATCTTTCTGATCGGCGCCATGCTGGACGAATGGGTCGACGATCGAACGCGGAAGTTGACCGATCTCGCCCAAACGAAAAGGCTATTTAAGGGAGAAAGGCTTTCTCCGAAGCTCTTGCGCAGGCTGGTACCCACCCGTCTGCTGTTCGGCCGCAACCCTGATGCAGCGGTCGCGAAGGCAGAACAATTGAAGACAGCGGGCCTTCAGAAGCTCTCTGCCGAGAACACGATTAACGCGTTTCAGTGGTGCAAGGCACGGCTGGCGCTCGAAAGTCCGGAAGGCCCCGCCCAGGTGCAGCGGTTCGAAGCCGACTCGAAGTTCTTCCGCAGCTTCGTGGTAGCGCTTGCCATCTTCGGACTGATCTACGCTTTCAGGGAAGACCGGACGCGTGCAGTGATAGCGGCCGTGCTGTGTGTGCTCGCCCTGTACCGCTACGTCGAACAGAGATTCAAAGCAACCCAGCAAGCATACTGGCTGGTGATCACGAAAGAGGGACTGAATAGTAAGCTGGCGCCGGCAGCCAGGCCGGACGGGCTGACCCATGCCGGGGGCATCGTCTTCAGGAAAGGCAAATTCGGCCGCGAGTATCTGCTGGTCGGGGCGACCGACAACCCCTCGAAGCTGGTGCTCCCAAAAGGCCACATCGAAGCCGGCGAGCAGACTGAGTTTACGGCCATCAGGGAGGTGCGGGAGGAGACCGGAACATGGGCGCGAGTGGTGAAACCGCTCGACATCGTCAAGATGACATCTCCGACGGGCCCCGATATGCAGGTGCGCGTCTTTCTCATGGAGGTCGTCGAGGAAGGCGCCGCCCCCGAGAAACGCCCTAAGAGCTGGCTCGATCTGGAGTCCGCGAAGGAGGCGGCGATGCAGGAAACCAAGACTTTGCTAGACAAGGCCGACAAGATGGCGTGTGACTTAAGGCCCTAGGTCATTCTTTGATGAGGGCGCCCCAGTCATCATTATCGGCGTTTTCAACCAGATGAAACAAGTCAAGGAAGGAGATGGTCTTGGCTCACAAGAAGCCCGAATTAGATTAGAGAGTACGCGCGAAATCGCGGGTATCCCGCTCTGTCTGCGATGTTCACGGATGACAGAACAAGGGGAACGGGCTGGCCGAGGGCGGATCGAAACTGTGGAGGAGGGTTCTGGTCATCGGGCTAGCGCTCGCTGCAAATCATCGTGCTCGAACGCACTGGCCATGCGGTTGATCTCGGCCGACCGCGCACCGACCGCTTTTGCGGTCTCGCGCCACGTCGCGGTGGAGGTCGCGACTTCCTTGATGATCGCTCGAGCCTGGGCGAGCGTGAGGGCGAAGAACCCGGCAGCTTCTTCCAGCAGATCAAGCGAGCAGGTGCCTTCATCAAGATCGATGTTGGTCGTCAGGACGCGCGCTTTGACGTCGGTAGGCACTGGATTGAGGTCATAGGCAGGGGACAACGACCAACCGGCTTTGCCGAGCCACAGAAAGCCGTGATTTCGCAGGTGGTCGTCGACGTTGGAAATCAGTACATTGAAGGCGACGCGGCGAAAAAGCGCGTGGGCATCGGTTTTTCCGTGCGCGCCGTGTTCGGCCAGGGCGTCTACGATCTCCGGGTAGCTGCCGCGTTCGCTGTCCTTTGCGCCCATCATCGCCATCGCAGACAAAAAGGGGATCCGGACGGCACCATCGCGGTCGAAGCGACGCGAGAGCATGACCTTCTTTCCGGCGACGTCGATGAGTTCGTGGAGGGGCGTGACAATGCCGGCTTGTTCAGCCAGTCGCAGAGCAATCTCCTCCCATGTCTCCATGCTGTAGTCGTCGGTTTCCTTGGGAAACTTGGCAATCGAGAGATGGCCATGCAGATCGATGACAGAGGCCTTCGGGCGTGCTCCCCCAAGCGACGAACCAGGCGCGAAGATAAGTTGGAGGTCTTCGTCAGTTTCCTCATCGCGCAGAATACGTTCGGTGATCTGCAGCAGGCGGCCGAGCTCAATGAGGGCGGGGACACCCGCGCGGATCGGGGCTCGGAACTGCTCTTCGCCGACCCAGCGAAAGCGGAGCGCGCCGAGCCGTGTCTCGTCGGCGACGCCAAGCAGATAGTCGCTTTCGGCCAGAGTGCGCACGGCCCGGCGGTCGCGCTCAGCCGTACGCCGCTCCGAGCGTTGCATGAGGCGTCGGCCCCAGGTATCGGGTGCAGAGTCGCCAATGGAGCCAAAAGTTGCGAGGCCGGCGGGTGGCGCGAAGGCTCCCCGGGTCAGAGCTAGAGCGGGCTCTAGCGAGAAGCGGTCGGGGTCCTCGAGCCAGGCCCGGTCATACTCAAACATGATCGTCTCGGCGCCACGGACGCGATTGCTCCGCGTCAGTCCGATCGGACGTGTGCGGCCGTGAAGGTCGAGATGAACTTCAAAATCAGCCATCCCGTGACGATCCCGGCGATCGCTTCGGGTGAGCGTGCTTAGGTAGTTCCGCACTGGCCAGAGACTGCCCGAAGCTGTCGTTACTGATGTCGGCGACTTGGCTCAGCCCATCTAGCAGGCCGAGTGCCTGGAGGACGCCAGCATAGATTCCGATGCTGACGTTGGTGTCGCCGGCTTCGATCTTCTGAAGCGTTGAGCGTGAGGTAAAGGCGCGTTCGGCCACTACAGCCATAGGCAGGCGGCGACGTCGACGAGCGTCGTGTATGTCTGCGCCCAGCTTGCGCAGCGCACGCCGCACAGCGGCCGGAGGATTATGAGGTGTTGGCATTTGCCACCTTCGCACTACAGATTGGCCGGATATGTATCACGAAGCTTACAATTATTCCAGAGGACGTTCAGGGGGCCAGGTCAAATTGCTTCGTCGTGCCACTAGTGTGGCATTGATTCCGACGGTTTAGTTTGGCGCGACAACGCCTCAACTAGAGCGCGTTGGCGCGGGATCGGCGGCACAACCTAAGCGGCTGAGCTCAGCAGCGCCCGTCCGTGATCGGCGATAGATGGTGAGAACCATAGATTTGGGAAGTTAGCCAAAAAAGCCAATGACTTCAAAAGGGTTGTTTTTTGGCGGTCTTGCCGACGAAGGGGAGGCGGAATAAAGCCGCCTTTCCCGTTGAGCAATGACTTCTAGCCGGACGAAAAGGCGCAATATTCCGCCACCGGGCACGTTCAGGTTCTGACGTTGGGCGATAGCCGCGAGACCCGTCCTCATCGCTCCAATCGTCCGAACCGAAGTTTATGCTTCGCTACCGCGCGTTCACCTCTGCTTCAAGCCGTGGCTCCGGTCGTAGCCGTTTACAGCGGGTGGCTTCCATCCCTTAGCCAAGTTGGCCTTGTAGATCTCGACGATCATCGGATAGCACGATGCCGCATCGGAAGAGTGCTCTGCCGAGCAGTCCCCGCCCGGGCAGGCTGACATGCAGCCGAGCAGGTCGATTTCGGCAAAGAATTCCAGATAGTCTCCGGGCCGCACAGGGCTTGCCTTCATGAAATACTGCCCCGTATCGCGCGTGAAGCCGGTGCACATGAAGACGTTCAGTACGTCGTGGACATGCGTTTCAGCCTCGCTTAGCGGCATGCCGGTCCTCTTGGCGAGGGCCCGCGTGAGGTTCGAATGACAGCAATGATGATATTGGCCGCCATTGGTCAGGAGATTGTGGGTGTAGGGATCGCAGCGCGTGCCGATCACGTCGTGCACAGAGCCCCCGAACTCGTCGAAGCCGTACCAGTCGAGCGTATCGTGGGTGATCGTGGCGATGGGGCGCAGATAGGGGAGGTTAGAGAAGAGCTGATCGCCAAGACCCACATGCGTTCCGTTCAGCGCACGGGTTTTGCCACTATAGAAACGTTCGCTTAAATTGCTGAGGTTGAACAGATTAAGGTCACCGACCTGGGCACCCTCGCTGCAAACAATTCGACAGAAGTGCCCCGCCGGCACCTCCCAGGTTGCTGCGTCCCGCGGCGGTACGACGACGGTCTCGATCAACTCCAAACCATCGCGCAGCGCACGGTAGGCGGAAAGATCGGGGCGCGGCAGAGTGTCGGTCGGGTAACAGATCACCGGCTTGATTGCCTTGCGCGCAGCGGCGTCCGTCGGCGCTGAGGTGATCGGATCGGGCTTCATGTGGATTCTCCGTTTAGTCAAGGAGTGCTGAGCTTGCGGTATTGCTCAGATTGTCAATCGATCGTTGCTAGCTCAGCACCGAGCAAGACCATCGCCCCGGCTTCTGCCTTGATGCTGATGCGACCCGATTTCGGCGCGAGTACACGCGTCTCCATCTTCATGGCCTCGATGAGGGCGACTGCATCGCCTTCTGCAACCTCCACCTGGTTCTCCACTAGCCATTTCTGAAGAGTGCCTGGAACTGGCGCGGTCACCGCGCTCAGTGTTGCGGCTGCGATTGGAGCGACCGTCGCCTTCGGTGCTGTAAGTCCGGAAAAGAGTATGGTCGGCAAGCCGAGCGTGTGGCGCTTGCCATCGACCTCGATGAAGCTGCGAATGACGCCTCCCTCGACCGGGTCAACGCGCGGAGCAGGCTCGACGCCCCGGAACGCAGTCTCGATCCAGTTTGTATGCACCTGGAAGCCCTCTTCACCGGTGAAGTCGCGCTCGTTGAGCATCGCCCGATGGAACGGTAACACTGAGGCAACGCCTTCAATCTGGAACTCGGCAAGGGCCCGCCGGGCTCGGATCAGCGCGTCCTCGCGCGTCTTGCCGGTGACGATTAGTTTGGCCATCATGGAATCATAGAGGCCAGGAATCTCTGAGCCGGTTTCGACGCCGGAGTCGAGCCGTATGCCGGGACCGGATGGCGCGCGGAAGCGCGTGATCAGGCCCGGGGTTGGCAGGAAGCCGCGGCCGGGATCTTCGGCATTGATGCGAAACTCGAAGGCGTGCCCACGCGGTGCCGGCGTCTCCTTTAGCGAAAGCGGCAGGCCGTCCGCAATGCGCAACTGCTCGATGACGATGTCAATGCCGGTAGTCTCCTCAGTTACCGGGTGTTCGACCTGAAGGCGTGTGTTAACCTCGAGGAAGGAAATGACATCGTTCTCGGACAGCAGGAACTCTACGGTACCGGCGCCGGTGTAGCCGGCTTCGATACAGATCGCTTTTGCGGCGTCATGGATGCACGTGCGCTGATCCTCGGTAATGAACGGAGCAGGGGCTTCCTCGACGAGCTTTTGATTGCGCCGCTGCAGCGAGCAATCCCGCGTTCCCAGAACGACGGTGTTTCCGTGGTTGTCGGCAATGACCTGCGCCTCGATGTGGCGCGGCTTGTCAAGGAACTGCTCCGCATAGCATTCTCCTCGACCGAAGGCTTCGGTCGCCTCACGCACGGCGGATTCGAAAAGCTCGCCGACTTCTTCCATGGTTCTCGCGACTTTCATTCCGCGGCCGCCACCACCAAAGGCAGCCTTGATTGCGAGCGGCAAGCCGACCTGCTTTGCGAAGGCGATGGCCTCTGCCGCCGAGGCAAGCGGCCCATCCGAACCCTTCACCAGCGGCGCGCCAACCTTGGCCGCGATCCGCCGCGCTTCGACCTTGTCGCCAAGCGCGGCAATGATATGCGGTGCGGGACCAACCCAGGTGAGGCCGGCATCGATGACTGCCTGCGCAAACTCGGCACGCTCCGATAGGAAACCATAGCCAGGGTGAATGGCATCTGCGCCCGCCTTGCGGGCGGTATCCAGGATCTTTGCAATATTCAGATAGGTATCAGCCGGGCGACCTGCGCCCAGACCATAGGCTTCGTCGGCAAATTCGACATGGAGCGAACCAGCATCGGCATCGGAATAAACTGCAACTGAGGCGATGCCATAGTCACGGGCCGCGCGCGCGATACGAATGGCGACTTCGCTGCGATTGGCGATCAGAAGGTTCTTCATCGGGTCTCCCTGATAAGCGGGTCGAAAGCGGTGACTGCGTCGAAGCGGATGTTCGCGCCGATTGGTATTTGGCCCGCGAGGTCGAGATGATGGCGTGCGACGACGCCGATCACCGGATAGCCGCCAGTCAGCGGATGGTCGGCAAGGAAGAGCACCGGCTGGCCGTTGTGGGGTACCTGGATGGAGCCGATCGGTGTGCCTTCAGACGGGAGTTCAGTGGCGTCCAACTTTTCCAATGGCCGGGCTCCTGCAAGTCGGGCGCCCACACGGCTTGATTGTGCCGTTACCTGCCATTCCTGAGAGAGCAGCAATGCAAGCGCGTCTTGCTTGAACCAGTCCGTGCGAGGCCCGAGCACCACATCGAGCCTCACGGTATCACCAGCTCTCGGTAGCTTTCTCGGCGAGGGTCGATGTGGATTGACGGCGGAGACCGGCTCGTTCGCCGGCACGAGAATATCACCTGCAATGATCGGCGCAGGTCCTACCTTCGCCAAAGTGTCTGTTGCCGCCGAGGCGACAAGCGTCTCGACGGCGAACCCTCCGCGCAGCGCCAGATAGCTGCGTGTGCCTTCCGGTGGATATTCAAGCGTCAACTCGTCGCCGGCGTCTAGGGCTACAGCTTGGTAGAACGGTGCCTTGAGCCTGCGCCCGTCGACGGTAACGATCGCCACCGGCGCTGGCGCACCTGTGAGCGCAAGCGTCACCGGCCGATCCGCCTTAAGGGCAAATCCGCCATAAGCGATCTCGATGGCCGCGGCACTGCGTGGATTGCCGACACAGAGATTGGCTTCGATGAGGCTTGCGCGATCAAGCGCACCGGATTCAGCCACCCCTTGGCCTGCCTGGCCGCGACGACCAAGATCCTGATAGAGAGCAGGGCGGTCGGCTCGGATCACCAAGAGACCCGCCCGACTGCCTGTTGTCTCCGTTGTTTCGTCCGGCATTGTGGAAACTGGAACCGTCGCTCCTTTGGCTATGTCGCGGAAGCATACCCGGTCGCCGGGGGCAAGCAGCGCCGCACGGGGCCGGCGCGTATCCCACATCTTCAATGGCGTGCGTCCGAGAAGCTGCCACCCGCCGGGGCTGTCAGAGGGATAAATACCGCCAAACTTGCCGCCGAGCGCGACGGAGCCTGCCGGGATGCGCATACGCGGAGTCTTGCGACGCGGTATGTCGAAGGCAGGATCGTCGCAGGACATGTAGGCGAAGCCTGGCGCGAAGCCCGTGAAGGCAACGGTATAGGTCGCCTCCGTGTGGCGGCGGATCAACTCCTCCACCGTCCAGCCGAGAAAAGCTGCAACATCGTCCAAGTCCTCACCGTCGTAGGTAACCGGTATCTCGAGGGTTTCGCCTTGTCTGGTGCTGCGAACGGAAAGGTCGAGACTGGAGATCGCTTCAACCAACGTGGCGCGAGCGGTGGCGTGCGGGTCGAAACGCACCAGAATCGTGCGGGCGGCTGGCACAAGGTCGATCACGCCCTCGGGCCGCGCGACCCCTAGGACGTCGAACAGCGTCAACGTCGTCTCCAGGTCATCGAGTTCGATAAGGAAGGCGTCGCTGCCAGCGGGCAGGAAGCGCAGTCGTTCAGCCATCGGTGAAACTCTTCAGCTCGATACCGCCAACGACCAGCGTGTCCCGCACCGTTCGAGCGATCGAAACGGCCGCCGGCGTGTCGCCATGGACGCAGATCGATTGCGCCTCCAGCTCAATCTCCGTACCGTCGATTGCGGTTATGAGGCCCTCGGTGACGAGACGCAACATCCGCGCTGCCACAACCTCAGGATCATGGATGACGGCGCCCGGCAGTCGCCTGTTTACAAGGCTGCCGTCGGCATTGTAGGCGCGATCGGCAAAGGCCTCGCAAATAACCGTCAGTCCCGAGGAGCGGGCTTGCGCGACAACGGGAGCGCCGGCAAGCGCCATTAGAATAAGTGACGAATCGACGGCTTGGATGGCCGCGATCACATCGGCTGCCTGCCGAGCGTCATTGGCGATCGTATTATAAAGCGCGCCATGCGGCTTTACGTAGCGCACCCTCGTACGGGCCACTTTGGCAAGCCCTTGCAGTGCGCCGATCTGATAGATGGTGTCGCCAATGAGCTCTTCGCTGGACGGATCCATGTTGCGCCGGCCAAAGCCGACCAGGTCGCGATAACCGACATGTGCCCCAACCGAAACACTTCGTCGTGCCGCCTCCTTCAAGACCCCAAGAATGGCGGCCGGATCGCCGGCGTGGAAGCCGCAGGCTATGTTGGCGCTGGTGACGATCGACAGCATCGATACATCGTCGCCCATAGACCAAGGCCCGAAACTTTCACCGAGATCGCTATTGAGGTCGATATAGGCCATGTCGTATTTTGTCCGCCTGAATGGTTACGATTGTAGAATAACATAAGTAATATTGTTCAACAATATGTATCTTCGATATGGCGGCTTGCGATTCGTAGGTGATTGATGGCGGACGAAAAAAACTTGCACACTGATGATCTATCCCTCACTGAGGCGGTGGCCGATCGCATCCGCCAACTGCTGATTGCCGGTGAGTTTTCGCCGGGACAGAAGCTCTCGGAGCACCAGGTCTCAGCACACTTTGGAATCTCTCGCAACACGCTCCGGGAAGTCTTTCGACTGCTCACAAGTCAACGACTGCTAACCTACATTCCCAACCGTGGCGTTTTCGTCGCAGCACCCGATGAAGCAGCGGTGATTGATATCTACAGGGTGCGCTTTGTTCTTCAGCGGGGCGCCGTGCAGGCCGTCGCTAAAGCACACCCTACGCTTATTCGCATGCGAAGATTGGCCGAGCAGGGGAGGGAGCTTGCTCGAACCGGCGATTGGCGGCAAGTAGGAACCATCAACATGGAGTTCCATCGCACAATGGTGGAACTCTGCGACAGCCCACGCCTCAGCGCCTGCTTCGACCTGGTGCTTGCTGAACTCCGACTTGTCTTTGGGCAGTTGGAAGACTCAGCGCATCTCCACGAGCCATATATCGAATTGAATGCATCACTTGTCGCCGCCCTCGAACTAGGCGACACCGCCGCCGCGATTTCGCAGCTTGAGGCATACCTCATCAAGTCGGAGAGGGCAGTGTTGGCTGCACTACAGCGCGCAAGACGTTGAGTGACGGCAGTCGGTAAGAGGATGATCTGTGTCCACCGGCGATGCGCTTCAATCGTCCCCGTCGAGATTGGGCACGTTTCCGCTCAACCTCGCCGTGTCGGGCAGCGAATTTGCCCGCCATATTCGCTCTCGATCCGAGGGTAACTCGCCGACAAATCGCATTTCGACGATCGTGCTATCCTATCCACAAGCGGAAGAAGTAACGCTTTGGCGGGCCGACTGACCTTCCAACAAGAGATCCACCGCCCTCTCTTCAGCGCTCGTCTTCGCTCAGCCAACTGACCGGCGAGTGCTATGCTCGTTGGCTGGGCCGCCTCAATCTTGTGATGGTACTAGCTGCTTTCCCTGATGACTAGCTCGAAACCTAGATCCAGCGCCTTCATCTCGGGCGTTTGTCCATCGAGAAGGCCATGACGAAATCGCCTGTTGCTCTCGTTGCGCGGGATGCCCCCCACCGGCCGTCTTTTTGGCGGAAGGACGCGATCATTTCCCTGGAGACGTCGCCCGGAAAGCAGATCGGCGCATAGCCGCCACCCCGTTGTAAGCGCTTCGCTTCCCACAGCGGCGACCGCCTCGGTCGGTATTGTTGGGGCACGCGCAAGACCCGGATACATGGAGATCGATTCTGCGATCAGGCGCTGAATGATGACGGTATCTGAAATCAGGGCAGGAGGAAGAGCGGGCTTGGAAATGCCTTCTTTCGGAGTCGGGTCTTCCCGCTGTGCGTCCTCCTCAGGTTTCCTCTCAGCCAGGAGCCTCGTCGATATCCAACCAGTGCGTTGGCTAAACGTGTCCCTCACTTCCGACCATTCGCCCCACGTATTCAGCAACTCGACTTGCCGGCCAGTATCGTAGCGATCGACAATGCCAAACTGCTTTCCCGGTCCGCCTCGCAGCGCGACCATTCGCCCTTTCACAAACCGCGATGGTGGTTTGTTGCTCGGGGCCATCGGCAAGACCTCGCGCTCTGCCCGGCCATTGTTTTGTATAGTTGACGATTGCTCTGCCGGACCGATGGCTTGAGGTAGCGGTGGGTTTGTTTGGGCGCTGTTGCTTGCAGGAACGACCGGAGGCGCTTCCTTGCTAAAGAGCGAAAGAAGACTGCCCCCAGAAGCACGACAAGAAGAGTAGATGGACCCACTTTAGGCCCGGATCTTGAACCGCGGCGCCGCGGCATACTTGCCCCTACGGTACTCCTATAAGTTGCAGAGGGGTCGAAATATTGCGCGGAAGCAAGAGGCACTCCCTGTCCGGTGTGCCACTTGGCAACTTGTTCCTGTCGCCACACAGCCCTGCGACAGGATGAGCTTTAGCCAAAGCCAGCCGGGAACTAGGCTGAACGGAACTCCGTTTGGCGCTCGATCTCATATCTGCTGAGCAGCTTGCGAAGCGCTGCCAGCGCGTAGTTGGCCGCAATGCCGGCCAGGACGCCGCCTGCGATCGCCATGAGATGAGAGGCCGCAACAGGTAAAATGCCTGCCGCACGCGCCATCAGTAATTCCGGGACGAAACGGTGCAACAGGTGGATGGGAAATGTGGCAATCAGCGTCACGAGACGTGCTGTCCCTGCCGGCAATCGAATGCGCGGCATATAAACGAGAGCAAGAAGCGCTGCAAAGATTGTCAAATATTTGACCGTCGTCCCGGTCCAGACTGTCTCCCAGAAGGCGAGATAGCCTAGCACCAGAGCAGCTAACGCTGTCAAAACCAGCCTCTTTGCCGGGCTGTCGGCGAAGCCCGCGCACCAACCGAAAACACAGAGGTGGAAGACCCAATAGATTGCGAAGATCTGGCGCCGACCGATTTCAATGAACAGCGGCAGCGAAAAGCGCGCCGCAATAGCAAAACCCAACAGGCCGAGCGAGAAGGCGAAGGGCCGCGTCTGCGCGAACCTGCGTGCAGCCGGCACGGCGAAGATAAACGAGAAGGCAAGAAGGACCTGCGCATAGGCTTCGATGAACCAGTAGAGATAAGGGATCATCTCGTGGCGCTCCGGCTCGGCATAGCCGAAATTGCCGGTCAGCGTGATCGAAGCCCAGGGAATCGTCTGCCAGGTGACTGCATAAGTGGTGACGATCAAGAAATATGGGATCACGACATTTATTGCGGGTCTCAGGGCCAGGCTAAGCCGGCCGGCAAGCAAATTGCTCGATTGAAAGCGCGCCAGGCTAAAGCCGACCAGCAGCATCATCACGCCGGAGCCGCCGGGAACAGGCCAGAGCGTCTCATGCTGAATTACCACCAGCAGGATTGCAATTGCTCTTAGCACCAAGTCGGTCGGCAACCCGCTTGCTCCGTTGCGCTTCGACGAAAACACCGCCGGATGGTGCTTGCCAAGCTCCGCGATTGTTATGTGTTCCCAGCCGTCAGGAACATCGACACAAAGGTGTTCGAGCTCCATGACCAACTGCAGAAAACGGAGTGAATCTCCACCGAGTGAGACGAAGGTATCCTTGCGACTGACGGCGAGGGGAAGAATACACGGGCATAGGCATCCAGCACATTGCCCGACACCACGCGGGGTTGCGTCCGCCTTTTCTGCGCGTCCTGCTGGAGGCAGGCGTAGTCTTGCCAGACGCAAGCCTTGGAAAACTGTCGCGAGCTGCCGCGGAAATCAGATTGGCCGGAAGATGGCTGGCCTCCGCCAGGATGCGCCGTGCTCTTTTCACAGAGTTCGCATCGATCACGTAGGCCTGCAACCCCGCATCGTCGCCGATTACCGCGGCCGCAATGCCCTCGCGCAGCAACGCCTGTTCCATCATGTCGAAGCCGATCCTGTGGCCTGCAATCTTGGCAAAACGGCTCTTTCGCCCAACGATACGGAAGAAGCCTTGCTCTTCTTGCACGGCCATGTCGCCGGTGTTCAGCGCTTCGATCTCGGCACCGCGCGCAAGGTCGCTACGCCGCATGCCGTAGCCCATCATTACGTTCGGGCCCCGATAGATGAGGTCTCCTGCAATGCCTGATTGGGCAATCGACTTACCTTCATCATCGACGAGGGTGAGGTTACCCCCGGGTATGGCAATCCCGATGCGCTCCTCCTCGTCGGATAAGCTTTCCGGCGGAACGAAAGCGATGCGCGCCGTCGCCTCGGTTTGGCCGTACATGACGAAAAAGCGACCGCCTGTCGTACGCATATGGTCTCGGAAAAGGCGGATCAGATCGGCGTTGAGCTTGCCGCCCGCTACCGTCATGACACGCAGCGCCTTAATCTCCGCGGCGCGGAAGTTCGACCTTTCCAGGAGTTCATAGGAATAGGGTACGCCGGAAAGATTTGTGCAGCCGTTCTCGTCGATGATGCGGGCGAAGTCGCCGTCCATCACAGAGGTGCCTGGAAAGAAAATGCTACCGCCCGCAATCAGATGGGAATTGAGAACCGACAGTCCGTAAGAATAGTGGAGGGGCAGGACCAAGGCGGCACGGTCGGTGGACGCGAGCTCGAGATAGGCCGCCATCGAACGTGAATTGGCGTCGAGATTCGTATAGGAGAGACGCACTGCTTTGGCCGTGCCCGAACTGCCTGATGTCATGAGCAGCAGGGTGAGATCGGGGTGGATCGCCGGGCTGTCGCCAGACCGGACCTCCTCGATCAGACACCAGCGGCCATCCGCTGGACGGAAGATGAAATCCGGTTGGAAGGCGCAAAGAAAATCATCCCACGGTCTCTCATCACAGGACGGCAGCATGGCAACCGCGTGTCCCGCCCGCAGTGCTGCGAGATAGGCGACGATCGCATGCTCCGAGGCTTCTGCAGCAATGGCCACGAGCCGCTTTTTGCCCAGACCCAGGCGGTTTGCGAAGTGTCGCGTTTGCTCGTCGAGCTCCGCATATGAAAGGCTCCGTCCGCTTCCGAAAAGAAGCGCCGTGCGATCCTCGCTGCGAGCGATTTCGGAAACAATGTCGGTAAGGGGTATGATCATGCTTCGGATTATGAGACTAGACGCGCTAGCGCCTACATTCCTTGAGTATTCGAAGGAGTCCAGCGGCGATGCCGACAGTCACCGCCTCCACGAGAACGCTACGGGCGTGCTCGCGAAGGAGACGCCGGCGTTTGCGAAGCCGAACAACGGCACGATAAAGAATGCGACGGGCTTCTGAAGCGCATGCTCCAGTCTGTGTAGCGGCGATTCCTCATCCGACGCCTGCGGCGCGCCGGGGTGACTTTCAGCGGAATGGCGAGCGCCAACACGACGCCGGCAAGCGTCGCGTGAATCCCAGACAGGAAGACCGCGATCCACAGAAGAACGCCTAGCCCGAGATATGCCCAGATATTCTTCACGCCGGCCCGGTTCAGGATGATGAGGTTGCCGATCACGACGGCCGCCGCGGCAAGCGCTAGGAAGTTGACGTTGGCGGTGTAGAACGCGGCGATGACGATGACGGCGCCGAGGTCGTCGATGATCGCAAGTGCTGCCAGGAAGATCTTCAGCGAGGTCGGCACCCTGTCGCCGAGCAATGACAGGACCCCGAGGGCGAAGGCGATGTCCGTCGCAGTGGGGATTGCCCACCCTCGCAAGGTCGACGGATCGCCGAGATTGAAGCCGATGTAGATGAGCGCGGGCACCGCCATCCCTCCTGCGGCAGCGGCGCCTGGAAGAATCCGCCGGCTCCAGCTCGACAGTTGCCCGTCGAGCATCTCCCGCTTAATTTCGAGACCGACGAGCAGGAAGAAGACGCTCATCAGAGCGTCGTTTATCCAGTGCTGGATGCTGAGCGGTCCTAGATAGACATGCAGCGCGTGGAAGTATGTCTCGGCGACGGGAGAATTCGCGACGACGATCGCAAGTGCGGCCACGGCCATGAGGATCAGGCCGCCGGAGGCCTCGCTGTCGAGGAACTGGCGCAGAGTTGACCTGATATGGCTTTGGACGGTGCTCGACATGGGTTCGCTCCCTCGGTGGAAGGGTTGATCATAGTCTCCGTCGATCAGGGGGATCCCCGGCGCACGCAGCACACGCCTAACCATTAAGTACGGGCTGGAATGATAATTCGCCAGCGAAATCGGCAAACGGCGCCCTCGTCACGACGGCTTGATCCGCAGGCTAAAGATCTTATCTGCTGCATGCGCAGCCAGATCGAAGCGAGGCCGCGCGACATCTTTGACTTGCTCATCGCAGGATCGCCCATGCGTTCGTTTCGCTGGATCATGTTCACCCGTCGCCGCGGCCGCTTTCGTCCCTTTGCTCTTCTATTGCCTTTTCTTCCGGTCACACGATCGCGCAGCCGCCCGTCTGAGTCTGGCGCAGATCACAATCCTTCTTCCGGAATGTCCAGGATGTCTCGCATGCCTTGCAACGCACGCCGCGGCGTTGTGCCACTGGCCTCGGCGTAATTCTGGAACCCTTTGCGATGCGGCCCGAACCAGCCGTCAATGGCGGCGGTGGCAATCGTTGCAGGCGTTCGGCGTGTGGGCCCGGCCGGGGGAGGCGTGGTCGGCGCGCCGCGCCTTACATTGTCGCCGGGCTTTCGGTTGGTTCGTCTCTTCCTCAATGCCCTCGCCTCCCGCGCTCAAACAGCCAGCGCCATCCGACGAGGGCTTATGATGGGGCGCGCGGTCGGCCCGATACAGGGGTCACATCGGTTTCGCTCGGCTGCTGGGTTGCGACAGCCATTGATCGGTCATCGGGTAAGTCGAGCTTGAGTTGAGCCGAACTCGGCAGCGAAGAGGATAGTTCTATTCCCTCTCTGCGGCAGGCCTCGAGGATGCGCCACTTGGCGTCAGCGTCGATACCACTCGCGCTGTCGACGCGAATGACAAGTTTGAAACTGACGACGAGGGCGTTCTCGGTAATGTCGGAGATGCCTTTTAACTTGAGGGGCTCAAGGATGGCATCCTTGTAGTCAGGACTGTCCATCAGCTCGACTCCCACACTCTTGGTGATCTTCCGAAGTCTCTCCAGGTCCGTGTGACGGGCGAAATTGAGCTGGAATTTGACTGTGGACCAGTCGCGGCTGAAATTGGTGATCTGGCCAAGCTGTCCGAACGGGACGGTATGGAGCTGGCCACTTTGATGACGGAGGCGAACCGAGCGCAATGTAAAGCCTTCGACTGTTCCCCGCACTTTGTTGCAATCGATATACTCTCCAACCCGGAAAGCGTCGTCTGCAAGGTAGAAAATTCCTGAAACGACGTCGCGCACTAAGGATTGGCTGCCAAATGACAGGGCGAGACCAAATATCGAAGCGCTCGCAATCAGAGGGGCCGTGTTGATCCCAAGTTCTGAAAGGATCATCAGCACCGTGACAACGATGATCAGCACACTCAGGCTCACCCGCACGACAGGCATAAGCGTCCGTATGCGGGACGCCCTTGTGCGCTCCGAAGCCGAAATGCGTGCGTCGGCTGTCTGTGGTGGAAGCGTTGCCGTGGCCATATATTTGTCGACAATGAACCTCATCGCCTCCCAGGTGATATATGCGCCGAGCGCGACGACACCGGCCCTGACCAATGCATCCTTCCAATTGCTCCACTGCGCCGTCGTAAAGATGCCCAACGCCTCTCCGAGCCATATGTGCAAGAGATAGACTATCGCGCTGGTGATGATAACAAGACGCGCGGCGCGCATGAGAATGCCGGAAAGGCGCGGTGACGGCGCCTCCCCGGACCCCGCAGCGGTTCTCGCCGCGAACCTGCGCTGGGAAAACTTGAACAGGGACTCGGCAAGGATGACCCCGACGACCACGTTGATTGCGGTCATCTCGACATGGTGGCCTTGCACGCCACCGTAGGCATCCACGAAGGTCCGCAGGATGATCAGGGGCAGTCCGACAATTAGCCAGCCGTCGACGATCCGTTCCCGCTCTTCACCGCTCTTCCACCATCCAAGGCTCGTCACGATCAATTTCCCGATCGCCCGACGCCAATGAATGGCCGACCATGTGAGGATCGCGGCAAACAGCAGCGCGTTGATCAGGAGACCGGCCGCAATGGCTTCGGAAGAAACGCCCGCCGCCATGGGCACCAAGATCCATTTCCGCAACGCGTTCGCTGTGATGTTCATAACCAAAAAGCAAGATGTCGCACGGTTCGTATCGTCATCGAGTTCAACAATCCGCAGGGCCGGTCTTCGTGGCCGGAACCAGATCGCTATCACCTGCACATAGAAGCTCAATTCAAGCACGACATTGAGAAGCAGATTGCCAACGCTCGCCTGAGTTCCAGCTCCTGCAAACCAGGTGCCCTTCGCAAGGTCGCAGACGACCCATGCTGTCCCGAACGCCAAGATATTGACGAGCGCCGCCAAGCAGACCGTCACAAGCGTCGGAGCCTCTTCCGCGGAAAGCCTGTGACTCAAAACCCGGTCACCGAACTTGATAACCACGAATTGCAGGAAGATGGCGGTGCCCGCAGTGAACAAGACCAGCAGCAGGAAGTCCCCGGCATCCCGGCCACCCGAGTTCGCCGCATCGAGTTGATCAAAAGCACTGGAAAACACCGGAGGCAGTTGCGGAAGTGCGGTGACAACGGCAACCAGGCGGTGGAAGAACCGGCTTGTTCCTGTGCCCAAATCTTGCTCCAGAATACTTGCAGATTTCTCCGGAAGGACTGGAGGGTGGGATTCAGGCGCCTGAGCAATTGGTTTCTCTGCCAGCCTGCGGATCACAGCGTTGCTAACTTCGTCGACGAGTTGCTCTAGCTGCTCTTTCGAGAGTGTGACCGTTGAGGAAGGCGGACTGCCCTGAACAGTCTGCGCGTAACTGCTTGCCGGTGCAACCAACAGCAAGAAGTACAGGCAAAGCAACATCTTCTCAAGAAAACTCGCCCTCATCGTGGCCACCCCGTTCGGTCGCGTGCCTTTCGCCCACTATCTTGTGTTCCCGCTACCTAACCGCAGACGGGCTTGCCGTTGGACTAGTCCGGGCTGCCTGAGCTATTCGCTCGGCCGGTGCCGCCGCCGGTGGCGGCGACCGGTGTCATTGGTCGTTGGCCTTCTTCATGGCCGCCTCTAGCTCGGTTTTCTGGGCATCGGCACACCGCTCACCTTGCGGTGGCGGTCTATGGACTCAGAGGCGAGGCCAAGTCTGCGATTCACACAAGACCTTCATGACGCAGCCCCTTAGCCTCAGTGCGTTGCCCGAGACTGTCACGGTGCCGTCGTAGGTCTTGTTGGCGTCGGGATCGGTGATCTTGCCTTCGTAGCTGCCGTCCTTGCCTCTGAAGGTGCCAATCTGCTTGCCGGCGTGCTTGCCTGATTTCAGGGTGATGCAATAGCCGCTGCCGCAGGAATCGATGGCGGCGCTATCTCCAAGCTCGGTCTTCCAGGTTCCAACAATCGGATCTTGTGCATATGCGACGGCGGCGGCTGCCGCGAATGCGGCGATGGCTATGATCAGGCGCTTCATGACTTCTCCTTTGTCTAAGTGCTCACGAATCTATGCGATTGCGCTGCCGAACGCCCGTAACATCTGGTATGTTCTGTTGTGGATGGTGCTCGATTGAGCGCTCGCCGATCGGCCGCCGCCATGAAGTCGTCATGCTAAATCGCCCGAGGCCGGGGGTATGATACGAGACGCTCCAGTTACAATTTACCCGCAAGAACCCTAGAGCGTTTCCACGAAAGATCCGTCGTTGGAGCGTGACCGAACGCTACTTCGCATGGCCCTTCACGGCTCCGGGTGCCGGCCTCCGTCTGCGATCGCCACTCGCGCGGGCAAGAAAACAGCCGTTTGACGGCTCGAAGGTGTACAGGCGCCATCTGCGGCGTTCCTGTGAACGAGCGGGGCTCGCAGCTTCAGACCACCAGCCGAAAGTTTCCGACAGCCAGTGCAAGGGTATGGAGAAGAACTGGGCGGGTCGTACGACATCTACTTCGCGCCGAAGGCCCAAAGCGAAGAGGGCGACGGGCTCCAGACAGTTCCTGGAAAGCTGCTTCACGATCTTCCGGATGTACGGAACCCTCGAGCCATGGGTCAACGAGACCTAGCCTCCCGGCGAAATCGAGCTGGCGAAGTAGGCGGCGCAGGCCGAAATCGAACGCTGCAAAACGACGACGCCTGGCCTCGTCAATCGTCTGGGGTTCTCTCCTGTCCGCGGAGCGCCAGCCCGAGGCGTTCCAATTCGGTGGTGAAGCAGAAAACGGAAAACAAAACCGCCAGAAGGAGCAGGCCGCGCCAGACATAGCCGCCCCAGTGCTGGCCGAAATCTATTTCCGGCAGATGTCGGAATAGCACGAGGGAAAACAGGGCGCTTGCGATGATGAAGGCGAGGCGGCTGGTGAATAGGACAAGCTGACCAAGGACCACGTGCGCGTCTCTGACCGGCAAAGCAACCTTGAAAACCCGATACCAGTGCGCGCTCTG
Organism: Rhizobium tibeticum; assembly: GCF_900110205.1. GTDB lineage: Bacteria > Pseudomonadota > Alphaproteobacteria > Rhizobiales > Rhizobiaceae > Rhizobium > Rhizobium tibeticum. The sequence goes on along the minus strand of NZ_FOCV01000006.1, from coordinate 3,338 downwards.
CACCAGCGCGATGCCGAGCCCGAGAACCGTGACTATCGGCATATCAGCGTACACTTGCACATGCCCTGGATCATCCAGCAATCGGGAGTATAGGGGATAGCATTGACTCAGCAAGGATGCCGAGCCAATCGCCTGCATCGTCAGCAGCCACGAATATCGCGCCCGCGACGTCGTCATCTCAACCTCCGCCTGGCCGTTCACGAGGGGCATACATCCCAGAAGCCGGTCGTCTTGGCTGGAGTGGTATAGTACCAGCAATAGCCTGGCTTTGGCGGCGTGCCAGCAATCGAGGCGGCCGTCGCCCCGGCAATGAAGCCGATCGCGGCACCGGCGGCGATCGCACCACCCGGCCTCCAGTAGCGATGCGGAGCGACAACGACCACGCCACGACGCGGGACCGGGACCGGACGATAACCCGGGGGATGGCCAACAGCTCCGGCCGCGCAACCACGCGGCCCACACCCGGCCGCAGCACAGCCTCTCGGGCCGCACGCCGCTGCCGCCCGCCTTGCTTCGGCCGGCGACGGACCGAGTATCGGTGTGGAAATCAGCATTAGAACCGAGATCGTCGCAAGGATGTTGGCGGTCGTCTTGAGGAAGTTCATTGGTAGTCTCCTTGACGGCTGCGGGGGGCGTTAGACCTCCACGACAGCAGGACTTACTTGGGGAACAGGAACGTCAGCGCCACCCGGAAGCCGAGACCATTCGGGCCGTTGTCCGGGGCGTCCGCCCAGTAGCGGATCCCGGCCGTCAGGCTGATCGGCTGCTTGTTGACGGTGATCAGCTTGGCCACCGTGAAGTTGATCGGGACGGACCAGTCCTTCGTTTCCCAGTCATAGGTGGATTCCGTATTCAGGGAGAACGTCCAGGCGTCTTTGGTCGTGTAGGCGATGAACGGTTGGAGGAACGTCGAACTCACGTCCGGACGGTCGCTCTGGCCGGCGAACGACCAGATGTGGTTTCCCAGCATTCCGACCGTCCAGGGACCTTCTTGCTTGAGAACGACCGCCGTCGGCCCGGCACCCCACTTGCCGGTGCCGAGAAATTCGTCCGTCGCCGTTGGAATGAGAAAAGCGGGACCGACGCCCCAGACGATCCCGCTCGCGGTCGGCTTCGAAGGCGAGAAGAAGAAGCTCTGGGTGATGTCACCGAGACCGAACTGCGTTCCTGAGGGCCCGGCGATGTCGTTTTGCCATGTCACTGGAAGAATGGTGCGCGAGATGACGTTCCAGTCCTCGTTGATCTCGATGGGAATGACAGGCTGGATGTTCAGCGTCGCCTTGTCGCCGTCGTCGGGTCCGTAGCCATGGTCGTAGTTGAACTGAAAGGGGACGCTGATGAGCGACGCTATCGGGTTGGAGAGCTTCTTTGCCAGATCCTCGTTCGACTGGGCGTATGCAAATCCTGCGCCGAGCCCGAGTGCCACGAGGGCAACCGCCGCCCGATACGTCATGCCGTTCATTGATACCGTCTCCATTGAACCCAGATATCACGTAGACTGCCGCCTAGAAGCGGAACGCGACGCCGATGATCGGACCCTGCTCGACGACATCGAAGACAAAACCGTCGTTGTTGTAGTCCACGCCGACCGCCCGGTAGCCCGCAACCGCCGAGATCGTGTCGGTGAACTTGTAGCCGAGCGTCAGAGCGACATCCCAATCGAGATCGGCTCCTCCGCCGCCGACGAGACCCCAGCCAGTCACGTAGATTTCCGGGGTGAATAAGTAGTTCCCCCTGACACCTGCAAGGGCGTCGACCCAGGTCGCCCCGTCGTCCGCTTCCCGTCCGTCGAGCAGGCCGCCGTTGAACCGGATCGTGGTGTCGACCGACCACACGCGGACGCCGCCGACAAGGTCGAGATGACCAGCCTGGTTCTCGAGCACGGAATATCCGGCACCGAGCAATCCAGCGAAGGTCTTCGACGTCACATCGACGCTGTCCGCCAGAATTCCGTCTCTCGTGTGCGCATCCGCTCCGAGCTTGGTGTACATGATGTCGGCGAAGATGCTGAAACGGTCGTACCGGGCTTCGCCGGCCGCCATGAAGGCGAAGTCGAGGTTCTCCAATATGTCGCCGAAGCTGGAGTCGATGTGGACTTCAGGAAGACCGAACTGGGCCATGTCCCCGGATAGCCCGGCGGCCCAGAAATAGGGAGCTGCCGTATAGGTCCAGCCGCTTTCGCTCTCGACCACCTTGGCTTCCGGAACGCCCGGCGCGATGTCGGCCGTATATGCTGAGGACGCAACGCCTAGGCCGGCGCACAAGACGGCGGCCTGTACCAATAGAACCCGCATGCATTCCCTCATAATCTGCTTGCGACGGAATCGCCCAATCGCCGTCTCGCTGTGCCGATCGAATAATGCCGCAAAAGCTGGTCATGCCTATGTATGTTACAGTAGCATCTGTCCGCGAAATCAACGTTTGCAGCTCGGCGTCGGTCTGGTCTGATCGCAGTCCTTGACCGCAGCCGGCTGTGTGTTGTTTACGCCCGCGAGGCCTCCGACATGGGTCGCGTAGTTGTCACGCGTGTCCTGATCGACCACAGCAACCGGCGCGGCGAGAACCAGACCGGCGACGTTGCCAGCCGCCGCCGCGGCACCCGTCGTCGCGACGAGGATCTGGTCGCCAAAGCCGACCCTGCTGTCGGTGAGCGTCTGCCCCTCGGAGATACGCTGGCCAATGAGCTGCACGATCTGCGGCGACTCCGCGAACTTGCCGTGGTTCATGCTGTCGCCGGATTTGATCTTGGTGAGGTCGATCACGATGATCTTGTTGTCCTCGAGCTCTTTCTTGTACGGGGCCTGCTCCGGATCGATGGCACCCAGCCGGGAGACGTCGCCCCAGACCCGGCGCGAGAAGGCCAGCGCCTTGTCATCACGGGAGACAAACAGGGTGAACTGCGGGTGCTGCTTGCCCATGTCGGCGATCTGCTGGCGGAACACGTCGACGTCGACGTCGGGAGCGGCCAGCATGACGTTCTTGAACTTCTCCGGTAGGCGGCCGTTGCGGATGGCCATCTGGCGCAAGGATTCCAGCGCCAGCCAGTTGCCCATCGAATGCGCGAGGATCGAGACCTCCTTCACCTCGGGGTCTTTTGCCAGATACTGGAAGAGTGTCTCCAATGCGTTGCGGGTGTAGTTGGTGCTTTCGCGGTCATAGCCGTAGGCAAGCAGACTGCCGCGCGACGGCCATGTCACCAGGACGGGGGCACTATGGACGCCGGAGTCATGGACGATCTGCGCAAAGCGGTAGACGGCATCCTCGAACCTGTTGTTGAAACCGTGGATGAAGACAAGGACGCTGCCGTCGGGGGTCTTTCTGACGCTCGCGCTCAGCCA
>NZ_FOCV01000026.1 GCF_900110205.1 Rhizobium tibeticum | reverse complement strand
CAGGTTTGAAGGGCTTGACCCGTGAGGGCCGATTAGAGAAATCCCGATTAAAGCGACACTTGTTTTCTCAACTTCTGCGATGTCACAGAATAGGGGGCGGCAGCCATAATGGCCGCGTCTGGCGCTTTCCGGACGTGAGCGCCCGAGAAGCGGTCTGACTGCTTCCAGATGCCAGGGGGTGGTGTGAACGACCAAGATGAGGGCGCAAAGCGGTCGTTCGCGCCAAGATCACCAAACGGCAGCCTTGGGCCCGAGAGCGGTCATTAAGAGATAGTGGTATCCAGCCAAACAGGACCTCTGGACACTTAGCTAGATAAAACACAACAAAATCAACGGTAATTTGGTGCCCAGAGCCGGAATCGAACCAGCGACACGCGGATTTTCAATCCGCTGCTCTACCAACTGAGCTATCTGGGCTAACCCGCTTCGCAGATGTTCTTTCCCGAGAAAGTACCGGGGGCCTTGGTTCGCCCCGGAAGCGAGCGGGGTTATAGCATCTTGTTGGGACATGGCAAGCGCCAAATGACAGTTTTTTGAGAACCCTTTGAATTTTCCCGATTCATCAACGAATTTAAGGGTTTCGCCCGTGGAAAACGAGCCTATTCCTCGTCCTCGTAATCAGCCTTCGCCTCGTCGTCGGCAACAGGGATGGCATAGGAGCCGGAGAGCCAGCGTGAAAGATCGACTTCGCGGCAGCGGTTCGAGCAAAACGGGTAGTGTTCGCGGTGGGATGGCTTGCCGCATTCCGGGCAAGGGTGTGTCTTGCGCAGCGGTTCCACCTTGGCAGCTGCTTTCTTTTCGTCAGACATAAGCGGTCCCTTCGAGGATCAGCCCTCGGGCCACCGGCTATGCACGTCAAAGCCTTCGCCGGTCAGCAGAAGGATGGTTTCATAAAGTGGCAGACCGACGACATTGGAGTAGGAGCCAACCATCTTCTGCACAAATGTGCCGGCCAGGCCCTGGATGCCATATGCGCCGGCCTTGCCGCGCCATTGCCCGGAGGCGAGGTAGTTCTCGATCTCGAAACCGGAGAGGCGCTTGAAGCGAACCTTGGTCTCGACAATCTTCTGGCGGATCTTGCGGTCGGGCGTCACCAGGCACACGCCGGTGTAGACCCAGTGGCTGCGGCCAGACAAGAGATACAGCGAGGCCGATGCCTCATCCGCAAACTCGGCCTTCCCCAAAATGCGGCGGCCGACGGCGACAACGGTATCGGCGGACAGAATATAGCTGCCCTTCCACATCATGTCGCCCTTGATGGCAGCGAGCGCCGCCTCTGCCTTTTCCGTCGACAGACGCCGCGCAAGCGAGCGCGGGTGTTCCGACTTCTTCGGCGTCTCGTCGATATCCATCGGCATCAGACGCGAAGGCTCGATCCCTGCCTGGTTGAGCAGATCGACGCGGCGGGGCGAGCCGGAAGCCAGAATGAGCTTGTATTTCAGCGCCATGGAACCTCGACCACCGGAAGACGAAGAAAATAGCCTTTCGAGCCTTTGAGGCCAGGCCTACTTGAAGCGGTAGGTGATGCGGCCCTTGGTCAGGTCGTAGGGAGTCATTTCAACGAGAACCTTGTCGCCTGCCAGAACGCGGATGCGGTTCTTGCGCATACGGCCGGCCGTGTGGGCGATGATCTCGTGTTCGTTTTCGAGCTTTACGCGGAACGTCGCGTTCGGCAGAAGCTCGGTCACGATACCCGGGAATTCGAGGACTTCTTCTTTAGGCATATAGTGGTTTTCTTCCTATCGGTTGAGATGACGGCGGCAGCCGCCCCAAATTTTGCGCGGAAACTACACAATCAACGGAGGTTTGTGAACCTAATTGATCGCGTTTCTGTCATTTGTTTCACGCAGATTGCGCGGCGATGGTGTTTCTTCTAACCAGCCGGCTCTCGATGAGTTCGGTCAGATGATCACGGACTTCCCGATAGCTGTCCAGAATCTGCTCTCGTGTGCCCTGAACGACGGTTGGATCCATGGTCGGCCAATAAACGACTTCGATGGCATTTGACCGTGTCAGCTCCAGCGCGGCGTGGTGCGCTGGCGGCGAGAGCGTGATGATGAGATCGAAGTAGTCGTCCTCGAGCTCCTCCAGCGTGTGCGGATGATGTCGACCGAGAGAAAGTCCGATCTCCTCCAGTGCTACGTCGACGAAGGGATCCCGCTCCCCGGCGCGAACGCCGGCAGACTTGATGTAGACGTTCGCCGGTAGCATGCTGCGGGCGATCACCTCGGCCATGGGGGAGCGGATAGCGTTCATTCCGCACATGAACAGGATGGCGCCCGGCCTTGTCCCCTCGCCTGCCTCGACCGCGGGTTCCATCGCCGTCAACCGCGCCAGTAGAGCACGCAGACCAGCGTAAACAGCCGCCGGGCAGTGTCGAAATCGACCTCGATTTTTCCGTTCAGACGGTCCCTCAGCGTCTGCGAGCCCTCGTTGTGAATGCCGCGCCGTCCCATGTCGATCGCCTCGATGCGGCTCGGCGAGGCCGAGCGGATTGCCTCGTAGTAGCTTTCGCAGATCAGGAAATAATCCTTCACGATGCGGCGAAACGGCGTCAGCGATAGGATGTGGGTCGCGACGGCGCCTCCGTCCTCGGTCGTGATCGCGAAAACCAGCTTGGAATCGACCAGCGAGATATTCAGTCGGTACGGGCCACCGTGATGGCCGATGGGGGTGAAGGTGTTTTCCTCGACGAGGTCGAAAATAGCGACCGCGCGCTCGTGCTCGACGTCGGGCGTCGCTCGGCCGATGGTGTCGTCAAGGACGACGTCGCAAAGCCGGAAGTCGCCCGCTGCCATCTCTCACCTTTCCAGATTGAGGCGGATCGCAACCGATCGCGCATGCGCGTCCAGCCCTTCGGACACGGCCAGCGCAATGGCAGCAGGGCCCAGCGTGCGGAGTTGCTCGGGACCGAGGCGTAGGATCGAGGTGCGCTTGACGAAATCGAGCACGGAAAGTCCGGAGGAGAACCGCGCCGAACGTGCCGTCGGCAAAACGTGGTTCGAGCCCCCGACATAGTCGCCAATCACTTCAGGCGTGTGGGCCCCGAGGAAGATCGCGCCAGCGTTGCGGATACGAGACAGCAGTGCATCCGGATCGGCGACGGCAAGCTCGAGGTGTTCAGGCGCGATCCGGTTTGCCAACGGAATAGCGCCCTCCAGGGACTTCACGAGAATGATCGCGCCAAAGTCCCGCCAGCTTGCGGCAGCGGTCTCGGCGCGATTGAGCGTCTTCAGCTGCCGTTCGACGGCTGCTTCTACCGACTTTGCGAACTCGGCATCATCGGTGGCGAGGATCGCCTGCGCGCTCGCATCGTGCTCGGCCTGCGCCAGGAGATCGGCGGCGATCCAATCCGGATTGTTGTCCTTGTCGGCAATCACCAGTACTTCCGAGGGACCGGCGATCATGTCGATGCCGACGGTGCCGAAGACCTGGCGCTTGGCGGCGGCAACATAGGCATTGCCGGGACCGGTGATCTTGGCGACGGGCGTGATGGTTTCTGTGCCATAGGCAAGTGTAGCGATGGCCTGCGCGCCTCCGAGCCGGTAGATTTCGGTGACGCCCGCGAGCTTGGCGGCAGCAAGCACGGCCGGGTTGACGGCACCGCCTGTTGCGGGAACGGCAATGACAATGCGATCTACGCCGGCGACCTTCGCCGGCACGGCATTCATCAGCACCGAGCTAGGATAGCTCGCAGTGCCGCCCGGCACATAGAGGCCGACCGCCTCGATAGCCGTCCAGCGGGAGCCGAGCCCGACGCCCATGTCGTCCTCGTAGATATCGTCCTTCGGGAGCTGCCGACGGTGATGCGATTCAATGCGCAGGGCCGCGACCTTCAATGCACCCAGAACTTCAGGAGGAACCGCCTCAATGGCGGCGTCGATCTCGGCCTCGGTCACGCGCATCGGCGTCACGGCAAAATCGATCCCGTCGAACTTCTTCGAATATTCGGCAAGCGCCACGTCGCCGCGCGCCCTGACATCATCGATGATGGCGCGAACGACCGCGTTCACGTCTTCTGAAACTTCGCGCTTGGTCGTCAGGAAGGCGGCAAACCGTTGCTCGAAGCCTTGCGATGCCTGATCCAGCCAGATTGCCAATGCGATATTCCTCTTTGATAACAGACGAACCAGATTTCAAGCGCCGGGATGACGCGGTTTGGATGCGGTTTCCCACGCCCCGCCGACATCCGCAAGCTGAACCTCGATGCACTCGACATCCAGCGCAATCGTTGCCGTGCCCGATAGCGCCAGCTCAACCGTGCCTTCCGGCCCCTCGCCCTTCTGCTCGAAGCGGATGGCCAGCAGCGACAAGACTTCGTCGCCGTTCTTGCGATCGATGCCGGTCGAACGCACCGCAAGCACACGCTTGAAGACGACAGCTGCGCGACGGCGTTCAAAACCCTTGCGCTTCTTGCCGGCTTCCTCCCACACGAAGCGGTTGACGGCGATCGAGAACTGACCCTCGCGCGGCGACCAGGCGATATCGGCGATCTTGAAGACGCTATCCTGCAAATGCGCGGAGACGACGGCAAGATCCTCGCTATCGAGCGCAACAAGCCTCAGATCGGTCATACAGGCAATACCCCATCGCCAATGCATCGCCGGAATGGCGATGCGTCTGACAACGGACATAAGGCGCGGCAACGCAATGCGCAACCGGCACAAAGGGCGAAGTGACGCCCTTTTAACTACTCGCTGACGCGCTCGACGATGGCGCCGCAGCGGGTGAGCTTTTCTTCCAAGCGCTCGAAGCCGCGATCGAGGTGATAAACGCGCGACACCATCGTCTCGCCTTCGGCAGCAAGGCCGGCGATGACGAGCGAAACGGAAGCGCGCAGATCGGTCGCCATGACTGGCGCACCCTTCAGCCGCGGAACGCCCTCGATCTTCGCCGTCTGGCCAGACAGCGAGATCTTCGCACCGAGACGCGCCAGTTCCTGCACGTGCATGAAGCGGTTTTCGAAGATCGTCTCGGTGACATGCGAGATGCCGGTCGAGCGCGTCATCAGCGCCATGAACTGCGCCTGCAGATCGGTCGGGAAGCCCGGGAAGGGATCGGTGACGATATCGACCGGCTTGATACCTGCGCCATTGCGGCGAATGCGCATGCCGTTGTTGGTCGGCGAAATCTCGGCTCCGGCGCGGCGGAGCGTTTCGAGCGCCGTGTCGAGGAGCGCGGCATCGGTGTTCTCAAGCGTCACATCGCCGCCCGCCATGGCAACGGCCATGGCGTAGGTGCCGGTCTCGATGCGGTCTGGCAGGACGCGATGACGCGCGCCGGAGAGCGAGGTGACGCCTTCGATTGTGATCGTGCTCGTGCCGGCGCCGGAAATCTTGGCGCCCATGGCGTTCAGGCAGTTGGCGAGGTCGACGACCTCAGGCTCGCGGGCGGCGTTGCCGATGACGGTTGTGCCGCGGGCAAGCGTCGCTGCCATCATCATCACGTGCGTCGCGCCGACCGATACCTTCGGGAAGGTGTAGCGGGCGCCGATTAGGCCACCCTTCGGAGCGGTCGCATTGATATAGCCGCTGTCGATCTCGAGGTTCGCGCCAAGCGCGGTCAGGCCATCGAGGAACAGATCGACGGGGCGCGTGCCGATGGCGCAGCCACCCGGCAACGAGACGCGGCACTGGCCTTCGCGCGCCAGAAGCGGGCCGATGACCCAGAAGGAAGCGCGCATCTTGGATACCAGCTCGTAGGGAGCGGTGGTATCGACGATGGTGCGGCAGGTGAAGTGGATGGTGCGAGAGTAGGAGTCTTCCTGGCGCTCGCGGCGGCCGTTGACCGCAACATCGACGCCGTGATTGCCGAGGATGCGCATCAGAAGCTCGACATCGGCCAGATGCGGCACGTTTTCGAGCGTCAGTGTATCGCTGGTGAGCAGCGAGGCGATCATCAGCGGCAGGGCGGCATTCTTTGCGCCGGAAATCGGAATGATGCCGTTAAGCTCATTACCGCCGACAATTCTAATACGATCCATGTGCGCTTACGGGCGATGCCCGCCTTTCTGAAAGGCTGTCTGTAAAAAAGATGCGGGTGTTTAGACGAAATTAGCGGGGGCTTCAATTCGCGGTGAACCGAACATTACGATTCGTCCATTTTTGCGGCAGGCAGCCCATTCGTCTCGTCCGCCTGCCCCGATCGACGGGCACGGGTCTGCTGTTTGCGGCGGGACAGATTTTCACGGAGCTTTTCGGCGGCACGCTCGCGGCGCAGTGTCGCCTGGCGTTCGATCTCCGCCTTGCGGCTGTGCTGGCCTTTTTCGGTGTTCTCAGTCATGCCGCAGGCTTACCCGAATTTGCGCCAATTCAAAAGTGGTCCGACCTTAATCTCTACAAAGATGGAAATTGCGGCTTGCGCTTGTCATTCAGCTGTGGCAATAGCCCCCCCGTTCACGCAATGCAGCCGGTTCGGTTGCGCGTCTGGTCCTTGCTGCCGTAGCTCAGTGGTAGAGCACACCCTTGGTAAGGGTGAGGTCGGTGGTTCAATCCCACTCGGCAGCACCAGTTCTCCTCAATGAAATCAGATAGACGATCGCTTCCGTCGCTCGCGCAGTATCACACAGAACGACACAAAAGAGCAGAACATACCGCGATCGCACGGCGAATCCGTGCAGCTCGTTCTTTTATTGTTCTAACTTGCGGCCGGATGGATGAGAGATTGGGTCTAATTTCGCTTGCTTTGGATGGCGAAGCTGCAGCGCGACAGCGACCGGATAACGCGGGAGCTAAGTATTAGAAGCGCTGGCCAGCTACCCTCAGGTCCAAAATTGGCCGAGAATTCGTCTGAGGCTGGTGGATAACCGTCTCGCGCGCCGATCCCATTTTGTCTTTAGACGGGCGCTCCCCCAAGGAGTTTGTGCTCTATGCTCAAAATAGGCTTGCCGCCACGGGTGCTTGCACCGGGTCGTGTTGGGCTTCGCATGGGTGAAATGAATGATTGCGGGGCTTGGATGCTCGCTTTTGCCAAGGCAGTTCCACCGATAGTCCAGCTTTGCGAAACGGCCATTGATGACGATGTTTAGAACGTCTTGGTCGAAAGCTGGCAAGTTTTGGCTCGCGCGCTCTGCTGCCACAGCAAGCGTTTTCTCGCTGATGTCTTCTCGCAACCATCTCTCAACATCGACGACAAGCACGCCCGAATTGAAGGTCTCGATATCGGACGCCAATCCGAGGCGAGCGGTCTCCTTAGCGCTTTTTCCACCCATCGCACCGATGGCATAGTTTCTCAGATCAATCTCAAACAGCGGGCTAACGCTGTCGACCACAAGCGTGTCCGCGTCCAGGTACAAGATCCGGCCCGTCGCCACACCCAAGAGCTGGGGCATTAGCAATCTCGTGTAGATCGCGCGGCTCCAGTTCGAATTGGTTTGAAGAGTGCGTATCCTGGCAGCATGGGCTTTTTCCAGATCGATGAATTCGACTGTTCGGGGATGGACGCATTTTGCAATATTGGACTTATCGTGAGAGCGTAGCCCGTCGCAGAAGACTACCAACCGAACATCCTCCGCGACACCTGTCGCCACCAAGGAATGCAGCATTACGCCCGCAAGTTCGACGAAGTGTCGATCTGTCGCGGTCGCGATGATTCGTTGCGGGGCACTCATGAGCCTATGCACTTCCGAAAGACTGAACTGTCGGCTCGGTAGCGTTATTTAACGCATTTGCAAAGCCTGCCAGTCTGGTGAGAGCCCAATATTCAGCTTGGGAAGCTTCGAGACCCTTGAGAGCAAAGGCCGTTTCACTAAAGCTGCACCTCGCCGGGTAACACTCGGCGAGGCTTTGAAACGCAGGATCGTTTCACCAACCCCCCAATTCTGCATAGGACGGTTTACAGCATGGATGGGCCTGCTTTCGGCCCCATTTGCGGACGTCAAACTAGCACGTCATATAGCGGGATTGGCTTACAAAGGATGGTGATGGCACCTCAAGATGGTGCTGGGAGGGCAGAGGAAACCCCTTTGCTCCTCTAGAAGCCCAGCTGATCCCCTCGCCAAGTCTTACCTCCTGGCTTGGCTGAGAGCGGCGATTGCTTAGCTCAATCGGCTCATCCCACGCAAGTCGGAGTTACTGGGCGCAAAGCGGTCAAGGTCTGATGTCCGGTAGCGCCCAAAGCCGCCTTGCGAGTAGCAGCGGAATGGGAACTTGCAGCGGGATATACCATGGGCGATCTCCGCCAGAACGTCATTATTAGCTTTCCGAGTTCTTCACCGCGACGTAGCTCCAACCCTTGGGCAATCCCGCCCTTGTAGAACCTAACTGTGACAGGTTGCGTGGCCCGATAAAGGCGTGCGATTGTTTTTCCGCCTTCGAGCGAGCATGTAAAACGCTGACAAGATATCCTGATCTCGAAGTTTGACCCACCTGCCGGCGGCCTAATATCGATACGCACGCCTGTGACATTGTCATTGAAAATCGAACACCAGCCCTTCGTCGGGCATAGGCGGTCGCCCATTTCCTTCACGCCAGATGGTTCTACTACCGCATATCTAACCGGATAGGAGTCGTCGGGGCCCGTCGCGGCTGCTTCTGCGCCCCCAGCGCTTAGAAGCGTTACAGCCATGAAAACTTTCAAGGTCGATCTCCGGAGGAGATATTGATCAGCGGACACGGGGCAACAACAATCAATAAGCGAGACGCATTGTGGATCTCGAAGACGAAATGTCCTGGTCAGGCGTCGAAGTGCCAATCCTTCGTCGGACGGCACGACAGATAGTCGGATGCGTCGAGATCCTCGATCATCCGTCTGAGCGTTCGAACAGTCTCCTCAAATGTCGCAAGCTTCGCATCGGTAACGTCCACGTTCCTACCCGTGGCGTCATCGATTTCGAGCCATCGCTGCTCGCCACGCCGCATGGAGACGACCAGAGAAACATACTTCTGGCATTCCGCATTCAGCACATGCTTGAGGTTCTGCATCACCGATCTCCAACGCTGACAGGGGCGACTGACGTTGAGCCTTTCATGGTTGCACAAAGTGTCGTTTTCAGCCAGTTAAAAGTGCAAGCAGCGACTAACGTCTTGCGGGGCAAAAAGATCGCAAACGTGGATGCCGATGAATACGGGATCAACGAGCGCACCAGTTTTCCCGTTTGCGAGGCCCGAAAATATCGCTAAAATACCCTTTGCTTGCGGCCTTCTGGAGGAACGTGGAGGCTGGTTCGCATGTTTTGGCGTAAGCAATGGAGGAATACGCCGATGGCCATAGAGAAATGGAATGATCCAATTCATGTGGGGTTCGAAAATACCGGCGCGCGCACCATCCTCGGTCCGCTGGACGCGTTGAAGTGCCTGGCAGACCTTTGGCCGAGCGCTCGCGGGTTGCGGTATCTGAAGGCAAGAAGCACCTGCAGAGCTGCCCTTGACGGTCGCAAGACTGTCGAAGAGGCTCGCGCGGAATTTGTTGCCGCCGCGGAAGAAGCAAAGCTGAAGGTCAATTGATCGGGCATTTGGTGCGCTGACTACCGGCAGATTGTCGACAACCTGTCCCGGAACAGGGAGTTTATTTTTCCTTAACCCTCGGCGGCGCTTGCTGTTGGGATCGCGACGAACCTCATTGCCATTCAGGCACGTCCCTCAATAAAACATCGACAGCCATCATGACGATGGTCAGAGGCTCGTCACCCTCTGCGAAAGCAGACGAGCCTCGATTGCGATAAGCGGTCTCACGCCGGCTTCAGACGCCTTCTCCCGATCTTGTCCAACACTTTGCGCCCGAGCTTCTGGCCCGGCCCTTCGATGCGGGTGAAACCCAGGTAAGCCAGTGCATAGGCTAGCGGCAGGAGGGCGGTCACCACGATCGCAAAGCGTACCGGCGCCGAAATCTCAGACCCGAAATGCCGGATGATGAATGCGGCGATCGGCTGTAGCAGCAGCAGATGGATCAGGTAGACCCCGAACGAAAGCTCGCCTAGCCAATGACAGAAGCGATTTCCCATCAGGGAAGAGACGCGGTCGCCGAGCCTTCCGACCAGGCCGGGCAACAGATGATAGTGCACCAGCGCGAAGAAGCCGACCACGAGTAGCAGGCGGACGGCAACCTTCGTCGAGGTCATGTCGCCGCCGATCGGAATCATCACCAGGATGACGGCAAGCAAGCCGTTCATCACGGTTTGCCGCTGCGTCACGAACAACCCATTGGCAATCAGCATGCCGCACAGGAAGACGTGCATCTTCAGCGGCAGGAAAGACGGCATCGGGAAATCGATATGTGCGGCCTGGATAGCCTTGGCGACGATGAAGGCGGCAAGCGCAATCAAGGTCGCGCCGGGCAACCATCTGGTTTTCCTCAAAAGCAGCATCGCGAGCGGAAAAACCACATAGAACTGCATCTCCAGGCCGAGGCTCCAGTCAGGCAGCGGCGTGCGAAACGCATAGGCCGGATGCAGCCCGAAGAGGAAACTTGCGTGGATGAGAAGATTGCGCAGGCTGCCGTCCAGATAGCGCTCCGGCAATTGCGGACCATGCGCGAGGAAGGTGTCGATGACCATCCGGCTCTCATAGAGCTGCGGCCCAAGCAACAGCGCGATGCACAGCATCACGTAATAGAGCGGCGCAATACGGAAGAAGCGCTTGAGCCAGAAACCGAACCAAGTCGACGGCTTTTCCCAAGGATTGGCGGTCTCGCGTAACCGATAGTGAAAGACCATCAGAAAGCCGGACAGCATAATGAAAAGATCGACGCCCAGATCCGGCGACGACAGGATCGGAAGATGCCAACCTGTCAGTTGCAGGCTATGACCTAAGAGGACCCAAAGCGCAGCAAGGCCGCGCAGCCCGTCAAGGCATCCGATCCGCTTGCTCTCAATGATCATCGGGTATCCTTCCGGTTGAGGCTCAGCTTCGCGGAAGCTAACGCAATGTGCTGCAATGCACAACGCGCAACCAGAAAAGTTGATCGGCCCTGCATGGGAGAGCGCGATCTTGGCGACCCTATTTCACGAATTCCAAAACGAAACGGGGACGATCAACAGCGACCGTCACTCTGCACCTCGAGGTAGCCGACGCCGATAATGGCGCCGTCAAAAGACCGAATGAAGGATGGAACATAATGCGTCGTCGGCGCGGTGCAGGACACCGAGCCAGTATATTCGTTCATCGCCATCTCAGCCTGCGGCAAAGCAGAATAGTCGCTCGTGATCTCGAGCGAAGCCGACGCTGGCGTGATAAAGGTCCCTATTGCCAGCGCAAAAGCCGGCACTCCCAGTCGAAGAAGTCTTTGCATGCCCTTCTCCCGTGTTTTGATTACAAGCATTAACTAATGAAAAGCGTTTTTAGTTCCAGTGCCGCCACTACTACTTTCGCACAGTGAATTCGTCGTATTTTCGATCAAGCTAAATTGTATGATTTTACATGATGGTAGGTACTGCCATCCATGTGCGCAGCTATATGCTGGATGCGAGCGCCAAAACTGATGAGTTTACAGTATTATATTTGGGTAGCCTGACTAACGTCGCAACATCCGGCTACGGACATAGTCCTTTCCGACCACGCCTTCAGCGATCTCAACCGCCCGCTCGAGATGGCCTTTCTGCCGAACGAATCCCTCAAGAACGAGGTAAGGTCCGAGGATCGACACGACAATTTCGCTGCTATCAACGTCATAGGCGGCACTGAGGGCGCTTTCGACCGAGGCGCGGGTTGATGCGAGGCTATGGCCGTGCTCGCAGGCACTGCAGTGACCCTCAGTTGTCTGAAATCGAAACACCATGACCGCCTCCGAATGCCCAGGCCAGTGACTGGCTAACGCCGGAGGGCAATTTTAGTTGCACTGCACCAATCTATACGCCGAAGAAGCTCGCCGAGGCCAGCGCTCGCACTTGGCGTTTCGACCTGCCGAGCCATATATCCTTGGGGTTTAGGCGGGGTTGCAATGATGAAGGTACTGCTTCCGACGGTTCTATCGGTGGTGATGCTATCGGGCTGCACCACGGATAGTTCGACTGAGGTTCAGCCGATTCCGGGCAGCATTACCTACGGCGGGCAGCCGCGCACGAAGTTGACCCAATCGCCGCCCGGCAGCGCCATCTATAATTCCTTCTACGATTCCACCGGCACCAGGGTTAGGGAAACCTATATCCTTCAGCCGGATCGCACCCTGTGTCATCGTTCCCGATTTCCCCTGACATGCTGCCGCTTGACAGCGACGCCGTTCGAGAACATTCAAGGAACGTTCAACATTTCCGCGGTGCGATTCTCCGCCGAAGCAACCGGACGGCTGAATGTATCTTGAAAAGCTCAATCCCCAGCAGCGCGCGGCCGTCGAATACGGCACGCTCGCTGACGGTGCCCACATTGCCGGTCCGCTGCTCGTTATCGCCGGAGCCGGCTCGGGAAAGACGAACACGCTCGCGCACCGCGTCGCGCATCTGATCGTCAAAGGCGCCGATCCGCGCCGTATCCTCCTGATGACCTTTTCCCGTCGCGCGGCCGCCGAGATGGCGCGGCGCGTTGAGCGCATCTGCGCCCAGGTGCTCGGTAGCAATTCCGGCATCATGGCGGACGCGCTCGCCTGGAGCGGAACGTTTCACGGTATCGGGGCGAGGCTCTTGCGCGATTATGCGGAGCAGATCGGCATCGACCCGGCCTTCACCATCCACGATCGCGAAGACAGCGCCGATCTGATGAACCTCATCCGGCACGAGCTGGGCTTCTCGAAGATGGAGAGCCGGTTCCCGACGAAGGGCACCTGTCTTGCGATCTATTCGCGCGTGGTCAATTCGGAAAGCGAGCTCCCCCTGGTGCTGCGCGACGCCTTTCCCTGGTGTTCGGCTTGGGAAAATCAGCTGCAGGAGCTCTTTGGCGCCTATGTCGAAGCCAAGCAGAACCAGAACATTCTCGATTATGACGATCTGCTTCTCTACTGGGCACAGATGGTCAGCGAGCCAATCATCGCGGACGATATAGGCAGCCGTTTCGATCATGTCCTCGTCGACGAGTATCAGGATACGAACCGCCTGCAAGCATCAATCCTGCTGGCATTGAAGCCCGGCGGACAAGGCCTGACGGTCGTTGGCGACGACGCGCAGTCAATCTATTCCTTCCGCGCCGCCACTGTGCGCAACATCCTTGACTTCCCGGCGGCATTCAGTCCGGCCGCGAATATTGTCACGCTCGATCGCAACTATCGCTCGACACAGCCGATTCTCGCAGCGGCCAACGCGGTGATCGACCTTGCCTCGGAGCGCTTCACCAAGAACCTCTGGACAGAACGGCAATCCGCCCAACGTCCACGTCTCGTTACGGTGCGCGACGAAGCCGATCAAGCGCGATACGTTGCGGACAAGGTGCTGGAAAACCGCGAAGAGGGCGTGAAGCTGAAGCAGCAGTCGGTGCTGTTCCGCGCCTCCCATCACAGCGGCGCGCTGGAGGTCGAACTGACCCGGCGCAACATTCCGTTCGTGAAATTCGGTGGACTGAAGTTCCTTGACAGCGCGCATGTGAAGGACATGCTGGCCGCCCTGCGCTTCGCCCAGAACCCGCGCGATCGCGTCGCCGGCTTTCGACTGATGCAGTTGCTTCCGGGCGTCGGGCCTTCGACCGCACAGCGCGTCATCGACCAGATGGCTGCCGATGCCAGCCCGCTGCAGGCGCTCGCCGAACTGCCGGCCCCGCCCCGTTCCGGCGAAGATTGGGCCGCCTTCGTTTCGATGCTGCAGGAAGTCAAGACGGGCAAGGCCGGATGGCCGGCCGAGATTGGTCTCGTTCGCGAGTGGTATTGCCCGCATCTGGAACGCCTGCACGAGGATGCCTCGACGCGCCAGGCCGACCTGTTGCAACTGGAACAGATCGCCGGCGGCTATCCTTCGCGAGAGCGTTTCCTGACCGAGCTGACGCTCGACCCGCCGGATGCGACCAGCGACCAGGCCGGCGTGCCGCTGCTGGACGAGGATTATCTGATCCTCTCCACGATCCATTCCGCCAAGGGGCAGGAGTGGACCAGAGTGTTCATGCTGAACGTTGTCGATGGCTGCATCCCTTCCGACCTCGCGGTCGGAACCAGCGCCGAGATCGAGGAAGAGCGGCGGCTGCTCTACGTCGCGATGACCCGCGCCAAGGACAATCTCGACCTCGTCGTGCCGCAGCGCTTCTTCACGCACGGCCAGAACGCGCAGGGCGACCGGCATGTCTACGCGTCACGCACACGCTTCATTCCGGCGACGCTGCTGCAGTTCTTCGAGGTGGTGGGCTGGCCGCAGGCCAGGACCGATGGCGGAGCATCGCACCAGGCGCGGCAGGTACGCGTCGATATCGGGGCGCGTATGCGCGGCATGTGGCGCTAGAGCACGTCTTCTGAACCTGAAAGCAGGTTTCGGGCCAAAGACATGCGTCAAACAAGAGATTACAGCGCCAGCGGCGGCTCGGCAGGCCGGAAGAAGGCATCGATGACCGCCTGGTCGACCGTTTCGACGGTCGCCGGCATCCAGCGCGGATTGCGATCCTTGTCGATGATGGCGGCACGAATGCCCTCATAGAAGTCCGGGCTTTTCAATATCTGCACGCAGGCACCGAGTTCGCGGTTGAGGCACTCGGCGAGGTTTCGACTTTGCCTGCCCTGGCGCAACAGACGAAGCGCAAGCTTCAGACTGGTCGGGGAGCGCGTACGGAGAATGCGCAGCATCTCGGCGGCAAAATCATCAGGCTCACTCTCAAGCGCATGGATGATCTCCTCGACCGCGCCGAAATGAAAGCTGCGCTCGATCAGGTCTCTATTGCTTTTGACGGCGCTCGTTCCCGGATCGCTGGACAGATTCTTCAACACCGCTTCGACATCGCGCGATGCGGCGTTGCGCGGGAGCTCGGCCAGCGTATCGACAAGATCCGGCAGCCGAAAGGAGGCGATGTGGTGGTCGGCAAGACCGGCATAGATGACGTCTGCCGCGTCGATGGTCAGCCCCGTCAGGCCCATCCAGGTGCCGACCTCGCCCGGCGTGCGCGACAGCAGCCACGTCGCCCCCACATCCGGAAAATAGCCGATCCCGGTTTCCGGCATGGCAAGCCTCGTCCGTTCGGTCACGATGCGATGGCGGCCATGTGAAGACAGACCGACGCCCCCGCCCATGGTGATCCCGTCCATCAGCGCCACATAGGGCTTCGGATAGGTGGCGATGCGATAGTTCAGGCGGAACTCGTCGCGCCAGAAGGTCATGGCCAAATCCGTGCCGGCACGGCCGCTTTCGTGCAATGCGCGGATGTCGCCGCCGGCGCAGAAGCCGCGTTCCCCCTCCCCCGACACGACCACGGTGGCGATAGTGGCGTCTGCCGCGAAGTCGTCCAACGCAGCCGCAACCGCACGGACCATCTCAAGCGTCAGACTGTTCAGCGCACGCGGTCGATTGAGGCGGATGATCCCGGCCGAGGCGCGTCGTTCGACAGTCACCTCACTCTGCTGAGCCTCGTCCCGCATGCTGATCTCCTCGCTCCCATAGCCATCGTTTCTGGCAATCCCGGCACCGCGCCTTGGAGCGAACCGGGGCTGTCACGTTACGGCACCTTACCGTACTCGGCGTCATAGTCGATGGTTGCCGGCAGGGCAGGATTGGTTTCGTTCCTCAGAACGACGCGGCGGCGAGCGCCTTCTGGATGGTCTGCAGATCGTCGACGTTGCGATTGGTCAGGAACAGTTCCCAGTCAAGCGCACTTTGAACGACCGTCTCCAGCGAGTCGTGCTTCGGCTTCCAGTCGAGAACACGCTGGGCAAGCGCCGCGTCGGCGACAACGCTTGCAGCATCGCCCGGGCGTCTCGGAGCCATATGGACCTTGAAGGAGTGGCCGTGCAGGCGCGTCACCATGTTGAGCACGTCGAGGACGGAATAGCCGGTGCCGTAGCCGCAATTGGCCACCAGCGAGCGATTGCCACGGCGTAGATGCTGCAGCGCCTCCAGGTGAACCGCCGTCAGGTCGCTGACATGAATATAGTCGCGCACACCGGTGCCGTCATGGGTCGGGTAATCGATGCCGTAGACGTGAACGCCGCCGCGTTTGCCGAGCGCGGCCTCACAGGCGACCTTGATCAGGTGGGTGGCGCCGGAGGTCGATTGGCCTGTGCGTCCCAGCGGATCGGCGCCGGCAACGTTAAAATAGCGCAGCGCGACATAATCGAAGTCATAGGCGGCCGCGGCGTCCCGCAGCATGAATTCCGTCATCAGCTTGGATTGGCCGTAAGGATTTTCCGGATTGAGCGGCGCGGTCTCCTTTACCGGTTCGGACGTCTTCTGCCGCCCGTAGACGGCGGCGGTGGAGGAGAAGACGAAATGCCGAATGCCGGCGGTGATCGCAGCGCTCAACAGCGCACGCGTCTTGCCGGAATTGTTATCGTAATAGGCAAGCGGATCGGCAACGGATGCGGGCACGATCGCCGAGCCGGCAAAGTGGATAATGGCTTCGATGTCGTTCTCGATAAAGATCGTCTTCAGAACCTGTGCATCGGCAACATCGCCGAGATAGAAGCGCGCGCGCTGCGAGACCGTCCAGCGAAAGCCAGTCGAAAGGTTATCCAGGACAACGACGTCCTCGCCTGCATCCAGCAATGTCCAGACCATGTGGCTGCCGATATAGCCCGCCCCGCCCGTGACCAAAATTGCCATGTCCTCAATCCCCGTTTCATAAGCGGGGAGATCTGAAGCCGTTTTCCTTTCAGAATTTCGTATAAACGGCCGGTACGAAGGCCACCGGCCGGGTAAGTTTGCCGATGTGGTTAGATGCGGCTTTCCAGCTTTGCTACAATTCTATCGATGTGCCATTCCGGGCAAAAACGGTGGACGCAGCGATGCGCGATCCAGGTCTTTCCAGACATAAAAGCCATTCCCAAGGCCCGAGCCACGCCGACAGTCCTCCGACGGGTCGTCGCATTTATGATTTTACACGCTGATACTAGCGTCCACGGAACATGCGTGGACATCGGCCACGGACTATCGCCACACCTTCAATTCCGTCGAAGGAATTGCGTGATGTCTTCCCACAGGATCGCTATCCCGATGGCGAACAGACCTCCGGGAACCATGAAGTACAGGATTTTGACGGGATTAACGGTGAAGAACAGCAGGTACAGGAAGCCGTAGGCTCCTGCGACTATCAGCACCGTACCCAAAACGAGGGAAATTATCTTCCTCACCAAGACCTCACCCGCACGCTAAACCTGTAAGGGAATTGCTACACCAAACATGCCCAAGCTGTATAGCTGCCTCGCTGGCCTTATGGTCGTCCTGGCTATTGTTGGCCGCATCTATGGAAGGGTCGCCTCAAAGGAGAAGCATGCCCGACCGCTGGACGCAATCCTCGCGACCGAGGGCTGCTCTCTGCGTGTTGTATGACCGCTGGGGCAGACAGTGTTGAAAAAGCCCAAAATGCGGGCTTACCGAAAGGTCAGCCAATTCGCGATCTGAGCGAATGTTGCCGCTCGATGCTGTTTCACTTCCGCTACGCGGCAACCACTGCGTGAACGCAAAATTGGCAGGTTCCCCCAGCTCAATTTTCTGTGTTGGCCTCTAGGCGGCTAAAAAATGAAGGCTTGCAAAAAGCGGACCCTCAACAATATCGGCGCAAACTTGCCTCTCGCGGATCATCACGGTTCGCGCGGTGGTATCGGCTGCACAATCCCGCGAAAGCCCAGCTAGCCGGGCCTTTCATGCTGTCAGAGCTTGAGGATGTAGTCGCACAGCCGGTCGGCGGCCGTCTGGATCTGGGTCGGATCGCGCAGGAAGCAGGCCCGCAGGAAAGGTTCGCCGCCCGAGCCGAAGGCCGTTCCGGGCGCAAGCCCGACACCGGTCTTGTCGACGATGTCGATTGCCGCCTTGCGGCTGTCGGTCACCCCGTCGATCTTCAGGAATGCATAAAGAGCGCCATCCGGCTTCAGCGTCTCGACGCGGTTCGTTGCGATCAGCGCGTCGCAAAGGATGTCGCGGGAGCGTTTGGCCTTGTCGATGTTGGATTGCACGAATTCGTCGCCGTCGTTCAGGGCCGCGACCGCTCCCCGCTGCATGAACTGGGCGACACCTGAGGTCGAATACTGGATGAGGTTCTCGAGCACCTGGCCGGTTTGCGGCGGGGCAACGATCCAGCCGACGCGCCAGCCGGTCATCGACCAGTTCTTCGAGAAGGAATTGACGAACATCACCTTGTCGTCCGGCTCCATTACATCGAGGAAGGACGGTGCGCGGCCGCCGGCGAAGTAGTAGCGCGCATAAATCTCGTCCGCCATGATCCAGAGATCATGCTTGCGCGCCAGCGCCAGGATGGCCACGAGGTCGTCCTTGCTTGCGGTCCAGCCGGTCGGATTGGACGGCGTGTTTATGAAGAAGGCCCTCGTCTTCGGCGTGATCGCCGCCGCGATGCGGTCGAGATCGACCGCCCATTTGCCGCCCTCGAAAGTCAGCTGGACGCCGACCGAACGCGTGCCGGCAATTTCCAGGGCGGCCGCGATGTTCGGCCAGGCGGGTGTCAGGTAGACGAGCTCGTCGCCCGGCGAGGTCAATGCCTGCACGGCGATCTGGATCGCCTGCATGCCGGAACCGGTGACATAGAAATGCTCGACCGGCAGGGTTATGTCGAAATGCCTTGCATAGTAGTCCGAGAGCGCCTGGCGCAGCTCCGGGATGCCGCGCTGATAAGTATAGAAGGTCTCGCCGCCCGAGAGCGCGTCCGTCGCTGCCCTGCTGATGAATTCAGGCGTCGGCAAATCCCCCTCGCCGACCCAAAGCGGCAGAAGGCCATCGCGGCCACGGGCATAGTTGACGACTTCGACGATCCCGCTTTCGGGCGCCTGGACGGCGCGCGGGCTAAGGCTGCTTACAATCGACATGCATCACTCCGGTTTCCGCCTACATAAAGCAAATGCGGCCGCAAATCCCATGACAATTGGTGATGCGATATCGATTTTCATGATGGATGAGCCGGCGAAGGCTGATGATTTGATCAGACGGCTGGGCGTTTGGCGAGCAGGTCACGGATCTCGGTCAGAAGCGCAACGTCGGCTGGCGGAGGAGGAGCCTCCTCGGGAGCAACCTTCTTCTGCCGCTCCACCTGAGCCTGCAATTTATTCACACCTTTGACCATCAGGAAGATGATCCATGCAAGTATGAGGAAGTTGATCAGAATCGTTATGAAGCTGCCATAGGCAAGAACCGCGCCCTGCTGGCGGGCAGCAGTCAGGGTCGGCGCGTTCACGTTGGAGGACAGGCCGATAAAATAGTTCGAAAAGTCGAAGCCACCGAAGATAGCACCGACGATCGGCATGATGACGTCGTCCACCAATGACCTCACGATACCCCCAAAGGCACCACCGATGATAACGCCGACAGCAAGGTCCATGACGTTGCCGCGAGCGATAAATGCTTTGAACTCATTGAGCATCCGATCCGTCTCCCTCTGATGCAGTCTCACTGACAGGTCATTGTTTTTATTAGCTACATCTTCGATGCAATTATTCAATTGCTAATTACAAATTATCGCCCCTCCAACGGTCTTTGACTTAAGGCCTAGAGCCCACCCGATGTTCAAAGCTTTACAATTGCCTTAATCTCGGTGCTCCGGAGAACCGTGGTGCGCCGGTGGAGGTTCGATGCTGCCAGGCTGGGTCATACTTGCATCTGCATTCGGCTATCTGCTGCTCTTGTTTGCAGTGGCGAGCCATGGCGACCGCAGGCGGCGTATGTACGGAACGCCAGTTGGCGGCCGGCCGGCCGTCTATGCGCTCAGCCTCGCGATCTACTGCACCTCCTGGACCTATTTCGGCAGCGTCGGCCTTGCATCCCAGCGCGGGCTGGAGTTCCTCGGCATCTACATTGGCCCGATTCTCGTCTTCACGCTCGGCATGCCCGTGCTGCGACGGATCATCGAGCTTGCCAAGGCCGAGAAGCTGACCTCGGTCGCCGACTTCATTTCCGCGCGCTACGGCAAGAACCCGACGGTCGCGACCATCGTGGCGCTGATTTCGCTCGTCGGCGCCATCCCCTACATCGCGTTGCAGCTCAAATCGGTATCGAGCACCGTGACGGCGATGCTCGATCCGTCGGACTACGGCATCGGCAGCGGCAACCTTTATTTTCTCGACCTGCCACTACTCGTAACGCTCGTGCTCGCCTGCTTTGCGATCATGTTCGGCACGCGCCACACGGATGCGACCGAACACCAGGACGGATTGATCCTCGCCATTGCCATGGAGTCCGTCGTCAAGCTTTTCGCCTTCCTCACGGCCGGCGTCTGTGTGATCTGGTTCCTGTTCGACGGTCCATCCGACCTCTGGCAGAAGGCCAGCGAGCACCAGCTCGTGCTCTCGGCGCTGCAGTACCAGACGCCGATCAGTCGCTGGATCACGCTGATCCTGCTGTCGGCCTTCGCCATCATCATGCTGCCGCGGCAATTCCACGTCACGGTTGTCGAGAACAGGACCGCCCGGGAACTCCGGTTCGCCGGCTTCCTGTTCCCGCTCTATCTGGTCGTCATCAATCTCTTCGTCCTGCCGGTGGCGATCGGCGGCCTGCTGACGTTCGGCGGCAACGGCAATGCCGACCTGTACATGCTTTCGCTGCCGCTTGCCGGGCAGATGCCTGTCGTCTCGCTGATCACGTTCATCGGCGGCTTTTCAGCGGCGACTGCCATGGTGATCGTTGCTTCGGTCGCACTGTCAATCATGGTGTCGAACGACATCATCATGCCAATCTTCCTGCACCGGAAGCTGACCGACCGCACAGGCCAGCGCAACAACTTCGCAAAGACGCTGCTCAACATAAGGCGCAGCGCAATCTTTGCCGTGCTGCTGCTCGGCTACGCCTATTACCGCTCGACCGACAGCACGACGGGACTGGCCTCGATCGGCCTCCTCTCCTTTGCCGCGATTGCGCAGATGGCCCCTGCCCTTTTCGGCGGCCTCGTCTGGCGACGGGCCAATGCCCGCGGCGCCATCCTCGGGCTGACGTCGGGCTTTGTGATCTGGGTCTATCTGCTGTTCCTGCCCTCGCTTGGCGGACCGGACTATTCGGGGGTCGCAAGCGCGGTCCTCGGCTTCATCTTTCCCGGCACGACGATCTTCACCGGTAACGCTGCCGATCCGCTGGTCAATGCCACGGTGATGAGCCTGCTCGTCAATACGGCCTTCTTCGTCATCGGTTCGGTGACCCGCAACGCGCGACCGCTTGAACGCATCCAGGCCGGCATCTTCATCAAACGGCAGTCCCGCTCGCAATTTGCCACGCGCGGCTGGAAGACCCGCATCAGCGTCGGCGACCTGAAGGCGACGGTCTCGCGCTATCTCGGCGAAGAGCGCATGGAGCGGTCGTTCCAGACCTACCAGCAAAATTCAGGCCGCAATCTGGACGATGACCAGCCGGCCGACATGGCGCTCATTCACTTTACCGAACAGCTGCTCGGCAGCGCCATCGGCTCTTCGTCCGCCAGGCTCGTGTTGTCGCTGATCCTTCAGAAGGTAGAAGACGCCTCCGCCGATACCGCTTGGCTGCTCGACCAGGCAAGCGAGGCGCTGCAATATAACCAGGACATGCTGCAGACGGCGCTTTCGCAGATGGACCAGGGCATCGCGGTCTTCGACAGCTCGAACAATCTGACGATCTGGAACCGGCGTTTCCGGCAGTTGCTTGATCTGCCGGAGAATGCCGGACAAGTGGGCTTCCCGCTGGCCGACATCGTGGCAATCCTCAGCCAGCGCGGCGATGTTCCAGCCGGCGACGTCAACCAGACCGTTCGCCACTTCCTGACGCTGGACAAGCCCTTCGCGCTGGTGCTTGGCAGCGGCGAGCGCATCATCGAAGTCCGCTCCAATGCCATGCCGGATAAGGGCATCGTCGCAACCTTCACCGACATCAGCCAGCGGGTCGCTGCCGACCGAGCCCTGAAGCAGGCAAACGAAACGCTGGAACAGCGGGTGGCCGAGCGGACGGGGGAACTGACCCGCGTCAATCACGAACTCGGCGAGGCGAGAGCCGCGGCAGATGAAGCCAATCTTGGGAAGACGCGCTTCTTCGCTGCTGCCGGCCACGACATCCTTCAGCCTCTCAATGCCGCCCGGCTCTATTCTTCGGCGCTGGTCGAGCGCATGGGCCAATCCGAAAGCAGCGCGATCGTTCGCAACATCGATTCCGCGCTGGAATCGGTCGAGACCATCCTTGGCGCGGTGCTCGATATTTCGCGGCTTGACACCGGCGCCATGCGGCCGCGCCTCGCCTCCGTGCCCCTTTCCGATCTGCTGGAGCGGATCCAGACCGACTTCGCGCCGATCGCCCGCGAGAAGCAGCTGAAGCTGGTGGTGATGCCAACCTCGCTGCGGGTCCGCTCCGACCCCAACTTGCTTCGCCGCCTCGTGCAGAACCTCGTCTCCAACGCGATCAAATACACGATCGACGGCAAGGTGCTGGTCGGCGCGCGCCGCCGCGGAAGTCAGGTCGTCATCCAGGTCATGGATTCTGGGATCGGCATTCCGCCGTCGAAGTTCCGGACCGTCTTCAAGGAATTCGCCCGGCTCGATGAAGGCGCCAAAACGGCCTCCGGTTTGGGGCTCGGCCTCTCGATCGTCGATCGTATCGCGCGCGTCCTCAACCATCCGGTGGAACTGCACTCGACGCACGGCAAGGGCACGGATTTCCGGATCGTCATGCCACGTGATGCCTCTCGGCTTGCTGAGCGTGTCGGCGCGGCCCAACCGGTGGAGCATTCGGCGCAGAGCCTCAAGGGACTGCGAATTCTCTGCATCGACAACGAACCGCATATTCTGGAAGGCATGCAACTGCTGATCAGCGGCTGGGGCTGCGAAGTGCGATGCCTGGACTCGCTAGGGGCGGTCCGTGCAGTCGATGCGCGCCAGGTACCGCCCGACGTGATTATCGCCGATTATCACCTTGGCGACGGCACCGGCATTTCGGCCATCGTCACACTCAGGGAACGGTTCACTGCGTTTATCCCGGCTCTTATCGTTACTGCAGACCGCACGCCCGAGGTTCGCGCCGAAGCGGAGCGGCACGGCATCGGCATCCAGCACAAGCCGGTGCGTCCGGCAGCGCTGAGGGCCTATATCACGCAGATTTCTGCGCAGAAGCGCGCGGCGGCTGAGTGACGTCCATGTCCTTCGTCATCACGTCGGCCACGAGGCTGCGCACCCGTTCTGCGCTCGGCACATCGCCGAATAGAATTCGGTAGATAATCGGCGCAACAACCTGATCCATCACCGCATCGACCGGCGGAAAGGGCTCGCCGCGTGCAAGCGCCCGCTCGCTCAGCAGTTCCATCTGCTCGCGGGTGAAAGCACAGCACTTGCAGGCGTTGGCATTGTCTTGCGCGGCCAGCACGTCGCGGATCATCTCGCGTCCGACGCCGGAGGACATCTCCTCGGCAAATTGCTCCGCCCAGGCTTCCAGGTCTCCCCTGCCGCTGCCGCTGTCGATCGGCTGCATATCGGGGCGCAGGCGCTCGACCGCGACGTCCGCCAGCAACTCCTGCAGGTCACCCCAGCGACGGTAGATCGTCGATGGGGTGACGCCGGCCTTCGCGGCAATCAGTGGGATCGTGACATCGGCACGGTCCATGCCTGCAAGCAGCGCGCGCACCGCCTGGTGCACCGAAGCCTGCACCCTGGCACTGCGACCACCCGGTCGGAGATTTTCCTTTGCTGCCATTTCTAACGTCCTGTCTTCCCGTCCCGGCGCATGGTTCAGAATCTTTGACCGATCCTTTAATGCAAATTATTTGCTTTTAGCGTCGGATCGACCTACATGGCTAACGCAACGAATTAGCTTTAAGAGGCTTAAATATGTTCCGCGCCGCCAATTCCACAACGACCTCGCGCAATCCGATCCCTTTCCACGCGATCACGCTGGCGACCTTCTTCGGCGCTTCGGCAGCACCTACGCCGCTCTACCGGATCTATCAAGAAAACCTCGCCCTTTCTCCGGTGCTGATCACGGTGATCTTCGCGGTCTATGCCTTCGCTCTTCTTGTGGCGCTGCTGATTGCCGGCTCGATCTCCGACCACCTTGGCCGCAAGCCGGTAATCTTCACCGCGCTCGTTTTGGAAATCATCGCCATGGCGCTGTTCGTCGTTGCCAGCGGCCCCGGCTGGTTGATTGCAGCGCGGATCGTGCAGGGCCTGGCAACGGGCATCGCCGGCGCTTCGATCGGCGCGGCACTTGTGGACATCGACCGGGCGAAGGGACAGCTCGTCAACTCCATCGCGCCGCTCTCCGGCATGGCCGTTGGCGCCATCGGCACCAGCGCCTTGATCCAATACGGACCTTTCCCGCTTCACCTCGTCTACGCCATCCTGCTCGCTGCCTTCGTCGGACAGGCCGGCGCCATCTGGGCGACGAGCGAGACCGGTGGCCGGCGGCCGGGATTCTGGAACTCTCTGAAGCCGACGATCTCGATTCCGCCGCAGGTCAAGCGCCCGCTCGCCTTGGTGACGCCGATCAACATCGGCAATTGGACGCTCGGCGGCTTCTACCTCTCCCTGGTTCCTTCGCTGGTCGCCAGCACGACGGGCAGCCAGGCCCCACTGACGGGCGGGGCGATCGTGACAGCGCTGATGGTGTCCGGGGCGGTTGCTGTCTATCTCAGGCGCAGCAAGTCCGGCACGGCCAACCTCGGTTTCGGCACAGCCGCGACCACGCTTGGCATTCTGACAGTGGTCGGCGGCGTCCACCTCGGCGCCGTGCCGTTGCTGCTGATCGGCACATTCCTGACGGGAGCCGGGTTCGGAACAAACTTCCTTGGTTCAATCGGCACGATCATGCCGCTCGCCAAGGCCGACGAGCGCGCCGGTCTGTTGTCCGCTTTTTATATCCAGAGCTATCTGGCTTTCAGCCTCCCAGCCATCCTCGCCGGCTTCCTGGTCAAATCGCTTGGCTACCAACTGACCACCGACCTCTATGCAACGGCGATCATTCTGGTGACCGGCGCCGGGCTGCTCGGTCTCCGCGCCGAGCGCAGCAGGGCTGCGAGACTGCCGGCCTGCGGCTAGAGGTAGCTCGTCACCGCCGGCTCGTTCCACCAGTTGTCGTGACGCCCATCCATGTAGCGGATGGGCAGCGCGGCCAGCTCCTCCGGCGATATGTCGTCGAGGCAAGCGATATTGATCGAAAAGTAGTCGCCGCCGATCTCGGGAATATGCCCGTGCCCGTAGGCATGCAGGCCGCACGTCGTGCAGAAGCGGTGATGGCCGCTCATCGATGCGAATTGATAGTCGCCCGCCGCCGTCTCCTCGCACAGCAGGCGAAAGTCTTCGGGTTTCACGATTGCGCCCCAATAGCGCCGCTTGCCGCAGACCGAGCAATTGCAGCGGCCGGTGCCCGCTTGGAGATCGGCATCGACCTCGTAGCGGATTTTGCCGCAATGGCAGCTGCCCGTGTAGGTTTTCTTCATGGAAATTCCTCCTCCAGCTCTTTGCAAGGCTGCTCGACTATGACAATATGTTGTCATGCTTGACGAAATACATAAGCGACAACATGTTGTCAACCGAAATCGCCCGAAGCGGAGCGCCAAAGGCGATGCCTTCTCGCTGTTCGCCATCACCGCATTGCGGCTCGCCGGCCGGCTGACCGCTGCCGGCGACGACTTGGCGAGGCCGGCCGGGCAGACGAGCGCCCGCTGGCAGGTGCTTGCGGGTGCTCAAAGCGGAACGCATTCCGTCGCACAGATCGCCCGGCTACTTGGGGTTGCCCGGCAGGGCGTGCAACGGCTGGCGGATACGCTGGAGGCTGACAGGCTGATCAGCTACGTCGACAATCCGCAGCATCGGCGCGCCAAGCTGGTGAAATTGACGAATGAGGGCGATGCCCGCCTCGCCGCGATCGAGGCGGCGCAGGCAGACTGGGCCGACAGGCTCGGACAGTCTTTCACCCCCGCGGAGCTCGAGGCAGCCCGAGGCGTGATGACCCGACTGATCGAAACCCTCGATGCGGAAACCGGCAAGGCATAGGCCCGCTATACCGTCCAATCGGCCTGAAGCAATTTGCCTATGCAGATCTGCTGGAAAAGACGCGAGCAGTCGCCGGGTTTATCCCTGTGAACTAGGTCTCCTGGCCGGCCTGAAGGCTGCCGGCGTTCATCGAGGCTGCATGCGCTTCAAGGATGGCGGCGGCTATGACTTTCTGAAGCTCGTAAACCAATGTGCGCGACCGCTTTCGATCCAGATCCTGCGCCGCCTTCGCAAGATTCAATCCCTCATTGAGGACTATATGGTGCGCTCGCGTCAGCGCCCAACTCTCAATATCAAGACCTATCATTCGGAATCTCCGCCAAATCATTCAGCATCAAAGACATTCACGAATCACGACACGCAGGGCACTCACGCAGCAAGAAGAATCATAGTTGCAATATTTTGCAAATAGCATTTTCGGAAAAACACCCGCGCGGTGCGAAATTTATTCTGCTTGAGTCCCGCGCGTTCAGTCCCGCGCGCGGGAGAGGCGAGCTTTCGGCCGCTTACGCTGCCTCAAGAGGCATCCGACGGACCCCTGCAGGACTGTCACATCGATCCCCACGCGCTGCATGGGAGATGGCAACAGGCTCTGGTCAGACCTTGGTGGCAGGGCCCTTGTTGCGCTCCAGCAGCGCCTTCACCGTAACGTCGTTGATCTTGCCGCTGGGCTCCTGGCCGATCGACTTCTGGAAGGTCTTGATCGCCGCGACGGTCTTCGCGCCCATCTCGCCGTCCGGCTGGCCGGCGTCGAAGCCGTTGTTGTTGAGGATCGCCTGGATGTTGCGGATCGCCTTCTTCATGTCGACGGTCGAGGTCTTGGTGGCATTGCCGACCCATTCATCGGGGACGTCCACGCCATTCGCCTTGCTATCGAGCGGTGCAGCCTTCCAGAGATCGGCCTTGGCGCGCGCCGTCTGCAACTGATCCGGCTTCATGGCGTTGGCGACCTCGTCACGCTTCTGTGACGCGTCCTTGTCACCGCCCTTGGCGGCAATCGCGAACCACTTGTAGGACTCAGTCAGATCCTGCGCGACGCCATTGCCGCGGGCGCAAAGGATCGCCAGATTGAACTGGCTGTCGGTGATGCCGAGATTGGCCGCCTTGACGAACCAGTCTGCAGCCGCCTTGTAGTCCTGCTGGCCAAGCGCGCCGGAGGCGTACAGCACGGCGAGATTGTGCATCGCGCTGGCGTTGCCCTGGTTTGCCGCCTGCTCGTAATACTGCCTCGCCTTTGCGATATCGCGATCGATACCCGTGCCCTTCTCGTAAATGTTGCCGAGACGGTATTCGGCCGGCGCGAAGCCCTTATCCGCAGCGAGCTGATACCAGCTTACCGCCTCCTTTGGATCGACGGTGATGCCGGCGCGGCCTTCGCTATAGCGAGCGCCGATCTCAAAGAGCGCCAACGCATCGCCGCTCTTGGCGGCATCGGCAAGCGACTTCGGCTGCACGACATCGGGAATGGCAATACCTGCTGTTTCCGTGGCCGGGGCGGCGGGCGCGGTAGCCATGGCGGCGGTCACCGGAGCCATATCCTTGGCGACGAAGCCGGATGCGTCCTGCGAGGTGCCGGACGGCGCGAGCGGGGCGGCCGCATCGCCATTCAGTGGCGCGGTTGCCGTCAAGTGGTCGGGTTCTGCCGGCGCGGGTATCGGATCGGCGCTTGCAAGCGGCGCGAGCGGGGCTTTTGCGGCCGGGACTTCCGGAGCGTTCGCTTCGGCCTGGTCCGGTGCCGTTTCGCTGTCGGGCGGCAGGGCATTGCTGGACGCATCCGTCAGTACCGCAACTTCGGCGGACGGCGCCGGTTGGCCGCTTGTCAGCGTGCGGGCAAGCGGGAACGCCATGATCGCCAGCAGCACGGCACCGACGGCAAGCAGGATCGGACGGCGGAAGCGCGAGAAAGCACTACCCTTCACCGCATCCTTGTCCTTTGCCTTCTTCTCGGCCTTGACGGGCTGCGACTTTGCGCTCGGTTCGGTTTCCAGCGCCGCGGCTTGTGCGGCGCGGCGGGCAGCAGCAATGTAGTCGGCGCGCTCGTTTTCGGTCGCCGGCTTGACGTTCGTCCGCACAGCGTTCTGGCTGGCACGCACACGCTCCAGGATCTTCTTGATGTCCGGCGCACCCGAGCCTGGCTCGAGCGGCTCATTGGCGGCTTCTGGCGGCATCACGTCGACGGGATCGATGGAAGGAGCAGGATCAATAAGCGTGCGTTCAGCGGCGGCGGTCTGAACCTTTGCCTTCTTGCTCGGCAGCAGACGCTTGCCGAGGCCGGCAAGCAGGCTGCCCTTCGAGGGACCTGCAGAAGATGCCGGCTTCGTCGCGGCCTCGATCGCGATCGCACTGGTATCGGTTGCGGCCATGACCGGCACGGCGGGCGCCTCTTCGGCGACCTCGAGCTGACGGCTCGCCGGGGCGCGGGTTCCGAACACCGCCGGCTTCTGCGCATCGTCGGCGCCGGCCTGCATCATCGCATAGGTATCGACTGCGAATTCGACATCGGCGGCCGGCATCCGAGAGGCCGGCCTTGCGACAGCGCGGTCTTCCATAGTGTCCAACCGCTCGGCGATCTGGACAAGCGTTTCGTGCAGGGCCTGAAAGGTCCTGTGTGTGCGCTCGTCGCTGCTGCGGCTGAGGTCCTCGAGCTGGCGCAAGTCTTCGGCAAGCGCATTGAGCGCCGACATATCCGCCGCAGCCGGCGCACCGCCCTGCAGAGCGCCGCTTCTCGCATAGGCCTCCACCACCGCTTCGGCCGCCTGGCGGGCAGCCTCGATGATATATTCGTCGCTGGTTGCCATGTAGTCTTCGATCGCGCCCATGCGGCGGTCGAACTCCGCCGGCAGCTCGGCCGCGGGCCGCGGTTCGCTCATCAGCGCCGACAGGTTTGCGATCTGGTCTTCGAGGTTCTTCAGCGCATATGGATCGGCCGCCGGTGCGGCGGTGCTTTCCTCCAGGCGCGCGACGATATCGCCGAGCCGATTTTCGATGCGGCGGAAGGCGCTATCGTCCACGGGAGCGGCGACGGGCTGAAGCGGCTGGAAATCCATCTCGTCGATGCGGCGCGCCAGATAGTCAAGGCGCTGCGCGAGTGCGTCGTTGACCGAGCCGACCTCGAGCGCATCGATCTTGCGCGAGATGTCGGCAAGCGCGCCCGTCAACTCCGGCTGCGGCGCAGCCTTGTGGCTCCGCTCGAGTAGATAGGACAGGTGCTCCAGGCGCTCGTCGAGGCGCGAGGTGGCCTCGGCATTGGCGAGTTCCTCGACGCGCAGCGTCAGGGTTTCAAGGCGGTCCGCCAGGCCATCGGCCGGCGCCGCGCGGCTCGCGACGCTGTGGCCCATCATATCGATCTGTTCGCCCAGGGCGTTGAGGCGGCCTTCGAGGCGATGCATCATGGCCGGATCGCCGCTGGCGGCGGTGCGACCGGTTGCCGCTATTGCGCGGCTGATTTCGTCGAGGCGGCTATCCATCGCCGCAAACTGCTCGGCCATCGCTCGGTCGTGCGGCTGGATCATGCTGCCGAACTGCTCCATCGCCGTCGCGATGGAGATAAGCTTGTCTTCCAGCGCCCGCACGGCCGGGCTTTCGCCCATGCCGCCGATATGGCGCTTGATGTCGTCGAGCCGGTAGGCAAACGCCACGAGTTCTTCCTGCAGGCCGGCCGTGTCGAGTGAATGCAGCTGGTGCTCGAAACCGTCCCAGCGGGTCTCCATGTGACGAATTGAATCTTCGCGCGCGAGCCCGTCCATCAGCGAGCGCAGCTCTTCGAATTCGCCGCGCAACCCTTGCGCCTCAGGCACATTGGAGTGACCGGCAAGCTGATCGATGCTACTCGCAAGGCGGCTCATGTCGGCGCGGATGTCATCGGCGAAGCGGCGGTCTTCCGCCCCGACCTTGATGCTGCGAATCTCTTCGCGCAGCGCATTCATTTCGCGCGTCACGCCATCAGAGATGTCGCGCTTCAGGTCCTGGCGAAGATTGACGAGCGCCTGCGCGATCTCGGTCATGGTGTCTTCAGCAACGCGGTAGGCCGGTTGGGGCGCGGCCGGCTGGGGAGCGGCGGAACGCGGCGCGTGTTCGCCAACCTGGAGCGGCGCACGCGAAGAGGCTGGCTGCTCGCGCGTGTAGGATGCGGGCTCGCGCATCGGCGGGCGTTCGCGGCTCGCCTCCAGAATGCGCTGGCGCTGGCGAATTTCAGCGAAGGGATCCGGCCGCGCTTCGGCGGCATGAGGTGCGCGGGCGGCATAAGGATCAGCGTAACTCTCGCGCTCCGGCGCCGGGGGGCGCTGGCGCTGGTCGCGGGCACCAGTGCCGATCAGCCCCTCGATCCTCGCCTCCAGACCTTCGATGGTGCGGTTCAGCGCATCGAGCGACGCCCTGTCGGAATGCCGTGGGGAATTTGATCGCGATCCGTTCATCTTCTTGCTCGCTTCGTCTGTCCGAACCCTCGTCAGGGCCGATCATTGGCTTTTCCGTCAGCGCCGCATTGGGATGCGGACGAGAGCACCGCTCATGAAGGGATAATCAACTAGACTTTCCGCAACCTGTACGGCGTAGCGGCATCCCATGAAACGCGAGACTGAAAAAAAGGAATGCAGGTCGCCAATGCTCAGTCGGTACCTTTCACGAAACGTGGTAAACAACCCGTTAACCCGTGTGAGATTTTTTTAACTTTTCAGGATTTTCAGCCGGTTTCCGTGCTGAAACCGGCCGAC
The DNA here is from genome assembly GCF_900110205.1 of Rhizobium tibeticum. GTDB lineage: Bacteria > Pseudomonadota > Alphaproteobacteria > Rhizobiales > Rhizobiaceae > Rhizobium > Rhizobium tibeticum. The sequence continues at coordinate 56,104 of NZ_FOCV01000026.1, read as the reverse complement.
ACCGCTCCGCGTGCAACCGCAGGCGGCAACGGCATGTTAGGCCAGTATCAGAACGATTCCGTCCACGGCCGCACCTCGATTTCCTGCGACCAGGCGCTCCTCTGCTGCAGCAGGATATCGATGTAGCTCTGCGCAATGGCATCGGGATCGAGTGTCGAATCCGGCTTGGCCGGGTCTTCCCGACGCGTCTTCGAACGGATGGCGCCGTCGATGATGACGTGAGCGACGTGAATTCCCTTCGGCCCCAGCTCGCGGGCAGCGCTCTGAGCAAGGCCGCGAAGCGCGAACTTGCCCATGGCAAAGGCGGCGGACTGAGCATATCCCTTGATGCTCGCCGTCGCCCCGGTAAACAGGATCGCGCCACGCCCATGCGGAATCATGCGCTTTGCGGCCTGCTGGCTGATCAGGAAGCCGCCATAGGCGCTAATTGCAATTGCCTGTTCGACAGCCCCGGGGTCGAGCTCGGTCAAAGGACCGCGCAGGCGGCCACTGGCGTTATAGACGACGACCTCAGGATCACCGATGACACTCGCGACGGACTCAAAGAGCGCAGCGACGGAAGCCGGCTGCGCGGCATCCGCGGTAAAGGTCCTTGCACCGGTTTCGCCGGCGAGTTCGCTCAGCTTGTCGACGTTGCGCGCCGCCAGCGCGACCTTGACGCCACGCACCGTCAGCTGGCGTGCAAGCGACGCGCTGAAGCCAGGGCCTGCACCGACGATAAGAGCCGTGCTGTAAGGAAACTGGGTCATGCCTGTCGTCCTCCGGATCGATCTCGCCGAAACCTAAGCCGCAGAATACGCCTCAAGTTTGCCTGCCGATACTACACCCGCCGCGCCTTGATGGTGTTCATCACAAAGCTGGTCTCGATCGTATCGACGCATTTCAGCCGGGCAATCTTTTCCTTGATGAAACGCTCATAGTCCTCGAGGCCAGAGCTCATCACCTTCAGCACATAGTCGCGCGACCCGGTCACCAGGTGGCATTCGAGCACCTCGTCCCATCCGCGAACAGCGCTCTCGAACATCTCAATCTCGTCCTCGTGCTGGCGGCTGAGCCGAATGGATGCCAGCGCCGTCATCGTCCAGCCGTCGACGGCTGGATCGACGAGCGTCGTGTATCCCTGGATAATCTTTACATCCTCCAGTCGGCGCAGGCGACGAAGACAGGCAGATGCGGAAAGCCCGACGCGTTCGGCGAGCTCGTTGTTCGCAAGCCGGGCATCGCCCATCAATTCCTTGAGGATTTTCCGATCCATGTCGTCAGCAATTTTCTGCGTCACAATTCCAAATTCTCCGCAATAAGTTGCTCTAGAGAGCATAGGCGCGCAGCAAATAGCAAGAACAGTCCTCGCGTTCTGATATAATTTGCGAGCATCACGCGCACCTCTTGAGGAGACGACAATGACCGCACCGCACCCTTCCAAGACTCATATCGGCAACCATGCCCTGCATCCCGAAACGCAGATGCTGAACTATGGCTACGACCCGGAACTGTCGGAAGGGGCGGTGAAGCCGCCGGTGTTCCTGACATCAACATTCGTCTTCAAATCCGCCGAGGACGGTCGGGATTTCTTCGACTACGTGTCCGGCCGCAAGGAACCACCCGCCGGCAAGGGTGCGGGGCTCGTCTATTCCCGGTTCAATCATCCCAACAGCGAAATCGTCGAAGACCGGCTTGCCGTCTATGAACGTACTGAAAGCTCAGCCCTTTTCTCATCCGGCATGTCGGCAATCGCCACGACGCTGCTGGCCTTCGTGCGCCCGGGCGACGCGATCCTGCATTCCCAGCCGCTGTACGGCGGAACGGAGACGCTGCTGGCAAAGACATTCCTCAATCTCGGCGTCGCGGCTGTCGGCTTCGCCGATGGCGTCAGCGAAGCGTCGGTCCAGGCTGCCGCAGAAGAAGCCATGGCCAAGGGCCGGGTGTCGGTGATCCTTGTCGAGACGCCTGCCAATCCGACAAACAGCCTCGTCGACGTCGCGATGATCCGCCGCGTCGCCGATATGATCGGCAGGAAACAGGGACACACGCCCATTATCGCCTGCGACAACACGCTGCTCGGCCCGGTGTTTCAGCGGCCAATCGAACACGGCGCTGACATCTCGCTTTACTCGCTGACCAAATATGTGGGCGGCCATTCCGATCTGATCGCAGGCGCGGCCCTCGGCTCGAAGGCCGTCATGAAGCAGGTCAAGGCGCTGCGCGGTGCCATCGGCACGCAGCTTGACCCGCACTCCTGCTGGATGCTCGGCCGTTCGCTGGAAACGCTGCAGATCCGCATGGAGCGGGCCAACAACAACGCCCGCGTCGTCGCCGACTTCCTGCGCGAGCATCCCAAGGTCGCGGGGATTCACTACCTGCCCTATCACGACGCCAATTCGCCGGTCGGGCGCACCTTCGCGGCGCAATGCAGCGGTGCGGGATCGACCTTCTCGTTCGATATCGTCGGCGGCCAACCGGCGTCCTTCAAATTCCTGAATGCCTTGCAGATCTTCAAGCTGGCGGTCAGCCTGGGCGGCACGGAATCGCTCGCCAGCCATCCCGCAACGATGACGCACTCCGGCGTGCCGGCCGACGTCCGCCAGCGGATCGGCGTGCTGGAATCGACCATCCGCCTGTCAATCGGCATCGAGCATCCGGACGATCTCGTCGCCGATCTGCAACAGGCGCTGGACGCGGCGTGAATTTGGCGGCGGCTCAGGCGGCCGCCGTTTCCCTCACATCGTCGAGCAGGAAATGCACGACGATGTATTTCGTCGTGTAGTGGCGGCCACTCTCGGAAACATTGTCGACGCTGCCGCCGTCGGCGGGGTGCCAGCGATGGTAGTGCGGACTGGTGGTGATCAGCGTGATCGCCTTGCCCGCCATCCTGCCGTCGAGCCGGTAGCGCATTTCAGCCAGCGGCCAGATGCGCTCGTAGTCTTCCATCGGAATGCGGACCTTCAGGGCCTTGCGGCTGACCGCTTCGCTGCGCGTGCCGTCCTCATGCTCCACCGCCGGCAGTTCCAGCGTGACTTCCTCGGCTCCGTCGAGAATGGAATTGAACTCTTCCGGCCACATCCGTCTCATAAAATCGCTCCTCCCAGGCTCTTTTCGTCAGTCTGCATATGAAGTCTAGCGCGTCTTCGTTCGGACGCAACCCAGATGCGACAACTGTACGACATCAGCGGCCCGGCCGGTGGCCGCCCTGACCCTTCGAGGCTCCTGCGGAGCACCCCGGGATGAGGATGGAACGGGTGCAGCGCATGATTGGAGAATGCAGGCGCGCAATAGAGGACATCGCCAGCGACGTTAAGGACACGCCAACGACCAGCCCTCATCCTGAGGTGCCTCGAAGGATGAGGGCGGGTGATCGCAAGAATGACGGAGCGACGGCCGCGCATTGCCTTTCAGCCCGCGACCCGCATCTCACCGATACGCTTGCTCGAGCTTCGCGATATCGAGTTTCACCATCTGGAGCATGACTTCGGTGACGCGCTTGGCGCGCTCGCGGTCCGGACCGGAAATCATCTCGATCAGCGCCCGCGGAACGATCTGCCAGGAGAGGCCCCAGCGATCCTTCAGCCAGCCGCAGTGCTCTTCCACCCCGCCGTTATCGAGGAAGGCGTTCCATATCCTGTCGATCTCCGCCTGCGTTTCGCATTCGACCGAGATCGAGAAGGCGTGGTTGAAGGCATCGAATGGTCCCGCCTCCATTGCCACGAAATCCTGATCTCCGAGCTTGAAGTCGATGATCTTGACGCTGCCCGGGGGGCCACTCGGCGTTTCGGCCGGAAGGATGGTTGTGCCCCCCATGGACGAATTCGGAATCGTCGCCACGTAGAATTCGACGGCTTGCTGCACTTCCTTCTCGAACCACAGATTCGAACTGACCTTGAGCATGGGGTGTCCTCCTCGTTGCTGCTCTGACGAAATGTTCGACAGCCCCAGGACGTTCCCGATCGGCCATTCCCGACACTGCAGTCACACGATCATCATCACAAATTCGAGGACCGGCGAAATTTGACGTTTACGCAAACGTCAATATTTTGTAAGAGACTCTCAAATGCCGGTCTGGTCCGGCGTGCCGAATTGGAGGAATTCGAACGATGCCCGTCTACAAGGCCCCGGTTAACGACACGCTCTTCGTGCTGAACGACGTGCTCGGCCTGGAACGCTACAACAATCTCCCGGGGTTTGCCGACGCGACGCCTGATATGGTCGAGGCGATCCTCGGCGAGGCAGCGAAGGTTGCAGAGGAAGTGCTCTTCCCGCTGAACTACTCCGGTGACCAAGAAGGCTGCGTGCGCCACGAGGACGGCTCGGTTTCGGTTCCGAAGGGCTTCAAGGACGGCTATGACGCCTATTGCCAGGGCGGCTGGACCGGGCTTGCCGTTCCCGAAGAATTTGGCGGCCAGGGCCTTCCATATGCACTGCATGCTGCCGTCGGCGAATATACCTCTGCCGCCAACATGTCGCTGATGATGTATCCGGGGCTAACCCAGGGTGCAATCGCCGCGATCCTTGTCCATGGCTCGGAGGAGCAGAAGCAGGCCTATCTGCCGAAGATGGTTTCTGGCGAATGGTCCGGCACCATGAACCTGACCGAGCCCCATTGCGGCACCGATCTCGGCCTCTTGCGCACCAAGGCCGTGCCGCAGGCCGATGGCAGCTACAAGCTATCGGGCCAGAAAATCTTCATCTCCGCTGGCGAGCATGATATGACGGACAATATCGTGCATCTGGTGCTTGCGCGTATCGAAGGCGCGCCCGAGGGTACCAAGGGCATTTCGCTATTCATCGTGCCGAAGTTCATGGTCACCGCCGATGGCACGCCCGGCGAGCGCAATGCTGTCTCCTGCGGTGCAATCGAGCACAAGATGGGCATTCACGGCAACGCCACCTGCGTCATGAATTATGACGAGGCGACCGGCTTCCTCATTGGCGCCGAGAACAAGGGCCTTAGCGCCATGTTCGTGATGATGAACGAGGCGCGTCTCAGCGTCGGCCTGCAGGGATTGGCAATCTCTGAAATCGCCTATCAGAACGCAGTCAACTATGCCCGCGAGCGAATCCAGGGGCGCTCGCTCTCCGGCCCGAAGGCGCCGGACAAGAAAGCCGACCCGATCATCGTGCATCCCGACATTCGTCGCTCGCTGATGACGATCCGCGCCTTCAACGAGGCAGGCCGCGCCTTCCTGCTCTGGACGGCGCTGAAATCCGACATCGCCCACCGTTCGGCGGACGAGAAGGACCGCCAGACGGCCGATGACATTCTCGGCCTCGTCACCCCGATCCTAAAGGGTGTTCTGACCGACAAGGGCTTCGACCACGCCGTCATGGCCCAGCAGGTCTTCGGCGGCCACGGCTATATCGAAGAGCACGGCATGAGCCAGTATGTGCGCGATGCCCGCATCGCCATGATCTACGAAGGCGCCAATGGCATTCAGGCGCTCGATCTCGTCGGCCGCAAGCTCGGCCAGAACGGCGGTCGCGCCGTCATGGCCCTCTTCAAGGAAATCGGTGATTTCTGCGAGGAGAACCGCAACGACGAGCAGATGACCTTCTTCACCAAGAACCTGAAGAAGGGGTTGAACGACGTGCAGGCGGCGACCATGTGGTTCATGCAGCACGCCATGGCCAAGCCCGACAATGCCGGCGCCGGTTCCACCGACTACATGCACCTCTTCGGCCTCGTGGTGCTCGGCTACATGTGGGCGAAGATGGCGAAGGCCGCCGAGGATGGCCTTGCGAACGGCGACAGCCCGCGCGAAAGCTACCTTCGCAACAAGCTCGTCACAGCCCGCTTCTTCATGGAGCGTATCATGCCGGAAACGGCCCTGCGCAAGGCCCGCATCGAGACCGGCGCAGAGACGATGATGACCTTGGCCGCCGAGGCCTTTTGAGTTCAACGGCGCCCGACGCCGATAGGGAGATAGAGGAATGACCGAGGTTTTCATTTACGACCACGTACGCACCCCGCGCGGCCGTGGCAAGAAGGACGGTTCGCTGCACGAGGTACCGTCGGTGCGGCTTGCCGCCAAGACGCTCGAGGCGATCCGCGACCGCAATGGGCTCGATACGTCTGAGGTAGACGACATCATCATGGGCTGCGTCGATCCTGTCATGGAAGCCGGCGCGGTCATTTCGCGCGGCGCTGCCTTCGAGGCCGGCTATTCCACCAAGGCGCCGGGCATGCAGATCTCGCGCTTCTGCGCATCCGGCCTCGATGCTGTGAATTTCGGCGCCGCCAAGATCGCGCAAGGCGCCGACGACATCGTCATTGCCGGCGGCGTCGAAAGCATGTCGCGCGTCGGTCTCGGCATGTCGGGCGGCGCCTGGTTCATGGATCCGTCGGTGAACTTCCCGGCCTATTTCATGCCGCAGGGCGTCTCGGCCGATCTCATCGCCACCAAATACGGTTTTTCGCGCGACGACGTCGATGCCTATGCGGTCGAGAGCCAGAAGCGCGCGGCCAACGCCTGGGATAAGGGCTATTTCAAGAATTCCGTCATCCCGGTCAAGGACCAGAACGGCCTGATGATCCTTGATCATGACGAGCACATGCGCCCAGGCACGGACATGCAGGCGCTGGCAAGCCTCAACCCGTCCTTCCAGATGCCGGGCGAAATGGGCGGCTTCGAGGCTGTTGCGATCCAGGCTCATCCGGAGGTCGAGCGCCTCAACTACGTCCACCACGCCGGCAATTCTTCCGGCATCGTCGACGGCGCGGCCGCCGTGCTCCTTGGCTCGAAGGCGGGCGGCGAGAGAATGGGGGGGCTGAAGCCCCGCGGTCGAATCAAGGCCTTCGCCAATATCGGCTCCGACCCGGCGCTGATGCTGACCGGCCCTGTCGACGTCACCGAGAAGCTCCTGAAACGATCAGGCATGACACTTGCCGACATCGATCTCTTCGAACTCAATGAAGCCTTCGCTGCCGTCGTGCTGCGCTACATGCAGGCTTTCGACATCGCGCATGACAAGATCAACGTCAACGGCGGCGCTATCGCGATGGGCCATCCGCTCGGCGCCACCGGCGCGATGATCCTCGGCACGGTGCTCGACGAACTGGAGCGGCGCGACCTCAACACCGCGCTCGTCACCCTCTGCATCGGCGCCGGCATGGGCACGGCGACCATCATCGAACGCGTCTAAGGGGCTGCCGAGCGGAGAGCACCCAATGAGCCAGAACGAGACAGAACGCCACTTCGAGCTTCGAAATCTGGATAAGGACATGGAAAAAGCTTCTGCCGAGGCATCCCGTGTCAATCCGAAGGAGCACGCACGGCGACTGCGGGGCGAAAACCGCTTCCTGCTGCTGTTCCTCGTCCTGGTCCTTGGCGTGAGCTGCTATCTGCTCGGCGTCTTCTGAAAGCCTGGGAAATTTAGGGAAGAGGAAATCCCCAATGAGCACCTACACCAATTTCACCGTCGAAACCGACGCGGACGGCATCGCCCTTGTCACCTGGGACATGCCCGGCAAATCCATGAACGTCTTCACCGAGGCGGTGATGGACGAGCTTAACGCCATCGTCGACGCCGTGGTCGCCGACGGCGCCGTCAAGGGCGCGATCATCACCTCGGGCAAGTCGAGCTTCTCAGGTGGCGCGGACCTCTCGATGATCAAGTCGATGTTTTCCCTCTACCAGCAGGAGAAGGCCGCCAACCCTGATGGCGCCGCGCAAAAGCTCTTCGATCTCGTCGGCCGCATGACCGGCCTCTTCCGCAAGATCGAAACGTCGGGGAAACCGTGGGTTTCGGCGATCAACGGCACCTGCATGGGCGGCGCTTTCGAGATGTCGCTCGCCTGCCATGGCCGCGTCGCCTCCAATGCCAAGTCGGTGAAGATCGCGCTGCCCGAGGTCAAGGTCGGTATCTTCCCGGGTGCGGGCGGCACGCAGCGCGTTTCTCGACTGGCGGATGCGCAGTCGGCTCTGCAGATGATGACGACAGGCCAGTCGCTGACGGCCGCCCGCGCCAGGGCGATGAACCTCGTCCATCAAGTGGTCGAGCCGGATCAGCTGATCCCCGCCGCCAAGCAGATGATCAAGGACGGCCTGAAGCCGGTCGCACCCTGGGACGAGAAGGGCTTCAAGGCTCCGGGCGGCGGCATCTGGACGCCAGCGGCGGCCCAGCTCTGGCCCGCTGCTCCCGCCATCCTGCGCCGCGAGACATCAGGCAACTATCCCGCGGCGCTCGCCATCCTCAAATGCGTCTACGAGGGCCTGCAGGTGCCCTTCGATACGGGTCTGAAGATCGAGCAGCGCTATTTCACCGAGATATTGCAGACCAACGAAGCTTTTTCGATGATCCGCTCGCTCTTCATCTCTATGCAGGAGCTCGCCAAAGGGGCCCGCCGCCCCGCCGGTGTTGCAAAAACGGAGTTGAAGAAGGTGGGTGTCGTCGGCGCCGGTTTCATGGGAGCCTCGATCGCCTATGTGACCGCCGCCGCCGGCATCCCCGTCACCCTCATCGACCGCGACATCGAAGCGGCGACCAAGGGCAAGAGCGTCGGCGAAGGCCTCGCGAAAGACTCAATCGGTAAGGGACGTCTTACGCAAGACGAGGGTGCGGCACTCCTTTCCCGCATCACGCCCTCCGCCGACTATGCCGACCTGAAGGACGCTGATCTCGTCATCGAAGCCGTGTTCGAGGACCGCGAGGTCAAGAAGGCCGTCATCGAGGCCGTTGAAGCGGTATTGCCTGATGGCGCCATCTTCGCCTCCAACACCTCGACCCTGCCGATCACGGGCCTTGCCAAAAACTCCAAACGGCCGGCCGATTTCATCGGCGTGCATTTCTTCTCGCCGGTCGAGAAGATGATGCTGACGGAAGTCATTCTCGGCAAGGAGACCGGCGACAAGGCGCTGGCCGTCGCGCTCGACTACGTTGCCGCCATCAAGAAAACGCCTGTGGTCGTCAACGACACGCGCGGCTTCTTCGTCAACCGCTGCGTCTTCCGCTATATCCACGAAGCCTATGACATGCTGATCGAGGGCGTGCCGCCCGTCATGATCGAGAATGCCGCCAAGATGGCCGGCATGCCGGTCGGTCCGCTGTCCTTGAACGACGAGGTGGCGATCGATCTCTCGCAGAAGATCCTGAAGGCCACCGTCGCGGATCTCGGCGAAGCCGCCGTCGATGCGAAGCACATGGCGCTGATCAACAAAATGGTTGACGAGTTCGATCGCCGCGGCCGCAAGAACGGCAAGGGCTTCTACGATTATCCGGCGAAACCGGCCAAGAAGTCGCTTTGGCCGGAGCTGAAGACCTTCTACCCGCAGAGGAAGGCCGAAGAGGTCGATGTCGAGGTGCTGAAGCAGCGCTTCCTCGTCACCATCGCGCTGGAAGCTGCCCGCACCATCGAGGAAGGCATCGTCACCGATCCGCGCGAAGCCGACGTCGGTTCCATCCTCGGCTTCGGCTTCGCCCCCTACACCGGCGGGGTGCTCTCCTATATCGACGGCATGGGCGTGAAGGCCTTCGTGGCGCTGTGCGATAGGCTCGCGGCAGCCTATGGGTTGCACTTCAAGCCGACGGCACTGCTGAAGGACATGGCCGCCAAGGGCGAGACCTTCTACGGGCGCTTCGACCCTTACGCGAAGAAGAAGGAGGCGGCGTGAGCCGCCTCTGGGCATCACGCGGTTGCGTGGCGAGACGGGGTTGCGGCCTAGCGGAGGTGCTACCTATCGATGGAGGCCGCGATCGTCTCGGCCTCAATTCCGATTTCCCGGAGAAGGCCGGTCGCCACGGCAGTGAAGCCGCAAAAGTAGAGGCCGTCATTTGCCGGTTGAAGCTGCCCGCGGCCGGGACCGTCGGCGCCGCCAAATCGCTGCGCGAAATCGGGCAGAAGCGCATCAAGCCCCGGCCGGTAGCCGGTCGCCAGAATGATCACGTCGAACGTATCGGATCGGCCGTCGGAGAAATGCACCCGCTGATCCTCGGATGTCGAGATTGCGGGGAACACCCGGATATCCCCTGACCTGATCCGCTCGATCGTTCCGATATTGATCAGAGGCGTACGGCCCCTTTCGATGATGCCTGTCAGCGGGCCATTTCGCGCTCGTTCCAGCCCGAACTTCCCGAGGTCTCCGAACCGCAGGCGCAGGATCGGAGCGTTCACCGCATCGACCAGGCGATAGGGAAGGAACCGCTGGGCTATGGCGATGCTGGCGCTCGTCAGTCCGAACAGTTCGAGCGGCACGACACTGACCGGGCCGCGCACGGACATGGCGACATCAAGGCCGGCCTCAGCGCATTCGAGCGCGATCTCGCCTGCCGAATTGCCGAAGCCGACGACAAGGACGCGCTTAGCCGCAAGCGCCGCGGCATTCCTGAACTCCGAGGAGTGGAGAAGCTTGCCCGCAAACAGCTCCTGTCCTTCCCAGGTCGGCCTTATCGGCAAGTTTGCGAGGCCGGTCGCGACAATGACGTTGCTCGCCTCGAAAACCCCGTGGGAGGTCTCCACGGTCCACGTCTTGGCCTTGCGGATCGTCGTCGCGCGCACGCCAAATCTGACCTCGATGTCGTTCGAAGAGCTGTAGACTTCGAGATACTCGATAACCTCTAGCCGCGACGGATACTTCGGAAAATGCCGCGGCATCGGCTTTCCCGCCAAGGCCGAGTGCATCTTGTGGGTATGCAGCCGAAGGCGGTCGTAGTGGCAATGCCAGGAGGCGGCGAGCGTATGCCCTTTCTCAAGCACCAGGAACGAGCGTCCCCGCGCCCGCAGCGCCGCGGCGCAGGCCAATCCTGCCGGTCCCGCGCCGATGATGATCGTCTCTGCATCCGTCATGGAGGCCTCTTGCTTGCGAAGTACGATATGCAGCTGCCGTTCCGAAGGATATGGCCGCGCAAGACGAGACGTTCTAGTGCCGCGCCGCGCGTTGGAGAAGGAAGCGATGCTGCCGTTAAAACCCACTGCCACCCGCGATGACCTCGCCACGAGCTTCCGCCATACGCTCGCAACGACCCGACGACACTACGCGGCATTCTGTGGCGGAGGGAACTCCTAGTTTCCGTCGAGTATATCCGCCCGAGGCCGATACAGGCGAATAGTGTAGTTCCCGTCTTTGACGACGGGCAGGCAGTTTGCGACCTTCCCATCGCAGCCGCCGAATTGCACCTCGACGGAGCCGTCGGCAGCCTTTGCGGCGGTGATGTTGAGCCTGGACGCGTTGAGCCTGGACGCGTTGAGCTTGTTTTTCTGGAAGTAACCCTTTGCATTATAGACGCTGATGGACCAGAAGCCATCCACCGGCACCGCCTTGACGGTGAGCTTGTAGACTGTCTTGGCGTCGTTCCTTTCGGGTGTCACATTGAGATAGGTTGCATCCTTTTCAGGGTTTCCTCACCATCCCGTCGCCGTACCGATCAGATGACGCACCGGATCGACGGCTTCCTTGGTGTCTAAGCGCCTTTGAAGCCCAGAATTGTGGCGTCCAAGGTCAGAAGGGCATCGCCGGCAGCCTTCTGGCTTTTCTGATCCCATTTCGGCGTTTCGAACGTGCCGGCGCCGGAACGGAGGCCGACGACGCGGACGAGTTCGGGGATCTGGAACGACGCCTTTCGGAGGCGGCACGGCGCCGGAACCGAGGTCACGGCTCAGCGCTTTCCTGGCCGGTACGGCCTGCCGGCCGCACCGAAATGCTGATGGTGAACGAAGTCCGGGCCTGGCGAACCCGAGCGCCCCGGCAGAGACGCTCGCGGAGGCCAGCCACGGATATTCGTCGTGATGTCGTCAGCTACGCAGACCGGGGGCTTCCTGGCCGGTGCGGGCGACATATTCCGTATAGCCGCCGCCATATTGGTGGATACCGTCGGGCGTCAGTTCCAGCACGCGGTTGGACAGAGCGGCAAGGAAATGCCGGTCGTGCGAGACGAACAGCATGGTGCCCTCGTATTGCGACAGCGCCTTGATCAGCATCTCCTTGGTATCGAGATCCAGATGGTTCGTCGGCTCGTCCAGCACCAGCAGGTTCGGCGGATCGAAGAGCATCTTGGCCATCACGAGCCGGGCTTTTTCGCCGCCGGAAAGAACGCGGCATTTCTTCTCGACATCGTCACCGGAGAAACCGAAGCATCCTGCGAGCGCCCTGAGCGGCGCCTGGCCCGCCTGGGGGAAGGAGTCCTCCAGCCATTCCAGCACAGTTCGATCTCCGTCGAGCAGGTCCATGGCATGTTGGGCGAAGTAGCCCAACTTGACGCTGGCACCGAGGGCGACGCTGCCCTGATCCGGTTCGGTGGAACCCGCCACCAGTTTCAGCAGGGTCGACTTGCCGGCGCCATTGATGCCCATGATGCACCAACGCTCCTTGCGGCGGACCATGAAGTCCAGGCCTTCATAGATGGCCCGGCTGCCGTACTTCTTGTGGACGTTCTTCAGGTTGATCACGTCTTCGCCGGACCGTGGTGCCGGCAGGAAGTCGAAGGCGACGGTCTGGCGTCGCTTCGGCGGGTCGACCCGATCGATTTTCTCCAGCTTCTTGACGCGGCTTTGCACCTGCGAAGCGTGCGAGGCCCGTGCCTTGAAGCGCTCGATAAACTTGATTTCCTTGGCAAGCATTGCCTGCTGGCGCTCGAACTGCGCCTGCTGCTGCTTCTCGTTCTGCGCCCGCTGCTGCTCATAGAAACCGTAATCGCCGGAATAGCTGTTCAGGGAGCCGCCGTCGATCTCGATGATCTTGCTGACGATGCGGTTCATGAACTCGCGGTCGTGCGAGGTCATCAGCAGCGCGCCATCGTAGGTCTTTAGGAATTCTTCCAGCCAGATGAGGCTCTCGAGGTCCAGGTGGTTGCTCGGTTCGTCGAGCAGCATGACGTCCGGGCGCATCAGCAGGATGCGGGCAAGCGCCACGCGCATTTTCCACCCGCCCGAAAGCGCTCCGACGTCGCCGTCCATCATCTCCTGGGTGAAGCTGAGACCGGCCAGCACTTCGCGCGCACGGCCCTCGAGGGCGTAGCCGTCCAATTCCTCGTAGCGCGCCTGGACTTCGCCGTAGCGCTCGATGATCCGGTCCATCTCGTCGAGCTTGTCGGGATCGATCATCTGCGCTTCGAGCTCGCGCAGCTCGGCCGCGACGACGCTGACGGGGCCGGCGCCTTCCATGACCTCGGCCACCGCGCTGCGGCCCTCCATCTCGCCGACGTCCTGATTGAAGTAGCCGATGGTCACGCCCTTCTCGGCGGAGACCTGGCCTTCGTCGGCCTGCTCCTGCCCGGTGATCATGCGGAAGAGCGTCGTCTTGCCTGCGCCGTTCGGGCCGACAAGGCCAATCTTCTCGCCTCTGTTGAGCGCGGCGGAAGCCTCGATGAAGAGGATCCGGTGGCTGTTCTGCTTGCTGATATTCTCGATACGAATCATGTTTGCGTGGAGCCCGAAAGAGTTGCAGCGCCCCTCCGTCATGCGTACCGGGGCCTTTTGCGGCCCTCGCTAGCATGTTCAGAACGTCATGGCCAATCCCGTGCCATGCAAAGAATTCGATGCATCCGGAAAGCGCCCCGACAACGGTGCATGAAGCGTACTCGATCGACGAGGCGGAACATCAACGGGCTCGAGAACTTTTCCACAATGTCCTTCAGCCACTTGATAAGCAGTTCAGCGATCATTTATGCGTTAGCAGCGCGCCGGCAGGCGTTTCGTATATGTCAGGGATTGTCACATCATGGAAATTTTCACTTCTGCCGGCTTGCTGGCGCTTCTGCAGGTCATCCTCATCGACCTCGTGCTTGCTGGCGACAACGCCGTGGTCATCGGCCTTGCCGCGGCGGGGCTGCCGACCGAGCAACGCAAGAAGGCGATCCTCGTCGGCATTCTTGCCGCTACCGTACTGCGGATCGCGCTTGCCAGCGTTACCGTCCAGCTTCTCGAGATCATCGGCCTGCTGCTGGCCGGCGGCATCCTCCTGCTCTGGGTCTGCTGGAAGATGTGGCGCGACCTGCGCAACGGCAGCGGCAATGAAGCCGAAGGAGCCGAAGGCGACGCGACGCCAAGGAAGACCTTCTACCAGGCGGCTAGCCAGATCGTGATCGCCGACGTGTCGATGTCGCTCGACAACGTGCTTGCCGTTGCCGGCGCCGCCCGTGAGCATCCGACGATCCTCGTCATCGGCCTGATCCTGTCGATCGCGATGATGGGTATCGCGGCGAACTTCATCGCGCGCCTGCTCAACCGCTACCACTGGATCGCTTACCTCGGTCTAGCCATCATCATCTACGTGGCGCTGAGCATGATCTATCGCGGGGCGCTCGAGGTCTGGCCGCACCTGGCCCCGGTCGCCGCCGCCGCTTTGGGCTGATCCGGCATGCGTTCGAACGGTCCTCAAGGGCCGTTCACGAGCTGCAGGATGAGGCGGCGGATATTGCCGCCCTCGCTCATCTCGGCCTTGTCGAAATCACGGCCGCGCTGTCGCTGCCGCGCGGAGAGTTCGCCGAGCCGCTTCGTCAGCTCGATCCGGATCTTCCTGCAGTCGGGATCATCGTCGGCAGACAGCCCGACGCTCGTCGCCTCGATATCCCTGACCATTTCCTTGATGTAGTCGCCATGCACCCGCTCATGCGTTTCGATGCCGGCAATGAAGGTGGCCCAGCTTGCCCGAGTGACCGCGGAAAGCTCTACCGCAGGCTTCGGCAGCGTATAGGTGATGATCAGCTTTGGCCGCGCCACAGCCAGGACGCAGGCGTTTCCTCGGCGCTCGTATTTTCTGGTCCAGGTCAGCTTGAACGTCGTATGCGCCACCGCGCGACTGCTGCCAAGCGCGGGACCTTTCTCGCCGATTGAATCGTAGAGTGCTGCGCCCGAACTGCCGGTCACCGCATAGGTCCGCACCTGTTCAACCGGCTGCCATTCCGCCTTTGCGGCAATCGGCTGCAAGACCCAAGCAACCAATAACCAACGAACCAATCCTGCCTTCACGCGAATCCCCCATCATGCAGTGTCGAGACTAGTCGGCAGGTGCATCGCGTTCAACCGCGACGGATCGAGAACAACGATGGATCCTGCGGGGCTCGCCCTCTAAAGGTCTGTCATAAAACCCAAAAAAAGCCTGATTATTCGAGAGTGATCACGCTATCGAGCGGATCGCATGTCGCTTATCGAAATCCTCTGGCAACGATTTCACCGTATGATGCGCCATTCGAACAGGATGTAAGAACGCCTGCCTTTGGGGGCAGTTCATAGATCGGGGTCTGCTGTGACAATCTATCTGCCTATCGCAGAATTGTCGGTGAACATCTTCATCATTCTCGGCATGGGGGCGGCCGTCGGCTTTCTCTCCGGAATGTTCGGTGTCGGCGGCGGCTTCCTGATCACACCGCTCCTGATCTTCTACAACATCCCGCCGGTCGTGGCCGTCGCCACCGGCGCCAACCAGGTTGTTGCCTCCTCTATCTCTGGGGCCATCACTCACTTCCGGCGTGGAACGCTCGATGTGAAGCTCGGATCCGTGCTGCTCGTCGGCGGCCTTTCCGGCGCGACCGTCGGTATTTGGATCTTCTCGCTGCTGAGGCAGATCGGCCAGCTCGATCTCATCATCTCGCTGCTCTACGTCGTCTTCCTCGGCACGGTCGGCGGGCTGATGCTGCTCGAAAGCGTCAATGCCATGCGCCGCGCGGCAAAGAACGTGCCGCCAACGCCCCGTCGACCCGGCCATCACCATTGGGTGCACAAGCTGCCGCTGAAGATGCGTTTCAAGAAATCGAAGATCTTTCTGAGCGTCATCCCGGTCATCACGCTCGGCTTCGGCATCGGCATCCTGACGTCGGTCATGGGCGTCGGCGGCGGCTTCATCATGGTGCCGGCGATGATCTATCTCCTGCGCATCCCGACCAACGTGGTTGTCGGTACGTCTCTGTTCCAGATCATTTTCGTGACCGCCTACACGACTGTCGTGCAGGCTGCGACCAACTTCTCGGTCGATATCGTGCTCGCCTTTATCCTGATGATCGCCGGTGTGATCGGCGCACAGTATGGCGTGCGCGTCGGACAAAAACTGCGCGGCGAGCAGCTGCGTGCGCTGCTCGGGCTTCTGGTGCTGGCCGTCGGCCTTCGCCTTGCCGTTGCGCTGGTCGTAACGCCAGCGGATGTCTACTCCGTGGTCATGGGGGCGAATTGATGCGCCGCTTCCTCGCTGCTCTGCTATTTTGCGCGATGATGCTGCCTGGTGTCGCGACCGCGCAAATGCTGCTCCCGGGCCAGGCGAGCCAAACGACGGCCGAAGGACTTGAGATCGGCACGTCCACCAGCGAAATCGCCATCACCTCGGATTTTCGCGGCGCAGACCTGACGATTTTCGGGGCCGTGACCAACACCGACAGCTTGCTGCTGGCGATTGGCCAGTATGATGTGGTGGTCGTTCTTGAGGGGCCGCGCGAAGACGCAACCGTGCGCCGGAAGGAGCGCGTGTTCGGCATCTGGATCAATACGCGCTCGATGACCTTCGAGGCGGTGCCGCACTCCTATTCCATGTCGAGTTCGCGCATGCTGGATGACATCACCACGCCGCTCGACCTTACGGACAGGGGAATCGGGATCGATCACATTCCGCTGACGCCGGTCGGCTTCGTCGGCGATGCCAGCAATCTCGGCGAGTTCCGGCAGGCCTTTCGCCGGCTGCAGGAGAACGGCGGCCTCTATGATCGCGACCCGAGCGGCGTGCGTTTCGTAAGCTCCAGCCTGTTCAAGGCAAGCCTGCGGTTGCCGGCAAACATTCCGAACGGCGTGCACACCGTGCGCGCCTATCTCTTCAAGAGCGGCAGCTTCGTCACCGAGAAGTCCGTTCCGCTGCGTGTCATCAAGACAGGGATCGAGCAGATGATTACCGACGCGGCGCACGCCCAGCCGATCGCCTATGGCTTGCTCTCCGTCTTCCTCGCGCTCGTCACGGGCTGGGGCGCCAGCGTGGTGTTCCGCAAGGATTGATCATGCCGATTTCGGGCGACGACATCGAAATAGGCTTCGGTCAGGCGTGCGAGCACCGACGTCGTTCCAGCAGGCAGCTTCTTGCCGCAATGCGTGGCGCGCAACTCGTCCATGAATTCCTCCCAGAGTTCCGCACCTCCGGTCTCCAGAAGCTCGGCCCGAATGGAGAGCTCCTCGGAAACCGGAAGATGCCTGCGGCCCCAGGCACCCATATGCGCGAAGATCGGCACCAGCTGGATCGCCATTTCCGTCAGACTGTAGATTGCCTTCTGCTTGTGCGTCGGATCGACCTCACGCGTCAGCAAGCCTCTGTCAACCAGGCGACGTAGGCGGTCGGCCAGGATATTCGACGCAATCCGCTCTTCGGAATGCTGCAGCAATTCGCGGAAGTGGCGCCGATTGCCGAACATGATGTCGCGAATGACGAGCAGGCTCCAGCGATCGCCGAGCACTTCCAGCGTCAGATTGATCGGGCAGCCGGAGCGGTAAGCATCGTCCATTAGTTCCTCCAAATAAACTGCTTGCATTTTGCCACCAGTCAATCTAGCTTTCAACCAATTGCTAATTGCAATCAGTTTCGAGGAGGACGAATCCATGAGGAAGCTTGTTGTTTGGAATCTGATGACGCTTGACGGTTATTTCGAAGGCACGAAACCGTGGGATATCGAATTTCACAATCTTGCCTGGGGTCCCGAGCTGGAGCGCTACGCCGAGCAGTTTGGCGAGGAAGGCGACCTGCTCGTCTTCGGCCGCAAGACATATGAGGGTATGGCCGCCTACTGGCCGACAGCCGAGAGCGAAGAGACGATCAAGGCATACATGAACGACATTGCTAAGATTGCGGTATCAAAGACGATGACGGCGGCGAACTGGAACAACACGCGCGTCGTCAGCGACCCTGTCGCAGAATTGAAGAAGCTGAAGGCCGAGACGGGCAAGACGATCTTCATTTTCGGCAGTGCAGAGCTCGCGGACTCGCTGCTAAAAGCGGGGCTGGTGGACGAGATCCGCATCTGCCTGGTGCCGGTTATCCTCGGCGGCGGCAATCCGCATTTCAAACCGGCCAGTCAGCAGCTTCCCCTGAAACTGCTCGACAGCACGACGACTGAGGGCGGCGCGGTGATCCTGCGATACGAACCGGTCAAGGCAGGCTGAGGACTTACCCGCCGGGTCGCCAACGAATGGAGTTTCCGCCGCGCGAAGATGGAGACGTCTTATCCGCGCTTGGTGGTCAGCCGTTTCGATGCCGTCAGGGCGCCGATCCTTGCAGTCGCCCTTTCCGACGACGAGTTGGGCACAGTGCCAGCCATTCGCCGATCGCTTGGCTATGACAGAAATGCCGTCAGGAGAGAAGTTTTGATGACGCCAGAGAGGCTTGGCTTTGAATCGGTCGGGCATTTCGGTCTGTTTCATACCCGCCATGCCGCTGGATTCTGGCTGGATACGCTTCTCTGGCACGATGGCATCAATCCCTGGCCGGAACAGGATGTACAAGTCAACGGATGAGAGGCCGCCGCAGGATCAGCTCTTTGGTATGCCTCCCCGTCGCTCGAGTGCCGTCTTGCGGATGATCTCCGCAATCTCGGGACTGCTGCTCGACAACATCTGGAAGTCAACCGCATAGAGCGACAGCAGGGAAACCTCGGTTGCTGCGCTGACGGTCGCTGAGCGCGGTTCGCCGCTGATCAGCGCCATCTCGCCAAAAAAACTTCCTGTACCAAGTTCCACCGGATGATCGGGCGTCGCTACACTGACCCTGCCTTCGACGATGAAGAACATCTGGTCGCCAACATCGCCTTTGCGGCAGATCACTGCACCGGTGGGCACGATACGCGGCCGCAGCGCCCGCACGATCTCGATCAGTGCCGCGGATCCAAGCTTCTGGAACAGGGGCACGGCGGCGACCAGCTGCCAGTTGCGAACGAAGTCCCGGCGACGGACCTCTTCGTAGAAGCCGGTGGCGAGGATACCGGCCCAAAGCGCAAAAATGCCGATGCCGCTCATCATCACCAATCCGGCCAGAACCCGGCCTGCCAGGCTTTGCGGGATCTCGTCGCCGTAGCCGGTCGTCGACAGCGTCACAACCGCCCACCACATCGCCTGCGGAATGCTGCCGAACTTATCCGGCTGGACGTCACGCTCGATGACATAACCAGCCAACGCAGCGCCAAAAAGAACGATGCCGAAGACAGATGTCACGCCAAGCAGATTGCGCGCCTCATTCGCAACCACCTTTGCCATCAGCCTGAAAAACGTCGAATCCCGCAGCGGCTTGAGGAGCCAGATGGCGCAATACAGACTCCGATCGCGCGAGGCGATCAACAGGAAGGCCGCCATGGGGACGAAAACAGCCAGCAGGTCGATCAGGAGGGCGGCGTTCCCACCCGATACGCGACTGCGACGCCGCACAAGAAGCGTGCCACTCAGCTGCAGCACATAGACGACCCAGATTGCTGCAAGCACTGCTTCCACGACGAGCCTCGTCTCTCCGGCGAGATCGGGGGTCGTAAGCGTTGCCACCGCCAAAAGACCAATCGCGGTCAGCAGCGCATTGAGTGGCGAAGAGATCTTCGAGAAAGGCACTGCCGACATTCAATACTCCACGAACTGCCCAGGCATTTTCTCAGAATAAATGCCCTGAGGCCAAGCGCAACCGGGGACGGTGCCGCGGAAAAGACACGACACGCGCTCCTTTAGCTCTTCCGGGCCAGGCAGTTTGGCTATCAGCCGGTGACCCGCGTTGCGGCTCGCCGCAAAGAGTATAGACCATCCAGACAGCGAAACGGATGCTTGCGACCATGGTAACTTTGCGACGCTACGCGCCGGCAGATTGCGATGCGACGGTGGAGATTTTCCTGCGGGCGATCCGCGAAGTCGCGTCCAACGACTATACACCGGCGCAGATAGAAGCCTGGGCGCAGGTGGACGACCGGCAGGCCTGGGCGGAGCGCCGGTCAAGCCGGCCGACCTGGATTGCCGAGGCAGCAGACCTGCCGATCGGCTTTGCCGATCTGGAGTCCGACGGGCATCTGGACATGATGTTCGTGCATCCCGGCCATCAAGGGATCGGGGCGGCGACTGCACTGCTGCGGACAATAGAAGCGGAAGCCCGGGCACTCGGGCTCAGCCGTATCTTTACGGAAGCAAGCCTGACGGCCAGGCCTTTCTTCCAACGGCGAGGTTTCGTCGTCCTGACGTGCCAAAGCGTCGAAAAGCGGGGACAGGCGCTCGCCAATTTCCGGATGCGAAAATTGCTCCCATAGATCGGGCGAGCACCGTCGCCATTTCACCGGTGGCAACTCGCATTCGTCTAAAAACCGCTCGTTAATATTTACGAGTTAGTAATCTCTCGGTAACGAGAGGTTCCCTGTAATGCGTATCCGTGCCTTCCTCGCCCTCGTGCTTCTGGCACTTGTTGCCGGCTGCGCCACGACTCCCCGACAGACCCGAAACATCTGTGCCGTCTTCGAGCAGCGCGACGGGATGTTTACGAGCTGGCAGCGCGCGGCAGAAAAGACGGAGCGCAAATATGGGGTTCCGGTCCCGATCCTGATGGCGACGATGTATACCGAGTCCGGCTTCCAACCCTATGCGCGACCGCCGCGCACCAAGCTGTTCGGCTTCATTCCCTGGACGCGACCGTCCACCGCCTACGGCTATTCGCAAGCGCTCGACGGCACCTGGGATCACTATCAATCCGCGACCGGCAGCTGGGCCGCGCGCCGCACCAACTTCGCCGATGCCATCGACTTCATCGGCTGGTACCATTCGCAAAACAGCCAAATGACGGGCATCCCCGTGAACGATGCCTACGGTCTATACCTCGCCTACTATTCCGGCCCGAAAGGCTACATGCGCGGCGACTGGCGCTCGAACGCGCAGCTACAGAAGACGGCGCAGCGTTTTTCCAACATGGCGACGACGTATCAGCGGCAGTTGCAGGAGTGCAATTGAGTTCTTCGCAGGCACCGAAAAAACCTAGTAGAATTCATATACAACGCTGAAGAACGAAACAAATTTGGGTTGGTCGGCATGTGGCGACAGTATTGTTTGACAATACATTCGCGCCCATGGGATTCTTTCTGAAATAGAATCAGGAGAATAGATGGCAGAGCGCTACTTATACGATTACAGCTCGCACCGGGCGGTCATGTATGGGGTTGGCGACCATCTCTATCCGCTCTCCGGCAGCAAGGCAGAGCACTGGATTTCCGGCGACTATATTTTCTGCATGAAGACCCAGGCGATTTCGTTCTGGATTCTGGGAAAGGACGTCTACGGTCACCTCGGCCGCGGCGAGCTGACACGCCAGCCTCTCTACTATTTCGGCGACTAAGGCGAAAGACGGCTGGATAGCTCCCCGCCTGCCGCATAGCGGCGCTCACCCCACGAGGTTGCCAAACCTGACGGAGTAGATCCGGTCACGCCCAAGAAGGTGGGCAATCAACGAGGCCTGATCGAACAGCCCCTTCATCGCCTTGTGGCGAAGATCAAGGCCGCCGGTCATCACGCCGAAAGCCGGCATCAGCAAGCGGGCGCCGTCAGTGGCGAAACACGGACGGCGGACCGACTTTTCGCGGCGGCGCACCGTCGCGGCGGGATGCAGGTGTCCGGCGATCTCGCCCTTTTGCAGGCCGCCCTTCGGCTCGTGGCGAAAGGTCAGGCCGCCGTAATGCATTTCATCGACGGAAGCGCCAGGCAGATCGACGGTCCCGTCGGGATCGTGGTTGCCGTTGATCCAAATCCATTCGCGGCCACGGGCCATTTCCGATATCAGGCTGCGGAACGCCTCGGGCAGATGCGCCGAGCCGACGCGGTCGTGGAAATTGTCGCCGAGCGACACAACCAGTTTCGGATCGTAGCGGCTGATGACGGCCGAAAGCACTGTCAGCGTCGCCAGCGTGTCGTAGGGCGGCAGCAACATGCCGCGACGGGCAAAAGCCGCGCCCTTCTCGAGGTGCAGGTCGGAAACGACGAGGATACCGGCATCGGGCACGTAGAGCGCGCCGAGCGGATCGCAAACGGCAGCAACGCCATGCACAGACGTCTCGACGCCTGGCAGCGCGGCCAGTCCGTTGAGTTCACGCGCGAGCGCCAGGCGGTTCATCAATCCTGTCAGTCCTTGGTCATGGAAGCGCTACCTTCAGGCAGACGCTCATCTCTTCGTCTCATTCATTCCGGATGGTAAGCCGGCGCGAACCTTTCCGGGACTTTCTCTAGGCCAGCGCCTCGGCAATCAGGTCGTCGGCGGCTTCGGCCAGCACCGCGTCGTGAGCCTCGCCATGCACCGGCTCCTTGCCGATCTCCAGCATGACTGGCACCGCTAGCGGCGAGATATGGTCCAACGCGCGATGCGTGATGTGACCCTTGATTCGCCTCAGCATATCGCCAAGCCGGGAAATATCCAAAAGCCCGCTTGCGGCATCCTGCCGCGTCGCCCGCAGCAGGATATGATCCGGTTCGTGTGTCCGCAGCACGTCGTAAATCAAATCGGCCGAGACCGTGACCTGCCGCCCGGTCTTTTCCTTGCCCGGGTGACGGCGCTCGATCAAGCCTGCAATCACGGCGCAATTGCGGAAGGTACGCTTCAAAAGGAAAGAACCGTCGAGCCAGCTTTCGAGATCATCGCCCAGCATGTCTTCGTCGAAGAGATCAGCGAGGCTGAGCCTTCCGTTGCGGATCATCAGCCCCATGTCCTCGAAGCCCCAGATGCCGAGCGAATAGTCCGTTGCGACGAAGCCGAGCGGTTTGGCGCCGGCGCGCTCCAATCGCCGGGTCAGCAGCATGCCGAGCGTCTGGTGTGCCAGTCGCCCCTCGAAGGGATAGATGACCATGTAGCAGCGGCTGCCGCGCGGGAAGGTTTCGATCAGTAGCTCGTCGCGCTTCGGCAGAATCGACTTTTCCTGCTGGATCGCCAGCCAGTCCCGCACCTGATCCGGCAGGTGATTCCAGCGCTCCGGATCCGCGATCATCGAGCGCACCTGATCGGCCAGATAGGTGGAAAGCGGAAACTTGCCGCCGGCATAGGACGGGATCTTCGGATCCATTGAGAAGGCCTGCGAGGCGAGCGCCTCATTCTCGCGGATGCCCTCGAAGCGCAGCACCTTGCCGGCGAAGATGAAGGTATCGCCGGGCGACAGCTGTTCGAGGAAGTATTCCTCGACCTTTCCGAGCGTCGCGCCGCCGCGGCCGAGCCGGCCGCCTTCGCCGCGCTTGACCATGCGCAGATTGAGCATCGGGCTTTCGACAATGGTGCCGAGGTTCAGCCGGTATTGCTGGGCGACCTGTGGATTGGAGACCCGCCAGCGGCCTTCCTTGGTCTTGCGGATACGGGCATAGCGCTCATAGGTGCGCAACGCATAGCCGCCCGTCGCGACAAAATCGACGACGCGCTCGAAGGTCTCCCAGGAGAGATCGGCGTAAGGTGAGGCGCTCCTGATCTCGTCGTAAAGTTCCAGCATGTCGAAGGGCTCGGCGCAGGCCATACCAAGCACATGCTGTGCGAGCGCATCAAGCGCGCCTCTGCCGACCGGCGGGGTGTCCTGCGCGCCGATATAGTTCGCGTCGAGTGCGGCCTGGCATTCCATCACCTCGAAGCGATTGGCGGGCACAAGGATCGCCTTCGAGGGCTCGTCCATGCGGTGGTTAGCACGACCGATGCGCTGGGCAAGACGCGAGGCACCCTTCGGCGCGCCGACATGCACGACGAGGTCGACATCGCCCCAGTCGATGCCGAGGTCGAGCGTGGAAGTGGCGACGACGGCGCGCAGCCGGTTGGCCGCCATCGCAGCTTCCACCTTTCGCCGCTGTGCGACATCGAGGGAGCCGTGATGCAGCGCGATCGGCAGGTTTTCCTCGTTCACCGTCCAGAGTTCCTGAAACAGCGTTTCGGCCTGCGAGCGGGTATTGACGAAGAGCAGCGTCGTGCGGTGTTCGAGAAGTTGCCGGTAGACATCGGGGATCGCGTATTTCGCCGAATGACCCGACCAGGGGATATGTTCCTCGGTGGAGAGGATCGATATATCAGGTTTGGCGCCGCCCTCGACGATCACCAGCCCGGCGCGCCGCTCCTCGCCCCGTTCTTGTTGCGCGACCAGCCATTTCTGCAGGTCCAGCGGCTCGGCGACGGTGGCGGAAAGGCCGATCGTCTGGAGAGACGGGGCGAGCCGGCGCAGGCGGGCAAGGCCGAGCGAGAGCATGTGGCCGCGCTTGGAGGTGACGAGCGAGTGCAGCTCGTCGAAGATGACGTATTTCAGGTCTTTGAAGAAGCGCTCCGCCTCGCGATCGGCAAGCAGCAAGGCCACCTGCTCGGGCGTCGTCAGCAGAATATCGGGCGGGCTCAGCTTCTGGCGCTGGCGCTTGGCGTTCGGTGTGTCGCCGGTGCGGTTCTCGACCGTCACCGGCAGCCGCATCTCCTCTACCGGCTTCATCAGATTCCGCTCGATGTCGACGGCGAGCGCCTTGAGCGGCGAGATGTAGAGCGTGTGGATGCCGGTGAAGGGAAAGCCCGGCGGGATCCTGCCGCGGCGGGTCAGGTCCGTCAGCGAGGGCAGGAAGCCAGCGAGCGTCTTGCCGGCGCCGGTCGGCGCAATCAACAGCGTGCTTTCGCCGGCCTCGGCGCGGGCCAGCAATTCCAGCTGATGGGCACGTGGACGCCACCCTTTCTCCGCGAACCAGCGGGTGAAAGGCGCAGGCAGGACAACGCGGGCTTCGGAATCGATCTGGTCCACGGCGCTAAAGGTAGTGCACCGACCGTCGAAATAGAATGGCGGATCTAGAGCGGGATGCCGTGTAACCGGTTTTCGGCCTAAATCCCGCGCTATCAGGATTCAGATCTTAGGCCCGATCGGCCTAAATCATCCTGATCTAGAGGAAGCGATGCGGATGGAACGGCTTGGGATCGGCGAAGGTCTCGTTGCCGGAAATCTGCTCTGCCAGCAGCCGGCCGCTGGCGGGGCCGAGCGTCAAGCCGTGATGGGCGTGGCCGAAATTAAACCAGAGGCCGCGATGGCGTGGCGCTGGACCGATCACCGGCCGCATGTCGGGCAAGCATGGCCGCAGACCGAGCCAGGGCGTCGCCTCCACCGGCTCGCCGAGCGCGAACAGCGCGCGGGCATGAGCCTCGTCGCGGCGTAGCTGGATGGTATTCGGCGGCGCATCGGGCGCAGCGAATTCGATGCCCGTCGTCAGCCGGATGCCGCGCGCCATCGGCGCCAGCACGTAGCCCGCCTCCTCGTCGACGAGCGAATGGCTAAGTGGCTGACCTTCGCGCTGCGCATAGTGGCGGTGATAACCGCGCTTGATCGCCAGCGGTAAGGGGTAGCCGAGCTTGCGGAAGATCAGGCCCGATTGCGGGCCGAGGGCGACGACAATCTCGCCGGCTTCGATGATCTCGCCCTCGGCCGTGGTGATCGACCAGCCGTTCTTCTCCTCGCGCAATGTGGAGGCATCGGCGCGCACGATCTGGCCGCCCCCCGTCGCAAAAAGCTTCGCATAGGCAGCCGTCAGCGCCTGCGGGTCGGTCACGGTCTTGGGGTCAAGCCAGTGCACGCCGCCCGAGATGCGGCTGCCGGCTGCGGCAAAGGCGGGCTCCAGCGCCAGAAACTCGCTTCCATCAAGAATGCGGATCGCCAGACCATGGGCAGACAGACTTTCGGCCTCCGCACGAGCGGCCTCGAAACGGCGCGGATTCTTGTAGAACGACACCCAGCCTCGGTCGCGGATGAGCTCGGAGGCACCGGCGCGGGCAATCAGCTTGTCATGCTCGGAGACACTGGCCTCGATCAAGGGCAGCAACGCCCGCGTCGCCTTCTCCAGATTGGTCGGCGAGGAATGCCACCAGTAGCGCGCCAGCCATGCGGCGATGCGCGGCAGATAGGCCGGATCGTAACGCACGTCCGATGAACCGTTCAGCGCATATTTGGCAATGGCGCCGAGCTGCCGCGGGAAGGCGTAGGGAATAACGGAGGAGCGCTCGATCAGCCCGGCATTGCCGTAACTGGTGCCGCCGCCCGGCTCGCCGCGATCGGCAAGCATGACGGACCGGCCGCTATCCTGCAAATGAATGGCCGCACTGACGCCGACAATGCCGGCACCGAGAACGAGGATATCTGTCTTCATCGGATGGACTTGGTCAAAGGGCGCGGAGGCTGTGGGCCTCCGCGCGATTGGATCGGCAAGCGATCAGTAGATGTCGAAGGGGAAGTATTTCTTGGTGATTTCCTGATACTTCCCGTTGGCGACAAGCGCGTCGATCGCCTTGTTGAAGCGCTCCTTCAGCTCGGTCTCGCCCTGACGGATACCGATGCCGGCCTGCGTTTCGGTCCCGGGCACGTCGCCGAGCAGCTTGCAGCAATCCTTGCCGGCCTTGTTCAGCCAATCGACCACCACAAACTTGTCGGAGATCAGCGCGTCCATACGGCCGTTCTGGAGGTCGGCGACGGCCTCGTCCTGCGTCGGATACATCTTCGCCTCGGCGCCGCCCTTCGCGTAGACGTCGTTGGCGTAGTCGGCCTGCGTGGTCGAAGCCTGCGCGCCGACGACCTTGCCCTTCATGTCCTCGACGCTGACGCCCTTCAGCGCGCTATCCTTCGGCACGGCGACCGCGAGCGGCGTCGTGTAGTACTTGTTCGTGAAGTCGATCTGCTTCTTGCGCTCCTCGGTGATGCTCATCGACGCGATGATGGCATCATACTTCTTGGCCAGAAGCCCCGGAATGATGCCGTCCCAGTCCTGTGCGACGATCGTGCATTTGGCCTTCATCTCCTCGCAGAGCGCATTGGCCATGTCGACGTCGAGACCCTTGAGGCTGCCGTCGGATTCGACGTAATTGAAGGGAGGATAGGCGCCCTCCGTTGCGATGCGGATTGTGTCCTCGGCGGAGGCGAGATGCGTCGCCGCAAACAAGGCAGCGGCCGCCAGGAAGATGGTCTTTCTCATTGCTGTTCCCTTATTGGAATTGTTTTTGCCCAACAGAGCCGACTTTAGCGGTTCCTTGCCGCTTCACAACCCCGCACCAGCACCGCACCCCGTGTATTTTATTTCGCTCATATATCTTGACTTGACGCATCGCCTAATCATAGATATATTTTATCCACGAATCGAGGAGGCATTCCGATGAAATTGGGCGATGGCGTCGAGCAGGCCATACACAGCGTTGCTATGCTGGCCGGCCTTTCCGAAGGGGGAGTGCTTTCGGCCGCCGCGCTTGCGGTGTTTCACGGCGTCTCGACAAGCTATCTTCTGAAGCACCTGCAGGCGCTCTCCGGTGCCGGCATCCTAAATACGATTCCGGGCCCGAAGGGCGGGTATCGGCTGGCGAAACAGACCGATGACATCAGCCTCCTCGATATCGTCCTTGCGGTCGAAGGGCCGGAGCCGGCCTTCCGTTGCAGCGAGATCCGCCAGCGTGGACCGAACCAACTACCGCAACGCTATTTCGCCAAGCCATGCCAGATCAGCGCGGCGATGCTACGGGCCGAGCGCGCCTACCGCGCCGAGCTCGCCAAGACCAGCATCGCCGACATCCTTGCGCAGCTGACTGCTGACGATGACGGCGGGATCGCCGCCCGCGGCTGCGCCTTCCTTGAAATGAATGAACGAAGAGCGGCTCGCTGAGCCGGAAAACCCAAAGGAGAATGAACCATGCAAGCACGTTTCAACTTCGCCAAGGCATCGCCGGAAGCTTACAAGGCTGTTGCCGCACTGGAGCAATATGTTCAGGGATCGGGGCTCGAGCGCCGCTTCATCCATCTGATCAAGCTTCGCGCCTCGCAGATCAACGGCTGCGCCTATTGCGTCGACATGCACGTCAAGGAAGCCCGCCATGACGGCCTGAGCGAGCAGTGGATCAACCTGATGTGCGTCTGGCGCGAATCGCCGGTCTATGACGCCAAGGAGCGCGCCCTGCTCGGCTGGGTCGATGCAGTCACCCGCATCGCCGAAACCGGCGCACCGGACGCCGATTTCGAAGCCCTGAAGGCGCAGTTTACGGAAGAAGCCATCACCAAGATCACGGTGGCGATCGGCGCGATCAACGTCTGGAACCGGCTCGCTGTCGGCTTCCGGTCACAGCACCCGATCGACAAGCCGGCACAGGCCGCCTAAAGCGCGATATAACGATCGGCGCGGTGGTTGATGGCCACGAAGAGGTTCAACACCACCGCGCCGAGAACCGAATAAAACACCACCGGCGGCGTGGTGACGAAGAAGGCGGAGGCCAGCACGCAGAGGTCGATCGCCATCTGCACAAGGCCCGCGCGGATGCCGAAACGCTCTTGCATGTAGATGCCGAGAATGCCGACACCGCCGAGGCTGGCGCGGTGGCGGTAGAGGGCCAGAAGGCCGAACCCCAGCAAAAGACCGCCGAGCAGGGCCGCCCAAGCAGGATGAATGGCCGAAATGTCCATCACCTTCGGCTGCAGGCTGGTCATGACGGACGTCAGGCCGATGGCGATGAAGGTTTTTACCGTGAAGGCCATGCCGAGCCGCGTCCACGACAGATAGAAGAACGGCAGGTTGAGCAGGAAGAAGGCGAGACCAAAGCTTACGCCGAAGGCATAGTGGAGCAGGAACGCGATGCCGGCGGTGCTGCCGGTCAGCAGACCGGCGCTGGCCAGCATGAAGAGTCCTAATGCCGCAATGAGGCTGCCCGAAAAAATGCCCTGAACGTCCTCGATCGGGGTATGGCGGGTGGCACTGGTGTTCCAGAAGCCGAGGGCATTGAAGAGCTGTGCCATGTCGTTGATCCCCAAACGGCAGACGAGTCCAAGCGCACCCGGGGAAAGGCCCGAGCGGGACAAAACGTGGATGATGAATGATGCCGAGCGTTTTCGGGCTCTTGCGAGCGCCCCCGTGCTGCGGCGAATGATGTAGGGTTATCAGGCGATTTTGCACCGCAATCAAGCGAAATAAGTAAGCAATACTGACCTATTATCACTTCGCAAGAATCGTTCCGCTATACCGCCTTATGCGTAAGGAACAGAATGCCTGAAATAATGTTTGCGCCATCTTTGCGAATGGCCGTCTTGCTGACGGCGCTGACATCAAGGCCATAGCGGGCGCAGAGCGCGCGGACGTAAGCTTCGGAATGGGAGTAGCGCAACGACGGCGCGAGATGGAACCCATAGTCTCCGCCGGCATCCTCGACCGAAAATGCAAAATCGGCACCCGGCACGACAAGCGCTGAAACGGCCTCGAACACGCTCTCGAGATTACCGAGATACATCAGGACGTCAGCCGCCGTGACGAGGTCGGCACGGTGCCTCGCACACTCCGCAAAGAGGCCCGTGGCCTCCGGAGCCAACGACAGATCGGCCTGTTGCAGGTGATCGTAGACATGCTTTTCGGCCGCCTTGGCAAGCATGTTCTGCGACAGATCGAAGCCCTCGAGGCGCGCAACGCGATCGCGGATCTCCGGCCCCAGCAGGCCGGTGCCGCAGCCAAGATCCACGGCCAGCAAATAGTGCCTGCCAGTCGTGGCAACGAGTGCGGCAAGCTTGCCCGGAACGCTGTAGTCCAATTTCTCCACCAGCGACGTCTCGAAGCGATCCGCATAGTCGTCGAACAGGCGTTCGACATAGCTGCTCGGTGGCTGGTCGGGTGTCGTGACGTCGCCGAGCAGAGCAAGCTTGAGCTCCGCACCGAAAATATCGTCCGGGCTCGCATCCAAGGTCTGCCTGTAGGCCTCGATCGCGCCGGCCGTGTTGCCTGATTTCTCGCGGTAGCCGGCAAGGCGATACCAGCCGGCGGCCCAGTGCGGTACCAGCTCCAGCGCCTGCTCCATCAGTTCGGCGGCGGCATGCGGCTCGCCGCTTTCGTCGAGCATCTTGGCGTAATCGGCACGGCGGTCGGCGATGACGTCGCCTGAAGTGAGCTGGTTGGACTGCATGGTGAAGACCTGTTGGCATCGGCCCGCATTTGGCTGCGGCCACAAAAAAACTCAAGTCCTATTTCAGAGGCGAGGATGCCAGACCTGAAAAAGGCTTGCGAGCAGCGATTCGCGCCCGTATTTCAGGGATAAACAGGAGATGGCGCATGTCCGATCAGGTGAACAAGTTTCTCGGCGATTCCGTCGGCCGCACATTGGTCAAGCTTTTGGTCGTATCGTTGATCGTCGGCTTCATCATGGCCGTGTTCGGGTGGGCGCCGCTCGATTTCATCTACGGCTTCCGCAATTTCGTTCTGGAGGTCTGGCATCGCGGCTTTTCCGCTCTCGGACGCGTCGGCGACTATCTGCTGCTTGGCGCGACCATTGTCATTCCCGTCTTCCTTCTCATCCGTCTCTTCAGCTATCGGCGCTAATATGACTTCTCTCATCCTTTCGCGGCGCGGCCTGCTGCACATGTCTGGGCTTGTACTGATCGCTGGCGTTGCCAGCTGCACCACGGCACCCGCGCTATCCTCCATTCCTTCGAACGGCGACGACGAGACGGCGGACGCATTGCCGCTTGTCAACCAGTTGCGCAGCAAGAACGGGCTGCCGCCGCTCTCGGCTGATCCAGCGGCAAAGGCTGCGGCGATGTTTCAGGCAAAGCGCATGGCATCTGCCGGCAAGATGAAGCACGTCATGGGCATCGGGGACGGCTTTGCCCCGCGCGTCAAGGCAAGCGGCGTGCAGATGCCGGCCGCTGAAAACATCGCGGCCGGTCAGCAGTCGGTTCCCTCGGTTGTGACCGCCTGGATCAACTCGCCGCACCATCTGGAGAACATGCTCGGCCGCTATAATGGTTTGGGCGTTGCGGTCGCCCACAATTCCGCTTCCAGAAACGTGCCCTACTGGGCAATGGTGCTTTCCGGCTGAGGCGATTCTGCCTCAGCTTTCAGAGGCAGGCATGGATACTCACGGTCACGAAAACAGGCTGGCATTCGACGTCACGCACCGGCTGGTGCTCTCGATCGCGATTCCGATGACGCTCGGCTTCATCACCACGCCGCTGCTCGGTCTCGTCGGCACCGGCGTCGTCGGGCATACGGGCCAGCCGGACGCGCTCGCGGGGCTTGCGATCGGGGCGATGCTGTTCGACCTGATCCTCGGCAGCTTCAACTTCCTGCGCGCCTCCACCACCGGGCTGACCGCCCAGGCCTTCGGGCGGCACGACCGGCATGCTGAGCAGGGCGTTTTCTGGCGGGCGCTGATCTCGGCGCTCGGCTGCGGCGTGGCGCTTCTCTGTCTATCGCCGCTGCTTCTCGCAGCGGGGCTGAAGCTGATGGGACCGGAGAACGCCGTTGCGGCCGCGACCAGCACCTATTTCTCCATCCGCATTCTCGCCGCACCGGCAGCGCTCGCCAACTACGCGATCCTCGGCTTCGTGCTCGGCCGGGGCCAGGGCGGTGTCGGGCTCCTGCTGCAGACGATCATCAACGGCACCAACATCGTGCTCGCCATTTACCTGAGCCTTTGGCTCGACTGGGGTGTCGCCGGTGTTGCCTGGGGCACGATGGTCGGCGAGACGGCTGGTGCAGTCGTCGGCCTGCTGATCGTCCTCCGCAGCTTCGACCGCGCCGACCGACCGACACGTGCGGAGACCTTCTCGCGGCATCAGTTGGCCGAACTCTTCGCATTGAACCGCGACATCCTGATCCGCACCTTCGTGCTGCTTGCCGCCTTCACGCTGATGACGCGGATCGGCACCAGCTTCGGGGCGGTGACGCTTGCTGCCAACGCCGTGCTGATGAATTTCTTCCTGCTCTCGGGATATTATCTCGACGGACTTGCCAACGCGGCCGAACAGATCACCGGACGTGCCATCGGTGCACGCTACCGGCCGGCCTTCGACCGCGGACTGAAGCTGTCGGCGCTCTGGTCTTTCGGACTTGCCGGCATCATCTCGGTGTTCTTCCTGCTGGCCGGTCCCTGGCTGATTTCGGTGCTGACCACATCGCCGGAAGTCCAGCAGGCGGCCGAGACCTACCTGCCCTGGGCCGCCGTCACCGGCCTCACCGGCGCCCTCGCCTTCCTGATGGACGGGGTGTTCATCGGCGCCACGTGGTCGACGGACATGCGCAACCGCATGCTGATGTCGTTTGCCGGCTACCTCGTCGCGCTCGCCGTTTTCGTGCCGCTCTTTGCCAACCACGGCCTGTGGTTGGCGATGAACGGCTTCCTGCTGGTTCGCGGGGTATTCCTGGCGATGCTCGTCCGGCGGCGGGCGGATCAGACGTTCCGCGTTGCCCAGTAATCCGTCCTGCTGTCCCTGAGATCGCGGATCGATTTCACCTGCTCGCGATCCAGCAGCTTCGACAGGCCGCGGACGATCGTGCCCGGCAGTCCCGGCCCTTCATAGACCATGCAGGAATAGAGCTGTACGAGGTCGGCGCCGGCCTTGATCTTCTCCAGCGCCGTTTCCGCCGACGACACGCCGCCGACGCCGATGATCGGCATCGCCCCGCCGACACGCCTGCGGACCTTTGCCAGAACGACGGTCGATCTGTCGAACAGCGGCTTGCCGGAGAGCCCGCCCGCTTCCTTCGCCTGGCGCTGATCCCTAAGGCCATTGCGGGAAAGCGTGGTGTTCGAGACGATCAGGCCATCCAGTGCGTGCGACAATGCTTCGGCAGCGATATCATCCAGCCCCTCATCCGTCAGATCGGGCGCGATCTTCAGAAAGACCGGGATCTTCCTGCCAGACTTAGCGGCTTCGTTATCGCGGGCGGAAAGCACCGCCGACAAGAGCGCAGCGAGGCTTTCGCGTGCCTGCAGATCGCGCAGGCCCGGCGTGTTCGGCGAGGAGATGTTGGCGGTGAAATAGCGCGCGACGGAATAGAAACGGCGGATTCCGAGAACATAGTCGCCGATACGGTCTTCGCTGTCCTTGTTGGCGCCGATGTTGACGCCGATGATGCCGTTGCCGCGCACGGCCGACAGCCGCGCGAAGGCGGCGTCGTGTCCCTCGTTGTTGAAGCCGAGGCGGTTGATGACGCCTTCATCCTCGACCAGCCGGAAGATGCGCGGACGCGGGTTTCCGGATTGCGGCTTCGGCGTCACGGTGCCGATCTCGGTAAAGCCGAAGCCGATCTTCAGCAGCGCTTCCGGCACTTCGGCATTCTTGTCATAGCCGGCGGCCATACCGATCGGATTGACGAAATCGAGGCCGGCAACACTCTGCCTCAAGCGCGGATCGGGCGCGATCCGGCAGGCTGGAACGGCACCTGCCTTCAGCGCGGCGATCGACATGCCGTGCGCAGTCTCTGGGTCGAAGAGGAAGAGCCCCTTGCGGGCGGCGTGCTTGAACAGATCGATCATGGCTGAAGGTCCGGAAAGATATGCTGGCCGGCGGCATCGAGCGGCAGCGGCTTTTCCCACAATACGGCCGAGGACGGCAGATCTGCATAGAGATGCGGGAAGAGATCGCCGCCGCGTGACGGTTCGAAAACGAGCTCCTCGCCGAATTTGCTGCCATCGACGGCAACGAGCAGAAGCCCCGTCTGACCCGCGAAATAAAGTGCCGCCGTCTGCTTGACCTGGGCGGCTGTCGAGAAGTGGATATAGCCGTCCTGGAGGTCGATCGCGGCACCCCGGAAAATGCCGGCCGCCTTGGTCTCCTGCCAGAGCGTTTCCGTCACGATCTTGTAAAGCGTGGGTGTCAGGGTCATGATGGCCTCGGAATGACTGGTCTTTCCCGGGCTTTGCCGCAAAGCGAAGGCGATGTCCACGCCTCGCTGCGAAAAATGCGGCGGCCACCGAGATTTCCGGAGGAAATCATGAGACATATCGCAATCGGCTTTTTCGCGCTTCTTTTGCCGCTCGGTGGCTACGCGGCAGAAATAGACACGTCCCGCTTCCAGCTGGAGCGAAGCGGCGACCACTTCGTGCGCCTCGACCGGAAGACTGGCGCCATGTCGCTCTGCGAGGAGAAGGACGGTACTCTCGCCTGCCGAATGGCCGCCGACGAGCGCGCCGCCTACGAGCAGGAACTCGACCGACTTTCGGCCCGCGTCACGGCGCTGGAGAACAAGAGCATCGTCAACAAGGCCCTGCCCTCAGACGCGGAAATCGACCGCTCGATCGGCATCATGGAGCGCTGGATGCGCAGCTTCATGGGGATAGTCAAGGAATTCCAGGACGAGGAGGAGCGCAATACCCTTCCGCAAAAGACATGATTTGGTATAGTCATATCAGAATGGAGGCATGTATCGTGTGGGGAGCACGGGCCATGACCAGGCAATCGGGCTCTTGGGAGGGAGCGATCGATGCAGGAACAGACAATCATCATTGCCGACGACCATCCGCTTTTCCGGGATGCGCTTCGTCAGGCGGTGATCGGCATGGAAGGTCATCCTGAGATCGTCGAGGCCGGCGATTTCGCCGCAGCGCGGATGGCCGCCGGGGAGCACCCGGAAGCAGACCTGATGCTGCTCGATCTTTCGATGCCTGGCGTCAGCGGCTTCTCCGGCCTGATGGCGCTGCGCTCCGAATTCGCCGGGCTGCCGATCGTCATCATCTCCGCGACCGATGATGCGACCACGATCCGCCGCGCGCTGGAACTCGGCGCATCCGGCTTCATCTCCAAATCCTCAGGGATCGACGACATCCGCCGCGGCATCCAGACGGTTCTGGCCGGCGATATCGCCACGCCAGAGAGTTACCGGGACGGACAGGAACAGGACCCTGACGTCGCCGACTTGATCCACCGTCTGCATACGCTGACACCACAGCAGAGCCGTGTCCTGACGATGCTGGCAGAAGGCCTTCTCAACAAACAGATCGCCTACGAGCTCGGCGTTTCCGAGGCGACGATCAAGGCGCATGTCTCGGCCATCCTGCTCAAGCTCAATGTCGACAGCCGCACGCAAGCGGTGATCCAGCTCGGCAAGATCAACATGGCAATGGTGGCCTGAGGGCCCGGGACAGGATTTTATTCCTTTCATCTCTTTACTCCCGCTGGGCTTGCGGTTAATATTTCGCCGTTGAAGGATCGCGCACGCGCGCAGAAATCAGGCGACATGCTGTCACACGAGCAAATCTGGGGAGCGATCGACAGGCTTGCCGAACGCCATGACCTGACGCCGTCCGGTCTTGCCCGACGCGCGGGGCTCGATCCGACCTCCTTCAACAAGTCCAAGCGACTGTCTGCCGATGGACGGCTGCGCTGGCCCTCGACAGAATCGATCGCCAAGGTGCTGGATGCAACCGGCGCCAGCATGGAGCAATTCCTGACCTTTATGCGCCCGGCAGGCAGCTTTTCCAGCCTTGCTGAGGGGGCCTTCCCGCCGCAGGGCAGCTCGATCCCACTTCTCGGCTTTGCGCAGGCCGGCGCTGGCGGTTTCTTCGATGATGGCGGCTTTCCGGCCGGACAAGGCTGGGACGTCGTGGAATTCCCGACGGCGCCCTCGCAGAAAGCGGGCGTCTATGCGCTCGAGGTTCAGGGCGAGAGCATGATGCCGCTCTACCGCGATGGCGACGTTCTGATCGTCGAGCCCGGCGCGCAAGTTCGCCGCAACGATCGCGTCGTCGTCAAGACGCGCGAGGGCGAGGTTATGGCCAAGGTACTGTTGCGCCAGAGCCCGCGGTCGATCGAATTGATGTCGCTCAACCCCGAGCATCCGAACCGGACGATCGAGCTTTCCGACGTGGATTGGATCGCCCGCATCATCTGGGCCAGCCAGTAGGAAGATATTCCATGCGTCCCGCGGCAATTCTGACGGCTATTGCAGGGATCGGAACTGTTGCCGGCCTCATAGCGGCGGGCGGAGAGCGGCTTGGCTCGGCCATTGATCCGGAGGAGACTGCAGCTCCGACGGATTTGCATGTGCCGCCTCCCGCCGCCGCAGCGCGACCAACGACAAATCCCGAAGCCAGCATGAATGCGCGGCACGTCGACGACGTCAGCCAGTTTTACCCAGCCGTCGTCGACGGCAAGCCACTGGAGCGCATTGCGGCAGCAGAGCCGGAGCAACCGGCAAGAATTGCCGAAGACAAGGACGTGAACCTCGTTCGCCCCGTCGCCGAAAGTGCGGGCGTGTTGGCGTTTGGCGAACGCCGCCTGCAGCTTGCCGGCATCAATCCTACGCCAGCAGACAAGATATGCACCGACAGCAAAGGCCGGGAATGGCCATGCGGAATGCTGGCGAAGACCAATGTGCGGCTGTTTCTGCGCCTCAGAACCGTCCGCTGCGATCTCGACAGCAGTGAGTGGACCGGCACGGTTACCGCCGCCTGCAGGATCGGCACGCAGGACATTTCGCAGTGGCTCGTCGAAAACGGCTGGGCCGAGGCTGAAAAGGGATCTGCGCTTGCCGAAGTCGGCGAGAAGGCAAGGCAGACAGGCAAAGGCCTTTATGGTGACGACCCTCGCAGCGCCACAGAAACCAGCATCCCCGAGAATCTGCCTTCCGATCTACCGCTTGACGGCTTGTAATGTCGCTGGCCAGTTCCTAGACTCTGAGCTCGTTTAAGAGGGATCATCGAGATATGAACAAGCCGCTTTCCGCCCACGACGCATTGATCTACGTGATGGTGATGGCATCCGCCGTCGACAGCACGATGAACGATCGCGAGATGGAGCGCATCGGCCAACTGATCGGCTTCCTGCCGGTCTTCCATGATTTCGACGACGAGAAGCTGATTTCTGTTGCGCGTGACTGCGCAGCATTGCTGGCCGGTCCCGAGGGTCTCGACATCGTGCTTGAAACCGTCAAGGACACGCTGCCTTCGCGCCTCTACGACACAGCCTACGCCCTAGCTGTCGAAGTTGCCTCGGCCGATCTCTCGGTCAAGGCGGAAGAGTTGCGCCTGCTCAGCCTGCTGCGCGACCGCCTCGGCCTCGACAAGCTGACCTGCGCCGCCATCGAGCGCAGCGCGATCGCCCGCTTTCGCAAGGGCTAACGCATGTCTCCCGAAAGTGGGAACCGGTTTCGAGATAAAGAACTGCACAAAAACAAAACTAAGCGCGGCGAATCTGAAAGATCGCGGCGCGCTTTAGTACAAGCCGTAAGGGAAATAGCGCAGGTAGATTTCCTGCAGGCGGCCACTGCGCGACAGCGCTGCCAGCGCATGGTCGAGCGCTGCCGTCAGAACATCGTCCTTCTGACGCAGCATAATCGTCATGCCTTCGCCCAGAAACTGCTCGGAGAGATAGGGCCCGTCGAATAGCGCGCAGCATTTCGCCGAAGCCTGTGACGAAACCCAGAACGAAAGCTGGAGGGAATCCGCGAAGGCAGCCTCCACCTTGCCCTCTCTCAATGCCACCAAAAGGGCATCCTTGCTGTCGAAGGGTACGAGCTTCACCGTCGGGAAATAGGCGGACAGCATGGCCTCGTGCGCCGTCTTGTTGACGACGCCCACCGAATGGTCGGCCAGAACACTGGCATCTTCACCCTTGATGGGAGCCTTCAAGTTTCGAACAAAGCGGGCGGGCAGCATCAGATACGGGCGAGAAAAGGCGAATTGCCGCCGTAACTCCTCGCTGACGGCAATGCCGGCGATGACGGCATCGCCTTGCGATGCTGCCAACGCAGCATTCAGGTCAACGAATGGCAGTGCCTGGATCTGGCATTTGCTAGCAATCTCTAGTTCATTGCAGATCTCGCGGGCGAGATCGATGTTGAAGCCGGCAAGCTTGCCGTTCTGATCCGTAAAGTTGAACGGCGGAAAATCGATCGTCGTCAGGAACCGCAGGCGCACGAGCGACGAAAGGTCCGGCTTTGCAAGGCGCTCCCTGGAATCGAAAAGCAGCGGCAAGCTCGGCGCCGCCTGCTGGGCGAACAGCGAGAGCGGGCAAAAACATACAACCAGACATAGCCAAAAGCTGCATAGCCCCTTAAGATTCAGGGATGCTAGTTTAAATTGCACCATTGTGATCCGCCTCGGGGAAGCATGCACTGCCATTCTGGAAACGGTGTATCAGAATCATGCGTCTCGGGGAATATGCGCCGGGCGGGATCGACGACCGCGCGCTCTTTGGATGATCGTACAATTCGCCATGACGCGCCGACGCCACCGGCGCGCGTGGCGACCGATTCTTACCAGCAGGAAGCAGAGGTTCTGCTGCAACTCGGGATCGGCAAGCCGACAATCGCCCGGCGGCTCAGCTCGTCAAGGCGCTTGGTCGGCCGAACTGGCAAGCTTCGAGGCTCGATATCAAGCTGGTGTGCGAGGCGGACGATCATGCGACGATCGCGGCTGAGGTCTAAGCGCTTGGCCGCAATTCGAGATCGTCGAGGTGCCGCCTGCCCATCCGCGTACGAAACCCAAAGCGTTGAACTATGCGCTGGCCGGCGCCGGCAGCCTCCTGATGCTCCAGCCTACTCGCTGACCCATCCTTGGCTGATCATGCTTCTGGTCACCATCGCCGGCTACCTGGCGCTCGGCTTCCAACCGCCGACAACAGCGAGGCGCGCTCGTCCTGCTTGATCTTACCAACATGGGGGCAGGCTACGGGCTCTTTCTGCTGCTCGGCAGGGTGGTGATGCTGCGAGACGAAAGGCGCAGCGTCGGCTAGCGATGGATCTATGTCCCGCTCTATTGGCTGATGATTTCGGTCGCGGTATGGCGCGCGCTTTTCGAGCTGCCGAGAAGACCCTTCTTCTGGGACAGGACGCCTCATGCGCCCGTCACCACGCCTGAGAGGTTGCGTCGCACTTAGCGCCGCTCAGCACTAGGCGGCACCGTCCAAATTTTTCCTGGGACAGGCAGTAAGCGTTAGGGGCGCATTAAACAATGTCCCATTCTATTCGCCGGGACGACGCCGGCTCGCGGGCCGAACGCATGATGCGCATGTCGAGCCTTCAAGGCATCCCACCATGCCGTATCATGCGTCATGCCCTGCCTCTTAAAATGCTTTTATCGCCGGCCCGCCATTGGCCGGATGAAGCGACTGGATATATCCATGCTGAAGAATTTCAAAATCCCAACGAAGATCATATCTGTCGTCGCGCTTCTCGGAGCGATCGCCCTCGGCGGCCTCGTTTATGTCATCAAGGAATTTCGCGGTGCCGACGCCGCCTACAGTGCCTTTATCGACGACGAGGCGATGGCTGCCATGCAAGCATCGCGCGCCAGCGCTTCGGCAATCGCCGCCGTGCTTCAGGTGACGCTGATCGCCGGCCTCAAGCCGGACACGCCCGCTTTCAATACGGCGCTCGCAACGCCAAGCAAGATGCCTCAGGCGCGCGAACGTCTCGAACAGGCCGCCGCCCTTGTTCCAAGCCGCAAGCAGGCAATCGACGACATTCTTGTCGGCATTGGCGAGATGGAAGCGCTTTCCAGCAAGGTCGTCGACCTCGCCAAGGCAAAGGACAGCGCTGGCGCGCAGCTTGCGGCCAGCATGCTGAACGCCAAGCTTAACGCGGTCACGCCGAAAATGATCGCCAACAACGACGCGCTGATGGCGTTGCTGAACGACGGCGGCGATGCGCTTTCCTCCACGGTCAACCAGCGCATAACCTTCTGTTTCGCGCTGATCGGCCTTGCTGTGTTGGGCGCGCTCGGCCTTAGCGTATGGGTCGCTCAAGCGGGGATCACTGCCCCCATGGCCCGTCTGCGTGATCGGATGACACAGCTCGCGCGGGGCGATACGCAGAGCGCCATCGACGGCCTTGATCGTCGCGACGAAATCGGCCAAATGGCCGGCGCCGTTGCCGTCTTCCGCGACAACGCCGTCGAGCGCCTCCGGCTCGAGAGCGAGGCCGAGAGGAACCGCAATCTCAGTGACAGCGAACGCCGCGAGCGCGAGGCGCAGCGCGCGACCGACGCCGCAGACCTCTCACGCGCGGTTGGCGCGCTTGGCGACGGCTTGCGCCGACTGGCCGACGGGGACCTCGCATCACGGATCGACACAGCTTTTGTTGGCGATCTTGACACGCTGCGGCAAGATTTCAACAACTCGGTCCTGCGGCTGAACGACACCATGCAGACGGTCGGCGCCAACGCCCGCTCCATCACTGCAGGCGCAAGCGAGATCCGCGCCGCCGCAGACGAGCTTTCAAAGCGCACGGAGCAGCAGGCAGCCTCCGTCGAGGAGACGGCAGCCGCACTTGAGGAGATCACCACCACGGTGAAGGATGCTGCCAGACGCGCCGATGAAGCACGCGGCCTCGTTGCCCGCATGCGGGCGGGTGCCGAAAAGTCCGGCCAGGTCGTGCGCAAGGCAGTCAACGCCATGCAGCAGATCGAGCAGTCCTCGACGGAGATCGGCAACATCATCGGCGTCATCGACGACATCGCCTTCCAGACGAACCTTCTCGCACTCAACGCAGGCGTCGAGGCCGCCCGCGCCGGTGAGGCCGGCAAGGGCTTTGCCGTCGTTGCCCAGGAAGTGCGCGAACTCGCGCAGCGCTCGGCCAACGCCGCCAGGGAGATCAAGTCGCTGATCACCGCGTCAGGCGGCCATGTGCAGACGGGCGTGTCGCTTGTCGGCGAAACCGGCAAGGCGCTAGATGCCATCGTTCATGAAGTCCAGGAGATCAACCAGCACGTCGACGCGATCGCGGAAGCCGCCCGCGAGCAATCGACCGGCTTGCACGAGATCAACACGGCCGTGAACACGCTGGACCAGGGAACACAGAAGAATGCG
Organism: Rhizobium tibeticum; assembly: GCF_900110205.1. Lineage (GTDB taxonomy): Bacteria > Pseudomonadota > Alphaproteobacteria > Rhizobiales > Rhizobiaceae > Rhizobium > Rhizobium tibeticum. Next base: position 15,694 of record NZ_FOCV01000026.1, on the reverse strand, counting down.
GCTATGGTGGAAGAAAGCACCGCCGCGAGCCACAAACTCGCGACGGAAGCGGCGGCACTGAACAATCTGCTCGACCAGTTCAAGCTCACCGGCACCGGCGGGTTCAGCGCGACCGTCGCCGGCGTTCCACTCCAGAGCACTCCGATCCATTCCGCCCCACGCCCGGTCGTGCCGCCGATCGCAGCCAGAAAGGCGCCCGTCCGCATCGCCACGTCAGGCATCACACGCCCCTCCAACTCGCCGGCTCGGGCGCTCGGGCAGAAGCTTGCAAGCGCCTTCAGTGCTGGTAGCGCTCCTTCCAGCACGCGCGACGACGCCGACTGGACGGAATTCTGATCCAACCAAACGACACAAAAGACGAAGGGCGGCTCATTGCCGCCCTTTTTCAATTATCGTCTTCTGACTTCAGCCAGCAAGCCATGGCTCCGCTGCTACGCGCAAGCTCGCGCCGGGAGGCGACACAAAAAGAGAACTCAGGCAAACCCGAGCGGAATCTGTTCTACCTTGCGACCGCGACCATAATCGCGCTCATAGGAAGTACGATCGTCATCGCGCGCCGACGCAAGAGGCACTTCCGGCGTATGGTAGCCATCCGCATAGGTGCCGGTATCGCCATTGTCCCGGATTTCGCGCTTTGCCGTGAAAATCTTCAAAAGCATGCTGCCACTCCTCCTGATCATGCCGACAACGACCAAGGGGTCGTCTGCGTTCCCGTGATATCGGAGAATAGTTAAAAATTAACTATGTTTATTAGAGGATTGTCAACTATCGAAATTTTCTGCGAGCCGACCTCTTAAGGGCATCCTTTCGCGGTGTTGCAAGGCGATCAAAGTAGGCTGGCTACGTGGTCGTTGCATTTCCCTGGCAAGGGGATAAATCAGCGGGAACCCAAAGCTGGGAAGCCGGTGCCGCGCGTGGAATCGGCAACTTTTTTTCGATTAATGGTTCTATCGTGGTGTCTTGCCGATGAATGCCAGAGTTGTGGTGATGTTTCCGGTCTACAACGGCGCAATGACCCTGCGAGAGAGCTTGCAGTCAATCGCGGGTCAGGACTTCGGCGATTTCCAGGCCATTATCCTCAATAACTGCTCAACAGATGAGACATTGCAGGTGGCGCAGCGCTTCTGCGAGGAAGATGCCCGCTTTTCCGTCATATCAAACGAAACCCATCTGAGTGCCGAGGCGAACTTCGCCAAGGCCGTGAAGCTCGGCGCTGAGGCGGCAAACTATTTTTGCCTTCGGGCAGCCGACGATCTTTCATCTCGAGATTTCTTGGGAAAGCTGGTCGAGGCGCTCGATGCCGACGACGCAAAGTTGCTTGCCGCCTGCTCGACAAAGAGCTTCAATGCCCAAGGCTTCAAGCTCAAGAAACCGGCAGCCAACATATTCAACTTTCAGGAGTCGTATGCAAAAGGTCGCGTACCACGCAACCTGACATTTCCGTCCGAGTGGATCTACGGCATGTTCAGATCGCGGTCGGTCGATATATTGATGGCGCGCTGGTACGAACTGGGCAATCCTTGGGGCTTCGCCTCTTATGTCCTCTCGGAATTTGTCGTTCGCGATCTGGTCGCCTATGTTCCCGGCCCCACCTTGGACTTCAGGGAAGGATCGGGTTCCGAGCAAAGGTATGGGGCGAAGGGGTTTCGTGATAAGCTCTCCCAACGACTGACATACACCCTTGGCTGCTACCGCCTGGTCGACAAACTGCCACCGACGGGTCTTTTGACGAAAGCGAAGTTTTTCAGGATGTGTTGGAACGATGCACGCCGGAAAACGCGCTATAAGCTGCTTTGGATATTCTAGGAGTCCTGTGTCCCGCTCATGAACTACCCATTTCCCTCCGGCGCGCCCGATCTTGCGCGCTCTTTCCTCGATCGCCTCCAGACGGGCTATGACACATTTCGGGTAACACGCCGCGAGAGGCGCAGTCGAGTTGATGTAACCATCCAGCCAGTTCGCGAGATCAGGCCCCTCACGTCAGCAGATGTGCCCCTTGTCTTTGTCACCCATAACGACGCTGTTCTTTTAAACGCATTCATTCAGCACTATCGCCAGCTGGGCGTGACGCGGTTCATCTGCGTTGACGACGTTTCGACTGACGGTACAAGGGAGGCTCTCCTAAATGAGCCGGACGTTGACGCTTGGACCTCGCCCGTGAGATTTGGCGAAGCACGGCGGGGCCGAAATTGGAGGGAAAACCTGTTCTCCAGGTATGGTCTCGATCGATGGTATCTGAATGTCGATTCCGATGAATTCCTTGTCTACGATGATTGCTTCAGCCAACCGTTGCCATCACTTATCCGCACGCTTGAAGCTCAAAACCTCAAGCGAATGGCGGCGCCTATGCTGGATATGTATCCCAAGCTGAGCGAAGTCGGCGCGCGCCCATTTTCTGTCGACAAGCCGTGGCAGTTCTCGCGTTATTTTGATGGTGACAGTTATGTGTCAACGATCAAGAAGCGAGGCGTCAGTGTCAGGGGCGGGCCGCGGGGCAGAAAATTCGGAGAGGGCAACGAGCTTATCAAGTACCCGTTGATCTACTGGGACAGAACATGCCTTTTCGGAAGCAGCCTCCACCAGCCGTTGCCCTATAGCCGCAATTTCCCGTCTGTCTGGGGCGCCATCCTGCACTTCAAATTCTTTGCCAATTACAAGGCCAAGATAACCGAAGCAGCTGAGGGCAAGCAGCACTATAATTCTTCCGAGCACTACCAGAAGATGATGGATGTGCTTCATCGCGAAGGGGAAATCGACTTCAGCTACGGTCAGTCGATTCGCTATGACGGGCCGCAGCAACTGATCGATCGCGGCTTCATGACCAAGATCAACTTCCTATCGTGAAGCTGGCATGACGCGGAAAGCCCGGAGGGTTGGCTCCGGGCTCGTCGTGGTCAATGCCAAGTCTGATTGCCGTACCAATCGTCGATGTCTTGCCGCGCGCGATCGCGGGCGATACCGTAGCGTTCCTGGATTTTGCCTTCCAACTGGTCGCGCCTGCCGGCAATCTGATCAAGGTCGTCATCAGTGAGTTTGCCCCACTGCTCCTTGATCTTGCCCTTCATCTGCTTCCAGTTTCCTTCGACGCGGTTCCAATCCATAGCGCTTTCTCCTTGCTTGTTGGACTGAAGATTAAACGGCCGCGGCATAAGAGTGTTCCGCCGCTTCGCTCCGTCAGGTAGCGATCAGGATCTTTTTGCTTTCTGCGTTGTCGGCGATGCGCCCTGTGGCATTCGTGGAGCGGGAAGCGAACGCTCGTATTCAGCTTGGGAAGCTCGACCTGTTCCCGTCATTTCAAAGGCTTAACTGTAAAACAGGGCTATTTCTGTCGGAGATTGTCGAATAATATCAGTGGGGGTGTAAAACGAGGGGGTTGCAGAAGCCAAGAACGCCGGTCCGAAAGAAACGCTGGGTGGTCTATGCGAAGGCGCCGTTCGCGGGTCCTGAGGCCGTTCTTGCCTATCTGTCGCGCTATACCCACCGGGTCGCAATCTCGAACCGCCGCCTGATCACCTTCGACGAAACTGGCGTCACCTTCCGCTATAAGGACTTCCGCCGCGACGGCTGCGACCGGCAGCAGATCATGACGCTCGCGGTCGATGAGTTCATCCGCCGCTTCCTGCTCCATGTCTTGCCGCGCGGCTTCCACCGCATCCGGCATTACGGCCTGCTCGCCGGCTCAGCCCGCAAGACCAGCCTCGCGCTCGCGCGCGAACTCCTGCACGTCGCCGCACCGGTCGATGACGGCACACCAGGCGAACAGGATGACTTCCGCCCGCCATGCCCCTGCTGCGGCGGACGAATGATCGTCATCGAGGTGTTTGAACGCTGGAGGCAGCCGCGCGGGCCGCCGGATGCGCCGGCGACGAACCGGGAGACGGCTTCATGACCCGGCATGGCATGGTCAAGACTTCAGCCGCAGGCATCACGCCTCCGGCAACCGACCCACATGCGTCCGTGGTGATCATCGCCGCCGACAGGGTCGTGACGAAAGTAGTGACAGGCCAGAAGAACCACGCATACGTACAACGAAGCGGCCTGTCAGTGTCCATAATCCCGCTCACTGGCTGCCATCGTGCGATCGCGAATATGAGCCGCAGATTGAAATCTCCATAGCCTTCAACTGTGGCCCGCGGGTTCCTTCCTCGGGGACTTTCGTACGCCTGCCGACGCCCGAAACTCTTCACGACAGCTGTCCTTCAGCGTTTTCGCTTCCTTATTCGACAACTTCATCAGCTCGCTCGATCATGGCTTTTGGAACGACGAGTCCTAGTGCAGTCGCAGCCCCCTTATTGATCGCCAGGGCGTACTGTGCCGCGTACTGAACGGGCAGATCGCCGGGCCTTGCTCCCCGCACGATTTTGTCGATGTACACGGCGGACATGCGCCATTGGGTGCCGAGATCCTGCCCGTAGCTGACCAGCCCGCCGCTCCTGACCATTTCGGCGATGCCGTATATGGCTGGCACCCGGTGCTTCGCCATCGCTTCCACCACCGCTTTGCGGTTCGCAAAGGGAAACGTGTGGGGCACCACAATCATGCCGGCGCGGGTATCTCCTGCAACGTCGGCAGCGGCACGTTCGATATCGTTCACGGTATCGACGTGGACCTCGCCGATTTCCGCGCTCTGAGACGCGACGGCCTTCCACCCGGCGAGCGCGGCAGGCGAGACCGAGGCCGGATTGGAGAAGATTGCCAGACGAGTGACGCCTGGGGCGATCTCCTTGAGGTGGGACACCCATTTGGCCGCGATATCTGCCTGAAATCCAGCAATTCCTGTCAGATTCCGGCCTGGGTGATCCAAGCTGGCGACGAGGCCCGCCGCGACCGGATCGAAGGTGCCGACAAAGACGATCGGTGTGGTCGTCATCACCTGCGCAAGGGCGGTCGCCGCGGCCGTCGAAGCGGTGACCACCACATCGATCGGAAGCGCGGCTAGCTCGCTGCCGAGACGCCGGAACGCCGCGACCGTCCCATCTGCCTGACGGACTTCGAGGGAAAAGGCACCCTTGTCGAACCAGCCAACGTCCCGCAGACCATCCCGCAACGATGCCAGGAATTGATCATTGCCGGGCACAGGTAGAAGCACTCCAATCCGTGCAGGGAGGTGAGGCTGCATTGTGTCCTCCGTGATGCGACGCCTGTGGGCAACAATCTTCCGAGTTCAGGGTCTGCATTGCAAGCAGCCGACGGAGCGGTCTGATCCCGCCGACAGCAGCTTTCGGCCTTTTTCGTTGTTAATGTGCGACTTGGGAAGCTACGGACATCAATTCCGCGGAATTCGGTGCCTTGAATGTTTGGAGCCCAGCCTCCAGAACTTCAGTGAAGCTCCAGCGTACGATGCCCTCCCGATCGATTAGGAACTGACCGACAAGCTGCCCCTGGTCGGCAGTCATCATCTGCTGATCGGCTTCCGTAATCTGATATCCTTCCTTCTTGTTGAGAAATTCGTCCATTGCCATCACGCCCATAGGCTCGGGCAACTCGCCGGGAAGATCGATCCGTATCGCCATGACCGTGTCGATCCCGACCTCGCGTAAGCCGAAGGCTTGGTGCGAAGCCCGTACCGGGTCGGAAGCAGCAAGAAGATCGGGTATCGGATGGTAACGGAAATAGAGCCGCGCGCGTTCGACCGGTGTGTTTACCACCGCCAGGGATTGGACGCCTTTCTCACGCAGCATCGGGTTGAGATGTGCCATGGCCGCGACATGGCGCCGGCAGAACGGACAATGTAGGCCTCGAAACAAACCGATCAACAATGGGCTGCGGCCACGAAAATCATCAAGTGCGATCTTCCCCTCGCGCGAGATCGCATCAAACACAACGTTCGGGGCCCGGTCGCCCGGTTGTAGCGGATGGTCGACATAGCGCGTGGACATGGACAACCTCCTCGCTCAGGGATCAGTCGAGAAAAGGCGCCACGGCATGTGCTTCGAGGTCGAGATTGAGCGTTGCAAGGCCTGACCTCTCGTCTTACCGCACCGCCAGGATCCGATCTGAGAATGGCCTCAAATTGGCCCGCGGACAAGCGGTAAACAGCGAATCGTGATCCATGCCATGGGAAGACACGGCGGCGAGGCCGAATGGACTTCCAGACACGCGTCATTCCCCTGTTTAGCGTCTGAAACTTGTGCGACCCGCTTCTTCATGACTTTCCTTTCGTGATCTGATGAAAGGAGGCTAGACCATGGGCACTTCGTTGCTTAGCTGCTATTGGACAGCGCAACCCACACTACTCTCGGGTTCCAGGCTCCCCACGGTAGGCCGGCCCGTGTGACTCTTTGAACGCATTTCATCCAGAGCCGAGGCCCCGAAACCAAACAAAACAATACGGTTAGCGCGCGGCTGGACACTTGATCTTGCCACGTAATCATTATGTTTTTTGAAAAAGCGTCCAGTCCATCTTGCCCCCTTGCAAGCCTCCTAAGCCGCTTTCGATTTCCGCGTCATGCCAACACCCCAAATGAAGTTTACGGTTTAGCAACGCGATCAGATGCAAGGCCCGTGACGCATCGGCAGCATCGATATTCGCTCGCCGAACGAGTTCACCAGCAATCTTTTCCGCTTCGAAGATTGTGACAGCGAGCAAGCTACCCGGCTTGATCATAAATTCGGACTTGCCGATTTGCGCGTCAACGTTTTCGACTTCCTGCATCTCGGTGATGCCTATGGCAAGCCCTAGAACCGATATGCGGAGAAATTCCGAACGGTTCGTGACGCCGCCGGCGTTCCCAAGAATGTCTGGTCAACGGATATCCGCGCAGGCGCTGTATCCGAGACCGTCGAGGCGACCGGATCGCTCGAAATGGCGAGTAATCTTACCCCCATTCGACGGTCAAGATGACGAAGAAGTATAGCCGAGGCGAAGCGAGCCGCAAGATTGCTGAGGCCCGCGCCGAATCTCGCAAGTGAAACGGCAGTCAAACGAGTGTAACGCCGCGATACTTAAGTTATTGGAGTTGCTGGAGCGGGTGAAGGGAATCGAACCCTCGTATTCAGCTTGGGAAGCTCGATCTTTTACTGGAATTGCAATAACTTATCTGTAAAACAGCGGTTTTTCTGTGGGAAATTGTCGAATAAGATCAATGGGGGTGTAAAACACTGGACGTTTCAACGCACTCCCAAGCTCCTGTTGAATCGCACCAAATCGTGCTGTCCGCAGGCGGGCAGTTCCAAGCATCATTAGACCGCTTTGCCAATACCGGACCTGGGCTCGCCTGCGATGGATGACCGAATTGGGGCACGTTAGGCAACCGGCAGGTTTCACGTGGCGAGCAGCAAATAGCTGCCCTTCGTTGATGTGAACCGGCCGGACCTTCCGCGCCAGATGACCAAATGCGGCTCGTCAGCTTTCCGCTGGAACGACTGGTGAGGGGATGTCAGTTCGACTAGTGGAAGCACGCTGCTGGTTTAAGCGAAACAGGCGAGCCAGGATCTCTTCATCGGTCAGCCCCGCGCGCCAGTCGTCACCCCAACCATAGGCATCGGCCACCGCGGCATCGAGCGCCGCATGGGCATTGGCCAGCCATCGCGGCCGGACATTGTAGAGATTGGTGAGCGTGCGCTTCCTGAGCTCCTTCGCTGCATCCTCGTCCTTCGACAGGATGCGGTCGGGATAGCCGGGCACGACTTCGGGCTCGCGCACCACCAAATCGGCGGGATTGAGCCAATTCTCGCGCAGTTCGTTGAGCCTCGCCGCCGCAGCGGCGATCGCCTGCGCGCGTGGATCCGCGGCATAATCGGAAGCGGGGATGGCGGGCGTCAGGCCTTCGGGGAAAGGGAAGGTCTCGAAAGTGGTCGAGGGCGTATAGCGCGGATCGTTGCCCACTCCGAGGAACGTGCCCATGCGCAGCGACCACAGTTCGTGGAAGCGCGAGTGGAGGATCCCGAAGCTGGTATCGTCGTCGCGGGCTACGATGACCACGGCGGAATCGGGAACAACCGTGGGCCCAGCCCAAACAAAAAGTCGGTGCTTAGCCACCCTTGGGGTAAAGATTGCCCGACTTCGGCCTGCTATCGTTCGCTTGATGCCGGGTACCGTTTCGCCGTGCTGCCACCAGAGCAACCGCCGCCTATCTCTACGGTTTTCATCTCTTAACGGCTTTACCGTTGCAAGAATGTGCTCGAACGGCGCCTCATACATGGCCGACTCAGCCTCAGTTGCCGAACCAAAATCAACGATCCATCGGTCGGACGTACGCCGAGTAATGTCCATGCCGTTCAATAACGGTCGAACTACGTCGCCGTTAGATCGTCCATTCGGGTTCACTGGCATCTGCAGCCACCTTCGAGCGAGATCACCTTCAACGTCAAATGGTCCAACTTTCACCGGACCTTGGAACGCGACGTTGCGATTTTGCGGAAGGCGGTCAGCTGACGTGAGATCGGTTCCGCCACTCTGTCCCGTCAGGTCGGCATGAACCTTATTGACCTGCTTCCCGTTGAGCGCAGCTGTTCCTTCACCTTGCTGGGTGAAGCATACGAGCGACACGCGCACCGACGCACCGTCGACGGTCCACTCTTCGTCGCTCCATGCGTCGAAGATGCGGCCATGCTCGACGACCGGCTTGAGCACTTCTCGATTTGCACCGCCTCTAATGCTGTTGGTAGTGACTAGCCCCGCGCGTTGTAGCCGCCCGCTACCCATCATAGCCCAAGCCTTAGCGAACCAGTAGCAGACGAGATCAACCCCGCCGGACACCTCCGGCCACGCCTTTCGCAGCGCGCGGGTATAGTCCTCGCCCAGCTCGGCGATCATCTTCTTATTGCCCAGGAAGGGTGGATTGCCGATCACCACGTCCGCTTCGGGCCATTCCGTCTTTGCGCCATCGTCGCTCAGCACCGCGTCTCGGCACTCGATCGTGTCCAACGGCCGCAGGATCGGGTTCTTTGCCGCATCGAAGCCGTTTCGGCGCATCCACTGGATTTCACCGATCCATACCGAGACCCGTGCCAGCTCGGCGGCATAGGGATTTAGCTCGATCCCTAGGACGCATTCGGGGCCAACCCGCGGGAAGCCGCGCGGCAGTCCGAGCGCCTCGGCGTCGAGGTTTGCGCGATGCTCGATGTCCTTGAGCGCACGCAGCGCAACATAAAGAAAGTTGCCCGATCCGCAGGCGGGATCGAGCACGCGGAAGTTCGCCAGCCGCTCTACGAAGGTCTCGTGGATCGCGGTCGCCTCGGCAAGCGCGCGCGTGCGTTTGCCGAGCTCGGCACCGCGCAGCAGCTTCTCCTTTGTCTGCCGTGGCGCGTTGTCCACCAGCGCGGCCATGCGCGCCAGCGCTTCGGCCCATTCAGCTTCCAGCTGTTCGATGATCACCGGCCGCACGATCATCATGATCTTGTCGCGATCGGTGTAGTGCGCGCCCAACTGACTGCGCTTGGCGGGATCAAGCCCGCGCTCGAACAGCGTGCCGAGGATCGACGGGTCGATCTGCGACCAGTCGCGCCGGGCCGCACGCAGCAGCTGGTCGATGTCGTCCGCGTCCATCGGCAGCACGGCATCGTCCTCGAACAGGCCGCCGTTGAACCATTCGATCGCAGTGAAGCCCACTTTGCCACCCGGGCGCGCCATCGCGCCGAACAGCGTCGCGGCGTTTTGCGAGAACTCGGCCGGATTTCGCCGGCTCACCTCCAGCATCTTCGTGAATAGATTGTCGGGCAACAGCCCAACATCCTCGGCAAACATACAGAACACCAGCCGGTTGACGAAATGCGCCACTTGGTGCGCCTCGTGGCCGCGCTCGCGCAGCCGCTGCGCCAACCCGGCGAACTCCGCGGCGGTCTCCTCGGTCAGCTCCTGCCGCGACTTCTTGGGCCGGAACGCTTCGGGATCGACGAAGGCTGCCTTGATCCGGTCGCGCACCGCGCCGTCAACGAGATCCTCAAGCGCGAACTCGTGTTTTTCCTGAACGCTGTTGGTCCAATTGGTCCGGATGACGATCCGGGCCATGTCGGACACGATCAGCAGCGGCGGGTTCTCCAGCGCCACGGCATATTGCAGCAGCTGGGCATTGGCCTTGTCGAGGTTGGCGTGGCGCCCCTTATATTCCCAGGCGAAACATCCCTTGCGCCAGACATCGGCCCAGCCCTCGCCGCCGCTTGTTTTGGTCGCCCCCTTCTCGAAGGTAAACCATTCCCCGGTTGGGTCGGTTGTGACAGGGTCGAGGATGCCGAGCAACTTGCACAGATCGTTGAAGTGACTCTGCGAGGCTGAGCGTTCCTTCAGTTCGTTGGCGCGCCATTTTGTCAGAAATTCGTGAGGCGTCATGTTATCCAGAGCAAAGTATGGGGCGTGTGATCCCCCGATGATATTCGACATCTTAGTAGCAGATCGGGGGCACGCAGCAATCATCTCGCATGGCATCTATTCTTTCCAGAGAGGCCCGTGAGCGACCGACATGTTTTTGGAAAAGGGCCCAGCCGCTTTAGCCGCTAGAAACTGCGCCCGAGCGTGGCCTTAGCAAGATCCACCCAAGTTATGAAATCTCGACCAGGACCCGTAATAGCGATATTGGATCCTGCCTCCTCGATCAATGCTTGGTTGAAAAGAAACTTTGCCCACTTATCGAAGTCCCACTCAGCCAACTCCGTAAACTTGCTTCGGGCGTTTTCCTCATAAAATGCCATTGCTTCCGAACGCACCATCGGCACGACACTTAGCCTGCGTAGGAAGGTGATCTGCGACTGGAATATAAGGCCCCAAATGAACTCAAATTGTGAGATCACACGTGCTTCAGCTAACCGGCTGACAAGTACAGTCACCCGCTGTTCAAGCGGCAACCCTTCGACCTGCTGCAAAAGCTGATTTCCGACGGTGGTTATAGTCGAAAAGCTATGGACAATCGTCTCTCCGCCTCCAGTGGGCGTCACCGTAGTGGGCGAGATTGTCGTAATCTCAGTGCTAGGCTCTGTTGCCGGCGCATGCGACTGCGCAGGATCAAATTCCGCGCCTGTAGGGCCGGCTTTGCGCAAATCGCGGATCTTCTCACGGATTTGATCTCTGAAAAGAAGCGCAGCCGCCAGAAGCGTCGCTGGCCACGCGACGCCTTTCACAAGGTCGAAAATCGCACGCGCCCACTCCAGCCACGGCGTCTCCTTTAAGAGACGCGCGATTTCCACCACAGTACTACAGTCTTGATACATCGCTGCCCCCCCGAAGCGTACTGGGCGCCACCGTATTTGACCGCATCAAAGATACAAGTGGGACGAGCAAGAAGACTTTGTGCTATCCCAATTCTGAGATGAGTGCCCCACGTCCCGAACGGCGATGTCTTCCAAAAAACCCAACAATGCCGGCACAGGGCAGGACGTTTGTTCGCGCCTGTTCCACTTCTGTCCACCTAAACGGTCCGCCAGAGCAAACAAGGCCACGACAGGCCATCCTTTGAAACAGCCTCTGAGGCTTTCCGGCGGCAAGGGTCTTGCGCAACTTGCATTAGAATCTGAAGTATTGACTATTTTCCGTTTGTAAGGAGAGTGCAGGCGATCAAAGTCCAGCTAAGTCCGTTCATCCAAATGCCATTGATAAGACCGCGCCTTACCGATCACTATGGAATTCTGAGTTCTCAAGCGGAACTTGATTTTGCTATTCCGTTCCTAGACGAGGACGTTCCCTTATATCTTGATCCGTTCCTTTTGTGGCGCTCACCTTCTCATCAAGACAACGCACTTCACACGAGCTTGGTGAATGCTTTCAATCACTTGGGTCATCTCGCCCAGAAGGGAAAGGAGCATGAGGCTATGGCGGCCCTCATCGCCGCCTCAGAATGCGATGAAGTCGGGCTTGGCACATCGGCAACTCGTACCGGCAAGCGTATCGGGCCCGCAAAAGCGAAAGAAATCCTTTCTCTGTTTGAGCAAGTGCCCCGCTACAGTCAGGCAGGCTTTAGACACTTCGAGGAGATCCAGCTTTTTGTTGACGGCATCTCTAAAGACAGAATCAGCGACATCAGCTGCAACTTTTTGAAATCGTTCCTGATCGATTTTACCATCCAACAGTGCCAAAAACTTGGACTTCAGCGCCAATTGGTCGACGTGAAAAACGTCTACAACTACAGAAAGAACCAATTCGAGGTCCAAAAGGTTGAACTGCCGTTAAATCCCATCGATGGTAGCCCCTTAATATTTGTACCGAAGCGTTGGCTACGCTTTGTACCGTGGCTTAACTACGACGACTATTTCCAGAGCTACTGCCCACAAGACAACATAGCTCACAAGGGCGAAGAGCTGACCCGGGTCGAAGTCTTGGAATACAACCGCGACAATTATGGCGCGGTTGACACCTACATTTCCGCAAAAGAACTATCGTTTGAGGACTGCAAAAATGATCCACTTTTTTCACAGATCCCGGTGACCTCCGCCAAGAAGAAGTTCTCAGCAATCCAGAAGCTGCCTACCGGAAAAGATGAAAACGCTGACAGGAAGTACGAGGCACTTGTAGGCCAACTGTTGCCGTCACTGTTCTACCCAAAGCTAGATTTTGCGCAGGAACAAGCACGAACCGACAGCGGCGTCAGTATCCGCGATCTGATCTTCTACAACACTGCCTCGACACCATTTCTTCAGGATATGTTCGCGACGTACGGGTCTCGTCAGATAACGATGGAGCTAAAAAACGTTGCAGCAGTTGAGCGGATTCATGTCGACCAGCTCAACCGATACTTAGCTGAAGAATTGGGCCGGTTTGGTCTCTTCATAACTAGAAATCCACTTAAGAAGGCTGAGATGTCGCGGACGATTGACCTTTGGTCAGGCCAGCGCAAAGCCATTGTAACTATCACTGACGCAGACCTTGCTCAGATGGTGGAACTCTTTGAGAGCAAACAGCGCGATCCGCTAGACGTGATCGTGAAAAAATATAGTGAATTCAGATCGAAGTGCCCGTGAGGAACTATGAAAACGAGAGAAGAAGTAGAACGCCTTGAAAAGCTTATAGTCCAGCTTGAGGGGATGCATAGCGAAATCACCCAGCTCGCAAAGAAATCGCCGAACGATGGGCTGAACTTATTCAAACTTAAGCTGGTGAATAAGGTAATTGCCACAGGAAACGACATCTTGCAGGGGCGCTACAGACCGTTCGATCATTTCGAGCAGTTTGAGGAAGAGGCTTTGCCGAGCAATAGCGACGTCACTATGATTCTCGCGCAATATATGGAGCAGGCAGAACGGTTTAGGTCGGACAACGTGGCCATCCACGCGCATTCTTGGCGTTATCTGGTGGACGGCAAGCCAACCGACATTGATGCGAAGCCACCTACAAAGGTTGGAGGAGTAAAGAAGTGACCGACTTCGACTACGTCACATCCGATGAGGCCGTGGATATCTACGGGTCGACAAGCCAGATATTTGAGGGTGTTCTCAAAGAAGTTCGAGAGCTCTGCCGAAAAAAGCCAGAGGCGACAATGAGCGCCGGCAAGGTCAAGATCGTTAACCGCGTTTTGACGGACATGCTCGGGATTCTCAAAGACGAGCCAACAGGAAAATACCTCGAGCTGCTAGATGATGAGGCGCTACCTCAGCTGAGCGACGCTGTTTTGACGATGGTCCAATTCGAGACCTCGATGGCTGCCTTCCGGCAAAGATATTTTAGGTATCTTCACGGAAAGAATTACTGGATCACCGACGTCTTCGTCGAGGAATGGAACAAGCTAGAAGCCGAAGATGAAAACGAGGAATGACGATGGCGCCCCATGCCGGAGTACGGCAAGCGAACAAAATCATAGTCTTGCGAAATTGTGAGGCACAGCGACAGTTCGCCTGATCATTATGCTTTTCGCGCGCGATGTCTCACGGACCTGGCACGATTTCATAAACACCAGCGTTATCCTGTACCTCTCGAAGGCCTTTATATGAGGCATGCCGTAACTTTCCGTCATGCGTCCAGGCGCGATATTCGATCTCAGCAATAAGCGTTGGCTGAACCCACACGAGGTTTTTGCGCCGACCCCCATACTCGACGGGTGGCGTCTTGCGCTTGATCCTATCGAGCGTCTTCCGGAGATATTCTGCATTGCGCTCGTTGAAGCCAGTCCCGACGGAGCCGACATAGATCCAGTCGTTCCCCTTGCGGGCCGCTAGCAACAGGCTACCGATCCCCGCCCTCGCCGAAAGCGAATGCTCGTAGCCGACGATCATGAAGCTGTCGCTCTGGACGCATTTGACCTTCACCCACTCGCCCAACCTGCCCGATCGATAAGGGCTATCCTTGTATTTCGCGATGACGCCTTCCAACCCGTGCGCGCAGGCGGCGGCGAAGATCTCGCGACCGTCTCCTTCGATATCTTCGGAGAGGCGGATAGAACCCTGCGCATCCTTCAGGAGCGATCGGAGGAAGTATCGACGGGCAGTGAGTTCGAGGCTCCGAATATCGTGACCGTCGAAATACAGAAGATCGAACGCGAACATGATGGAAGCACCGGAGTTGAGCTTTCCGCCGCGACCTCCGAGCGATTGCTGAAGCTGGCCGAAGTTCGGACGGCCCTGCTCGTCAAGCACGACGGCTTCCCCATCAAGGATGGCCGAACCCACTCCGAGGCGTTTGGCGTCAGCCTCGATCGCGGGGAAACGATGCGTCCAATCGTGACCGCCGCGCGTGAGAATGCGGACGTTGCCATTGTTGAGATGGACGGCGATGCGATAGCCGTCCCATTTGATCTCGTAAATCCAATCAGGGCCGATCGGCGGCCTCGGCTTTAAAAGTGCCAAGCAGGGCTCGATGCGGGCGGGCATCGGATCTAGGGGCAGGCGCGGCTGCGACGGATCGCGCGGCTTTCGCGGTCGCGTGCGAAGCGGCCTGTCGTCTGCAACAAGGGGCTTGGAAGGCGGAGACTTTGCCATCAGATAATTACAGCAGGCGAAGCTTAAAAAAGATAATCAATTTGACATGACCGCCACCGAATACCGACCGAAATACAAATGGCGCGAGACCTGGCCGGGGGAAGGTCACCAGGACTTTGCCGCGTGGGATGAGGATTTGCAGTTCGGCCGGATCTTGGAGGATCGTACCAGCCCGAAAAGAGGGCAGTGGATCTGGGCCATCAACCACATACCCTGGCAGCGACTAACCATCTTGCCCCACCACGGATGGGCACCGACGGCACGCGAGGCGTCTCGGATGGTGGAAGGGACCTACGAAAAGGTGAAGCAATTGCACTGCCGGTAGGGGCTTTGCCACCTGCGCGAGCGGGAACGAATAGCAGTTTCGAGCGTTGAGAAATGGCCTTGAGAATTGAAACCCTTCAAGGTCAACTCTCGACTCGGCCCTCGCAACCGCGACAGCGGGGGCTCCTTTTTTGCTGCGGTATGATTGAACTCAACCGTTCGAAGAATCGGGGTCGTAATGAAGAGATACCGGGAAACTCGAACGTGAGCGCGACGAACAGCCCACCGCTTTCGGCGTTGACGGTTTCGCAATAGCACCCTTTGTCAGAACTTCTGCTTTGCCCGCTTCGGCATGAAGTAGGTTCGGATATTGACAAGTGCTTCAGCGACGTCAGCAGCATCCTGGCGGGTTGCTTTGTGTTTTGCGTCGCCGAGCTTGCGGATGGGCGCGATGATATCCCCAGTGACGGCATGACCTTGAAGGACGGGCTGCCAAAGCCTCGGCGCGTAGTGTGTTCCCAGCAGAAAGCAGAGGTCCCAATCGAATGGATCAAAGGCCTGGTCATCGATCCTGGTGAACCTTGGCCGGTGG
>NZ_FOCV01000007.1 GCF_900110205.1 Rhizobium tibeticum | reverse complement strand
TCAGCCCGTTCCAGAGCCAGGTGCCAAGCGGACCGGCCTCCAATCCCACCCGCTTGAGCGGATAAGCGGGATCGCAGAGCACCGCAAGCAAGTCCTCAGGCTCGCTGGCAACCTTGGCCTCGCGAACGACCTTGCCGGCTCCATCTATGATGCAAACGCTTGTTTCCTTGACCGAGACGTCCAATCCAGCAAAATATTCCATGCTGCGCTTCTCCATCTGATGCTTGGGGCTATGTTACGTAGACCCCGTTTTACCATCAGCCTGAAGCGCAGCACCCAAAGACCTGAGAGCGGGGCACGGCCGGCCGATTACCCCATCTTTTGCGACAGGACTGAATTGGACGTTACAATGAGCCGTTTTTGGAGTCCGCTTGTTCACTCCTTGACCCCCTACGTTGCGGGGGAACAACCGACCATGAGCGGCTTGATCAAATTAAACACCAATGAAAATCCTTACGGCACATCGCCACGCGCCCTCGTAGCGATCGCAGAGGCAGCAAACGATACCCTCCGGCTCTATCCGGATCCGACAGCCCTGCGACTGCGCGAGGCGATCGCTGCGCGCTATGGTCGCGATCCGGATGACGTGTTCGTTGGAAACGGCTCGGACGAGGTTCTGGCACATACTTTCCATGCCCTTCTCAACCATGACGAGCCGCTGCTTTTTCCCGACATAACCTACAGCTTCTATCCAACGTACTGCCGCCTGTACGGAATACATTTCCGTACAATTCCTCTCGATGAAAACATGCAGGTTCGAATTGAGGACTACCGGCAATCTTGCGGAGCAATCATCCTGGCGAATCCCAATGCACCAACAGGCATTGCGCGACCGCTCTCTGAAATAGAAACCTTGATCCGGCAACATCCCGATCAAGTGATCGTTATTGACGAGGCATATGTGGATTTCGGCGGTGAAAGCGCCATCCCGCTCGTAACAGAATATCCGAACCTTGTTGTTGTTCAGACCTTCTCGAAATCTCGGGGCCTGGCCGGGCTACGCGTTGGCTTTGCCGTTGGACAACGGCCGCTGATTGAAGCACTGGAAAGGGTCAAGGATAGTTTCAACTCCTATCCGCTGGATAGGCTCGCTTTGGCCGGAGCAATTGCGTCCTTTGAAGATGAAGATTGGTTTCAGCAGCACCGCGATTTGATTGTGGCGAGCCGGGAGCGCCTAACCGTGGCTCTCCAAGGGCTTGGTTTTGACGTCCTTGAATCATCCGCCAATTTTCTATTTGCACGACATCCCGAAAAATCCGGTGCGGACTTGGCTGCGGGACTACGGGACAAAGCAATCTTGGTCCGGCATTTTCCCATGGCCCGCATAGAAAACTATCTTCGCATCACCATTGGGACAGACGCTGAGTGCGATCAACTCGTGGCAGCTTTCAGACAAATACTGACCTAATTCATGTTCGGAAATTTGAGAGCGACCGGTGGAGTGTCTTGCGAGGAAAACCCCATTCGAGAGCGAAAGCATTGTTTAACGAAAGCAACACATATCAGCAGTGCGGGAAGGACCATATCGGTCCATGCGCAGCCGCCGTTTCCTTTTGATGGAGCCACGGCGGCCGCGTCTCAACCGGCCTCACGCACTTAGCCATACCGGCCAACCGCTCTATGAGCATCCTGTTGAAAACGTCTCTGATTGTGGCACCTTGCGGCCATGACAAACATCGGCTCTGCGAAATACAGCGCCGAAGATATGGGACGCTCGCGAGAATGCGAAGCTGTCTCTAAAGTGGCGGTCACCGATGTTGTCCGTCGCGCGGTTGCGGCGGGATGGCGGGAAGAGGAAATCGCTCATCATCTCGCAGGTGCAGCAGACATTTATGTGATCTACCTGGCAACGAAGCCGAAGCGCAGGCTGATGGCAGCCAACAGCAACTGACCGGTGTCGCTGTCGGCCGGTCCCGGACAAGCCGAATACGCGCTTGCGTCCATCGAGACAGCCACATTAACGTGAACTCCAGAGATCGTGGCGTAAGGCTCCCGGCGGGCCCAGAAAAATGGCCCGGCCTCTTTTCGTTCTGCGATCGGCGTTCAATTCTGCGGTCTGTTTCTGAAGGCTTCCGCTTCCGCGTAGAACTTCTTTTCCCATTCCTTGTGGTTATCCAGCCCCTCACGAATGAAGGGCGTGAACACGGCGAGGTTCATCAGCACCCAATTGACGAAGCGGGCCGGGAACTTCAAAGGCTTCACGAAGTCGACAAAGAGCACCACGCGCGTCTTGTCGGTGTGGTTCCAGGCCTCGTGCTCATAAGCATCATCAAAGATCAGGACTTTTCCCTCCTGCCAGTGGCAGATCTGGTCCTTCACCCGGATCGCAAGCTTGTCCGGCGGTTCCGGTACGATTATGCCGAGATGCAGGCGAAGCACGCCATTGTAAGGTCCGCGATGCGCCGGCAGGTGCTTGCCGGGCTCGAAGATCGAGAACATGGCGGTTTTCAATCCCGGTATCTTTTGCACCGCCTCCCAGGTTTGCGGGCAGGCCTTGATGTTCTGTTGCGACGTCACACCGAACCCGACGAGGAAGAATGTCTTCCAGCCGCTATCACTGGAAATCGTCTTCACGTCAGTCGAGATGTCCTGGAATGTCGGCAGTTCGCTCTGCCGCACGAGCACACGGTCCAGTTCGGACCGGATCTGCGGCCACGCCTTCTCCACCTCGGCGGCCCAGGGGAACGTCGTGGTATCATAGACCGGCGGATTGCCGAGCTCGGCATATCTGAAGTTCAGCTTTTCCGCCCATGCGACGATACCCATGAAGAAGCGCGTGATCGCGCTCGGCCGATCCATGGGCGCGATGCCGGCAGTGTTAAAGGATTGGCCCTTGGTTGCGGATGGATTTTCAGAAAGGCCTGCGTCAGCGGTACCGTCGGTCATGGGTTGTCCAATGCGTAAAATAGGCTGTGAAAAGTTCAAGAAGATATGGATATGGCGCCATTTTTCACAAGCCCGCGTGGCGGCGGTCAAATGTCGCGACGACTCTGGGGGATCGCAGCGGGTCAAGGTGGCCAGATGAGCCCGGATGCGGGCGAAATCAATGGGAGACGGATTTTGAGAAAAGGTTGACCACCAGCACGCCGACGACGATCAGCCCCAGCCCGATGATCGCCGGCGCATCGAGCCGCTGCTTGAAATAGATGAGGCCGACAGCGGAAATCAGCACGATGCCGAGCGCGCTCCAGATTGCATAGGCGATGCCGACGGGAATGACCTTCAGCGTTATCGACAGGCAATAGAATGCGGCAGCGTAGCAGATGACCAGAACAGCCGTCGGCCCGAGGCGGGTGAACTGCTGCGACAATTGCAGCGCCGTCGTGCCGATGACCTCCAGCGCGATCGCAGCAAAGAGCAGCGCGTAGACGACAGCGGGAGCCATGGCGGGGTCCTATTCTACTTGTTGGTGAGTTCGACGAGACGGGCAATCAGCGCATGCCGATCGCCGCCGTTGTCATGGCTGCCGAGCATGTCGGCAAGCCAGAGGCCGTCAGCCGCAAACCGAACGATCTGCGCATCGACGGACGAATCCGTGCCGACGTATTCCTCCGTCCGCTCCTGCACCCACGCGCGCCAGCGATGCCGAAGCCGTGGCTCAGCAAGCAACGCGACCGCGACCTGAGCCCAATGGGCCGCCTCGTCGGGACTGTCCCTGAGATCGGCGACGGCACGCAGATAGGCCCGGCTGAAACGGCCATGCGGCACCGGGTCTTCGCGCATGCGCTCATTGATATCAGCGTCAAAACGATCGAGGAGGCTTTCAAAAAGGGCATCCAGCAGCGCATTCTTCGTCGGAAAGTGGTGCAACAGCCCGCCCTTGCTGACCCCTGAAGCGCCGGACACGGCATCCAGTGTCACAGCAGCCATACCTTGCTCCATCGTCAGGCGAGCGGCCACATCCAGCAACTGCTGGCGCACGATGAGAGGCTGTTTGCGGCGATGATGAGCGAGTGACATTTTGATAAAAGATACCGTCCAGACGGTTTTGTCAAGAAATTTGTCACCGCAGGCCGACGACGGGCGAATTGCCGCGCACTGATCCCGGTGGTTGCGGTCGTCTTCCTCGCAGTGCATGAAGGGTTGGATTTTCGAGGAATGGAACAGTGGCGGAAAAAGTCATTACGCTTTACGAGGCAATTGGCGGCGGCGCGGCCGTGCGTGCGCTGGCGCACCGCTTCTATGAGCTGATGGATACGCTGCCCGAGGCCCACCATGTCCGCGCCGTCCATCCGCCATCACTGGACGGCAGCCGGGAGAAATTCTACGAATACCTGACAGGGTATCTCGGCGGCCCGCCGCTCTACACCGATAAGCGCGGCCATCCACGCCTCAGAAGCCGGCATTTCGTTGCCCAGATCGGTCCCGCGGAACGCGACGAATGGCTGCTCTGCTTTCGCCGCGCGCTTGAAGAAACCATCGCCAATCCGAAGCTGCGCGAGATCATCCTGCCGCCCATCGAACGGCTCGCATATCACATGCAGAACAAGGAATAGGACCAGCCATGACGCTGAACGCGCGTATTGCGCCGCTACTTTATCTGTTTGCCGGCCTGTTCGGCCTTGCCGGCGTGGCGCTGGCGGCTGCCGCAGCGCATGGCGGCGGCGACGCGCATCTCGTCGCTTCGGCTTCGGCAATGTGCCTGGCGCACGGCCCTACCCTGCTTGCTCTTGCCATCGGCGCCGAGAAGCTAAGGACCGCATGGCTGGCCGGCCTCCTTATAGGCGCTGGCACACTTCTGTTTGCCGGCGATCTCGTCGCTTTGCGCTATGCGGGTTCCGGTTTGTTTCCGATGGCCGCACCCACGGGCGGATTTGCCATGATGTTCGGCTGGCTGGCGATCGCGGTGGGCGCCTTCGTCCGCCGAGGCTGATCGATCAGGGGGTATGCGCCCAAACCGAAAGCAGATTGCCATCGGGTCATGGATAGAGAATTCTTCCCTACGCCATGGCCGTCGCTCAAGCGGGGCGCATGCAGCGCAACAATTCGACCGCCACTGAGATAGACGGACGTCGCCTCGCATAGCGCTCGCTCGCGCCAGCTGCAACTCCATCTCGTCGCGTCGCAGGATCAGACAGTCTGGAGACTGGTGGATGATCCGCTCGAAGCCAAGATCGTCATGATAAAAGGAGAGCGTTTCGGCGATGGCAGCACCGACAGGACTTCGACACGATCCGGGTCCTGCTCGGCCATTCAGATGCCGGCCACGACGTTGAAGCCTTCGAAAACCGGCGGCCCCTTGTACATCGCCTTGCGTTCACCGGCACTGCGGTGCGCGGCGCGAAAGTTTTCGGACTTCGTCCAGTTCACGAAGTCCTCCTCGCTCTGCCAGAGGGTGTGCGAGGAAAACAGCGTGTATTCCTCCTCCGTATTCGTCCTGCCCCGCAGCAGGCGGAACTCGACGAAGCCTGGAACCTGCGAGAGGCTGGAATCGCGATTGCGCCAGACATCCTCGAAGTCTGCCTCCGATCCGACCGCAACCTTGAAGCGGTTCATCGCAATATACATGGCAGGATCCTTACCGTTAGCCTTTCACGCCAGCGCGCTCAGGCGCGAAGGCCACAACATTATTGCCGTTTGCAGCGTCCAAACCAAGCGGCTTTTCCGGCTGCTGCCCGGGCATCCGTGCCTCCCAGAGCGGAAACTCCGACACGTTGGGATAGTCTCTGCGCCTGGCATTGCGAAGCAGCAGATCGTAAAGCTCCGGCACAAGGCCGTCACCTCTTTGAGCGGCAAGCTTGTGCAGGCCGATCATCATGACCCCGTCAAGGCGTTCTTCATTCATCGGGAATTGTCTCGTTCGTTCATTGTCTGCAGCGCACGTTCCAGACTGGACTTGCTGCCGTTTCGAAGCGGGATGAAAGCCTTGCCGAATTTCTTGCAGCCCGTCTTCACGCGCAGGCAGGCATCGTGGCTGATACAGTCGATCGGGCAAAAGACGCAGTCGACCGAGGGAAGCACGGTATCGATGCGGGAGACGGCCTCGCGCAAACCACCGTCGTGGTGGATCAGCTCTGCCCCAAAGTTGCTTGCGATCTGGCGAAGATGCGCCACCTGGCAGTCCCGTCCGCCGACATACAGGAAACTGCGTCCATCAAGTTTGGACCGCCCGGACGCTTCCTGAACCGTCTCGAAATTCGCGTTGACGCGGATCTCGCGGTTGGAACCCTTCTTCGTCTTTCGAGCCATTGCCCACCCGTTCGCTCGTTGATCGTCACACGACCCTGCGTGTGCGAGCGGACCTTATTAAACTTGATTTTTATAGTAAAGTATAAAGTTGATTATTTCAGTCATATTTTGTCAACGACCCGTCACCTGAACGTCCTGATTGAAGGACCAGACCGGTTTGCCCCACTCGCTGGGGAGCGGAGGGAACGGTGCCGCTCGGCGAATACCCTCGACAACAGCCTGATCCAGCTCGGGGATACCTGAGCTGTGCGCGATCGAAAGACCGCTCAGATCGCCGCTGGCGCCAATTGTGAGGCGAACGCGGACGCTCATGGACGTGCTCATGCGCTTGTACTGCGACGGCACCCTGACGGAGCGGCGGATTCGCGACTGCACTTTGCCGGGGTAGTTGGCAATGGCTGCGCTCCCCGCACCGCCGCGGCTACCGGAGCCACGCGAATTTTGGTTCGAGGTTGCTGTCTCGGTCCCCTCGACGGATCCCTTCTTGGAATCCTGCCTGTTTTCACCGCCCGACCCCGCAGATGGTTTGGCCTTCTTCGGCGGCTCCTTGTTCTCGACCGGCTTTGTGACGGGCTTTTCCGTCTTCGGCTTGGGTTCAAGCGTCGGCTTATCCGGTTGCGGAGCGACCGCCGCTGTTTCCATCGGCTGGACCGGCTTAACCTCCTCCGGCGCGGCCTGGGCAACGGGAGGCGTCTCGGCAGGAAGCTGCGACGGCACTTGCGTCGCCATCGGCTGCACCACGGATGTCTCGGCCGGCGATAGCGAGGTCAGGATTTCGGGTTGCGCGGCAACGACGTTTTCCGGGGAAACGCGCGTGACCTCTTGCGCCGGCGCAACAGCCACCGATTCTGTAGGCTCCGTCGTCGACATCGCAGTCGGCTGCACAGTCTGCGTCTGAACGGTCTCGGCCACGATCTGCTCAGGCTGTGGCTCTTCAGCTTTTTCGCCTGCGGCCGCCTGGTCTGCCTCTGAATCGCCAAGGATAATAACACTCATCACCTCGCCGGCCTCTTCAACCGGATCGTGTGGCGTGACCACGAACCCGACGACCAGGATCGCGATAACAGCCACATGGCAAGCAAGAGAGCTGAGACAAGCCATCACCACATGACGCTGATGTGGTCTTTTGCCCTCATCCTTTTCGACGCTGGCATCCATCGATGGCGCAGCAGCGACGGTGTTGCTCGCACTCTGCGGATCCTGCGGGAAGGATTCAATCATTGCCAGGCGGGCGTAGTGGATGGAGACCTCGGCAGCCGGCTGGCGCGGCAGGTTACGAAGATCCGACAATTCATGCCCGGGATGCATGCCGGGATTGTTGTCGTTCATTCCGATGTCGGCGACCGGCTCCTCAACGACAATGACTCTCGATTTGGATGTTGGTGAAACTGCCATTTGTGCCTGCCTCGGCCAGTTGAAACAGAAACCCGCCGGCTGTCATGCCGGCGAACCACTCAACCCTCGAAAGGAACGGAAGCCTGTGAACGGGTGACAAGACGCTTCATGCACTCTCCCGTGGCCGGGCCGTCGCAAACCGGCGCATCGTTGATCAACAGGCGCGTCACGCTCTCGCACTTGACGTTCGGCATGTCGAACTGGCGCACGCGCTTCTTGCCTTGCGGCAGATCGCGGAAGTCCAACACGGTCACCCGGTCGACCGCGTTCTTGTCGTTGAAGAAAGCAAGCTCGAAGGAGATCTTGGTGATCGGCGCGGGGAGATTGTTGAGCGCAACGAAGGTCATCATGCAGCCCTTCTGCGACGGAGCGAGGCCGTTCAACTCGACCTCGAGGCCTTTGGCCGGGGAGTTTGCTGCAGCATCCTGAGCAAGAACGTGTGACGCACTCGCAACCACGATCAGACCGCTCGTCAAAAGCGCTGCAATCTTGCTCACTGCTATTCCCTCCATCAAAAGACTCTAAACTTGACTTGCAAACTCCGCTATTGCGTCATTAAAAAATGATGACTATGAGAGTCAAGATAATTATGGATTTTCCCGGCGTTGGGCGCCGCGGATCGAGCGGACATAACCGACCGACAATGATGGTTGAGAAGCCAGATACCTTTCGCCACGCGTCGCTGCAGCGCGAACCAACGGCAGACATGCGCGTTTTGGAAAGTGCAGACATTTTTCGCGGAGCGACCGAGATCATGATCCGTCACGATGGCGTGGTCTACCGCATGAAAATCACCCGTCAGGGCAAACTCATTCTCAATAAGTAGGGCTAGGACATGACTGAGACCACGAAACCGGCTCCCGCCGACATTCGCGCATTTCGCGCAGAAAATCCGAAGATGCGTGAGCGCGACATCGCAGCTCAGCTTCAGATTTCCGAAGCAGCGCTCGTCGCGGCCGAGGTTGGCATCAGCGCAACCCGCATCGATGGCAGCGCTTTGAAGCTTCTGGAGCGGGTCGCTGAACTCGGCGAAGTCATGGCCCTTTCTCGCAACGAAAGCGCCGTTCACGAGACGATCGGCGTTTACGAAAACATCACCGCCGGACCGCATGCCTCGATCGTCCTTGGGGAAAACATCGACTTGCGCATTTTCCCCGATCGCTGGGCGCACGGCTTTGCTGTTTCCAAGCGAGATGGCGAACAGGAGCGTCTCAGCCTGCAATACTTCGACAAGGCCGGAAACGCAGTTCACAAGGTGCATCTTCGCCCGAAATCGAATGTCGAGGCTTATCACGCCATCGTCCGGGATCTGAAGCTTGAGGATCAGTCGCAGGAATTCGTCGCCGATCCGACACCCTCGTCGATAAGCGAGAGTGGCGAGGTCACGCGCGACGAGCTACGCCAGCACTGGAGCAAGCTCACCGACACGCATGAGTTCTTTGGGATGCTGCGCAAGCTGAAGATCGGTCGCCAGGTTGCCGTCCGCACTGTCGGCGACGACTATGCCTGGCAACTCGACAACACGGCGACGGCAGAGATGATGCACGCTTCGGTCAAGGCAGGCCTGCCGGTCATGTGCTTCGTGGCCAACAATGGAATCGTCCAGATCCATTCCGGCCCTATCTTCAACGTGCAGCTGATGGGTCCGTGGATCAACGTTCTCGATCCGACATTCCACTTGCACCTTCGGCAGGATCACATTGCCGAGACCTGGGCCGTGCGCAAGCCGACGAAGGACGGCCATGTAACCTCGCTCGAGGCATACAATGGCGATGGCGAAATGATCATCCAGTTCTTCGGCAAGCGGAAGGAGGGCACCGATGAGCGCGACGATTGGCGCTCCATCATGGAAAACCTGCCGCGCACAGGAACAAGCGTCGCGGCTTGAGAAGGGGTTGAAGATGCGTAAGGAACCGCGCCACCAGCGGCTTTGGGCACTGGCGTTTTCGGTGGCGGCTATCGTGCTGTCGCTGGCTCCCGTCTCGAATTCCCTGGCGGCCGAGACACTGGATACGACGCGCCTCGTATCGGTCGGCGGCGACGTCACCGAGATCGTCTACGCGCTCGGTGAGCAGGATCGGCTGATCGCCCGCGACACGACGAGCATGTATCCCGAAGCGGCGATGAAGCTGCCCGACATAGGCTACATGCGCGCCCTGTCGCCGGAAGGCATCCTTGCGATGAACCCGACGGCCATCATCGCCATCGAAGGATCCGGACCTCCGGAAGCACTGAATGTTCTAAAGAGCGCCAGCGTTCCCTTCGAGACCGTCCCGAATGCCTATACGCGTGAGGGCATCCTCGCCAAGATCGACCGCGTCGGCGAACTCCTCGGGCAGCCGGACAAGGCAAAGGCATTGGAGGAAAAGGTCGGCGCAGACCTCGACGCGGCGATTTCCGACGCCACGAAGCGGCCCGAAAGCGAGCGCAAGCGTGTCCTCTTTATCCTCAGCATGCAGGGCGGCAAGATCATGGCATCCGGTACCGGCACTGCTGCCGACGGCATCATCAAGCTTTCGGGCTCCGTCAATGCGGTGGGCAATTTCCCCGGCTACAAGCCGCTGACCGACGAAGCGATCGTGGAAGCAAAGCCCGAGGTCATTTTGATGATGAACCGCGGCGATGGCTCGGGTCCTGGGGATGAAGACCTTCTCAAGCAGCCCGCACTGGCCCTGACACCCGCGGCGCAGAACAAGGCGATCATCCGTATGGACGGCCTGCACCTGCTTGGTTTCGGCCCCCGCACTGCAGGCGCCGTCCGTGCGTTGAACGCGGCGATCTACGGGAGCTGACGATGGCTCTGCAGGACGCCATGGGACAGAAGCGCGCGATGTTTTCGCTGACAGGTCTGAGAGAGCTTCACAGGACGGGCGATCGCAGCCGCCTTGCCCTGCTGGCGATCATTCTGCTGGCGGCAGGCTCCGTCCTGTCACTGTTGTTTTCGGTGACAACAGGCGCTTCCAACGCCTCGTTCCTCGACGTCCTTGCCAAGGTGGCCGGCTCAGATGATGCGCTGAACGCGCGCGATCGGATCATCATCTTTGATATCCGCATGCCCCGCGCGATCCTGGGTTTCCTGGTCGGTGGCTCGCTTGCCGTCTCGGGCGCCATCATGCAGGGCCTGTTCCGCAACCCGCTTGCCGATCCTGGACTTGTCGGCGTGTCCTCAGGGGCCAGTCTCGGCGCGGTGGTGATCATCGTGCTTGCCAGCAGCTTTGCCGCACCGCTCTACACGCTGCTCGGCATCTACGCGCTGCCGATCGCAGCCTTCTGCGGCGGCCTCGCCAGCACCTGGCTGCTCTACCGGATCGCAACCGGGCACGGCCAGACCTCGGTAGCCACGATGCTGCTTGCCGGCATCGCGCTCGGCTCGCTTGCTGGTGCGCTCACCGGACTGTTGATCTACATGGCCAATGATCAGCAACTGCGAGACCTCACTTTCTGGGGGATGGGATCACTTGCTGGAGCGACATGGGCAAAGATTGCCGCCGCCGCGCCCATCATTCTTCTCTCCTTTGCCGCCATACCGTTCATGGCCCGGGGCCTCAACGCCATCACGCTCGGCGAAGCGACGGCTTTTCACATGGGCGTCCCCGTCCAGCGGCTGAAGAATATCGCCATCGTCAGCGTTGCCGCTGCAACGGGTGCTTCGGTCGCCGTCAGTGGGGGCATCGGTTTCGTCGGCATTGTGGTTCCGCATGTACTGCGAATGTCGATCGGCCCCGATCACCGCTTCCTGCTGCCCGCCTCCGCCCTTCTCGGCGGCTCGTTGCTGATTTTCGCCGATGTCCTTGCGAGGACGATCGTCGCGCCGGCCGAACTGCCGATCGGCATCATTACGGCGGCCGTCGGCGGCCCGTTCTTCCTGTGGATTCTGTTGCGGCATCGCGCACGCCTTGCCCTTTGAGTATCGAGCAATGATCGAAGTATCCGGCGTTTCCGTACGCCTTTCCGGCAAGACCATCGTTCGTCAGGTCGGCTTCACCGCACGGGCTGGTCAGCTGACGGCGATTGCCGGCCCGAACGGTTCAGGCAAGACGACAACGATGAAGGCCGTCTCGGGCGAACTCCCCTACGCGGGCACCATTCGCCTCAATGGGCAGGATGTCAGCGCGCTGCAGCCATGGCAACTGGCGACGATGCGTGGCGTGCTGCCGCAGGCAAGCACCATCTCCTTCCCGTTCATGGTGCGCGAAGTGGTCCGGATGGGCTTGACCGCTGGCGTCAATCGTAACCCTGATAAAGTGGAGCAGATTGCCGCGAATGCACTGACGGCTGTCGACCTGGAGGGCTTCGATGGCCGATTCTATCAGGAGCTTTCGGGCGGTGAGCAGCAGCGCGTACAGCTCGCCCGCGTTCTTTGCCAGATCGCCGAGCCGGTCATCGACGGAAAGCCGTGCTGGCTCCTGCTCGACGAGCCGGTATCGAGCCTCGACATCAGCCATCAGCTGACCATCATGACATTGGCGCGCAAATTCTGCGAAGCCGGCGGCGGCGTCATCGCAGTCATGCACGACCTCAACCTGACTGCGCTCTTCGCCGACCAGATGATCCTCATGAAATCCGGGCAAGTGGCCGCGGCTGGTGGCGTCCGCGACGTGCTGACGGATGAGACCATGGAAACCGTCTTCGGCTGTGCCCTGCGGATCAATCGGGTTCCAGCAGACGGCACGCCCTTCGTGCTTGCTCATAGTGCAGTTCAAACCTGATACAATCCAGCGTAGCGGAACTTTTGAGAAGCGGCCGCGTTAGGCAATTGATGATGTGGGTCATTGCCGGGCGACAATCTTCATGCAAACTTCGGCGGCGGCCCTGTGTTGAACCAGGCCCGTTCAGAGCGTGCCTTACCGATGGAGAAAATCGTGGCCTCTTCGCTCCTCCACCCCCTCCGCAGCCGGCGCAATGGCGGCACGCTTCACAACATTGAATCCACCATCGAAGAGCAGATCGAAACTCTTCGCGACGACATCGCGGCCCTGACGAAGATCGCTGGTAAGCAGTCGCGCAAGTCGGGTGATCGACTTCGCTATCAGGCAGCAGCCAGCTACGACGATCTACTCTCGCGCAGCGAGGACCTGATCCACGAATTGCAGGAGGGCTACCTTCGCGGCGCGCATGAAGTGCGCAACACGGTACGCCGGCACCCTGTAGCCACCATCGGGGCGGCGGCAGCCTTCGGGCTTGTCCTCGCCCTCCTTGCCCGCCGTTAAGGAGACGAGATGCTCTTTTCGCTCCTCAGCCTGCTGGTCGGCACGAGTGTTCACCGCACCGTTGCGCGCACGAAGCGCAACGGTATTTTCGTGGCGATTGCCGTCGTTCTCTTGTTGACCGCCTATACACTTGCAGTCGTTGCCGGCGCGATATGGCTCTCCGGCATTTATGGACCCATAGGCGCGGCGCTATTCCTGGCTGCCGCAGCGCTGCTGATCGCGATCGTCGTCCTCGTTATCATGATGGTGATCAATGCGCAGGAAGCGCGCCGTGTGGCGGAACGCCGACAGGCGCTGGAATCGCTTGCGGCCGCCGGTATAGGCCTCATCCGCGCCCAGCCGTTGCTGACGGCGGGTGTTCTCGCAGCCGTCGTCGCAGCCAACCTCATGGGCTCCAAGCGCAACGACGACTGACACTCCATCGCTCACCCGACCAAAAAGGCCGGCGCCGTGAGGCAGCCGGCCTTTTTGGTCGACCTGGCCATGTCAGAAGGCGAAGGCTTTGGACGTCAGCGGCGAGGATGTCGCATCCGGCCCGAAATCGGCCTCGCCGGAAATCTGAAGCAGTTCCTGGAGACGCTGGCGGGCGCGATTGACGCGGCTCTTGATCGTGCCGACGGCACATCCGCAGATTTCCGCGGCTTCTTCGTAGGAGAACCCCGATGCGCCGACCAGAATGATCGCTTCACGCTGGTCCGGGGGCAACTGATCGAGCGCCTTCTTGAAATCCTGAAGGTCGAGTGCCCCGTACTGCGACGGGTGCATCGCCATCGACTCGGTGAACAAGCCATCGCTATCCTGGATTTCGCGTCCGCTCTTGCGCATCTGGCTGTAAAGCTCGTTGCGCAGGATCGTAAAGAGCCAGGCCTTCATGTTGGTGCCCATCTCGAAATGATCCTGCTTTGCCCAGGCCTTCATGATCGTGTCCTGAACAAGATCGTCCGCCCGGTCATGCCGACCAATCAGCGAGATGGCAAAGGCTCGCAGACTCGGTAGCGACGCAAGGAGCTCGCGCTTGAAGCTTGGTTGCTGCGTTTCCATGGAGCCACCTTACTTCGCGGTCTTGGCCGAAGCGACCAGTTCAGCCTGGTCAAGCTTCTCGAGCAAATCGAGAAAGCGCTCCGGAATCGCCTCGTCCTGCACGGCAGCATAAAGCGATCGTAACTTCACCCCGATCTGGCTGTTCGGGTCCAGGATATCGCTTGCGCGCATTTCCAGCCGCTGCCGATCTTTTTCATTCTTCCGTGTCGTCATCAATCGTCACTTTACTCGTTATCCGCCCGTTCTGCCACGTCGCCTTGATTAAGTTCGTCTTAACTACATCAGCCGCTTGGGCCGGCTGATTGGCGAACATCCCGTCGCGTGTCATGAAACAAATGCGATGAGCCCTCTGTTTGTAGGCACGATAATGCTGCTGAGAAAAAAAAGTTCCTACATATCAGGAACATTTTTACAGTCCGTCGCGTTTTAATCGCCATTGAGGCCCCTCACCGGCCTATTGGGAGCTATAAATGACACTTTCGACTCGAATTGCGCCGCACCTTCCTTATCTGCGTCGTTATTCCCGCGCGCTTACTGGAACGCAAACGTCGGGCGACGCGTATGTCGCCGCCGTCCTCGAGGCGATCATTACCGATATATCCATTTTCCCGGATACCGCCGATGACCGCGTTGCATTGTACAAACTTTTCACCACGCTGTTTGGTTCCGTCACAGTCCAGATCCCTGAACCTGCCTCGCCTTACGCGTGGGAGCAGCGCGCAACGCTGAACCTCGCCAAGGTTTCGCCGCTCGCGCGCCAGGCTTTTATCCTCGCCTCCGTCGAGAACTTTCGGGTTGGAGAGATTGCCGAGATCCTGGGCGTGGAAGAGGACGAAGTCGTCAGCCTGCTCGACAACGCATCGCGCGAAATCTCTCGCCAGGTTGCCACGGACGTGATGATCATCGAGGACGAGCCGCTCATCGCGATGGACATCGAACAAATGGTGGAAAGCCTCGGCCACCGGGTGACAGGCATTGCCCGTACGCATGCCGAAGCGGTTGCGCTTTACAACAGGACCCGGCCAGGCATGGTTCTGGCAGATATCCAGCTTGCCGACGGCAGCTCCGGCATCGATGCGGTCAACGACATTCTCAAGACTGCGAGCGTGCCGGTGATCTTCATCACCGCCTTTCCAGAGCGACTGCTAACGGGCGAACGGCCGGAGCCGACCTTCCTGGTCACGAAGCCGTTCAATCCGGACATGGTCAAGGCATTGATCAGTCAGGCACTTTTTTTCAACCAATCCACCAAGGCCGCCGCCTGAGAAAATGGCGACTTGAGGAACAAAGGGAACGGGAATGCGTTTCGGTGAATCTGGAACGCTTTTTCCGGCCTTAAAGTTTTTTTTTAGCGCTTTCTTCTAGGATAAGCTTCCCGATCAATGGGCACCCTCCTCCGCCGTGAGGAAAGATCAAAATGGGAAAGGCGACTAGGTGAACAGGAATGAACCAGTGCCCGGCATGTCCTTCGCGCCGGAAGGCAGAGTGGTTCTACTGCAGCGTGCGCTCGCAAGTGCCGGGATTTCAGTGATCTACCAGGATCCTGGCTTGTCGATCATCTATGCCGATAATCTTCCTGCGTATTTTCAGCCGCTTGCAATCCCGGGCGGAACTGACGCAGATCTCTTCGGCGAGACACATGGGCGCAAGCTGGAGAAGCTGAAGCAGCAGGTCTTCGAAACCGGGAAGCAGACGACAGCCGAGGTCGATATTTCGATCGACGGGGAAATGCGCACGTACGAACTGAAGATCCAGCGCGCTGGCACGGATCACGCCATGGGCATCCTCTCCGTCATATCCGAGGTGACGGAGGCGCGGCATCGCGAAAAAGTGCTGAAGTCGCTTCTTCGCGAGCTATCGCACCGCTCGAAGAACCTTCTGGCCATTATTCAGGGCATCGCCACACAAACGGCCCGCAACACCATATCGCTGGATAGCTTTTTGGCGAAATTCCGCGGTCGATTGCAATCGCTGTCGAATTCGCAGGACTTGATTACTGACTCCAGTTGGCGCGGTGCCTTCCTGTTCGAACTCGCTGAAAAGCAGTTCGCCCCCTATTGGCCTGAGACCGCAGGGCCGCTGCCGATCTCCGGAATAAACGTCCACCTGACACCCAATGCCGCCGTGCATGTCGGCCTGGCGCTGCACGAACTGATCGTCAATTCGGCCTCCTATGGAGCGATCGCTGGCAGCAAACCTGCTGTCACCTTGAGCTGCCACGAAGTGGCCTCTGCCGGGCGAAAGGCAATCGAGGTTTCATGGGCGGAGACGCTGTGCGATCCGACAGAGATTCATGAATTCAGCGAAAACAGCTTCGGCAAGACGGTGCTCGAGCGCGTCGTCCCCTCCTCGGTAAACGGCAAGGCCGAACTCACGCTGATACCAGGCCGGATCGAATATCATCTGGTCATCCCCGACGCCGAGTTCGAGATTCTCCGACGTCCTCCTCGACAGGCAGTCATGCGCTAAACGAAGAACAGCCGCCAAACGAAGAACAGCCAGTGCGAGGGCGGCGCACCGGCTGTTCTTTCACTCACCGGGAGGGGACCGTGAGTACGTCCGAACGATGGTTTGGGGGCGCGCATGTTGGGTCGATGCGGTCATCGTTCGGATACCGCAGTAACGGGCAAGTATCCGAATGGTTCCCCGAACGGACGAGAAAAAATCGATTTCTTCATTTTTTATGTCAAGGACGCGGCCAAGGGCGGACGGCGTTCAAAAACCAGCAAAAATAGCCCTATTAAAACAATAGGATAAACGGCATACATTGCAAAAATTTTACCGTTTGATAAATTTTTTAACCTGAGTTACGCTTTCCCCTACTGGCCGTTTACCAATAATGAGGGAACTTCAATGGAACGACTGGGAACTGGGATTCGTGCAGGCCGGCTTTCGCCCGCCGAGTACGAGTCGAACTTCTCCGATCTTCATCCACGCCTCGACAAGCACGAGGCGCTGGTGGCAGCCGACCGCTGCTATTTCTGCTACGACGCGCCGTGCATGACGGCCTGTCCCACCTCGATCGACATTCCACTCTTCATCCGGCAGATCGCCACCGGCAATCCGCTTGGATCGGCCAAGACGATCTTCGACCAGAATATTCTGGGCGGCATGTGCGCTCGCGTCTGTCCCACCGAAGATTTGTGCGAGCAGGCCTGCGTGCGCAACACGGCAGAAGAACGGCCCGTCGAAATCGGCCGCCTGCAGCGCTACGCCACCGACACGGCCATGCAGGCAGACAAGCAGTTTTACAGCCGCCCCGCTCCGACCGGAAAGACGATTGCCGTCGTCGGCGCGGGCCCGGCAGGTCTTGCCGCTGCCCATCGCCTCGCCGTGAAGGGCCATGACGTCGTCATCTACGACGGAAGGCCGAAGTCAGGCGGCCTCAACGAATATGGCATCGCCACCTACAAGACGGTCGACGACTTCGCGCAGCAGGAAGTGGACTACGTTCTGGCGATCGGCGGCATTGAAGTCCGCCACGAGCAGCAACTTGGCCGTGATTTCTCTCTCGCCGATCTGCAATCGCAATATGACGCCGTTTTCGTCGGCATCGGCCTTGCCGGTGTCAACGCGCTCCGTGTCGAAGGCGAAAATCTACCCGGCGTGGATGATGCCGTCGACTTCATCGCCAGCCTGCGCCAGGCCGCAAGCAAGGGCGATATTGCGATCGGCCGCCGCGTCGTCGTTCTCGGCGGCGGGATGACGGCAATCGATGCCGCCGTGCAGGCCAAGCTGCTCGGCGCGGAGGAAGTGACGATTTGCTATCGCCGCGGCAAGGAACATATGAACGCCTCGGAGTTCGAGCAGGATCTCGCCACCTCGAAGGGCGTCATCATCCGCCATTGGCTGGCGCCGAAGTCCATCCTCGCACAGGACGGCAAGGTCGCCGCGATCGAGGTTGAATATACCAAGCTCGTCGATGGCCGCCTGTCGACAACCGGCGAGACCGGCGTCATTGCCGCCGACCAGATCTTCAAGGCGATCGGCCAGACCTTCGATGCCTCCGGCCTCGGCGCGCTGCGCATGGAGTCCGGACGCATCGCCATTAATGCGGAAGGCAAGACCTCGCTGGACGGCGTCTGGGCCGGCGGCGATTGCGTCTTCGGTGGTGACGATCTCACCGTCTCGGCCGTCGCTATGGGCCGCGATGCCGCCGAATCCATCAACCGCGTGCTTGCTGCCGGTGCGCAGCCGGCCGTTGCCGTCGCTTGAAGGGGAGAATGAACAATGGCTGATCTCCGCAATAATTTCGTCGGCATCAAGTCGCCCAACCCGTTCTGGCTGGCCTCCGCACCGCCGACCGACAAGGCCTACAACGTCGAACGCGCCTTCAAGGCCGGCTGGGGCGGCGTCGTCTGGAAGACGCTCGGCGAGGAAGGCCCGCCGGTCGTCAACGTCAACGGCCCGCGCTACGGCGCGATCTGGGGCGCCGACCGCCGCCTGCTGGGCTTGAACAATATCGAGCTCATCACCGATCGCGACCTCTACACCAATCTGCGCGAAATGAAGCAGGTGAAGATGAACTGGCCGGACCGGGCGCTGATCGCCTCGATCATGGTCCCCTGCGAGGAAAACGCCTGGAAATCGATCCTGCCGCTGGTCGAGGAAACCGGCGCCGATGGCATCGAGCTCAACTTCGGCTGTCCGCACGGCATGTCGGAGCGCGGCATGGGCTCTGCTGTCGGGCAGGTGCCGGAGTACATCGAAATGGTCGTGCGCTGGTGCAAGCAGTACACGCGCATGCCCGTGATCACCAAGCTGACGCCCAACATCACTGACATCCGCAAGCCGGCGCGCGCTGCCAAGGCCGGCGGAACCGACGCGGTCTCGCTGATCAATACGATCAACTCGATCACCGCGGTCAACCTCGACACCTTCTCGCCGGAGCCGTCCATCGACGGACGTGGCAGCCACGGCGGCTATTGCG
The DNA here is from genome assembly GCF_900110205.1 of Rhizobium tibeticum. GTDB lineage: Bacteria > Pseudomonadota > Alphaproteobacteria > Rhizobiales > Rhizobiaceae > Rhizobium > Rhizobium tibeticum. The sequence continues at coordinate 216,155 of NZ_FOCV01000007.1, read as the reverse complement.
GCCCGGCGGTCAAGCCGATCGCGCTCAACATGGTGGCCGAGATCGCCCGCGATCCGGAAACCTACGGCCTGCCGATCTCAGGTATTGGCGGCGTAACGACCTGGCGCGATGCGGCCGAGTTCCTGGCGCTCGGCGCCGGCAACGTGCAGGTCTGCACGGCGGCGATGACCTATGGCTTCAAGATCGTGCAGGAGATGATCACGGGTCTGTCCGACTGGATGGACGCCAAGGGCCACCGCAATCTCGACGATATCACCGGCCGCGCAGTGCCGAATGTCTCCGACTGGCAGTATCTCAACCTCAACTACATCGCCAAGGCGAAGATCGATCAGGATGCCTGCATCAAGTGCGGCCGCTGTCACATCGCCTGCGAAGATACCTCGCACCAGGCGATTACCCAGTTCGTCAATGGCGTGCGCCACTTCGAGGTGATGGACGACGAATGCGTCGGCTGCAATCTCTGCGTCAACGTCTGCCCGGTCGAGAACTGCATCACCATGGAAAAGCTGCCCGCCGGCGACCTCGACAAGCGCACCGGCAAGATCGTCGATCCGAACTACGCCAACTGGACGACCCATCCGAACAACCCGATGGCCCGCCAGGCCGCGGAGTAATCGACTTGCAACGCCGCGGCGCAATTCGCCCCGCGGCGTTGCTTGCTGAGCGCGACCCGCCGCCTGTGGACGACCTTGTGAATGTCTCGCCGCGCAGATCCGCAGCTGCTGGTTTCCTGTGACAAGCACAGGAAGGAGGAGGGCTAGAAGGCCAATATCAGGGCCTCAACCGCCGCCAGCCGCAAACATCTTCCGATAGGCGCCCGGGCTCGTGCCCAACCGCTTGCGGAAGTGATGGCGCATCGTCGCCAGCGTCCCAAAACCGCTGGAAGCTGCGATGTCGTCGAGGGATGCGCCGATCTGTTTCTCCAGCAGTTCGCGCGCATGGCGAAGCCTCTCGCGCAGCAGCCATTCACCGACGCTGATCCCGGTGGTGCTCTCGAACCGTCGCTGAAAGGTTCGCTGGCTCATCCCGGCTTTCGTCGCGAGCAGGCTGATCGGCTGCTCCTCATCCAGCCGCTGCCGCATCCACTCGATCAGCGGGCCGAGCCGGATGCCTTCGCGCTTCTGCGGCACCGGCGCCTGGATGAACTGCGCCTGCCCGCCCTCGCGATGCGGCGGCAGAACCAGGCGCCGCGCGACGCTGTTGGCAGCCTCCGCGCCGAAATCACCACGAACCACATGCAGACAGAGATCGATACCGGCGGCGCTTCCTGCCGCCGTCAGGATACTGCCCTCGTCCATGTAGAGCACGCCGGCATCGAAGCTGATATCGGGGTAGCGTTGCGAGATCGAGGCGACGTAGCGCCAATGCGTGGTTGCCCGCCGATGGCCAAGCAACCCGGTGGCGGCAAGCACCGCAACACCGGAGCAGAGGGACATGATCCGCGCACCACGCTGATGGGCTAAGCGCAAAGCATCGATGACCGCGTCCGGAACCTCGGCATCGATCGCGCGCCAGCCAGGCACGACGATCAAATCCGCCTCCTCAAGCACCTCCAACCCATGATCGACGCAAACCGTCAGCCCGCCGGCCGCACGAAGCGGTCCCGTCTCTATCCCGCAAACCGAATAGCGGTACCATCGCTCGCCCATTTCCGGACGCGACAGACCGAACACCTCGTAGGCAATGGCGAACTCGAAGGTGCACAGCCCGTCATAGGCAAGCACCGCGACATGGGGTCCGTTCAGCGCGTTTGGCATGATCTTTACGTGAACCGTCATTCTGGCCAATTTCGCCAAGCCATAACATCGGCGATGGTCGGCGGCAACTCGAACCGAAAGGACATGCCATGCCAAGCTTCGTCGCCGAAACCCCTGCCGCCGCTGCGGAGGCCACCGCCGCCTACTATGCCCGCAAGCTCGCCTTCGAGACCGATTGCTGGGACGTCCACGCATCGCTTTGCGCCGGCAACAGTGACTTCGTACTGCTGGACGTTCGCTCTCCCGCACTTTACGCCGCCTCCCACGTACCGGGTGCCATCAACCTGCCGCACGGCAAGATGACGGCGCATCGCATGTCGGAATGGCCCGCAGATACCCTCTTCGTCGTCTATTGCGCCGGCCCGCATTGCAACGGCACCGACAAGGCTGCTCTCCGCCTGGCCAGGCTCGGGCTCCAGGTGAAGGTCATGATCGGCGGAATGACCGGCTGGGCCGACGAGGGGTTTGCCTTCGACAGCAGCCCGGCGACGGCGGCCGCCTGACGCAAGGTTCGCTGCACGGCCAGAGCATTGGACCGCCGCGAGGGAGATTGTATTTTCTTGCGCCGGTGCGATAGTCGGGAGGCGCAAAGAGGTAGCCTCCCGCATGACATGTCATATCGTTGCGATCGGTCAGTTGCCTCCGCCACAAAACGGCTTCTCGCACGCGACGAAAAGCATGATCGTGCTGCTTTCGGAAGCAAACAGCGTCACGGTTTGCAATGTCGCCCCGCCGACCGGCAAGCTGTCGCCGCTGAAGTATCCGATCAAGTTCGGTCGCGTCCTCAGCGCCTGTCTCCAGCTGTTGCGCGATCGCAAGCATGGCAACAGGATCTGCTATCTCGCCTGCGAAGGCGGCTCTGGCCTGATCTACACGTCGCTGCTCGTGCTGTTGGCGAGGCTGCTTGCCTATCCCGTCTACCTGCACCATCACAGTTTCAGCCACATCGATAGGCCGAGGTTGCTGATGCGATCCATCCTGACGCTCGGCGGCAACCGGCTGCGACACATTTTCCTGTGCGACATCATGCGAGACGACTTCACCGATGCTTATGGCCGCCGCACGCGCAGCAGCCTGATCTCCAATGCGGCCCACGTGGCAGCGCAGGAAGAAAGGGACGAGCCGAAGGACCGCACGCATCTTCTGATCGGCATGCTCGGCAATCTCAGCCGCGAGAAAGGGCTGGACACCTTTCTTGATCTCGCACGGCAAGCGCGGAATGAGAGCTTGCCGATCAGGGCAATCCTCGCGGGTCCGGCCGGCGCCAGCGAACGCGCCGCCATTAATGCCGCCGCCGCGGAACTCGGCGATACGCTGGACTATCGCGGCCCGCTCTATGACGCCGCGAAATCGGCCTTCTATCGCGAGGTCGATGTATTCGTCTTCGCCACGACCCATGGCAACGAGGCGCAGCCGCTGGTGATCTTTGAGGCGAAGGCGGCAGGAAACGCGGTCATCTCCTTGGACCGCGGCTGCATCAGGAAGCAGCTCGATGAAAGCGACCTTCTGATTCCCTCGGGCGGGGAGTTTGTACCGACCGCATTGGCCTGGCTATCGGCCATGTCACCGGAGCCTGCGCTCGAAACAAGACGGAAGGCGATCCAGCAAGCCTATAAAACCCGCCACACCAAGGCGCGCGCTGCCATCAACTCACTCTTGAATTTCGACGAATGATGGCGCGACCCCACGACATCACGATGCGCCAGGCACCGGCTTGACCTTCAGCCCGTCGATGAACAGCTGCTCGAGAAAGCGCGCCGCATCGTCGAAGCGACCGGCGCCTGCATGGTCCTGCCCGAGCACCGCCCTCACCTGAACGTCGAAGTCGGCATAATGCTGTGTCGTCGACCAGATCGAGAAAATCAGGTGGTAGGGATCGCACTTGGCGATCTTCCCTGCTTTCGCCCAAGCACGGATAACGTCGGCCTTCTCGTCCACGAGTTCCTTCAGCGGCCCTTTCAGCTCGTCTTCGACATGCGGCGCGCCCTGCAGCATCTCGTTGGCGAAAAGCCGGCTTTCGCGTGGGAAATCGCGGGCCATTTCGAGCTTGCGCCTTATGAAGCTGCGGATCTCGCTTTCGGGATTACCCTCGGCATCGAAAGCTCTCAACGGCTCCAGCCAGGTAAAGAGCACGCGGTCGATCAGCGCCCGGTGCATCGCTTCCTTGGTGCGGAAATAATAGAGCAGGTTCGGCTTCGACATGCCGGCGACCTCGGCGATCTGATCAATCGTGGAACCGCGAAAGCCGCTCACCGAAAACACGTCGAGCGCGGCTTCCAGAATCTGCTCTTCCTTCTCTTCCTGAATGCGCGTGCGCCGCTGAGTCCTGGCTGCTCTCGGGATTGCCATGTCGATCTTGTTTCCCCTTCAAATTCAACCATTTCACTCAAGATTGAACCGGTATGGGCCGCTCGAAGCAAAAATGGGCAGATGCCGGTGATTTTGTCTGTATTTTTCCTGATTTTCGTCTTGAGCCCAGCGCCGGAAGTTGTAATGTTTACCAATCGGTCAAATTATCGATCAGATGCAAAACAAAGGCAACTGGCGATTTTCCGGCGCTAACAAAACAAACAAGAGCGTCGAGAAACTGACCACGGGAACAAGCGGGCATGCGCGCTGCATGATCGCGAAAACAGGTGAGGACTTTAGACATGGTGGCAGCACCAGGCGAGAACATGCGCGTCAACGGGGATCGTCTTTGGGACAGCCTCATGGACATGGCAAAGATCGGCCCGGGCATTTCTGGCGGCAACAACCGCCAGACCTTGACGGACGCCGATGCCGAGGGGCGCGGCCTTTTCAGGACATGGTGTGAAGACGCAGGCCTGACCCTCGGTATCGACAAGATGGGTACGATGTTCGCGACCCGTCCGGGCGCCGATCCGGATGCGCTGCCGGTCTATGTCGGCTCGCATCTCGATACGCAGCCGACCGGCGGCAAATATGACGGCGTGCTCGGCGTGCTTAGCGCTCTCGAAGTCGTCCGCACCATGAACGACCTCGGCATCAAGACCAAGCATCCGATCGTTGTCACGAACTGGACCAACGAGGAAGGCGCACGCTTCGCACCGGCCATGCTCGCCTCGGGTGTCTTCGCCGGCGTCCATACACTGGAATATGCTTACGAGCGCAAGGATCCGGAGGGCAAGACCTTCGGCGACGAGCTAAAGCGCATCGGGTGGGTTGGCGACGAAGAGGTCGGTGCGCGCAAGATGCATGCATATTTCGAGTACCACATCGAACAGGGGCCGATCCTCGAAGTCGAGAACAAGCAGATCGGCGTGGTCACGCACTGTCAGGGCCTCTGGTGGCTCGAATTCACGCTGACTGGCAGGGAAGCGCATACCGGCTCGACCCCGATGAACATGCGCGTCAACGCCGGGCTCGCAATGTCACGCATCATCGAAATGGTGCAGACCGTGGCGATGGAGAACCAGCCGGGCGCCGTCGGCGGCGTCGGTCAGGTTTTCTTCACCCCCAACTCGCGCAACGTCCTGCCTGGCAAGGTCGTCTTCACCGTTGACATCCGCTCCCCCGATCAGGCGAAGCTCGACGGCATGCGCGCCAGGATCGAGGCAGAAGCACCTGACATTTGCGAAGCGCTCGGCGTCGGTTGCGCGATCGAGGCGATCGGCCACTTCGCGCCGGTCACCTTCGATCCGACGCTCGTTTCGCGCGTGCGCGGTGCGGCCGAACGGCTTGGCTACAGCCACATGAACCTTATCTCGGGCGCCGGCCACGACGCCTGCTGGGCAGCAAAGGTCGCGCCGACGACGATGGTCATGTGCCCCTGCGTCGGCGGCCTCTCGCACAACGAGGCGGAGGACATCTCCAAGGAATGGGCAGCGGCCGGCGCTGACGTGCTCTTCCACGCCGTCGTCGAGACCGCCGAAATCGTTGTATAATCAAGGGCGGGATCATTCCCGCCTTTCTTTTACCGGCGGACGCAGAGCCGCGAGCAATCAATGCAAGGGATCTGATCATGAGCACAGTCATCAAGGGCGGAACCATCGTCACCGCGGACCTGACCTACAAGGCGGACGTGAAGATCGAGGGCGGCAAGATCGTCGAGATTGGCGCGAACCTCTCCGGCACCGAAACGCTCGATGCTACGGGCTGCTACGTCATGCCCGGTGGTATCGACCCGCATGTCCATCTCGAAATGCCGTTCATGGGCACCTACTCCTCCGACGACTTCGAAAGCGGCACCCGCGCGGGTCTCGCCGGCGGCACGACCATGGTGGTGGATTTCTGCCTGCCGGGACCGGAGCAGTCGCTGCTTGAAGCCCTGCAGATGTGGGACAACAAGACCAGCCGCGCTAACGCCGATTATTCGTTCCACATGGCGATCACCGGCTGGAACGAACGCGTCTTCAACGAGATGGAGACGATCGTCAAGGACAAGGGCATCAACACCTTCAAGCATTTCATGGCCTACAAGGGCGCGCTGATGGTGAACGACGACGAGATGTTTGCCTCCTTCCAGCGCTGCGCCGAGCTCGGCGCACTGCCGCTGGTTCACGCAGAGAATGGCGATGTCGTTGCCTCGATGACCGCCAAGCTTCTTGCCGAAGGCAACAACGGCCCCGAGGCACACGCCTATTCCCGCCCGCCCGAGGTCGAAGGCGAGGCAACCAACCGCGCCATCATGCTCGCCGACATGGCCGGTGTGCCGCTCTATGTCGTGCACACCTCCTGCGAGCAGGCGCATGAAGCGATCCGCCGCGCCCGCCAGAAGGGAATGCGCGTCTACGGCGAGCCGCTGATCCAGCATCTGACGCTCGACGAAAGCGAATATTTCGACAAGGACTGGGACCATGCCGCCCGCCGTGTCATGTCGCCGCCCTTCCGCAGCAAGCAGCACCAGGACAGCCTCTGGGCCGGCCTGCAATCCGGCTCGCTGTCGGTGGTGGCGACCGACCACTGCGCCTTTACCACCGATCAGAAGCGCTTCGGCATCGGCAACTTTGCCAAGATCCCGAATGGCACCGGCGGCCTCGAGGATCGACTGCCGATGCTGTGGACCCATGGCGTGAACACCGGCCGTCTCACGATAAACGAATTCGTAGCGGTCACCTCGACCAACATCGCCAAGATCCTCAACGTCTATCCGAAGAAGGGCGCGATCCTCGTCGGTGCCGACGCCGATATCGTCGTATGGGATCCGAAGCGCTCGAAGACGATCTCGGCCAAGTCGCAGCAGTCGTCGATCGACTATAACGTCTTCGAAGGCAAGGACGTCACCGGCCTGCCGCGCTACACGCTGACGCGCGGCGAAGTGGCGATCGAGGAAAGCACCGTCAAGACCAAGGAGGGCCACGGCCAGTTCGTCAAGCGCCAACCGTTCCAGGCCGTCAACAAGGCGCTCTCGACCTGGAAGGAGCTTGTGGCGCCCCGCAAGGTCGAACGATCCGGCATCCCGGCGACGGGAGTCTGATCCTTGACATCGTCATTCCTGGACCAGCCGATCAAGCTCCGGAAGCAGAACGACGCTTTCCTGCTCGTTCGGATCTGTGCGGGCGATGATCGCGGTGCAAGGGGTGCCGCTGAGGTTGGCAGGCAGATGCGGCACACCGGCGGGGATATAGAACAGCTCGCCGGCGTGAACGACGACATGATGCTCCAGCTCGTCGCCATACCAGGTGTGAGCCTCGCCGGACAACATGTAGATCGCCGTTTCGTGCGCCTCATGCAGATGCGCCTTGGCGCGCACGCCCGGCGGGATCGTCATAAGATGCATGCAGATGCCCTTGGCGCCGACAGTCTCGGCCGCAATGCCTTCGAAGTAGCTGAGCCCCTGCTTGCCGTCATAGGCATGACTGGGACGCACAATGTGACAGGTGGGCTTTGATGTCGCGTCCATCGTCATCCTCCATGGACCTTGCCGGAACAATGAAAACCGCTACTCATACTATCATGCAAACCGCAGAAGCGCGGGGAAAACAGGATACACAATCATTGACGCAAGCTGCCTCCGTCGTATCCGCCAAGGACCTCTGTCTGACCTACGATGCCAGCGATGCTCCCGTGCATGCGCTGACGAACGTCAATCTCGACGTGCGCAAGGGCGACTTCGTCTCCTTCATCGGCCCGTCCGGTTGCGGAAAGACCACTTTCCTGCGCGTGATTGCTGATCTCGAAAGAAAAACATCGGGTGAAATCACCGTCAACGGCATGACGCCGGAGGAAGCGCGCAAGGCCCGCGCCTACGGCTATGTCTTCCAGGCACCGGCGCTCTACCCCTGGCGCACCATCGAAAACAACATCGCCCTGCCGCTCGAAATTATGGGCTATGCCTCAGCCGACCAGAAAAAGCGCATAGCCGATGCGCTTGACCTCGTGAACCTTTCCGGTTTCGAGAAGAAATTCCCCTGGCAGCTTTCCGGCGGCATGCAGCAACGGGCCTCCATCGCCCGCGCGCTCGCCTTCGATGCCGACCTGCTCCTGATGGACGAACCCTTCGGCGCGCTCGACGAAATCGTTCGCGACCACCTGAACGAGGAGCTTCTGAAGCTCTGGGCGCGCACCAACAAAACCATCTGCTTCGTCACCCATTCGATCCCAGAAGCGGTCTATCTCTCAACCAAGATTGTCGTGATGTCCCCTCGCCCCGGTCGCGTCACCGACGTCATCGACTCGCCGCTTCCCAAGGAGCGGCCGCTGGATATTCGCGAGTCGCCCGAGTTCCTTGAAATCGCCCATCGCGTGCGCGAGGGCCTGAGATCGGGGCACAGCTATGAGCACTAAGGCATTGGGAGTTAAAACCGGTGCACGGGGGCGCTCATGAGGCCAGATACGCTTAAGGATCGGATCGTCCCCGTCCTCACAATCCTGTTGGCATTGATCGCGATCTGGTACGTCGCGGCAGTGCTGATGAATGCCTCCTTCCAGCGCGACATGGATCAGCGCGCCAATCAGACGCCGGGAACGGTGGAATTCGTCGAAAAGACGCTGTCGCAGCCCAAGCCGCTGCTGCCGGCACCGCATCAGGTGGCGCAGAACGTCTTCGAGAATACCTTCCTGCGCAAACTTTCGAGCAACCGCAGCCTGGTCTACCATAGCTGGGTGACGCTCTCGTCGACGCTGCTGGGCTTCGGCTTCGGCACACTGCTCGGCATCGTGATCGCCGTCGGAATCGTTCACATCAAGACGCTCGACCGCAGCCTCATGCCGTGGATCATCGCCTCGCAGACCGTGCCCATCCTGGCGATCGCTCCGATGGTGATCGTCGTCCTCGGCGCGGTCAACATTACCGGCCTCGTGCCGAAGGCGCTGATCTCGACCTACCTTTCCTTCTTCCCGGTCACCGTCGGCATGGTGAAGGGGCTGCGCTCGCCGGAGGTGATGTTCCTCGATCTGATGCGGACCTATAACGCCACAGCCGCGCAGACCTTCTGGAAGCTGCGTGCTCCCGCCTCCGTGCCGTTCCTCTTCACCTCGATGAAGGTCGCGATCGCCGCAAGCCTTGTCGGTGCCATTGTCGGCGAGCTTCCGACCGGCGCCGTCGCCGGCATCGGTTCGAAGCTGCTCGCAGGCTCCTACTACAGCCAGACAATCGATATCTGGGCGGCGCTTGTGGCAGGCTCGGTGCTGGCAGCAAGCCTAGTCGCCATTGTCGGCCTCGTCGCGAAGATCGTCGATCGTTCGATGGGCGGGAGGCCGGCATGAAACAGATGACCTTCTCATGGCAGGGCGTTGTTGTCCTGGTGCTGGCCGCCATTGCGCTCGTGACGCTGCCGATCATGGGCGCAGGCGCGCCTGAGCCGGTTTCGTCGGCGACCGTTGGGCTGACGATCGCCCTGATCGTCGCCCTCGCCTTCGTTTCCTTCGCGCCCTTGCCGAAGCTTTACGTTGCCGGCGCTTTGCTGATCGGTGCGCATTGGGCCGCCTGGGTGCTGCTTTCAAGCGTGACCGGCAACGAGGGGCTGGCGACCAAGTCCCTCTTCCTTTTGATGGCCGCCTGCTGGCTGCTGGCCTGGCGCTGCGTGACCGAGCTTTCGGAGATGAAGCCGGCCTCGAATTTTGGCCGCTCCTTCCTGCGGCTGCTGATTCCGGCAATCTTCGGCGCCTGGATCCTGATCCTCTGGGAAGCGCTGACGCGTGGCGCCGGCATCCCCTTCGTGCTCCTGCCGCCGCCGAGCGCCATCGGCGTCAGGATCGCCGGCTCTCTGCCGATTCTGGCCGACGACGTGCGTCAGACGATCTTCAAGGCAGTGTTCGCCGGCTACGTCATCGGCTGTGGCGCAGGCTTTGCCGTCGCCGTCCTTGCCGATCGCGTCGCCTTCCTGCGCCGCGGCCTGCTGCCGATCGGCAACATGGTGTCGGCGCTGCCGATCATCGGCGTGGCGCCGATCATGGTGATGTGGTTCGGCTTCGACTGGCAGTCGAAGGCGGCCGTCGTCATCATCATGACCTTCTTCCCGATGCTGGTGAACACGGTCGCCGGCCTCGCCGCATCCGGTCCGATGGAACGCGACCTGATGCAGACCTACGCCTCGAACTACTGGCAGACGCTGCTGAAGCTCCGGCTTCCGGCGGCGATGCCCTTCATTTTCAATGCATTGAAGATCAACTCGACGCTGGCGCTCATCGGTGCCATCGTTGCGGAGTTCTTCGGTACGCCGATCGTCGGCATGGGCTTCCGCATCTCCACCGAGATCGGCCGCATGAATGTCGACATGGTCTGGGCCGAGATCGCCGTTGCGGCGCTGGTCGGCTCGATCTTCTATGGCGTCGTCGCCCTCGCCGAAAGGGCGGTGACTTTCTGGCATCCGTCTATCCGTGGTGGCTAGGCGTCGCTTTATTCCCGCCAATGGGATTGGGGCATAACTTCAGAGGGAAAAAGAAAATGAAAAAACTGATTGTTGCGATGATGGCGAGCGCAATGTCGCTCGCAGCAGCCCAGGCGATGGCTGCCGACAAGGTGACGCTGCAACTCAAGTGGGTGACGCAGTCGCAGTTCGCCGGTTACTACGTCGCCAAGGACAAGGGCTACTACGAGGAAGAAGGCCTCGACGTTACCATCAAGCCGGGCGGCCCTGATATCGCGCCGGAACAGGTGATCGCCGGCGGCGGTGCTGACGTCATCGTCGACTGGATGGGCGGCGCGCTAGTTGCCCGCGAAAAGGGCGTTCCGCTGGTCAACATCGCCCAGCCCTTCCAGAAATCCGGCATGGAACTGATTTGCCGCAAGGATGGCCCGATCAAGACCGAAGCCGATTTCAAGGGCCATACGCTGGGCGTCTGGTTCTTCGGCAACGAATATCCGTTCTTCGCTTGGATGAGCAAGCTCGGCCTGAAGACGCAAGGCGGTGCCGATGGCGTAACCGTGCTGAAGCAGAGCTTCGACGTACAGCCGCTGTTGCAGAAGCAGGCCGATTGCATCTCCGTCATGACCTACAATGAATACTGGCAGGCAATCGATGCCGGCTTCAAGCCCGAAGAACTGACTGTGTTCAACTACACCGCCATGGGCAACGACCTGCTCGAAGACGGTCTCTACGCGTCTGAAGACAAGCTGAAGGACCCGGCCTTCAAGGAAAAGATGGTCAAGTTCGTCAGGGCTTCGATGAAGGGATGGAAATACGCAACCGAAAATCCTGACGAAGCAGCAGGAATCGTCGTCGATGCCGGCGGCCAGGACGAAAACCACCAGAAGCGCATGATGGGCGAAGTTGCCAAGCTGATCGGCGACGGCACCGGCAAGCTCGACACGACACTCTACGATCGCACGGCCAAGGCCCTCCTCGACCAGAAGATCATCAACAAGGAACCGACGGGCGCCTGGATGCACGACGTCACGGACGCTGCTTCCAAGTAGTCAGCGGCTGAAACGACGAAACGCGCGGGGCTTCCGCGCGTTTTGCTTTTTGACGAAAAACTTCGCGTTCCATGTCGCATCGGCCATGGCTCGCGCGTCATATGGAGGCGATGGGCGATCAACTATCGGAATGCTTGCATAACCGCTCAGTGATTGATCTGCATCGCAATGGTAATTATTGTGTTCAAATGAGGAATTATTTTCCGCCGGGCTTGCGCGATGGGCAAATCGCTACCACGTACAAACCGAATTTGCCGGACGAGGGACTTCTTAAGTAAGAACCGGCAAAGGATGCGGAAATACTTCTGAGAACACCAATACGGGAACCGGCCAATCGCGAGCTGATGACAAGGCGCGAGTCTGACCGAGCAAACTGGATGACGACGCATGGCACGCACGCCTGTTAACATACTTCGCGCCTCGACTCTGCTGATTGCGGCAGCTGTTGCTTCGGCAGCATTTGCCCAGGAACAGCCGGTCGCAAAGCCGCAGCAGAACCTGCCGGCAATCGTGGTGACGAAGGCATCCACCCGCACCCTCGTCGACCGCGTTGTTGCGACCGGTACGGTAAAGCCTGTCGAGGAAGTTTACATTCAGCCTCAAGTCGAGGGATTGTCGGTCCGCACGTTGAATGCCGATGTTGGCGACAGGGTTCAAGCCGAGAGCACGCTGGCGACCCTGAACGAGGACGCACTCATCCTACAGAAGAGCCAGATGCAGGCCACGAAGGCCAAAAACGAAGCGAGCCTTGCGCAGCTTCGCGCTCAGTTGATCGAAGCGCAGGCCAATGCAGAGCAGGCGCGCCAACAGCAGGCACGCGCCCAGGAAATGGGCAAGAAGGGCACGGTTTCCACGGCGACGGTCGAGCAGGCGGATGCCGCAGCGGCTTCGGCCAATGCCCGTGTCGATTCCGCAAAGCAGGCGATCCAGGTCGCCGTCGCCGAGATCAAGGTGACTGAGAGCCAGATCGCGGATGCCGATCTGAAGCTGGCGCGCACCGACGTCAAGACGCCGGTCGGCGGTACCGTCGCAGCCAAGAACGCCAAGATCGGCGCGATTGCACTCGCGAGCGGTGATCCGCTCTTCACGATCATTCGCGACGACAAGATCGAGCTCGTAGCGGAAGTGGGTGAGGGCGACATCGTCAAGGTCCAGCCCGGCCAGAAGGCCACTCTCTCGCTCTCCGGTAGTCGCGAGAAGGTGACCGGCTCCGTACGCCTGGTTTCGCCAACCGTCGATCCGCTCACACGCCTCGGTTTGGTCCATATTTTGATCGATGACTCCAGCAAGGCACGCTCGGGCATGTACGGCAGCGCTGACATAGTCGTGCGCACCACCGAAAACGTGGCGCTCCCGGTCTCAGCCGTGCTGTCGGGCAACGAGGGATCCTCGGCCCGCAAAGTCGAGAACAGCGTCGTCAAGTTTGCCAAGGTCGAAACCGGCATCCAGGACGGCGCCTATGTCGAGATCATCAAGGGATTGAAAGCCGGCGACGAGGTCGTAGCCAAGGCGGGCGCCTATGTCCGTGACGGCGACCGCATCACGCCGGTTCGTGAACAGCCACCGGTTTCCAACTGAGAGACGGCCGATGAACTTTTCAGCCTGGTCTATCCGAAATCCAGTCGCATCGCTTCTGGCGTTTGCACTGCTGCTTTTCGTCGGCATCCAGTCGTTCAACAAGCTGCCGATCACGCGTTTCCCGAATATCGACGTTCCGCTCGTTTCCATCGTCGTGACGCAGAGCGGCGCTTCGCCCGCCGAGCTCGAGATGCAGGTGACGAAGGAGATCGAGGACGCCGTTGCCAGCATAACCGGGATCGATGAGATCCAGTCGACGGTGACAGACGGCCAGTCGCAGACGGTCGTCATGTTCCGTATGGAAATTCCGACCGAACAGGCCGTTCAGGACACCAAGGACGCGATCGACCGCATCCGCAGCGACCTGCCGGCCAATGTCGAGGAACCAATCGTCTCGAAGATCGACGTCGAAGGCCAGGCGATCCAGACCTTTGCCGTCTCGTCGCCTGATATGACGCTCGAAGAACTCTCCTGGTTCGTCGATGATACCGTCAAACGCGCCCTGCAGGGGCAGGCGGGCATCGGCCGCGTTGACCGCTACGGCGGCGCGGACCGCGAAGTGCGCATCGAGCTCAATCCCGACAAGCTGAACGCCCACGGCATCACCGCCGCGAGCGTGAACCAACAGCTGCGCGGTACGAACGTCGATCTCGGCTCCGGCCGCGGCCAGGTGGCAGGTAGCGAACAGGCGATCCGCGTGCTCGGCGATGCCCGAAATGTCGCCGAGCTCGCTAACACGACGATCGCGCTGCCGAACGGTCGTTTCGTCAAACTGTCTGACCTCGGCGCCATCAAGGACACCTATCAGGAGCCAAAGTCCTTCTCGCGCTTCGATGATACGCCTGTCGTCACCTTCGGCGTGTTTCGATCGAAGGGCGCCAGCGAAGTCACCGTCGCGGAAACCGTGGCCAAGAGCCTCGAGAAGGTGCGCGCCGAAAACCCCAACGTCGGCATCGAGCTGATCAGCGACTCCGTCTACTTCACCTACGGCAATTATGAAGCGGCCATCGATACGCTGATCGAAGGCGCGGTGCTTGCGATCATCGTCGTCTTCCTGTTCCTCCGGAACTGGCGTGCAACGTTGATTTCGGCAGTCGCATTGCCGCTGTCGGCGATCCCGACGTTCTGGATCATGGACCTGATGGGCTTCTCGCTGAACCTCGTCAGCTTCCTGGCCCTGACGCTTGCGACAGGTATTCTCGTTGACGATGCGATCGTCGAAATCGAGAACATTGCCCGTCATATCAAGATGGGCAAGACCCCCTATCGCGCCGCAATCGAGGCCGCCGACGAAATCGGCCTCGCGGTCATCGCAACGACCTTCACGATCATTGCCGTGTTCGTGCCGGTGTCGTTTATGCCCGGCATCCCAGGCCAGTACTTCATTCAGTTTGGTCTCACGGTCGCCTTCTCCGTCTTCTTCTCGCTCATGGTGGCACGCCTCATCACGCCGATGATGGCTGCATACCTAATGCGTGCGGAAGACGGTATCGAAGACCATCACGACAATGATGGTCGCTTCTTCCGCGGCTACACGCGCCTCGTGCGCGCCACGACCCGGCTGTGGTGGACCCGCTATGCGACGCTGATTGCGGCAATCGCCTTCCTCGTCGGCTCCGTCATGTTGCTTGCGCAGGTGCCCGGCAGCTTCCTTCCGCCGGAAGATGCATCGCGCATCGTCCTATCCGTAGAGCTGCCGCCGAACGCGACGCTCGACGATACCGAAGCGACGACGAATGCGATCTACAAGGACGTGAAGGATATCGATGGCGTTGAAAGCGTCTTCGTGCTCGGCGGCGCTTCGCCGAAGGGCGACCTCGAACTGCGCCGCGCGACCGTCACGCTGACGCTCCATAAGCTCGACCAGAGGCTTTCGAAGAAGCTGGTCGACGACTTCCTTGGGGCGCTGCCGGTCATCGGACCGCACCTGCCCAAGGTGGAGCCAAAGGGCCGCGTTCGGCCGCAGTGGGATATCGAGAAGGAGGTCTTTTCCAAACTCCGCCATATCCCTGACGTGCGCATCCTGAAACTCAACGATCGCGGCGAGCGTGACCTTTCGTTCAACTTCCTCTCGAAGAACGAGAAGGACCTGAACGACGCTGTGGGTATCCTGGAATCAAAGCTGCGAGCCGACCCGCTTTTGGCGAACGTCAGCGCCGAGGGCGCCCTGCCCCGTCCTGAACTTCAGGTCCGTCCACGCAAGGACCAGGCTGCCCGTCTCGGCATCACCCCGCAGCAGATTTCCGAGACCATCCGCGTCGCCACCATCGGTGACATTGATGCAGCCCTCGCCAAGATCAACCTGGACGATCGCCAGATCCCGATCCGCGTACAGGCGTCGCTTAATATGCGCCGCGATCTTGCCGCCTTGCGGGCGCTGAAGATGCAGACGGCGAGCGGCGGCACCGTGCCGCTCTCCACCGTCGCCGACATCGACTATTCGGAAGGCGTCAGCTCGATCAAGCGCAACAACCGCTACCGCGTCGTCTCGATCGGGTCCGACCTGCCGCAGGGCGTGGCACTCGACACGGCATCCGCCCGGTTCCGGCAGATCGTCAACGAGGCCAAGGTTCCTCCGACGGTTCAACTGGCCGAAAGCGGCGACACGAAGGTGCAGACGGAAATGCAGCAGAGCTTCGTCAACGCCATGTTGATGGGCCTGATGCTGGTGCTGACGGTGCTGATCCTCCTGTTCAAGGACGTGATCCAGCCTTTCACCATCCTGTTCTCGCTGCCGCTTGCGATCGGCGGCGTGGCAGTCGGCTTGCTCGTCACCCAGAACCCGCTCTCGATGCCTGTCATGATCGGCATCCTGATGCTGATGGGTATCGTCACCAAGAACGCGATCCTGCTCGTCGACTTCGCCATCGAGATGCGTCATCGCGGCATGGAGCGCGTGGAAGCCATGGTCGAAGCAGGCCGCAAGCGCGCCCGCCCGATCATCATGACCTCGATCGCGATGTCGGCAGGAATGCTGCCGTCAGCGCTCGGCGTTGGCGAAGGCGGTTCTTTCCGTGCGCCGATGGCAATCGCGGTGATCGGCGGCATCATTGTGTCGACAGTACTTTCGCTGGTCGTCGTGCCCTCGTTCTTCCTGATCATGGACGACCTGTCGCGCTTGCTTGCCTGGATGTTCGGCCGTTTGGTGGGCAGGAAGGACAAGGAAGACCTGGCCATGTCCCGCGACGAGCTCACCCAGGCGGTTGGCGCCCTCGAAGGCCGGGTAACCGCAATCGAGACCCCTGAGGGCAAGCGCGGCAAATCAGGCAATGTCGTGCGCCTGCCACCTTTCGCGGCGGAGTAGCCGCGCAAACCAAAAGCCGGGGCAACTCCCCGGCTTTTTATTGGCTGACGTTTGATCGAGATCAAGTTCTGAACCTCGTCTCCCGGTTACCCTTACCAAGTATCAGGTAGGGGCGGCACGTGCCGCACCGCAGGGAGAAACAGATGGCCAGAGCTTTGAAACTGAGCAGCGCGCAGCAAGCGATGCTTGGCGGTGCGTTGATCGCATCCAGCCTTGATCGGGATGAGCAGGATGCACTGCTGTCTTGCGCGGTGGCGGTGCGCTACGAGCCGCAGGACGTTCTCTTCCGTGAGCACGAGAAGGCACGTTACTTCTACTGCGTGCTAAATGGCTATGTTCGCCTCTATCGCGGCTCGAATGACCGCGAAGCGGATATCAGTATCTGCGAGCCGGGCGACAGCTTCGGAGAATGCCTCGTGCTCGCCGGCGAAGGATACAATTATAGCGCTCAGGCAATGGAGCACGCGATCCTTGCCCGTTTCGACATCGCGCAGGTCAAAGCGTTGCTCGACCAGCGGCCGCGTATTGGCGGCGCGATCGCGCGCAGCCTTTCGCAGCATTTGCTTTCGACCATGGAATGCCTGGCGCGCGATCGCATGCAGACGAGCCCGCAGCGCGTCGCGCATTATCTGCTGGCGCACTGCACCAATGAGGGTACGCGGGCCTCCTTGCGCCTGCCATTCCAAAAGAGCCTTCTGGCGCGAAAGCTGGGTCTGGCGCCGGAGGCGCTGTCGCGTGCCTTCTCCACCTTGCGCACATCCGGCGTAAGCGTTTGCGGCCGCGCCATCGCGATCGAGGATATCAATGTGCTGAGGCAGGTTTAGCTAGAGGCCGCCCTGTTCCTTGAGGAAGCTGACGATGGAACTGACGCCATCGCCGCGCTTCATGTCGGAGAAAACGAAGGGCCGTGCCTGGCGCATCCGTGTCGCGTCGCGGTCCATGACATCCAGGTCCGCGCCGACATAGGGAGCCAGATCCTTCTTGTTGATGACAAGAAGATCCGACTTGGTAATGCCGGGGCCGCCCTTGCGTGGGATTTCTTCGCCCTGGCAGACGGAAATGACGTAGATCGTGATGTCAGCCAGATCAGGAGAAAAGGTGGCAGCCAGATTGTCGCCTCCCGACTCGATGAAAACGACATCGAGATCGGGGATCCGCTCGTTGAGGCCAGCGATGGCCTGCAGGTTGATTGTCGCATCTTCGCGGATTGCAGTGTGCGGGCAACCGCCGGTCTCCACGCCAACGATCCGATCCGACGTCAGAGCCTGCATGCGCATGAGCGCTTCGGCATCCTCGGTCGTATAGATGTCGTTGGTGACGACCGCCACCGAATATTCGTCGCGCATCGCCTTGCAGAGCTTCGCGGTCAGCGCCGTTTTGCCGGAGCCGACCGGTCCGCCGATGCCCACACGCAGCGGCCCGTTGCCTGATTTCATGTTCTGAACTCCAATAGCAGCCGATGATAGCGCGCAACCGGGAGGGCGGCCACCGGCAAATGACGCAGGTCGTGACGGCTGGCGGCGACCTGCCAGATCCCGGTCACGATCGAAAGAGCCGCGTCGACTGCGTCTCGTGGCGCAGCGACATGATATCGGCCTGGATGGTCGCCACTCCAAGATCGTCGAGCGTGGACGTGGCTGACCGCTTCGCAATCCGTGCGATATCGCCTTCAAGGCGCGCCAGGATGGCAACACCGTCCTTCTGCCCGGCAACGCCGAGACGGATGCCTGCGGAAACCGCCTGCGAGAGATAGGCATGCAGGAATGCCGCAATCGCCCTTTCCGATGCAACCTCATGCGCACCCGCCACAGCGCCCAGCGCAACAGGATATGGCACGTGTTGCGGCAATCGATCGAACACCTCATCGGGCCAGGCACGGGCGGCAGCGACAAACGCGTCGCCAAGCAGCATCGTCTCCTGATGACGCTCGCGCGCGCCAGCAAGTGCTTCAGCAAGCTCCGCCAGTTCACCAAGCCGGTCGCGCTGCCCGTGGCAGCGGTGGCTCTCGGCAAGCAGGACTGCGTCGTTCCACACAACCCCGCGCTCGATGAGGTTCAACGCCCACGTCGCAAGCGAATGAGCGTCGATGACCAACCGATCGTGAACGGCCCGCTCCAGGCCACCTGAATAGGCAAAGGAGCCGACGGGGAAGGCCGGCGACAGCCACGCCATCAGCCGCAGCAAGGCCTGCAGGTCGCCATCCTCCGTCATGTTCGCTCAATCGTGCGCGTGATGGGCATGATCATGACCGGGCGCGTGTCCGTGGGAATGGTAGGCACCGCGGGCGGGCTGAAACGGCTCGGCAACCTCCCGGACCGTCGCACCAAGCCCTTCGAGCATGGAGCGGATCACATGATCCCGCAGGATGAGTATGCGGTCTTCCTCGATCTGTGCGCCGAGATGTCGATTGCCGAGGTGCCATGCGAGTTCGATCAGGTGCAGGCGGTCCCTGCCCTTGACCTCGAAGAGCTTCTCTTCGGCCGCCACGATCTCGATGAGTTCGCCGTCATCGAGAACAAACATATCGCCACTTGCAAAAAGCACCGGCTCCTTGAGGTCGAGCATGACCATCTCGCCGTTTTCGAGATGGAGCAGCTTGCGCCGCAAATGCCGCAGATCGTGCGGCAGAACCACTTTTCCGATCGGGGTGGAGGAGGGCGTGCCGGCAGGCAGGTAGGAAGTAACGCGTTGCATGACGTGTCCAATTCGCTTGAGACTGCGACCATGCAAAATCGCCCGGCGCGATGCAAGAAGGAATGGGGCCGGACGGGTATGCTGCCCGACTTTCTTCAGGCCAGTCGGGCTTCGTCACAATCCGCGCTCATCGCGCGCGCAGCTGCAGCTTCCTCCGGCAGATGCCTGCGCCAACCCGGATGCAGTCCCTCGTTCTCATGCACGACACGGTTTCGACCGAGCGCCTTTGCCAGTGCGCGCGAGACGCTGAGTTGGTGCATCGCGTGACCCGCCACCAGCGACAACACACTGGAAACAGCCCCGCCAATCAGCCACGACAGCACCACGCCATAGACCACACCATCGGCGAGCGGCACGGGCAGCACCCCCATCCAGTCGAGCGGCGGCAATATGAGGAGGATCACGACCGACGACAGCGTCACGGCAAGCAAGCTCATCTTGAGAGCGAACACGTAAATTGTGTGGCGATCCTGGAAATCGCCAAGCTCCGCCTGGAGTGAAATTCTCATGCGAATCGACCTTCTTGCCCATCGCCAAGCCCATTGCTTAGAGGCCAACTGCTGCCGGGTTCTTAAGTGAATTGTTAAGAGTTGAACGAGTTTAGTGAATTGATCGACGGCGGGAAAATGCCCAAAAACGCGACATTTTCAATGATGAATCGCGCTGCGAGCGCTGTTATTCAAGCAATTGATTTTGCAATACTTTTCCAACCACGCTGCTGCGACTGTCCGATTACGGACAGGACGCCCCAAGGTGGAACACGTCACAACAAAAAACAACCAAGGGGAGATTAGGCTTAACGTGCGACCTAAGGAGCGACCGGCGCCTCTGCACCGGCCGCGCCGGATCAATCAGAACAGGAAGTACCGCTGCGCCATCGGCAGCACGGTCGCCGGCTCGCAGGTCAGCAATTCGCCGTCGGCGCGCACTTCATAGGTTTCTGGATCCACCTCGATCTGCGGTGTCAAATTGTTGTGGATCATCGACGCTTTGGAGATGCCGCCGCGGGTGTTCTTGACCGCGATGAGGTCCTTGGCAACGCCAAGGCGTCGCTTGAGGCCGGCATCGAGTGAAGCCTGCGAGACGAAGGTGACGGACGAACTTGTACGCAGCTTGCCATAGGCAGCGAACATCGGTCGGTAGTGCATCGGCTGCGGTGTCGGGATCGAGGCATTCGGATCGCCCATTGGTGCCGCAGCGATCGAGCCGCCGAGCAGCACCATCTCCGGCTTGACGCCGAAGAAAGCCGGGTTCCACAAGACGAGGTCGGCGCGCTTGCCGACTTCGACCGAGCCGATCTCATGGCTGAGGCCCTGGGCGATCGCCGGATTGATCGTGTATTTGGCAATGTACCGACGGACGCGGAAATTGTCGTTCTCGCCCTTCTCTTCCTTGAGCCGGCCGCGCTGACGCTTCATCTTGTCAGCCGTCTGCCAGGTGCGAATCGCCACTTCGCCGACGCGGCCCATCGCCTGGCTGTCGGACGAGATGATCGAGAACGCACCGATATCGTGGAGAATGTCTTCAGCGGCGATCGTTTCCTTGCGGATGCGGCTTTCGGCGAAAGCGATGTCTTCCGGGATTGACGGCGACAGGTGATGGCAGACCATCAGCATGTCGAGGTGCTCGGCGATGGTGTTGACCGTATAGGGACGCGTCGGGTTGGTCGACGACGGAATGACGTTCGACTGGCCGCAAATCTTGATGACGTCAGGCGCATGGCCGCCGCCGGCACCCTCGGTGTGGAAGGCGTGAATCGTGCGGCCCTTGATGGCGCCGATCGTGTCCTCGACGAAGCCGCTCTCGTTCAGCGTGTCGGTATGGATCATCACCTGAATGTCGTATTCGTCGGCCACCGAAAGGCAGCAGTCGATCGCGGCAGGCGTCGTGCCCCAGTCCTCATGCAGCTTCAGCGACGAAGCGCCGGCCAGTACCATTTCCTCAAGTGCAGCAGGCAACGAGGCATTGCCCTTGCCGGCAAGCGCAAGGTTCATCGGGAAACCGTCGAAGCTCTCGATCATCCGCTCGATATGCCAGGCGCCTGTACAGGTCGTGGCGAGCGTGCCATGTGCCGGGCCGGTGCCGCCGCCCAGCATACACGTGACGCCTGACATCAGTGCCTCCTCTATCTGCTGCGGGCAGATGTAGTGGATATGTGCATCCATGCCGCCGGCCGTGATGATCTTTCCTTCGCCGGCAATGGCTTCGGTCGACGGGCCGACGATGATGTTGACGCCAGGCTGCGTATCCGGATTGCCGGCCTTGCCGATCGCCGCGATACGGCCGTCCTTGAGGCCGATATCCGCCTTCACGATGCCGGTGTGGTCGATGATGACCACATTGGTGATGACGGTATCGACTGCGCCATTGGCGCGCGTCACCTGGCTCTGCCCCATGCCGTCGCGGATCACCTTGCCGCCGCCGAACTTCACCTCTTCGCCGTAGGTCGTGAAATCCTTCTCGATCTCGATAAAGAGCTCCGTATCGGCAAGGCGCACCTTGTCGCCGGTGGTCGGACCGAACATGCCGGCATAAGCAGCGCGGGAAATCTTGTAAGGCATATGTCAGGCTCCTTGGGAGGAAGAAAGAGACGGTTCAATTGCGTAGCGCACCAGCCGGCCATTGGCGATATAGCTGTCGACGAGTTGCCTTTCGGCGACGAAGGGATGCCCCTCCCAGCCGGCATGGCCGAAGCCGGCAAGACCGATTTCGGCATCCGGAAAGCGGCGGAAGGTTTCGGCAATCGCGATAAGCCCGGTGCTCGGCACGACGTAAGGCTCGGGGTGGAACGCGCTCAGCGCCTCCTCCACCGCTTCATGAATCACTTTCTCAACGACCACATGCCGTTTGCCCGCTTCCTCGCAGAAGTCTTTGAATTCACTCGTATAATCGTCGCATAAATCGTCGAGATCGGGATGGGAAGCGGCCAATGGCGCCCGCATGGCGGCAAATTTTTGGGGATCGCGCACGCACCAGATCTCGGAGGCCTCCACCACGCCCGGCAGCGCCCGCCAGCTTGCCGCCTCCGTCATCGCCTTGCCCGGCCTGCCCGTATTGCAGACGGCAACGGCATCTGTCCGGCCAGGGCTTGCGGCATAGGACCGGCACTCATTGAAGCGGACGACAAAGCCCGCAGCGGCGATCGCCGCGCGTCCCTCCTCGCTCACGTCACCATTGCCGACGAT
The DNA here is from genome assembly GCF_900110205.1 of Rhizobium tibeticum. Classification (GTDB taxonomy): domain Bacteria; phylum Pseudomonadota; class Alphaproteobacteria; order Rhizobiales; family Rhizobiaceae; genus Rhizobium; species Rhizobium tibeticum. The sequence goes on along the minus strand of NZ_FOCV01000007.1, from coordinate 193,817 downwards.
CATGATCCTCTGTCCCACGTCAGTTGCCCAATGCGTCCGAGAGCTCTTTCAGCTCCTTCGTGCGCTGGTCCGTCAGGTTGGCGAGGCAGCCCGCAACCAGCATCGGCTCCATCGACCCGCCTCGCGCTTGAAAGCCCTCGGCCTGGCATTCGGCGTCGCGGTAGGAGATCCAGGCCCGCTGCGCGGTAAGCAACGCCTTCTCTGCGCCGCGGTCCTTCTCTTCCAAGTTTTTGTCGACGTCCGCCGTCTGCGCGCGCGTCTTCTTCCATTGCTCGTTAAGCGCCTTGTCTGCCGTGTCGTAGCGATCCTGCTCGCAGCTTGTCATCTCCATCTGCGTCTGCGGGTTCTTGCAGTCCGTCTGCTGCGCAAACGCTCCCGAAGCGGCAGCCATACCGCCCGCCAACGCCAGCAGGCCAATCGTCCACTGCATTTCTTCCTCCGGATTCTCGTCAGAGCTTGCCCATGACGAGCTGGCGGAAGCCGTAGACCTCGCGCTTGCCCGAGAGCGGGATCAGCGTCACCGAGCGCGTCTGGCCAGGCTCGAAGCGGACGGCCGTTCCGGCCGGGATGTCGAGACGCATGCCCTGCGCTTTGTCCCTGTCGAAGGAGAGACCGGCATTGGTTTCCGCGAAATGATAATGGCTGCCGACCTGCACCGGGCGGTCGCCGGTGTTGGCGACGTCAAGCGTCACGGTCGGCGCGCCGACGTTCAGCTCGATCTCGCCGCTTGCGGCGATGATTTCTCCTGGGATCATGTTTTTCTCCTCACGCGGCCTTGACGGGCGCACAACCCTCGGCCTTCAGGACACGTTTTGTCGATGCCGGGTGCTTGGCGAGCATCGCGGCCGGCCGAACCGGGCGACGCACGAGGTCCCCGCCGCAATTCGGGCAGACGCCACCGAGCACATCGGCGACGCAATCGGCGCAGAACGTGCATTCGAAGGTGCAGATCATCGCCTCGGCACTGTCGGGCGGCAGATCCTTGTCGCAGCATTCGCAGTTGGGTCGCAGTTCGAGCATTGCCGCCTCCTCAGCGGATCGGTTCGTGCACCGTCACAAGCTTCGTTCCATCCGGGAACGTCGCTTCGACCTGCACGTCATGGATCATCTCGGCAATGCCTTCCATCACCTGATGACGACCGATGACATGGGCGCCGGCTTCCATCAGCTCCGCGACGGGCCGTCCGTCTCGAGCTCCTTCGACGACAAAATCGGTGATGAGCGCGATCGCCTCCGGGTGGTTGAGCTTAACGCCCCGCTCCAGCCGCCGCCGCGCGACCATCGCTGCCATCGAAATCAGCAGTTTATCTTTTTCTCTCGGTGTGAGGTTCATCGTGCATCCATCTGCTTGAACAAAGCGTGATGCCGAAAAGTGTGAAGCGGTTTTCGGACAACATCATGCTCTACTTCTTTAATTTAGAACAGGATTCAGATTTCAGGTCGAAACGACAGGAAATCATCTGGTTCTAGAGATTCCAGACTTTCGGTACCGGCGCTCCATTGCGCAAGGTCGAAATGATCGGGATCAGGATTTTTCTCAAGGCGAAGCCATCCGGCGCCGAGAGGCGCACGACGAGCTTGCCGGCCCAACTGCTGGCACCACCCCTATGTCCCTCGAGCAAGGGACGCGCGGCGCTGAGATAGGCGTCCGCGAGCGGCCCGACATAGAGGACCGTCGCGAAGGCAACCTTGCCGCCGAGCACCGCATCGGCCCGGGTGAGCAAGGCAACGTCGCCGATGAGCTGGAGGTCCTCCGCATGGCAGAGCTTGCCCCCCTTGCGGATGCGCCAGCGGTCACGGAAAAGCCCGGTTTCGACGGCCTCCCCCATCGCCTTGCGGCCGAGCAAGATCGCCTCGACGGCAAGGAACTCCGAATCGTCCTCAAGGTCGACGTCGAGCCGGCGAAACAGCGACGAGCGATCGAACAGAATGGTTTCCTGCGGCAACCAATCCACCCGCGCCTTGGCACCAACGGAAATGGTCGTGGTGACCTCGGCCGTCGCTGACGATGCCTTATAGATTTTTTCGCAGGCCTGTGTGGTGACATCGATGCGCGTGTCGGGACCGGCATCGATGCTCCAGTTCATCCGGTCGCCGCCCGTCAGGCCACCTGCCGTATTGATGATGACGGCTTCCATGGAGGAATCGAACGTATCCGGCAGGCGAATCTTCGCCGCTCCTTCCTGATAGAGCTCTCGCAGCCGCGTACGACCGTCGAGTGCCTTCGCAGCCAGATGCCCGCGCCCCTCGGCCCTCTGCGGTCTCGTGGCTGCCGCGGCGTTCGTCATTCCATCCCCTTCCAGCGCGTCGCCGCTTGTCCCGGCCGTTCTCATTGATGTCTCTAAACGATTACAAGCAATTCCTGTGCCGTGCCGAGCCGGAGTGCGGCTGGCAACATAAGGCAAGCTCCCCTTGGCGCGCTGCCGGCAAAAGCGGCATTTGCCTAATGGACCAGCACGATCTCAAACCGTAAGACACCGGTGCCGCCAGCACGATCTCGTCGCGATCCATGATGTGGAGCTAGTCTAAAAATCGAGAGACTGCTCGACCAGCAGGTCGCCATGTCGGTGCTGTCGCGCGCATAGCTGATCGCCAAAAGTTCGGAGGAAGTTGCATTGATCCGCACAGCGACAGGGCGCGACATTGCCCGGATCGGATACGGGCCAACATTTCCGAAGACATTCTGTCCGATCCCTCCAAGGTCACACTTGACGATCTCCGTTGGCTCATCGCCAATCCCGGTGTCCTTGTCGGGAAGAAGACGGCGACATGACAAGCTTCGCGGCGGCGTCACCCGCAACGGCTTCATTTGAGCACTGTTCGTGGATGAGCGATACGGCAACCGTGGCATCTGACGCGCCCTGCTTGAGCGAGCCTGCACACCCTTGAGATCTGCCGGCTTCGAGCGGATCTGGTTGACGACGGATCCGGCAACGAGAGCGGAGAATTTGTACCGTCGCGCCGGCTGGCGCTTGATCGGCCACCGAGACGGCGAATGGCTTTTTGAGCTGAAGCTCTGGCCCGACGGCAGTTCGCCAGGCGTGGGCGAAACTCAGGCAACGCGATCCGGTGGCGATCTGCCTTCAAAGAAGGCGGTGATGTTGTCGACGACCTTCATTCCCATGGCTGTGCGCGTTTCCTCCGTTGCACTACCGAGATGTGGCAGCAAAACGACGTTGCTCATGGCTTTCAGTGCATCCGGTACATGCGGCTCGGCCTCATACACGTCGAGCCCGGCACCGCGAATGACACCGTTCTTCAACGCATTGGTCAGCGCTGCCTCGTCGACGACATCGCCGCGAGCCGTATTGATCAGGAACGCGCCCGGCTTCATCGCGGCAAGCCGCGCAGCATTCATCAGGTGCCGGTTCTCTGCTCCACCGGGGCAATGCAGGGACACGAAGTCGGACCGCGCCAACACGTCCTCGACCGTCGGCAATTGCCGCGTGCCGTAGCGCGCCGCTTCCGCCGGATCGACCGGCGACCTGTTGTAGAAGACCACCTCCATCCCGAAGCCGAAATGGCAGCGCTGTGCAAACGCCTTGCCGATGCGGCCGAAGCCGATGATGCCGACGGTCTTGCCGGTCACCTTCGTCCCGATCATGTGCGTCGGGCACCAACCGCCCCACTCACCGGCACGCAGCTGGCGCTCGCCCTCACCGCCGCGTCGGGCGACCGTCAGAAGCAGCAGCATGGCGATATCAGCCGTGCAGTCGGTCAGCACACCGGGGGTGTTCGTCACGACGATACCGCGGTCCTTGGCGGCGTTGATATCAATATGATTGTAGCCGACCCCAAAATTGCCGAGTATGCGCGCGCGCGCCATCGCCACGTCAAAAACGCTCGCCGGCAACTTGTCGGAGACGGTCGGCAAAACAGCGTCATAGTTTCCGATCGCATTGCTCAGCGCCTCCACGCTCATCGCCGCATCGTCGAGATTGAATGTTGCATCAAACCGTTCCGAAAGAATGCGCTCGACGGCTGACGGCCACCGGCGCGTGACGAGAATGCGTGGCTTGGACATGAGAAACCGTTCCGGATGCTGTGATTGGCTTCCTAGCCAGTAGCGCAAAAAGCGCGAGAGGCCAAACGCAAGAAGCCCGGTCTCGCGACCGGGCTTCCTGAAACCGCACCAAAGTGGGTATGAACCCTTACTTGGCGTCCTGCGGGAAGTAGCTGTACTTGCCGTCCGGACCCTTCTTCCACTCGTACATGATGTAGCCTGGAAGCTTCGGGTCGCCCTTTTCGTCGAACGACATGTCGCCGAGAACGGTCGGGAACGGGCCCTTTGCCTTCATTGCAGCAGCAACAGCTTCAGCATCGTTCGAACCGGCAGCCTTTGCTCCACCAGCGATCGACTGCAACGCGGCGTAGGAGTAAAGCGTGTAAGCTTCCGGGTTGAAGCCCGCAGCCTTGAACTTCGCAACGAGGTCCTTGTTGGCCGGGTTCAGCGTCGGATCAGGACCGAAGGTGTTCAGCGTGCCGGCAACAGCGTCGCCAGCGATCGATGCCAGTTCGTTCGAAACGATACCGTCACCGGAAACGAGCGTAGCCTTCAGGCCCTGGTCGGCAGCCTGACGGATGATCAGACCAGCTTCGGTGTGGAGACCACCCCAGTAGATGATCGTGACGCCGGCTTCCTTCATCTTGGCGATCAGGGCCGAGAAGTCCTTGTCACCGACGTTGATGCCTTCGTAAAGGGCTTCGGTCGTGCCAGCAGCGTTCAGAGACTTCTTGGTTTCGTCAGCCAGACCCTGGCCGTAAGGCGTCTTGTCGTGGATGACGGCGATCTTGGCGTCCTTAAAGTGGTCAGCAAGATACTTGCCGGCGATTGCGCCCTGCTGGTCGTCACGACCGCAGGTACGGAACGTGTTCCAGAGGCCACGCTCGGTGAACTTCGGGTTCGTAGCGGCCGGGGTGATTTCGAGCATGCCGTTTTCAGCGTAAACTTCGGAAGCCGGGATCGAAACGCCCGAGTTGAAGTGGCCGATAACGAACTTGACGCCGTCAGCCGCAAACTTGTTCGCAACCGAAATGCCCTGCTTCGGGTCGGAGACGTCGTCGCCGAGTACGACCTTGATCTGCTCGCCGTTGATGCCGCCCGCAGCGTTGATGTCGGCAGCGGCCTGCTCTGCGCCCTTCTGGAGCTGAGCGCCGAATGCAGCGTTCGGGCCGGTCAGCGGACCAGCAACGCCAACGATGATGTCGGCCCATGCGTTGCCGCTGAAGGCGACCATCGCCGTCAGAGCTACAGCCGACAGGAGAGACTTTTTCATTCTATTACTCCCAATTTTCTAGCGGGTTCCGTTCCACTACCCAGCGCATTACCCACTTTACTGCGCCAGGAAACTTGTTCCACTCCGGGGAGCAATCTGTCCCTAGATTCAACCGGCTGTCAATGTTTTGCCTTCCAGGAGAAGGGGGACGTCTTTTCGTATAGCCAGTAGTAGTTATTGACCATCTGGTTGGTTCGGCGATAGCGATAGCCGGCCGTCGAGAAGATCGAAAGAAGGACCAGGTCGATCACGTAGTAAAAGGCGCTGAGAACCGGTCCATCAAACAGCGCATGATGCAGGAACTGCATCGCTCCAGCGAGAAGCACGGTGTAAGCGATGACCAACGGATAGTCGCTCCAGCTGTCAGCCGCGGCCTTGCCTGCCCGCCACGCAGTCCAAAATCCGATCAGCACGACGAAAAGCCGAATGGCGCTGCGCACGCCTGTATCGCCTTCAAAGAAAAGTCCCTGCATATCAAAGTCTCCCCTTCGTCATGCTCAATGACGTCCGCCTTCGAGATAGGCGGCACGCACTTCCGGATTTGCGAGCAGCTCCATACCGGAACCGCTCATTGTGACCTTGCCGTTGACCATGACATAGGCACGGTCCGACAAGCGCAGAGCTGCAAAAGCGTTCTGCTCCACGAGGAAGACGGTTAGCCCTTCTTCCTTGTTCAATTTCTTGATCGCCGCGAAAATGCCCTTGACGATCAGCGGCGCGAGACCAAGCGAGGGCTCGTCGAGAAGCAGCAGCTTCGGACGCGCCATCAGCGCGCGACCGATCGAGAGCATCTGCTGCTCGCCTCCCGAGAGCGTGCCGCCGCGCTGGCCTTGGCGTTCCTTCAGGCGCGGGAACATCGCAAAGACTTTCTCGACGTCCTGGCTGAAATATTTCAGGTTGTCGAGGCCAGCGCCCATCTGGAGATTTTCCATGACGGTCATGCGCGGGAAAATGCGCCGCCCCTCCGGCGACTGGGCGATGCGCAGCCGTGCGATCTCGTGCGTCGGCAGACGCGTGATGTCCTGGCCATCGAAGATCACCGAGCCGGTGCGTGCCTGTGGGCTTCCGCAAATTGTCATCATCAGGGTCGACTTGCCGGCGCCGTTGGCACCGATCAGACTGACGATCTCGCCGCGATGGACCTCGACATCAATTCCGGCCAGGGCCCGGATGTTGCCATAATAGGTTTCAACGCCCTGAACGTTTAGAAGTGGCTGACCATTCATCAGTGCGAGCCTCCTTCGAGGTTCTCTACGGCTGCAATCACTTCTTCCACTTCCTCGTCCTCGACACCGAGATAGGCTGCGATAACCCGCGGGTCCTGCTTCACTTCATCAGGCGTGCCGTCGGAGATCTTCTGGCCGTATTCCAGCACGACGACATGGTCGGAAATTTCCATGACCACCGACATGTCGTGCTCAATCAGCAAGATCGACGTGCCGCTGTCAGCACGAATGCTGCGCAGCAGCGCGTTCAGCGCAGCCGACTCTCTTGGATTGAGGCCAGCGGCGGGCTCATCGAGGCACAGAAGCTCCGGTTCGGTGCACATGGCGCGCGCGATCTCAAGCCGGCGCTGTGCGCCGTAGGGCAGATCACCAGCGGGGTCATCGGCACGATCGATGAGATCGGCCTTCTCCAGCCAGTGGCGCGCCAGTTCAATGGCGTTCTTCGCCTCAACCCGATATGGCCCGATGCCCACCAGGCCCATCACCGTAAACCCGGACGCCTTCATCAGCTTGTTGTGCTGGGCGACGAGCAGGTTTTCGAGAACCGTCAGACCGGAAAACAGCCGTATGTTCTGGAACGTGCGGGCAACCCTGGCCTCCTTGGTGATCCGGAAATCTGGAAGCCGTTCAAGCAGGAACTCCTTGCCGCTCTTCTGCTTCAGCGTGATCATCCCCATCGTCGGCTTGTAGAAACCTGTGATGCAATTGAAGACCGTCGTCTTGCCGGCGCCGTTCGGGCCGATCAATGCGGTAATGTCGCCACGCTTGGCTTCAAATGAGAAGTCGTTGATCGCCATCAGGCCGCCGAACTTCATCGACAGGTGCTCGACCTTGAGCAAAGTATCGCTGGTCATGTTTGTTTCCTGAGGGCTCATCAACCATGGCCCTCCTTGGTAAAGCTGCCGGAAACTGCCTTGCGCTCCTTGAGGAAGGCTGTCGGTTCACGCGACCCCACGAAGCCGCGCGGTTTGATCAGCATCACGACGACCATCGCCAGACCGAACAACAGCATGCGGTAGAGCTCAGGCGTGAAGTCAGGCCCGAAAATCGCTTTCAGGAAGGACATCTCACGCAGCAGTTCCGTGCCGCCGACCATGACGATTGCGGCGATCGCGATCCCCGTCAGCGAGCCCATGCCGCCGAGAACGACGATGGCAAGGATAACTGCCGATTCCAGGAAGACGAACGATTCCGGGGAAACGAAGCCTTGGCGGGCGGCAAAGAAGGAGCCGGCGAAGCCGCCGAACATGGCGCCCGTCGCAAAGGCCGTGAGCTTCGTCGTCACCGTGTTGATGCCAAGCGAGCGGCAGGCGATTTCGTCCTCGCGCATGGCTTCCCATGCGCGGCCGATTGGCATCCGGCGCAGGCGGATCGTCACATAGGCGGTCAGCATGCAAAGGGCCAGGATCAGGTAGAAGAGGAAGATCTTGTAGTAGGCCGAGGAAATCGGCAGATGAAAGAGCTTCGCGAAGCCGCCGGCGCTCGCATCGAAGGGAATACCGAAAAGCGTTGCCTTCGGAATGCCCGAGATACCGAACGTTCCCTTGGTGAGATCCGTCCAGTTGATGATCACCAGGCGAATGATTTCACCGAAGGCCAGCGTTACGATCGCGAGATAGTCACCACGCAGTCGCAGAACCGGGAAGCCCAGAATGACACCCCACAGCGCAGCCAGAATACCGGACAGTGGCAGGAGCACCCAGAACGACAGGCCGAAATAGCTGGATAGAAGCGCGTAAGAATACGCCCCGATCGCGTAGAAGGCGACATAGCCGAGATCGAGCAGTCCAGCGAGACCGACGACGATGTTCAGCCCCCAGGCCAGCATCACATAGATCAGGATCTGGATACCAAAGTTATCCACCCACTTCAGCGAGCCCTGTGGACCGGCAACGGCGTAGATGAACGCGGGATAGAGCAGCAGCGCAACAAGGGCGATCTTCAGGAAGTGCGTGTGGAAAAAGCCCTTCTCAGTCGAAATATCCAGCTCGCCACTGCGCGCCTTCGCCAACTTGCGCGCATCGAGATGCGGCCGCAAAAAGACGACCGTCAGGAAGCGGCCGACGGCGGCAATCGCCACGAAGATGGCAAGAAGGCCCCAGCGCTGGACGATGATCAGTTCGTTGCTGATGTTCTGGTCGGTCTTCAGGCCGACGTAGAGCACGAACATGCCGAATGAAATGAGAGCCGCAAACAGAGCTTCTTTAATACCCTTCTGAACAAGTCCGGGGTTTGCGGACTTGTCAGCGGAACGTACAGCATTTTCCATGACGTTAAACCTTCTCGACTTCCGGCCGACCCAGGATACCTGTCGGCTTGAAGATCAGCACGAAAGCGAGGATGGCGAATGTCGCCACATCCTTGTACGCGATGGTGAAGTAAGCCGACCACAGCGACTCGATGAGACCGATCATCAGTCCCCCGAGAACAGCGCCCGGCAAGGAGCCGATACCGCCAAGAACAGCCGCGGTGAACGCCTTCACACCCGGTACGAAGCCGTCGTTGAAGTTCACGACGCCATAATACATCAGATACATCGTGCCTGCGACCGCAGCGAGCGCCGCACCCATGATGAAGGTAACGGAAATCGTCTGATCGACATTGACGCCCAGCAACGCCGCCATCTTACGATCCTGCTCCGTTGCACGCTGAGCGCGCCCGAGCGACGTATGATTGACGAGATACCAGAACACCGTCAGCAGCACAGCCGTGATGATGATGATGACGATCTGTTTCAGCGAAACGGAGATGCCGGCGACATTGTAGACAGTGCTGACCAGCGGCGGAATCGGCTTGTTGCGCGGGCCCTGGGTCACCTGGATGAAGTTCGACAGCGTGATCGACATGCCGATAGCGGTAATGAGCGGCGCCAGGCGGAACGATCCGCGTAGCGGACGATAAGCAACGCGCTCGATGGTCCAGTTCCACAAACTCGTCATCAGCATCGCAACGACCAGCATCGCCAGCAGCAAAACTGCAACCGGAAGGCCCGCGAACATGGACGTGAGGACGAGAAAAACAATCAGGCCGGCAAAGCCGCCGAGCATGAAAATATCGCCGTGAGCGAAGTTGATCATGCCGATAATGCCGTAAACCATCGTATAGCCAATAGCCACAAGGCCATAGATGGATCCAAGAGTCAGCCCATTAACGAGCTGCTGGACAAAATATTCCATATGTCATTTCCCCTGGATGCAAGCCACTTCAGCCAGCATCTCTTGTTATTAGAGCCTTTGATGAGCCCTTGATTAAGGATTTCATACCGCTTTCAAACCAAAAGGGAAGTGCAAAATCGCAAAGCCCCAAAGTTCTTTGTCGTTTTGGTGAAAATGACTTTTTTGCGTTCAAGAATTCGCTTTTTTTGGCATACTGAGCCTAAGAAAGCGCTTTTTGACTGGAAACGGCCGAGGTAAGCCAGAACCACCCCCCGACGACCAGACTCATCAGCCTGTGTCCGCCGCTGAACGTCTCTCCCCGGAAGTGGTCAACGGCAGACCATGCGCGGGATAAGATTCCCATGGCCGCGAGAATTGCCTATATAAGGTAAGGCGCCTTGCGTTGGCGCAACACGTGACATCCGGAAGGCGAGCAATGCTCGAAACATTTGAGCGCGCCGCTCTGGAAGCGGGCAAGGCAATCATGCAGGTTTACCGGGAGGGATGTCCGTCGGCCAGGAAGGCAGACAACAGCCCGGTCACCATTGCCGACGAGCGAGCCGAGCGCATCATCATCGCACAGCTTGAAGCCGCCTTCCCCAACACGCCGATCATCGCTGAAGAATCGGTGGCAGCCGGCAACGTGCCCGTCATCGGCGCGTCCTTCTTTCTTGTGGACCCGCTCGACGGTACTCGGGAATTCATCGACAAGCGGCCCGAATTTACCGTCAATATTGCCTACATCAGCGACGGGCGCCCTCTCGCCGGAATCGTCTATGCCCCTGCCCTTGGCGTCGCCTTTGCCGGGGAAAACGACAAGGCCGAGAAGCTCCTTGTCGACGACCATTTTCAGGTGACCCAGCGGACTGCCATCCAGGTGCGCCCGCAACCGGCCGACCGGACAGCGCTGGCAAGCAGATCCCACAACAGCCCCCAGACAGACGTCTTTCTTGCGGCCAATGCGATCTCGCAATGCACCAACATCGGCTCTTCGTTGAAATTCTGCATGCTGGCTGAAGGCCTTGCCGACGTCTATCCGCGCTTCACGCGCACGATGGAGTGGGATACGGCCGCCGGCGATGCCGTGCTGCGCGCCGCGGGCGGCTCGACAGTCACACTGGACGGGTTGCCGCTGACCTACGGCAAGACGTCGCAGGCGCATGACAGCGACTTCGCCAACCCGAACTTCATTTCCTGGGGCAGTGCCAGATCCGTGTTGGAGCGGGCCTAGCCGCGTCGAAAGAACGCGCAACATCAGCGACACGTGCGTTGCGCCGTCCACGCCCCGTCTGCGGCATCTAGGATTCGCGGTGAATGAAAACACGCCGCCAATCCGGCTATTCCTGGAGCCGCAAACCGTTTCAGCCTCCGCAGCACGCCATACCGCCTTCAAATAGCGTCGCTTCAATGACGGAGACTGGCTGGCGCTCCTGCATCACGGGCAGCGCGCGGTCTGAGTTCGCAGCCGCAAAGACCGAACGTTCGGCAATGATGCTGTCGATCAGGTCGATGGGGCGCCTAGAGGAGGCGGTAGCGGAATGCACGGGCAATTGCCTGCATGCGATTGACGGAATCGAGCTTTCGCATTGCGCTCTTCAAGTAACCGACAACCGTATGCGCGGAGAGGTCAAGAATAATCGCGATCTCTTCGCTACTCTTTCCAGCGGCCGACCAGCGCAGGCATTCGATTTCCCGGTTGCCGAGGCTTTCGCTCGGTTTCTCCACAGGGTTCTGCTGCCCGAATAGTTCCAGGAATTCCATCGCCCGAAACACCTGCTCCATCACCTCCGCACGCGTGAGGCGCGCGCGCTCACCCGAGAATGCGAAGATGTACTGCCGCAAGTGCATATCATGCAGTGCAAAGGCAAACGTGGTTTTCAAGCCATGGACTGTGAAGAGCGCCGCAAGCCGCTGGTTCTCCTGGTTTGCCGCCGTGCTCTCGAACGACGCCTTATCGCACAGGACCGGCATCGCCGTCTTCTTGAGAGCTGCGACCAGCTTACAGCAATGGAAGAGATCAACCTCCTCATAGAAATCAATGAGCTCTTGTGGCCAGTTGCAGGCAAGACAGTTGCTGGCGAAGCCGCTGCGGTCTCCACGTGGAAATTCCGCCAGCAAGTAGTGGTTGAATCCCGTCTCCCTTGCCATCTCGGCCACGCAATCATTGAGCCGTTCCGCCGACATATCCTGCCCAGACGCGATCCGCGAGCAAACAGCGTCATCCGCGCCGTCGCTGACGACGCGTTCTTGTCTCTTCATTCTCTTGTCCCTCGGCGGCTAACTCCGGCTCAGTTTCTTCATTTGCCAACCCGAATGTGGCCGCGCGGCGTCTGGGAAAAGCAAAAGACGCCGTATCAAAAGGATACGAAGCAAAACGCCTTGGTCATTCCGGACACTACAATAAGAACGGAGACGAAGTCTTGCGCTCACTACTATGTTGCGGCGCTTATAAATTGGCGATTATCAATTGCCCACCAACCATTACGCATGGCTCCCATGCGCTGACCACAAATTTACGTTGGGGAAGGCTGCGCGGGCGCAAGTCGCTTCTTGGCAAGTCGACGCCTAAATTTCTTATCAAAGTGTTACGATGCGCTTAGGCAATTCTTAAATGTGACAAGCTAGAGTGGCTGCCGTGGTCTTGAGTTGTGTAGAGAGTCCAATGACCGAAATGATACGTCCCCGAGTAAAATATGTCATCGGCCCCGATGGCAGCCCGCTGACGATTGCGGATTTGCCGCCGCCGAATACGCGGCGCTGGGTGATCCGCCGCAAAGCTGAGGTTGTAGCTGCGGTCCGCGGTGGCCTGTTGAGCTTGGAAGAAGCCTGCGAGCGTTACACGCTGACTGTCGAAGAGTTTCTGTCCTGGCAGTCTTCCATCAACAGCCACGGCCTTGCCGGTTTACGCACCACGCGCATCCAGCAGTATCGCCACTGACAAGCCCTTCCTGGGCAACGAATTCTACGTTTCGGGCCGCTTGCATTTCCTGAGGGGATAGACAGACGGCCCGAAATCGTTGACGCAGCCAGCCGATGGCCTGCTTCAACCAGCTGCTACAAGCTTCACCGCGAGTTCCGTGCCCCATAGACCACTTGGCAGGAACTCGTTCGGTGACGCCGCAACAGCACCCGGGGCCATTTCCCCCTCCGCCCATCGAACACAGTGTCCTCACCGACCGGCTTGGCGTCGCCAGCATGACATGCGAGTTTCCACCAACAGCATAGTGTTGATGAGGAATGGCAATGGACATCAAGAACGAAGAAAATCCCTCCGGCGGCCGCTACGTTGCAGTGGTGGAAGGCCACGAGGCCGAAATGACCTACTCCCGCGCCTCGCCGAAGCTCGTCATCATTGACCACACCGGGATTCCCGATGCGCTGCGCGGCAAAGGCGTTGGCCAGGCACTTGCTCTGCACGCGGTCGAGGAAGCACACAAGGGGGGATGGAAGATCTTCCCGCTATGCCCCTTCTTCAAGGCGCAGGCGCAACGCCATGAGGAGTGGCGCGACGTCGTCAACGGCTAGAGCCACGCAACGCCAAAAGCCATGTATGACGGACGCGACAGCCCATCATGCATGGCTTTTTTCGAGGCGATTCCCAAGCGCCAAACGGCGCCCGTTTCCTGCCCTTAGGCTCTTGCCCGGACTGCGCCGTCGCGCTCTTCCAGCGCGGCTGCACGTGCGTATTCCGCCTGCATCTCTTCGAGCGCTTGTTCGAGCGCCTCTTCCTGCATCTTCAGTTCCTTGATCGAGACCTGAAGATTGTCCGCGCGCTGGCGTGCTGCCTTTGCGAAGGTCGGATAGGCGAAGTGATTCGGGTCGGAAATGCCGGACTTCTTTTCTTCGACGACGATCTGGCTCTCCAGATCCTTCGTCATCCGATCAAATTCGGACATCATCATCTGCAATTGCTGCAGTTGGCGACGTTTTTCGTTCACCTGAAACTCCTTCAGACGAACTAGGCTCTCACGCGACTTCATACGCATTACTCCAGTGATGCGAGACCCCTGCTCCACTTAAACCGCCCCTGCGGGCCGTTTTGACGCGGCCTGCCGAAAAATTTCCGTCGGTATTAACAAAAACCTACCGTTGGTAACCTTTCGTTTACGGGCATCGTTAATGATAGTGCCGATGATTTAAGGGTCGGTAAACACAACTACGCGATTTCCGATACCGTTTCATTGGTGAGTCGAATGAATCGCTTACCGGCCGTTCTTAATGTAAAACTTAAGAATCTGGCTTTGCGAATTTTCGTTGGAAAACAGCGGAATGGACAAAATATTTAATAAATTCGTTACCTCTTGCCAGAGTGAATCAGAATTTGTTAACCATTTCGTGGCAGCTTCCAAATCACGCAGTGACATATTCGGTATCGCGTAGGGGGCCAGACCACCTTTCGGCGGCGGTAAAGGGGATAAGAATGCGGGTACTACTCATCGAAGATGATAGCGCGACAGCGCAGAGCATCGAATTGATGCTCAAATCAGAAAGTTTTAACGTCTATACCACCGATCTCGGTGAAGAAGGCGTGGATCTCGGGAAGTTGTATGATTATGACATCATCCTTCTCGATTTGAACCTTCCCGACATGTCCGGTTATGAAGTGCTGCGCACTCTGCGCCTGTCCAAGGTCAAGACACCGATCCTCATTCTCTCCGGCATGGCCGGTATTGAAGACAAGGTTCGCGGTCTCGGTTTCGGCGCCGACGACTACATGACCAAGCCGTTCCACAAGGACGAACTGGTCGCGCGCATTCATGCAATTGTCCGTCGTTCCAAGGGCCATGCCCAATCGGTCATCATGACCGGCGAACTGATCGTCAACCTCGACGCCAAGACCGTCGAAGTTGGTGGCCAGCGCGTGCACCTGACGGGCAAGGAATACCAGATGCTGGAGCTGCTTTCGCTCCGCAAGGGCACCACGCTCACCAAGGAAATGTTCCTGAACCACCTCTATGGCGGCATGGACGAGCCGGAACTGAAGATCATCGACGTCTTCATCTGCAAGCTGCGCAAGAAGCTCGCAAATGCTGCCGGCGGCGCGAATTACATCGAAACCGTCTGGGGCCGCGGCTACGTTCTGCGCGAGCCGGATGGAGCCGAGTACGCCGAAACCGCCTGACGTTTCATCCCCTTTGCCAAGACTAAAAAAATCCCGTCCTTTGTGGCGGGATCTCTGTCTGTTTTCGATATAGAAAAAGCCGCCCAGAGGCGGCTTCGATCGGCTGACGGATGTGGGCAACTATGCCGCGATAGCGCGGTTGCCGAAAACGGCCGTCAGTATCTTGCGGTCGAACGGCTTGAGCAGAAAATCGGTGGCCCCTGCCCGCTTGCCCATCATCAGCTTCTTGAGATCGGCCTCGACCACGCAATAGTAGATCTTGACCTCCTTGCCGCCTTCCATGCCGCGAATGGCCGAAATCAACTCGAGCGCACTGTCCATACCGGAATCGACGATGAGGTATTCGGGGAGTTGAACCTGGCAGTTGGAGACAGCTTCGGCAGCACTCGAGGCTTCGCTGACCATGAAATCAAGCTCGGAAAGGATGCGCTTGCCCACCTTCCGAACGACGTCAGATGAATCGGCGATCATAAACCTCTGCATGTCTGCTCCTTGCCCCGGCTTCTGTCGCGGCCGGCCTATTACCAGCCAAAGATAGAAACATTAGGCTAAGGATTTATTACTCGGCGAGCCGAATCGCCGTCGAGGCCTCCATCAAGCGGCGACGACGTCAGCGGTAAATGTCAATTCTTCGGTGGTCGCGCTGTGGCCGAGTTGCATGCCGCATTCATCGGCAAGCAGCACCGTATAATATGGTTGAATCGTGTGGGCATCGATTGCCTCCTCGACCTCCCCGGTCGAAATCTCCACGAATTTCGGCGGCAGGCGCATCAGCTTGCCCTTCGCGACGATCTTGAATTTTGCGTCGAGCTCGGGGTCCTCCAGCGTGACTTCAAGGATGCCGCCACGTGGAATCGACGAATAGGCCACGAGAAAGAGATTGAGCAGCAGCTTGACGCGGTTCTTGGCGATAATCGCACGCGGGCCGCTCCAGGTAACCTCGGTCTTCTTTTCGGCGGCCGCGAAATCCTTTGCCGCGCGTTCGGCTTCACCAGTATCGATCGAGGCACCGACCGAACCGGAAGCACCGAAGGCAAGCCGGGCGAACTTCAGACGGACAGACGCGTTGAGCGCACTTGTCCTGATAAGATCCATCGCATCGGCATCGGCGCCGCCTTCATCAAGAAGCTCCAGACCATTGTTGATTGCGCCGACCGGCGAGATGACGTCGTGGCAGACGCGGCTGCACAGAAGCGCGGCCAGGTCGGGGCCGGTCAGGGTGAGGTTTGGATTCTTCGACATCATCGTCTCCAGGGGCGGCAGGTTCATTCCGCGGTCTATCTTGCGTCATCAAAATTGCGCGACGTTTGCGCCGTACTCGGCGCCATAATGACACCATATTTGGTAAACCGATTGTTAAGACCATACGCGCAAAATGAATGAAACGCCGGAAACGGCTCATCGTACCGACCATGATGAACGGATGACACCATGCGCTCCAATTTCCTCGGAAGATTTTCCGCCATCTGCAGGCTCTTCGTTGCGCTGACACTTTCGCCTCTCATGCTTGTTCCAATAGAGGCATCGGCACAGCAGTCCAACAGCGGCCAGTATTCGATGCAGGAAATCGTCGACGCTGGACACTCGTTCTTCGGCTCGACAAGTGGTGGGCTGGCCAAGGTGATCGAAGCGGCCTTTCAGAAATATGGCCTTCCGAATGGGTACGTTCTCGGCCAGGAAGGCTCGGGCGCCTTCATCGCCGGCCTCACCTATGGCGAAGGTCAGTTGAATACAAAGAATGCCGGCGAGCATCCGCTCTACTGGCAAGGTCCCTCGCTCGGGATCGACTATGGTGGTCAGGGCACACGCGTCATGATGCTGGTTTACGATCTGCCTTCGACCGACGCCATCTACGCGCGCTTCGGCGGCGTCAGCGGTCAGGCCTTCGTTATCGCCGGCTTCGGCATGACGCTTCTCAAGAACAACGATGTACTTGTCGTACCGATCCGCACCGGTGTAGGCGCTCGCCTCGGACTGAACGTCGGCTACCTCAAGGTCACGCCGGGTCCGACCTGGAATCCCTTCTGATTTCCATCTGCGCCAGCGAACTCTCGCTGGCCGTTACCTTTCCGCCACTTGCCCTACGCGTCAGGTCCGCTTAATCATGGTTCTGACGCAAATCAACTTTTGGAAGCCGTGGCCGCGCCGTGATCGAATATGCTCTCTTGTTCGGATTGGGCTTCCTGACAGCAGCGTTCCTCGTCTTCCTGGTATCGCCTGCTGTCCACCGCCGCATCGTCTGGTACACGGAAAACCGGATGCGCGCGACGATGCCGCTCAGCCCGCAGGAAGTGCGCGCGCAGAAGGATATGGTGCGAGCCCTCTACGCCGCCGAAAACGCCAAGACGACACAGCATCTGGTGCGCGAGCGCGAAAAGTCGCTGGCGCTGCAACTGAAGCATGACTCGCTGGCGCTCGATGCAGGACGGTTTGCCGCCGAGATCGGCGGACTGCAGGCCCAGATCAGCGATATGAGTGTCGAGGCCGCGGAACAGCGCTCGCGCCTGCGCAAGGACGAGAACTACATCAGCCAACTGAAGACGAGCCTTCACATCGCCGAGCAGGCAAGCGCCGCCAAGGAAGGCGAACTCGATGCCCTTCGCATGCGCCTCAGCAAGCTTGCGGAGCAGACCGACAATCTCAAGATCGATTTGGCAGCGCGCGAGACCGAAATCGAGAGCATGACATTCAAGGCGAACGCCGTCCGCGTCGAGCGCGACAATCTTCGCCAGGACGTAGGCCTGTTGCAGAAGCGCGCCAAGGATGCCGAGCAGGCACTGGCAAAGCATGAGCACGCCGTCATCAGGCTCGAAGACCAGGCAGGTCGCGATGCGGCGTCTGCGGCCGACAAGGATACCCTTCTTGGACGCCGTCAGCAGGAAATTGCCAAGCTGAAGGACCAGATCAAGGCGGCGAACGCCGAACTGCGCAAGGCAAACAGTGCATTGCGCAACGCTGGCCTTCAGCCCGTAGCCGCAGATGCGGTTTCACAGGAGCGGGCAACCGGGGAAACAATGGCAACCGAACTCGAGACAGCAGCGATTGCAACGCGCCTGAGCGAAGAGGTGCGCAAGCGCGGCGCCGCCGTCTCAAAACAACTTCTGAAAGCGAAATCCGACGCCAGCCACGATGGTGCCATACGCGAAGAGATAGCCGGCATTGCGGCAAGCATGGTTGCGCTGACCGCTATTAACGAAGGTCCGTCGTCGCCGATCCGCGACCTTCTGCCCGATGCCACCGACAATCAGGACGGCGAACGCATCAACCTCGCGCAACGCGCGGCGACGATCCTGTCCGAGCCGGGCTGACATCAAATCAGTTTCGCGGCCGATGACATGGCGAAGAGAGCAATACCCGTTGCCGTCGCCACGTTCAGGCTGTCCAATCCCTCCGATTGCGGGATGCGCGCGCTGTGGAAGCGCTCCAGGACAGCAGGAGGCAGGCCCTCGCCTTCTGTGCCCACAACCAGCGCCATACGCTCCGTCGCGGGGATAGCTCGGATGTCGGCCTCGCCACGCGGCGAAAGCGTCCAGATTGCAAATCCATTCGCCGCAAGCCGTGTCAGCACGTCGAGCCCAGTTCCCTTCCGCTCGTAGGGAACACGGAATACCGAGCCGACTGAGACGCGCAATGCCTTGCGATAGAGCGGATCACACGACGTCTCATCAAGAAAGATGGCATCCGCCTTGAAGGCGGCCGCATTACGGAACATGGAGCCGGCATTGTCATGGTTGGAAATACCGCAGCCGACAAGGACGAGCGACCGTTCGGGCAGCCGATCGACAAGCTCGGCTTCGGCCACCTCTCGCCTGCCAAGCGCCAATACGCCCCGATGGAGATGAAACCCGACGATCCGCTCCAGCACCTCCGCCTCCGCGACATACACCGGAACCTCGTCCGGTAGCCTCTCGAGTATCGAAGCGACACCATCGACACGGTTCCTGAGCAACAGCACCTTTTCGGTCACAAAGCCGCCACCCCGGCTAGCCTCCACCAGCATGCGAAGGACGACCGTGCCCTCCGCGATGAAGCGGTTCTGCCGGCCGGTCAGATCGCGCTCGCGGATGTCGCGAAAATCGGCAATACGAGGATCGTCCGCACTCTCGATGGCAACGAGGCGAGAAGCCATTGCCCTAGCCGCCATTAATCGTCACATCAGCGACAATGCGTCCTGACTTGATATCGACGACGAGGGATTTCATGATTCCGTCGGCGGTTGCGCCAAAGAACATGATCTGGCCTCCTGACAGCGACGACGACTGAATGACGAAGCCCGGCGGCAATGTGGCCGTCACAGACACAGGCGCATCCGACGGCACACCCGCCGATGTCACGGCTGTTGGTTCCTTCGCGGGAGCCCGCATCGTCTTGTAGACAACGGCGCCGAAGACAGCCATAAGGCTCACGAACATGATGACGCCTGAGACGATCTGCAGGCGGATCATCTTGCGCCGGACACGTTCCATCGCCGGATCCAGGGGCTTTTCGTCCTGATCGTCGTCTGGCTGGATATTCGTCATATGTGGCGTTCCGTTCTATAAAATAATTCGGAGAAGAAGCGTCTTGAGCGACCCCTTTAAACAAGCATCCGGCATTAGAAAAGTCCTGACTGCCGACGAGAACGCCGAAGGCCGTCTTGACGCGTGGATGACCGGGCAGCTTGGTGAAGAGTTTTCGCGCAGCCGCGTGAAGGCGCTGATCAAGGAAGGCCAGGTTTCTGTGGCCGGCAAAGTCATGGCAGATCCGCAGAAAAAGGTGCGTCCGGGCGATACCTTCGAGATCGTGCTGCCCGAGCCGCAGGATCCAACGCCGCAGGGCGAAGATATCGCGCTCGATATTCTCTTCGAAGACGACGACATCGTCGTCATCTCCAAGCCGGCCGGCCTTGTAGTGCATCCTGCGGCTGGCAATTGGACCGGCACGCTCGTCAACGCGCTGATCTATCATTGCGGGGACAGTCTTTCCGGCATCGGCGGTGTGCGCCGTCCAGGCATCGTCCATCGGCTGGATAAGGACACCACGGGCGTAATGGTCGTCGCCAAGAACGACATCTCCCATCGTCATCTGTCACTGCAATTTGCCGATCACGGGCGGACCATGCCGCTGCAGCGCGCGTATCAGGCGATCGTCTGGGGCCGTCCGCGCTCGCTTAACGGAACGATCAATGCGCCGCTGGGCCGCGCCGTCGGCGACCGTACGCGCCGAGCCGTCAAACGACCCGAGACGCAGGATGCCGACGAGGCGATCACGCACTACGTCGTACTCGAGCGCTTCCACGAGAACCCCGACGCGACATCGCTCGCCTCTCTTGTCGAGTGTCACCTTGAAACCGGCCGCACTCATCAGATCCGCGTGCACATGGCGCACATCGGCCACCCACTGCTCGGCGACACCGTCTACGGAGCAGGTTTCAAGACAAAGGCAAACCTCCTTCCCGATACCGCCAGGAAGACCGTAAATGCCTTCGCAAGGCAGGCGCTTCACGCCTACATGCTGCAATTCGAGCATCCCCGCACAGGCGAGGTCATGCACTTCGAGGTACCGCTGCCGCAGGACATGGAAGAGCTGGCAACCGCCCTGCGCGCCTCGCCAGAGTAACGCCTTCGTGAAGCGGCGTGTGGCCTTGAACCCCTGTTTAGCCATACTTATCTGTACATTGACTTAGTGCGGGCTCGGATAGAGCCGCACGTCCCGGTTCGCCTTTCGACGCAGGGGCGCGTTCCATTGGGAACCGGAATTCAGATAGGAGGGTGCTTTTATGGCCCGAAATAACTTGCCGTCCATTACCGCCGGCGAAGCCGGTCTCAATCGCTATCTCGACGAGATCCGCAAGTTCCCGATGCTGGAGCCGCAGCAGGAATATATGCTGGCGAAGCGTTATGCGGAAC
Organism: Rhizobium tibeticum; assembly: GCF_900110205.1. Taxonomy (GTDB): domain Bacteria; phylum Pseudomonadota; class Alphaproteobacteria; order Rhizobiales; family Rhizobiaceae; genus Rhizobium; species Rhizobium tibeticum. The sequence goes on along the minus strand of NZ_FOCV01000007.1, from coordinate 173,150 downwards.
ACGGCGATCGCGAAGCGGCACACAAGCTCGTCACCAGCCACCTGCGCCTCGTTGCGAAGATCGCAATGGGCTACCGCGGCTATGGCTTGCCGATTGGCGAAGTCGTCTCTGAAGGGAATGTCGGCCTGATGCAGGCCGTCAAGAAGTTCGATCCGGAACGCGGTTTCCGTCTTGCCACCTACGCTATGTGGTGGATCAAGGCTTCGATCCAGGAATACATCCTGCGTTCTTGGTCCTTGGTGAAGATGGGCACGACCGCCAACCAGAAGCGGCTGTTCTTCAATTTGCGTCGCCTCAAGGGCCGTATCCAGGCCATTGATGACGGCGATCTGAAGCCAGAGCACGTCGCTGAGATCGCCACGAAGCTGAACGTCTCCGAGGAGGAGGTCGTTTCGATGAACCGTCGCCTGTCGGGCGACGCGTCGCTGAACGCACCGATAAAGGCCTCGGAGGGCGAATCCGGCCAATGGCAGGATTGGCTCGTCGACGACCATGACAGCCAGGAAGAAGTTCTGATCGAGCAGGACGAACTCGATACGCGCCGCCGCATGCTGGCGAAAGCGATGAGCGTTCTGAACGACCGCGAGCGCCGCATCTTCGAGGCGCGTCGCCTCGCGGAAGAGCCGGTAACGCTGGAAGACCTCTCGTCCGAGTTCGACATCAGCCGCGAACGCGTTCGTCAGATCGAGGTCCGCGCCTTCGAAAAGGTCCAGGATGCCGTGCGCAAGGAAGCGCTCGAGCGCGCCAAGGCCGTTCGGGTCGTCGAAGCCACAGCCTAAGACACAAATTCTCTGCAAATAAAAAGGGCGGGACCATCTGGTCCCGCCCTTTGTTTTTGCCTCAACCGGCAATCACTGGCTGGTCGACACGTCGCCGAAAGCAGCCCATTCCTTGATCGCGGCGTTGAACGCCTCCCCACCTGTGGTGCCCTTCTGCATCGTCAGAAGCGCGCGGCGGCCGTTGCGATAGGTGATCGGAATATCGATCCAGTCGCGGCTTGCAAGAAGTTCGAGGTTCGCCTTGCGCGCATCCGGATAGTCGTTGAGCGCAATCATGTGGAAATCGTCGGTGATCTTCGCCGGCACGGCAATCAGCGCGTCGCCACGATCCTGCTCGGTGCGCTTCAGGGAAATGCGCTGAACACTCTCGATGGCTCCGCCTTCGAAATTCGGCGGCAGCGAGAAGACGACCTCGACGATGTGGCTCGCCGGCAGGGACGGATCGGAATTGCGTTTGAAGGTCAGCTGCGCCGACAGATTGCGTTCCGGAACGGTTACGGTCGCCTGTACGGTCGCTTCCTGCCTGCCGTCCGAGCCTGCCTCGTGCTGGAGAGTCCAGACGACCGAGCCCTGGATGGCGGTCGGCGAGCTCTGGCCGATCCGCTCCTCGTAAAGGAACATCTTCTCGGTGGAACCTTGCGGCGCGGCCTGCGTGGCTGCTCCGGCCGCCGGCGGCGTCGCCGCTGGCCCGGTGGCAGCCGGGGCGCCTGCTGCGGGCGTCGCTGAGGTCGCTGGCGGCGTCGCATCGGCCGAAGCAACGTTCTGCTCGGCTACCGACTTTCCCTCCGCCGTCGGCGTTCCGGGAATGGAGGCGGGGCCGCTGTCGACCTCGGTACCATCGGCACGAAGCCGCTGGTTGAACTTGTTGTTGACGGAAGCGCCGTCATTCACGGAAGCAACTTCCTTGTTTGCTTCAGGCGGCTTTGCGTCACTGGTCTGCGGCGTTGCCGAAGCGGGCTTGGTAGGGGTCTGCTCATTCTTCGCGCTTTGCGAAGGAGCGGCGCTGACAAGGTTCTTCACCATTGACGACAGCGCATCCCGATTGGTCCAGGCGGCATATCCGCCGCCGCCGATGACGCCCAGCGCAACGAGGATCGTCACGATGGAGCCGATGCCGAAGCGGCGGCGCTTCGGTTCCATACGGAGGTTCTTACCCTGAAATTTGGCAGCAACGGCGCTGTCGAGATCGGCGGCAGGAACGCCGTCATCATCCTCGGCAACGACGCCACGGTTGTCGTATCCGCGAAGCGGCCTTGCCTCTTGCCAGGCTGGATTGGCTTCCAGTGCAGCTTTTGCTGTCGGCGTCCCATGAACTTCCGAGAAGAGGTCGCCGTCATCGAAATGGGCGCTGATCGGGATCTTCTTGCCATTTTCGATCGGTGGCAGGTCGTCGAAGGCTGCAGCCTCCCAGGAGAAGCCCTCGTTCGCGGCGGGCATCTTTACGCCGGTCGGCGTGTGGTCGATCCCTGCAATGACGTCTTCGAACGCGCGCGCCGCTTCACTTGCGGGAGCAACTGGCGCTGCTTCGGAAAACTGCCTGAGTTCTTCGAGCGCCCAATCCGTCTGCGCATCCTTAGCCGGCGGTGCAGGCGTTTCCTCTACGGGCTCTGCCCATACCGGATCGAAATGTCCGGCGGCATCCGCGTGGAGCGGCTCCTCCTGGCTGCGATCCACGAATTCTTCCGGCGGACGATCCAGCCCAAAGACCGGTTCGACCAGGCGGTTGGTCAGATCGTAGTCGCGCGCAATCGGCTGCAGAGCCGGTTCCTCGTGGGGCGGCTCGGCCGGTCCGACAATGGGCTCTTCAGCTGCGCCGACAGGCTCCTCGTGACCGTCGTGATCCTCGTGAACAACCTCTTCGGAATGAGCGGCATGCCCATGCTCGACAGGCTCGGATTCGCTGACAGGAGCCGGCGGCTCTTCATGCGCCCAATGTGCGTCCTGCTGCTCGGCATGTTCCGGCACAGCAGCGACAGGCTCCTCATGATAAGGAGCAGGTTCTTCGTGATAGGGAGCGGGCTCTTCGATCGGCCCTTCGTCGGCAGCCGCAGAGCCTTCGGCTGCCGCACGGTCTTCGTGGACCGGCGTCTCGTGCGCCGGTTCCTCAACTGCGGCCTCGCTGGCAAGCGGTTCGGGAGCGGTTGCTTCCGGCTCATTGCCGGCGTCAGCGCTTGCCTCGACCTCAGGCTCGACCGCGAGCGCGGCATCGTCGAGCGGAACGGCTTCGGCATGCTCGGCTTCGACTTCACCGATTGCAGCTTCGAGCTTTTCAAGCTGTCGTTGCAGCATCGCTTCCGGCGGGCGCGGTTTCATATTCTCGAGCTGCCGCTGAACAGCACCGCGAGCGCGCTCGTAGACTTTCACCCGCATCTCGGGAGTATTTTCAGACAGGCCGTCAACCGCCCGCCGGATAACTGCGATAAAATCCGCCATTCGAACTTTCTCTAAGAGTGCGGTGCGCCCTGCGAACCGCACAAATAATGACCCGCGACCTTAATCCTCAAACGGATCGGTCACAAGTATCGTGTCGTCACGCTCAGGACTTGTAGACAAGAGAGCGACAGGCGCCCCGATCAACTCTTCGACCTGGCGGACATACTTGATCGCCTGAGCCGGCAGGTCGGCCCAGCTGCGCGCGCCGACAGTGGATTCCTTCCAGCCTTCAAGCGTCAAATAGATCGGCTCGACGCGAGCCTGCGCGCCTTGGCTGGCCGGAAGATGATCGATCTGCTCGCCGTCCAGCTTGTAGCCGACGCAGATCTTCAGTTCGTCCAGGCCGTCGAGGACATCAAGCTTCGTCAGCGCGATCCCGGTAATGCCGTTCGTTGCAACCGACTGGCGCACCAGCGCCGCATCGAACCAGCCACAACGACGCTTGCGGCCGGTTACGGTGCCGAATTCGTGGCCCTTTTCGCCAAGGAACTGGCCGATGTCGTCATGCAGCTCGGTCGGGAACGGCCCCTCGCCAACGCGCGTCGTATAGGCCTTGGTGATGCCGAGGATATAACCGAGCGATCCCGGGCCCATGCCCGAACCGGCCGCAGCCTGACCGGCAACGGTGTTCGAGGACGTCACGAACGGATAGGTGCCATGGTCGATGTCGAGCAAGCTGCCCTGCGCACCTTCGAAGAGGATGCGGGCGCCCTTGCGGCGTTCCTTGTCGAGGAAAAGCCAAACGGTATCGCGGTAGGGAAGCACGCGGTCGGCAATCGACGTCAGCTCGGTCATGATCGTGTCGTGGCTGACCTCGGCGACGCCAAGGCCGCGGCGCAGTGCATTGTGGTGCGTCAGGATGCGGTCGACCTTGCCCGGCAGCGTGTCGAGATCGGCAAGATCCATCACGCGGATCGCACGGCGGCCAACCTTGTCTTCATAGGCCGGACCGATGCCGCGGCGTGTGGTGCCGATCTTCGTGCCGCTGTTGGACGCTGCATCTTCGCGGAAGGCATCGAGCTCGCGGTGCAGCGAAAGAATAAGGGTCGCGTTGTCGGCAATGCGCAGGTTCTCGGGAGAAATCTTCACGCCCTGCTTTTCCAGCTTCTCGATCTCGGCGATCAGCGCATGCGGATCGACGACGACGCCGTTGCCGATTACAGCCATTTTGCCGGGACGCACGACGCCGGATGGCAAGAGCGACAGCTTGTAGCTGGTCCCATCGATGACCAGCGTATGGCCTGCATTGTGTCCGCCCTGATAGCGCACAACGATGTCCGCACGTTCCGAAAGCCAATCGACAATTTTGCCTTTGCCTTCGTCACCCCATTGCGAACCGACCACGACTACGTTCGTCATTCACGTCTTCCTGTTAAAGGCGGATTTAACCGCACCCTTCTCAAACCCGCGCATCTATAATGCTTTGTTACCGGGAAAGCGACCCTGTTATGCCGCCGGAATCGGCTTTTTACGTGACAAATCAGCCATCATCGGGCTATTGGCCGATCATACCCTGAGGTTGAGAACCGCATCGCCGCCATCTGAAAGAATCGCCTGTGCAGGTCGCCGCTTATATTTCTCTCGTCGTCGCAGCGCTGTGCTGGGGCGCAAACGCGGTGGCGGGCAAGCTCGCGCTTGGGCACGTCAGCCCGATGATGCTGACGTTTCTGCGCTGGTTCCTTGCAACAGCACTGATTGCCGCCGTTTCGTTACCGCAATTGAAGCGCGACTGGCCGATTGTCCGCAGGAATTTGCCGCTGCTCGTCTTCTACGGCGTCATCGGGTACACGCTCTTTAACGCCATGCTTTACTCGGCCGTCAAGTATACGAGCGTGATCAATGTCGCGATCGAGCAGGCCGGCATTCCGATGCTGATCTTCCTGCTGAATTTCGTCTTCTTCCGCACAGGCGTCTCGACTGCGCAAGTCGTCGGCTTCGCCATGACACTCGGGGGCGTCGCATTGACCGCCGCCCATGGTGACCTGACGACCCTGCTGCGGCTTGACCTCAATCGCGGCGACGGTCTCATGCTGATCGCTGTCGCCGCCTACTCGGTCTACACGATTTTTCTTCGCTGGAAGCCGCCGCTCGACTGGCGCACATTGATGGCCATCCCCGCGCTTGGCGCGACGCTGAGCGCCGTGCCGCTTCTCATTTGGGAGGGCAGCCAGGGCGCCGTTCGGCTGCCTGACAACAGAGGCTGGCTGATCGCCTTCTACACCGCGATCTTCGCCTCCCTGCTCGCACAGATCCTTTACATCAAGGGGGTTGAGGCGATCGGCGCAAATCGCGCCGGGCTGTTCATCAACCTCGTGCCGGTCTTTGGCACGCTGTTGTCGGTCGCCCTGCTTGGCGAGCAGCTGCAGGCCTTTCACTTGATTGCGCTTGCGCTTGCATTGGGCGGCATCGCCATTGCCGAAAAAGGCCGCCCTGAGCGAGCTGCCTCGACGGCACCTGCTTCGCCTATGGATTAGCCGAGCTCCAGCGTCGTTACGCCGAAGACGTTCTTGAGCGCAACGTTTGGCGCTGTTCCCCGATACATCCGGGCGGTTTCGAAGACAGGCGCCAAGCCCATGCTCTCGGCAAGCTCAACCGCCTCCCCATTGCCGGTCGGAATATCGATGAAGACCTTCGCTCCCTTGGCACGCGGCGCAAGGGCCGAAAGCAAGGCTGCGGCGCTATCCTTGTCGGCTGCAAACAGCGGGCCGATCTTGTAGCCTTCATAACAACAACGGATCGTCCCGTAGCCACGAATCTTGCCACTCTTGCGCACCACAGCCGAGTGCCGGTCCTTGCGCGGTGCACACCACGACGTCACAAACGCCGGCCGCGGAGCCGGAAAGATCGTCGCGTCATAGCGCAGCAATCCGTCAAGCTTGTCTGAGACGGATTGCGCGACCAATGTCGATTCGGGCACGGCTGATATCACGCCGCCGTAGCGAACCGTCCGATAGGCCTCTTCGAAACCGGCCTTGCGGTAATTGTCTTGCTGCGCGGGCACAGCGTCCAGGCCGATGCTGCGGCCTTCCGCAGACGCCATGCCGGTATTCCAGATGGCTTTGCCGTAGCCCCTGCCCCGAAAATCCGGATGGACGATATAGAGCCCGAGGAACGCGAAATCCTCGCCATACTTGACGACGGAAATCGAGGCGACCGGCACCTCCCCCAACACGCCAACGAAAAAACCGGATGGGTCCGCATCGTGAAAGGCAATGGAATCGTCGAGGCCGGGATTCCAGCCCTCCTGACGTGCCCATTCAAGCACTAGCTCCAACTCACCGGGTCGCATCGGGCGAACGGCAAACTCCGAATTCATGCAGCATCCCTAAATCAGATCGACCGCAAGTACGAACTCGCGGGACAAACAAGAATGAAAGTCCAACAGCCGTAAAGCCAGCCGGCAGCGAAAAAACATGTTCATGGCTGAGGCGATCTGCATCGATCGTCATGAAGCACGACCCGAAATTCTTCGCATCGCAGCATCATGGAACAGGGAGATTACAATCTCAAGGGAATTACTTAAGACAACATGAAAGCACGGCAAGTTCCCAGTAACGGCCACGTGAGGGCAACCAGTTTCTGCTTTGCGCCAAGATCGTCCACGTACGATTGGGAACAATTCGCATACCCGAATTTCAGGGTCACAAGCTTCGAAAACAGCCGTTGCGTTCGCATGATGCCGAGATGGACGCCCTAGGAGATGGCGATGACCTCAAGCTCTTGACCGCCGACACTGACGACATCACCAATCGTTTTGCCGACGAGGGTCCTTGCCACCGGGGATACGAAGGAAATCGAGCCAGCGTTGGGATCAGCTTCGTCCTCTCCCACCACCCGATATGTCTGTACGCGTCCATCGTCACGGCTGAAGGTCACGGTGCTTCCAAAGGCAACGGTGTCGAATGAAGTCGGGTCAGGGATAACCTGCGCCGTGCGAACGCGTGCGGCCAAGTAGCGTAAATCCCGCAGTGGGTTTGCTGCCTGCCGCCGTCGTTCATTCACGTCTTCTATGGTGCTTGCGGCATCGTAGGCTTCGCGAGCTTGCTGGAGCTGCAATTCCAAAGCCTTCAATCCCGCTTCCGTAACAAGGTTCGGATGCGGCGAAATTGGACGGTCAGGCAAAAGCGTTTCCGAAGCCGCTTCGGCACTTTCTTCTTTGACGAAGGCAACACTCAATTTCGAAACTCCGCTTTGGTGCTCACTGCGGTCTTGCAGCGCATGAGCGATAGTCCCCGAATGATCGGAACCACACATACCCAGCAATAATGCGGCGACACCGACCCGCTGGTGGCAGCCGCAACCGATCATATACCATCTTATCGGATGGTCACAGCGCCCACCAGAACATCACAGCCACAGATAAGCCTGTTGGAGTATCGGTCTGCGCAGGCGAATGAGGCTGTCGGATGGCCAAGGGCCATCCGACGGCCACTTAATGATACGGGTCGAAGAACCTGTGAATGGCGTCGATTTCGTTCTGTCGGATATCATGCCCACCTGCATGCCATTCCGTCGTGACACAAGCATTCTGGGCTTCGAAGTAGTCGGCCAAAGCCCTCGTGACGGGCGCAGGGCTGATCGGGTCGCGCTCACCGGCGGTGATCAATATCCTGCGCCTAGCTAGTGCGGTGTTCGCTCTCGGCTGAAATGGGATCAGCGGATGCATCAACACCGACGCATCGAACAGCCCCTTATCGATCAAGACGTTGGCAAGGATATTTGCTCCGTTCGAGAAGCCAAGTCCGAGGATATCGGTGGCCGCATGTTCCTTCGCCAGCGTTGCGACAAAAGCGGCCATCTTCTCCGTTGCTCGGGCAAGATCCGTCATGTCGTAGACGCCCTCGCCAGTGCGTTTGAAGAAGCGTGCCGCACCAAACTCCGAGACGTCGCCGCGCGGCGAGACGATCGTCGCTTCCGGCAACAGGCGCCGCGCGAAATCGAAGAACTGGTTTTCGTCGCCGCCCGTTCCGTGCAGCACGAACAGAATGGGCTTTCCGGGGGCACCGGCCTGCAGCCGGTGCGCATAGCTGTTATCGCTCATCATGCTTCCCCTTAGGCTTCAAGCGGCTGCAAGTGCTGCTCGATAAGTGCACGCAGGTGTTGGTGCTGCTGCGGCAGCTTCAACGCTTCACCAAGATGGGCGGTGTCCTCGTCACGGTTGAATCCGGGCTCGTTCGTCGCAATCTCGAACAGGATGCCGCCCGGGGTCCGGAAGTAAATCGCCCAGAAATAATCACGGTCAATGACGGGCGTAACCTGATAGCCGGTGTCCATCAGTGCCTTGCGGACTTCGAGCTGCTTCTCTCGATTTTCTACGGCGAAGGCCACGTGATGAACGGAACCTGCACCGGGCAAAGCGCGCGAAACGTTCGGCATGGTTTCAAGATCGACGAGATGCGCGCCGTTGCCACCAGGGATCGTCAAGCGCTTCACGCCATCGCGTTCTTCCTGGACTTCGTAACCCATGAAGTTGAGCAGTTCGGACGTGGCACCGTCATCGCGCAACCGCATGGCAACCGAGTGGAAACCGCGGATCGCGTGATCCTCGCTGATGCCGCCGTGCGTCCAGGGCAGGCGATTGTCATCGTTGACTTCGACAAGAGCAAAACCGTCGCCATCAGGACCGGCAAAGTTCAGGCGCTTTTCGCCGAACGTTTCCTCGGTTTTCAGGCCGGTGATGTTCAGCTTGCTCAGGCGATCGTTCCAGAAACCGATCGAACCCTGCGGGACCGAGAAAACGGTGGTTCCGACTTCGCCGGTTCCAGGGCGACCTTGCGCCATCTTCGGGAACGGGAAGTAGGTCATGATGGTGCCGGGCGCACCGGTTTCGTCGCCATAATAGAGGTGATAGACGTCGGGCGCGTCGAAGTTCACGGTCTTCTTGACGCGGCGCAGGCCGAGCGTGTTGGTGAAGAATTGGTTGTTGGTGCGGGCATCCTCCGCCATCGATGTGACGTGGTGCAGACCCTTGATTTGATCGAGCATTTGAGACCCCTTTCTTGCCCGCCTCGCGGGCTTCGGATGGGGTATAGATGATCGCTAGGGACCGATTGGAATAGTCCCGCCGACCGGAACGCATTGTCTCTTTTTAGTGAACGACAAAATGAAATCGTTCAGAATGAGCCTAGATATCATGTGCGGCGGCGGGCAGCCGCCAGTCGATCGGTGCCCGACCGCGCGCCTGCAAAAACGCGTTGGCCTTGGAAAAATGGCCGCAACCAAAGAACCCGTTGTGGGCGGAGAGCGGTGATGGATGCGGCGCCTTCAACACAAGATGGCGCGCAGTGTCGACGAAGGCGGCCTTGCGCTGGGCATAGGAGCCCCAGAGCATGAACACGACGCCATCGCATTCGTCATTGACCTTGCGAATAACTGCGTCGGTGAAGCGCTCCCAGCCCTTGCCCTGGTGTGATGCGGCCTGCGCCTCCTCGACCGTCAGCACGCTGTTTAGCAAAAGCACTCCCTGCCGCGCCCAGTGCTCCAGAAATCCGTGCCGAGCCGGCGGAATGCCCAGATCGCTTTGCATTTCCTTGTAGATATTGACGAGTGACGGTGGGATTCGAACGCCCGGTCGAACACTGAAACAAAGGCCATGCGCCTGGCCGAGCCCATGATAGGGATCCTGCCCCAGGATCACGACCTTGACGTCGGCCAGTGGCGTAAGGTCAAGAGCGCGGAAGTACTCGGATCCCTTGGGAAATATCCGTTTGCCTTGGTGTTTCTCGGCGACGAGGAACGCTTTGAGTTGCTGCATGTAAGGGCTGGCGAATTCGCCGGCGAGAGCCTCTCTCCAGCTTTCCTCCAACGCAACCGACTGTTCATTCATGGACGGTCCTCGTCCGCTTGGATGCGCTTTCAGCTTGCCTCGAAGCGGGAATTGGCAGACATTTTATTGTTCGTCGGGGTTCACTATTTACGAACGCTGAGTAGATTGCGGTCGAATCGCTGGTGAATTCAAGCGTATCCGGGGGCTTATTCAGGATGAAATTCGGAACAAGTGGGCTTCGCGGCCTGTCTGTCGACCTCAAGGGGCGAGCTTCGGCGCTCTATGCCACTGCCTTCGGTCGCTATCTGCTCGACAGTGGAATGGCGCGCCACGGCGATGCCCTGCTGATCGGCGAGGACTTCAGGGATTCCAGCCCTGAAATCGCGGCAAACTGCGCCGATGCTTTGGCCGGCCTCGGCTTCGACATTCTTTATTGCGGCGCCGTCCCAACGCCGGCGCTTGCGCTCTATGGCCTGCAGCAAAAGGCGGCTTGCCTGATGGTAACGGGCTCGCACATTCCAGCCGATCGCAATGGCATAAAGTTCTATCGGCCGGATGGTGAGATAGGCAAGGCAGACGAGGCAATGATCACGGCCGAGGCCGCAGAACTCGATCGCGCCGGTTTTGCGTTTCAGCCGCGCGGCACCACGCCACAGGATCGGTCCGTCGAATGCCTGGCAGCTTTCCGCGAGCGGAATGCCAATATTCTCCCCACAGGCGCGCTCGACGGCGTCAAAGTCGGTGTCTACCAACACAGCACGGTCGCCCGTGACCTGCTGGTGGACCTCTTGAAGCATTTCGGCGCAACAGTCGTGCCATTTGGACGGTCGGAAGCATTCATCCCCGTCGACACCGAGGCCGTTTCGCACGAGACGATTGCCAAGCTCATGGATGTCGCAAGGCAGCATGGCCTCGACGCGATCGTTTCTGCGGATGGTGATGGCGATCGCCCATTGGTGGCAGATGAGACGGGCACGCCACTGCGTGGCGACCTGCTTGGACTGATCGCCGCAAACTTTCTCGGCGCGACGTCGGTGGTGACGCCCGTGACTTCGAATTCCGGCATCGAAGCTGCCGGTCGCTTCAACATCATTCGCACCCGCGTCGGCTCTCCCTTTGTGATATCAGGCATGCAAGACGCACTCGCAGCCGGGCAGACCCATGTCGCCGGTTTCGAGGCAAACGGAGGCGTGCTGACCGCGAGCGACTTCGACGTCAACGGCCATAAGCTGCGCGCCCTGCCGACGCGCGATTGCTTCGTGCCGATCCTGGCGACGCTCTCTCTCGCAGCATCCAGACGGCAGCCGCTTTCGGTCGTCGCCGCCTCCTACCATCTGCCGTTTGCCGCAGCCGACCGCCTTGAGGATTTTCCGGTTGAGACCAGTGCCCGGTTGATGGCGTATCTCCGGGCCGGCTCCGCCAATCTCGCGGCGTTTCTGCAGCCGATCGGCGAGGTCGGCGGCGTCAGCGACATCGACGGGCTTCGCGTCACGCTGAAGGACCGAGGCATGATTCATTTCCGCCCCTCCGGCAACGCCCCCGAAATGCGCTGCTACGCCGAGGCGAAAAGCGAAGCTACCACCCTGGCGTTGCTGCACGCCGGTCTGGAGCGAATTCGCTGGTGGGCGCAGGCGAACTGATTGGCGACGTAAAAGAGATATTCAAGGACACTCCAAATGACACAGAAGATCGTTCCCGTGATTATGGCTGGCGGCAAAGGCACTCGCCTCTGGCCGCTGTCGCGTGCTGCAGCACCGAAGCAATTCATACAGTTCATCGGCGACAAGACACTTTTCCAGGAGACGCTGCAGCGCGTGTCCGATCCTGCGCTCTACGAGGCTCCTGTCGTTCTCACCAACGAAGAGTTCCGCTTTCTCGTCGCCGAGCAGGCACGTGAACTGGACATTGGCCTCGCCGCCATTCTGCTCGAACCGGTTGCCCGCAACACCGCCGCCGCCGTTGCAGCGGCTGCGACGCTGGTGAGCAAACGCTTTGACCAAGACACAATCATGCATGTGCTTGGCTCCGACTATGAGATCGTCGCCGACGACACCTATTTTGACTGCGTCCGCATCGCGGCTGCGACAGCTGCCGAAGGCAAGCTCGTGACGTTCGGCATCCAGCCGAGCGAGCCGGCAACCGGCTACGGCTATATCGAAGGCGGAGAAGAGCTGCCAACAGGCGCACGGACGGTAGCGCGCTTCATCGAAAAGCCGCCGCTCGCCAAGGCGGAAGAGATGCTTGCGGCAGGCAGCTTCTATTGGAATTCCGGTATGTTCATGTTCTCGGTTTCACGCCTGATCGATGAGATGAACGCCTACTCGCCCCAGACGATGAAGGCCGCGCAAGAGGCTTTGGCAAGCGGAAAGACCGACCTTGACTTCACGCGCCTCGACAAGGCGGCGTTTGCCGAAGCCCCGAACATCTCGATCGACTACGCGATCATGGAAAAGACGAGCAATGCGGCGGTCGTCCCCTCGCCCTTCAAATGGTCCGACCTCGGCAGCTGGGATTCCGTCTGGAAGAGCGGCAGCCGCGACGAGCATGGCAATGTCGCCGCCGGCAACACGACGGTCGTCAATACCAAGAACTCGCTCATCATGACGCATGGCGTGCATCTCGCCGTCCAGGGCATGGACGACATCGCCGTCATCGCCAGCGAGGACGCGGTTTATGTCGGGCGGCTGCAGGACAGCCAGGACGTCGGAAACCTCGTCAAGATGCTCGCTGCCGCCCCGTCGACATCGCAGCTGACCGAGACGCACCCGACCTCTTACCGCCCTTGGGGCGGCTATACCTCGGTGCTGAACGGCGACCGTTTCCAGGTCAAGCGCATCTTCGTCACGCCGGGCAAGAAGCTGTCGCTGCAGAAGCACCATCACCGCTCCGAGCATTGGATCGTCGTCAAGGGCACGGCCGAGGTGACGATCGGCGAGAACGTGCAGATGCTCAGGGAAAACGAATCCGTCTACATCCCGCTCGGAGAAATCCATCGCTTGGCCAACCCCGGCAAGATCATGCTTGAACTGATCGAAGTCCAGACCGGATCCTATCTCGGCGAAGACGATATCATCCGCATCGTCGACGAGTTCGGACGCAGCTGATCATCTCTGTCTTGAACTTATAAACGTCGCCCTGTAACACCATTGCGGCCCCCGCCAATCGGCCGGGCCGCGATTGCTGTCCCAGGGAATGTACCCATGCGTATTGTGATGATTGGCTCGGGCTATGTCGGCCTTGTCTCCGGTGCCTGCCTCGCCGATTTCGGCCACCATGTCACCTGTGTCGACAAGTCTGCCGCGAAGATCGACGCCCTCGAAGCCGGCAAAGTTCCGATTTTCGAACCCGGCCTTGACAACATCATCGACCATAACCGCAACGCCGGTCGCTTGGATTTTTCCAAGGAGCTGGCGGCATCCGTCGCAAGTGCGGACGTCGTCTTCATCGCTGTCGGCACGCCGTCGCGGCGCGGCGATGGCCATGCCGACCTGAGTTACGTCTATGTTCCTACCTTGGCCGCCCGCGAGATCGCGGCGGCGGTCTGCGGATTTACCGTCGTCGTCACCAAGTCAACGGTTCCTGTCGGCACCGGCGATGAGATCGAGCGCATCTTCCGCGAGGAATTCCCCGAGAAGGATATTTCCGTCGTTTCCAATCCGGAATTCCTGCGCGAGGGCGCCGCAATTACCGACTTCAAGCGCCCGGATCGCATCGTCCTTGGCACCGAGGAACCGCGCGCCGTGGAAGTCATGCGCGAGGTCTATCGCCCGCTCTACCTCAACGAGGCACCGCTCTATTTCTGCGAACGCCGCACCTCCGAGCTGATCAAGTACGCGGCCAACGCCTTCTTGGCGATGAAGATCACCTTCATCAACGAGATCGCCGACCTTTGCGAGCAGATCGGCGCCGACGTGCAGAAGGTCGCCAAGGGCATCGGCATGGACAAGCGCATCGGCGACAAGTTCCTGCATGCCGGCCCCGGCTACGGCGGTTCGTGCTTCCCCAAGGATACGCTGGCGCTGGTCCAGACCGCGCAGGATCATGACAGCCCGGTCCGCCTCATCGAGACGACGGTCGCGATCAACGACAACCGCAAGCGCGCCATGGGCCGCAAGGTCATCGCCGCCTGCGACGGCACTGTTCGCGGCAAGAAGATTGCCATCCTCGGCCTGACCTTCAAGCCGAACACCGACGACATGCGCGATGCACCGTCGATCACCATCATCCAGGCCCTGCTGGACGGCGGCGCCAACGTCCACGCCTACGATCCGGAAGGCATGGAGATGGCGAAGGAGGTCATCGGCCCGATCACCTACGGCAACGACCCCTACGAGATCGCCGAAGACGCGGACGCCATCGTCATCGTCACCGAATGGGACGAGTTCCGAGCGCTCGATCTCAAGCGGATGAAGTCGCTGGTGAAGACCCCGACGATCGTCGACCTGCGCAATATCTATCCCGTCGCCGAAGTGACCAAGCATGGCTTCGCCTATTTCGCTATCGGAAAGAAGAACGAGAAGCAGTAGAGATGCGCTATTTCATCACCGGCACCGCGGGCTTCATCGGCTTTCACCTTGCCCGCCGCCTGCTGCAGGATGGCCACGAAGTCGTCGGCTTCGATGGCATGACGCACTACTACAACATCAAGCTCAAGCACATGCGCAACGCGGCGCTGGCACAGTTTCCGGCCTTTCGCTCGGTGACAGCCATGCTGGAAGATCGCAAGGCCCTGGAAGAGGCCGTGGAAAGCGCAACGCCCGATGTGATGGTGCATCTCGCAGCACAAGCCGGCGTGCGCTACAGCCTCGAAAACCCGAAGGCCTATCTGACGTCCAACCTGGAAGGGTCCTGGAACATCCTCGAGATCGCCAAGGATGTCGGCGTCAACCATCTGATGCTGGCCTCGACGTCGTCGATCTACGGTGCCAACCCGTCTGTTCCGTTCCGCGAGACAGACCGGGCGGACGAGCCGCTCACCTTCTATGCGGCGACGAAAAAATCGATGGAACTGATGGCGCACAGCTATGCCCATCTCCACAAGGTCCCGACCACAGCCTTCCGCTTCTTCACCGTCTACGGCCCCTGGGGCCGTCCCGATATGGCGCTCTTCAAGTTCGTGAAGAACATGCTGGAGGACCAGCCGATCGAGATCTACGGCGAAGGCCAGATGAGCCGCGACTTCACCTATATCGATGACCTCGTGGAGGCGGTTGTCCGACTCTCGTCCGTCGCTCCGTCGGAAGCCAACCGCGTGGCAGACCAACGTGTCGAGACGCTTTCGCATCAGGCTCCGTTCCGTGTCGTCAATATCGGCGGCGGTCAACCCGAGAACCTGATGACCTTCGTCGAGACCGTCGAAAAGACACTCGGCCAGCCGGCAAAGCGCAAGATGCTGCCGATGCAAAAGGGTGACGTGCCGCGCACCTTTGCCAGCCCCGATTTGCTGGTGGCTCTGACCGGCTACAAGCCGGAGACGACGCTGAATGTGGGCGTGAAGGCTTTCGTCGACTGGTATCTGGAAGCCCGCGGCGAACTCGAGCCGTAAGCGCTCTACCCAGGCTAGCTAACGACGAAGGTTGGCGGCCAGCGTCGCCTTTTTCGAAGCGAAGATGCTATCGATCTCGGATGCCGGCAACGGATGGCCCAGCGCGAAGCCCTGCAACGTGTGGCAGCCGAGCTTGGCGAGCGTCACGGCATGGTTTTCGGTTTCGACTCCTTCTGCGATAATGTCCACACCGAGAGCCTTGCCGATCTCGACGATCGACTTGACGACGCGGCGCTGCTCGGAGGAGGTATCCACCTCGCTCACCAGTTGCCGGTCGATCTTCAGGCGTGCCGGGCGCAGCCGGACAAGGCCGATGAGCGACGCGTGGCCGGAACCGAAATCATCGATCTCAATCTCGATTCCCATCTGCTTAATGCGATCGACAGTCTGCAGGAGCTCGTCGTCGCAATCATCCAGGAAAATCGTCTCGACCAGTTCGAAAACCAGGGCACCTTCCGGTATCTCGAGCGTCTTAAGATCGTCGATCAATTGCGGATCGTAGAGGCGCTGTCCCGAAATGTTGACCGAGATCCGTGGCAAGGCTGTTGCATGCTGCCCCCAGCTCAGCCGGTCCGCGAGAACGCGCCTCAGGATCGAAGCATCGATTTCGGACGACAAACCGAACTCGTCGGCGATCTTCAGGAAGATCCCGGGTGAGAGAGTGCCACGCTCGCTGTGATGCCAGCGTGCCAGTGCCTCGATGCCGACGATCTCGCGCGTATGAGCATCGAGCTGCAATTGGTAAAATGGAATGATATCGCCTTGCTCCAGCGCAAGCTTCAGCTCTTCTGCAAGGCGCCGCTTGCCCATAAGATCGTCTTTAAGTTGCTGTGAAAAGAACTCGACGCGGTCGCGCCCCGATGTTTTTGCCTGATAGAGCGCGATATCGGACTCAGCCAGCAGGTTGGAGCCAGAGCGATCTGCCGACCAGGAAATGCCGATCGAAGCTCCGGATTGCAGCATTTCGTGGCCGAAGCGAATCTTCTTCTTCAAGCGCCGCTGCACGTCACGCGCCATACGATTCAGTTCCGTCAACCCTCCGAAATTGACGAGAAGGATGACGAATTCGTCGCCGCCGATACGTGCCGCCATTGCGGCTTTTGGAATGGCGGCCTCGATCCGCAAGGCCGCGGCACGCAGCACGATGTCGCCGGCGGCATGGCCATGACTGTCGTTGATCTGCTTGAACTCGTCGAGGTCGAGGTGGAGAACTGCAAGCGTCGAGACCGAGGCATCGTCGGCCAATTCGGCCAGGCGCTTGTCGAAAAGGCGACGGTTGGGAAGACCCGTCAGATAGTCGTGTTCCGCCACATACTCGATGCGTGCACTGCTTTCTTCCAAAGCCAAGGCCCGCGCCTCGGCGACCGCCCGTTGGCGAGCCGCCTCGTTCGCAAGCAGTACGTCTGCCGTGACGTCCCACTCCGCGCCGATAAAGGAGGGCGACCCATCTTCGTTCACGTAGAAATGGGCCCGTGATCGGATATATCTTATCTCGCCGTCCGGCCAAACGATCCGGAACTCCGAATTATATTGCCCGCGTCTGGCAATGGCGTCCTCGAATTCCTGTTCGGCGCGGGCGCGATCGTCGGGGTGAATTGCGTTTGACCAGATCGCAGTCGGGACCGGACCACTTTCTCTCCCGGTCTGGTAGAGGCGATGCATCTGGACATCCCAGGCGATCTCATTCTGATCGAGGTTGTGCTCCCACACACCGATCTGTGACGCGTCGAGTGCAAGCTCAAGGCGCCGCAGAATGTCCTGGAACTCTCGTTCGGACCGTGTGGGACTGCTCGATGCCAACGCCGTCCAAGCCTCATGCAGCTTCAAGTAACAGTATGGTGTCATGGCGACACCAGGGAAGTCCTTTGTACGTGCCGAACCAACCATTTGGCGAGAGATTAATTAGAACCCCCTAAAAATCCATCAATCATTGCAGGTCGAACGCAGCGTCGATTTTGACAGAGATCCTGTGCACTAGGCAATTCAGCCTTTCGAGGAACGGTGATTGTTTTCTTCGAGTTGCAGCAGCAAACCGCTGTGATCGGTTTCACCGCCGCCATGTTCGACGAACTCCGGGGCGACCGGTGTGACGACGTCGACAAGGGAAAGCGAGTGGCGGCTTGACCTGCGAGCTGCCCGTCGGCGACGAGCCGCGCGGTCAGCTTGCGCCCGATCACTCCCGCTGCGCCGATCATGGCAATATGCAGTGGCGACCTTTATCAACCATTCACCGCGCGACTCCCCTCGCCCGGCCCTGCCCTTCGCGACATAGCCGCATGGTCAGCCCATGAAAACAGGAAAGGCGGAGCACTGCTCCGCCTTTCCACGTCTCGCCGCGCAGTGGGGGCTATTCGGCGGCGAGCCGTATGACTTTCGCTTCGTTCTCTTCCTGCTCGTGCTCGTGCTCCTTGTGCTGCACCAGCGGACGGTTGCCTGTCAGCTTGCGAACCAGCACGTAAAACACTGGCGTCATGAAGATGCCGAAGAATGTGACGCCGATCATGCCCGAGAACACGGCCACACCCATGGCGGCCCGCATCTCGGCACCCGCGCCAGTTGAAACGACCAATGGCACGACGCCCATGATGAACGCCATCGAGGTCATCAAGATCGGACGCAGGCGCAGGCGGCTTGCTTCGATTGCCGCCTGTACCGGCGTGCGGCCTTCGAATTCCAGCTCGCGAGCGAATTCCACGATCAGGATCGCGTTCTTCGCCGAGAGGCCGACAAGGACCACCAGCCCGATCTGCGTGAAGATGTTGTTGTCTCCACCGGTCAGCCAGACGCCTGTCAGTGCCGCCAACACGCCCATCGGCACGATCATGATGATCGCGATCGGCAGGGCAAGGCTCTCATACTGTGCAGCGAGCACGAGGAAGACGAGCAGCAGCGCCAGCGGGAAGACGATCACGCCGGAATTGCCCGCCAGGATCTGCTGATAGGTCAGATCCGTCCATTCGAAGGCGATGCCCTTGGGGAGCGTTTCGTCGGCGATCTTCTCGATCGCCGCCTGAGCCTGGCCTGACGAAAAGCCCGGAGCTGGACCGCCGTTGATATCGGCGGAGAGGAAACCGTTATAACGGTTGGTCCGCTCCGGCCCGGTTGTCGCGTTCACCTTCAGGAGCGCAGACAGCGGGATCATTTGGCCCGATGCCGAACGAACCTTCAGCTTGCCAATGTCCTCGGGCTGGGCACGGAACTTGGCATCGGCCTGGACGCGCACGCTGTAGGTGCGGCCGAAGGCGTTGAAGTCGTTGACATAGAGCGAACCGAGATAGATCTGCAGTGTCTCGAAAACGTCAGTCACAGGGACGCCCAGCTGTTCGGCCTTCTCACGGTCGAGATCGGCATAGAGCTGCGGAACATTGATCTGATAGGCAGAGAAGATGCCCGTCAGTTCAGGCGTCTGGTAGGCCTTGGCGATCATCGCCTTGTTGGCCTCGTCGAGCACCTGATAGCCGAGACCGGCCCGGTCTTCGAGCTGCATCTTGAAGCCGCCCGTCGTGCCGAGACCATTGACCGGCGGCGGCGGGAACATCGCAATGAAGGCATCCTGGATCGCCCCGAACTTCTGGTTCAGGGACATGGCGATCGCACCGCCTGAGAGCGCCGGCGACTTGCGTTCCTCGAAATCCTTCAGCGTCACGAAGACAATGCCGGCGTTCGAGGAGTTGGTGAAGCCGTTGATCGACAGGCCCGGGAAGGCGATGGCATGCGCGACGCCGGGTTCGGCCATGGCAATGTCGCTCATCCGCTTGATGACGTCTTCGGTGCGGTCCAGGCTCGCAGCATCCGGCAGCTGGGCAAAGCCGATCAGATATTGCTTGTCCTGAGCCGGCACGAAGCCGCCCGGTACGGCATTGAACAGACCGTAGGTCGCGCCGGCGAGCGCCAGATACACAAGCATGACGATGCTCTTACGCGACACGAGGCCGCCGACGCCCTTTCCATAGCCCCGTGAACCGGCACCGAAGGCCTTGTTGAAGCCCCGGAAGAACCAGCCGAAGACGGCATCCATGGCGCGTGTCAGCCAATCACGCTTGGCGTGATGGTCCTGCAGCAAGAGGGACGCGAGTGCCGGTGACAATGTCAGCGAGTTGAAGGCCGAGATGACGGTCGAAATCGCGATCGTCAGCGCAAACTGGCGATAGAACTGTCCCGACAGCCCGCTGATGAAGGCGAGCGGCACGAAGACGGCGACGAGCACAAGTGCGATCGCGATGATCGGGCCGGAGACTTCCTTCATTGCCTTGTAGGTTGCAGCACGCGGACTGAGCCCGTTCTCGATGTTTCGTTCGACGTTTTCGACCACGACGATCGCGTCGTCCACCACGATGCCGATCGCCAAGACGAGGCCGAAGAGGCTGAGCGCGTTGATGGAGAAGCCGAAGACGTACATCACCGCAAACGTGCCGATGATCGAAACCGGAACGGCAATCAGCGGGATGATCGAGGCGCGCCATGTCTGCAGGAACAGAATGACGACGATGACGACGAGCGCAATGGCTTCGAGCAGCGTGTCGACGACCTTCTCGATCGACGACCGGACGAACTTCGTCGTGTCATAGACGATCTCGTAGCTGACGCCGTCAGGCATCGCGGTCTTCAGCTCTTCCATCGTCGTTTGAACTTCGTCCGAGATGGTAATGGCGTTGGAACCCGGAGACTGGAAGACCGGGATAGCGACTGCCGGTTTGCCATCGAGGATCGAGCGCAGCGAATAATCGGCAGCGCCGAGCTCGATGCGGGCAACGTCGCGAAGACGGGTGATCTCGCCATTGGCGCCGGTCTTGACGATGATGTTGCCGAACTGCTCGGGCGTCTGCAGGCGGCCCTGCGCATTGACGTTGAGCTGCAGGTCTACACCTGACAGGCTCGGCGAAGCGCCGATCGTGCCGGCCGCGGCCTGCACGTTCTGGCCGCGGATCGCATTGGTGACGTCGCTGGCGGCAAGGCCATGCTCGGCAGCCTTCTGCGGGTCGATCCAGACGCGCATCGAATAGTCGCCCGAACCGAAGACCTGAACCTGTCCGACGCCATCGATACGCGCCAGCCGATCCTTGATGTTGAGGACACCGTAGTTGCGCAGATAGGTGATGTCATAGCGATTGTCGGGCGAGATCAGGTTCACGACCATCATCAGGTCGGGAGAGCTTTTGACCGTCGTTATGCCGATGGTCTTCACCTCTTCCGGCAGACGCGGTTCGGCCTGCGAAACGCGATTCTGGACGAGCTGCTGTGCCTTGTCCGGGTCCGTGCCGAGCTTGAAGGTGACCGTCAGCGTCATGACGCCGTCGGACGTCGCCTGGCTGGACATATAGAGCATGCCCTCGACGCCGTTGATCTGTTCTTCGAGCGGCGTTGCGACCGTCTGCGCGATGACCTCCGGGTTTGCGCCGGGATAGGTGGCGCGCACGACGATCGATGGCGGAACGACTTCGGGATATTCGGAAATCGGCAGTGCGCGCAGGCCGAGCAGACCGGCGACCACGATGAGGACCGATAGGACTCCGGCGAACACCGGACGGTCGACAAAGAATCTGGAGAAATTCATTTCAAAGCCCCCTCCGGGATGAAACTGGGATGCAACGACCCTCTCCGGCGGTTGGGAGGCCGCCGGTGGATCGCGTCTTTCGGAATTTCCGCGGAGCGCCGAGACGCTCCGGATGCTTCGGCTTATTGAGCCGTGGCGACTTTCTCTTCCGCCTGCGGCGCAACCACTGCGCCCGGACGGATGCGCTGCAGGCCATTGACGACGATCGTGTCGCCGACAGTCAGTCCGCTTTCGACGATACGCTGGCCTTCCGCCGCCGCACCGAGCTGGACGGGCCGATAGCTCACCTTGTTCTGCGCATCGACGACGAACACGAACTTCTTGTCCTGGTCCGTGCCGATGGCGCGGTCGCTGATCAGGATCTTGTTCTCGGCCTTCGGCTCGCCCATGCGAACCCGGACGAACTGGCCGGGGATCAGCTTGCCGCCGGGATTGTCGAAGACGGCGCGAACGCCGATCGTGCCGCTTGCGGCATCGACCTGATTGTCGATCAGTTGCAGCTTGCCCTTGATCGGCGTGCCCTGATCCGCCAGCGTGCCGACCTCGACCGGGATCTGCTCGACGGCGGGGACGGCACCATCAGCGGCCGGTAGTTCGGCAAGCGCCTTGGTGACCATCTCTTCGCTGGCATTGAAGCTTGCGTAGATCGGATCGACCGACACGAGTGTCGTCAGAGCGGGAGATGTGGAGCCAGCGGCAACAAGGTTACCAACGGTGATCTCGATCTTGCCGACACGGCCGGCAACCGGCGCATGGACCTCGGTGTAGCCGAGTTCGAGCTGTGCCGAACGAAGCGCCGCCTGGGCGGTACGGAGGCCGGCCTGCGCTTCAGTGAAGGCATTCTGACGCTGATCGAGATCGCTTTGCGAAATCGTCTTGTTGTCTGAGAGCCTGCGGCCGCGTTCCAGCTCGATCTGCGCGAGGTTGACCTTCGCCTCGGCAGATGCCACCTGGCCCTCGGCCTGGGAAACAGCCGCCTGATAGGGTTCGGGGTCGATGGTGAAAAGCAGATCGCCCGCCTTCACCAGCGCGCCTTCGCGGAAGTGCACGGCTTGGATGGCTCCGGCCACGCGCGAACGGATCTGCACGCGGTCGACGGCCTCAAGCCGGCCGGAAAACTCTTGCCATGTCGTCACGTCACGGCTGGCGACGACGGCAACCGTCACCGGCACAGCGGGAGCCTGTGCGGGTGTGGAAGCGGCCGTGGCGGTCGTGCTCATCGGCAGTTCGAAAAAGATGGCTGCGGCCGAAACGGACGCAGCAAGTCCTAAGCCGGCGCCCACGAGGGCCCAGCGCTTCTTACTGGACGTCATTGTTACTCTCCTTGCGGCCCTTCAAATGGCCGGATTCAATCAGTTCGTCTTCAATGCAATAGGTCGGCTGCTAATATCGCGAACAAAGCCCTCGAAGTGGTCGGTGATCGTCTGTTGCCAATTCGACGCGTGTTCGGATTTCCCGCCATAAAGGGATGGCCAACCTGCCCCGGCGGGGAGGACATTTCGGCGAACTGCAACACCGGCCTGTTTCAGGCGATCGGCATAACCGAGCGTCTCGTCACGAAGGGGATCATCTTCTGCCGTCAGGACAAGTGCCGGCGCGACCCCTGCGATACGGGAACACAAACACGGTGCAGCATAGGGATGACAGCCGCCGCCACTGAGATAGTGGCTCCAGCCTTCGGTCCAGCGCTGGCGCATACCGATGCCGTCAGCTTTGCGGATGGACGACGTTCCCATGAATGGGTCAAGCAGCGGCGAAATCAGAACCTGACCATCGAGTGCATCGGCATAATGGTCACGTGCCTTGAAAGCGACACCGGCAGCTATGTTGCCACCCGCCTCTTCGCCAGCCACGATAAGCAGCGAATTGCGATCGCCGAGACCCGACGCGCGCTTGTTGGCGAGATAAGAGAAGATCGAATAGCCGACTTCGAGCGGCTTCGGAAAGACATTGCCGAGCGGCGCATTGTAGTCCGGTACTGCCACGATTGCGCCGGCTTTCGCCAAGCTCTGCGCAACCACGCTGTCCTTGATGCCAGATTGCAGAAAGGCACCGCCGTGAAAAAACAGTATGATCGGTGAACCCTTGCCGAACTCGGCGCCTTGATAGACGCGTGCGGAAACGGGGCCGATGGCCACCTTCTCCATCACTATGTCTTTCACCTGCACCGCCATCGTTCCGGCTCGCGTTTGACCCACATAACGCATTGCGAGCCAAGATGGCTTGCAATTTCTGATGAAAAGATATTGTTATTCCACTGTCGGAATAAGAAGCGATAGTGCGATTACACTGTTCCGAATTTCGAACAATACCGCAGTGCAACCTGCTTAGGTGATTTCCGATGGACCAGCTCTCGGCAATGCGCGCTTTCATCCGCGTCGTAGAGACGGGCAATTTCACACGGGCCGCCGACACGCTCGCCATGCCCAAGGCGACGGTGACCAATCTCATTCAGGGGCTTGAGGCGCATCTGCACACCAAGCTTCTCAACCGCACCACGCGCAGGGTCATGGTGACGACCGACGGCGCGCTCTACTATGAACGAGCGGCCCAGATCGTCTCCGAACTCGAGGAACTGGATGGCAGCCTGTCAAACTCGCAGGGACTGCCGACCGGACGTTTGCGCGTCGAGATGGCAGGTGCTTTTGCCGACTGGATCGTCGTGCCCGCGCTCTGCGACTTCTACCAGAAATACCCGGATATCCGCGTAGACCTCGGCGTGGGTGACCGCACCGTCGACTACCTGGCCGAGAACGTCGACTGCGCGCTTCGCGGCGGAACGCCCGCCGATCAGTCATTGATCGCAAGGCGCGTCTCAGAAGTCGAAATGCTCACCTGCGCGGCACCGCTCTACATCGAAAAATTCGGCATTCCAACCCGCCCCGAGGAGCTGGAAAACGACCATTATTCAGTGAGTTACTTCCGTGCTCAGACCAACCGGACACTCCCATTCGAATTCCGCAAGGACAATGAAGATTTGGAGATCAATCCGCGTTACCTGCTGTCGGTCAACGACAGCCGAACTTTCGTCAATGCGGCATTGAACGGTCTCGGCATTGCACAGCTGCCACGCTTCATGATCCGCGACGCATTGGCGAAAGGCGACCTCGTGGAAATTCTGCCGGAATGGAGCCGCGAGCCGTTGCCGCTCTACATCGTCTATCCGCCGAACCGGCACCTCAGCAACAAGGTCCGCGTCTTCGTCGACTGGCTGGTGAAATTGCTCTCGGACGCCAAACTTAATGACGCCTGACGCGATTGCGGCCCGGGAGGAGTTCCTTGACGGGCCGCAACTGTCTGTCATCGAATTCCGTTCAGACCCTGCCGCGTCACCAGGGAAATGGCTCGGCCGGTATCTGAGGTTGGCGCCCGGAGTTGGAGGTCTTCCAGTCGCATTCAACTACTATAAGCCTGCCCTTGCCCATTTGTTAAGAGCCGATTCGTGCACAGCAAGTTCGCAAAAATGAAACAATGGCGAACACCGGCATTCAGCGAACGACTGGCTTGAGGAGATCTTCCAGACCGATTCGCCGGAACATTTCGGCACGAACCCGGTCGGCAACGCCGTTGACGACCTCGGCACCGTCTTCAGACGGGTCGACATGGGTGCGGAACGGACGCTTGCCAAAGGGCATGGCGATGACCTGCGCGATCGACGTTGCGACCGAGCCTGCATCGGCATCGGCAGGTTCGAGCGCGGCAAGCCCCTGCAGCGCCTGCTCCGGCACGCCCCTGTAGGGGCCGTCATTGTATTCCGCTGCCCGCGCCGCGTCGGCCGGCGAACCGGAGTGCGCGAAGTGATTCGTGCCCCTGGTAAAGGCGCCTGGCACGATGATCGCGGTTTCGATGCCCCACCGGGCAAGCTCCGACGCATAGGAGACGGCAACCGAGTCCATCGCGGCTTTGGCAGCGAAGTAGGGCGCAAGATAGGGAGGCGTGCCGCCGCGTGTGCTGGAGGAGGAAACCCAGACGACCAGTCCCTTGCCGCGCTTGCGCATATGGGGAAGCGCAGCACGGTTCACCCGCTGCGTCGATAGGACGTTGATGTCGAACAGATCTGCATATTGCTCCGGCGTGAAAGCCTCGGCCGGGCCAAACGACATATGGCCGGCATTATGGATGACGACGTCGAGCTGGCCGACCTCCGCGACGAGCTTGGCGATCCCGGCTTCGACAGACGCGTTGGAGACCACATCCAGTTCGACCGATCGCAAATCGACATTGTTCTCCCGCGAGAAGGCCGCGATATCGGCAACGGCTTTCGCGTTGCGGCCGGCCGTATCGCGGATCCCGGCGTAGACGACATGCCCTTCTCCGGCGAGCGTGCGGGCGGTGAGAGCGCCGAAGCCGCTGGATGCTCCGGTGATGACGATGACCTGCTTATCCATTTTCCTATTCCTTGGATATTCGAGAGTTGCTCTTGAATGCTGGCGTTCTAAGGGTGGCGGCAGGACAAAGCCGCCGAAGTCGACGATCAGACCATGCCGCCGTTGGCGCGCAGCACCTGGCCGTTGATCCAGGAACCGTCTGAACCCGCGAGAAAGGAGACCGAGGCGGCAATATCCTCCGGTGTTCCCAGACGCTCCAACGGGTTCATCTTGGCCATACGGGCGATCAGCTCATCCGATTTCCCGTCGAGGAAGAGGTCGGTGGCTGTCGGACCCGGCGCCACGGCGTTGACGGTGATGTTGCGGCCGCGCAGTTCTTTCGACATGATCGCCGTCAGCGTTTCGACGGCTGCCTTAGTCGCTGCGTAGACGCCATAGTTTTCGAGCTTCAGACCCACGACGCTCGTCGAGAAGTTGACGATACGGCCGCCGTTGCGCAGGCGCCTTCCGGCTTCGCGCAAGGTGTTGAACGTGCCTTTCAGATTGACGCTCACCTGACGATCGAAGTTGGCGTCGTCGGCATCGGCAATCGAGGAAAGCTGCATGATACCGGCATTGTTGACCAGCACGTCGATGCCGCCGAAGGCTGCTTCCGCTGCATCGAACATCCGGCGGACGGCTTCGGGGTTGCTGACGTCAGCTTGCGCGGTCAGTGCCTTGCCACCACCCCGTTCGATCTTCTGTACAAGCTCTTCGGCGAGCGCGGCGTTTCCGGAGTAGTTGATAACGACGGTGAAACCGTCCTTGGCCAGCCGTTCCGCGATCGCGGCGCCGATGCCTCTCGAAGCGCCCGTGACAAGTGCGACCTTGTTCTCGTTGCTGCTCATCGCCTTTCTCCTTCTTTCATTGTGCCTCAGCGCGTTTTCGATGGAGAGAAGATGCCTCTTTTCACATTGCGGATAATCAGCCATTATTCGGCATCACTATCCGGATAATCCGAACAAATAAGATGGACAGATTCGATGCCATGCGGGTGTTTTCCCGCGTCGTGGAGCGCCGCAGCTTCACGCTTGCCGCCGAAGACACCGGCCTGCCGCGCTCCACGGTGACCGATGCCGTCAAGCAGCTGGAAGCACGCCTCGGCGTGCGTCTGCTGCACAGGACCACCCGCCATGTCAGCCCGACGCTCGACGGCGAAGCCTATTATCAGCGCTGTATCTCCATCCTCGCGGATATCGAGGACGCGGAGGGCGCATTCGCCGGCACCAAGCCGAAGGGCATGCTGCGCGTGGACGTGCATGGCACGCTTGCCCGGCATTTCGTGCTGCCGAGCCTACCGTCTTTTCTGGAGATGTATCCGGATATCGAGTTCTACATGAGCGAGGGCGACCGTCTGGTCGACCTCGTCCGCGAGGGCATCGATTGCGTGTTGCGGGTCGGCACGCCTGATGACAGCGACATGGTGGCACGTCGCGTCGCCATGCTGGAGGAGGTCACCCTTGCCGCTCCCGTCTATATCGAAAAGCATGGCCTGCCCGAGCATCCGGACAGGCTCGATGGCCACCGCATGGTCGGTTTCCGCTCGACTGCGACGGGCGGCGTTCTACCACTGGAATTCATGGTCGGCGGCAGTATCCGTGACATCACCTTGCCCGCGGCGGTGACCGTCAATGCCGCGGAGAGCTTCATGTCGGCGGCGAGGCTCGGCCTCGGCCTTATACAGGTGCCACGATATCACGCCGAAAGGGACCTCGCGGCCGGCACACTCGTTCATGTCCTGCCGGATTTCCCCCTGACGCCAACTCCGGTCTGCCTGCTCTATCCGCGAAACCGGCAGCTCTCGCCGCGCGTTCGCGTTTTCATCGACTGGCTGGTGAAGGTCTTTGCTCGACAATCCTAGCGAAAAGCGTTTCACTTGGGTCAACTGTCAGAACCGGGAGATCTTCCATGGCCATCACAGACGTCACCGTGCATCCGAAGGAAGGCAGTTTCGTTGTCATCTTTACGGAGCAGTCGGGCAACAGCATATCGGTCACGCTCTACGCCGCTGCCTCCCCGGGGCTGACGAACGACAATGCGATCACGCGTGCGCGAGCATTGCTTACGACAACGTTGCAGAGTTCGCAGGCTGACGGCGCGCGCGGCAAGGATGCTGCCCTGCTCGAAGAAGAATTGGAAGAAGGTCTCGAAGATACCTTTCCGGCAAGCGACCCCGTATCGGTAACGGGTTCCTCCATCTCGGGCCACGACCCGAAGGTCGGTCACTAGTACCTTGAAGCAAAGCGCCGGAGCCCGAAACAGATGACGTATGCCGCTGGTGCGATCGGCGCCGCTCCTCTCGCCG
Source organism: Rhizobium tibeticum (assembly GCF_900110205.1). Lineage (GTDB taxonomy): Bacteria > Pseudomonadota > Alphaproteobacteria > Rhizobiales > Rhizobiaceae > Rhizobium > Rhizobium tibeticum. The sequence continues at coordinate 145,401 of NZ_FOCV01000007.1, read as the reverse complement.
GCCAGGAGCTTCAGCGTTTTTTCGAGCGCGATGCGATTGCCGTTGCCCGGGATCTGCTCGGTTGCCATCTGCATGTTGGCGATGTCGGCGGTCGCATAACTGAGACGGAAGCCTACTTTCCCGACGACGAAGCCTCGCACAGCTTTCGCGGCCCGACGCAACGAAATTGCGCCATGTTCGGTCGACCGGGCAATGTCTACATCTATCGCATCTATGGCATGTATTGGTGCCTTAACTTTGTCTGCACGCCGGGCTCTGCCGTGCTGATCCGCGCAATCGAGCCGGAAGCCGGCATCACGACCATGACGGAGCGCCGCGGCAGCGACGTGCTCACTCGCCTTTGCAGCGGCCCCGGCAAGCTCTGCCAGGCGCTCGGCATCGACCTCTCGCTGAACGACAGACTGCTCGACCGCCCGCCGTTCTTAATCACACCCTCAGCTCCCATCGAGATTGTCGCCGGCAAACGGATCGGCATAACGAAAAATGCCGAAGCACCTTGGCGCTTCGGCATCTCCGGGTCTCGCTATCTCAGCAGGCCGTTCGGCTGAACGTCACTCCATCACGGCGCTGTGGTCCATCGCCGGAGCGACTTTCGGTTTGCGCAGCAGCAGCACGAGCGGAATGACCGCAAGCGACATCAGCATCAGCAGCTTGAAATCGTCGATATAGGCGATGACAGTCGATTGCAGCGTGATCAGTTCATTGAGCGATGCCCGACCCGCCGCCGTCAGCGGGCTCAGCCCCTGCGCCGCTGTCGCCTCGAAGGCCCGGTTGAACGGTGTGACATAGGCCGCAATCGTCTCATGATTTACCTGGGCGTTTTCGACAAGGAGCGCCGATACGATCGAGATGCCAACACTCGAACCAATGTTTCGCGACAGGTTGTAGAGACCGGTTCCGTCGCCGCGCATGTGCGCCGGCAGCGTCGAGAAGGCGATCGTCGTCAGCGGCACGAACAGGAAGCCAAGCCCGGCGCCCTGAACGAAGCCGATGGAAATGATCGTCCACTGCGAGATATCAGGCGTCCAGCCAGTCATGGCGTACATCGCCCAGGCCGTCAGCGCGAGACCGAGCACCAGCAGCACGCGCGTGTCGACCTTGCCGATCAGCCTGCCGACGATGAACATGCAGAGCATGGTGCCGAGGCCGCGCGGTCCCATGACGATGCCGGCGGTCATGACGGGATAGCCCATCAGTGTCTGCAGATAAGGCGTCATCAGTGCCAGCGAGGCGAGATAGGTGATGCCGATCACGAAGATAAAGAGCATGCTGACGCTGAAATTTCGGTCCAGAAACAGCTTCGGATTCACGAATGATTTCTCAGCCGTCAGCGTATGCACGATCAACAGGTAGAAGGCCGCGGCGCAGACGATCGCCTCGATCATGATCTCGCCGGATGCGAACCAGTTCAGCTGTTCGCCGCGGTCGAGGAACAGCTGCAGCGATGCAATGGCGAGACTCATCATTGCGAAGCCAAACCAGTCGAGCTTCGCCAGCACATCCAGCTTCGTCTCGGTGACGTAGATCACGATACCGGCAAACGCCAGCGCGCCAATCGGCACGTTGATGTAGAACACCCAGCGCCAGCTGATGTTATCGGTCAGCTAGCCGCCGATCACAGGTCCGAGGACCGGCCCGACCATGACCGAGACGCCAAATAAGGCCATGGCCGAGCCGCGCTCCTCGACACTATAGATGTCGAGGAGGATGCCCTGAGAGAGTGGAACCAAAGACGCGCCGAAGAGGCCCTGGAGAAGTCGGAAGGCAACAATCTGAGGAAGGCTTTGAGCCAAGCCACACAAGACCGAGGCAACGACAAATCCGGCGATCGCCGCCAGCAGCACCCGCTTGCGCCCGAACTTCGCGGCCAGAAAGCCGGAGGGCGGCGTCATGATCGCAGCCGCCACGATATAGGAGGTCAGAACCCAGTTGATCTGGTCAGCGCTCGCCGAGACGCTGCCCTGAATATAGGGCAGCGCGACGTTGGCGATCGTCGTGTCCAGCGCCTGCATGATCACGGCCAGGATGACGCAAGCCGTGATCGCGCGGCGATTGGCTACCGGGGTGGCCGGCGATGATGCAGCGTTACTCATGGTCCCTGCCGCCGGAGCGGCCCAAAAGCTTGGAAACGAAATCCGGAAGACCGCGGGCATGACCCGTATCGACGTCGACGACCGTGCTCATTCCGACGCGAAGCGGCGGCTTGCCGGCGGCGTCATCGATACTGACCCGCATCGGAATGCGCTGCACGACCTTGACCCAGTTGCCAGTCGTGTTCTGCGCCGGCAACAGCGAGAAGCTGGAACCGGAGGCCGGGCTGATGCTCTCGACCTTGCCCTTCCACTCCACGCCCGGGTAGGTGTCGATATAGATCGTCACCGGCTGACCGGGCTTGACATAGGTCAGTTCCGTTTCCTTCGGGCTCGCGGCGATCCAGAGGTTGCTTGCCGAAACCAGCGAGAAGGCCTGCGTGGACGCCTGCAGGTAGGAGCCCGGCTGCAGCGCGTTGACGTTTGTCACGATACCGTCGAACGGCGCCTTGACCACGCTGTGGTCAAGTTCGCGCTGCGCATCGTCAACCTTCGCCTTGGCTTCGCGATAGAGCGGATTCTGTTCTACCGGCTGGTCGGCATTGCCGCCGAGCTGCGCCAGTGTCGCTGCCGCTTCGGCCTCGGCAACGGCAACCTTCTGATGGCCGGCGTCGAGATTGTGCTTGGCCTGGTCATAGGCAACACGTGTCGCAGCCGAGCTGTTCAGGAGGTTCTGCTGGCGGTCGAACTCGGTCTGATAATACGGAATATCGGCTTCGGTCTGCGTGATCTCGGCAAGCGACTGCTGATAGCTGGCCTTCAGATTGAGGATCTGGTTGCGCACGGCGCCAAGCTGTGCCTGCGCACCGTCGAGTGCGATCCTGAACGAATCCTGGCGCAAGCTGAAGAGCGCCTGGCCCCTCTTGACGGCCTCGTTCTCGTGCACGTTGATCTGGTCGACGATACCGGAAACGTCGGTCGTCAGGCCCACCATGTCGGCCTGGAGATAGGCATTGTCGGTCGACATGATCTGACCGCCGTTGACGTAGTAATAGCCACCGATGACGAGCGCGACCGGCAGCAAAGCGAACAGAACGGGCCGCGTGAGGCTGCGCCGGCGGCGGACCTGAGTGCCGCCGGGCGCAGCCACGGCAGTAGCGGGCGCTGAATTGGATGAAGGCGCCTCAGCTACAGTTTCCTCGCGAGGGGAAGTGTCATTTTCTTCAACTGGGTTTTTGGCATTTGCGTCGGCAACGACGCGCAGGGAGGATTTCTCAGCCATGTCTGGTCTCATGTTCGGCTACCGGGGTTCGGGAGGCCTCAACTAGGTTCGTTTTCATTGCGGATAAGATGTCGAACAGCTGGTCCCGCTGCTCGGGAGGGACACTCTGGAATGCTTCGCAGCGTGTCAGCTCACCGAGCTCGCGCATCTCAGCGAGCAGTGGATGGGCTTCTTCGCGCAGATAGAGAAGCCAGATGCGGCGATCGGTCGGATGCTGACGGCGCTCGATGAGAGCGCGGTCGGCGAGTTTGTCAACAATGCGGACAAGTGTGATCGGCTCGATTTCCAGGATCTCGGCAAGCCCGCCCTGGTGGATTCCCTCGTTGCTACGCAGGCAGGCAAGCGTCTGCCATTGCGACCGCGTGAGCCCAAGGCAACGCGCGCGCTGCTCGAACCGCTTGCGAAGCAGCCGTGCAACGTCGTGCAACAGGAAGCCGAGAGTAGGATTGCCACTCATGGGAGACAGTACCCATAATTGATAGGTACACTTATAATATGCCTAGATATATTAAGCCTGTGCAGATGCACAATAGGCTCCCTCCCAGATTCCGCAGCTGCGGCCAAAATGCCGCATGGGAATACGCGCAGAGATTTCGGAGGGTTTTCGAAATTGCAACCGGTTGGCATTTGCAATTTCGATCGGCAGCCGTTTAAAGTAGAAATCCAGAGGGTTATCGGAAATGCAGTGGTCTCGGTCGACCGGTTTTCTCGATGACAAGCACGCCTGCGCGGCCGACCGCCGCGATCGTAAATTTGCAATGGCATAGGTGAATGAGGGCCAGCGCCCTTGTTTAGAGACATCAAGACATGAATCGCATCACATCAGCATAAGCGACGGCGGCGCTTGCGGCCGTCCGGATAAGGAAACCGCCATGCCTTCCTCCCTTCGACGTCTGCTGGCCATTGGCACCTTGGCTCTCCTGCCGTTCAACGCGGCGATGGCGCAGCAGCCAGCCTCCCCCCCTCCCGTTTCCGTCGCCAAACCTGTCGTGCGCGATGTCGTCGACAATGACGAATTCATTGGCCGCTTCGAACCGGTCGATCAGGTATCAGTGCGCTCGCGTGTCGGGGGCTACCTGCAGGAAGTGCATTTCACCGACGGCGCACTCGTCAAGCAGGGCGATCTGCTTTTCGTCATTGACCAGCGGCCATTCAACACCGCGCTGAACGAAGCGAACGCGGCACTGGAGGTGGCCAAGTCCACGCTCGTCTACGCCGACGCTCAGTTCAAGCGGGCCGAGAGCCTGGCGACGAGCGGCAGCCAGTCGATATCGATCCTTGACGACCGCCGGCGCGAATGGGTTTCGGCACAGGCGAACGTCCGCGGCGCGCAAGCGACGGCTGATCGCGCGGCACTCGACCTCGAATATACGAAGATCACGGCCCCGATCGGCGGGCGCATCGACCGCCGGCTGATCTCCGTCGGCAACTTGGTCCAGGCCGACCAATCGGTGCTGACCACCATCGTTTCGGTGGATCCGATCGACTTCTACTTCGACGTCGACGAGCGCCGCCTTCTTAACTTCGCGCAGACTGCCCGCGAGCGCGGGGTTGATCTGCAGGAGGGCGGCGGCGGCGTCGAGGTCCAGGTAACGATCACGGATTCGAACGAAAAGCCATTCAAGGGCAAGCTGGACTTCGCTGAAAACCGCATCGACAGCGAGACCGGCACGAAGCGCATACGCGCTCGCTTCGACAACCCGAACTATGTGCTCCAGCCGGGCCTATTCGGTCGCGTTTCTGTTGAAGCGTCGAACGTCTACAAAGCGATCCTTGTCCCCGATGAGGCGATCGGTTCTGACCAGAACCAACGCGTTGTCTATGTCGTTGGAGATGACGGCACTGTCACGGCAAAGCCGGTCCGCCCCGGCCCGCGGCTCTATGGGTATCGCGTGATCCGTGAGGGCATGGACGGCAACGAGACGATCGTCATCAATGGCCTCCTGCGGGCACGCCCAGGCTCCAAGGTGACGCCGCAAGTGGTGGAGCTTCCGCAAAGCCGCGAGGAAATTGCGCCAGAAGCCGCCGGCTTGGAGCTCAGCCGATGAGATTTGCACACTTCTTCGTCGACCGCCCGATCTTCGCGTCGGTGCTCTCCATTGTGCTGCTCATCGTCGGCGGCATCGCCTATTTTCAGTTACCCGTGGCGCAATACCCCGAGATTGCGCCACCGACCATCGTTATCCGCACCTCCTATCCCGGCGCTGATGCCGAGACGATTGCCAATACCGTCGCGACACCGGTCGAGCAGGAGGTCAACGGCGTCGAGGACATGCTTTACATGTCCTCCTATTCGACCGCTGACGGCTCGATGGCCCTGACCGTGACCTTCAAACTCGGCACGGACCTCGACAAGGCGCAAGTCCTTGTGCAGAACCGCGTTGCCATCGCCGAACCACGCCTTCCAGAAGAGGTGCGGCGCATCGGCATCACGACGGCAAAGAGTTCGCCCGACCTGATGATGGTGGTGCATCTTTTGTCACCGAACTCTCGCTACGATCAGCTTTACGTCTCCAACTACGCGCGCACACGCATCCGCGACACGCTTGTTCGCCTTGACGGTGTTGGCGACGTCATCCTGTTCGGCGAGCGCGAGTATTCGCTGCGCATCTGGCTCGATCCGCAAAAACTGTCGGCCTACGGCATGACCTCCGGCGACGTCGTCGATGCGCTGCGAGAACAGAACGTGCAGGTCTCCGGCGGCTCGATCGGCGGACCGCCGGCTGCCGGCACCAACGCCTTTCAATATACTGTGACGACCCAGGGACGTTTCTCGGATGCACGACAATTCCGCTATGTCATCGTCAAGGCGACCGCGGAAGGGCGTCTCGTCCAGCTGCAGGATATCGCCCGCATCGAACTCGGCGCCAAAGACTACGTCACAAATAGCTATCTGAACGGCAAGCCGGCCGTGGCGCTCGGCATTTTCGCGCGTCCCGGCACCAATGCGCTCGCGGCCGCAGCCGAAATCAAGAGGACGATGGACATTGTCGCTCAGGATTTTCCGCAAGGTCTCAGCTACGACATCGTCTACAACCCGACTGAATTCATCGCGGAGTCGATCAACGAGGTTTACAAGACGATCGCTGAAGCCGCCCTGCTCGTCGCCATCGTGGTTCTCATATTCCTGCAGTCGTGGCGAACGGCAATCATCCCCATCGTCGCCATCCCGGTCTCGCTGATCGGCACCTTTGCCTTTCTGCTCGCCTTCGGCTTCTCGCTCAACATGCTGACGCTGTTCGGCCTGGTGCTGGCCATCGGCATCGTCGTCGACGACGCGATCGTCGTGGTCGAGAATGTCGAGCGTAACCTGGCAAAGGGAATGACGCCGCGGGAGGCCGCGCATGTGACGATGAACGAAGTCGGCACGGCAGTCGTCGCGATCTCGCTCGTGCTGATCGCCGTCTTTGTGCCGACCGCCTTCATCCCCGGTATTTCGGGTCAGTTCTATCGCCAGTTCGCGGTGACGATCTCGGTCGCCACCGCAATCTCGGCGCTGAACTCACTGACCCTCTCGCCGGCCCTCGCTGCGCTGGTGTTGAAGCCCCACGAGGAGCACGAGAAGCGTCGCAATCCGATTGCGCGTTTCGGAAGCGCGCTTGCGAACGGATTTAACAAAGGGTTCGACAGGTTGAGTGCGGGCTATTCATGGATCGTCCGTCACACCGTGCAGACGGTTGCGGCACGAATCCTCGCCCTCATCGTCTTTGTCGGTCTGCTCGGCGCGACATACTATATGAGCCGGATCGTTCCGGGTGGCTTCGTCCCGGTGATGGACCAGGGCTACGCTATTGTCGTCGTGCAACTGCCGGACGGTGCAGCACTTTCCCGCACCGACGCCGTTGTCGAGCGCGCTTCGGATATTATCCGCAACACGCCAGGCGTGAAGAATGCCGTAGCCTTCTCGGGCTTCAGCGGCGCGACATTCACCAATGCCTCCAACTCCGGCGTCGTCTTCGCTGCCTTCGACACCTTCGAAAACCGCCTGGAGCACGGGCAGACGGCGTCCACGATCATTGGACAACTCTACGGGAGCCTGCAGGCAATCCAGGAGGCCTTCATCATCGCTATCCCGCCGCCGCCGATTTCCGGTATCGGCAATGCGGGCGGCTTTAAGATGCAGCTTATGGATCGCGAAAGCTCCGACATGCGCCGCATTCTTGGCGTCGCCTATCAGCTGATGGGCATGGCCAACCAGACAGAGGGCCTGACGGGCGTCTTTACGACGTTCTCCGCCAACAGCCCGCAGTACTTCCTCGAAATCGACCGCGACAAGGCGCGTACGCTGAACGTACCGATCTCCAATATTTTTGATACGCTGTCGATCAATCTCGGCACATCCTATGTCAACGATTTCAATGCTTTCGGGCGTGTCTACCAGGTGCGGGCCCAGGCCGACCAACAATATCGCGTCGAGCGGGACGACATCCTCGCCCTGAAGGTAAGATCCGCCACCGGCGCACTCGTCCCGCTTGGCACGCTGGTCGATATCCGCGATACCAGCGGCCCGTCGCTCGTCCAGCACTATAATATGTACGTGTCCGTACCCGTGCAGGGCAATGCCGCCCCCGGCGTTTCGACGGGCACTGCATTGGACAAGATGGAGGGCCTTGCCAAGCAGCTGCTGCCAGCAGGAACAACCTTCGAGTGGACCGAAATCGCCTTTCAGGAACGGAACACCGGCAACACGGCGATCTATATCTTCGCCCTGTCGGTCGTCTTCGTCTTCCTGGCACTGTCGGCACAGTATGAAAGCTGGGTCCTGCCGCTTGCCATCATCCTGATCGTTCCCCTTGCGATCCTGGCTGCCTTGATCGGCGTTCACCTGCGCGGGATGGACAACAATATCCTGACGCAGATCGGGCTGATCGTGCTGATCGGTCTGGCAGCCAAGAACGCCATCCTGATCGTGGAGTTCGCGAGACAGGCCCAGGACGAAGGCAAATCGGCGGTCGAGGCCGCGATCGAGGCCAGTCACCTGCGTCTGCGGCCGATCCTAATGACCGCCTTCGCGTTCATCTTCGGCGTCGTGCCGCTGATGATCGCCACCGGCCCCGGCGCCGAAATGCGTCAATCGCTCGGAACGGCCGTTTTCTCAGGGATGCTTGGCGTAACGATTTTCGGCCTGTTCCTGACACCCGTCTTCTACGTCGTGCTGCGCGCGCGCCGGCGAAAACCAGTTGCGCAGACCGAGACCGCGCCGCCCTCCGAGGAGACTGCCACCGAAACCTCTTCATGAAGGGCGCCGCTCGACCGCGTTCTGTTTGAGCAGGTCTGACGACAGGATCTTGCGCAGCGGCTTCTCGACAAGCTCGTAGGCTGCGGCTCCGAGGATCGTGCCTCCTATGACGGCGATTGCGATCGTCGACGTTGCCGACATCCCGACTGCGCCTGCAGCCTTGACGATCACGGAGATCGCCAGCGTGTGCCAGAGGTAGATCGAATAGGAAGCATCACCGAGATAGGTGAGAAGCGGCACGCGGCCTATGCTGCCACCCGCCTCGAGGGACACCATGCCGTAAACCAGGGCCATGGCGAGCGGCCCGCAGATTGCTTCATCGAAATCGGCTCCGATCAGGAAGATGGTGGCAAAGCCGGAGAGCGATGCGCCGACACAAGCAAGCCCCAGACTGGTGCCCGCAATCCAGCGTCGGATCCACAATTCCGCCAGGAAGATCCCCCCGAGGAATTCCAGAATGATCGGCCGCGTATAGGTGCTCAGCACCGGCGATGCGGGCTCGAAGAGAAGGCCGATCAGGAAAAAGCCCCCGAAAATGACCGTCAGATAGGTCAACCGCCAGCGACGCGGCAGGAAGAGCGCCCCGGCAAACAGCACGTAAAAGAACATCTCGAAATTCAGCGTCCAGCCCTGAACGAGGACCGGCCAGATATCACCGGTGCTCGGCGACTGGGCAGGAATGAAGAAGAGTGAGGCAATGATATGGGCGCCAGTGAGCTTCAGGTTCGGGAAGAGGCCGATCACCGCGCCGGCGATCATCGCGCTCGTCACCAGCCAATAGGACGGCGCGATGCGACGAAAGCGATCAAGCAGGAAACCCTGCGGCGTCATCGGTCGGCGATCGCTGATGACCCACATGATGAAGCCGCTGATGACGAAGAAGACGTCGACGCCGGCGGCGCCAATGGCGAAATGCTCACCGGACTTTTCCGCTGCATGGAAGACCACGACGGCAAGTGCCGCAAAGGCGCGCAGATATTGGATGCCGTAAAGTGTCTTCATCCGGATTCCTCAAAAGACCGGTCAAGGGCCGGTCGAAAATGCAATGACGTTATTGAGTGACGGGCTCTGGCGACTTATGTCGTTGCCATAAGCTCACCGCCGGTTGGCGGCGCGCTGTCGCCAGCTTCCCGGCGGCAAAGTAGAAAAGAAACGTTCCGACGTTGTATGGGGTCAGAATGTCGATCTCGACGAAGGAGCGGATCGTCAGCAGCACCGCGATCGAAAACAGCAGATAGGATTCATCGTTCCTGAAATCCTCGATGACCCGGCGCAGGTGCCCCCACAAAATCCGCAACAACATGACGGCAAGAACGATGACGCCCGTGAGCCCCAGCTCGACGGCCGTTTCGATGTAGGTATTGTGGAAGTGGAAGCCGCTGCGCGATCCGATGAAGAACTCTTCCCACAGCCGCTCCGGCTCGGAGAAGCCCTGGACCCAATAGGCCTGGTAGCCGATTCCCAATACCGGGTTTTGCTTGGCCGCCTCGATGCCCTGCTGCCAGAGATAGGTGCGGCCGGTCAGCGTGGAATCCTTGCCGAAGATGCCGAGAACGGCATCGACCGCCCCCAGATAGACACCAGCAACGGCAAGGACGATCACGGCAACGCCGCCGCCGATCACCAGCAGCTTGCGATGGTCGGGGGCAAGTGCGAGGACGACGCGCAGCCCCATCATCAGGGCGATCACGACGGCTGTCGTCAAAACCGACGTCGCAGACTGGCAGGCGATGAGGCAATAGGCCGATAGCAGCCCGACCACGCCCGACGCCGCCATCCAGAGGCGTCTCTCCCCGAAGATGAAGACAGCTGCAAAAGAGACGATCAGGCCAAGCGACGCATAAAAGCCAAGCTGGTTCTTCGAGGCGAAGGCCCCCACGAAACTGAAGGTGCCATCCAGCGGATCGTACTCGTAGTAGCCAAACAGCAGCGAGTACACGAGAACGATCCCGACGCCCGCGACCATCCCCACCGTCAGGGTTCTCACATCGAGCACCCGCACCGCGATCAGGGCGCAGATAACCTGCGTCAGATACTGGACGCTGGCGCGTAGCGAAATGCTGGGAACCGCTGACCAGAAGACCGACAGGAAGGCGACTGCAGCAAAGGCATAGATCCAGAGGTAGCGACTATGGCTGCCGAGCACCTTCTTGTAGTCCACAGCGATGAGCGGAAGCCAGAGCGCATAGTAAAGCAGGATCGCCGCCTGCCCGAACTTGATCGAGTAGGCGAAGCAAAAAAGCGACAGCGCCACGGCGGGGATGGCATAGGCCGCGTTCCCGCCGGGCTGGATGAGCACCGTTTTTGCGATCCGCATTGCGGCCTCGTTATCGCATGTACAATCCGGCGGTGATCTTGATCAGGTCGCCGGGCTGCAATGCTGTGTTTTCCTGAACCGGAATCTCCTTCGCCTTCCCGTCGACCTCGCGGATGATCGAATAGGCGATGCTGGCAGCGCCGCTCGTGGTGTCGAAGCGTGCCGCATCAGTCGACTGCGTCAAGGCTTCCGACATCAGCGAGTTGCTGGTGTTCAGCTTGAGATTGAGTTCGTCGAGTTGGGCGTCGGCATTCTGAAGTTCCTGGGCAAGCTGCGCATCCCAGTCGTTCCGAAGCGTGATCTCGTCCTGATTGGCCTTGCTGATATCCTGCTTGGCCTTCAGCGAATTGGTATCGATATCGAGGAGCGTCGCCTCGGTATCGGCAGCGCGCTGCTCGGCCGCCATCTTGCGGGCACTGAGCGCAAGACCCTTTTCGGCCAGATCCTCGACCTTGTCGCGATCCTCCGTTGCCAGCTGCAGCTGCCGCGTCTGCGTTTCGGTCTTCTTGGCAAGAGTCTCGACTTCGCTTTGCAGCAGTTGCTTGAGGTCAGCAAGCGCCTGAAGCTGCAGCGTCAGCCGCTTCTTGCGCGTGTTCATGAGGGCCGTTTCGCTGTCAAGCAGGGCCTTGGCCTCCGGCTTGTCCTGAAGCTCCTTCGGCATTTCGATCGTATCCTGGTTCGCGGTCTCGGCGCGCAGCCGCGCCTGCTTCACCAGCAGGCGTGCACGGTCCGCCATGTAGACGACAGCGTCACCCTTGGCGTTGATGAAGTCGCGCGCAAACCGTTGCCCGGCATCCGCACGGCGCAAACCGCCGGCAAGGCTCACGGCCTTTACGACCGTGAGATTGGGCGCAAACGGGTATTCGCCGGGCTTTTCGACGTCGCCTGACAGATAAACCGGCCGGAATTCCGACAATTCCACCGAGGCAGACGGCCGGTCCTTCAGAGCAAATTGCTTCTGCAGAGCCGAACCGATCTCCTGGGCGATCGCGTCCGTCGTTTTGCCCGATGCAGGCATATCGCCGACGAAAGGCAGGGAAATGCTTCCTGAAGGCCCGACCGTGTAGTCCCCACTGACGACCGCCCAGTCGCGGATGCTGCCATCCGCGGTCTGCCATTCGGCCACCCGGATCTTCAGCTTGTCCATGATGCCGAGACGGTAGTCGTCGGCGCCAGCAAGCGATGACGACGCCAGAAAAGCACCAAATCCGGCTGCGAAAACAATACCGGATCTTAGCGTGCGACGTCGTCCGGCCCTGCCGTCAAGAAAGCGTTTTTCCATATACCTTCCCCGTGTTTCAGCACGACAAGCCGCAAGGCGTTGCCGCGCAGTACTCTTTGGGTTTTGAGATGCGGCTTAGTAGCTGCCGCGTTGAGCGCATACGGCCGGGATTGTGCGTGCGATGATCACGACATCCCGAACCAGCGACCAGTTTTCGACATAGTGCGTGTCGAAGGCGACGCGGGTTGCGTAAGAAACGTCATTGCGTCCGCTGATCTGCCAGAGGCCTGTCAGGCCAGGGCGGGACTGCAGATAATAGACGGCCGCATTCTCGTACATCTCGAGTTCGTCTCGAACGACCGGACGCGGACCGACGACGCTCATTTCGCCGCGGATGATATTGAAGAGCTGGGGCAGCTCATCAAGGCTCAACTTGCGTAGAACGGCACCGACGGCAGTGACCCGGGGGTCGTCCTGCAGTTTGCGCGTTGCACGCCACTCTTCCATGGCCTTCGGATTGTTGCGCAGGTACTCCTGCAGAACCTTGTCACCATTGGTGACCATTGTCCGAAACTTCAGGCAACGGAACTCTTGGCCATTGTGGCCGATGCGGCGATGCCCGTAGAAGATCGGCCCCCTGTCGGAAAGCTTCACAAGCAACATCACCATCAAAAAAAGCGGGCTCAGAAAGATGAGCCCGAGGCAGGCGGCGGACATATCGAATGCCCGTTTTGCGATCCCGCCAGTCGGCGGAAACACGCTCTGATGAACTACGCCATAAAATGGCGAACTGTCCGATCTCGTCGCAGACTTCATAGAGGTAACTCCACTTATGTTTGCCGTTTGGTCGGGTAGGCTCTGGTGGTCGGGTAGGCTCAGGCCGCTTAGCTAGCGCTGACGAATTCGAAGTGTATGAGGTGATTTTGTTTTTTTAAGCCACAATTTTAAGACCGAGGCTTTACGAGGTGTTTTTGTAGCCGCCGTTCAACTTTTTTGTTTTTAAGATTTTGCTGAAACAGCTATACAATTCTCTGGCGATCGGGAAATAATCTCTGCGTGTACCAATAAAAGTCTCGACCATTGCTATGCGCACCAAAGATACTGAAGTCTAGGTCCTTCGGGCGTGGTGCTGACAATTGGTGGTTTGCATTGGCGGCTTCTGGAAAAGCGGCGGATTCTATTTGTCGAAAGAACCCGTTTATTGCATTGCACCATCAATTTTGCACTGCAACAGCTAACCGTTTGAATTTAAAACTTTGTAATAAAAGTTGAACGGATAACCGCTCTTACCCACCCGATATGACCGACATTGTGGCACTAATAGATACGTGCATTGCCTAATTGCTCGCAACCAAAGATGTGCGTATTATTTTTTAATCATCTTTCGCGAAACCGATGGAACGGTGGCAGCACGTGGCATTTTTACCAATAGCCGGAAGAAACCTTTAAGATCGTCGCGGTACTACCCATTTCGCAGACGCAAAAAACGTCTCCAGAGCTTCTGTTGAAACAGGAAGTCCTGTAAAACATTATCCTAGGAAGGATCCTGGTGGCGCTTTCGTCTTCAATGATTGTTCGTTGAACGAAGCTCCGATGGAGGAGGCGACGATGTATGCACCTCGCGTTATCTTCAGCATGCTCGGCGCATTGGCCGTATTTGCTGTTGCGACGTATTGGCTGAGCGGTTCCTTGACCGGCACCGCGATCAAGACGGCGATTTGTGCCGTCCTGCTTCAGACCGGCTACTTCGGCGGCATCCTATACCTCGTTTGGAAGGAAGCCCGGAGCCGCACGATTCGCCCCGCAGTGAAGCGCGAAGAAGCGGAAAAGCTGCCTGTCAGGCCGTTCAACGGCTCTGAACCATTCAACCGCTAAGGGTTGCTGTTTGCGGCGCTGCCATGGCTCTCCAACATGGAGAGCAGCCCCCGTTCGTAACATCATTTGAACAGCCGACCGTTGTCCGCCACATTTTGACGTCCTAGTTGTTGGGAGAAACAACGGAGGTAAAGCGTGGCAAAAACCGCAAGCATTTGCGTCATCATCGCTGCCAAGAACGCAGCGGACACCATCGAAACCGCCGTTAGATCGGCCCTTCGGGAGCCGGAAGTGGCCGAAGTGGTTGTCGTCGATGATGGCTCCAGCGACGGCACGGCCGCGGCCGCAAAACGTGCGGACGACGCCAGCGGCAGGCTGAATGTCGTCAGGTTCGACCAGAACAAAGGGCCGTCCGCCGCCCGTAACCACGCCATTGACATCTCTTCAGCACCCCTGATCGCAATCCTCGATGCAGACGATTTCTTCTTCGATGGCCGCTTTGGCCGGATGCTCGCGGAAGACGACTGGGAGTTCGTTGCCGACAACATCGCGTTCGTCGACGCCGATACGGCGAGCCAGGCTCCCCAGCGGCTCCAGCAATTTGCCGAAAGTCCGCTCTTCCTCGACCTGCCCACCTTTGTCGATGGCAACATTTCCAAGCGTGGCGTCCGCCGCGGCGAAATCGGCTTCCTCAAGCCGATCATGCGCCGGGCTTTCCTGGACAAGCATGGCTTGCGTTACCGCGAGGAGATGCGGCTTGGAGAGGATTACGACCTCTACATCCGCGCCCTGGCGCTCGGCGCGCGCTATAAGGTGATTCACAGCTGCGGCTACGGGGCTGTCGTGCGCGGAAATTCGCTCAGCGGCACTCACCGCACCGACGATCTTCGCCGCCTTTACGAGGCCGATCGCGCGCTCCTGACGTCATCGAGATTGCCGCCAGAGGCCGCAGAAGCCGTGCGTCGGCATGAGCGGCATGTGCGCGGCAAATATGAACTGCGGCGGTTCCTCGACATCAAGTCACAATCAGGCCCGCTGGCAGCAATCGCCCACATCGCGACGCACCCGGCGGCGTTCCCGTCTGTCGCAGCAGGCATCCTGATGGACAAGACGGAGCGGATACGCAATCCCGGTGGCGTCTCCGTCACCGCGCAGGGCAATGGCTTGCGATATCTTCTGAGCGCCCCGGCCAAGTAGCCGGGGTTCGACTATCTCGAGAACTTGCCGGCAGCCAGCTGCAGGGCGCTCTGAAGCAAGCGGGGATCGCGCGCTGCCCAGCGTGCCAGCAACCTGAAATCTGGCGTCTTGCGACGACGCAGAAGCCCGATCTGGCTCCAGATCGCCTGCTTACGCGCGGTGTTCTTGTGCGCCTTGATCGTCGCGACCTCCTGCGGTCGGCGCGAGAAGCGGCTCTCCAGTTGGTCGAGTGCCATCCAGGTGATGAACTGCTGCTTGAGAAACTCCGGTGAGGCGTTGTCGACACCGTGGAAGATGTTGATGCCTTCCCCGCGCAGCGCTCCCGGCTCTGCGCAGAGCAGCACCTGTTTGGCCGCAATGATGCAATCGCAGAAGAACAGGACATCCTCGGCCGCCAATCGCAGGGCCGCATCGAAACGCACCTTTTCGAACAGCGGTCGGCCGATGACCATGCAGGACATGTGCAGGAAGGCCCAGTTCTTCAGCATGACGCCGGCGAGATCCGGCACCTCGAGGATCAGCGGCGTGTCCAGCAGACGCCGCGCCCCGTCTTCTTTCTCGAGCGCGGCGATACCGAAATGATAGTCGAATTCCTCGCCCCCTTCGATCGACGCCCAGTAGCAGTCGCCACCGAAGGCTTCCATCGCGTTGGCCGCATTCGCCAGATGATCGGGTGTCCAGACGTCGTCGGAGTCGAGAAAGGCAACATACCGCGTCGCTTCCGGCACATGATCGAGACCGGTGTTTCTGGCTCCCCCTGGCCCAGCGTTGGGCTGAGCGATCACCGTGACGCGCGCCCTGTCCTTTTCCGACAGGCGAGCCAGGTCCGCATCGGGAGAGCGTGGTGACTGGTCGTCGACGACGATGACATCAACATCCTTGAAGCTTTGCGAGAAGACCGACGCCAGGGCGCGGCTGAGAATGCCGTCCTGACGCTGGTAGAACGGGATGATGATCGTGAAGGCCGCCATATACTCTCCTTGGATACGCGAAGTGATGCTTCCACCCCAGCGCATCTAGGGGTGACTGAAAGCCAAGCAAGTCTGCTGCACTGCAAAATGATG
Source organism: Rhizobium tibeticum (assembly GCF_900110205.1). Classification (GTDB taxonomy): domain Bacteria; phylum Pseudomonadota; class Alphaproteobacteria; order Rhizobiales; family Rhizobiaceae; genus Rhizobium; species Rhizobium tibeticum. The sequence goes on along the minus strand of NZ_FOCV01000007.1, from coordinate 129,235 downwards.
ACGTTCATTTCGGCCGAAGTTTGTCAAAGCGGATTGGTGGACCGGACCAGAGCCATCGTATCGAAACGAAACGGCTGCCCGGTCTCCGGTCGCAATTCGGCCACGATCGGAGCGGTTCGTCAGCCTCGCGTTGTAACAATCGTTCACCAGTCAACAAAAACTTTTGCCCCGCGTGGCGAGGGAAATAGCCAGAAATTGATGAATATCATCATGTTATGAAATACACTGCTGTCGTTGACGTTCAGGACGATTCGGGCAGAGCTATAGATAGGCTTTTTCCCATACTGAGCCAGGACAGGACGACTGTTACGAAGTGGGACCCCGATCACTTTTTGCTGCACTGCCATATTTTCTTCCGTGAATCCGCCCTAACTTCGGGGTGCGGGCTCGAGTCTGCTCTGATTGAAAACGGTCGCAAGGGGAGGTGCGGCCCAAAAGGGGTGACTGACAACGTGAATGTTGATGCGAACGTATCGTCACGGATCAATCTGATGCGCATTGTGCTCATTTCGGGCATCGTGTTCGTCCATATACCGTTCGACGCCGCCAGCAGTCCCTACGACGGGACCTACGGCGCATTTGACTGGATCCGGGTTTTCCTGACGGAGGCACTCTTTCGCGTGGGCGTTCCCTGCCTGAGCGCGATCTCTGGCTATCTGCTGTTTCGCAGTGGACAGGAAAACTTCAGCTACAAGAAAACCGTGCGAACGAAGGTGCAGACGGTGTTCCTGCCGTTCCTGCTTTGGAACTGCGCGTTTATCGCGGCGATCGTCCTGGCCACCAGCCTCGGCGTTGGCGAAGGCTATCTGCCCGACCCGCTGAACGCATCCGGCCGCGATCTGATGACGCAAGTGCTGGCGGTGGAGGATTTTCCGGCCAACGTACCCCTCTATTTCCTCCGCGATCTCTTCGTCTGCATCCTGCTTTCGCCGATCCTCGCGTGGCTGATCGGCCGCGCTCCGATTTTGACGCTGACCTCCTTGCTGGTAATCGCGCTGATTCCGGAGCTGTCGATCTACATCGTTCTGAAGCGCTCGATCCTCTTCAGCTTCAGTCTCGGCATCTTCATTGCCCTGCAGCAGTTCGACCTGAAGGCGCTCGACCGCTTTGCCGCCCTTGGCGTCTTCCTGCTGCTCGCCGCCTCGGCACTTCTGGCGACGGCCATCTTCTACACCGGCCCTTCCCTGCCGGACTGGGTGCAGTTCTTCCGCAATGCGCTAGCAATCGTCGGCGCGCTCGGCTTCTGGCTGCTGTCGGCTCCGCTGATCAAGACGCAGCTCGGCCAACGGCTTGCGAAGACCGGAAGCCTGAGCTTCTGGATCTTTTGCGCCCATTACCCGCTGCTCATCTTTCTGTGGATCCTGTGGGGCAAGACGGATGTGAGCTTCTATCCACTCTTCTTCGTCCTGTCTTTCGCCCTGCTGTTTCCGCTCCTCGCCTTTTCGAACGGACTGTGCCGGAGGAATTTCCCACGCATCTACGCAATTTTGACGGGCAGCCGAACCAAACGGTCCGCGACGCCGGCCTCGCCCCACGACATCTCTCCCAAACTCGTGACACAGCAAAGGTGACACATGACGACCCAAATCGCCCATGCGCGAAAACTTTGCCTGAGCCTTCTGACCATCACGGCAGCCTGCGTTTCGGCGCTGCCGGCTTCGGCACAACAGACCTCCGGAAAGTCCTTTGTGGATGACTTCGACAAGATCAACCGCGGCTTCTGGTACGTGTCGGATGGCTGGAACAACGGCGCCCATCAGAACTGCACCTGGTCGAAAAACCAGGTGAAGGTAGAGGATGGCGCCCTGCAGCTCTCGTTCGCGGACGGAAAGTCCAAGGACCGCAACTACTTGTGTGGCGAGATCCAGACGACCAAGCGCTACAGCTACGGCACCTATGAAGCGCGCATCAAGGCCGGTACGGGCTCCGGATTGAATTCCGCCTTCTTCACCTACATCGGCCCTGCCGACAAGCAGAAGCACGACGAGATCGACTTCGAAGTCCTGGGCAAGAACACCGGCGAAGTGCAGGTGAACCAGTACGTGCAGGCCAAGGGCGATAACGAGAAGCTCGTTCCTGTCGGCAGCAAGGCCGACGAGGGCTTCAACGATTATGCCTTCATCTGGGAAAAGGATCGCCTGCGCTACTACCTGAACGGCAAGCTTGTCCAAGATGTTACCGATCCGTCGAAGATACCGTCCAACCCGCAGAAGATCTTCTTCAGCCTATGGGGTTCGGACACGCTCTCGAACTGGATGGGGCGCTTCGACTACACGAAGCCAGCCGTTCTCAGCGTCGATCGCGTGGCTTTCACCGCGCTCGGTGACAAGTGCCAGTTCCCTGAATCGATCGCATGCACGCTCAACTGACCAGCATCCCGCAGACAACAAGCGCGGCGGAAGCCGGCACCCAAAAAGGAACGTCGATGCTCAAAGTGCTCTACCTCGTGCATGATCTGGCAGACCCTGCCGTACGGCGGCGGATGCTGATGCTGCGCGAGGGGGGCGCCGACGTCGTGCTCGCCGGTTTTCGCCGCGGAGAGAACCGGCTTGCCGAAGTCGAGGGTGTCACGCCGATCGAACTTGGGCGCACGACCGATGCCAAGTTTGCGCAGCGCATGGGCGCCGTCGCAAAAGCCGTGGCCGGTCTCAAGGCACTGTTGAAGAACGTGGAGAAGCCGGATCTCATCATCGGGCGCAATCTGGAAGCGCTGGCCGTCGCGCAAAGGGCCAACGCGCTTTTCGGTGGCAGCGTTCCCATTGTCTACGAATGCTTGGACATCCATCGCCTTCTGCTGCGCGACGATCTGGTGGGGACTGCGATCCGGCGTGCCGAGGCGCATTTCGGCAAGGATGCGAAGCTGATCCTGACGAGTTCTCCGGCCTTCATAGAGAACTATTTCAGTCCCCGATCCGGCATCAAAGCGGAGACGCTTCTGATCGAGAACAAGGTGATTGCCCTCGACGAGGCAGCCATCGAGCCGGCATTCGCCCGCCCGCTGAAGCAACCCGGAGAGCCGTGGAAGATTGGCTGGTTCGGCGCGCTTCGTTGCCGCAAGTCGCTCGGCCTGCTTGCCGATTTCTCGCGTCGCATGGAAGGCAGGGTCGAGATCGTCCTGCGCGGCCGCCCCGCCTACGCCGAATTCGAGGATTTCGACGCCTTCGTGCGTGACGAGCCTTACCTTCGTTTCGAAGGCGCCTATCGCAACCCGGAAGATTTGCGGGCGATCTACGACGACGTCCATTTCTCCTGGGCCATCGATTTCTTCGAGGAGGGCCTCAATTCGAGCTGGCTCCTGCCAAACCGGCTCTATGAGGGCTGCCTCTACGGCGCTGTTCCGATCGCGCTGCAAGGCACGGAGACGGCACGCTTCCTTGAGACCCGCGACATCGGCCTTGCGCTTCCGGAAGCGAGCCTTTCGCAGCTCGAGCACCTGTTCCAAAGCATGACCGGCGATCGTTACCGCGCGTTGAGCGAGGTCGTCGCCGCCAAGGATCGCAAGACCTGGCTTGCCGACCGCAGCGATTGCGCTGCGCTCGTCGCAAACCTTTCCCGCCTTGTTCCGGCAGCCGCAGAGAGGGGCGGCGCCGGGGCAACTATTCCCACAAGCCTATCTCCAGAAGGGTGGACACCCATGAAGCCTGATGCCGGTGCCAGCGTCTCCAGTCTCATCATCATTCCCTGCCTGAACGAAGAGAAGCACATCGAGGCTCTCCTTGCCAAATTGAGCCTCGAGCTCGATCACATGAATGCCCGGATCGTTGTCGCCGACGGCGGCAGTACGGACGCGACACGCGAAATCGTCGCTCGCATCAGCACCGCCGATCCGCGCGTCGTGCTGCTGCACAATCCGCGGCGCATCCAGAGCGCGGCGATCAACCTCGCTGTCCAGACCTTTGGCCGTGACTACGACTACCTGATCCGCATCGACGCCCACGGCGACTACCCAGCCGACTACTGCCGTCGCCTTGTGCAGGAGGCCGTGCTGACCCAGGCGGACTCCGTCGTGGTCGCAATGGAAACCGTTGGCTTCGGCGTCTTCCAGAAGGCAACGGCCTTTGCTCAGAACTCCAAGCTCGGGAACGGCGGCTCCAAGCATCGCGAAGGCGCAAAGGGTCATTGGACCAATCACGGCCACCACGCACTGATGCGCATCGAAGCCTTCGATGCCGTGGGCGGCTATGACGAGACCTTCAGCCATAACGAGGATGCGGAACTCGACTACCGCCTGAAGCAGGGCGGCTTCGGTATCTGGATGACCGACAAGACCCGGATGACCTACTATCCGCGCTCGACCATCTCGACGCTGTTTCGCCAATACCTCGGTTATGGTCGGGGTCGGGCAAAGAACATTCTCAAGCACGGCAGCATGCCCAATCTTCGGCAGATGCTTCCGCTGCTCGTCGTGCCTGTCTTCATCGGCGCGTTTCTCGCCGTTCTGAACTGGGCGGCTGTCATCCCGTTCAGCCTCTGGGCTGTCGCGTGCGTCGGTTACGGCTTCTGGATGGCCATCGGCCACAGGAACCCGTACGGCCCGCTTGCTGCTGTTTCGGCAATGGTGATGCATTTCGCCTGGTCAGCCGGTTTCTGGATGGAGCTTTTGAGCTTCCGCGGCAAAAAGGTCTCCTCATGAACGATGTCAAACCCATGCAGATCGATATCGGCGTTTGCACCTACCGCCGCGCTTCGCTTGACGAAGCGCTGCTTTCGCTTGCGGTCCTGGCCGTCCCGGACGGGGCAAAGCTGCGCATCATCGTGGCCGACAACGACAAGGTTCCGAGTGCGAGGGAACGGATCGATGCCCTTCGCCCGACCATTCCGCATGAGATTGCCTATGTGCACTGCCCGGCATCGAACATCTCTATTGCCCGCAACGCATGCCTGGACAATGCGACCGGCGACTTCCTGGCCTTCATCGACGACGATGAGGACGCCAGCGAGGAGTGGCTGGTGGAATTGCTTGCCGCGGCCAGGAAGACCAAGGCGGATGCCGTGCTTGGCCCTGTGCGCAGCGTCTATTCCTCCACGGCGCCGAATTGGATGCGCGAGGGTGACTTCCACTCGACCCTCCCCGTCTGGGTCGGCGGCGAAATCCGCACCGGTTACACCTGCAACGTCCTCCTTCGCCTCGATTCGCCCCATGTGGCCGGGCGTCGCTTCAACCTGGCGCTTGGACGCACCGGCGGCGAGGACACCGAATTTTTCAGCCACATGCATGCCGAAGGCGGCGGGATCGCCTTTGCGCCCGAGGCTTATGTCTATGAACCGGTGCCCGAAAGCCGCGCCGGCTTGTCCTGGCTTGCCAAGCGCCGCTTCCGCTTCGGTCAGACACATGGGCGGCTGCTCCAGGAGAAGAACACCGGCTTGCAGCGGCTAAAGCAGATCGGCCTTGCTGTCGCCAAGGCAGTCTTCTGCTATGCCGCGGCGCTTGCTTGCATCTTTTCCCCGATTCCTCGGTATCGCTACGCCCTTCGCGGCCTCATGCATACCGGGGTCGTCAGCGGTCTGTTGGGCGTTCGTGAAATCCGTCAGTATGGAACGGCGGAGGCCGCATGACGCAAACCCAGCCCGACGTCAGCTTCATCGTCGCCGCGTACAATGCAGCGGGGACGCTCGCCAAGGCGATCGATAGCGCGCTTGCACAAAGGGGCGTTTCGGTCGAGGTGATCGTCGCCGATGACTGCTCAACGGACGAGACGAGAGCGATTGCCGAGAGCTACGCCGACAGAAACGTGAAGCTGCTGGCGCTTGCCTGCAACGGCGGGCCTGCGGCAGCGCGCAACGCGGCCCTGTCGGCCGCGACCGGCCGCTGGCTTGCCGTGCTCGATTCCGACGACACCGTCGAACCGGACCGACTACGGCGCATGATCGGGCGCGCCGAGAAGGCTGATGCTCAGATCGCCGTCGACAATCTCCGCGTCATTCGCGCCGACGGCACGCCGCCGGAGACCATGTTTACCGAACAATCGCTGGCGGAAACGCCCACGTTGACGCTTCCCGTATTCATACGATCGAATGCCCTGTTTCAGACAACGCATAACTTTGGTTATCTCAAGCCAATCTTTCAGCACGCTTTCATCGAACGACATGGGCTTCGTTTCAACGAAGCACTGAAAGTCGGCGAGGATTATCTGTTTCTCGCCTCGGCCATGGCGCTTGGTGGGCGCTGCGTGATCGAGCCAATCCCTGGCTACGATTATCAGATCCGTGAGGGATCGATTTCACGCGTTCTTTCCCTTCATCACATCGACGCCATGATCGAGGGCGATAAGACCTTCCTTCGAGATTACACGCTGGATGCGGAGGCGGCAGCCGCACAGGAGTTTCGCGAGCGAAGCCTCCGCCGAGGTCGCGCCTTCCTCATCCTCGTACAGAACATCAAAGACCGGTCGATCTGCGGAGCGATCAAGACGGCATGGAGCAATCCGTCGGCGGTGGCGCATCTCAGGATGCCGATCGCCATTCGGATCCATCGCGCGCTCGCGCCGCTTCGCCAACTGATCAGCCCGCGGACCGACCTCACAGCCATCGATGGCGTGACCCGCTCCCGCAAAGGATAGAGCCATGAACCAACGGAACCTGACCTTGCACAGTTCTCTGCCCAAAGCGGCCGACGATTCCGATTCATTCATCGACATCGATCGCCTGATCGCCATTGTCATTCGCCGTGCCGGGTCGGTGGCGCTCTGCGTTGCTGCGACAGTGACGCTCGCCGTTGTCTATCTGCTCTTTGCCACAGCGCAGTACACGTCGATGACGCAGATCCTGCTCGACGACGATATTGCGAAATACGCGCAGGATCCGACGCCGGTGGCCAGCGCACAGCAGGTCGACATGCAGATCGCCAGCGCCGTCGAAATCCTGAAGTCGAACGAGCTCGCGCTTCGCGTGGTCGATGCCGAGAAGCTTCAGGATAACGAAACAATCCTCGATCCTGCGCAGTCGCCCGCCGCGCTGATCAAGTCCGGGATGAAGCTGCTCGTGAGCGCATTGGCACCTGGCGGGCCGCCGGCGACGGAAGACGATGCTCGCAACGCCCGCCGCCAGAAGGCGGCCGCTCTGCTGCAGGACGCGGTGGCCGTATCCCGCGTCAACCGCAGCTCTGTTCTGGCGGTTTCCTTCCGTTCGACCGACAAGCTCCTCGCCGCGCGGATCACGAAGGCTTACGCGAACGCTTATCTGAACGATCAGTTGAATGCCAACTTCGACGCGACGGAAAGCGCCTCGGTCTGGCTGCAGCAGCGTCTCGCCGATCTTCGCGAGCGGTCGCAGCAGGCAGCCCTCGATGTGGCGAAGTTCAAGTCCGAGAACGGGCTGACATCGGCCAATGGTGAGCTGATGTCCGAACAGCAGCTTGCCGACCTCAACAAGCAGTTGATCGTCGCCCAGGCAGACAGTGCCAGCGCTTCGGCCCGCTACAACCAGTTCAAGTCGATCGTCGATCTTGGCCCTGACAGTGCCGTCAACAACGCGGCAATCTCGTCCGGCCAGACGGACAATACGGTGATCCAGGATCTGCGCACCCGTTACATCTCGGTGAACAAGCGCGAACAGGAAGTCACGACAAACTTCGGCGAAGACCACCCGCAAGCCGTCGCTCTGCGTGCCGAAAAACAGGACCTGACCCGCCAGATCTATCAGGAACTCCAGCAGTTGACGTCCAGTTACCGCAACGAGTTCGAGGTCGCCCGCTCACGGGAAGCCTCGCTCCGCCAGAACATCGAACACCTGACAGGCAAGAATTCGGAAGCCGACAGGTCGATCGTCCAGCTCAACGATCTCGAGCAACGGGCAACTGCCTTGAAGACACTCTACGAATCCTACCTCGGCAAGTATGAGGAGGCCTCGCAACAACAGTCCTTCCCCATTGCCAAGGCTCGCGTGATCTCCGAGGCAGGCGTGCCGGTCTCGCCGTCCAGCCCGAAAAAGACCATGACGCTTGGCCTTGCCATCGTTCTCGGCCTGATGGCCGGCGGCGCGCTCACGGCATTCCAGGAATTCCGCGAACGTTTCTTCCGCGTCGAGGGCGACGTCAGGACGATCCTTGGCCTCAAATTCCTCGGCTATCTGCCGCTGATCGGCAAGCCGCCGCGGGAGGGCAAACTCTTCCGGCCCCGTGCCAATCCTGCGCTAGACCCGGCCGAAGCGACGGCCGATTCCGGCGCGACCTTCGAACGCATCATGCGTGTTGTCCTCGAAGCACCGCGCTCGATCTTCGCCGAAACCCTGCGCAATGCGAAGCTTGCGAGCGACGTCATGTTCCAGGGCAAATCGGACCGCGTTATCGGCGTCGTCTCGGCGATGCCGGGAGAAGGCAAGTCGACGACGGCGGCCAACTTCGCGGCGCTTCTCGCCTCCAGCGGCAAGCGCACGCTGCTCATCGACGCCGATCTTCGCAACCCCGGCCTGACGCGCATGCTGAAGACACCGCCAAAGCAGGGGCTCGTCGAGGCGGTTCTTGGTGAGGTTCCGTGGGCAAGTGCCGTCAAGGTCGATCCTGTGACAAAGCTGGCAATCCTCCCGGTTCTGCCGAACGATCACCTCATGCACACCAGCGAGTTGCTTGCTTCGCAGGGCATGTTCAACCTCATGGAAAATGCACGCAAGATGTTCGACTACATCGTCGTCGACCTTGCGCCGCTCGGTCCCGTCATCGACGCCAAGGCATTTGCCCCGCAGGTCGATGGCTTCCTGTTCGTGACCGAATGGGGCTCGACGCCGACATCCGTCGTGCGTGACCTTCTCAATGCCGAGCCGCAGATCAAGTCCAAGATTCTCGGCGTGATCCTCAACAAGACCGACATGACCGAGCTCGGCAAGTTCACCAACTTCGGCGGCACGGAACGCTACCGCCATAAATATGTGAGCTACTACACGGAAGAGACGCCAAAGAAGCGGGAGCCAGCAAAAGCCGGCGCCTGATCACGTCTGGAAAAGATGCACACGCCCCTTCCACAGCCTGGCAACCGTGAGTTTGCCGCTGTGGAAGGCGCCAGTGTCGAGGTTCAGCCTCTTCGGCAGGACCTCAGGCTCGTCGTTCGGCGTATGGCCGTGGACGATGACCTTCGGCAGCGGCCGACGGCTCTCGAAAAATCGATGACGGATGAAGACGAGATCATCGTCGCTTTGCGCCTCGATCGGCAGCATCGGATCAATACCGGCGTGCACGAAGAGCACGCTAGGCGTATCGACGAAAATCGGCAGGGAGCGCAGGAAATCCACATGCGGCTTCGGTATTGATTGCCTGATGAAGCCATCAAGCTTTGCTGCGGTCGAGAAAACCAGCGGCAACTGCTCTGCGTCGAGGCCATAGGAGCGCAGCAGCGCATCCGACCCCATTCGCATCCAATCGGAAAAGGAGACCAGACCGTCGAGATAGTCGAGCATCGTAATCTCGTGGTTCCCGGTCAGGCAGATACGGTCGAAATTCTTCGGAGGAGGCCCCATCAGGTGGGAGATGACTTGTGCTGATGACGGCCCGCGATCGATGTAATCGCCGAGCGTGATGATCAGCTTGCGCCCTGGAATGGCGGCGGCATCCTCGACGATTGCCTGCTCTGCCTTCTGCAGCAAGTCATGCCTGCCATGAATGTCACCGATGGCGTAGATCGGAATGTCGCCGGGATCCAGTTTCAGCCGCTCACGGACCGTCGAAGGCATGTTGAACCTTTCATTGCGAGCATCGAAGCGTCGCTACGCTTCGCATTGGTGCCATCAAGCGACAATAAAATCCAATCGCTCGTGCATTCGTAGAAAAACGCGCCTTATCATTGCACCCGCGATCCATCAATCCTAGAGGCTCAACTGATTGGAGGAGCAATGGGAACCGTATCGCGGTTTTCCGACCGGGCAAGACCAGCCGCGCACCGTATCGAAAGCGAGGAAGAGGCGATCGCCACTGCGCGCCGGCTTGCTGCGGACTTCGCGCTGCAGGCGAGCGAGCGTGACATCAACCGCATCTTTCCTCGCGCGGAGCTCGACGCCCTTTTCCAGTCAGGACTGACAGCCGTGACGGTTCCACCAGAGAATGAGGGGCTGGATGTCGCCAATGCGCTCCTCGGCGAGATTGTCGCCATCATCGCGGAAGGCGATTCTTCGATCGGGGAATGCCTCGAGCATCACTTCACCGTGCTGGAAGAGCTCAGGAATGAAACGAACGAGGAGCGAAGGGCCCTCCTCTTCGTTCGCGCCCTTGCCGGCGATCATTTCGTGGCAGCAACTTTTGCTGAAGCGGGCGCGGCGGTCCCCTCTGGCGACCGCTATCAACTGAGCGGCCGAAGCTTGCGCGTGCCCGGCATCCTGTTTGCCGATTGGATCGCCGCCGACGCGATCGACACGCAGGGGCAAGCGGTCCGCTTCCACCTGCCTTGCGACACCGCGGGGCTGCAGATCATCGATGACTGGGATGGTTTCGGGCAAAGGACGAACGGCGCCGGATCCGCAGTTGCCAATGGCGTCATTGGAAACGGCGAAGCAGCGGCGGATAATCGCCAGCAGCCTCACACGACCAGTTCGGCCCTGGCCGCCCTCCTCCATGCTGGGACGGACCTCGGCATCGCGCGAGCCGCCCTCGCCAGTCTTCGGGAAGTGCCGCGTTCGGCCGGGGTTGGAAAACTTGCACTTTCCGTAAAGGCGACGGCTGCGCTCCTGGAAAGCGCCGGCGGCAAATTGGACTTCGCGCAGGTGAGCCCCTCGACAGGCGGGACCGAAGCAGCCTTCTTCTCCGCGTCAGCCGCCAGCATCACCGCAAGCAGGACGGCGCTCGAGGTCGCCAACGCACTGTTCGAACTGTCCGGCAACGGTGCGACAAGCATTGGCCGGAATCTCGATCGGCATTGGAGAAACGCACGAATCCGCGCAAATGATGCAGCCGCCGACGATCTCTACCGAGCGGCTGCGGCGCATTATTTCCGCGACGGCTGATGCCTCAATTGGCGACCGAAATGGCGACTTCCTCGTCGGCATCGTCCAGCTTGTTACCGGATGCGACGAATTGCTCGAGCGTCATGTTGTCGAGAATATCGGCGATCGCGTCCCGGACCTCGGTCATGGAGCGCCGCACCTGACAGTTTTCGGGATCGGAACAGTCGTCGCAGGCTTCGAAAGCCGTGCGGCTGGCACATCGAATAGGTGCCAAGGGGCCGTCGAGTGTGCGGATGACATGACCGATGCGGATTTCGGAGGCCGGACGCGACAGCGAATAGCCGCCGCCCGGGCCTTTCTTCGATCGAAGAATGCCGACATTTCGCAATTCCAGAAGAATCGTATCGAGGAATTTCTTCGGAATATTGTTGCGCGCGGCAACGTCGTTGATGAAGGCCGTTTCACCGGGCGCGAGCCGCGCCAAGTCAACCAGCGCCTTCAACCCATACTTTCCCTTTTTCGTCAGCATTTCCTGTTGCCTTACGCCCCCGGTACTCCGTCCCCATTATTCAGCAAATAACGCCAAAACCGTGAACACACAAGAAATAGCTATTATTTATATAGTTTATATTCGACTTCGGCTTTGCCGATAGACACCTCGGTGCTTGCACCCGACTTCACCGCACAATAGCCTTTCTTGGTTTCAAGCAACCGTTGAAAATCCGATGGAACCGCTGGCAAATCCGGAGTCCTTTGTCCGCAGCGCCGAACTCGGCGGATTTTCCGCTGCAGCGCCGGCTTTCCGTCACGCCCGCGGCCGTCAGTCGCAATGTCGCGATCCTCGAGGCCAATCTCGGTGTTCGCCTCTTTCAGCGCAGTACGCGCAAGCTCACGTTGACCGAGGCGGGCGAACGCTTCTTCGCCGCCATCCGCGATGATCTGGCAAACCTGCAGAGTGCCATTGCCGCCGTGGCGACCGATCAAGGCGAACCGTCCGGCGTCCTCAAGGTCAGCATGAGCCCGGCCTTTGGCACCGGCTATGTCCTGCCGTTGCTGCCGGATTTCCTGACACGCTATCCGCTTGTGAAGCCGGAATGGATGTTCGAGAACCGCCAGGTCGATGTCATTTCCGAAGACTATGATGCCGCGATCGGCGGGCGGCTTCGAACGAACGCCCGGTGTCATCGCCCGAACGCTTGCCCCCGCTCATCTCGTTGCTGTCGCCTCCCCTTCATACATGAAGGGTCACGTTCCCCCGTATGCCGATGCCGGGCCAATTTCGCTCGACTACGCAAATCGAACATTGCTGCCGGCAAAGACCCGCGCCTTCATCGACTTCATCCTCTCGCTTCCAGAAGGACCGTTTGGCCGAGCGTTTTGCTGGGAGCCTTGGCTAGCTTCATGCCTCTGGCAATCGAAAAAGCTCCACCTTCTGCGGGAACCCCGTGAGTGTCTGCCAGCCGGCCGAGACGGCTTCGGCCTGCGCCTCTTTCCGGAACGCATCGGACATCAGGAGCGGAACGCGAAGATCTCCGCACGCTGTATGGATGCGGCTGACGCGATTGACGTCGGGGCCGATCAGCGTGAAATCGAGGCGTCGGCTGGAACCGATATTGCCGTAGCTGACCTCGCCATGGTGCAAGGCAATACAGACGCTGACAGCAATCTCGCCGAACTGGAACCGATCGATCTCTCGCAGAATGTCCTTTCGGCGATCAATGCCGACGTGCTGCTGGGGTGGTCGCGTTGGTCGGCTTCCCCGGCGACCTCGAATGCTTCCTTGCGGGGAAATTCGACCATTGTTCTCCTGTGACTTGCCTCGCCACGCGAGGTCAAACTCGATGAGATGGACAATGCGCCGTCACGTGCGTTCTGATAATCTGCTCAGATCGGGAAGGATCATCAACCCAGAGCGGATAATCGGAGAACCCAATGGACCGGCTGACAAGCCTCACAGTCTTTGGTCGCGTGGTGGAGTGCGGCGGCTTCTCTGCGGCCGCACGCCGTCTCAACATGTCGGTGACGATGGTCGGCAACCACGTACAGTCCCTCGAGGACAGGCTGGGTGTCAGGCTACTCAACCGCACGACGCGCAAGGTCAGCCTCACGGAAACCGGCAAGTATTACTACGAACGCTCGGCCCAGATCCTGGCCGATCTCGAGGAAGCCGACAGTACCGCAGGAGCGATGAGCTCTACGCCGCGTGGTACCCTCAAGGTCTATACCAGCACGGCCATCGTCCGCTTCCTTCTGCCGGTGGTCAGCGAGTATCTCGAGCTCTATCCGTCGATCGCCCTCGATATGAATATTGGGGAACGGATGATCGATATGGTCGAGGAAGGTTATGATCTGGTGATCCGCACCATACCGCCGCCGGACTCGAGCCTCGTTGTCCGGAAGCTGACGCCTTGGCGGCACATCCTTGTGTGTTCGCCAAGCTATCTTGAGAGCCATCCGATACCGCAGGTACCGGCGGATTTGGCCAACCACAACTGCCTTCAGTACACCTATTACCCCTACGGAGACGAATGGCGCTTTGAAGGCGCCGATGGCACCCAGGCGAGCGTGAAGATCGGTGGCAACGTCGTATCGAACAGCGCCGAGACGCTACGGCACCTCACGACGACGGGCCAGGGCATCTTCCTGGCGCCGAGTTTCGTTGTGTTCGACGACATCGCGTCGGGACGACTCGTCCGGATGATGCCCGACTATCGCGCCGTCGAGTTCAGCATCAACGCCGTCTATCCGAACCGCAGTCACTTACCGACGAAAGTTCGCCTGTTCATCGACCTGCTCGCAGAGCGCTTTGCGGAGCACCGGAAATGGATGACGTAGTCAGTTCGTGTTTTGCGTTGGCGGCGGCACGGTATTGGGGCTCGTGGCTCCTGCCGGCGCCTTTGGCGCGGGACTGGTTCCGCCGCCTGTCCAGACGCTGAATGCCAACACGACCATCGCAACCACGAAGACGACGGCACCAAACAATGCCCAGGCCGAAAGGCTTCGCCCTTCCCTTGACAGCGCTTTTTCCTGCGCTTCGTAGGCCGTGTGCCGATCAGCAGGATGATCGTCCGGCCTGTTGTCCTTGGCTGTCATCGTTGCACCTCTGGCAACGAAACGCGACCGCTGTCGGCAAGTTCCGGGAGATCAGAGCAGCGGATCGCGACCCTGGGCGGCACTGAGGTTTAGCTCGCGGGCAATGTCCTCTGCATCTCTCTTGGTGAGACCGACGAAATCCCTGCCGTCCGTTGCCGCAGGCAGGGACGTCAAGGTGTCAACGATCGTCCACCCTCCACGCGGCTCCTGACGGATCTCGTAGCGGGGGAGATCTTCGAATGGACAAGGTTCATCTTCCATGTGGTACCGCTAACTGTCATTCACATAACGGTATCTGCGGCGGCCAACAGCTTTTGCAAGCCGCTATCGACAGGCCTAGGCTTTTGCATCAGGGACATTTGTCTTCAACTCCTTCAGCCATATCCGTCCATTGCCGTCGGATGGCGCACGCCAATCGCCACGCGGAGACAGCGATCCGCCCGACGTCACTTTCGGGCCATTCGGCGATGCCGACCGCTTGAACTGGCTGATGGTAAAGAAACGGAACAGGAAAACCTCCATCCAGTGCTTGATGACGGGCAGATCGAAACTGCGGCGCTTGTCGGCGGGGAAATGCGGCGGCCAGACGCCCGCCCCGGCATCGCGCCAGGCATTGTAGGCAAGGAAGGCGATTTTCGAAGGGCGAAGGCCAAAACGCGTCGTGTAGTAGAGGGCGAAGTCGTGCAGATCGTATGGCCCGATCTTGTCCTCCGTGCTCTGCATGACGCCGTTCTCATCGGCGGGAACCAGTTCGGGCGAAATCAGCGTGCCGAGAATGCTCTCCAAGGTCGCATTCGCTTGCGCATCGAAATCACCGGAACGGATCACCCAGCGGATCAGATGCTGGATCAGGGTCTTCGGCACCGATGCGTTGACGTTGTAGTGGCTCATCTGGTCGCCGACCCCGTAGGTCGACCAACCGAGACCAATTTCCGACAGGTCTCCGGTACCCAGCACCAGCGCACTGCGCTGGTTTGCGGCTCGGAACAGGAAGTCCGTGCGCAGACCAGCCTGGACGTTTTCGAAGGTCGTATCGTAGACCGGCTTGCCGCTGCCGAAGGGATGCTTCAGATCCTTGAGCAACTGCAGGGCCAGTGGCCTGATATCCACTTCCTCCGCCGTGACGCCCATGCTTTGCATCAGCGCCCAAGCGTTCGACTTGGTGGCGTCGCCCGTCGCGAATCCCGGCATGGTGAAGCAGAGGATGTCCGAACGCGGCCAGCCGAGCTGGTCGAAGGCGCGCGCCGCGACGAGCAAGGCATGGGTGGAATCGAGACCGCCCGAAATGCCGATGCAAAGCCGCTTGATGCCGGTCGAGCGTAGCCGCTTCATCAGCCCCTGCACCTGGATGTTGAACGTTTCGTAGCAATCCTGATCGAGGCGGCTTTCATCAGCGGGCACGAAGGGGAAGCGCGCAACATCGCGCTTCAGGCCTATGTCGCCTTTCGGTTTCTTGAACTGGAATGCTACGCGCCGGAATTCGTGCCCGGCCGTGAGGTTGAGCGTGGCCGCATCATTGAACGTGCCTGTTCGCAACCGCTCGAGCCGCAGCCTCTCGACATCGATATCAGCCACGCATATCTGCGACGACGTCGGGAACCGATCGGTTTCGGCAAGCAGACTGCCGAGCTCGTAGATGCAAGCCTGACCGTCCCACGCCAGATCCGTCGTCGATTCGCCAGGGCCGGCGGCCGAATAGACATAAGCCGACAGGCTACGCGCCGACTGTGCCGAGCACAGAAGCTTACGGGTATCGGCCTTTCCGACCGTTATGTTGCTGGCCGAAAGGTTGGCGAGGATCAGTGCACCCGCCAGCGCGCCGAAATCACTCGGGGCCGCCGGCGCCCAGAGATCTTCGCAGATCTCGATGTGAAAAACGAAATCTTCCATATCTTCGGCTGCGAAGATGAGGTCTGTTCCGAACGGCACCGTCTCGCCGGCCACACGAATGCTGTCGCCGCGCACGCCTCGCCCAGACGCGAACCAGCGTTTCTCGTAGAACTCGCGATAGTTCGGGAGATGCATCTTCGGAACGACGCCGAGGATGCGACCGGCATGAATGGCGACCGCGCAATTGTAGAGCCGCCCGCCGTTCTGCAGCGGCGCGCCGACAAGAAGAACCGGCGTGAGATCGCGGCTTGCCCGGACAATCTCCGCAATCGCAGCATCGACGCCCTTGAGAAGCGCGTCCTGCCCGAGGAGGTCGTCGATGGAGTAGCTGGAGATTCCGAGTTCGGGAAATACCATCAGGCCAGCGCCCTCGGCATGTCCCTGCCGCGCCAGTTCCAATGTTGCCTGCGCGTTGAAATCGGGATCGCCGATCTCGCAATTCGGCGTGCAGGCCGCCACGCGGACAAAACCTTGATCATAAACCGAATAGAAATTCACCAATGCCTCCAGCAGCCAAGCGCCTGATGACTGACCATTACATCCAAATGCCTCCGGGCAAAACCTGATCTCGCACGGCGAACAGCCTTATTCGACATCGCTCATGCAAGCTGCAAACAGTATCCTGCAAAATGAAGGACTTATCAGCAGTTGCGAAAAGGGAAAACCCGCGAAACTGCCCAAAATAAAATTACGAAACTGTCATAAAACTATGGAAGAGTCAGCCTATATCGCTCGCGCGCCACAGTTCGATTTACCTCTCTTCCAGAGCAATGAATGTCCAATGTTATCCGCGTCCGTGCCGGGCTGCTTCGGGAAACACATCCCGGTGAGCGTCGCGTCGCGTTGACGCCGGACGACGTGCGGCGGCTTTGCGCGCGTATGTCGATTCGTTTCGAGCGCAGCTGCGGCATCGGCGCCGGGCACGCAGACGACGCCTATATCGCTGCAGGCGCCGAGCCCGCCGAGTTTGCTCAGATGGCATCCTCTTCGGATGTATTCGTCAGTGTGCGGCGGCCGGCAGCCACGCGGATCTTTCCAGCGACAGCGGTTCTGATTTTCCTTGGTTCGAACGCAGCACCGGTGACCGGTCTACCAGCTGGACAACGGCCGCTCCATCTCGACATCGCCAGGCTTTCCGGGATGCAGGGCGTCAAGGGTGCGGACATTTCATCGAGACAGGCAGCCATTACCGGCCACGCCGCCATACTGGAAGCGGCCAGGCAGTTCGGCATTTCGCATCCGATGCTGATGGTGGACGGAAGCTTTGTCCGGCCGGTCAGAATGGCCGCATTGGGCAGCGACGCAGCAAGCCTGCAGGCACTGGCGACCGCGCGCCGTCTCGGCGCGCTGACCCACGGCTTTGGCCTGGAGAGGGATACACAAGCAAAGATCGAACGACTCGGTGCCAAATTCCTCGGCATGTCCGCAGACTTGGCACGGCTTCGCCAAGAGCTTTGCGATCCTCTGTCCAAGATGCAGTTGATCACGACCAATGTCGTGATACCCGGTCAAACCGCTCCGATGCTGCTTGACGAGACCATGCTTTCGCGGTTGAGCCCCGGAACGGTGATTGTCGATCTTGCGGCCGAAAGTGGTGGCAATTGCGCGCTGATGCGTGTCGACGAAACAATCAACGTTTTCGGCGTTCGAATCATCGGCTCCGCGACACTTGCGAGCCACGAAGCCGCCGAGGCGAGCCGGCACTTCAGTGACGGGCTGAGAAATCTGCTGGAACATTTGATCGACGCGGATTGTTCTCTGAGGCTCGATCCGCGCGATTCCATGACGGCCGCGCTTATGAATGAAGAAACGACATTGAGGCGCGTTTCACCATGATCGCAGCGCCCGCTTGAAGAGAGGACGGGCTGCTGCGGCGCCATCGATGCTGCAGCGCAACATTATTGTTTTGAAACCATCCGTTTCAAAAACGCGTTGAGTAACAAACGGTTATAACCAGCGTCGGTAAACGTTTCCTTGCGCAAAAACCGACAGTTGCCTTTGTGCAACACCCGAATTCCGCTTTGCAGCAAAACTCAATTTTGATTGTATCTATTATTGATACATTTATTCGGAAATGTAATTTGGCGCCGCGGACGTACCGCGTTTCCCGCAAGGGCTTGTACGAAACAATTTGGGGTAGGTAGAGCCGGCTTTCGGCAGTGACGACCTGTGCCCAATCGACAGAAGATTGGACTGATTATGAACATTAAGATGATTCTCATGAGCTCGGCGGCGGCCTTGGCTGCCATCTCGAGCGCGCAGGCCGCTGACGCCATCGTTGCTGCTGAGCCGGAACCGGTTGAATATGTCCGCGTCTGCGACGCTTACGGCAGCGGCTACTTCTACATCCCGGGCACGGAAACCTGCCTGAAGATCAGCGGTTACATCCGTTTCCAGGTCAACGCTTCCCCGAACGCTGTCACGGGCGGCGCGTCCACCACCGGCACCTCTGACTGGGATGCCGTTACCCGCGGCCAGCTCCAGTTCACTGCCAAGAGCGACACCGAATACGGTCCGCTGACGGGCGTCATCGTTTTGCAGACGAATGCCGACAATGCGTCCGGACAGATCGCAAAGCTCGACTCGGCCTACATCGACATCGCCGGCATCCGCGCCGGTCTGTTCTACAGCTGGTGGGACGATGGCCTGTCGGGCGAAACGGACGACATCGGCAGCAAGATTACGCTGCACAACTCGATCCGCTATCAGTACGAAGCCGACAACTTCTACGCTGGTATCAGCGTTGATGAGCTGGAAGACGGCTACTACAGTGCCGGCGAACAGCCGAACAACGTCGGCGTAGCGATCGGCATCGGCGGCAAGGCTGGCGTATTCGGATACCAGGTCACAGCCGGCTACGACACCGACAACGAAGAAGGCGCCGTCCGCGCCATGGGTACCGTCGCTATCGGTCCGGGCACTCTCGGCCTCGCAGCGGTCTACTCCAGCGGCCCGAACTCCTACTATCAGGCCGCTGAGTGGGCTATCGCCGCCGAGTACGCCATCAAGGCGACCGACAAGCTGAAGATCACCCCGGCCGCCCAGTACTATGGCAACTACGGCATCGTCGCTGGCGACTTCAACGACAACAACGACGCCTGGAAGGTTGGTCTGACGGTTGACTATCAGATCGTCGACAACTTCTACGCCAAGGCGACCGTCAACTACCTCGATCCGGACATCGGCAACGATGTAACGTCGGGCTTCTTCCGCCTCCAGCGCGCATTCTAATCGAAAACGGCGCCGCGTTTTCACCTTGCTTCGCGACTAAGGTCACGGAGAAGGCGATGCGGCGCCTCTTTAACGTTTCTGATCAGATTGACCTCCGATCAGTTAGGAGGGGTGGCCCGGGTTCCCTGCCCGGCCACCCCTTTTCGTCTTGCGGACGAAATTATTCGGCGGCGTGGCGATCGCGCACGAGACTTCCATCCGTCGGCGGCTGATGGCCGGCAGATTTTAGCGCCTCGAGGCGGCGTAGCTCCGCTACGCTGTCGTGAATGGTCACCGAACCAAGCATGTCGACGACGGCCTGCTCGGCGCGATCGCAAAGAAACTCCGAGAGGTCTCCGATATTCTCGCCCACAAGCCCCTCATGCGGAATGTCATGCCTGGTCGCCCAGATCTTCTTGTCGCCGGTGACAGCAGCATAGATCTGGCTGAGCAATATCTGGTCCCGCGGACGCGCCAAACGGATGCCGCCCTTGCCGCCCTGGGCAGTAGCGAGAATACCGTTCTCGTTGAGCGGCAGCAGCAGCTTGCGGACAAAGCTGGCGCTGGTGTCCAGCCCTTGTGCAAGTGATTGGCTCGTGGTGCGCAGATTTGCCTCTTCGTTGACGGCGACACTGATGACAATCTGTAGAGCGGTCGAAAAACGCGTGTCGATCATGCTGTCCTGAGGCCTTACGTCTGAAGCCGGTTCGTGACAGATATTTACCACGCGAATCCATTGTCAAGAACGCGTGGTTGAAATCACGGCGACTTGACTGAAACCTCGGATAGGGCGGATACGGCAGCGACACGGAGTGCGCCGCGAAATAAACCTGAAAGCCGTAGCCTTTCGGCATGAGGGCACACCAAGTTGCAAGGCTCCATCACGCGATTTCGATTTTACGCGAAGGCTTACCTGCAATACGCTTCGCTCCTTAGAAATTTCAACCAGGGAGAGACGCCATGAGACGCAGGTTTGCCTATATCGCAGCCGCTTTCGCCTTTTCAGCGGTTGGGGTCCATGCTCAGGACACCGCGATGAGTTTCTTCGTGACCAGTGCAAATCCCGGCAAGGGCGGCGATCTCGGCGGCCTCGCCGGTGCCGACGCCTATTGCAACACACTTGCCACAGCCGCGGGCGCCACTGGCAAGACCTGGAAGGCCTATCTTTCCACCGACGCCGAGAACGCAAAGGATCGCATCGGATCCGGGCCATGGCATAATGCCAAGGGTGAAAAAATCGCCGACGACGTGGCCTCCCTACACAGCGACAAGAACAACCTGACCAAGCAGACCGCGCTCAACGAGAAGGGCGAAGTCATCAACGGCCGCGGCGACACACCGAACCGCCACGACATCCTGACCGGCTCGCAAGCCGATGGCACCGCGGCGCCTCAAACATGCGGCAACTGGACGATGGGCGGCGCAGAAGGTGTCGCGATCGTCGGCCACAGCGACCGGACGGGACCAAATGATTCAGCGGAAGCCAAGTCGTGGAACGCCTCGCATCCGACACGTGGCGGCTGCACCGTGGAAGCCTTCAAGACGACCGGAGGCGACGGTCTGTTCTACTGCTTCGCAGCGAACTGATCGGCAAGGCATTGCCGGACGGTGCATTCACCGCCGCCACGCCACCGTATTCCGTCACGAGCCGAGGCGCAGGCACGGATGCCCTGCGCACAGAACACGGTCGCTGTCTAAAGCCAGCCGATCCGCCGAAGCAACCAAAGCGTCGCAACGGATGTGATCGTCACGAACATCACGATGATGACGAATGCCCAGGCGTCGTTGACCCCCGGAATGCCTCCGACATTCATTCCGAACAGCCCGGCCACGACGCTCGGCGGCAGCAGCAGGGCCGCCAGCGCCGCCAACCGATTGGAATTGCGTGCGATGCGTTCGCTGATCACCGTCGATAGGTCATCGTGCAGGATACCGGTGCGGTCGCGGATGGCATCGAGGTACTCGATGAATCGCATCAGCTTGTCGATGACCTCGCGCATGCGCAGTTTGTCGCGCTCCAGGAGCCATGGCGCGTCATCATGTTCGATGCGGTTCAATGCATCGCGCTGCGGCGCCAGATAGCGGCGAAGCTGTACAGAACGCCGGCGCAACAGCTTGAGGCGCTGGCGCACCTCGCTTGCTTCGCCGTGAAAGATCATCTCGTCAAGCTCGTCCACCTCCTCGTCCATGGCGTCGAGAACGGGCTCCAGGTCGCGCACAAGCTTGTCGCCGATCAGCGCCAGCAGGTCTCCGGTGCGATGCGGGCCCTTGCCTTTCTCGAGCGCCTGGCGAATGTCGCGAAGTGCGGTGATGTAGTGGCCGCTGTCACGCAGGGAAATGACCTTGTTGACGTCGATCCACATATGTAGCGGCACGAGATCGATGTCGGTCTGCTGCTCCGGCTCTTCGTCCGGCGCCGTCGCACACACGCCCCGAAGGATGATCAGCAGACCGTCGGCGACAGGCTCGACGCGCGGCCGTGTTTCCTCTTCGAGAAGGGCTTCCGTCACGAAGCTATCGAGGCCGCTTTCCCTGTTGATCCAATCGGCAGCCGCCACATGGTCGCGCTCGAAATGCAGCCAGATGATCCCATCTTCCGGCTTCCATCGTCGCGCCCGAGCAATGTCCAGCTGTGTGCAGCCACCACACCCGTCCAAGAGCAGGGCGAAGCGCAATCCGGGCTCCGCGCCGTAGCTCACTTTAGAGGTAACTGGCGTCTCCATCGCGCGCCCCGCAAATAGCCAGAGGAACCTAAAAATGCAGCCAACACAAAAGCTTGGCACGGCAGATTCTAGCAGGTCGCGATCAAGGCGCAAGACCGCCAGAATGAGCATTGGTATCCGGCAGCCGCGGGCTTGGCGTTCAAAATAGCTCGCCTTCGTCCGCCAAGACGATTTCAACACCGATCAGATTGGCGTATTATTGCAGTGTAATTGTGCGAGGCCGATCCAGGAAGGAGGGCCAGCTTGATCACCACAACCACCGATCACCGCAACTGGTCACCAGGCTTCGGCGCGCCTGACTCAGGGCAAGCTCCGCGTAACGTTCGCGATCTCACCGAGCATGCCGATATTGTCGTCCTTTTGCCCGATCCGGCCTCGGCACAGTCCTGTCTCGACCTGGCTGACGACGCGGCCGACGCCGTAAAGGACAGCATCGCCGCCGTACATATCGGGGCCGATCCGCTGGCAATGCTCGTATCGGCCGAGGAAATCGAATTGCAGATGCTCCGAGACCTCGAGGAAGGTTCGACCCACGAACGGTTCGAACGCATCAAGCGGCTGTTCGACGAGTGGAGACTGAGCGCGCCTCACCGGCAAAGCCTGGTGCTCGGCGATTGCCAGGGTGACCTGCGCCGTTGCGTCGGCAACGTCTGCCGGAACGCGTCGCTTGTCGTCACGCCCTATCGAGGCAATCTCGACGCTCGTGACGCCTTCCATGACGTCCTCTTTCACGAAGGCAAGCTCGTGCTCGTCCCGCCGGCCAATGGCTATCGCGGACGTCTGCTGGACCACGTCCTGATCGGCTGGAAGCCGCATGACCACGCGCGGCGCACGATGGTCGCCGCACGGCGCTGGCTGGACGCCGCCAACCGCATTACCGTGCTCTGCGTCGATGACAAGCCGAACAGGCACTACGAGACCACCGCGACGGAAATGTGCCGGCAGCTGGGACTCGATGCCGAGGTCGTCGTGACCTCGTCAACGGGCCGCTCGGTCGGCAACACCATTCTCGACTTTGGTACATCGGTCAACGCCAGCTGCATTCTGATCGGCGCGTTCAAGCACGGCTATCTGCTCGAACTGCTTCTCGGCCGCGTCACCTATCGCCTGCTGTCCCATGCCACTGTTCCCCTGCTAATGAGCCATTGACAGAGCCGCCAAGCGCACCTTTAGGAGCCGGACGATGCGGCGGTGAAAACCGCCAACTGAGCGTCGAATGCACGCTTGTATGCGGGCCGCGCTTGACCGCGAGCGACATAGGCCGACAGGTTCGGGTATTCGGCCAGTATGCCCGATCCTTTCACCCTGAGCAGCACCGACACCATCTGAAGGTCACCGGCGCTGAACTCGCCGTCGAGCCAGTCGGCATCGCCAAGTCGATCGGAAAGTTCGCTCAGCCGCTTTCGGATGCGTTCCTCGACGAGAGACCGGCGCTCTTCGTACCAGGTCTTGTCGCCCTCTAGGTATCGGGCGATTTCGCGATCGACGATCGGCGGCTCCATCGTGCTGACCGCGGCAAACATCCATGTGATCGCGCGCGCCCTGGCATTCGCATCGTCTGGCAGCAGGCCGGCATGGCGCTCCGCGATATGGAACACGATTGCCCCCGACTCGAACAAGGCCAGATCGTCTTCTTCATAGGTCGGAATTTGCCCGAAAGGCTGAAGCGCGAGATGCGCGGGCTCCTTCATCGCTTTAAACGAAAGAAGGCGGACGTCGTAAGGCTGGCCAACTTCTTCGAGCGCCCAGCGAACGCGCATGTCACGCGCCAGACCCTTGCCGCCATCAGGCGACCGTTCAAAGGCGGTAATTGTAATAG
The DNA here is from genome assembly GCF_900110205.1 of Rhizobium tibeticum. Taxonomy (GTDB): domain Bacteria; phylum Pseudomonadota; class Alphaproteobacteria; order Rhizobiales; family Rhizobiaceae; genus Rhizobium; species Rhizobium tibeticum. The sequence goes on along the minus strand of NZ_FOCV01000007.1, from coordinate 105,637 downwards.
TCATCGCTGCCCTCCAGAGCTTGTCTGTCTTGAAGACGGTTGGCTAAACGGGAACCCGACAGTTTGTGCTCGACATAATCCTAGCGGTCAGTTCAATCAGCTCAAAGGACGCGTTGCTGTCGAGCGTCGGCTCTGGCACGACCGCCACATTCCGTGCACAGACCTGCTGCGAGCAGCTTGTCGAAGCAAGCGATTGGGCGCAATAGTCGCGACACCTGCTACGTGCAAGATAGGGCTCATCGAGCGTTGTCCAGCGCAATACAGCCTGTTCCGCGAAATGAAGGAAACGACGCCCCTGCAGGAAAAGGAGATTGGACGTGCCAACCGAGATCGACGGCGAACCTCTTCGCAAGCTTGGATTGAACTACCCCCTTGTCGTCGCGCCGATGGCCGGTGGCCCCTCAACGCCCGAACTGGTGATCGCAGCTTCGGCTGCTGGCGCGCTGGGTTCGGCCGGGGCCGCCTATTCCAATCCCGCAGCCATCGTTGAATTCGCTGACAAGGTACGCCAGCGCACGGACAAGCCCTTCGCGATCAACCTTTTCATTCCTCATGCCGCCCCAACCGTTGATCCGGCCGCGGTGGAGCGGGCGATAGCAGCCACGGCCGTATATCGCGCCGAGCTTGATCTGCCGACCCCGCAATTCTCAGCACCTTTCGAAGAGGACTTCGACTCCCAATTCGAGACCATTCTGAGGATTAGGCCGGCCGTGTTCAGTTTTGTCTTCGGCCTGTTGTCGGCAGATCATACGAAAGCGGCACGAGATGCCGGCATTATGCTCATCGGGACGGCGACCGCACCGGAGGAAGCACAGGCACTCGAAGACAGTGGCGTTGATGCGATCACCCTCCAAGGCTTCGAGGCCGGCGGCCATCGCGGTATCTTCGAACCCGACGCCGCCGATCCGGAGATCGCGCTTCGCGACCTTCTCGCTCAATGCACGGGGAAAGTGCGCGTGCCGTTGATCGCGGCGGGCGGCATCATGACCGCCTCGGACATTCGCGCCACCCTCGCCGCGGGCGCGCAAGCGGTGCAGCTGGGCACGGCTTTCCTGGCCACCAGTGAGGCCGGCACGTCGGCTCCTTACCGGTCCGAACTCGATGCTCCGATGCGAAAGACCCGAACGACACGCGTCTTTTCAGGCCGGTTTGCCCGAGGTATCGAGAACCGCTTCATGGAGGAGATGACGCCGAACATGGATGCCGTCATGCCGTTTCCCGCGCAGAACAAGTTTACCCGTGACTTGCGAGGCGCGTCCGCCGCAAAAGGTTCGCCCGACCTTCTGTCGTTATGGGCAGGAACGGGAGAAGGCGAGCTTTGGCAGGGGTCGACCTCCGACCTGATCCGCAGCCTGTTTGCCGGATAGCTCCCGCCAAACGACGACCGAGCGGTTCGAGCGATTTTTCATGATTTATCGGAGGAAATGAAAGCGCTGACATTGTATCACACTGTATTCAAAGAGCCGCGGGATACAGCAACATGCACGCCCAGACGCCGTCAACATACGGCGGATACATCAAGGGCGTCATTAGCAGTAGAATAATGGAGATCGCGCGATGGAGCACATCGACCACGTCCTGATCGTCGATGACGATCGCGAAATCCGGGAGCTCGTGTCGAGCTACCTGAAGAAGAATGGCCTTCGCGTGACCGCAGTTGCCGACGGCCGGCATATGCGCTCCTTCCTCGAAGCGAATTCCGTCGATCTGATCATCCTCGACGTCATGATGCCAGGCGACGACGGCCTCGTTCTCAGCCGCGAGTTGCGTGCCGGACGCCGCAAGGCCGTTCCCATCGTTATGCTGACGGCGCGTACGGATGAAATGGATCGCATCATCGGTCTCGAGATGGGTGCGGATGATTACCTCGCCAAACCGTTTTCGGCGCGTGAATTGCTGGCCCGCATCAAGGCCGTCCTTCGGCGCACGCGCATGCTGCCACCGAATCTGCAGGTGTCGGAAGCCGGCCAATTGCTGAGCTTCGGCAAATGGAAGCTCGATACGACGGCGCGCCATCTCGTCGATTCCGACGGGACAGTGATCGCACTCAGCGGTGCCGAATATCGGCTGCTGCGCGTCTTTATCGATCATCCCCAGCGCGTGCTGAACCGCGACCAGCTTCTCAACCTGACACAGGGCCGCGACGCCGAGCTTTTCGACCGCTCGATCGACCTTCTCGTCAGCCGCGTGCGCCAGCGCCTTGGCGACGACGCCCGAGAGCCGACTTACATCAAGACCGTCCGCAGCGAGGGCTACGTCTTCTCCATGCCGATCGAGATCACCGAGGCACGCTGATGGCGACGCACGCCTTCCTGAATGGATTTCCTCTGTGGCCGCGCACCCTCGGGGCGCGGCTGTTTCTTATTCTGCTTGCTGGTCTGGCGATCGCGCATGCCATGTCGTTCACGGTGCTATTTTTCGAGCGCTACACGGCCGCCAAGTCGGTCATGTTCAACACCCTCGAAAACGACGTCGCGACCTCGATCGCCATTCTCGATCGCCTACCGGCCGACGAACGCGCCGATTGGCTCGATCGTCTTGATCGGGGGAGTTATCGTTTCGTGCTGGGACCCGGCTTGCCCGGCACTCCGACCCTCGAGGCGCGCAGCGCTGAAATCGCTTCCAAGGTTCGCGCCGCGATCGGTGCAAAGTATCCGATCGAGATGGAGACCATTCCCGGCGCCGACCTTCGACTCCAGGCACATCTGTCACTGAGCGATGGTGCGCCATTGACGATAGACATCAACCCGCATGGCGTCATGCCGCTGGCCGATTGGCTGCCTTATGTGCTCGCCGCGCAGTTGGCGTTGCTGGTGCTGTGCAGTTGGTTTGCCGTGCGTCAGGCAATCCGCCCTCTCGTCAATCTCGCACGAGCCGCCGACACGCTCGACCCGAACGTGAAGACCCCTCGCCTGAGCGAGACGGGACCGAGCGAAGTCGCTTATGCCGCAACCGCCTTCAACGCAATGCGCGAACGCATCGCGCAATATCTTGAGGAGCGCGTACAAATACTCGCAGCCATATCGCACGATCTGCAAACGCCGATCACCCGCATGAAGCTCAGGGCGGAGATGGCGGAGGATTTCGGCGATAGGGATAAGCTGATGCAGGATCTCGGCGAGATCGAACGTCTTGTCAAGGAAGGTGTCGCCTATGCTCGCAGCGCCCATGGCAATGTCGAGAAAGCCTCGCGCATCGATCTCTCCTCGTTCATCGAAAGCCTTGTTTATGACTACCAGGATACCGGCAAGGACGTTGCGATAATTGAGATGAGCGGCGGTGCGATCATGACACGGCCGCACGCCCTGAGGCGCGTTCTCACCAATCTCATCGACAACGCGCTGAAGTTCGGCGGCAGCGCCGAGATCGAAGTGCAACGCCGCGCCGACGAGAGCATAGTCGTCAGAGTGCTTGATCGCGGTCCCGGGATTCCCAATGACCAGCTGGAAGCTGTCCTCAAGCCCTTCTTTCGCCTGGAGCAATCGCGCAATCGCGATACCGGCGGAACCGGGCTCGGCCTCGCCATTGCCGTACAGCTTGCTACGGCGATCGGTGCATCGCTGGCGCTGCGCAATCGGGACGGCGGCGGGCTTGTGGCCGAAATAGCCATCAATCGAACAACAGCTTGAGCCGCCTTGCGGTTGCCACTGGAAACATTCGCCTGACTATCGGCAAAAGAGCGGCAGCCTTTGACAGCTGCCGCTCCTCAACATCACACCCATCTGGCGGGGGAACCGTTTTTCTTATCTCGTCAGACGAGGTTTATGGTGACGTTGATATTGCCGCGCGTTGCCTTGGAATATGGGCATATTTGATGCGCTGCATCGACAATAGCCCGAGCAGTTTCGTGGTCGATGTCCGGCAGGCTGACGTTGAGGCGTGCCTGAAGGGAGTAGCCGCCCGTGCTGCTGCAGAGGTCCACTTCGGTGTTGACGGCGAGGTCGGCCGGAAGTGCGACCTTCAGGCCGCTGGCGGCAAAGCCCATCGCGCCGATGAAGCAGGCCGACCAGCCAGCGGCAAAGAGCTGCTCAGGGTTCGTTCCCTGCCCCGCGCTGCCCGGCGAGGACAGTTTGGTATCGAGGCGACCGTCGGAGCTGCGCGATGCGCTGTCGCGACCGCCGGTCGTGTGCGTCTTGCCGGTGTAGATTACTTTCTGGTTCTCGCTCATGATGTTCTTCCTTTCGACAGAATGGATGCCGCCGAAGCCTGATTGCCTGGCTCGCTGTCGAACCGCAGATGACGCTCCGTACGTGTCTGAGATGTTTCGTCGCGGTGCTGAAATGTAGCCAACTCCCACGCAAACGCGGTGCGGATACAATACGATACGAACCGCCCGTCAGCGGCTGACCGCTCAGCCAAGGTGCGGGACGCAGACCGCGCCGGAGGAAGTGCGAAGGGCTGCGTGGGCAGGACCTCACCTTCATGACGCGTGCATGATAAAAAACCCGGCGTGAGCGCCTAAACGCTCTAACGCCAGGTCCAGAGTCCGGAATGAAGGCGAAACCGGAAAGCCGCGGCTGGCCGCCGCGACCACGCCCGATGAACGATCAGAATCGATCGACGTCGACCACGGCTTGCGCAAAGGCTTGCGGCGCCTCCTGTGGTAGATTGTGACCGATGCCGCCGGTGATCAGTCGATGTTCGTACTTGCCCGAGAACTTCTTGGCGTAGGCCTCCGGCTGCGGATGAGGCGCACCATTGGCATCGCCTTCCAGCGTGATGGCAGGCACGCCGATGACTGGGAACTTGGCAAGCCGCGCTTCGAGTTCGTCATACTTCCGCTCACCCTCGGCGGCGCTGATGCGCCAGCGGTAGTTGTGGATGGTGATGTCGACGTGATCCGGATTTTCGAAGGCGGCCGCGCTGCGATTGAAGGTCGCGTCATCGAAATTCCACTTCGGTGATGCAAGCTGCCAGATGAGTTTTGCAAACTCGCTCCGGTATTGCGCATAGCCTGCGCGGCCACGTTCGGTGGCGAAGTAGAACTGATACCACCAGGCAAGTTCGGCCTTCGGCGGCAATGGCGCCTTGTTGGCTTCCTGGCTGCCGATGAGATAGCCGCTGACGGAAACCAGCGCCTTGCAGCGCTCGGGCCAGAGGGCGGCGATAATGCAGGCCGTGCGGGCTCCCCAATCACAACCGCCAATCAGCGCCTTGTCGATCTTCAGTGCATCCATGAGCGCGATAATATCTGCGGCGATTGCGGCCTGCTGACCGTTGCACATCGTCTTGTCGGAAAGGAACCGCGTCGTGCCGTAACCACGCAGATAGGGCACGATGACGCGGTAGCCAGCCGCGGCAAGCAGCGGTGCGACGTCGACGTAGGTGTGGATGTCATAGGGCCAGCCGTGCAGGAGAATGACCGGAGGCGCGTCGCTCGCACCAAGTTCGGCATAACCGACGTTGAGCAGACCTGCATCGATCTGCTTGATTGTGCCGAACGAGGTGTTGGTCCCTGGCGCGATGGTGGGAATGCGCGCAGCAGTTGGCGTCGCCGCTTGCGCAACATTCGTCCCGATGACGCCCAGTTGCGCAGCAGCGACAGTCAGGGCCGCGACGCCCATGAACCGCCGCCTCTGTTGATTGATTTCCTCTGCCATCGATGTTCTCCAGATTGCGTTAAAGACATTCCTAGAAGCCGGTACGCGTGTATATCCAATGTGTGCCCGATGGCGGGAATTGAATGCTGGTGTAGGGATCAGGTCGAGAGATACATTGGTATACATTCGCCTGCAACTGAGCGACCTGAGGTGCAGCTCAAGGCCACTCAAGTTCGGGGAGCCGGACCGTTTTCGGCAAAGGCGGGAATCGCGCGAAGCCTCGCGACAACCGCTGTGATGCGAGGCCACTGGTCGAGCGAGAGACCAGCCCGTTCGGCATTGACCGCCTGCGGGAAGAGGCAAATGTCGGCCATCGACGGCGCATCGCCGGCCGCATATCGATCTGTCTGCCGCCGCGCGAGTAATTCCTCCACTGCAGTCAATCCAACGCGGATCCAATGACGGCTCCAGTCCGCAATTTCCTGTGGCCCGGCTCCTGGAAAGGTGCCAAGGCGAGCCGTCACCCGCGGGGGACACGGGATGCGGCCGACGAGATCTTGTCTTCGAAGAGTTTCATCGCGGATCTCCTTAGTAATTCGCGCGTTGGGGCAGTGCCTCATCGGCCGATGTCGCCACGAAGGCATTCGCGGTCTGCGCGGTTTGCTTCGACCCTGCATCAGTTGGAGGCGATAACCAGGAGAAGAGTGCGGCGATCGCTGGCGGCTCCCCCGGAGCGGTATCCCAGGCGCATGGCACGGCTGACAGCGCAAGCACGGTAAAGGTGGTGACTAGAATGCGCATTGCTTTCTCCTCAATTGCTTGACCCGTTTGGGCCAATCCCAGAAAATTCTGATCTTTCCGGAGCGGGTAGAATTCGAGCGTGACGACCGCGCGTATCCCAAATGTGTTCGAATGCCCCGAGGACTGTATCGCGATGTAGGCGGGGATCAGACTCGTTCGACTGACCGAAGTTTGGATTATAGTCACCTCGATGCCGCCGAGCGACGCCACCGCCGCATAGCCCTGGCCAAGGTCAGCCTGCCTGCTCTGCGACGAGCGCTGGACGCTCCCGATACTGCGCCGGGAAAAGCCGCTTCAGAGCTTCGATCTTCGGTTGCTCGTAGGCATACACATAGGGCTGGCTCGGATTGTTGTAGACGTAGTCCTGATGATAGGCCTCAGCGCGATAGAACGTTTTTCCGACTTCGGTCGAAGTCGCAATCGGGCGACTGAAAGCGCCTTCTTGACCGAGTTGGGCGATGTAGTCGGAAGCGACCTTCGCCTGCTCGTCGTTCAGCGGAAAGATCGCCGACCGGTATTGCTTCCCGACGTCGGGCCCTTGTTGGTCGACCTGCGTCGGATCGTGAACCACGGAGAAGAAGATCTGCAGCAACTGGCCGTAGGTGATCTGCGTCGGATCGAAGACGATCTCCACCGCTTCGGCATGAGCGGTTTGCCCGGTCTCCGTCATTTCGTAGGTCGCAGTCGCGGCACTCCCGCCGGCATACCCTGCCGTGGCGCTCACAACGCCGGCAACATGCTGGAACGCCCCTTGCACGCCCCAGAAGCAGCCGCCGGCAAGCACCAGCGCTTGCGTTCCAGATGTCGCGGCCACATCATGGAGGGCCGGAGGAATGCGCTTGGTCTCTTCGGACGGCGATCCGCCATTCAATTTCAGTGCGAGGCCGCCGCCACCGATCACCGCCAGGGCCACAAGGCCGAGGCGTGCGATGGTGCCGATTGAGGCCAAAAGGGTTTTCTCTCGATCTTTCATGGCCCTATCCTCTCAACCAAAGGTGAATACGAAAGCTTCGACACCCGGATCGAGGAAGCGGATCTCGAACGTCCGCTCCCGCACGTCTTTCGACTGGCGCACCAGTTGGTAGAGGCGCGTTTCCGAAACACTGCCATTGCCTTGCGCATCAATATCCGAACCATGGTCTGCCCCCGGCGCTACGCCGTCCACCGTCACCTGAAAGCGGACCTTCTTGCCGCCCGCTCCAGGCCCAAGGACGAGATGGAGATCTCGTGCACTGAACCGGTAGGTGATGCCTCCACCGGCCTGCTCAAGCGAGGCCTGTTCGCCCCCTACCGTCCACTTGCCCGTCAGACCCCATTCATTGAGGCGCGGCTTTCCCGCGGTGTAATCACGGGCGGCGTCTGCCCCGGTCCCTTCCGGCGAGATGAAGTTGGCAGCTCGCAGGTAGCCGATGTAGGATTCACCCGACTGCAGGCGCGCAAGGTCGGGCGCCGCCTCGGCGCCCTTGGCATCGGGCGCGACAGTGACCGTGTCAGCCTTCTTGCTGCCTGCGGCTTCCGCCAGCAGATCCTGGATGACGCGTTCGGACTGTTCGTAGTCTCCTTCACCGAACTGGGTGTGCCTGATCTGGCCCTTCGCATCGATGAAATAGTGAGCCGGCCAGTAGTTGTTGCCGAATGCCCGCCAGATCTTGAAGTTGTTGTCGATCGCCACGGGATAGCCGATCTGGAACTTGTCGACCGCCTGACGGACATTGTCGATCCGCTTCTCGAAGGCAAATTCGGGGGAATGGACCCCGATCACGACCAATCCTTGGTCCCGGTACTTTTCTGCCCAGGCCCGAACGTAGGGGATCGTCCGAATGCAGTTGATGCAGGAGTAGGTCCAAAAGTCGACGAGAACCACCTTGCCGCGCAATTCTTCGGCCGTGAGCGGCTTCGAATTCAACCATTCCACCGCACCGTCGAGCGACTGGAAGCGGCCTAGCACCGGCAAGTCGCTCTGGTATTCCTTGCGCGCATCGTTGGCAGCAAGTGCCATCGCATTGCCTGCCGGCTTCCCAGCGGCACTGCCAGCGCCTTGCAGCCTGTCCAGCAGCGACTGCTCGATGCCTTTGCTGCTGGCATAGGAGAGACGCGACAACAGGCCAGTATCGAGCCCGAGCGCGATCGCCGTAACGCCTGCCAGTACGGCAACGCCAAGGCCCTGCCGCAGACGCTCGCCGACGCCGAGCGATCGCTTCATCGCGGCAAACACCTTCTCCCCGGCAAGAACAGCCATTGCGAGCGAGGTGGCGGCACCTGCGGCGTAGGCCGTCAGCAGGAGGGTGGTCTGCACGTTTGCCCCTTGCAGGGCGGCACCGGTGAGGACCAGTCCGAGGATCGGGCCGGCGCAGGGCGCCCAAAGAAGACCCGTCGCGACGCCGAGAAGGAAGGACGTACCAACGCTAGCCTTCTTGCCGCTCGCTTGCTGCGACAGACGGCTGCCCAATGCCACGGCTGGCCGCGTTACCGCCGCCGCGATACGGGGCGAAAGCAGCGTCACGCCGAAGCCGGCAATTAACGCAATGGCAACATATCGGCCAATTTCGTTCGCATGCACGGCCCAGCTTCCGCCGACAGCGGCAAGCGTTGCCACGCCCGCGAAGGTCACGATCATGCCGATCAGCATCGGCAGGATGCTTCTTTTAAACGGCTGACCTGCTCGCGACAGCACGAAAGGCAGGACCGGAAGGATGCAGGGGCTGACGATGGTCAGGGCCCCTGCAAGATAAGCGATCAGGAATAGGATCATTGTCATCCCCTGCAGTTGACCGATGCTCGCGCACTGGTCGTTGATGGTGACTGCATGGGATCAGCCCGAAGTATCCCGGATGTGTCGCGTTTCCTGAGAATTGTATCAGAATGCAAGCAGCGCCAGCCGTAGGCTCATGCGTTCAAAAGCTTCAACAGTTCCTTGGCGGCCGAGGTCGACGAAGCCGGGTTCTGGCCCGTGATCAAACGCCCATCAACGATGGTGAAATCGGCCCAGTCGCCGGCTTTTTCATAGTGCCCGCCCAACCGCTTCAGCTCGTCCTCGACGAGGAAAGGCACGACCTCCGTGAGATGGACGGCCTCCTCCTCGCTGTTGGCAAAGCCCGTGACACGCTTGCCCTTGACAAGAGGCTGTCCCTGATAGGTCACCTTTCTCAGAACTCCGGGGGCATGACAGACAGCGGCGACCGGTTTGCCGGCATTGTAGAAGCTTTCGATCAGCGCGATCGAATTCCTGTCGTTGACGAGGTCCCACATCGGACCGTGGCCACCAGGATAGAAGACCGTGTCGAAGCCGTCCGCCTTGACGTCGCTAAGCATTACGGTGTTTGCCAGCTCCTTTTGCGCCGCGGGATCGCCCTTGAAGCGGGCCATTGCCTCCGTCTGGTTGGCTGGCTCGTCGCTCTTCGGATCGATCGGCGGCTGCCCGCCCTTGGGCGAGGCCAAGGTGATCTCGGCACCTGCATCCTTGAACACGTAGTAGGGCGCAGCAAACTCCTCGAGCCAGAAGCCGGTCAGCTTTCCGGTGTTTCCGAGCTGATCATGCGAAGTCAAAACCATCAGGATCTTCATCGTCAGTCTCCCTTTGTTGAGCGAACGCAAGACGCGGTTTGGCCGGCTACCCTCGCAGTCGCGAGCATTGCTCGCCGCAGGGCCTCGTCATCCAACCTGAAAGATTCTGGATCCGCTGCGGCCTACCCGACAGATAGCGCGGTGGCGCGGCCTGTCTTGCTTTTACCTCCCGATATTTACTTCCTTCCGATTTCGGGTGAATACTCGCCGCCAGGCAATCACTATTCCGCGGGGCGACACAATGGATCGCATCGACGCCATGAAGGTGTTTGTGACGGCAATTGACGAGGGCAGTCTGGCCGGAGCAGCCCGCAACTTGAAACGATCGCCGACGGCGGTGAGCCGGGCGCTCAGCTTCCTCGAGGCGCATGTCGGCGTCGAACTGCTGCACCGGACAACCCGGACGCTGAAGCTGAGCGAGGCAGGTCAGCGCTATGCGGCAGCCTGCCGGCGTGTGCTCGTCGATCTTGAAGAAGCCGACATGCTCGCCGGGGGCGAGCGCTCCGCACCGCGCGGAACGCTGACCATTTCGGCACCGCCGATTCTTGGAGAAGAGGTGCTGCGCCCCATACTGGACGACTTCCTTGACCTTCACCCGACGGTCTCTGTCCGGTTTCTCATGCTGGATCGGTTCGTCAACCTGGTCGACGAAGGCGTCGACCTTGCCGTGCGCATTGGCCACTTGTCGGATTCCTCCCATGTCTCCACCCGTCTCGGTGGCGACGTGCGACGCGTCGTGGTCGCCTCTCCTCGTTATCTGGCAAACCATCCGCGCATCGACGAACCCGGGGACCTGGCGAAACACCAGATCATCGCATTCAGCAACTTCGGCCTGGATTCCTGGAGCTTCACACCGGCGAAGGGCTCTACGATCCCGCGGACGGTTCATTTCACGCCGCGGTGCATCGTCAACAGCGTTCGCGCCGCCGCCGCGTCAGCCGCTGCTGGCGGCGGCCTGACGAGGCTCTATTCCTACCATGTCGCTTCTTATGTGCGCGACGGACCGTTGAAGATCGTGCTCGCGGACGCAGAACACCCGCCGCTGCCCGTGCATCTGCTCGCACCGCAGGGCCGGATGTCGGTGCCAAAGGTTCGAGCCTTCGTGGACTTTGCAACGCCCCGCCTGCGTTCCGAATTCGCGCGCATGGCAACGGCAGCAGGCGTACTCGCCTGATTATGCCGAAATTCGGTTGATTGTCGCTCAAACGACGGCAATTCTCTCAAATGTCGAATGGATCTAAATCAATTGCACCAACGCCGAGGGCGTAGGGCGGCTGCAACTCTAACGGCCGCTGCACTTGAAAGGATCACATCATGAGCACGGAACAGAAGGTCGCCATTATCACCGGCGCATCGCAAGGCATCGGCGCAGCATTGGTTCAGGCTTACCGCGACCGCAACTATCGCGTCGTCGCCACCTCCCGATCGATCGAGGCCAGCTCCGATAAGGGCATCCTCGCCGTACCCGGCGATATCAGCAAGCCCGAGACTGCAGAGCGGGTCGTGCGCGAAGCGCGTGAGCGTTTCGGCCGCATCGACACGCTCGTGAACAACGCCGGTGTCTTCCTGGCGAAGCCATTCACCGAATTCACCCCGCAGGACTACGACCATAACATGAGCGTCAATGTCGCTGGCTTCTTTCACATCACGCAGCGCGCAATCGCGGAAATGCTGAAGCAGGGCTCGGGTCACATCGTCACGATCACGACCAGCCTGGTCAATCAGCCGATCGCCGGCGTGCCCGCAGCTCTCGCTTCCCTGACCAAGGGTGGTCTGAACGCGGTCACCCAGGAACTGGCCATCGAGTACGCAAAGAGCGGCGTTCGCGTCAACGCGGTCTCGCCGGGCGTGATCAAAACGCCGATGCATCCGCAGGAAACGCACGCGGCGCTTTCGACCCTGCATCCGGTCGGCCGGATGGGCGAAATTCGCGATATCGTCGATGCCGTCCTCTATCTTGAGAGCGCGAGCTTTGTGACCGGCGAGATCCTCCACGTCGATGGCGGTCAGAACGCAGGCCGCTGGTAGGCACTGCGACGTTGGTTCGGTCCGGCCTAACCAACTTCATCCCCGCGACCGCGAGCCCGAATGGCCGCGGTCGCCGACAAGACAGAGCTGAAATGAGGTGGAAAATGAAACTGGTGCTGGTCGCCGACCCAATGTGTTCCTGGTGCCACGGCTTCGGAAAGGAAATGACAGCGCTGCAGGAGCGTCATCCAGAGATGTCGCTTGAGATCGTCGTCGCAGGCTTGCGCGCCGGTGCGACGGATGTGCTTGACGAGGCGGGCAAGCGTTTTCGCCTGGAACATTGGGCGAAGGTCGAACAGGCAAGCGGTCTTCCCTTCAATCGGGACGGACTGATGGCCCGCGAGGGCTTTGTGTATGACACCGAACCTGTTTGCAGGGCGGTCGTGGCGGCGCGTATCCTGGCCTCGGAAGCAGACTTGCTAAAGGTCTTCCGCGCCTTCCAGCATGCATTCTATGTCGCTGCCCTCGATACCACCGACGGCGTGCTTCTCGCCAAGGTCGGTGCCGAGGCCTTGAGTGCCGATGGCCATTTTGTCACCCCGGACGAGTTCCTTTCGGTGTGGCAGAGCAAGAGCACGATCGACGCCACCTGCGCCGATTTCATCAGGGCACGATCGATGGGGGTGACGAGCTTCCCGACCTTGTTCCTTGCGCAGCAATGCAGCCTGCGCCGGGTCGGCAACGGATATGCCCATGTCGAAACATTGGAACACGCGATCGACGCTCTGCACGCAGCATAGCGCCATTTCAATCAAACCCGCGAAAGGAGACTGCAATGCCCATCGTCACCGTACAGGTTACCCGCGAAGGAACCACACCCGAGCGCAATTCGGTAACCGCCGAAGAGAAAGCCGCGATCATCGAGGGCGTCAGCCAGGTGCTGCTCGACGTGCTCAACAAACCGCTCGAATCGACCTACGTCGTTATCGAGGAAGTCGATCTTGACAATTGGGGCTGGGGCGGCCTTCCGACCGTGCAATACCGCAAACAGCGCGCCGCGGCAGCAAGGTCCTGAGCCTGTCGAAGGTCTACGCCAGACCCGCCGCTCACATTGCAAGCGACGGGTCGTGGTGCCTGTGCATCGACAGTGCTTCGCACAGCACCAGCCCGCGCCGCATTAATCCATGATGTGATAACCACCGTCGATGTAGATCGTATCGCCGGTGATCAATCGCGCCGCGTCATGCGCCAAGAAGGCCGTCGCCATGCCCACGTCGTCGATCGAGACGAGGCTGCGGGTCGGGGCCGTTTCCTCGGCCTTGCTCAGGAGTTCCTCAAATTCGGGGATGCCAGAGGCTGCCCGTGTCGCGAGGGGGCCGGGCGAGATGGCATGCACACGAATGCCCCGCGGTCCAAGTTCGGCTGCGATGTAGCGAACCGCGCTTTCCAGCGCCGCCTTGGCCACCCCCATGACATTGTAGTTCTTCACCACCATCTGGCTGCCATAGTAGGTCATGGTGAACAGTGTACCGCCGCGTTTCATCAGCGGTTCGGCGAGATGTGCCATACGAATGAACGACCAGCAGGAAATGTCCATTGTCTTCAGGAACCCGTCGCGGGGCACATCGACGACACGCCCCTGCAGCGTATCCTTCGGCGAGAAGGCGATCGAATGCACGACGAAATCGAGCTCGCCCCATTGCTCGGTGATGCGCTCGAACACGGCCTCCAACTCTCCGGGCACCGCGACGTCGAGCGGCATGACGATGGGAGCTTCCAGCGCCTCAGCCAATGGCGCGACGTAGGGTCTCGCCTTGTCATTGAGATAAGTCACCGCCAGCTCCGCGCCCAAGGCGCGGAATGCCCTGGCGCAGCCCCATGCGATCGACTGGTCGTTGGCAATGCCGACCACCAGTCCGCGTTTTCCTTCGAGAAGCTTGGCCTTTACCTCGGGAATCATAGCAACCCTCTCTTCAGCCTTAAAACCTGGAGTGTGGCGCGTGATCTCGCTACGCCGTGATAAGCGCGAGCGTATGACGCGCGATCATCAGTTCCTCGTCGGTCGGCACGACATAGATGGCGACCTTGCTGTCGTCGCTCGAGACGAGAAGGTCGCCGGCCTCGTTTCGCTCCGGGTCGAGGGACGCTCCAAGCCAACCAAGCTTCTTGGCAATCCGGGCCCGCATGACTGCCGAATTTTCGCCAACGCCAGCCGTGAACACGAAGGCGTCCAGTCCACCGAGGGCGGCAGCAAGCGCGCCTGCATTCAGGCTGATGCGATGCACGAAATGGTCGAGCGCGAGCCTTGCGCCGGCGTCGTCGCTGGCAAGCAGATCGCGCACATCGTTGCTGATGCCGGAAAGCCCCTTGAGGCCCGATTCCTTGTAGAGAAGGTCCTGCAGTTGCGGTGCCGTCATGCCATGCTGCTGGAGGAGGTAGAGAAGCACACCTGGATCGATCTGTCCGCATCGCGTGCCCATCGGAAGACCATCGAGAGCCGTAAATCCGAGCGTGCTCTCGACGCTCAGGCCTTGATAAAGCGCGCACATCGATGCGCCGCTTCCAAGATGCGCAACGATAACCCGTCCGCTGTCGAGACGGGGTGCGATCTCGGTCAGCTTTCCGGCCACGTATTCGTAGGACAGCCCGTGAAAGCCATAGCGTCGGACGCCCTCATCGAAATAACGTGCTGGAATGGCATAGTGGTCCGTCATGGGGTCATGGCCGCGATGAAAGGCGGTGTCGAAGCAGGCGACCTGCACAAGTTGCGGCTGGCGCTCCATCAGCACGCGGATCGGCGCGAGATTGTTGGGCTGATGCAAAGGCGCCAGCGGCGCGTACTGCTCCAGTTCGCGAAGCAACTCCGCATTGACGCGCGCCGGGCGGGAATGGTTGGGACCACCATGGACGACCCGGTGGCCGACGGCGATCAGCCGGCCCTGCTGCCGCTGCCGCAGCCATTCCCCGACCAGACGCATCGCCTCCGGCAGGTCGGGAACGGCTTCGGGTGGGTAGTTTTCGTTTGCCAGTCGCTTTCCGTCACTGCTCTTGATGGTTAGGTGCGGCGCAGTGCCGATCCCCTCCATCCGTCCCTTGACCAGCCGGGCCAGTGAATTCGCCACCGAAAACACTTCGAACTTCAGGCTGGACGAACCGGCATTCACAATGAGGATGGTGTCCATGGCGTCAACCGCCCCCAATCGGCGCCGTGCGACGGCGCGCATCGGCGAGCAGGACTGCGACAGCGCAGGAGGCAAGGCGCGCCCGCACTGAATCAGCCCGCGATGTCAGGATGATCGGCACGCGCGCTCCAAGGACGATACCAGCCGCATCCGCCCGCGCCAGAAACGTCAAGTTCTTCGCCAGCATGTTGCCAGCCTCGAGATTGGGAACGACGAGGATCTGGGCTCGGCCGGCAACCGGCGACTGGATCCCCTTTATCCGGGCCGCCTCCGGATCGATAGCGTTGTCGAAGGCAAGCGGGCCTTCGAGAATGCCGCCCGTGATCTGACCACGCTCGGCCATCTTGCAAAGGGCTGCGGCGTCGATAGTCGACGGTATTTTCGACGTGACGGTCTCGACAGCCGAAAGGATTGCCACCCGCGGCACACCTAGGCCGACCTGTGTGAAAAGATCGATTGCGTTCTGAACGATGTCCCGCTTGGCATCGAGATCCGGCGCAATGTTGATTGCGGCATCGGTGATGAAAAGCGTTTCCGAATAGTTCGGCACATCCATCACAAAGACGTGGCTGATCCTGCGCGCCGTGCGAAGCCCCGTGGTCGACGAGGTCACGGCCCGCATGAGCTCATCCGTGTGCAAGCTTCCCTTCATCAGCAGGTCTGCACCGCCTTCGAGGATGATCGCCACGGCCTTGGCCGCCGCTGCATCGCTGTGGGGCGTGTCGACCAGTTCGAACGGCGAGATATCGAGGTCGTGCGATTTGGCGACCGCACGCACCTTTTCTCCCGGCCCGACAAGGATCGGTCGCATCAGCCCAACCTCGGCCGCCTCGACAGCTCCGCGCAAGGATGTCTCATCGCAAGGGTGGGCGACGACCGTTCGCATCGGCGGGACTTGTTTTGCCGCTGCGATCAGCCGCTCATATTTCCGATGGCGACCGGGCTCTTTCTCAATCCTGTCCAAATCCGGCATCTGCGCGTGCTCCGTGTTGAAAGACGAGTGCAAGTCCTCGACGTTTAGGCAACCTTCGGCTTGTTTGCTCGCCCGACAGCCTTGAACGGCGCGGGCTTCCTCGGCGGCGATACGGGACCGGCAAGCGGCTCTCCGGAAAGATCGAAGAGCCCGATGATCCTCTCCCAACGCTGTTCGGCTTCTTCAGAGAGCGGGCCACGCGCGCTCAAAACCTGTTGGAGAGAGGACAATGCTTGGCGACGGAGGCCCTCATCTGCCGGCAACAAGGAAGGGATTGCAGTGACGGCACCCTCTTCATCGCTCACCAGCATGAGGAACTGATCGCGGATTAACGCCTTGAACTCCGCCAGCGTCATTGCCGGCATTCCATCCTCGGTGCGCCGCATCCGGCGGATGGCAGCAAATCCACGCTCGTCGGCTGCACCGTTCGCCATGGCAACGTAGAGCAGGCTGCGTGCCAGG
Source organism: Rhizobium tibeticum (assembly GCF_900110205.1). Classification (GTDB taxonomy): domain Bacteria; phylum Pseudomonadota; class Alphaproteobacteria; order Rhizobiales; family Rhizobiaceae; genus Rhizobium; species Rhizobium tibeticum. The sequence continues at coordinate 89,147 of NZ_FOCV01000007.1, read as the reverse complement.
CCCTCCCGAAGTCCCCCACTACCCATTCGCGCCTTGAGTTCCTCGATCCTCGCCTTGAGGGCCTGCGCATGCAATGCCGTCTTGCTTGCCCGCCTCTGCGGCTTTGTGTTCGACGGATCAATGCCGACTGCCGCCTGCAGGAACGGAGAGCCGTAGACCGAGAGGAAGGTCGCCTCGCTCAGGGCCTCCATTCCTTCACGCCATGCATCCAGTCCCGCAACAATCTGCCTGGAAAATGCCTGTTCCAACGCCAGGAAGGGATTGTCAGCAGCAACGGGGCGCCGTTCGTCCGCCACATCGACGGCAAGATCCGCGATCGGCGCCATCAAGGGATTGCGGTCCGAAAGCAGCTCATACTGCATCCGGAGCGGATGGCTCTCACGCAACTGGTTAGCCGCCCATTCCGGCACCATCGCCCGCATGAATGGCTGGATGAAAGTTTGGTAAAGGGACAGGTTGATATCCGAGACCCTGGCGACAGTTGCAAACCGGCGGTCGTCCTCGGCGCCATTGCAGCCCAGCGCACGGATGTCTTCGAGCGTTCTTACCTCGCAGCGCATGATCCAATCACCTTCGACGAGATCCCCGCCGATCGTCTCATCGGTCCTTGCCTCGAAGGTCGCCTCATAGAGACCAGGCGGCAACGCGTCGATCAGGTCGATATTGCTGGAGAATTCCCCGTGCTCCTTGCGGGCGACGCTCGCGGACACGAAGATTCCGAGATGGCCGATCGTTTCGTGCACGGTGTAAACGATGGTCTGCCCGTGCGAACGGATCTCGTTCACGTCATCATACAGATCCAATATCCAACCGAGCGCCTGCGCGGGAGGCGTGATGTTGTCTCCCTTCGAGCAGAAGACGACGATCGGCGCGCGAATGTTGCGCAGATCGATCGCCTCGCCCTTCGATGTCTCGATCCGCCCGGCCGCAAGATTGTTGCCGACGAAGAGCTCGTCGACGATGAACTGGATTTCTTCGCGGTTCAGGCTGACGTGCCCGCCCCACCATTCCTCGAAGCCCAGATAACGTGGCACCTCGTTATCGATCTTCGAGTAGAGGTTATAGTGCTTGGTCCAGAGCGTATTGGCCGGGTTCTGGTTCTCGAAATTCTGCACCAGCCAGGCGCCGTCGAAGGTTCCGTGGCCAAGGTCGCTTGTGAGAGCGGTGAGCCAGCTGCCACCGAGGAGTCCACCTGTGTAGCGCATCGGATACTTGCCGCGCTCACCCGCCCAGTAGGAAAGCGGCGCACCGGCAATGATGATCGATCCGAACAATTCCGGGCGCATGGCAGCGAGCATCATGACGGCCCAGCCCGCCTGACAATTTCCGATCACGCAGGGCTTGGCGTCCGCCTGCGGATGCAGCGAAATGACCTTCTCCAGAAAGATCGCTTCGGCACGCGCAATGTCTTCGATCGTCTGGCCCGGAACGGGGTGCGGAAGGAAGCCAATGAAATAGCATGGATGCCCGGTTCTCAGAGCGACGCCTATTTCGCTATCCGCCTTGAACCCGCCGATACCCGGCCCGTGCCCGGCCCTCGGATCGACGACAACGAAGGGTCGGCGTGTCTGGTCAATCTCCACTCCGTCAGGCGGGACGATCCGCACTAGCGCGTAGTTGACGGGTCTCTCGAGCATACGTCCGTCGAGCACGACCTCGGGCGTGAAGCTCAGCACATGCGGCGCGGTTGCTTCGGCATGCGCCCGATACTGGTTGCCACGTTTGCGCATGACATCCCAGAACAGCACGCTACGCTGGGCGGCATCCAAGGCATAGTCGAAGAAGAAGCCGAAAGGACCAAGTTGAGAAGCGAAATCAGCTGTCGGAAGATAGGAAGGATACCGCATGCCAAATCTCCTCGTTCACCCTCTCAGCGAGAGATCAAAGATTCATGCTCGGATGATATTCTCGATCGGCGTCTGCTTCGTGAATGAATAGCCACACAGTCAGCCACGCGCTTCTTAGCACATGCAGCATAAGCGCTACGGGCCACCTGCCCAACGTATCTTACGGTAGCATACGCCGTTCGACGCAGCCTGGGGACCTCTATGGCAGGTCACGCAAGAGCGGTCCCGGGATCCCCTCGGTCATCGGAAGCGAAACATGTGTTACAAACCACCGACCAGATCACACCACTGTGCGGGCATGTCCTTATTGCAGATTCTGAAGGCCGATCTCGGGACATCCTCGGACGTTGGCAAAGGTGATTTCGCGGCGATCGCCCCACCCGGTCAATCCTCTCAACGTCAGAACATTCTCGTCGCGATAGACCAGGTCGGTCCGGTAGATGCCGGCACGCCGGGCCCTGTTCGTCGCTAGGCTGACGTTGCAGGTGCCTTCCGATGGCGACACCTGCCAGGTGCTCGTACCCCTGCCGTCAGGATTCCAGCCGTCCGATGCGCAAGCCGCCATGGCCGGCAGCAAGGTTGCGAAGATCATCAAGGTCGTGTGGAAGGCGGCTTTCATGATCCCTGCCCCGGTTGCGCTGCGCGTCAACGCTCTGCGCCAAAATAGACGGGTCTGCGCGCAGCGCAATCATCTGTGGGCGGACCCCAGCGTCATTTGCGAACAAATGTCGCCGGAGTCGTGCGGCAGCGTTGATAATCGGTTAACGCTGCCGCCGATCGGCTGAGTGATCACCCGCCGCGGCACTCATCGTTCGCGCGGGCAAGGACAAAGTCGTGTTTTACCTCCCAGAAATCGCCGGCGAATTGATACTGTTTCGACCGTTCGGGATCGCGCGTCCGCCGGAATTCGGCAAGCAGGCTCTCCTTTACCCCGAACACTGCATCGGAATTGATGTAGGGATCATCGGGATCGAATATATGGGTGGTCAGTGTTTCGAAGCGGTCGGCCTTGATGATGTAATGGAGATGCGCGGGCCGATAGGGATGGCGGCCCAGTTCCTTCAGCAGTTGCCCGACCGGGCCGTCATCCGGGATCGGATAATATTTGGGCTTCACCGCCCGGAACCAGTAGCGCCCATCCGGGCCGGTGCGGAAGACGCCCCGCAGGTTGAAATCCGGCTGAATGCCCTTCTGCTGGACATCATAGAAACCCTCGTCATTGGCCTGCCAGACGTCGATCAGCGCATCAGTGATCGGCTGTCCGTCGGTATCGAGAATCCTGCCTTCGATGACCATGTCCTCGCCCTTCTGGTCGAGGCAGATGTTCGCGCCCATCGGCAGTTCCGGTGCGTCGGCAACGTGAAACGGACCAAGCACCGTGCTCTCCGAGGCACCCGAGGGTTTGCGATTGTTGATCGCATCGACCAGCATGGAAACGCCGAGGACATCGGAAAGGAGAATGAATTCCTGCCGCCACTCGTTGCAGATCTGCCCCGTCTGCGTCAGGAAGAAGATGGCCTTCATCCACTCATCCTGCGTCGGCTCAATTTCCTTTACCGCTTCGTGAAGCTTTCGGGTGACGACGTCCATCACCTGCTTCAGGCGTTGATCCTTGGCGTTCTCGTTGCGGCCGGTCACCACGGCGACCGAATCGTCTTCCGTGAAGAAGCCCTTCTCGTGCGCTTCCATGTCGCTCTCACTTATCAAGGATGGATTTCAGGACGCGGCGCAGTTCGGCTTCCGGATTGGAAACCATTGCATCGGCACGCCAGGCGACGTGGTGATCGGGCCGCACGAGAATGGCGCCGGCATCGCGGACCTCGCGCGCATTCGCCCAATCGCCAACCAGGTCCTGCCATTGCTGGCGAGGGCCGATCATGTGCGTGGCGATCGGGATATTGAACTCCTTTGCGAGTGCCCTGGCGGCCGCTAGCCAGCCATCACCACCGATACCAGTCAGAACCGTGAAGGCGCCGTGGCCGGTCAGGTCGAGGGTGGAGACTTTCTCACCACCGTGATTGAACAGCCAAGTATGCGGCAGCCGTGCGCCGGGCCATGTCGTCGGCTGGTAGTGAAGTTCCGGGTCCTGCGCGAAAGCCGGCTCCGGCCGGCCGTCGGTAACGACGGCACTTGACCTGTAGCGCTGGTTCATCTCGACGCCATGCGCGTCGAACTCGTAAACCTTGTAGGCGATCGCTTCCCGGATCGCCTTGCGCTGCCTCTCCGCCTCTGGAGTATCCTTGCAGCGCGCGTCCATGTTTTCCTGCATCTTGACAGGATCGACGGAGTCCAGAAGGCCGAGGGCCTTGAAGATCGGGCCGAACTCTTCGATCGACTTGTTGGCTCGCGTCACGATCTGCTTGGCGATCGGCGCACGCTCGGCATTGTAGCTATCAAGCAGACCGATTCCGGCCTGTCCCTTCAGCACCATGGACAGCTTCCATGCGAAATTGAAGGCGTCCTGGATCGACGTGTTGGAGCCAAGTCCGTTCGACGGAGGATGCCGGTGGGTGGCATCTCCCATGCAGAAGACACGGCCCTTGGACATCGCCACTGCGTACATGTTGTTGACGGTCCAGGTCGAGACCGACTTGATCTTCGGCTGGAGCTCCTGGTCACCGACGAGGTCCCGAACCACCTTGATGGCGAAATCCTCGGTCACGTCAGGCGCCGGCTGGTTGATGTCGTAGCCCCAGACGATCAGCCATTCGTGCCAGGGCCGGACCATGCGCACCAGGCCCATTCCGATGCCGCCGACATCCGCGCCCGGCTGCAGCACCCAGTAAAGCACGGAGGGGCGGTGCGCGACATGCCGCGACAGATCGGCCTCGAACAGGATGTTCATCGAGCCGCCGACACCCATCTTGCCTTCGAAGGAAAGGCCCGCGTGTTCGGCGACCCTCGAATTGCCGCCATCGGCGCCAACCAGGAACTTGGAACGGACGGTAAATTCCTTGCCCGTCAGCCGGTCGAGACAGGTGGTGGTGACGCCGTCGGCATCCTGCTCATGGCTGACGTACTCCGTCGACATGCGCGCCTGCGTGCCACGCGAGCAGGCGGCCTTGAAGAGCAGCGGCTCCATGAAGGTCTGCGGCAGGTCGTTCATCAGGCTGGGTGAGGAGAGTTGATGCTCGGCGCGAGACTGCGGATGCTTGCCCCAGCTCTTCATGCGGCCGATTTCCTCACCCGTCAGCGAAGTGCAGAAGACGTTCTCACCCATCAGATCCTGCTCGGCGGCGAACATATAGGCTTCGTCTTCGACATCGCGACCGAGATCGCGCAGCACCTCCATCGTGCGCTGATTGGTGATATGGGCGCGCGGTGTATTGGCGAGCCATCGGAAGCGATTAATCACCATGTTCTCGACGCCGTAAGTCGACAGCAGCGCCGCAGTTGCAGATCCGGCAGGGCCGGTTCCGATGATGAGGACGTCCGTTGTGATATCAGCCATTTGGCTCTCCTATCTTCTTGTGTCCGAGAGGTCCGCCTTTGAGGATTCGGCGAACCGGAAAAAGCTGGATGCCGGTGCGGTCGGAAAACAGGCCCCAAAGCCCGCGCGGCGCAAACAGCATCGTGACGATGGCGACCAGGCCGAGGATCAAGAGATACCAGGAGCCATAGCCAGCAAGCAGGTTCTGCAACAGAAAGAAAACGATGACGCCGACAATCGGCCCCTCGACCGTACCGATGCCGCCGATGACGACGATGAAGATCACGTAGGCCGTCCAGTCGATCACCGAGAACGCGGCATCCGGCGAGATGCGTTGCTTCTGGACATAGACCAGCGCGCCACAGCAGCCGGTCAGAAATGCCGCGGTTAGGTAGACCATGGTCTTCATCCGCCGCGCATCGACGCCGACGGCGCGTGCCGCCTGCTCATTGTCCCGGACAGCCGCAAGACCCAGCCCGTGCCGCGATCGCAGCAAAGAGTAGATGGCTCCGATGGTGGCCAAGGCGAGTACCAGCGCGAGCCAATAGGTCAGCGCATCGCCGGCCTCTGCCGATTTCATGCGCAAAAGGGATTTCAACAGGTCGACGCCGATCATGTCGCGCGTCGCGTCACGCGGCAACGATGTGCCGGTTCCGCCCCCAAGCGCCTTCCATTGGGCGAAGAGGAGACGACCGACCTCGGCGATGACCCATGTGCCAATGGCAAAATAGGGACCGTAAAGGCGGAAGGTGAAAAAGGCCGTCGGTACGGCGACGATTACCGCAAAGACACCGGCGACGAACACCGCCGCTACGGGATCGAGCCCCCACAGGCTGACGAGAGCAAACATTGCGTAAGCCCCGCAGCCGACGAAGAGTTGCTGGCCGACCGAAATCAGGCCGGCATATCCGGCAAGCAGGTTCCAGCATTGCGCCAGCACCAGCATGGTGAGGATGAAGAACAGGTCCTGGACCGCACCGCGCGACACCAGAAGCGGCGCCAGGAACGCAAGGACCACCGCGATGGCAGCCATGACGGCGACTGGCGCGGAAGCGCCCGTACGGGTCTCGACTTTGAAGGTTGGTGCGAGCAACTGTTCCATGACGGCTCAATCCACTGCGCGCGGGAAAAGGCCGCGCGGCTTGAACAGGAGGACGAGAAGGAAAGCGAGATGCCCGGCGAGGATCTGCCATTCCGGATTGACGGCCGCCCCGATCGTCTGCGCGACACCAAGTATGATGCCGCCGGCCAGCGTTCCCCAAAGTGAGCCCAGCCCGCCAATGATAACGGCTTCGAAGGCATAGATCAGCCGCGCCGGTCCCGACGTCGGATCAAAATTGGCGCGCGTTCCGAGGAACAGTGCCGCGATGGTCACCAAGACCATGGCAAGGCCTGTCGCCATGGCAAAAATGCGTTGCGGCCGGATGCCCATCAGGCCTGCCGTGGTGACATCGTCGGATGTGGCACGAAACGCCCGGCCGATCGAGGTGCGATAGATCAACTGGTTCAGCGCGATGATGGCGAGGATCGCTGAGCCAAAGGTCAGCATCGGCATGACACCGACATTGATCGGCCCCAGCGAAACGGAGGCCGTCTCGAGCGCGCCGGTTGATATCCGACGGCTGTCGGCCGTAAAGCCTTCCAGCAAGCCATTCTGGATGACGATCGAAAGACCGAACGTGACGAGCAGAGGCGGCAGGATATCCTTTCCGAGCGTGCGGTTGAGCAAGTGGTATTGAAGGACCCAACCGGCTGCGAACATGAGAGGAGCCGCAATGAGCGCGGCCAAGAAAGGATGAAGCCCCAACAGGGAAACAAGCAACAGGATCAGAAAGGCGGCGAAGACGATCAGGTCGCCATGCGCAAGGTTGACCAGCCGCATGATGCCGAAGACCAGGCTTAGTCCCGCGGCAAAAAGCGCATAAAGCCCGCCGAGCAAGATGCCTTGCGCTATCGTATCAAGCCAGTTCATGACCATCTGCTCCGAAATAAGCCTTATGAATGGCATCGCGGTCGAGGTCGCATGGCTTTCCGGAGAGCGTGATGCGGCCCTCCATCATGCAATAGACCCGATTGGCGACCTTGAGTGCCTGAGCGATGTCCTGCTCAACGATGATGATCGCCGCTCCGGTTTCCCGGATTCGTGGAAAGGCGGCATAGATGTCGCGCACCACGACCGGCGCCAGACCAAGGCTGATTTCATCGCAAAGGAGCACGTCCGGGTTCGACATCAGCGCCCGGCCGATCGCTACCATCTGCTGCTGGCCGCCGGACAGTGCCGTGGCAGGGTGTCGCCGACGCTGCTTGAGGATCGGAAACAGCGCATAGATGCTCTCGAGCGTCCAGGGGCCCGTGGCCTTGCGGCCATAGGAACCAATCAACAGGTTCTCCTCGACGCTCAACGATGGAAACAGCCGCCGGCCCTCCGGCACCATGGCAATCCCGCGCGACATCACATCGGGGGCGGCCAGCGCGCCGATCGCCTCTGCCCGATAGCTGATGGAACCGGGCTCGTTTTTTAGGACGCCCGACAGCGACCGCATCAGCGTCGTCTTGCCGGCCCCATTCGCGCCGATGATCGCCAGCGTCTCGCCCTCTTCCAGGCTGATATCGATGCCGAACAGCGCCTGGAAGTCACCGTAGGAAGCCGTCAGTGCGTGGGTTTCGAGAAGTGGCATCACACATCGATCCCCAGGTAGATTTCGCGAACTTGCTTCGAGTTCATGATCTCGTCGGGCTTTCCAATGCCGATCACGCGACCGAAATGCAGGACAAGCAGACGACCGACCACGGCGTTCAGCGCATGCAGGACGTGCTCGATCCAGATCACCGCAATGCCTTTGCTGTGCAGGCCGCGGATGGTCGCCACCAGCGCCCGGCACTCGCCTTCCGTCAGCCCGCCGGCAATCTCGTCGAGCAGCAGGAGTTTCGGATCGGTTGCCATCGCGCGCGCCAGTTCCAACCGCTTGCGCTGCAGCAGCGTGAGGCTGCCGGCCATTGCATTGGCTTTGTCGATCAGACCGGTGTCGATGAGGATTTCTGCACAGCGATCGGCAACCTCCCCTTCCCGCTTTCGCGCGCCGAACGATCCGGCCACGAGCAGGTTCTCGAACACCGTAAGCTGATCAAAGGGCTGCGGAATCTGGAAGGTGCGGCCCATTCCGGCAAAGCACCGCGCCATCGGCGTGGTATTGGTCACGTCGGAGCCTCTGAAACGGATTGCGCCGCTGTCTACAGAGATGTTGCCATTGATCAGATTGAACACCGTCGACTTGCCGGCGCCGTTCGGGCCGATGATGCCGAGTGCCTCGCCGTCTTCCACGGCAAAGGAAATCTGTTCGGCGACGGTCAACGCGCCGAACGTCTTCGAGACACCTTCCAGTTCCAATATTGGCATCCATCTCTCTCCCACGAAGAAAGCCGCCTCCACGGCTCCCCGCTCACCTCATGAGCGCTGACGCGCTCAGGCGATCGGCTCCATTTTTCCCCCGGTCGGTATGTTGGGTGCCGTGGCGTTCTCGACGATGACGAGATCATAACCCTTGCCACCCTGCTTCAGCCGCCACTGGCCTCCGACAAGGGGCGTCTTGGCGACATTCTTTTGCGCAAAGGGCGGCAGGCTCTCGTCGCCCCAGGCGATCGGCCCAACAAGCGTATCAAGCTTCGTTTCACCAATGACCTTGGCCACAGTCTCGCCGTCGCTCGGATCCTCGGCTCGCTTCATGACATCGACCGCGAGTTCGAACAGCGCGTGCGCAAATCCGATCGGCTGTGTCCAGGGCCGGCCCGTCGCCTTGGTGAAGGCATCAGCGACCTGCGCCGCCGTCTCGCCCGTCAGTGATGATTTGAATGGGTGGCTTGGCGTCCACCAGACCTCGGTCGAGAGATTGTGGCCAGCATCGCCGAGCGATTCCACCGTTTGCGGGAAAAGCAGAGCCTTACCCACTGAGGCAACCTTTGGCTTGAAGCCCTGCTGCTTCGCCTGATTCCAGAATGTCGTGAGATCCGGCGGGATAACGACACCGGTGACGATCTCGGCGTTCGCCTGCTTGAATGCGTTGATCTGCGCGGAGAAATCATCCGAAAGATTCTGGAAGCGGCCTGGATCGGTCAGCGTATAGCCGAGTTTCTCGAGCACCGGCGGGAAGCCCACGACCTTATCTCCCCACGCGTTGCCATCGCCGTCGTTGGGAAACAGTCCGCCGACCTTCTTGTTGGTCTCGACCTGGCCCCACATGCCGGTAAAGACGGCAATGATGTCCTCGAGCCCCCAGAAGAAGTGATAGGCGAAGTTGAATGGTTTCCAGGAATTCGGGGCGCCGGGATTTGCCTGCTGGCCGATGAACCATGGCTGCCACGGCGCCACCGTGGAAATGCAAGGCATTTCTTCGGCTTCGCAGGTCGTGGACACCGGGTTGGTGGTTTCAGGCGTCGAGGAAACGAGGACCAGGTTTACCTCGTCGGTGACGATCAGTTCCTTGGTCACCTCGGCGGCACGATTGGGATTGGACTGGCTGTCTTTGACGACAACCTCATAATCGAGGCCCATCTTCTTGGTCGTCGCCAAAAAGTTCTCGATCACGAACTTGTCGGCCTCGCCGAAGGCGGCAAGCGGTCCGGTTTGCGGACTGACATAGCCGAGCTTGATCGAGCTCTTCTGTGCCAACGCCGGCAAAGCCAGCCCGGATGTGGCGGCAAGCACGCCGGTGGCTGCCGTCTGTTTCAGGAATTCGCGTCTGGTTGTCATCTCATTCTCCTCCCATTCCCCCTTGTGCGGCGACTAATTCTCCGGCCGGCGGCCCTCCCAGGCCTGCTGCAGCAATGCGCGGATCGATTGCCGATCGATCGGTCGAGGATTCCAATAGGGGTTCTCGACCGCGATCTGGCTTGCCTTGTCGAGGTCGACTTCGGTCAGGCCGAGATCACGCAGCGCCCGCGGCGCGCCGATCGACTTTGCAAAGTCCCAAAGCCCCCCGCCGACCGGTTCTCCGAAAATCTCTGCCACAGGCTGAAGAAGCTCCGGCACCGCCACGGCATTAAAGGCCGCCGTGTGCGGCAGCATGATCGCATGCGTCTCGGCATGCGGTGTGTCGAAGGTGCCGCCAAGCGTGTGGCAAATCTTGTGATGCAGGGCCATGCCAACCGCTCCGAGCACTGTGCCGCAAAGCCAGGCGCCGTAAAGACCGCCCGCCCGCGCCGTGAGGTCACTCGGCGTCGCGATGATTTCCGGAAGTGCCGCCCGGAAGGCGCGCAAGCCCTCGACAGCCATGAGGGTCGAGATCGGGTTGCGGTCCTGCGCGTAGAGCGCTTCGACAGCATGGGCCATGGCGTTTAGACCCGAGGTCACAGACAAACCAACCGGAAGGCCCGTTGTCAGCGTGGCATCGTAGATCACCACTTCGGGCAGGATCTTGGCATCTTTGACCGTCGTCTTGCGACCACCCTCGGTTTGACCAAGGATCGGCGTGACCTCTGAGCCTGCGTAAGTCGTTGGAATGACGATCTGCGGCAAGTTCGTCCGATAAGCGATGGCCTTGCCGAGCCCCGTCGTCGAGCCGCCGCCGAGCGACACGACGCAATCGGCCCCGCTTTCCCCGACCAGCTTCATTGCCGTCTCGGTGACATCGACAGGCGTGTGCATGACGGCGCCGCTGAACACGCCGACGGCCAGCGGCCCGATCTTCGTAGCCAGTGCCTGCGCGTCAGTCTTCTGCTGTGGCGTGGACAGAACCAAGGCTCTCCGGCAACCGATCTTCGCGATCCAGTTTGCCACCTCTTGGCTAGCCCCTTCGCCGAAAACGATATGGGCCGGGCTGCCGGCATAGTGAAAGGACAGGCTCATTTTGCTTTCTCCGGTCTTGCCCGCACCATCACGAAGGTGAAATCGACCTGCTTTATCTGCGACACGTCTGCGAGAACCGGGCAAAAGTCCAAGACCAGCTCAGGTTTGACGCCGAACAACGCGTCCTCATGGAGATGGGGATCGTTTTGATCATAGACATGCGTGGTGATCGTCTCGAAACCTAAAGCGCGGACCACAAAATGCAGATGCGCCGGCCGATGAAGGGGATAGCCCGCGGCTGCCAGCAAATGTCCGACCGGGCCGTCGTCGGGGACGCTGTATCCTTTCGGCATGACCGTGCGGTAGTTGACGCTTCCGTCGGCATCGGCGTGGAAAAGGCCACGCAGGTTGTGCTCGGGCTGCAGATCCGGCTGCTGGTTCTCATAGAGGCCCTGGGCATTGGCCTGCCAGGTGATGAGCTCGGCCGACGGGATCGGGTGCCCGTCGAGGTCGATGATCCGGGCCGAGACGCAAAGCGGCTCTCCCACGCCATCAAGCGAAATCGAGCTGCCCAGCGGGCGCTCCGGCACATCACTGCGAAAGAATGGGCCGCGGATGGTGTTGGGGGTTGCGCCTTTCGGCCGCCGCGAGTTGATCTCTTCCACGAGCGCCGACGCACCAATCAGGTCGGAGAGCAACACCCACTCCTGACGGCGTTCATCGGAGGCATGGCCGACTTCCGTCAAAAACGCGATCACCCTGCGCCAATCATCCTGGGTGGGCCGGAATTCCTTGATCAGTTCATGCGTGTGCTTGGCGACTGCCGCCATGAGGCGGGGCAACTGGTCGCCCTTGCCGGAGGGCATGCGCTCAGCAAACACGTCGGAGGAAGTGGCTTCACTGAAAATAAGCGCATCGGCTGCCGGCGGCATGCGTCCCTCCCAAGCACTCGCATCGTTGTCAGAGTAACTTAGCAGGCCAGCACTGGCTGATTGATGATTTGATTCAACTTTAATATAACAGATCGTTATGAAGATTGACGAACGTCACCTGATACAGCTCGCCGCTGTGGTCAAGACCGGCGGTGTGACCGAGGGAGCGGCCCTCCTCGGACTCGCGCAGCCGGCCGTCTCGCGCACGTTGTCGATGCTTGAAATGCGTCTCGGCGAGCCATTGTTCATCAAAGGTCGCAGACCGTTGCAGCCGACGTCGCTTGGCCTGTCACTGGCTGAGCAAGGGCTGGTGATGCTGGCCGCGTCCCGGAAAGCGTCGGATCTGGTGGAAAGCTTCCGCGTCGGCAAAAGCGGCGTCGTGCGCGTCGGAGGCACGCCCTTCTTCATGGATGCGCTGATCGCAGGGTTGTGTGCCGAGTTTCAGGTTACACATCCCGATGTTCGGATCGATCAAAGCTATGGCTACTTTCCTGATCTCCGGGCTGCGCTGAAGGCCGACCAGATCGACCTTGCCATCTGCCCGATCGACATTCTCGATGAAGGCTCCGGCTTGGAATTCCAGCAGATCTTGCCGGGGCGCAACGTGATTGCCTGCCGCGTCACGCATCCGCTGCTGCTGAAGCGCCGCCCGCAGCCAAGCCAGCTTCTCGATTATCCCTGGGTCGCCCCGCCGCCTGGCAGTCCGCTGCTCGCCGATCTTCGCGCCCTGCTTCTCTCCTTTGGCGCAACCGAGATCAAAATCCGCTATTCCGGTGGCTCGCTGATGAGCGTGATCAACTATCTCAAGGCGGCCGACGCCCTGACCGTCATGCCGCACAGCGTGGTTTTCGCATTGCGCAAGGAAAAATCCACTGACGATCCCGCATCCGGAGCGAGCGCTGGCAATTCTCACGCGGGCGGACTCGGCGCGATCGCCTGCGGTCGATCAGTTCGCGCAACATATACGCTCCGGATTCGAAAGCCTGCGTCACCTGATCAAGAGGCATGAGGAAGCTGTGGTCTGGGGGCGGTAGCACCTTACCGCTACCGCCATGGTCGGCCATTGGCGACCAATGTGCCCCTGCGACGGTCAACTACCTCGCCGACTCGCCTTCTGGGCCACCGCGGCCGAGCTTGTCAGGAAGTGGCTGCCCCTTTGGCGTGAACTCGAGCGACCCTGAATTTATGCAGAAGCGCTCACCGGTCGGAGGCGGGCCGTCCGGAAAGACGTGGCCCTGGTGCGCACCGCAACGCGCGCAAACGATCTCCGTTCGGACCATGCCGTAGCGGGTATCGCGAATATGCCGCACATGACCCTTCGCGACCGGAGCCGTGAAGCTCGGCCAGCCCGTGCCGCTTTCAAATTTCGCAACAGCCCTGAACAGGGGAAGACCGCACAGGCGGCAGGTATAAAGGCCCTCGCGTCGCTCGTGGAGGAACACGCCACAGAACGGCGCCTCCTCACCATGCTCAAGCAGCAAATGGCGGTCCTCTTCGTTGAGGTCGGCCACAAAATGCTGCATCTGTTCTGAAGTGGGAGGAGTGAGATCGAACTGCAATTCGAGGTCATCACGCATTCCTGGTTCTCCTTGGGTCCCGGCGGATGCCCGGAAACCTTTTTCCGATAGGTTACTGTCACCAACGGGATGGCGCCCTCTGGCGCCGTCCCGATTTGTGTCTACGCCGACCGCAGCGAATGGAACGCAGCTCGGAGTTCGGAGGTGAAGGCTTTCGGCTGCTCCCAGGCAGCAAAGTGCCCGCCCTTGTCGAGCTTGTTGTAGTGGATCAGCTTGGGATAGGCGCGCTGCGTCCAGCTACGCGGAGCCGCATAGATCTCATCCGGAAAGACGCTCACGGCGACCGGGATGGTGACATTCTTGACGGCAAAGAAGGCCAGCTTGTTCTCCCAATAGAGGCGCGCCGACGAGACGGCAGTGTTCGTCAACCAGTAGAGTGTGATGTTGTCGAGGATATCGTCCCGCGTCAGGCCTTCGCTCTTTCCATCGAAGACGCGTGCGATCATCTCGTAGCTGCGGATATCGTGGTCGATCATCCATGCCGCGAGGCCGACTGGCGAGTCCGCGATCCCATAGAGCGTCTGCGGACGGTTCGCCATTTCGAGCGCATAGCCCAGCCCGTGCTTGTAAAAATCGTCCAGCTGATCGTAGGCATGCTGTTCGTCGGGAGAGAGGCCCTTCGGCGGCATACCACCGGGCTGCAGCGCTGCGGCGATATCAGCCGGAACGGTCGCCGGCATGTTGACGTGGATGCCGAGCAGTTCGGGAGGGGCAATCAGAGCCATCTGCTCGGTGACCGCATCCCCCCAATCGCCGCCCTGCGCCACGTACTTCTCATAGCCGAGCCGCTTCATCAACGCGATCCAGGCATGCGCGATGCGGATCGGGTCCCAGCCGGTCGTGGTTGGCTTGCCTGAAAAGCCATAGCCGGGTATCGACGGGATGACCAGGTGGAAGGCATCCGACGCCTTCCCGCCATGCGCCGTCGGGTTCGTCAACGGTTCGATGATCTTCAACTGCTCGATGATTGAGCCCGGCCATCCGTGCGTGACGATGAGCGGCAGTGCATCCTTATGCTTGGAACGAACGTGAATGAAGTGGATGTCCACCCCATCGATCGTGGTGATGAACTGCGGCAGGGCATTCAGCTGCGCTTCGACCTTGCGCCAATCATATTCGTTTGCCCAGTAGCGAGCGAGTTTCTGGGTCGTCGCATACTGTACGCCTTGCGAACTGTCGTTCACCGTTTCCTCTTCCGGCCATCGGGTCGTGTTGATGCGCTGACGCAGATCGGCAAGTTGCGCATCGGAAGCCTTAAACTCGAAGGGGCGGACTGCATTGCTGTCGTCACCCGCTGCGGCGAATGACCCCGGCAGGAGACTAACGGCGCCGGCAACTGCTGCAGATGCAAGCAAGCTACGCCGTGTGACCGATGATGATAGAGCTGACATATCGTCCTCCTATGTGGTCGGTTCATTCGGATGCCTGGCACATTTTCACCGAAGGCCGGGCTTATCCATTGTACGATGTGTCGGCGATACCTCTGCATTGGTTCTCGCCGAGAGCGTTTTCCATCCCTTCAGATAAGGTTGGTCGACACGTCGATATTGCCGCGCGTTGCTTTGGAGTACGGGCAGATCTCATGCGCTGCATGGATGAGTTCTTCGGCGATGTCACGCTCGATACCCGGCAGGCTTACATTGAGGCGCGCGCGCAGGAAGTAGGAACCTCCGTCGGCGTTCAGATCGATTTCGGTATCGATCTCAGGATCGACGGGGAGCTTGATCTTTCTTTGCGCTGCGGCGACCTCGATGGCGCCAATGAAGCAGGCCGACCATGCGGCGCCAAAAAGCCGCTCAGCGGCCGGGTGCGGCTGCGCCAGCCGGAGGTCCAACTCGCCGTCGCTGCTGCGTGTGAAACCGTCGCGACCGCCCTTGTTGTGAGTCTTGCCGGTAAAGAGGAGCTTCTCGGTCATGGTAAAATCCTTTCAGGTTGCGCTTGCTCGTATCCGATTTAATCGGATGCGATCTAAGTAGGTCGACAAAACGGCGCTGTCAATACCATTGCGATTTAATCGGATACGATTTATAGAAGAGGGAACGAAGAGAAACCGAATAGGATCTCCCATGTCCGCATCTAAAACCGCAAAGAGCCTGGTGGTTGAGACGCCTTCCTCCGGCGAGACCGACAGCAAGGGCAACACGCTTTCAAACTTTCTGTGCTTCGCAGTCTACTCGGCAAACCTCGCCTTCGGACGCGCCTATAAGCCGATCCTGGATAAGCTGAACCTGACCTACACCCAGTACATCGCGATGGTTGCCCTGTCAGAGAAGGACGACCAGACTGTGGGAGCTCTCGGCGAAAAGCTCTTCCTGGAATCAAATACGCTGACACCGATACTCAAGAAGCTTGAATCCTTGGGTTATATCCAGCGCAAACGCGATCCTGCTGATGAACGGCAAGTCCGCGTGAGGCTCACCCCCGCCGGACGCAATCTTGTGGAGGCCGAGCCCGGAGCACCGCTGGTCGAAGCCACCGGCCTGGGTGAGGACTTTCCGGTCGTGCAGAAATCCGTGGTGCGGCTGCGCAACAACCTCCTGAAGGTGATAAAGGACGGACCGGCGAAGGATTGATTATTGTCGCTGCCAGTGAGCGTCGATGCGTTCGGCGCCCGCCTCGGCCCTTGGATGCAGCCGTCCAAGTTTCGTTGTTCGCAAAGTGGAAAGAAAGTGCCGTGCTTTTAGCTTGTGCTTCCAGCAATCCGCGACGGACCGTCGAACACAAGATTTCGGCGTGGCGGCAACCCGTAGCGCCGCTGTTTGCGAGCCCCCGCGGTGTAGCCTTGGACAAGGCCTTCGCTGATCGAAAGCCGAGCACCGGAATTGCTCGAGGCGTTGTAAAAAATAACATGACCGATCGAACGCCACCCGAACTGGCCGACGCCCGCGCGATTCCGACGGCATCCCTTCTACCGCAATGAGGCCAAGGGAAGGTCATTTGCCTCCATCATCTCGGCCGCCTTGGCGTATCCGCCACCCATGCCGTCGAGAAAGTGCAGATGCGAATCCGGCTTTCCCGATGGCACAAAGCAGGTCATGAGCGCGTGGGACTGGCGGTGCAGTCCGAAGTTCACCTCGCCGCGCGCCTTTGCCGCAACCAGGATGGCTTCGACAGTTTCGATCTGTTCGCGCGTGCAATCCAGCGTGAGACGCAGGCCATCGTCATATTTGCGGAAGTCCGAGTTGGAGGCGACCGCCGGCCAGGCTTCGAGATCGACTGTCCTGGCGCTGTCCTTGGCGATGGCGGTATTCCGCGACAAGGGTTGGGCCTGCCGCGTTCCGGCGTCGAGAACGGAAAGCACGCACTTTGCCAGCGACGCGAAGGCTTCCGGGCTCCTGTCTTCGTATGGCTCCACCAGCAGCGAGAGGATCTCGCCCCGCTGGCTGAGAAACGGCTCCCAATCGCAGCTCAGGCCGGTCAGATCGGGCTTGGTCGTGTAGCTGCCTGGCTTCACCAGGTATCGCCCGTTCTTGATTTGCCGCTCGGCCCATTTCAGGCCACCGCCGGCAAACATCGCATAGGTCGCGTTTTCAGAGGCGGCGTAGCGGGCAATGCGCACGTCGCGTCCATTGGCACGTATTTCGCCCACCGTCAGCAAGCCGGCCCGAAGAGCAAGATCGAGATTGGCCTTCGCAAAGGCGCTCACCTGCCGCAGCGCGGAAGTCGCGGTCATGATCCCCTGGGGCGGCAGCGCGAATGCGGCTCCGTCGCCGCGGAATACGAAGGGAAAATCGAAGTCGCCCCACGCGTTTCCGACCGCAGCGATCACCGACGCACCAGCGTAGTTGACGTCTTCGTAGCGCCCCGACTTGATCGCCGACGTGGAGCCGACGACATCCGTTATTCCGACCAGCCAATCATCGGGTAACGCCTCATAGATAGTGGGATCGAGCACTCGCGAAAACTCGCTATAGGCCCGGGGCGTGTTTGGATGATCGCTACGCATCGAGCGTCCACCGGCCTGCATGGCGGTAATCGCCGATTGCATCGACTGCCTGAACCTGGTCTCGCCGGACATAGCGACGTCCTTTCCGCCAATTTAATTCGCGCCCGAATAACTCGGATGCGCTTAAATACGCGAACCGCATCGCAACGTCAATATCTTTGCGATTTAATCGGATGCGATTTATGAACAAGGATGGGAGCGGCCGGATCACGCTTCGCATGACTGAATCGTGAGAACCGAGGTCTGCGAATGGCGACCTCGTGGTTTGTAGACAGCGGTAGAAGGACGCATCATACGAAAGAGGGTCGCAGGCAAACAGCAGTATGCGGTTCAAGCCCGACATTCCCCAAAAGGCTCATAGCTGGAATCCGCGCAATAGGCGGCCGCTCCCAAAGTACATGTGGATTACCGTATGTGATAAATTCCATGTTTCAGTGCTTCAGGTAGCATGCGCTTGGATGATTACATTTCCTAGTCATCAAGAGGTCACTGCAAAACTCACATCGTCTGTTTTGCGGTGACCTCGCCAAAATCTCCAAGCGACCGACACCTAGAGATGCCTTCAAAGGCTGGTCGCAATGCCGCCATCCACATAGAGCATCTGACCGGACGCTACGGCGTGTGACAGGCCGAAGCCTTGCAACGCATCGCCCGGGTACCCATCTTATGGCGGTCACCCGAAAAATTCGAACATGACATGGTCGACGCACCGCGCGTCGCATCTTGGTGCGTTTCCTCCGATCCGCGTGATGGAAACCGAGGCCGCCATGTCAAGAATGCCACCATGCGGCAAAGGACTTCAATTGAACAAACCCAATACTTTCGCCGCACCAGCGGCGAGCCCGCGCGAGCGCGATGACGCCGCTCGCTGCCGGGACAAGAACTGGAAACCTTACCCCTGCCTTCTCACGCGTCGTGAACTGCAGGAACTGATCGCCCAGCAGCTTGGCTGAGAGGCAAACCACTGAACCTCAGGAACAAGGAGAAAAAGATGCAGGTCATTGTCAGAGACAACAACGTCGAACAGGCCATGCGTGCATTGAAGAAGAAGATGCAGCGTGAGGGTCTGTTCCGCGAAATGAAGGAACGCCGAGCCTACGAGAAGCCGTCCGAGAGACGAGTGCGTGAACGGGCACAGGCAATCGCCAGGCAGCGCAAGGCGGCCCGCAAGAGGTTGCAGCGCGAAGGCCTCTTGGCCTCCCCCAAGCGGCGCTCATCCAGCCGATAACGTGTCGCGACTATTGTCGCCGGGTGTCCTCGTCGGGAGCTCCATCCCGAGAAAGGTCAATTATGGAAGAACTGCATAGCCTGACTGTTTCCGATGAACGTCTCGAGGACTGCCGGGACGTGATCGAGCCGGATCTTCAGGATCTGATCCGTACGACAATCGCCTCCGGCTTTACCGCCGAAGAGGTTCTGATCGCAATCAGCGAACTCGTGGCGGAGGACTACGCCGTAACGGCCAAACTGCCAAGCGTGCACTGATTGGCCCGCGCCGGCCGGTCGACAATCGCCCAGGGATCAACATGGCGAGGCACGGTCTCATGCCGGCGCAGGTGTTGATCGGCTCCGACGAACACCTACATCCCGCTTATGGTTTGTTGGCAAGAGGAGGTTCATCATGAACACTATCAGCCATGCAACCGAACCAAGGTGGGCTGCGCCCGTGGCTATACGGATTGGAGCACGCCCCTGTGAGCATATCCACGGTCCTGCCGAAGCAGTTGACTATCTGGAGCACAGGTGGCCGATCCAAAACAGCATCCACCTTGAAGCCGCCAAGCGCAGATGCGTGGAAGCCATGAATTATCTCGCGCACCTGGAAGCCGCACGAGACGCTTTCGTCGCAGCTGCCGTAGAGGCCGAGGTCCTGGCATGACTTGCGTCGGGGCGAAGGCCGCTAGATTTGGCCGCCTTCGCCCAACGACACGCAAGTCCCGTCCGCACGCCCAAGCAAACCTACGCGTCTTGCAGTAACGGGCTCAGCCACTTCAGTCGGCCCAAAAGCTGCCCCGACGATCTAATGCGTTGTGACGGACTTCGCAGAACGCGCGCGACGGGGCTTGTCTCCGGGAGCTGCGGTTATCGCGATCGCAGCCACTTTTGTCTTCTTCCCGGCTTGTTTTTCAGCTGCGGATTTCGTCGCAGCTCGCGGCTTTGCCGATTTCGCCTTGGCCGTCGACTTTGTCGAAGCACGGCCAGGTGAACCATCGGCTCGCTCGCCGAATTCCTTGAAGGCTGCCAGCCAATGCTTCATATCCTGACCGTGGGGGCGTCCCTCCTGCTCCCAGATCTCATAGGCGCGGCGGCGGATTTTCTCTTCATGCTCTTTCATGTCAAGGATCCTACTCTTCGTTGCAACCCGATCTTAATTGGCGCAAGCGGTCCAATAGGCAATGGAGACACCGGCGTCGATTGATCGAAAGAAGCCGGCCGCGGCGGCGAACTAAAGCAGCGATTGTCTTTTCCGAAATGCCTCTATCTACCCCCGCGCGAACGACTTAAAGCAGGAAGGAAAGCGAGATGAAACGCCTATCGATTTTGCTTCTTCTGGCAGGAGTGACGATTGCCGGATGCACGCCGACCGAGCAGGGCGCGGGAATTGGTGCGGCCTCGGGCGCGGTCATTGGCGGTGTGGCGACCGGCAATGTGCGCGGTGCCGCCGTGGGTGCCGCCATAGGTGGCGTCGCTGGCGCGGTTATCGGCAACGTCGCAGGGCAGCCTGGTCAGTGCTACTACCGGGATCGTTACGGCCGGCGATATGTCGCCGCCTGCCCGCGCTGAGCATACTCTACGGCGCGCCAAACGCGAGGCTGATGCTTGGCGTGCTGGCGTCCCGCATTGCGCTCAGCCTTGAGCGCGAAAGATCGCGACCGCGGCGGCAACAAGCTCGGCATTGTTCGCTGCGATCGCCCCGTCGGGAAGAAGCTTTCCATCTTCGAGGCCGACGCGCGTGGAATAACGCTGCTCTTTGGCCAGTTGCAAGAAGGGCCAAACGGTGGCGTCGAAACCATGCATCAGGATGGGCCGCTGCACATTGGCACGCTGAAGCGTATCGACGATCCCCTTGGCGACATCGCGAGCGGCTTGCAGCTCCTGCTCGTTGTCGAGCTCAATGAGTATGCGCAACACCCGCTCATGTGCTTCAAGGCGAATGTATCGTTCCGCGTCCGCGACTGATGCCAGCCCAACTTCGATCCCAATTCCCTTTTCGCGAAGTAATGTCATGACGGCCGGGGCATTGCTTTCCGAAAGGTTCACTGACGCGTAATCGGGCAAGACACTCCACTGACGAATGGCCTCCAGGGTTCGCAGCTCGTCACCTTCAATCCAGGCACCGGTTGAGACGCCCACGAGAGAGCCCGGGCACGTGCGCCGAACCGCATCGATCGTCTCATCGACTGCTATAAGCCTTTCTTTTCCGTCAGCAGCACGCGGGTGAAAATGGAGTTCCGCGGCGCCGGCAGCGACGACAGCAGCAGCGTCCCTTGCGATTGCCTCAGGCGTCAGAGGCAATCGCGGATGGTAATCGGTTGGCCGCGCGCCATTGATGCAGGCTTGAACGATCACAGCGGATGTTTCCTTATTGCCCCGTCGCAGTTGACATCATGCTGCCTGTTTTGGTGGCTGATACCGATAGTGTCTTCATAAGCGGCCAAAAGACCATCTGAAAATCAGCTCTTCATGAGCACCCGCGCCTGCACCGGTTGCTGTATCCCCTTGAGCAAGAGCAGGCGGGCCTCGGCCCCCGCGGTAAGATGCGCAGCCTGAGCGGCGGTCTCCGGCGATATGATGATCTCGTCAGCGCGGGCCTGAGATTCCAGCCGCGCGGCCAAGTTAACGGCCCCACCGATCGCGGTAAAATCGCTGCGGAAGCTCGAAAACTCACCGATCTCGACCTCGCCGCTGTGAATACCGACACCGACACCCAACCTGTGATCGGCGTCAAGGCTGTCGAGCGCGGCCGCGCAGCGTCGCTGTATGTCCATTGCCGCCATAACCGCTGCGGCAGCGTGATCCTTCCGCATGATCGGAAAATTGAAGATCGCCATCAGACCGTCGCCCATTTGCTTGTTGACGATGCCGTCGTGAGCCCAGATCGCCTGCGCACACCGGTCCTGGAACAGGCTGACAATGTCGCTCAATCTGACTGGTTCAATCTGTTCCGAAAGGGCTGTGAACCCTCTGATGTCAGCAAACAGGATGGTGGCGCTGGCAGTGATCTGGCGCTTCTTCTTGACGTAGCGAAACGACCGCTCGCAAATCGTGCAAATATTCGGGTTCATCTTGCTGCGGGTGACGCCAAATATGCGGAACGGAAGCGCAAGCGCGCCCCGGATCGGAATGGGCACGTGCATTTGATCCCAGCACCCCCGGCAAATCCTGGCGTCGCCGTGACTGACCGGGTCTATCGGATGGGAGGCCGTTGTCATGATCCGCGATCCCTCCAGCAGAAAGGCCGGCTGTTGCCCGGCTCAAAAACAAACTTCTAATATTCGCCTGCAGTTGGCAACTCTTGGCGGTGCCCGAAGAAAAGCGGGATCGGAATTGGCTCTCGAGCTAAATGTTGGATCCATGCAACTATAATGCGGTTTCGGTTTGGCTCATCCCTACGAGCTGCGCCGACAATAGCAAGGTTGTTGGCTTCGGTTGTTCCTGAGGTGAAAGTGATCTCGGCCGGTGAGGCGCCGATCAAATTGGCAACGGATTGGCGACCAGCTGCTATTGTCCAGGCTGCGCGCTCACCCGCGAGGTTCGGCGAGCCTGCATTTCCAGGGTTCGTCCATGCCACAAGCATCGCCTCTCGGGCTTCCGGTGCAAGCGGGAGAGTTGCAAGCCATCAAGATATATCGCGTTCGTCATTTGGGAGCTCATTAAAGCCTTGAGATGTCCGGTTCTGGAGAACCCTGCCATTCAAGTCTCCATGTCCCGCCTTGGCGCAGGTTTTGGACCAGTGAGGGATGGAACGCCACGAGGCATACGCCCCCCGATGATCTCACGGAAGGATAGATCAGACCCGGACTGTCCTTCTCTTTGCGAAGCCATCTGGCCAGTGCCTGTCCAGCGGGATATGCGACGGCCGGGTCGGCGCTCAAACTATCGTCACTCGAAAAACCATCGCCGCGAAGGTCGTGAAAATGCCCAACAAAGTCAGAGATCAATTCTGCGTAGTCCGTGACGTTCTCGAAGCGGTTGATCGCCTCGAGTTCTCTGGTCAGATGAAAAGCGACCTCGGCTAGAGCCGTTTCCACCAAAAATGCGCAGTACCAGGCACCGCGCTCGTCATCGTTGAACCGGTTTCCGCCGGGGCGTGTATATGTAAACGCGGCATTGATGAAGGTATGGCCGGGACGGCCAAAGACGAGTTCTTTTGGATCGAGGTCCAACAGGCCACCTTCCTGGGCTTGGAGGCGGCCGCTGGTAGCACCCTCCAACTCGGCCAGGTCCTCCATGGCGCCATGATTTGGCGCGAGAGCCAGCAATACTGGTTCCTTCAGCCTAGCGGTCGATATAAGGCGGACTGTATCTCGCTGGACAATATCCGTGCGAGCCGGCTCGATCACAGCCCACCGCGCAACGCGTCAACGTGGCGTCGCACAAGAAGCAGCTTTGGGATACCGCCCTCGATCATCACGTCAATTGGCCGGCGCCCTTCGAAAAGCGGTCCCTTGTTTGGAAGTTTCACCCATTCGTCGGCGAGTGGTTCAGAGAAAAGCAGTCGGAGGGCTTTGAAGATGCCTATCAAGGCGCTGACCCTGGTCAACGTATCTTGAGACAGGCTCCCGCTCCATTCGCCCTTTTTCATTCTGAACCAAGTGCGCTCTGACACGTCACCCATGAGGGCGCAGACCTCGGCGCTGGTTAAGCGCCATATCTCGGCCAGTCGAACAACACCCGACACTGCTGCCGGTGTCAGCCGTTCGCGGGCTCCTTCATCGCCTAGATTCACGGGCGACAGTGGCACCCCATTATCACGAATTGCTTGTGCTACGACCATGGCAATCTCCATCTGACAGTCAATATACTGCCAATTGGCAGGATTTCAAACTTATAAAGCGGCGTAATCAAGCGGGTTCGATGTTTGTCCCTGACATGCCGCGCTGGTTGGGATGATCGTAGCTAAGATATTGATACGGGAGTTGCATCTCACCTTTCCGCGGACCTGCTCGAATGGCGATTTTTCGGCTGATGAACGCTTGTGGGACGGCAGCGCCTGCTGCCATTTGCACATGACTCCGCTTCAACGCTCGTCTCTTTTCCTTGCAAAAAACTGCACTTTATGTTAATGACTGTCCAGTCAGTCATATCTTGGTGCAAAGGCAATGGCAGAAAAAAAGCGAGAAAGACGAGATCCGGAGCAGCGGAGAGCCGAGATCCTGGCGGCGGCCTTTGCCTGTTTTGCAGAGCGCGGTTTCGCCGCGACACGGATGGAGGATGTCGCAGCCCGTGCGGGCATCGCCAAAGGCACGGTCTACCTGCATTTCCCTGATAAGGAGCGGTTGTTCATCGAACTCGTGTCCGGTGTTGCCTCCCCGATCCTCGGGGAAGTGGGCGGCATGGTGCAGAAGGAGACGATCCCGGCACGTACCGCCGTGTCGATGTTCTATGCGCTCTTCAAGCGCGAGGTTTTGGAGACGGAGCGCCGGCACTTGCTGCGGCTGATCCTCGCCGAGGGTCCGATGTTCCCCGTTGTGACCGAATTCTATTACCGCGAGATCATCACCAAAGGCGTCGCGATCGTGCGTGTCCTGCTTGCCCGTGCCGCTGCGCGCGGCGAGCTACGCAATCCCGCCGTGGTCGACGTCCCGCAACTGGTCATGGCGCCGGCCTTGATGTCGATCATTTGGACGACGCTGTTCGAAGGCTACGAGCATCTCGACACGCAGAAACTCTTCGACACGTTTCTCGACACGCTCTTCGTGCCGGAAGGAGGCGCGATATGAAACGAATCCTCATCGTCGTTATCGTAGCCGGCGCGGCGCTTGCCGCCCTGCCTTTCCTGTTTTCCGACAAATCCCAGCGCGCCTACCAAGGCTGGATCGAGGCTGACACGCTGTTCATCGGCGCTGAAAACGGCGGCCGCCTGGTCAAGCTCGATGTCGCTGAAGGCCAGGCAATTGCGCCCGGTGCGCCGCTCTTCAGTTTGGACTCGCAGAGCGAGGAGGCCGCAGTCGGCGCCGCACGCGCTTCGCTCGCCCGCCTGCAGGCCGAACTGGAGCTCGCCGAAGCCAAGCAAAAGCGGCCGGAAGAAATAGACATGCTGCGCGCCAGCGAACGGGAGGCGATCGCCCGACTTGAGCTTGCCGCACAGGATCTCGATCGCACCCGCGTCCTGGTCGAGCGCGGCACCGCAACAAAGGCAAACCTCGACACGGCGACGGCCACCGAAGCCGCTAACCGTGCCGTCCTTGACAATGTCCGCAGCCAGATTACGCTCGCCAACCTGCCGGCCCGCATTGAGACGCTGCGCCAATCGAGGGAGGCTGTTTCAGCCGCAAAGGCCGATCTCGCCTCTGCAGAAGCAGCGCTCACCCGCCGCTTCGTCTCGGCTCCGGCAACAGGCAGCATCGAGACCGTCTATTACCGCACGGGTGAGGTCGTGCCCGCCGGCCGGCCGATCGTGGCCCTCCTGCCGCCAGAGAACATCCGCATCCGCTTCTTCGTGCCTGAAACCGAGATTGCGCTGTTTTCGCTTGGTCAGTCGATCCGCGTCGCCTGTAACGCGTGCATGCCCACCGATGCGAAGATCAGCTTCATCGCAAAGAACGCCGAGTATACGCCACCGGTAATCTACAGCCTCGAAGAGCGTGCCAAACTCGTCTACCGCGTCGAGGCGATCCCCGCCGATCCAAAGGTGTTGCGCCCCGGCCAGCCGGTGGATGTCACTGCAGGAGCCCGTCCATGAGCGACACGGCAATGGCCATCGACGCGCCCGGGACCGTGATCGACGTCCATCACCTCACCAAGAGTTTCGGCAGCAGAAAGGTAGTCGATGACCTGTCGATGTCGGTCAAGAAGGGCCGCATTCACGGCTTTCTCGGCCCCAACGGTTCCGGCAAGACCACGACGATCCGCATGCTTTGCGGCCTGCTGACGCCCGACAGCGGCGATGGCACCTGCCTCGGCTTCGACATCCTGACCGAGAGCGATCGCATCCGCCGCCGCGTCGGCTACATGACGCAGAAATTCTCGCTCTATCAGGACCTGTCGATCCGGGAGAATCTGGAATTCGTCGCCCGCGTCTACGGCCTGCCTGATGCCCGCGGCAAAGCAAGCGCCGCCATTGAGCGCCTCGGCTTGAAAGGCCGTGAACAGCAGTTGGCAGGGGAGCTATCGGGCGGCTGGAAGCAGCGCCTTGCGCTCGGTGCCTGCATCCTGCCTGAACCGGCGCTGCTCCTCCTCGACGAGCCGACGGCCGGCGTCGATCCCAAGGCCCGCCGGGATTTTTGGAACGAGATTCACGCGCTTGCCGCCGACGGTCTCTCGGTGCTGGTGTCCACCCATTACATGGACGAGGCAGAGCGTTGCCATGAGATCGCCTATATCGCCTATGGCAAACTGTTGGCGCAGGGAACGGTGGACGAAGTCATCGCCGGCACCGGCCTCGTGACGTGGACCGTCTCCGGCGCGGAGGTGCATCGCCTCCAATCCGAACTCGAGAACGAGCCGGGCGTGGACATGATCGCGCCGTTCGGGACGAGCCTGCATGTTGCCGGCCGCGATCCCCAGGCGCTTGAGAAGGCAATCGCGCCTTACCAGGAACGGTCCGATCTCAAATGGCAAAGGGGCGAGGCAACGCTGGAGGATGCTTTCATCGATCTGATGCGCCGCTCGGAGGACAATTTTCAATGACGACCACAGTGGCAAATGGCAATGGCGGCTCTTTCGGGCGTTTCTGGGCGATGACCGTCAAGGAATTCATCCAGATGACGCGCGACCGCATAACGCTGGCGACGATGGTCGCCTTGCCGATCATGCAGCTGTTCCTGTTCGGCTTTGCGATCAACACGACGCCGCACAACCTGCCGACCGCAGTGCTGATGCGCGAGAATACCGATGTCGGCCGATCCATCTTGGCGGCCCTTCAAAACACAGATTTTTTCCAGATCCGTTCGGTCGTGACGCGCGCCGAGGACATGGATTCGATTCTGCAATCCGGCAGGGCACTGTTCGTGGTGGAAATTCCCGAGGGATTCGAACGCTCGCTTCGCCGCGGCGATACGCCCTCGCTGCTGGTCGCGGCCGACGCCACCGATCCGGTCGCGTCGAGTTCGGCGCTCGGTGCGCTTACCGGCATCGTGGCGTCGGCTCTCGCCAACGACCGCCAGGTCGAATTTTCCGAACCGACCAAGCCCGCCTTCTCCATCGTCCAGCACCGTCGCTATAATCCAGCCGGTTCATCGACCCTGAATATCGTGCCCGGCCTGCTCGGCACGATCCTGACGATGACGCTCTTGATCTTCACGGCTCTCTCGGTCACGCGCGAGGTGGAACGCGGTACGATGGAGAACCTGCTCTCCATGCCGATCAAACCGCTGGAAATCATGCTGGGCAAGATCGCGCCCTATGTGCTGATCGGCCTCATCCAGTCGTTGTTGATCATCGGCGCTGGCCTGCTTGTCTTCCACGTCCCAATCCTCGGTGGTCCGGCCTCGCTCGCGGCAGCGACCACGCTCTTCGTCATCACCAACCTCTCGATCGGCTACACTTTCTCGACGATCGCGGCCAATCAGTTGCAGGCCATGCAGATGGCGATGATGTTCTTCCTGCCGAATATCCTGCTGTCGGGCTTCATGTTCCCGTTCGCCGGCATGCCGACATGGGCGCAATGGATCGGTGAGGCCCTGCCGCTGACCCACTATATCAGGATCGTCCGGGCGATCATGCTGAAGGGCGCCAATATCCAGACCCTTGCCTATGACGCGATCGCCCTCGCCTGCCTGATGGCGGTTGCCATGCTCATCGCCGTCCGCCGCTTCCGCAGGACATTGGATTAGTCGCAGGGTGATGTCCGCGGTGCGGATGCCTTCGCGGTACAGACAACAGGCTGCCTGGCTATCTGGGCCGGCGAACGGCCCGGACCTTGCCGCTCGTTCCCCCACCACAAAAGAGGCGATCTGCGCCATCTGACTCGAGCCCCGATATGGTCAGGCCAGGCGGCATGTCGATGCGTTCCAACACTCGCCCGCTCTCAGGTTCAACGCGCCTGATATCGCTCTCATCGCCTTCCCAAGTGGCGTGCCAGAGTTCACCATCGACCCAGGTCACGCCGGTAACGAAGCGGCTGGACTCGATGCTGCGAAGAAGCGCACCGGTATCCGGATCGATCTGATGGATCTTTCGGCCACGGTAGTCTCCGACCCAGAGCGTTCCTTCAGCCCAGGCAAGCCCGGAATCACCGCCATTGCCGGGGGCCGGGATCGTCGATAGCACCTCGCCGGTCTTCGGATCGATCTTCTGGATCCGATCTTCCGCAATCTGGAAAAGATAGCGTCCATCGAAAGCCGTTCCGGCATGTGCGGCAACGTCTATCGAGTGCACGACCTCGCCGACCTCGGGATCGAAGGCATTGAGCTTGTCGCCGGATGCAAACCAGACATGCCGGCCGTCAAAAGTGACGCCGGCAACACGGTCCGCGTTCGGAAAGGGGCCATATTCACGAAGGATTTCAGCTTTGGTGTGTTTCATGGGCTCATCCTAGTCGTTCGGCAGTGGACCTGGGAGTAACAAAGTTGACGGGAAACCCGGCAGCGACGGTATCGTCCACCGGCGCGCCGGCCCGCGTCCGAAGGATTGCACCTTGCCCGTTGCCGCCAGTGCGTCAAGCGCCCGCTGCACTGTGCGTGGGCTTGCACCGATCGCGATCGCCAGCGCCGAACTCGACCAGGCTTCCCCATCAGCCAAAAATGCGAGGACCTCGCCATGCTGCTCTTCGACGGGCGGGGCCAGGATGATCACCTCAGCGGCGCGACGCGGTGCAAGCACAAAGCCGTCCCTCGTCGCTCTGATATCCGCTATTCTGTGAAGCTCGCCGCGCAGCCGTCCGACTTCGACACGCAGCCTGGCGCGATGCGATTCATCGGCGTCCTTCGCCCTGAATGCACGGGCAACGAGGGTGTTGCGCGATGCGTCTGTCGGCCAGCTCTGCGCGAGCGCACGCGCCAGCGCGAACAACACCGGGCGCGTCGTCAGCGAAACAAACGCGTCCCCGTCGCGCACGACATAGCGACATGCATCGACCACGAGCGCCCCTGACGCCAGCACCGCCTCGACCTCCTCCAGCAGCAAGAACCGCTCCTCGCCACGCCTGATCAGTCGTGCCGCCGGCGTTCTCAGCACCTCGCAGGCCCCTTCGACCTCCGCACGAAGTGCGGGAATGCCCGCCTCGCGCGCAGCATTTTCTGCGCGGCGCAGCGCCGCGCGCGCAACGCCTGTCTGGAGACGGCGGATAGCAATCCCGGCGACGACGAGTTCGTACGCCGTCTGCAAGGGGGGCGTGAGCGGCGCCGAATCGACCCCGGCGAGCAGGCGTTCGGCCTCGTCGAGATGGCCGATGAGAAGCAGCCGCCGGGCTTCGAGATGGCGTGCATGTGCGGCGTTCAAACGGTCATCGTGCGCTTCGAGCACCTCGCGGGCGGCGGTCAGTGACTTGGCCGGCCAGGTCAGATCGCGCGAGACGAGCGCAATTTCCGCTTCGGCGACGAGGCAGCGCGCCCGCGCGACGGGTTCTTTTGGCCCGAACGCACGGGCAGCCGTCTTCAGCAGCGCCTTCGCCCGGACGAGATCGCCAAGCTGCGCCATCGCGATGCCACGAAGCGCAAGCGCAGGCGCATCGTTGCGCAACGCGACCCTATTTAAGGCACCGAGAAGATCACCGGTCGCGAGCAGCCTCGCCGCAGCGATGATCATCGAGTCCATAAAAATCCCGTCAAACTTGTCACTCCCACCATCTCCCACTCCGGCTCTAGTCTGCTCACGACCACCAAGCAGCCGCAAGTGGCGGCAATGCTACGCCAACAGACGGTAACAGGAGAAGTATGATGACGATGCACATCACGGGTACACGTGAAGAATGGCTTGCGGCGCGGCTCGACCTGCTCGCAGAAGAGAAGGAACTGACACGACGCAGCGACATGCTGGCGCAGCGCCGCCAGGAACTGCCGTGGGTGCGGATTGACAAGGAATACCGGTTCGAGACCGCCAATGGCAGCGCTTCGCTGAGCGATCTCTTCAAGGGCCGTTCGCAGCTTCTCATCTACCATTTCATGTTCGGACCCGACTATACGGCCGGATGCCCCTCCTGCTCGTCGATCGCAGACGGCTTCAACGGCGTCGCCGTCCATCTCGAAAATCATGATGTCGCCTTCACCGCCGTTTCCCGCGCGCCGCTTGCCAAGCTGCAGGCTTTCAAGCGACGGATGGGATGGAGCTTCGACTGGGCATCCTCTTTCGGCAGCGATTTCAACCTCGACTTCAGCGTCTTGTTCAGCGAAGAGCAGCAGCGCGAAGGCGGGATAGAGTATAACTATCGCCGCGAGCCACCGGCACGGGTGCTGTCAGAAGGCGAGACCGTGCAGGAATGGAAACTGCGCGGCAGCGAGAGCCCAGTCGCCCAGATCGCCGCAATGACCGG
The DNA here is from genome assembly GCF_900110205.1 of Rhizobium tibeticum. Lineage (GTDB taxonomy): Bacteria > Pseudomonadota > Alphaproteobacteria > Rhizobiales > Rhizobiaceae > Rhizobium > Rhizobium tibeticum. The sequence continues at coordinate 58,999 of NZ_FOCV01000007.1, read as the reverse complement.
GACGGATGTCGCGACGTACACGCGCGACCGGCCGGGTGTCAGCGCCTTCGTGCTCGAGGACGGCGCCGTCTACCACACCTACTCAAGCTATGCGCGCGGCCTGGACGGCATTTGGGGCGTGTATCAATGGCTCGACCGCGCGCCCCGAGGCCGCAATGAGCAGGGTATCTGGTGGCGGCTGCATGACGAATACGGCCAGGGATGATGCTCATGCTTTCCTCCGACCCGACACGGCGCAGCACATCCGTCGAGACGCCGACCGGCAACATAGCAGGCGTCGCCGATTGGCTGCGCCTGGCAGCGGCGCCAACCTTCGCCATCATGGCGATTGTCACCCTGGCAAGCGGCGGAGCAGATATGATCTGCTCCGCCATGCAGGACGTTTTTGCAGTGGATGGCATGACGACAATGTACCTGCTGATGTGCGTCTTCCACCTGCCGCCGTGGCTGGGCCTGATTTCCGGACGTACGGTCGAACCTGGGCGGCCCTGATGCGCGCAGACCCGGAACTGTCGCTACCGGCTAAGGTTCCGGGCGCGGACCGTGCTTTGCTCCGCCCTTGTCGACTTCGGGGCCTCGTTGCAAAAGGCAATGGCGGATTGCACCGAGTGGCTTGCATTGCTCCCTGCCCGCTCCACCTTAAGCCCCGAGTAAAGCCACCCAACCAGACAGGCAATCGGGAGAAGGTCCGTGCCATTCAGTTCCACGATCTCAGCGGCCGCATCGGGACAATTTTCGATCGGCACCATCACCATCAATCGTCTCGGCTTCGGCGCGATGCGTATTACGGGACCCGGTATCTGGGGGCCGCCTGCAGATAAGGCCGGAGCGTTGGCAACTCTGCGTCGCCTGCCCGAGATCGCCGTCAATTTCATTGACACGGCTGATTCCTACGGCCCCGACGTGTCCGAGGAGCTCATCAGCGAAGCGTTGCATCCTTATAAGGGGCTGTTGATTGCGACCAAGGCCGGGCTGACCCGCGAGGGGCCGGACCGGTGGACGCCGAACGGGCGGCCGGACTATCTTCTCGAACGAGCGAAAGGCAGCCTGAAGAAGCTTCGCATCGAGCGGATCGACTTGTGGCAACTGCACCGCATAGATGCGGCGGTCCCTCGCGAAGAGCAGTTCGGGGCGGTAAAGATGCTCCTGGATCAGGGCCTCATTGCCCATGCCGGCCTCAGCGAAGTATCGGTTGAAGACATAAAGGCCGCCCGAAAGGTATTTCCCGTGGCGACGGTTCAGAATCGCTACAACCTCGTGGATCGGGGCAGCGAGGATGTGCTGGACTACTGCGAGCGTGAGGGCATCGGCTTCATTCCATGGTACCCACTGGCGGCAGGCGAGCTTGCCCGTCCTGGCTCCATTCTTGACATGCTGGCCAAGAAGTATGGCGCGACGCCGGGCCAGATTGCTTTGGCGTGGGTGCTCAAGCGCAGCCCCGTGATGTTGCCCATTCCGGGAACCTCCAAGGTGAAGCATCTCGAGGAAAATGTTGCGGCCGCTAGCATCGTTCTCGATGAAGGGGACTTTGTAGCCCTGGATGAAGCGGCTCGCGAATCTGGCTCCTAACGCAGACGTGAACCCGAGCGACTTATCCAACTGGGGCAAGTGCTCTTGGAGCCATCCGTTTCTGATCGACGTTCCAGAGTGCGCCGGTCCACAGAGGGGCGCATTCCGCAACCGTCTCCCTCCATGTCACACTGAACGGGTCAGGCCGCCGTCGACGCGAATGTTCTGCCCCGTCATGTAGGCTGCTCCCGTCGACGCGAGGAAAGCAACGGTCGCGGCAATTTCCTCGCTCGTGCCGTAGCGCTTCATCGGAACACTGTCGCGGCGCTCCTCGGTTGCCGGAAGACTGTCGATCCAGCCGGGAAGAACGTTGTTCATGCGGATGTTTTCGGCCGCATAGGTCTCCGCGAATATCTTGGTGAACGACGCCAGCCCGGCGCGGAACACGGCCGACGTCGGGAACATCGGACTCGGCTCGAAAGCCCATGCGGTGGAAATGTTGATGATGGATCCGGCCTTCTGCTTCTGCATGTGCGGCGTCACCAGGCGCGTCGGACGGATGACGTTCAGGAGGTAGACCTCCATGCCGCGGTGCCAGTCTTCGTCTGATATGTCGAGGATGGGTGCGCGAGGACCGTGGCCCGCGCTGTTTACGAGCACATCAATGCGTCCCCAAGTGGAGATTGCGAGATCAACGAGCTTATGCAGATCGTCATTTGATTGGTTCGAGCCGGTCACACCGACACCCCCCAATGTTTTGGCAAGTTCTTCGCCCTTCCCCGACGATGACAGGATTGCCACCTTGAACCCATCGGCTGCGAGACGCTTTGCTGCGGCGGCTCCCATTCCGCTGCCGCCGGCCGTAATCACCGCTATTTTTTCTACTGACATTACACTCTCCTATCTCCAGAGGGTCCGCACCGATTGCCGTCTACAGTCGCATCAAAGCGTGATATCACTACGACATCAGCAATACGAACCACTTCCGCTTCCATCAACCAGTAGAAAATCTATCGAATGGCAGAAGGTATCAGGCGTCTTCCGTCCCTTAACGGCCTTCGCGTGTTCGAGGTCGTCACGCGGTACTTGAACTTCCGTCTCGCAGCCGAGGAGATCGGGGTAACGCAGGGTGCGGTGGCACAGCAGATACGAGGCTTGGAGGCGGAATTGGGATTGAAGCTGTTCGACAGGCTCCCGCGAACATTGGCGCTGACCGAGGCAGGTCAGAGCTACGTGACAAACGTCCGCCGTGCTTTCGAGCTGATCTCTGACGCGACGGAGACGCTGAAGCCGGAGCAGCTTCACCTGACGATCAGCGTGACGCCAACCTTCGCCTCGAAGTGGCTGATCCCACGTCTGCCGGACTTCACGGCGGCCCAACCCAACATCGATCTGCGCATCCTGGCGAGTGATCGCATTGCCAACTTCCAAACCGACGCAGTGGATCTCGCGGTCCGGTATGGCCGGCTACCCCTTGGATCGGGCCTGAACGCAGAACTTCTCTTCGAGAACGTCCTTATTGCCGTCGGCAGCCCTTTGCTGGTGGAGAAGCTGGGCCCGCCCGGCCAGGATGGCAATTTCCCGCGCTACCCGCTTCTTCACGACGCCCACGATTCTTGGCCGCAGTTTCTGGAATTGGCGTTTCCGGACAATCTGCCGACGACCGCCAAGAACATCCGGTTCAATCAGACGTCGCTGGCGCTCGAGGCCGCAATCGCTGGCCAGGGTCTCGCTCTGACGAGCACGTTCTTCGTCGAGGACGACATAACGTCGGGCCGCCTCCTGCGCGTGTTGCCGACCGAACTCACTGTTGGTTCCGATTTCTACGTCGTCTCGCCACGCAAGCCCCGTCATCCGGCCTCTGTGGCAGCGGTAAAAAGCTGGCTGGCGGACGCTGCAGGCCGGTAACAAGCAGCGACAAACACGCGAAGCTAAGCGTGCAACTGCCCCCGACACCGTCGGGGTTACATCGCAGATCGGCAATCGAGGTGTTGTCGAAGCGCTTTCATTCGAGGCCATCTCACAGAGGCGGTGTGCGCCGGCACCCGCGTTGAATGCCGACTTGTGGAAAAAAGCATCCAGATTGTGACGGAACGCACAAGCAAAGTATTGGCATGAACGGAACCGACTGGTGCCGCTCCGATTTCTATAGTAGCCCTCAGTTTGCAGTCAGAATTGCATGCTACTGTGCGGAAGAACAATCATCGGGATGTCCAGATGACGCGAACAAACATAGGCGTATTGCAGCTGTCTCTTCTAGCCATGGTGCTGGCGGGATGCACGAAGGTCGAACCCCTGGAAACCGCCGCCGTGACACAGTCAATCCCGTCAGCCACGAAGACGGATCAGGCGGTTATCGCAGACACAGTCAGCCGCGGCCCCGTCGGAGTGAAGCCCCTTGCCTGGGCCAACCCATCGACGGGAAGTGTTGGCGTGATTGAAGAAATCGGCGTTGATCCTGAAAGTTCGTGCCGCGCCTTTGTGACGACCCAGCGCACGCTCGAGGGAGAAACCCGCTTCAAGGGTCTCGCCTGCCCGTCCGGCGACTCTGACTGGAAGCTCGGTCCGGTACGATAAGCGCGATGCCCCCTCCTCGAGCCGAACAGCCGACTCGAGCAGCTTTAGCCGTTCTCCTGCGAGGTCGTCGAAACAGCGCTTCTGCTTCCTTATTGCCGGCGATCGCGGGCCGGCGCGCGCCGGTGTCTCATACTCGACCACCCGCGATCGCCCGCAGCTCAGGCGCGTGAAGAGTGTCGCGATCAAGAGATGCGAGCAGCAAGTTCGCTTTCACGATGTCAAACGAAGCGTCCATTGCATCGTGTCCTTGGAAACCCGCAGCAGACGATGATGGTGAACGGATGCTCCAACACGTGCGGCATCTGCCGGAATCGATCGGATGACCTTGAGCCCACGCTTGCGCATCGTCGAGGCAGTCGAATGAAGCCCACCGCCTTTGAGGGGTCGCGGCCAATCCTGACCAGCAGACGCAGCGAATTTGGGCGTATGCCGCCGCTCCATTTTTGGAGGTGGCACCCATTTCATCATCCCATCTGGAAAAGTTCCAGCTGAAGAAGGATGCACGGACGCAGCTGAGAAGCCGCGTCCGCGCGAGATCTGCCGATCAGACGAGGTCGAAACGATCGGCGTTCATGACCTTGGTCCAGGCTGCGACGAAGTCCTTGACGAACTTCTCCTTGGCATCGGACTGGCCATAGACTTCGGCAAGGGCGCGAAGCTGCGAGTGCGAACCGAAGATCAGGTCGACGCGGGTACCGGTCCACTTAAGCTCGTTGGTCTTGCGGTCGCGTCCCTCGTAGACGCCCTCCTTGCCGGCAACGGGAGACCACTGCGTGCCCATGTCGAGCAAGTTGACGAAGAAGTCGTTCGTCAACGCCTCTGGACGCGACGTGAAGACGCCGTGCTCGGGCTCGCCCGCCTTCAGCACGCGCAGCCCGCCGACGAGAACCGCCATTTCCGGTGCGGTCAGCGTCAACAGGTGCGCACGGTCGACGAGAGCCTCTTCGGGCTTCATGAATTGCCGGCCGCCGACATAGTTGCGGAAACCGTCGGCGCGCGGCTTAAGCGCCGCAAAGGAGGCCACATCCGTCTGCTCCTGCGAAGCATCCGTGCGGCCTGGCGTGAACGGCACGGTGACGTCACGACCGCCAGCCCTTGCTGCTTTCTCGACACCGGCTGCACCGGCAAGAACGATCAGATCGGCGAGCGAGATCTTCTTAGCCCCAGTCTGGGCAGCATTGAAGTCGTTCTGGACGCTTTCGAGGACGCCAAGCACCTTGGCGAGCTGCGCTGGCTGGTTGACTTCCCAGTCCTTCTGCGGCGCAAGCCGGATGCGCGCGCCATTGGCGCCGCCGCGCTTGTCGGAACCGCGGAAGGTCGAGGCGGACGCCCAGGCGGTCGAGACCAGCTCCTGCGCGGTGAGGCCGGTTGAGAGAACCTTCTCCTTGAGGGCAGCGATGTCCTTGTCGTCGACGAGCGGATGATCGACGGCCGGGACCACGTCCTGCCAGATCAGGTCTTCTGCCGGGACTTCCGGACCGAGATAGCGAACCTTCGGTCCCATGTCGCGGTGTGTCAGCTTGAACCATGCGCGGGCAAAAGCGTCGGCGAACTGATCTGGGTTCTCGAGGAAGCGGCGCGAGATCTTCTCATAGGCCGGATCGAACCGCAGTGACAGGTCGGTGGTCAGCATGGTCGGGAGATGTTTCTTCGACGCGTCATAAGCATCCGGAATGGAAGCTTCGGCATCCTTGGCCTTCCACTGCTTCGCGCCGGCCGGGCTTGCAGTCAGCTCCCATTCAAAGCCGAACAGGTTTTCGAAGAAGAAATTGCTCCACTTCGTCGGGGTCTGCGTCCAGGTCACTTCCAGGCCGGCGGTGATGGCGTCCTTGCCGACACCGGTACCGAACGTGCTCTTCCAGCCGAGGCCCTGATCCTCGATCGCGCCGCCTTCCGGCTCGGCACCGATCAGCGATGGATCGCCGGCACCATGCGTCTTGCCAAAGCTATGACCACCGGCGATCAGCGCCACGGTCTCTTCGTCGTTCATCGCCATGCGCGCAAAGGTTTCACGGATGTCGTGGGCAGCTGCGACCGGATCGGGATTGCCGTTCGGGCCTTCGGGATTGACGTAGATCAGGCCCATCTGCACGGCGCCAAGCGGCTCCGCGAGCTCGCGTTCACCGCTGTAGCGTTCGTCGCCCAGCCAGGTGCCTTCCGGACCCCAGAACAGTTCCTCGGGCTCCCAAACATCCGCACGGCCACCGGCAAAACCGAACGTCTTGAAACCCATGGATTCCAGAGCGACGTTGCCCGTGAGGATCAGCAGGTCGGCCCAGGAGATCTTGTTGCCGTATTTCTGCTTGATCGGCCACAGCAGGCGGCGGGCCTTGTCGAGGTTGGCATTATCAGGCCAGCTGTTGAGAGGCGCGAAACGCTGCTGGCCGGCACCGGCACCGCCGCGACCGTCGGTGATGCGGTATGTGCCAGCACTGTGCCAGGCCATGCGGATGAACAGGCCGCCGTAGTGACCGAAGTCGGCCGGCCACCAGTCCTGCGAATCGGTCATCAGCGCGTGAAGGTCCTGCTTCAGCGCGTCGAGGTCGAGCGTCTTGAATTCCTCGGCATAGTCGAACGCCTTGCCCATCGGATCGGCAAGACCGGAATGCTGGTGAAGAATCTGAACGTCCAGCCGGTCCGGCCACCAGTCGCGGTTGGATCGACCACGGGGCGTATTGCCATGCGCAACGGGACATTTGCCTGCGCTGTCGGGTTTCTGGTCCATAACGTTCTCCTTGATTGCTTTGAATTTTCTGCCGTCCAAAGGGAGCTCTGCCAAACCACCCGGCCCGGCCGAGCTGCGCCGTTCCCCGAATGAGGCTCCGTGCTCGAGCCGAAGACACCGGTCGACGCGCATCCTCCCTTTGCTTCTTCATATCGGAAGCTGATCATAATTCTAAGTTGGATTTACTGATCGTTACGATAACCTAAAATTATGAAAATCCCGAGGCCCACAGCGCAGCGTTTCTGACTTGGACGCCAGCACCGTGGCATGCCGTCGGGTTTTTTTGGCGTTGGCAAAAGCTGCCTTCAGCTGGCTATGCGTAGCGCTTCTATGCAGCCGAGGGCCGTGGCCAAGACAGAGACATTCGGATTTTAACTCCTCGCTGCCCGGCTGACCGGCGAATTGTCGGTGGCGGGCTTCCGCAGGGTGCACGCCATCGTTCCCTACAGGCTCCCACCTCCATCACAAACTCCCAGGCGCGTCACTGCCGCATGTCCATTTGACAGATATCCTACAAGTGGATATGTGTCTTTTGTCTGAAACTTTTGCAGCGGGATTGGCATGCCACTCAAAACCATGAAGCCCTTGACGAGAGCCCCGCTGCTGCATGTTTCCGTGCAGGAGAGCCTGCGCGCATACATCAACGACAATGGCTTGAAACCGGGCACCCTTCTGCCAGCCGAGAGCGAGCTCGCAACCCAGCTCGGCGTCAGCCGCAACTCCCTGCGCGAGGGCATCAAGGCGCTTGAATCTCTCGGTGTGCTGGAATCGCGTCGCGGCGTCGGGATCTTCGTCAAAGCGTTCTCCTTCGAGCCGCTGCTCGACAATCTTGCCTATGGTCTTGGCGGCGCGCTTCGCCAGATCGAGGAAGTCATCGAGATTCGCCGGACGCTCGAGGTCGGTCTGATCGGCAAGACGCTGGAGACGATCAGCAAGGACGACATTGCCGAGCTTCGCGCCGCCGTCAACCGCATGAAGGCGCATGCGGAACGTGGCGAAGCCTTCGCCGAGGACGACCAGCTCTTTCATCGCCTACTGTTCCGCTGCCAGCAGAACGAGACGCTGAGCCGGCTGATCGACGTGTTCTGGCTCGCTTTCTACAAGGCCTCGGATTTCGTCAATCTCGACAATGTCGATCCGATGGCCACCTGGCGGGATCACGCCGCCATTGTCGATGCCGTCGAGGCCCGGGACCTGGAGGAAGCCCGCCGGCGTCTCGACCACCACTACGAGGGCATCGCCCGAGTTATCGCAAACAACAAGACAAGTTCAAATGTGGGAGGAACGCAATGAAAACTCTGTCTCGACTTTCGGCGATCGCGATCGCTGCGATGATGGCAACAACCGTCGCATCGGGCTTCACTCGCCCGGCACGAGCCGCAACCCTGTCGGGCGGCTTCGACGTCGGCCCCGGTGGCTTTCAGGGCAATTTCAATGCACTGGCTGCGACCGCCGGCTTCACCTGGCTCAGCATCTATTTCGAGCCACTCGTCACCTACGATGCGAAGCTGCAGAAGACGGTCGGCGTCCTTGCCTCCTCCTATGAGATCAGCCCGGATCAGCTGACCTACACGTTCAAGCTCGCCGACGCGAAATGGCACGACGGAAAGCCATTTACGGCTAAGGACGCCAAGTTCACGATCGGGCTCGCCAAGAACGCCAAGACCGGCTCCGTCCTGGCAGCCCGCCTGTCACCGGTATCGGCGGTCGAGGCTCCCGATGAACATACGCTGGTCATCAAGCTCAGCGCACCATCCGCGAGCCTCATAGATACGCTTACCAAGGTGATGATGCTGCCCGAGCATGCGCTGTCGTCAATACCGGTCGACCAGCTCGCCAAGAGCCCGTGGTGGTCGACGTCACCGATCGGCACCGGTGCCTTCAAGTTCACCAAATATGTCAACGACCAGTACGTCGAACTCGCCGCCAACACCGATTACCGGGGCGGCAAGCCGGCTCTGGAGAAGATCATCAATCGCTACTTCGCCGATCCGGCGGCCGCGATCGCCGCGCTTCGCGCTGGCGAAATTCAGTTCACCTATGTCGATTCCAACGATGTCCCGACGTTCAAGGATGACACGTCCTTCCAGGTGATCGAAGGCAACTCGTTCGTCGTCAATTACCTGGGATTCAACCATGAATCACCGATCTGGAAGGATTTGCGTGTCCGTCAGGCCGTGATGCACGCGATCAACCGCGATGCAATCATCCAGAGCCTCTACGGAGGCGCCGCCAAGCCGGCCAACTGCGCTTATGTCGCCGACCAGCTCGTGCCGAAGGATATCGACCCCTACGCCTACGATCCCGAAAAGGCAAAGGCGCTTTTGAAGGAAGCGGGCTGGGACGAGATCAACGGCGGCAAGCCGATCACGCTTTTGACCTACTACACGACGCCATTGGCGACCAACGTGCTCGCTGCGGTTCAAGCGATGCTGGCGCAGGTTGGCATCAATGTCGTGCCGCGCGCAGTCGATGCTCCGACCTATAACAGCATCGTCCTGAAGCCGGATGCCGATATTTCGCAGTTTCAGCTGGTCTATGCCGGGCTGCAAAACGGACCGGATGCCGGCAGCATCAATGTCGGGCTGAATGAAAAGCAGATTCCGCCCGCCGGCCCGAACGTCGTTCGCGCCCGCATGCCCGACCTGACTGCCGCGCTCGACACGGCCCTTGCCGAGCCTGATGCGGCAAAGCGTGACGAACGCTACCGAACGGTCTGCAAGGTCATGAACAGTCAGCTTCCCTGGGGCACGCTCTGGGTGGCGAACCGCTATGGCGTGGTCTCCACCAAGATCAAGGATTTCGTCTGGACCCCCGCTCCCGGAGGTGGTCCCTACCAGGCCGATCCGCAACATTGGTCGATCGCTGAATAAGGCCGCCCATGGGTACGAGAGGGTGGCGTTCGCCACCCTTTCAGGACGGAGTTGCAATGCTGACATTTAGCCTCCGGCGCTTGGCGATCGGGATAGGCATGCTGCTCGCATTGAGCGTGCTGATTTTCCTTCTGCTGCGCCTCACCCCTGGTGATCCGATCGATGCCTATATCGATCCGAACATTCCGTTGTCGCCCGCTGATCTGGCTGAACTGCGCAGCAGGCTCGGCCTCGATCAACCGCTGCCTGTGCAATACCTGGCCTGGCTGCAGCAGGCGTTGACCGGCAATCTCGGCTACTCGATCAAGCGCATGGATCAGCCGGTGCTCGGCCTCGTCATGTCACGCATCGGTCCCACCATCCTGCTCATGGGAACGGCTCTCGTCATCTCAATTATTGTTGGCATCGCCACCGGCATCATAAGCGCCGTGCGACGCAATTCGGTCACCGACGTTTCCTTCTCGGTGCTTGCGCTTGCCGGCATTTCAAGCCCGGCTTTTCTCAGTGCGTTGATCGGACTTTACGTCTTTGCCGTACGGCTCAACTGGATGCCATCTGGCGGCATGCTGACACCCGGCGAGCCGTTCTCGGTCCTCGATCTGGTGCATCACCTGATCCTGCCTGCCTGCCTGCTTGCAGTCGCCCAGGCAGCGTTGATCATGCGCTACATGCGCGCCTCCCTGCTGGAAGTGCTCAATCAGGACTACGTGCGCACGGCGCGGGCCAAGGGCGTCATCGAATTCTGGGTGATCGTCAAGCACGCCTTGCGCAATGCGCTGCTGCCTGTTGTCACGCTCATTGGTTCGACCATCGGTCTTGCCATCGGCGGCGCCATCTTCATCGAGAGCGTCTTCAATTGGCCGGGCATGGGTCTGCTGCTCGTCGATTCGGTCGAAACCCGTGACTATCCGGTCATCATGGGCGCCACACTCATCATCGGAGCCTGCGTCATCTTGGTCAATCTGCTGACGGACATGACCTATGCGGTGATCGATCCGCGCATCAAGGTGGGCTGAGCATGCTGGCCAGAACCCCCACCCGCAGTCCCGGTCCTCTCGCCCGCGCGCTCGACCGCTTCCTGATCAACCGCGCTGCCGTTTTCGGCGTCTGTCTGGCTCTTCCTGTGTTGGCAATGATCCTGTCCTACCCGCTCTGGTGGAACTTCAAGCCAAACGACATTGACCTATTGGCCATGAACAGCGGTCCAAGTTCCAAACACGTCTTCGGCACGGACGGTGTCGGACGCGACGTGTTTGCGCGCGTGATGGAAGGCGGACGCATCTCGCTCCTCGTGGCCGTCGCCTCGACGCTGCTGTCCGCTATCATCGGCTTTCTTTTCGGCGCCGTCTCCGCCCTTGCCGGCCGCTGGGCAGACGCCGTCGGCATGCGGTTTGTCGATCTCGTCATGACGCTGCCACCCGTGATTTTTCTCCTTGTGCTCGCCTCGATCGCCGGCACGGGCATCTGGCCGACCGTCCTTGTCATTTCGCTGCTGTCCTGGCCGCTCCTGGCACGAATGGTGCGCGCGCGGCTCCTGGAATTGCGCGAGCGCGACTTCGTCATCGCCGCGCGGGGAATGGGCGCTGGCCTGCCGCACCTCCTCCTCCGGCACGGTCTGCCGAACTCGATCGATATCCTGGTTGTCTACGCGACGCTGCAGATCGCCAACGCCATCCTGCTCGAAGCCGGCCTTTCCTTCCTTGGTCTCGGCATTGCCCCGCCGGCCGCCAGCTGGGGCAACATGCTGAACGCGGCCCGCTCGACGTCGGTGCTTGAACAATATCCCTGGCAATGGCTGTTCCCAGGCGGGGCTCTCATCCTCGCGGTTCTTGCCATCAACTTCATCGGCGACGGTCTTCGGGACGCTTTCGACCCTCGCGCTGAACTAAACTGAAAGAAAGAGACAATGAAAAAATTCAAGGGTGTAATTCCTCCAGTCGTGACGCCTCTCAATGCGGATTTCACGGTCGATTATCCGTCCTATACGCGGGTTCTGGAGCATCTTATCGACGGCGGATGCCACGGCGTTTTCGTGCTTGGTTCGACAAGCGAGGTAATCTTTCACGACGACAAGACGCGCCGCGAGATCATCGAGCATTCGGCAAAGGTGGTGAACGGGCGCGTACCGTTGATCGTCGGCGTCATAGATGCGACCACGGATCGCGTCATTCATCATGCAGACGTCGCCAAGCGGGCGGGCGCCGACGCCGTGGTGGCCACCGCGCCGTTTTATACCGTCACCAGCCAATCGGAAATCCTCGACCACTTCCGCTTTATCCGTGACGCCGTCGACGTCGCGCTCGTCGCCTACGACATTCCGGTCTGCGTGCACGTCAAGCTGCAACGCCAGACGACGGTGACCTTGGCCAGGGAAGGCACGATCATCGGCCTTAAGGATTCCAGCGGCGACGACGGCAATTTCCGCTATGCCCTGCTCGATCTTGCCGACCGGCCGGACGTATTCCTGATGACCGGTTCGGAAATCGTCGTCGACAATGCCTTGCTGATGGGGGCCCATGGCGTTGTTCCCGGCATCGCCAATGTCGATCCGCATGGCTATGTGCGCCTCTGGAACGCCGCCCAGCGTGGGGACTGGGTCGCCGCGCGCAAGGAGCAGGAGCGGCTCTGCCATCTCTTCGAAATCGTCTGGGTCGCCCAGGGCCGCGTCAGCGGCGGTGCCGCCGGCATTGGTGGCTTCAAGACCGCAATGAAGAGCCTCGGCATTATCGATACCGCGGTCATGCCGCGTCCGCGCGCCGCCCTCAATGAAGCAGAGACAGCAAGGATCAATGAGATCCTGCGTGCAACCGGTCTGCTTGGCGGGTGACCACCATGCCGTCAGCCGAACCGATTCTTGCCATTCAGGGCCTCAAGACAATCTTCCGCATTCGCGGCGGCGATGTCACGGCCGTCAACGACGTCGACCTGACCGTGGGCGCAGGAGAGACCGTGGCTCTGGTGGGAGAATCCGGTTCGGGCAAATCCGTGACCAGTCTTTCCGTCATGCGCCTTCTCACCCGCAACATCGGATCGATCGCAGCGGGCAGCATCCGGCTGCGCCGCAAGGATGGTTCCGGGCGCGACCTCGTTACGCTGACCGACGAGGAGATGCGCAACATTCGCGGCGACGACATCGGCATGGTCTTCCAGGAGCCGATGTCCAGCCTCAATCCCGTCTACACGATTGGCGACCAGATCGCCGAGCCAATTCGCATTCATCGCGGCGCAACCCGAAAAGCCGCAATGGCTACTGCCGTTTCGCTCTTGGAAAGCGTCGGGATCCCCGATGCCAAACGTCGCGCCGGCCAGTATCCGCACGAGCTGTCCGGCGGCATGCGCCAGCGTGCGACGATCGCCATGGCACTTGCCTGCGATCCGACATTGCTGATTGCGGATGAACCGACGACCGCACTCGATGTGACGATCCAGGCGCAGATCCTCGATCTGCTGCTGAAGCTCCAACGCGAGCGCGGCATGGCCATCCTTTTCGTCACGCACAATCTCGGCGTCGTGGCCCAGATCGCCCATCGCGTCGCCGTCATGTACACCGGCCGCATCGTCGAGGAAGGGCCGGTCGGCGAGGTCTTCAGCAATCCGAAGCATCCTTACACAAAGGGCCTCCTCGCCTCGATGCCCCGGCTTGGCGACGCAACACGGATGAAACAAGCCGGCGAAAAGCTCGCCGCCATTCCGGGCGTTGTTCCAAGCCTCGTCAAGATGCCCTCGGGCTGCACTTTTGCGCCGCGCTGTCAATTTGCGATCGAGGCCTGTCGCAAGGCGGTGCCGGCGCTTGAACCCGTTGGACCGCTTCATAAGAGCCGATGCATTCGCTGGCGGGAGATCTAGATGACCGAACCTCTGCTTTCCGTCCGCGATCTGTCCAAACACTACGCTTCCCACGGCACGCGGCTGACCATTTTGAAGGATATTTCCTTCGACATCGGCAAAGGCGAAGTCGTGGGGCTGGTTGGCGAATCCGGAAGCGGCAAAACGACGATCGGCCGCTCGGTGCTGCGCCTGGTCGAGCCGTCCGCCGGCAAGGTCCGTTTCGACGGCGTCGAACTGACCGGCCTTTCACCATCGGCGATGCGCCGCATGCGCCCGCGCATGCAGTATATTTTTCAGGACCCGTTCGCCAGTCTCTCGCCGCGCATGACCATCGGCGAAATCCTGACGGAGGGATTGAAAATCCAGCGCATCGGAACCCGCAAGGAGCGGATGGAGCGCGCCCGCGTCGCACTCGAGCAGGTCGACCTGCCCGCCGAGGCGATCACTCGCTATGCCCACGAGTTTTCAGGCGGGCAGCGCCAGCGCATTGGCATTGCGCGCGCACTGACACTGACCCCGGAGCTGATCGTCGCCGACGAGCCGGTGTCGGCGCTCGATGTCTCCATCCAGGCGCAGGTCATAAACCTGCTGCGCGATCTGCAGCAGCGGCTGGGGCTGACCATGCTGTTCATCTCGCATGACCTTGCGGTCGTCGAGTATATTTGCGATCGGGTGATCGTCCTCTATCTCGGTCGGATCATGGAAATCGCTGCGAGCGGCGATCTCTACGCCCGGCCGCAGCATCCCTATACGCGCGCGCTTCTCTCGGCCATTCCCACGACCGACGTCGGCGCCAAGCGCGGGCGGCAGGTGCTGAAGGGCGAAATCCCGAGCCCCGCCAACCCTCCGAGCGGCTGCGTTTTTCGCACCCGCTGTCCGCACGCGATCGAGGCTTGCGGCCAGGCCGTACCGGAACTGCGGGAAGTCGCGCCGGGACACTTCAAGGCCTGCATTCGCGATGACATACCATTGGGAGCCATGCCTTGACGACGCAAAGACGGCATTCGATCGCCGGCAATTGGGCGAGCCTTCTGTTGCCCATCATGGAGAACGACGAGATCGACTTTTCTGCACTTCGCGAAGAGATCGACATCCTTGTAGAAGCCGGCGTCGACGGCATCTATTCCAACGGGACGTCTGGTGAGTTCCACAATCAGACCGAAGCCGAGTTCGACAGGATCCAGGCAGCGCTTGCCGAGCGTTGCGCAGGGACCGGCATACCTTTCGTGATCGGCGCGTGTCAGCCGGACCCGCGGATCGCACTCTCCCGGATCATGCGTGCGGTGGCCCTGAAGCCTCTGGCGATCCAGGTCATTCTGCCGGATTGGTGGCCGGTTGCCGATCTGGAGGCGATCGATTTTCTGAAGCGCGCGGCCGACTGCGCCGAGGGCATCCCCCTGATCCTCTACAATCCGCCACATGCAAAGCGGGTCCTCACGCCCGGGGAACTGGCCGCCATCTGCGGCCCCTCCCCTAGTGTTGTCGGCATTAAGCTCGCCGACGGCGATGCGGATTGGTATGCGGCGGCACGCGAACACCTCTCGGAGCTCGCGCTTTTCGTCCCCGGCCATCATCTTGCGACCGGGATGAAACACGGCGGTGCCGCCGGCGCGTTTTCCAATGTGGCCTGCCTCAGTCCGCGCGGCGCCCAATGGTGGACCGACCTCATGGCCAAAGATATCGACGCCGCTCTGGCGATCGAGGAACGGATTTGCGCCTTCATGGACAGCCACATCGTTCCATTTCGCCAGACCCAGGGCTATTCGAATGCGGCGCTCGACAAGTTGCTTTGTGCAATCGGTGAGTGGGGGCCGGTTGGAACGAAACTCCGTTGGCCATACCGTTCCATTGAAAAAACCGAAGCCGAGCGGCTGAGCAAGATCGCACGCGCGGAACTGCCTGAACTCTTCAATTGAGCGCATTTGTCAGCCCTTGGCCCGTGAACGTCTGGCGAAAGGCACCCATTTGTCTGACTGAGAAGCGCAAGCGATCTACCGTCTGGTTCGCCGCACCAATGCTACTGCTCCCGATGACCGCAATCGGGTCAATCGTGCGTGGGAATATGCGAATCGACCCCGGTTGTCTCGATCTTGTTCCGGACATGCCGCACGCCGTCGACCGCAAGGGCAGCGAGTTCGACCTTCCGTGCCATTCCGATCGTTTCGACTTCTCCTTTAAGGGTCACGGTATGGCCGTCTGCATGAACGTCGATACTGTCGAGATCAACATCAGGGATGTTCTCGAGATTTTTCGTCACCTTCGCTTCCAGCGCGTCGCTGTCGTCGCGATCGATCATCCCGGGGCGCAGCGGGTCCTTAACAGGGTTCTCGTTGCCGTTCTCATCCACACCATCCACCCGCAAGCCGCGGTTGTTGTCTCGGCCGGGATCACCTGAAGCTTCGCCATAGGGGCGATTTGCCGGAGCGGGCCGCTTTGGCTCCTTGTCGGCATAAGGCCAGCCTTCATCGATATTGCGCTCTTCGAAATCGCGATAGTCTTCTTCACGCGACAGTTCTTTATCGTTCCTGGGCATGATGATCTCCATCGGTTGCGCGGTCTTGGAGAAACTCATCGGTCCCGAAATGGTTCACGAGCTGGTGTCGTGCTCAATGTTACCGTGGAGATAGGGCGGATCGCTACCGCTGCCGCTCTCACATTAACTTTGGGTTAACCATAATCGTCGTTTACCATGGGTAGCGGCCTCAAGGGTCGTTGATTCGGAAGTCCACCGCGAAATCTGCGCATGGATGTGAGGAAAGACGATTGCGGCGACCCGAAACGTTCAGTTTGCTGAAGGCGTCATGCTTCGCATTGCTTGCCGGGCTCGTCGTCGGATGTCAGTCATCGGGAAACGTCAGGTCCCCAAACATTTCCGAGACGGTGCCCGCCGAGACGGCGCTGGCCTTGCCTCCGCCTGGCGGCCCCTCGATCGTCAGCGTCGTCGAGCACAAGCGTGGCAACGGCACCGAGCAGATGATTTCACTCTACACGTCGTCATCGGTGCCAGGGCAGAATTTTCTCAAGGTACAGTTCCTCGGCGCGTCGGGTGCCAATCCCGGTACTGGAAATGCCTCGTATAAGATGATCAGCGAGAACGGGATAATCCGCGAGGCTTTTGTGGCCGTTCCCGGTGTGCAAATGACGCGGTCCACGACCTATCTACAAAACAGCTATGGACCGTTCGGCTATGCCTCGGGCGAGAGCGGTTCGGGCGATACCTGTATTTATGGGTGGCAGCAGATCCGCTCGAGCAGATCCGCTCATACGCAAGCGCGTAACTTCGGAATGATCCAGGTGCGGTTGCGCCTCTGCGATGCGCGGGCAACCGAAAGACAGTTGCTTGGAATCATGTACGGCTACACGATCGTCGGGATGCTGGACGGAGAAATCTGGAATCCATTTGGATCTCCGCAGGGTATTGATCCGACGCTCGGGCGCCCTGGGGGACCGATCTATCCGGATCAAGCCGGTTACAGGAACATGCCGATGGCCTTTGGCTATGAACCTGGCCGCCCGGACATCCAATCGCGTGTCGTTCGCGTACGCAGCGTTCAGCCGAAAGCTGAGGAGGCGCCTGCCCAGTTGCCGCTGCCGACAGGTCCTCGCGTGCCGTTACCGGACGCCTCGAGCGATTTGCCACAGCCAGGCATGTCAGCAGTGCCTTCGAACGAACAGACGCAACCGAGATCCGCGACGGCGAGCGGCCTAACGGTGCCGTCGCCAGAGTGTATAGGGGATTCGGCCATGACGGCCGCGTGCCGAAGATAGACGTGGGAAGGCGTCGGTGTTCCCAAGCACCTGGCCTGCATTGTCAAAGGGATCTTGATGCATAAAGCCCGAAGCATCATTACGTGGGCCTTCGTTTCTCTGTGTGTGATCGCGCTGATCACATTGCCGGTGAACCTGCAGACCCAGCTGATTGCGAGCATTGTCGTCGTCGCCGTCATGGCGATCATCAAGGGGCTGAAGGCTGAAGGCACCTGGAGGCTGATCGCGCTTGCCTTCGGCACCTCAATTGTTCTTCGCTATGTCTACTGGCGCACGACCAGCACGCTGCCGCCGATCAATCAGCCAGAAAACTTCATCCCCGGTCTGCTGCTCTACC
The DNA here is from genome assembly GCF_900110205.1 of Rhizobium tibeticum. GTDB lineage: Bacteria > Pseudomonadota > Alphaproteobacteria > Rhizobiales > Rhizobiaceae > Rhizobium > Rhizobium tibeticum. The sequence continues at coordinate 41,382 of NZ_FOCV01000007.1, read as the reverse complement.
TTGCGGAAATGTACAGCGTGGCGATGCTGGCACTCAGCCTGTTCATCGTCGCCACGCCCCTGCCGCCGCGCCCTTCGCGGGCGAGCAAGGAAGAACGCTTTCCCCACGTCGACGTGTTCGTCCCCACCTACAACGAGGACTCGCACCTCCTCGCCAATACGCTGGCCGCCGCCAAGGCCATGGATTATCCCGCTGAGAGGCTGCATGTCTGGCTGCTGGACGATGGCGGCACATTGCAGAAGCGCAACTCCAACAAGCTTCTCGAAGCCCAGGCGGCAGCGGCGCGTCACAACGAGCTCAAGAAGCTCTGCGAGGATCTCGGCGTACGCTACCTCACGCGCGACCGAAACGAGCATGCCAAAGCAGGCAACCTCAACAACGGAATGAAGCATTCGAGCGGCGAGCTGATTGCCGTATTCGATGCCGACCACGCGCCGGCCCGCGATTTCCTGCTCGAGACTGTCGGCTATTTCGACGACGATGCGAAGCTGTTCCTTGTCCAGACACCGCATTTCTTCATCAACCCGGATCCCCTGGAACGAAATCTTCGAACCTTCGAGAGAATGCCGAGCGAGAACGAGATGTTCTACGGCATCATCCAGCGCGGTCTCGATAAATGGAACGCAGCATTCTTCTGCGGCTCAGCTGCCGTCCTCAGCCGAAGGGCACTGGAATCCCAGGGCGGATTCAGCGGTATCAGCATCACGGAGGACTGCGAAACCGCCCTTGCGCTGCATGGCAGCGGATGGAACAGCATCTATGTGGACAAGCCCCTGATCGCCGGGCTGCAGCCGGCGACCTTTGCAAGCTTCATCGGCCAGCGCAGCCGATGGGCACAGGGAATGATGCAAATTCTGCGCTTCCGCTTCCCCTTGTTGAAGCGGGGCCTGACACTGCCGCAACGCCTTTGCTACATGTCGTCGACGCTCTTCTGGCTCTTCCCGTTTCCGCGCACGATCTTTCTGTTCGCGCCGCTTTTCTACCTCTTTTTCGATCTGGAGATCTTCACCGCATCGGGCGGCGAGTTCCTTGCCTATACGCTGGCATACATGCTTGTGAACCTGATGATGCAGAACTACCTCTACGGTTCCTTCCGCTGGCCGTGGATCTCGGAACTCTACGAGTATGTTCAGACGGTTCACCTGCTCCCGGCAGTGGTTTCGGTCATGCTCAATCCGCGAAAGCCAACGTTCAAGGTTACGGCGAAGGACGAGTCGATCGCGGTCAGCCGTCTTTCGGAAATCAGCCGACCGTTCTTCGTCATCTTTGCCGTACTACTGATTGCTCTGGTGGTGACGATCTTTCGGATCTACACAGAGCCGTATAAGGCCGACGTCACCTTGGTGGTCGGCGGCTGGAACATCATCAACCTGATCATGGCCGGCTGCGCCCTAGGCGTCGTTTCCGAACGTGGCGAGCGGGCTGCGTCCCGTCGCGTGCGTGTAAACCGGCGTTGTGAATTCGGGGTCAACGGCAAGTGGCACACGGCATCCATCGAGGACGTCTCGGTGCACGGCGCCCGGCTGCATGTGTTCAACAAGCAGCTGGATCCGATGGTGATTGGCGCCGAGGGCGAGATACGCTTCCAGCCTCACAGCGGCGCAAGCATCGAAACGCTGCCGCTTATCGTCCGCAATATCCAGCCTTCAGGCGAGATTCTGGCTGTTGGCTGCCAATATAGTCCGAAGAGCGCCTTCGACCACCGCCTGATCGCCGACCTGATGTTTGCGAATTCCGATCAGTGGACGCAGTTCCAGCAGGCGCGCCGCCACAACCCAGGTCTCATTCGCGGAACGATCTGGTTTCTCGGCCTGTCGCTCTATCAGACTAGCCGCGGCCTCGTGTACCTTTTCCGCAGCATGCGGCCCGAACGCGAGCGGCAGAGCCAGGTCGCGAAGGCAGGCAACCGATGAAAAAGATCACATCGATCTTGGCGTTTCTCCTCGCGGCTTCAGCGGTTGCCTATGCGCAAACGCCGCCTTTCGACATGTCCGGTGAACGTGAGCAGGGCAGTGCGCCGATGGTGCCGAGACTGACATTCCCGGCCACGCCTGCACCGGCAGAGGCGCCCCCACGGTCTGCATCGCCTGCACCGACACCCGCCCCCATGCCTGCCGCGCCCACAGCCCCTTTCTCCATGGCACCCGCTTCACCATCAGCCTCGGCAACGCCGCCCTCGCAACCGCAGGCTGCGCCACCAGTCGTCCCGGCGCAGGCGCAACGCCCTGCGCAACCGGCCATCCAGCGAGCTGGTCAAAGCTCGGTTCAAAGGTACATCATCCCTTTCGCCAAGTTCGGCCTGGATGGCGAGTATGATCGCAGGTCGTGGTCGATCTACATCACGCCAGAGCAGGCTGCCGCGCCAGCGAAGTTCAACTTCTCCTATCAAAATGCCGTCGTCGTTGCCCCGGAGGCGTCGCAACTAACGGTGCTTCTGAACAACAGGATCGTCGGTCAACAACCGATCGCCTCATCGGATGCGCCATCGAACGTCTCCTTCGACGTGCCCGCGGGACTGCTACAACCGGGCGCGAATCTTCTGACATTCGAAGCCACCCAACGCCATCGCACCGACTGCACTGTTCAATCGACGTATGAGCTTTGGACGGACATCGACCCGGCAAAGACCTATCTGAGCTTTACTGGGCAAGAGGCCGCGAAGTTTTCCAGTACAGACGCCATCCGCGCGATCGGCGTCGACGAAACCGGCAAGACGCAGTTCAATTTCGTCGTGCCGGCGCTCGAGCAGCCGGGCACGACAAAGCCTCTCTTACGCCTTGCCCAGGGCCTCGCGGTTCTAAGCGGCATGCCGAATGAAACCTTTTCATTCACGCCTGACATGTTGCCGCAAACGGGTGCGGGTCGCATGACTGTCGTAGTTGGAACGCCGGCCGAGCTTCAATCAATCATCGCGACGCCGCCAGCCGCGCAAGCAGCGCCGCTGGCCTCGTTCGTGACGGACCCGAAGTCTGGGGCACCCGTTCTTTTGATCAGCGGCCCGTCCTGGCCAGCAATCTCGTCCGCTATCGACACGATCGTTTCGACAACGGATCGCCCAGCGACGGCCGTTCGCGACACGCTGGTAACCCAGCGTTGGAGCGCGCCCGATGCGCCGCTCGTTCTGTCCGCCGCGAACCTGACGTTTGCGCAGCTGGGCGTGCCGACGACGGAGTTTTCAGGACGGCGCTTCCGTACCAGTTTCAATATCGCCGTGCCGTCCGATTTCTACGCGAACGCCTATGGCGAAGCCACAGTACTGCTCGACGCAGCCTTTACGCAGAATGTCCTGCCCGGCAGCCATATCGACATCTATGTCAACGGCAACATCGCATCGACGGTGCCCATTTCGTCGACAGGGGGGGGCATCTTCCGGCACTTGCCCATTCGCGTGACGATGCGGCATTTCAAGCCGGGTTTGAACACGCTGTCGCTTGAAGCCATCCTGATGACGAAGGAGGACGAGGTCTGCGTGCCTGGTACGACGGCCGGCGCAGCACCGCGCTTTGCGCTCTTCGATACCAGCGAGCTTCACATTCCCGACTTTGCCCGGATCGGGCAACGTCCGAACCTCGCCGGCCTATCTGGAACCGGCTATCCCTATAATCGCGCCACGCAGCCAACGCCCCTCTTCATCGACCGGATTGATAGCGATACACTGACGGCGACCGCTACGCTGCTCGGACAAATGGCGATCGTTGCCGGCCGCCCGATCGACGTTGAGCCGGCTGCGACACCGGGCGCCATCGGCGAGCGAGACGCCATTTTCATTGGATCGATCTCGCAGATGCCGCCGGCAGTGCTGACGCAGCTGAACATAGCGACGAGCAGTCAGGCCTCTTGGCGGCCCCCCGCCGCGGCCCAATCGAACCAGACCGAACCTTCCGTGACCTTTGACGATTGGCGCTCGAAAGTTAGCGGCGGAGTATGGCGCGGGCAGATCACCTCATTTCAGGAGTGGCTTCGCCGCAACTTCGACATTTCGCTGAGTTCGCTGCAGTTCGTGCCCGGGTCGGAAGAAGCCTTCACGCCCTCGAACGACGACAGCTTCTTGATCGCTCAGGGCAAAAGCGCCGCGGGGGGATCGTCCTGGACCATCGTCACTGCTCCTTCCGCCGAGGACCTGCGCGAGGGCGCCGAGGCAGTTGCCGCACGGGTCAACTGGCCGCAGGTCGCCGGGCATATCACTACCTATTCCAGCAAGACCGGCAAGGTCGAAAGCGTCCCGGTCGGTCGCTTCGATTTCGTGGCCTCTCAGCCGTGGTCAATCGCAAATTATCGTCTGATCGCTGCGAACTGGTTGTCTACGAACATCCTGTCCTATGCCTTCCTTCTGGTCGTCCTTTCGCTTCTGATCGGCGTTGCCACGGCAAGCATGCTTTCCAGGCTGGGCAGGCACGAATGAAGAGACTGTTGAAACTGATCTGCGCCGCAAGCTTCGCGGTTGCCGCCGCCTGCCAGTCCGCGCAGGCGCAAGGTCCGGGGATCAACCCGCAGGCATGGGGCGCCTATAAGGCGAAGTTCCTGGATGCCAGCGGCCGCATCGTCGATGGTGCAAATGGCAATATCAGCCACAGCGAGGGCCAAGGGTATGGTCTGCTGCTTGCCTACCTTGCCGACAGCCCCGCAGACTTCGAGCAGATATGGTATTTTACGCGCACCGAACTGCTGCTGCGCGACGATGGCCTGGCGGCCTGGAAATGGGATCCGGCCGTTACGCCGCATGTCACCGATGTCAACAACGCGTCGGACGGCGATCTGTTGATTGCCTATGCGCTGGCTCTTGCGGGGTCTGCCTGGAACAGAAGCGACTATATCGAGGCGGCCGCGAAGATGGCCCAGGCGCTTCTTTCGCATGTCGTGGTCAGTTCAGGCGGACGCATGCTGCTGCTGCCGGGCGTCAGCGGTTTTGATTCCTCTGATCGCAAGGACGGCCCCATCATCAATCCCTCCTACTGGGTCTACGAGGCGATCCCGATCATGGCGCTGCTGGCGCCGTCTAACGCTTGGCAGAAACTGTCGGATGACGGCCTGTCGCTGTTGCGGTCGATGCAATTCGGCCCACGAAAGCTGCCCGGCGATTGGGTGAGCCTCGATCACATGCCGGAACCCGCCAAGGGCTTCGATGCGGAATTCGGATACAACAGCCTGCGCATACCGCTCTACCTTGTCCGCGCGGGAGTTTCGGACAAGGCTCTGCTGTCAAGATTACGCCAGGGAATGACCGCCGAGGACGGCACTCCGGCGACGATCAACCTCGCGTCCGGCAAGCCAAAGACGCTGCTGTCGGACCCGGGTTATCGAATTGTTAACGATGTCGTGGCCTGTGTGACAGACGGAACGAAGCTGCCTGAGTCGTCGCAGCAGTTTGAGCCATCGCTCTACTATCCATCGACCCTTCATCTTCTTGGGTTGGCATTTGTCGGGGAGAAGCATCCGGAGTGTCTGTAAGATCCTCATCCGTTGCAATTGTTGTCGCGGTGGCGGTGGCTGGTCTGGTGACCGCCCTGAAGGATCGTGCGGCACTACAGGAGATGCTGGGCTTCGGCGGATCCGGTCACGCGCCCGCGCCACAATTCATGCTCATGGGTCGTGTCACGGGGCCGGAGATCAGCCCCAAGCCTCAGATCGACGTGCAGGCGATTGCCGATCGGCTGCAAGCCGCAACGACGGTCCCGCTGCTGCCTCAGGAGAGCGAGACCGGTGACGAGGCCGAAAAATCCGTAACGGTCGCGCAGGCACCGCAAGGGCAGCCTCCTGCTGCTCAGCCAGCAAAGCCGGCTCAGCCGAAAGTCGACGAGAGTGCGTTGCGCTATTTCGCCAGCCGTGGCGACAAGGCTCGACTGCAGGCCGAGATCGCGCGCCTCCAGGCGCTCTACCCGAACTGGGTGCCGCCCGCCGACCCTCTGGCCGTGCCGCAGAGCGGCGACAGGCAACTGGAACAAATGTGGCAACTGTATTCGGAGGGACGCTACGCGGAGCTTCGCAAGGCCATTGCCGATCGACAGGTCTCCGAATCGGGATGGCAGCCGCCGCCCGACTTGCTTGACCGACTGGATGTCGCGGAAGCCCGTGCACGTCTCGTCAATGCATCCGACCTGAAGCAATACGCAACCGTCGTCCAGATCGGCGCCAACACGCCGAGCCTTTTGACATGCAGCGACATCGATGTGCTCTGGCGGGTTGCCGAAGCCTTCGCGAGGACGGATCGCGCGCCCCGCGCCCGGGATGCCTATGTTTATATCCTCAAGAACTGCACGAATCCGCAGGAGCGCCTGGCGACCATTCAGAAAGCGTCTGCTTTGCTGTCCTACGCAACGATGCAGGATCTTCTGGCGCTCGAACGCCCCGATGGCAACGGCGGTCGCGAGTTCGACAGCATCCGCAATGACCTTGCCCGCCGCTTTGTCGCGGCTGGCAACGATGACCCCGATCTCGCTGTGGCGCCGGCTTACCTTTCGATTGTTCAACGACTTGCCGAAACCGAGGGCCTGGCATCCGACAGCCTTATTCTCGGCTGGTACCAGCTTCGCCGGGAGAACTATGCGGATGCCGAGAAATGGTTCCGGGCAGCCCATGACAAGGAAGACACGGCAATTGCTTCCCAGGGTCTGGCGCTGGCGTTGATCGCGGAAAAAAAGCCCCAGGAGGCAGAGGACATCATGTACAAATGGCGTGGCGCCTCCAAGGATGCCACCGCGACCTATCTCGCGGCGACGGCAAACCTGATGGCTCTGCAGCCACCCGCCAATCTCAGCGAAGAGGTGCTTTCACGCATCGCGGCAGAAATCATTGCGCAGAAGTATGTGCCGACAGCACAGCAATTCGGCTGGTTCGCGCGCAGTCTCAACCAACCGCAAACGGCAGCGCGCTGGTTCGAAACGGCGTTGCGCTGGAAGCCGGATGACGAGCCGTCCGCCTACGGGTTGGCCATCACGCGCCAGCAGTTGCGCGACCGGGCGGGTGTGGCCGAGATCCAACGGCTGTGGGCGGGAAAATCCGAGCGCATCGCCCAGTTGGGCGAGACAACCAACCGGCAAACCACGCAACCTCCCCTGCCCGCTCCCGGGCAGACGGCGCCGCAAGGCGCAGCCGCCTCGCCCCCTGAGATCGTTAGGGCACCGAGTCTCGATGCGGCCGCGAACCCACCAGCCAGTGTTGAGGTCTCGCGCCAGCCTGCGATGCAAACGGTGACGGTTCGCCGCAGCGCGCGGCAGTTGCGCGGATGCACAACCACGGTCAATGCGCAATTGCTCCAGCCGGAAGCGGCACTGTCGCGTGGCTGGTGCCTGATGGACATCGATCGACCGATGGAGGCGGTAAAGGCGTTCGAGGCAGCGCTGGTCAGTCCAAATCGCAAAACGCGCGAAGATGCGGCCTATGGCCAGAGCCTCGCCTACCTGCGGGCCGGCCTATCCAACAATGCCGCTGTTGCAGCCACAAGGGCGCCGCAGACACAACAGCGCGCGGCGGAGCTGCAGATTGCGATCTTGGCCGACAGGGCCTTGGCCGCCTTCGACGCCAAGCGCTATCGCGAAGCCTTGATATATCTCGATCAGCGCGCCCAGCTGCGCCAGGAGCCGATCGATTTGTTGGTGCTTCGGGGATATGCCTACTTGAACATGAAGATGTACGGCGACGCGGAACGGATATTCACGGCCGCCGCGGCGACCGGCAGCAAGGACGCGAACCGTGGTCTGGCCGATCTGAAGGCATCGACGCATCCCGACACCGTCGATTGAAACTGGCGTGAAAAGTGCCTTAGCGTGCGCCGGAGGCAACCGCCGGAGCGGATGCGCCGCTTCATTCCTTCAAGTCCCGATGCAATGCCCGCGCCCGCCGAAAGTCCCGCAATCTCACCTAGGGAGAAAGCGCTTCATGCTCGTAGAGCTGATCCATGCTTAGTGTTGCAACCTCGGCAAAAGAGGTCTGATTCCTGACGCTGCCGTCATGAAGTATTACGACTTCGTCGCAGAATGAAATGGTGCTGCGGTGATGGCTGATGACGATTGTCGTGCGACGGCCGGCCCTTGATTTCAAGGTCTCGACGATCGCAGCTTCCGACAATCCGTCCAGGGCGTTCGTGGCCTCGTCCAAGATCAGGATTTCCGGATCTCGCACGAGCGCCCTTGCTAGCGCGATCCTCTGTCGCTGACCTGCCGAGACGGTCGCTCCCCTGTAACCGACCACGGTCTCATACCCGTCAGGCAGTTTCTCGATGAACTCGTGCGCCTCAGCAAGCTTGGCGGCGTTTTCAGCGTCGGCAAACGAAACGTCGTGACCATAGGTGATGTTTTCCAGGATTGTACCATCAATCAGCTCGAGGTCCTGGCTGGCGAGCGCAATTTGTCTTCGCCACTGGAGAGGATCGATTTGATTGAGTGAGATGCCATCGATCAGAATCCCTCCCTCGTCGGGCTCCACAAATCGACAAAGGAGATTGACGATTGTGGTCTTTCCAGCGCCCGATCGTCCGATGATTGCTGTCGATCGACCTTGGCGAATGTCGAAGCTCGCGGCGCGCAGCACGGCCGGTCGCGAGCCCGAGCTCGGATATTTGAACGTTACGCAGTCAAAGCCAATCTGCTGGCGGAGCCCCTGGACCGGGTCGTCGCCCGCCGGTGGCTTTGGCTTATCAGACGAATCCAAGAGCCATCTGACCTCCTCCAAGGAACCACTCCAGCCTTGCACCGCGCTCCACGCCATTTGAAGCGCACGCACATGCGGTTGCAGCCGATAGAGCAGGACCACGAAAGCGACGATAATCGGAAAACTCACGCCCCAAAGCCAGGCGCTGACGACGACCGTCAAAAAAACGGCTGAATGCAGCATCTCTGTCAGTGGCGGCAATATCGCTTGTCGGGATTGCAGAACGAAACTCGCTTTTCGAACGGCATCTGAAGAGGAATCGAAGAGCGCCTTTTCACGCAGTTCCTGTCCGAATGCGCGGATGAGCCGCCCGGCATGTACGAGATGAAGCATCTTCGAGGCAAGTTCACTGTTGAACGACGTGACGTTGCGGCTCGGCCCTTTCAGGCTGGCAGAGAGGATCGCATGAATAGCCTGGATCACAACGAGCCCCAGCGCGACGCACAGGGTCATCTGCCATGAAAGAAGCAAGAGGAAGATGAGCAAGATGACGGCGGCTGATGCGTTTACGACAGCCGCAAGGGTTGTCTGTATTGCGTCAGAAGCCCGCCAGGATTCGTTGGAGATGATATTGAGCAGGCGCCCCGGGCTCTGCTGCAGAAAAAATGAGTATCCAATCGTCAAAAGCTGGCCGGCAAGAGAACTTCGCATGGCGTGGCCGGCTCGGCCGTAGATGAAATTGGTGAGCACGGCGTTGGCGAACGCCAGCACATTCTTCACTGTGATCAATCCGAGGATGGCGGCAGCGATCGCAATAAGCCTTGCCCGATCATCCAAACCGGCGCCCACCTGTTGGAAGACGGCTGAAAGCCCAGCCATCCCCGAGGGATCCTTCTCGCCGCCGATAATGCCGAGCATCGGAATAATGAGACCGATGCCCGTGCCTTCGAGGACGGCGGTGCTTAATCCTAAAACGACGACAATCGCAAGCAGGTAGATCTGCCGGCCGAGCGCCTGACGCAATAGCCGAAAACTCGACCAAACGAATTCTAGCATGGCTGTCGTGACCTCAGCTGGTGGCAGGCTCTGGCGCGCGGGAATACGTGGTTCTCGCCCACTATGCGAGCCCTTGAAGCGACTGTACGGTTTTAGCGGGCACCGATTGATAGTAGCGCGCCATCAGATCCAGTCGCCGGGTCGCGCCGCCTGAAAAGCGGCACAACCACGGCGCATAAGCAGCGGACCGAAGTCCGTACCGTTCTCGACGCCGGATGAGCTGCCACTTTCCTGTCAGCGTCAAAAACGCGTGTGTAAGCTCCGGTCGCTGCTCATCAATAATGAGTTGATAGAGGAAATAGAAGAAACACAAGCTTCCGTGCGCGTAGCTGGAACGCGTCGGACCAACACGCTCCGCGATTTTCCCTTCGATCGCAAGGAGGCAATTTGCAGCACGGCGTACCGTGTCCGGCGTAACCGCTGCCCCGATGGCATGAAGAGCATCGGGATCGTCGCAAAGAGATTGTCGTTCGAGGTTCTCCGCGACGATCTTCAGGTGCGTTTGGCGCATCTGCTGCTTGTGTCGGCTTGAGACGCTGTCGTGGTGAATGCGATAGGCAACGAGGCTCTCATCGATCATGGCTGCAGGGAACTGCCGGGCAATGCGCCCGAAGAGATCAAAATCCTCGGCATGGACATAGCCTGCGTCATACACCAGCATGTCTTCAGGGATGACGTTGCGGTTGTACATCACCGTCGAGTGCAAGAAGATGGTAAAGAACGTCGACAGTATGTGCCAATCTCCGGTCTGATAGATCGGATTTGGCCTGCCGCGTACCACGCGATTGCCGAGAAGCTGATCAATGCCCGTACCACTGATCGCGAGCTGAGGCTGCTTGGCAAAGAGTGCGACCTGGCGCGAAAAGCGGGATGGATAGGAAATATCGTCTGCGTCCATTCGGGCGATAAGATCCCCACTCGCCAAGGCGATTCCGTCGTTCAATGTCGCAATGAGCCCGCGGTTCTCCCGCGAGACGATGCGAATACGATCGTCGGCTTTTCGACACCGTTGAAGGATCTCCAGCGAACGATCGGTCGAGCCGTCGTCAAGCGCAATGACTTCAAAGCGGTCGTAGTCCTGGCGCAGAATGCTTTCGAGCGCAGCGGCAATGTAAGGCTCGCCATTGTAAACAGGCAGCACGACCGAGATCAAAGGATCAGGCATCTATTAAATCCCATGTTCATCGCGGTTGGCATAGCTTGGGCGGTACGCTGAAACGTCATATGGTCGTCCGTCAGCCTCACTGGCCTTGATCGACGAAGGAACGTGGGCCCGACTTTTGGAGCGGACATAGGGGAAGTAGCGTTTGAGCTGGTTGAGCGGCTTTTCGAAGATCGTCCAGGAAATCGAAGCCAGTATCAACGTGGTTGCGGTCGCAATCACAAACCGACCGGGACCCTGCTCCGAAACATTGACCGGGATCCAAGCCTGAGCCTTGACGATCAGCGAAAGCACAATCGGATGGAAAAGGTAAACGCCGTAACTTACGCGTCCGATCGCGGTGATCGGCGGGAGTTCCAGGAAGCGACCGAACCCTCCTTGCAAGCCTAACGAACAAGCTCCGACCAGCATGACGAGGGGTACGATGGGAAAAATCTCCGCACCGATCCACGTCAGCCATTCAAGCGCTGGTGTCATTGGCACTGCTTTCAGCCATAGGAAAATGACGGTGCCGGCGGTCAAGGGAGCAACGCCTACCCGCATCCAGCGGGGCCAAACCTCAGTCCTGCTTCGATGGACGGCGAGGAGGGAGCCGGCTACCAGCGCATCCAGCGACGCAGGAGGAAGAAGATCACGCGCGAGGGCGGGTGTGCCTGTGAACGGCCAGTAGAAGCGATACGCTAGCGAGAATGCGATGACCGCGACGCAAATCGGTCCAACGAAGCGGCGGGGAGCCAGGAGGATCACCAACGGCCAGGCAATATAAAACTGTTCCTCAATGCTTAAGCTCCAGGTGTGGCACAACACCCAAGGTGTCCATTCATTGTGGAGGGCATACCAAAAGTTCGAGAGATAAAGCGCGTGCCACTTGAGGCTACCGCGAGCTCCTTCAAGGTTTACAAACCAAACGAAGCCCAACATCGCAAAATAGGGAGGGAATATGCGCAAAGCGCGGCGAATATAGAACGATTTCAGCGCAGTGCCCGGTTCATAGTCGATAGCGGAACGTGCATCTAAAAGGAGCCGCGTTATCAGGAAGCCGCTGAGTACGAAGAACAGGCGCACGCCGAGATGACCCAAAACTGATCCATCGACGGCGAAGAAATGGTGGTATAGGACCATTGCGACGGCGAGAGTACGAAGTCCGTCCAGTTGCCGTTCTCGTGCATGAAGCATGGATCCCCCTTGGTCTCTAGGGAGCTCGCCTTGTCGGAGCCTACTCCCAATGACATTCTCACGACCCGCTTTTGTGCTGTTGATTCCGTTCCGGATGGATCGGATTGAGGTGCCAAAGCGCTTCTTAAAATTCGGGGCAATCGGGCCAAACTGTGACGTTAGGGCGATATCGGACTTTAGTCCGATCTATCGAACGCGCTGTCATTCCAATCGTTGCTGAGCGAGGAGAATGATCGGCAAGTGTCCTCCCAGCCGCAGAAATGGACGCCGCTGCAAGTTTTGGGATCGGCGGCTAACGACACGCACCGCGTAAGCCATTAGAAAAGAAGCATAATAGCGCATGACAAGAGTCGGAGTGCATGACGAATGCACTTCTGGTGCAACAAGGCAAACCGTTATAGGGGGCGCATCAATGAAAGCTATCCGTCTGATAATGCAAGCCGCGAATGATCCCTGCCGAGCTCTTGGTCGCGAGGAGGTACTCGCGGCGACGTTTCGCGATTTCGTGCAAAGGGCTCTCGCGGCGGGGTGGGATGAACCGGAGGTCGCCCTGACTTTGGCTGATATCGCCGATGACTACGTCATGGCACTCGCTCGGCGGGTTGTGGTAAATTAGCATCAAGTACCGACGCGCGTCGCGGGACTACCATCCGCGACGCTTGCGGTTCACGGTCGCATCGCAGCGATGCTGCCGGCAATGGAAGCAACCACGATGCTTGAGGAGCGCTTCAAGCGTAAATTCCTCGATACCGTCACTGCGGTGAAGTCGTGAAGTCGGAATCGAGCACGACGGAGGAGCTAGGATCGCCAGCGCTATCTGGGCCTGGTTATTTCGGTTGCTTTGGAAGATTTGGTTGCGGGGGCACGCAACCAACGATTCCTGCAATTGGTTGAATGGCCCATCCCAAAGCTAAATTAGCGGCTTAGAAGGCCGACGGCCACCGTTGGTGGGCGTGCATGACGGTGATAATCTCGATGTCCCGACTGACACGGTACGGAATAATGTAAGGGATATCGGCCAGCACCACTTCACGTGTGCCCTTGATGCGGCTCGGCCGCCCACTTGCGGGTAATTCGGCTAGCATATCTACGGCGGTCACGATCCTTGCGATCACGCGCGCTGCCGCATCCAGATTGTCCTGCTCAATATGAGCGCCGATTTCATCAAGTCGCCGCAACGCCCGAAGCGTCCAGCGAATACGTTTCCCGCTCATGATTGGCGGGTAGACTTGACGTACTTCCCAACAACCTTCGCCACGTCTTCGGCGCTGGCAAATTCGCCGCGATCGGCCTCAGCCAACCCGGCTTCGATCTCGGCAAGCTGCCACTCCTGCTGCTCAACGAAAGCCTCGATCGCCTCGGCAGCCATATAGGCACGGGAGCGATCCAGCTTTTCCGCAATCTGATTAAGCTTGCTCGCGGTTTCATCCGAAACCCGCACGGTAAATGCAGCAGTCATGGCACCTGTCTTCCTTGGTTCACTTTGATTATTGGTGAACCAGCGTGGTTCGTCAAGGTTCTGCTTATGAGGGGGACTTTCGTTTCGATGAATAAGCTCCGGCACGCGGGGATGGGAGTGGCCGGACAAGGGACTGCTCCCTTCGGAGGCCGACAAAGTCTTGATAGTCTTTGTAAATTCTGGTTGCAGGGGCTTACAAGCAACGATTCCTGCGATTGTTCGAGAGCGAAATACCAGAACTGGCCGCGCGAACGATCGATAGATGCTCTCGTCGAATCAGGCTCAGTAATGCCATGTCGATCACTCCGTAGCCCTCGCTGAAACACGCGGGGCTGGGTTCAAACATGGGTCAATTCTCAATAGCCTATATCGAGGAGTGGCAGGTTGCCGTCGCGAACGCTTTAGCGTCGCCTCAAGGCGTGGCGAAGTGAAAAAGCCCACGCGTTGCTGTTCGGTTTCCCGGAAATAACGTAGGAGGTCCTTGAGGTTGCAACGCCCCATTGATCAGCACTAGGTGCTCACGAAGGAGGCGGAGCGGTGCGAAATCCTGACCGTCTTCGCGCCCGCCTCCTTCGCCCCAAGCGGGAAGCAAAACCCATGAGGCGACAATCAGGCCAGCGGGAGCATCGCTGCGTGAGGCAATACGATGTCTCATCCTGAACGTCGCGCTATAGATTGATTATGGGCTGACCGTCGGACGGGTATGAGGGACAATCTCCACCTCTGAATCTTCACGGTCGGATAATGGTGCGGAATCGATCTCCAATACCGCGCCCAGCCAAAGCGCGCGTTCAAGATGGTCAGACTTGGGCTCACCCGTGTTGGGATGTATGAGTATGGTCAGACCGCGCCGGTTGACCATGAGCCAGGGCACAAGACGGGCGAACTCGACGGGCAAGAAAGCCACCTGATACATTGCAAGCGCGTGTGGTCCGACCGGTCGATCATGCCAGCGACCGAGGAGAACGGAGAAACGTTCGGCTATCTCCTCCCGCAACAATTCCGCAGTCTCGCGCTGCTCGGAGCCGTCGAAATAGACATGGGCATGATAGCTCTCAATTTTATCAAGTTTCAGGGGTAGGTCATCTTTGCACATAAATTGACTTTCTGATTTCTCGGAGACTTGGAACAGCGTCTTCGACAGGAGGTTTTCAATACAAGGATCGGTTATCCAATGCGATCTTGAGCCGCGCGACGCGCGTCGAGCCCAGAGTCTACACAATAGGCGGCGCTGGATGGAGAAAGGGCCAAGGGCTAGCCTCCGAACCCTTCTCGATCGGAACCTCGATAAGGACAGGAGCACTCCGATTCAATGCGTCGATGATTAGCGACGTGAGTTCGTCTGGCGACGTGGCACGGAATGTCTTGACGCCGAAGCTTTCGCCCAGCTTCACGAAGTCCGGGCTTGTCACTTCGGAACCGAGGTAGCGACCTGAATAGGTCTGCTTCTGGTCGCGCAGGACGTTACCGTAGGCATTATTGTTGAAGACGATCGCTACAACCGCGATGTTGTGTTGAACAGCGGTCGCCAGCTCTTGGACGCCGAACATGAACCCGCCGTCACCTGACACGGATACGACGGCCTTGTCGGGATTGCCAACTTTGACGCCAAGCGCGGTATATGCAGCCTTCACCGTATGCTTACTTGTCAAACCGCCCCCGGTTTTGTGCTATCGTTGTGTTAGGGATATTTTGAACACAAAAAGGGCTCCGAGTTTCCTCGGAGCCCTTTGATATTGCGTGTAAATTTTGGTTGCGGGGGCCTGAGCCCACAGAGACTTGTTTTTCTCACCTCAATGTCAATCGAACCGGGGGTCTCCACGGTTTCATGTGCTAGGAGCAAACATTCGGGATGCCAACGCCGAAGGTGCGAATGGGTTTCTTGAACGAGCGCATAGGCCTTGGCCCTTTAGGCCGCGATCGGGTTGGTGTGACCATAAAATTTTGGGTGGCTATAGCTAAAATGCCGTCGGATTTATTCACCTGCTATTCTCGCCGAATCTGTCAAATATAGCGACCACTGCAATAGCTCCGTTTAACCGATGACCCTGCAATTTCGATTTCGCCCAGCCGCAATAGTCGCGCATATCAAGAGCGCAACGCTCGGCGCCCTTACCTCGGCAGCTGGGATGACCGCGGTCGTTTGCTTGTTAAGCCTGCTTGTTCCCGAACGTCCGTTTTGGGTAGAATTAACGGCTGTGGCGTTGATATCGGCGGCTGTTACATTTCCGCTGCAATTTGCGCTTCACCGACGCAAAAAAGCGCTTCGTGATCTCCAGAAAGAACTTCAGCACGCCCTCCACCACGATCCCATCATAGTTACACTGTGCGCCGACGCATTTGCGACCCCCGTCGAGCATGCGATAGACCGCAGGCGCGTGAGCACCGCGGAAAGCCCGGATGGCGTCATTCTCGTTGTCAGGGTCGGCAACTTCGATGAGATCGGTCGTCGCTATGGACCGCAATGGGCAGATACACTGCTTCAGTCGATTGCTTGGATCGTCCATTCTTCCGTGCGCCATGGTGATCTCGTCGCCCGCGTTGCCTCCGACGAAGTCGGGATCTATCTGCCAAACGCAACAATGGAAAATGTCAACAAAATCTGCGAGCGCATCCGCGCTCGGGTATACGAAACCACCTTCATAGCCGGACAAGAGCGGCAGATACCCGTGACGGTGCGGTTTGGCGGCACCAGGGTCGGGGACCAATCCGCCTTCCAGGCACTCAGCGAGGCTGCCAACAGCGCGGCCCTCGCGGAGGAAGAGGCTGGCCCCCTCCTTTTCCGGGAGTTGTTTTCGTGAGAGGGCTTTCGGGCCGTCGGGCATATTCGGGTTTACAGTCTGTCGACAGCGCGCCGCGGAGTTTTGGGCGAGACGGTTCACCGCCTCGGCGACTGCCCTGGCGCCGACCGCGTTGATCCCATAGACGCCGGCAGGCTGGTCTCGGACCGGGCCAGATCAAGCTCTGGACGTCGCAAGGTAAATAGCTCGAGGTGGGGCAACGCGCGTGCCCGCACCATCAAATCTCCCGGTTCCCGGCTACGGCGATCCTCTTGCCACCCCACCGCCGGTATTCGTTTCGGTGGCCGCGACTCCGGCTGGGCCTAAGACGCCGCAGCGCCAAACGCTGTAGACCGGTTGCGTGTCCCAGTCGTAGTAGAAGGCTGCTTCCAGCCTCCCTTCCTCCATCATCTCAGAGAAGGCGCGGCGCACGGCACGGACCGCCTCTTCCCGCTCACGGTCGTCGAGCGGGCAGGACAGCGCGGTGTTGGCAATGCCCCATTCGGTCACCCAGCACGGCCTGCCCTGCCCTTCGGGCTGGCAAAAATCGAGGACCGTCGTCACGTAGCGCGCAAGCGCCGCGTCACGTTTGCGCCCTGGGTAGACATGGATGCCGTAGCCATCGACCAGCGCGTCGATCCCCCGCTCCCGCAGGAGCGAAATAACCGCCGAGGGATCGAGCCGTTCCATGCCACGGCGATCTGCCTCGACAGTGCCGGCATCGGAAAGCCCGGCTGAAATCAGAAGCGCGTCGCCGCTGTGGACCGTCGCCCGCAATTCTTCCCGGGTGACGCGGACGGTGCCGATATAGGCGTCGAGGCCGCGCTCGAACGCCGAGCGATTTGCGACTTCCGAAACCCTGCGCGGCGTGCGCCGCCCAGGGTTTTCGTAGACCACGAGGTCGCCATTGTAGGCGCTGTAATTTATCTCGTTTCCGGGCTCGACGGCGTCGATGCGGATGCCCATGCCGTCGATACGGCGAAGCGCCGCGCGCAGGTGCGCACGGTAAAGATCGAGGTCGAGATCCGAAAGCCGTTGAACGTCCCAGACGCGGCCGAAACCGGTCCGAGGGCGCGTCTCCGGCGGATAGTAGTCCTTGTTCCCGAGCTGGATCTCGAGGAGGATCTTCAGCCCGAGCCGATCCGCAATTTCGAGCGCTTCGATGCTTTTGCCCACGGGTCTCGACAGTGAAAGTCGGACATGGGTGATGCCGCTTGCCGCTATCTCCTTCAGCACCCGCTCCTGATCGGCGCGGGAAAGCCAGGCAAGGTTTACCCGGTTAATGCCGATGCGATCGGCGAGCACATCGTCCGCGTCCGCCGGCCGCGCCGGGGCTAATGCCCAGAGCGCTGCCAGCGCGCAAGCGAGTAGCGCGCGCAATCGCAGCCTCGCCGTCATCTGCTCAAAGTCCGATCTGCCCCAGAGCATTTCGGAAATTCGCCTCGCAGGCGGAATAGCGGTCAATCACGGCCTGCGTGTCGATCTTGCCGAGGAAATTGGCGAGATAAGCGCGCTTGTCCACCTCCCTGTTCCAAGTGGCCGCCTCGATATAGGGGAAGCCGATGAACTCCAGCATTTCACGCATTCGGTCATCGACCGCGATCATGAGCGCGGGCGTGCCGGCCTGCATGCCGATAATGCAGCCGTGGAAACGACGACCGAAGCAGAAATCGCGGGCGGACATCGCGGTTCGCCACTGGTTCGTGTCGAAATAGACCAGCAGCTCGTGTTTCCGCTGCCATTTCTCAGAATGCTTGTATTCGGTCCCCCCGGTGATACGCCCGCTCGCCCGGTCATAGACGATGTCGTTGTCGTCGCCGGTCAGAGAGAGATTGTAGGCAACCACTTCGTCCTGGACGACATAGCTTGCGACGCTGTCGGGTTTGAGAAGCGCGTGGGCATCGACGATCGTATCGGCAACGCTGCCGAGATAGCCGCCGAAGGCTATTTTCTGGGCTTCGGACAGTCCCGGATTGGCAAGCGCCGAGAGCGAGCGCTTCATGTCGTTCGGCGAGAAGTAGAGCGACGGGCAGCCGGTTGGCTTGACGAACTTCATTCCCTGCTCTCTCAGGAACTCGGCGGTGAAATAGCCCCGCGTGAGGAAGAAGCTTTCCTTGTTTCTCAAGACCTCCAGGAACTTTAGCGTGCCAGCCGGCAGCTGCTCCTTGAGGCCCTCCTTGCGCTGAATGCCGATGCCCATCACCACGACCGGCATCTTCAGCTTGGCGAAGATCTCCGCTTCGAGATCGGCGGAATAACCGGGCCGCAGGAGATTGGCGGAGGCGAAGACGCACAAGTCGAATTCGCGGTTCACGCGTTCGTAGAGCTCGTGCGAATCCCGACTGTTGACGAGATGCCAGAACGGCAGATAGGTGACGTCATGGCCGCGCAGGCTTTCGGCCGCGCCTTCGCCGATCAGGTAGTTGCCGGTGTTGGCGATCTTCCTGACCTGCGAGATCAGGCCTTTCCTGGTCCTGGCCTCGTCGAAATAGGGCCGATGGATGACGGTCGTGCCGGAGACGTCCGCAATCGTCCGCTGCAGGTGGGATGGAATTCCCGTAAGCAAGATACGCATAGCTGTCCTCTTAACCGAAAAGAGATGGCCCTGGGGCCGCTAGTGTCCGATGCCGATTTCACGTAGCGTGGTGCGGAAGGCGCGTTCGCGGTCGGAGTACCGGTCGACAAGTTCGCTCGTGTTGAGCTTTGCCAGATGATCGGCCACGAACTCGGCGCGGTTCTCCGCCTTGTCGATCTCGTTGATGTCGACGGCGGGCAGGCCGGTGAAGCCGAGCATCTCACGCATGCGGTCGTCCACCGCCACCATCAGGCTCGGCACCGCCGCCTGCATGGCGATGATCGATCCGTGGAAACGACGGCCGAGATTGAAGTCCATCGACGAGGCCCAGGCGCGCCACTGGTTGGTGTCGTAGAAAGTACGAACCTCGAACCGCTGCTTCTCCCGCTCCGTGCCGGGGTACGCCAGATCGCCGATCATCAGGCCCGACGCGGAATCATAGACGCGACCCTCTTCGTTGGGCTCCACCTTCATGTCGAAGTGGAGAAACTCGTCCTGAACGACGTATTGCGGAACCGTGTCCTGTGGGGCCAGCGCATTGGCGTCAAGGATCGCATCCTGATTGCCGCCGAGGTAACCTGAAAAGATCGTCCGCGCCTTGCCGATCGTTACGCTCGACAGCTTCGTCATGGAGCGGCGCATGTTGTCCGGCATGAAATAGACGGAAGGGCAGCCGGTCGGGCGCACGAAGGAGAAGCCCTGGTCCTTCAGGAAGCCGGCCGACTCGTAGCCGCGCGTCAGGAAGTAGTGCTCCCGCTCCTTCAGGATGGCCAGGAGCCGCTTGGTTCCTTCAGGAAGATTGTTCTCCAGGTCCTTGCGGCTTTGCAGGCCGATGCCCAACATGACGATCGGCATGTTGAGCCGGCTGAGGACCTCCGCCTCGGCGTCCGCGGAGAGCCCCTTGCGCAACAGGTTTGCGCAGGTAAAGACGCAGATGTCGAAGTTGGCGTTGAACTCGTCGAACCCGCCGCCGCTCTTGCTCAAATTGTAGAGATGCCAGAAGGGAACCTGCTTCGCATGCGGCGCAAGTGCGCGCAGGGCGCCCTCACCGATGAGGTAGTTGCCGGTGTTGCTGATGTTGCGCAGCTCCTGCAGGAAATCCTCTTTCGATTCCGGCTGCTTCTGCCGCTCTGCATAGGAGATGGACAAGCCATGGGCGCCATTGGCAAGGCGCGTGTAGTGACCAGGAATACCCGTCACGAGAATTCGTGGACGCATTCGACTAGACCTTTCTGTTTCAGGGGGCGGCCCGGCAATCAGCCGATCGCCGCAACCACGGGATTTGTCACCGGCGGCTCGCGAAAGACTGCGGCGCGGGACAGTGATGAGTTATTCACATAGTGATCGCTCCACGCGATGAAGTCCGAGAAGGAGGAAGCCCATGACCGGCGCGCTGCAGTCCGGAGGCAGCCCTCCATGAGCGGCGCGAGCCTCTCGCGATTTTGCGCGACCTCTTCGATGATCCGCGCCATCTCCCTCACCACCTGAGGATCGGAAGCCGCGTTGACGAGTATGCCGTCCTCGCCGTCGGAAATGAGTTCGTCCACGGCGCCGACCGCAGTCGCGATTGGCACGCAGCCGAGCTGTTGCGCCTCGGCGATCATCAGCGGCGCGCCCTCCCAGCGTGACGGCATGACGAGAATGTCGGCCCAGCCCAGCGCCTTGATCAGATCCTTGCTGGCGAAGACGGGCGGACGCACGTCGACGCCGAGGTCCTTCAATCGTTCGCTCCAAGACAAGCTGGAATCGGCAAGGATTTCCCCTCCAATGGCCCGGGCGTCGAAGGAGACGTTGGAGGCCCGCAGTTCCGCGAGCGTCGACGCCAGTCGATCGATGCCCTTCTGCTGATCGAGCCGCCCCATGTAGAGAAGCCGCAACCTGTCGTCCTTGCGCTCGATCCGCCTGACCGCCAGAACCTCCGCCAGGGCTTTGGGCGGCACCGTGAAACTCGCCCCATTGGCAACGGCGAAAACTTTCTCATGCGGGACGCCGTAGCTGTGCAGATAGATCTTGAGCTGTTCGGAGCAGGTCAGGAAGGCATCGTAGCAATGTTCGTGGGCAATCGCTGCGAAGGGCTGCCCGGCGGGCCTCTTGAAGGCCGTATTGTCGACAACGTGAAGATAGCAGGCGGTGCGCGTGCCTTCGGCGCGCAGTCGTGCGATGAGGGGATGGACGGCCATCACGTGATTGTTGATGACCAGGTCGAACCCGGAAAGCTGTCCCTTCAGCGCCTCCCAATCGACCGAATGCCCCTCGGCGATAAAGTCCTGCCCCAGGAAGGAACCCGACCCTCCCCAGGCCGGAATTCCCGCGTCCCAGAAGTGAATGTAGTCGAAGCTGGAATCGAACTCATCGATCACATCCATCCGGGACGTGCCGAGCACGAAGAGATGGGTTTCGTAACCCGCCGCCTTCAATTCCCGGCATGCCGCGTAGACGACTTTCTCGGCCCCGCCGAAGGAGGCGTTCGGCACGAGTAGTGCTACGGTCCGCTTGCCTTCGCTGTGCCCGAGCGGCAGAACCGGTGATCCCCCAACTTCCTTGCGCAGCGCCTTGTGCAGATCGGCGTAGGGCACGAGCCGTGCCGGGCGCCAGGTCCACCGCCTGCCCGCCGTCTCACGCAGGGGGCTCGCGGCAATCGCGTTGACGCAATTGATCATCACCTGCTGAGGCGTGATGAGAGACCGGCGCGGGAGGCTTCTTGGAAACGGGAAGCGCACTTTCAGTACAGTCGATGTCGGCCATACTTGCTGGCTGCCAATCGAAGCGAACCAGTCCACCGCGTTGTTCTGGACCACGTCTTGGATGAGCCGGGTCGAAAGGAAGATGAGATCGGCGGGGCCGATCCGTTCTCCGCCCGCTCCATGAACGATCGGCTCGATCTTGCGCTGGGCGGCATCGTTGGCAAGTTGGACGAAGACGACGTTGCTGCTCTCGCTCAGGCGCTCAAGATGGGCAAGCACGTTGGGCAGCATGCGCGAACGCCGGAGCAGGTCGAGCGCCGCGCCGCTTCCGGCGACCATGAATGGCGGGAAGTGTTCATTGTCGGGTTCGCCGATGTTGGCCCAGAACGCCCGGATGATGTCGTCGAGGCGAAGCATCGCCGGTGGCTTGGTGGGATCGCTGAAGAAGGAGATCGCAGTATCTTCCGTTCGCGCAAACAGGTAGCGCGGGCACTCCTCATGCTCGAAATCCACCAGCATCGGTCGCTGGAATAGTGATTTGTGGCGCTTGCGCAGGAAGCTCACCGACGTGGCGCGGTCTCGGTTCGCCTCCTTGAAGCGGCTCTCCGCCCGCAGCCTGTATTCGAAGACCGTGTCATGGCAGGGCGTTCCGACGAAGCCATGCTCGATGCAGGACAGCCAGAACTCCCAATCCTCGAAGCCGTTCTGCCTGTCGTCGTTGAAGCGGACGCCCGACTGGAAAACGTCGATCGAGATCATCGATCCCGTGTCGCAGATATTGTCGGTTATGCAGTGGACCAACCGCGAATAGCGGTTGCCGTAGTGGGCGCGCCAGCTGACGGAAAACGTGTCGATATTGGTGTAGACCCACCCGCAACCACTGGCTTGGAGCTGCCGGTAAAGCGTCTGGATGGTGCCGGGAAGGACGCGATTGTCGGCATCCAGGAAATAGACGGCCTTCGCCTCGGGAAAACACTCGAGGACGTATTCGATGGCGCGATTGCGTGCGCCGCCCGGGCCGGCGTTCTGGCCGATCACGACATGGACGGAAGGATGGGCAGCGGCATAGAGCAACAGTTGGTCGAACGTCTCATGCCGCGGATCGCCGTCGACCGAGATGACAATGACGACCCGGCAGCTACTCAGATTCGAGGCAAGGACGGACTCGATCGCCTCCAGGGCGAGTGCCGCGTGACCATAGAGGGGCATAGCCACGGCGATCAGTTCGGGGAGCTCCCTGTTACCGGACATCGGCGGCTTCCGTCGATTGCTTGACCAGCCTGAAGCCGGACACCTTGAGCCAGGAGAAATCGACCGAATCCGTCACTGCGCGGCTGAGGATCATCAGATCCATCGGGCCGCGGACCGGCTGCTCCAGCTGGATGTTGATGTTGACGACCTGATTTGACGTGACTTCGCGCCATCCGCTGAAGAATGCTGATGGCCTGGCCGCGCCCTTTCGCGCGAGTTCGGCCACTTCGGAACGCGCATTCGAATTCGCCGGGGCGAGCAGGAAGCCGACCGCCGCGGGCTGACCTTGAGGATGATCAATGACGGCGCTTGCCGAGAAGGATATCGTTCCGGGCTCGACGGCGCGACTGACCGCGCCCGCGGATATGCCGCTCGGCAACGGGTGGCAGACGATCGCATGCTCATGCTCAAGGAAGCGCACGGTCTGGAATTCCGGGACGATGGGCGTGACCGAAACGTCCGCGATCTGGCTCAACGTGTCGACCGGCAAACGATAATCGACGATGAACTGACCTTCTAGCAGATTGCTCGGCGCAATCATGTTGAGTGCGTAGGCGGGCTTGACGCCGGGCAGTCCCGTAAACACCTTGAACGCCAGCGGGCGCAGGTCGAGATCCGGATGCGGAAGTTCCGACCGCGCCGAATAGCGCTCGCCGGCGATCGGATAGCCGAGCGAAACGCCGACGGTCTCGGGTCCGGTCGCGGAGATTCGCAGCCGAAGCGTGCGCGCCGCCCCTCCGCAGGCACGGGGCAACGAGAAGAAATTCCAGTTCGGCACGAGTTGCGCATAGGGTACGGTCCACTCGGCCACCCCTTCGCCGCTTTCGAGGTAGCTCAGTGCGACGACGAGCTCTCCACTGACCCTGGGCACCGAATGCAGGTGAAGAGCAAAACCAGCCACGGCAAGGCTGGATACCGGCAGCAGCTGCTCGACAAAGGCGGTGGCAAGCAGCTGCCCGATCCCGTCGTCCTTTGGATCGGCATAGGGATCGTGGGAAAAAATCTCGGAAACCGGCTCCCAGTTTCGCGCCTGAAACGCATCTTCAAGGGCCCGGTAGTTTTCCAGCAGCGTTTCGCGCTCCCGGCGCAGGATCGCGAGCTCCGAGGTGATCGAGGCGCTGTACTGGGCGAGCCGGCCGACGCCACCCTCGGCCAGCGCCCGCAGAAGCGCGAAACTGTCCGACTTGTTGACGGGATCAAGCCGCTGGAGGGGAACCGCGGGGACCGTCGCCAGCGATCCAAGCAGCGCCAGACGCTCCTGCAGATCCGCCTCGCCATCGTCGGAAAAGGCGACGGCGATCAATGGAAATGCATTCTGCAATGTCGCTGAAGAGTGGCCATTCTCGAGGTGAACGATCAGATGCTCGATATCGCTGCCTTCGAAGCATGACCGATCCCGATCCGATGCCGCTATCAGCTTTCTCGTCGCCAGTCGTTTTCCAATGCCGGAGGACATCAACTCTCGCACTTTCGGCCTCTGAAGAATTGTTTCGGAACAAGAACCAACGACGCCAGACAATCAGTTTCTTTCTCAAATCATCGCGGCGTCACGAGCAAGAATCTAACAACTACGATTGCGGTGCACAATAATAAAAATCGACAACTTATAAGAAAATAACTTCAGATATACTTTAAAAATCAAAGTAATAATTGATTATTCTCATTCACGAGCGACGAATAAACGATTTTCCGATCAAACCTTCGAGAATATCCCATTGCCGATCGAGGCAGTCCGTCAGCCGGAAGCGATTTTCGACCGTCCGGCGCGCCGCTGCGCGCATCCCGAAATAGCGTTCCGGCTCCTTCAGGGCGTCGAGAATGGCCTTGGCAAGTGCGTCCGTGTCAAAAAATGGCACCAACAGGCCGTTCCGGCCGTCGCGTATAACTTCCTGGACAGGAGCGGTATCCGACCCAATGACCAGGGCTCCGCACGCCATTGCCTCCAGCACCGACCAAGACAAAACGAATGGATAGGTCAGGTAGAGGTGCGCGGACGAAATCTGGTAAAGCCGCCGCAAAACGGAATGCGGCACCACGCCGGGGAAGAGGATATTCTCCCGTGGCATATCCAGCGTCTCCAGGAGATGGTCCTTCCAGGCCCCACCGCCTGGCGGGGGCACACCATAGCTGACGCCATCTCCGCCGACGAAAACGAAGAGCGCATCGCGACATTGCCGCGCAACCTTGGCGGCAGCCTCCAAAGCCTGTGGAAATCCGCGGTACGGCTCGAGGTCGCGCGCGACGAAGGTGACAATCGGAGGCCCGCCTGCAGTGAGCACACGTCCATCCGGAAGCGTCACCGATGCTGTCGGATCCGGTCGAAACCGCACCGTATCGATACCCTCGTGGCACACTGAAATGCGCCCCTGGGCATCGGTGGGATACAGGCTTTTCTGCCAATGGGTGGGGCTGATACCCGCCTCAATGGCCTCGAGGGACAAGAGCTGCGCGATGTTGCGCAGGCGCAGCCTCTTGCGCGTCTCCAGATCCGGCTGATCGTCGGGCGAAAACCCGATGTCGGCGCCTTGCGGCCGGTAGAAGAACTCGCAATATCCCAATGCGGGCACCTGTGGCAGCACGTCTTTCAAGAACATCATGCTGCCCCAGCCGATATGGCCGACGACAACGTCCGGCGCTAGCCCTTGCCGCACCATGGCATCGAGCGTTTCGGCAACACGATGGCCGATTCGCGCGTGGTGATCCGGAATACCCATGTGCCGGGCCATGTGCGGATTTGCGCGCGGGCCTGGTTCCGTTCGATGTCGAACGACCCGAACGGATGGGATCTTCCGGTCTATGGTCTCGGTGATAAGGCTGACCTCATTGCCCGCCTGCGCGAGTTGAGCGGCAAGGGCAGCGAACTGGCCGAAGCCCCTGCGATGAACAAACGCCACATGCATCGCGTCTAGTCCGCCTTGGCCAGTCCCACGGCACCACTCACCGCTTAGACGCCGAACCGTGAAGCGTTGGCCCAGGCCAGTTCAAGCTCGTGCAGCGTCTGGAAGGCCGTCTCAAGCATCCGTTGATCCTGATCACCACGTTTCACCGCACGCTCGTAGGCCGTCGCCGCGTCGCGGAGATTTGCCCTAAGCTGCCTCCCCTTCTCCGTCAGCTTGATGCGTGCGGACCGCTTGTCGCGCTGGGAGGCGACGCGATCAATGTAGTCGCCGTCAACAAGCTGCTTCAAATAGTAGGAAACATTGGAACCAACATAATGCCCACGCTCCAGAAGCTCGGCGACCGAAAGCTCCGAATCGCCGATTGCGAGCAGTATCATCGCCTGTGCCGGCCCAACATCATCTACACGAAGCTTGGTGAGCTCTGCGCGGATCAAGCCTGAAAACCGTCGACTTGCCCGCTCCATGAGGCGAGCGAGCTCAAAATACGTAATCTGCCGGAGGTCACCGAACTCGAGATCTTGAGCATGCCCGGGATCTGCTTGCACAGCCCGCCCCCTATTTCCAATTCTCAGATCGTCATTCAGATCGGAAGGATTAAGCACACTATCGTCGTTCACTATATTCTCCGTGTTGGAAAACTACTTCAAAAATTGAAGTAATCTTCAAATATGTCCATCGACCACAATTAGTGTGACCTTGCACACCCCCGCCCTTCTATGCCAGATTGGTCGAAGCAATACTACACTCCCGCCCGGTTATAACCAATTCCGTCCTCCGGCAGATGGCCACAACGTTAATTCAAGGCAAATCGCCATGCGTGATACTGTTCAAAATGAGACAAGAAGCAAGGGTCAATCATTGGGAGGCAACGATAAAAACAACCCAGGCTTGCTGATCGCGCAAGGGAAGCGCGTATTCGTGTCCGGGCTAATATATGCGGCGGCGCTTAGCGTGTGCCTGAATTTGCTGCAACTTACGATGCCCATTTTCATGCTGCAAGTTCATGACAGGGTCCTCAACAGTCAGAGCATGGAGACACTGGTCATGCTCATGATTTTGGCGATCGGCGCCCTTGTGGTGCTCGGTGTTCTGGAATTCATCCGCGCCCTCTCCTTCCAAGCCATCGGTGGCGCACTCGTGCGCCGTTTAAACATGCCAGTCCTTGCCGCCGCCGTTCAGGCCTCCGTTGACCAGGGCCTGTCGCGCGCGACCCAGTCGCTTCGGGACATCGCGGAACTGCGAAGCTTCCTGACCTCGTCAGCGGTAACCGCGCCCCTCGACGCGGCGTGGTCACCGATCTTTCTCGGCGCCCTTTTCGTTCTGCATCCGCTGTTTGGCCTCATCGGGGCCGTCTCCGCGACGCTGCTCCTTTGCGGCGGCCTGATCACGGACATGCTGACACGCCAACTCACCAAGGAAGCGAACCAGACAAATGTTGAAGCTATCTCGAAGATTGGCGCATCACTCAGACATGCCGAGGCTATCGAGGCAATGGGCATGCTGCCGGCTCTGGCGAATCGTTGGCGCGCCCTGCAAATGCAAGCCCTCGACGGCTTTGAAGCGAGTGGGAGCAGGAGCAAGGCGATGTCGTCCATCACCCGCAGCCTCCGCTATTCCATCCAGATCATCACCCTGGCGGCCGGAGCGTTCCTGGTGCTGGAGCAGGCAATCACGCCCGGCGCAATGATGGCATCGAGCATCCTTGTCGGACGCCTCCTGATACCTTTCGATTCGGTCATCGACAATTGGCGGCAATGGGTGCTGGCGATCGCAGGCTGGCGTCGCCTTGAGGCCACCCTCAAGGCGGACCTTGCTATTCGCCAAACGATGCCCACGCCGCATTCGTCTGGCGACATCGTCGTCGACAAACTGGTTTACGCAGCCCCGGGGCTGGATGTGCCGATCATCAAGGGCATTTCGTTCTCCCTCTCCCCGGGCGAGGTCCTGGGTGTGGTCGGTCCCTCCGCGGCTGGCAAATCGACCCTCGCCCGGCTGCTGGTCGGGATCTTGCGCCCCACGTCAGGCGGTGTCTTCCTCGACGGCAACAACACCTATCTCTGGGAGCGCAGTTCGTTCGGCCAAGTGGTCGGATATCTACCGCAATCCGTCTCCCTCTTGGAGGGCTCGATTCGAGAAAACATTGGGCGGATGGCGGACAGCGATCCATACAAGGTGCTGGAGGCGGCGCGATTGGCCGACATCCACGAGATGATCGGACGCCTGCCACTGGGCTACGATACGCCCGTCGGTGACGGACACCTGACCCTTTCGGGAGGACAGCGGCAGCGCATAGCGTTGGCACGTTGCCTCTACAACCGGCCTCGCCTCATCGTGCTCGACGAGCCGAACGCAAACCTGGACGCGATTGGCGAGCGGGCCCTTATCCGCGCGATCCAGCACGCGCGCGACGACGGCGCCATCGTCATTATAATCGCCCATAGGCCAGCCATCATGCAGGTCGCCGACAAACTGCTCGTGCTTGAAAACGGCCGCGTCACGCAGTTCGGGCCGCGCACGGACGTGGTTCCAGCCACAACGGCGGGCGAAGCACGCCGCGAGGTGGCTGCGCAATGACGGAGAAGAAGCCCCTTGCAGCCAGCCCCGACCTTTCCGAACGGCGTCTACAGACGCATCAGCCGGTGCCGCTGAGTGTCAGCCCTCCGGACCTGGAATTCGACCAATTTGATACCCGCTCGCCGCTCCGCCGTCTTGTCATCTCGGGGATCGCCACGATCGTGGTGTCCTTCGGTGGTTTTTTTGCCTGGGCGCTTTCGACCGAACTCAGCAGCGCGACGGTCGCCAGCGGCACGGTCATCGTCGATTCGAAGCGAAAGACCGTCAGCCATTTCGAAGGCGGCGTCATGAGCCGGTTGCGGGTTCAGGAGGGCGACAAGGTGTCCGCCGGACAACCCCTGATCGAGTTGGAGGATACACGCGCCCGTTCCAGCCTGCGGTCACTCCAAATCCGGCGCATCGGCCTGATCGCGAAACTGGCGCGATTGAAGGACGAGCAGACCAACATGCCGCGGATCATCTTTCCACCTGAACTCGGCGATGCCGAGGACGTCGCCGTCGACGACGCCATCAGGGCGGAGACGGTGTTTTTCGAAAAGCGGCGCGAGATGCAGGCCGGGCGGATAGAGGTCCAGAGAAAAACCATCGAGGAGTACCTCGAACAAGCGAAATCACTCGGCATCCAGATCGAGGCGACCGACCAGCAGCTCGGCCTCATCAACGAGCAGCGGTCGGCGTTGGCGACGTTGGAGAAAAAAGGCGCCGTATCGCGCACGCAACTCATCGAGATCGAGGCCCGGCTCAGCGGGGTTACGCGGGAGCGGAGCGAACTCGCCGGCGACAGGGCCCGGGCAGAAAAGGCCGCAGCGGGCGCACAGCTTGCGCTGACCGGGATCGAAAGCGAGTTTCAGTCGACGATTGCCGGCGAAATCACGACGGCGCGCGTCGAGCTCGCGGATGTCGAAGAGCAGATCACGGCTTCAAAAGACGTGCTGCGGCGTCTTGAGATCCGCTCTCCGCAGGACGGGATCATCAGCAACATCTTCTTGCGCACCCCTGGCAGCGCGGTCACGCCCGGCCAGCCTCTGCTCGAGATCGTTCCGGAAAACGAGCCGCTCCTGATCGAAATGCGCGTCAATCCTCGTGACATCGACAGCATCGCCGTGGGCTCCAAAACGCAAATCCGGTTGACAGCCTATAATCAGCGTTCCCGCCTGCCCATGGAAGGCGCCATCACATATGTCGCCGCGGACCAGTCGGTCGATGAGAAGTCAAATTCCGCGTTTTTCGTCGCGCGCGCCAAAATCGACGCGTCGTCCTTCAACGCAAACCCCGATGTCCGCCTCTATCCCGGCATGCCCGCGGAGGTGCTGATCATCCACAAGTCACGCCTTGCGATCGAATACCTTACCTCTCCCGTCGCCGAGAGTTTCAATCGTGCCTTCAGAGAAGACTAGGAAATGAGCATAAACTCGCGACATCTCAATTGTAGTTTGTTTCAATTTTTGAAGTTATTTCCAAGTAAACTGCGGGTATTTTACATTATAAAAGCCGACATTTATGAAACAATGTACCAACATGACTTAAAATAAGAAATTTATTTCTCAAAAATAGACGTTTTCTCTTCATGGGACG
Organism: Rhizobium tibeticum; assembly: GCF_900110205.1. Taxonomy (GTDB): domain Bacteria; phylum Pseudomonadota; class Alphaproteobacteria; order Rhizobiales; family Rhizobiaceae; genus Rhizobium; species Rhizobium tibeticum. The sequence goes on along the minus strand of NZ_FOCV01000007.1, from coordinate 11,604 downwards.
CTTGCGTTGTTCTTTGTTGCAATGCACATTCCTGGCGCGCAATTGTCGCACCCCGTGCGAGCAACGCGTGCATAGAAACCTGAAGAGGAGAGGCAGATGGCAACATTGGAAGGCGGTGCATACCACGACGCCCTGTTCGGCTCCCGTTTCAGCGACTTCATTCGCGCCCATGGGGGCGATGATTTCGTGAGCGGCGGCAACGGACACGACATCGTGTTCGGTGATGATGGTGACGACCTGCTGTTCGGCGGAAAGGGAAACGATACCCTGTTCGGCGGTGAGGGCAGCGACTTGCTGAACGGTGAAGACGGTCACGACACCCTCGTCGGCGGCTGGGGTGATGACTTTCTGTACGGCGACAAGGGCAACGACATCCTTTTCGGGGGACACGGAAGCGACCTTCTGTCCGGCGGCAAGGGCAACGACATCCTCTATGGCGGCGATGGTGGCGACATCCTCGACGGCGGCGCCGGCAACGATGTGTTGGCAGGCGGTGCTGGCCATGACGTCTTCGTCTTCGACGGCGGCGGCGGCAATGACGTCATTCTCGACTTTACCGCGGGCGAGGATCTGCTGCAGATCTCGAAGGGCATCAATGGCCTCGACGTGTCTTCGCCCGACGACCTGGCCTCGCGTATCACCCAGGTCGGCGGCAATGTCGTCGTGGATCTCGGACATGGTGACACGCTCACCCTGGTCAATGTCGATGCCGACGACATCCAGGCAAATCCCGAGCACTACTTCACAGTTCACTGAGCGTGAACCGCGCGCCCTGCTTCCTCCCGTGGGGCGCGCCATTCCAATTCAGAGGATAGCGTGTGACGTTCGACGTATCGATAAACGCCACGGGCGATTTCAGGAATGCAGAGATTTTTCGGCTCGGCGCCAATCTGGCCGTCCTCATCTTGGATCTCCCCCCAGCCCTTCCCTCAGCCACAAGGTGCCTGTTGTCCATGGACCAGTCGCCGGTACCGCTCGTCAGCATGACGCTCCCGCTTGGCAACGGACGGCAACGCATGTTCTGGGCGATGAGGCCAGGAAAGCAGCCGGAGAGCGTAGACATCTGCACTGAAGACGGCTGCACGATTGATACCATCGTGATGCAGCCGGCGCGCATGCTCGCGCCGCTCGATGTTGAGGCCCTATTCGCTGATCTCGCGCCAGATGCTCGCATCAAGTTCGTGAACAACCTCCTGACTGTGTGGCGAAGCGCCTTCCGCATTGCCAGCGACGATCTGTTCAGCATGGTGGTTGAAGACGCTCTTCACGTGCTCGTACCCGAACCGCAGTCCGCCAGCATCGTGTGTCAGGTTGCGCAAGGGCGCCATCTGATTGAGACGACCATCAATCCGGATCTGGGCGACATCACAGCGATCTATGCGGTCGGCGCGGCGTCGATCACACGCTTGGCCGTAAGGGTTGTCCTCGGGCGCAATGCGAAACACGGCTCGCGGTCGTGCCATTTCATCACGGATGCGCCTTCCCCATCTCCTCCGTTGCTCATCGTCCTTCTGAGCAAGAATGGCGTCGCCATCCGCCAGCTCGCCGACGGCAAGTCTCGCTATTCCAGCCTTCAGAGTTGGTGGGATAAAAACCGCCAGGCGGTGGAGTTGCGCGAAATGATTGTCCGTCGGCTCGCCACGTTGCCGGAAAACGGCGCGGCCACGGCGATCGACCTCCAAGTTCGCGCACCACTGGCGACAAGCCGGATCGCCAAGTCATCGATGCATCCGTCCGGAGAGGTCGATCTCGCTCTGGTGCTCGACGGCGGTCTTCTGGCCGGCGGCTGGTTCCATGCGCCGTCAACCGCCTTCGCCGGCATCGATTACCTCAAAGAGGACGGCACGGCCGTGCCGCTCGACGGGAACAGCTACGAATTTCCGGCATGGGCGCAAGGGACCGATGAAAAGAGTAAGACCGATGTGACCGGTTTCGTTGCCTGGGTCCCTCTGACGGAATCGCCCGGGCCGCTCCTGCAGCCACGATTTCAGATGCGCCTCGCCTCTGGAGCGACAATGGCTCTCGTCCCGAAGCCTCAGGCCTTCGAGGCCGCAATGCAACGAAACCACCTCCTTCGCGCCGTGCCCCCGCAGCATGCGGTCGACCGCGCCTTCCGTACAATCCTCGCCCCCTCCTTGCAGAATGTCGAGCGGCGATTGGGCAAGACCATAGAGGTCAGCCGCACCAAAGACTACGGCATTCCCAAAGTTGCGCCCCTCGTTTCCATCGTAGTCCCACTATACCGGGTTCTCGACTTCCTGCGTTTCCAGTTATCCGGGATGGCCACGGATCCGTGGCTCGCCGACAACGCTGAGATCATCTATGTCCTCGATTCCCCGGAAATTCAGGACGAGACGGAGCACCTGCTGGGCGGCCTGCACCTTCTGCACGGACTAGCGATGAAGTTCGTCGTGATGAATCGCAACGGAGGCTACGCGCGCGCTTGCAATGCCGGCGCACGTTTTGCACGCGGCGCCATTCTGGTGATGCTCAATTCGGATGTTGTGCCGTCAGCGCCAGGCTGGCTCCAAGTGTTGTCGCGTCCGTTGCTGGAAAGGCCAAACCTGGGCGCGATCGGTCCGAAGCTGATTTTCGAAGACGGATCGCTGCAGCATGCCGGGCTCTACTTCGGCCGCGACCAGCGCGGGATCTGGCTGAACCACCATTTCCACAAGGGCATGCCGCGCGACTACGCGCCGGCGCAACATGCCCGCGAGGTTCCCGGCGTCACCGGCGCTTGCCTCGTGACCCGCAGGGACACTTACGAGAGCGTTGGTGGTTACACCGAGGACTACGTGATCGGCGACTACGAAGACAGCGACCTGTGCCTCAAGATCCGTCGCCTCGGGCTCCAGATAGTCTACGAACCGGCAGCGTGCCTGTATCATTTCGAGCGTCGCTCGATCCGCCGCAGCGAGGACTACATGCGCGGCGTGGCAAGCCAATACAATTCATGGCTACACACCCAGCGTTGGGAGGACGACATCACCGAACTGATGGCGATTCAATTCGGCAAAGACCCGGATCGACACGCCGCCACTGGTGGGAGAATCCCGGAAAGGAACGCGGCGTGACGCAAGCGGCACTCATGCATCCGCCCGCGCCGGCCCGGCTGATCGATGAAGGCCGTGTTCGCTGGCTGATCGATTCCGTTCGGTGCAATCGTTTTCTGCCGCAACCGGATTCAAGCAACGTCGTCGTCGGAGACGGTGATTTTCGCGCGATAGGGGCGGAGTTTCTCGGTTACTTTATTCGCATCGGCGGCCTGCGCGAAGACAGCCGCGTGCTGGACATTGGTTGCGGTATCGGCAGGATGGCGGTGCCGCTCACCCAGTACCTCGATCCGCAAAAGAGCCGCTACGATGGCCTCGACCCGGTCGAGGACGGCATCGGCTGGTGCCAGCGTACGATCACGCCTGCCTACCCCAATTTCGGCTTTCAGCGACTGGATATCGCGCACGAGCTCTACAACCCGAACGGCAAGATCAGCGGAAAGGCGCTGGCGCTGCCCTTTCCCGATCATCATTTCGACTTCGTCATCATGACGTCCGTGGTCACTCATTTGCCGCCCGCGGAGGTGCTTGTCTACCTCTCCGAGGTCCGCCGAGTGCTGTCACCCGGGGGCCGCTTGTTCATGACCGCGTTCGTGGTCGACGGCATCGCCGCGGCAAACGAAAACGGACGGCGCGATCCGCGTCTCGCTTTCCGTCGCTATCGCGAAAGCCCATGTTGGTTCGTACCCAACCAGCCACCGCTTGCCGCGATCGGCTTCGATGAAGGCTTTCTGGACAAGGCGCTCGAACGGGCCGGTCTCTCCGTCGCGCTGAAATCGCTTGGCCGTTGGCGCGGCACAAACGCTGGCCACCATCAGGACTTCATCGTGGCGAAGCGCCGGGGAAATGGTCGATGAGCAAGCGCATTCTCGTGGCCGCCCACAACCATCCGTCCCTCCATCCGGGTGGAACGGAGATATTCGCCCACGACTTGTTTCGCGCCTACCAGCGCGCCGGGCACGAGGCTCTGTTTCTCGGTGCCACGAACCAGATCCATCGCGAGGCGAGGCCGGGCACGAGCTTTCAGGGCGTCGGCCCGGCGGGAGACGAGCTCCTGCTGTGGTCGGGACACTTCGACCACTTTTTCATGAGCCAGATCGACCTCTATGGCGTGGTGCCGGATATAACGGAGTTGCTGCGCGAGTTCCGACCGGATGTAGTCCACATCCACCACCTGTTGCTGCTTGGCGCTGAGTTCCCTCACATTATCCGCCGCACCCTGCCCCACTGCCAGATCGTCATGACGCTCCATGACTACTACCCGATTTGCCATCATGACGGCCTGATGGTGCGCACCGGCACCAAGGAGCTTTGCCATCAAGCCAGCCCGGACCGCTGCCATGGCTGCTTCAAGGACATTCCCCTCGATCGCTTTGTCCTGCGCGAACGGCACCTGAAGGCCCTGCTGAGCACGGTTGACCACTTCGTATCACCAAGCGCTTTTCTAAAGGATCGCTTCGTGCAGTGGGGATTGGACGAAGATGCGGTCAGCGTCATTCCCAATGGCATCCCGGTCCGAAAGGCCGGCGCGCAACGAGAGCTGCTCGAAGGCGGGCGGCCTATTTTCGGCTATTTCGGAAATCTCAATCCCTGGAAAGGGGTGACCGTATTGCTCGACGCTGCGCGCCAGCTTCTGGCCGATGGCCACGAATTCGAGCTGCGCGTCCATGGCGGCGCGCCATTCCAGAGCAAGACCTTCGTCGACGAGGTCGATCGCCGCTTCGCCGAAACGGCGGAATGCGTTCAGCCCCGGGGTCCTTATCGACGAGAAGATATCGGCGATTTGGTGGCCGCGGTCGATTGCACCATTGTTCCTTCCGTCTGGTGGGAGAACGCGCCGTTGGTCATTCAGGAAGCCCAGGTTCAGGGGCGTCCGGTCATCGCCAGCAACATCGGGGGCATGGCTGAAATGATCGAGCATGGCGTCAACGGCCTGACTGTGCCACCCAACGATGCGCGAGCACTCGCCGCGGCTATGCGTAGCATATTGGAACAGCCGAACCTGCTGCGCCAGTTCGCCGAAAACGCTCGCAAGCCCGACGACATCGATACGACCGCCCGCCGCTACCTCAAGCGGATCGAGCCGGCACTGCTTCCGGCATAGGAGAACTCATGGCAAGTCCCGCTGAACGACCGGATGCCGCATCCGAACAGGACAACGCCAAGCCGATGAACGGCCGGGTGGATGCCATCGACATGGGCCGGATCTTCGGCTGGGCGTTCGACCCGGTTTCGCCGGACCAACGACTGACCATCCGAGTCCTGCTCGATGGAAAGGTGATTGCCGAAACGGTTGCCGATCGCAATCGTCCCGACCTGCGGCGCAACGGTATCGGCGACGGTAATCACGCATTTGAAATAGCATTGCCCGATCCTGTCCAGTCGCGCGCGAACGATCTCGTGGTCGTGGCGCGAAATGGAAGCGGTTCCGAGCAGCCCCTGCGCGTTCCGCAGCCGGACGAGCAGGCGGCCGAAGCTCTGATCGCCGCGCCGCTGGCGAAAGTGCTCGACAAGCTCGACGTACTGATGGCGTCGCAGCGGCAGCTGCAGGTCTCACAGCGCTCGCTGCAGCGCACACCGGAAATCGATGCCGACAAGACCGGGACTGGCCTGACCGACGTCAGAAACGCCGTCGAAAGTCTCTGGGTGGATATCGGCCAGCGGCTGAACGATCTCGATGTCCATCTGATGCGGCTGGATGGGGTGGTGGCGGGAATGGAGAAGAACCTGACTGCGTTGCAGAAGCGCAAGAACGGCGAGTTGAAACCCTTGCTGCTGCTGCTGTTCGCTCTTGTGGGATTTGCCGCTGGCGCTGGCCTCGCGCTCATTGCCAGGATCTGACACGGGGAGGTTGAGGCGTGCTGGTTACAGAACAGTCCCCCGCGGTTAGGAACCCCACGGCCGTTAAGCATGGGGCCAACAGGGCGATGCGCCCTGGAAGGGTTATCGGCTGCCCCGTAAACGAGACCACCTTGCTGATTGTCGGTCTCGGTCGTGTCCTGGCAGGCGAAGTGGTGGCCGGCGAAGTGATAGTCGGCGTCGACGGCGATCAAACGGGCACGCGAAGCGCGTTTGTCTCGGAATGGCGACTGGCCGCTCCTTCCCCAAGGGCCAAGCACGGCTTCGCGGCGCTCCTACCGACCGAGGGCACGGACCGCGCCATGACTGCGATACGGTTCGGCGAGGAGGAAACGAGCGTACGCTATATCTTTGCGCCCCGACTTGCCTCCGCGGAGGAAGCAGCCGCGATCGTGGCCGAAACCGCGGGACCTCAGTCAGCCGCCGTCATTGACCGGCTTGTGGACGTTATGATGGCCGGCAACCTTAACCGCCGTGGACTTCTGACCGTCACCGCGCTTCTGCAGGCAGCCCACGCAAACGATGGTTTCATCGAGTTGATTGGTGAAAGCCATGAAGGCGCGACGTTCCTGCAGGGCTGGAGCCGCGGCATGGCGCCCGGTCCTTGCCGGGTGTCGGTGGTTGGCAATGCGACACCGGTGGCCTCTGAGTGCGGCATCGCCGTCTTTTCCCGCCCGGATGCGCCCGATGGCGCCCCGGGTTTTGTTGGTCTTCTCGCGGCAACCAAGGATGTCCGCGCGCGCGACATCGAAGGTCTGGTCATTCGGGGGCGCGCCGGCTGGAGGTATGCCCCAGTCCACCCCCGAAAGCGCATCCTCAGCCCGCTGGAAACGCCCGAACACGTCAGGTCAATCCTGCCGCGCGCACATGGTGCGCCAGACATGCTCCTATCCCTGCGCGCGGCCGCTAACAGCTTTGATGGCAAAGAAACCGTCTCCAGCCTGCCGTTTCCCGTCCGGATGGGAATAGACAATATGTTTGAGGCCGATGGAGGAAAACTCCTCGCCTCCGGTTGGCTGTATGATCCCGACGCTCACGTCACGGCGGTAAGACTTCGTAGAGGTGACGGCGCGGCTTGCCTCGACGAACGCTGGACGCGCCTCGATCGCCCCGATGTCACCGACAGTTTCAATGACCAGCAGCACTTCGCGCCGAGCATTCGAGCTGAACAGCGTGCCCATGGGTTCATCGCCCACGCCCATTTGCCCAGTGAAGATCATGGTGCGCCTCTCTACTTCGAACTGACGCTACGCGATTCGCGTCGTGCGTTCTTGCCAGTCAAACCAACGCGGGTTTCGGCGCGCCTGGCGGCATTGCGCCAGATCGGTTCCATCGATCCAACGAACTGTGCGTTGCCGGCGATCGTCGACACACAAATTGTACCGTTCCTCAGCGAATCCGGACGGTCGACGCCGGTCACCGACGCAGTCCTGGACGCTGGCGCCTTCGATCAGGAGAGCAGCCCGCCGATCGTCATCGGCGCTGGGGAGGGAGAGGAGAACATCGCCCCGCTGCTGGCCTTGCTCGCGCTAGATCCGGAGACCCGACGCGCGCCGATCGTGATCGCCATGCCTGCCGATCGCTTTCGCAGACAAGCCGCCCGCCTCAAAGAACTCGTACGGTTCTATCGCCTTTCGGCCAGGTTCGTATCGGTCAAGGGCGCAGGCGACTTCTACGACATGCTTGAAGCGGGCACGCAGGCACTCTCCTGTGAAACGGTCGTGTCGCTCTCCGCCTCACTGGTCCCGCGCGGGACAGGCTGGTACGGCAAGCTCTTGGCCACGGCTGGGACCGTGAAAGGAAGCATCATCTCGCCTGTACTGGCTTACGAGGACCATTCCGTTCGCTGGGCGGGAAACTGGATCGATGTTGACAACGGCGATCAGCCAGTTGTGGGTCGCTATGCCGGATATCCGCTCAAAGCAGTTACCGAAATGAAACTGACCCGCATCGCGGCGGCCTCGCTCGAATGCTGCGTCACGCCCCGGGACGCCCTGTCGCGCTTGGGCGGCTTTTCCGGCGGCTATCTGGGCGCGCAGGAAAAAGGCCTGGATCTCGGTCTCCGTCTCAGCCGGTCCGGCATCAACTCCTATTTGCTGCCATCGGTGCAGATATGGGGCTGCGACGACGCACGCGACTGGAACAGTCCGGCAATGGCGGCTCTGGTGGAAGAGATCGATCGAAAGATCTTCAAGAGCCAATGGTCGCCTGTCCTCGTAGGTGAAAAACATCCAGAAAAGAGGCCCGCATGAACGAGCAGCTTCGTGTCCTTGTCGTCTCGCATGCTCACCCGACAGTGTCGCTCGGCGGGGCAGAAATCGCTTCGCACAACCTGCATCGTGGCCTAAACGCATTGCCGGACGTTAGGTCGGTTTACTTGGCCCGGGTCGGCCACCCGGTACCCCGGCATGCCGCGTCCGCGCTGATGAGCTATCGCCTTGCCGAAGATGAGTTGCTATTTCACACGGACGACTACGACCACTTCTTGTTGTCCAATGGCGATACGCAGGCGATCAGTCGGGACCTGTTGCGCTTCGCGCGGGATCTCAGGCCCCATGTCGTGCATTTCCATCATGTTCTCGGTATCGGTCTCGAAGCGCTCTATGCCTTTAGAGAGGCATTTCCTCACGCGGCCATACTGGTCACGTTCCACGAATACCTTTCGATCTGCCACAATCACGGGCAAATGGTGAAACGACCTTCCGGCCAGCTCTGCGAAACGGCCTCCCCCATCGCCTGCCACGGCTGTTTTCCTGACATCCCTGTCTCGCATTTCTTGAAGCGGGAGTTGTTTGCACGCGGGATGCTTGGCCTTGCCGACGCCTTCGTTTCGCCCAGCCGGTTTCTGGCAGAGCGCTACATCAAATGGGGCATTGATAAGGACAAGCTCTGCGTGATCGAAAACGGGATCGCTTTGGAAGCGGGTGCCCCCGCGCGCGAGCTGCAAGGTCTCAAGCCGCGTCGCAACCGCTTTGCCTATTTCGGCCAGATGACCCCATTCAAGGGTGTCGACGTCCTGATTGACGCTATTTTGCGCATCCCGAAGGACATATGGGGCGACGACTCCTGCCTGATGATCTTCGGCGGCAACCTCGAGCGACAGCCGGTCGAATTCCAGGAACGGATGAAGAAGCTTATTGCAGACGCCGGCCAGCGCGTCCGATTCTATGGCGCTTACCAGAACGCGGACGTGCCGCGCCTGATGCGTTCGGTCGACTGGGTGGTTCTACCCTCCGTCTGGTGGGAAAATTCGCCCGTTGTGATCCAGGAGGCCCTGCTACATCGCAGGCCGATGATCTGCTCCGACATCGGCGGGATGGCCGAGAAGGTGCGGAATGGGCAGGACGGCCTGCACTTCCGCGCAGGAAGCAGCCAGGATCTCGCGGACCGCATCGTTGAAGTATTGGGCGATAACCAAACCTGGGATCGGCTACGCGCGTCCATGCGACAACCCGCCGACCACCTCGGTTGCGCGCGCGACCACTTCAAGCTCTACCGCACGCTGCTGCGGCAGAAACGCGATGCCGCCATGGCGGAAAATCCTGCACTTCTCTCGCACGCGCTTTGACCACGCTCATCCTGAGAGACGATCGACGCAACCAACTCCGGCGGCGAGATTTAGCTTGCGACGCCATCATCGCTCTTGTGGGCGAGCACATGATCAGGCGGTTCGAGTTCCGCGGCGGCACTTTCGATGGCAAGTCGCAGCAGGCTTTGTGTCTGCCAACTCGCACTTGGCGCGTAACCGCGCCGACGTCGGTTCCTCCGTCAGCATGGAGATCGAACCCCTCGCCGCTAGGTGGCCCTCGGTCACCTGAACAGCGCATCAAAAGCACGTCGCGTGAGGCGGATCACGGGATCTGCTTCCGGTCTTTGCACTTGTTTTGCTCGTAGTTCTAAAAACCAGTGCCCTCTTTCGGGAGACCCGCATTGGCCAGAAGGCCAGCCCGCGGGTGGATCGGAGATGGGCTTCACCCGCCGCGAAGGCCATCTTGTCTTGTAGGCTTGGCAACATTTCGATCACGAAAGCGCGGTGCCATCCGCCCTGCGGCTGCGTGCAATACGGCCGTCCAGTTCCGCTAGCCGGCCGGCGAAGCCGGCATTTTCCGGCTGACACGTCATGGCGTCCACAAGCATGGTCCGCGCCGTCGCGAGCTCACCGTCGCGAATATGGCGGTTGGCGCGAAGATAGAGGAAGTTTGCTCGCTCCACCGGAGAAAACGACGAACCGAAGCGCGCATGAAATCGGTCGGCCCAGGCAGGATGCCGGGCTATCGCCGTCACAGCGATCTGATAGGGTCGCATCGGCGCCACCACGCGGGCAGCTCGGGCCAGAGCGCGTAGCCCCCGAAGATCGTCTCCGCGGCAGGCCTCGATCAACGACAGCGCGCGCTCGGTCCCGGTGAAAGCCCGAACGGTGCCATGGCCGGTCATGTGGACCGGCACGAGGTGCGTCCTCTCCTGCAGCGTCGCGATCCGCGCGGCGTGCCGGTGGTCCACGGCGTGGAACGGATCGAAGAAGAGATAGGCGCGCCCAGCCGCGTGATCCGGCGCTATCCCCATATTGGCGTGCAGGTCGGGCGAGAAATGCCGTGCGAACCGCCCGTCGAAGGGAGCGACCTTCGGATCTATCGAAACTTGCGGGCAAAAGGCGATGGCAACGGAGGCGTTGAAGCGCCCGCGGTAGCGCAACGCCGCGTAACCGCCCTGCGAGTGCCCGTAAAGTATTCGCTCCGGTGCCGCACGAAGAATGGGCGCGGCCGCTTCGACTGCCTTGACGACGCTCGCCGCCGGAAACCAGTTCGGCCGTCGACTGATGAAGCCCAGCGCCGAAATGTCGGCTTTCTCGCAGAATCGCTGCGCCCAGAACCGGCTCCCGTTCGCCTTCATTTCCATCTCATTAAAGGTGACCAGAAGATATGGAGATGATCCTGGACGATGTATCACCTCAAGGTTCTCGTCCGAAAATATGCGCATACCATCCACCCAAACAACTTATCCAACAAATATACTTCAATATTTGAAATATACTTACTATTCTTATAACTAGACAGAAACTCTATTGCGAAATCAACCCGCTTCGTCGCCGAAGTGCAAGCGGATTTTCATCGAGAAGCTGGAGGCCGGTGAGCTCGAAACGGAGCAGAAACAAAAAAAGCTCCTCGACGCTTACGCTGAGGAGCTTTCATTGAAGCGACTTGAATGGCCATCTGCCTTTTAACTTGGGAAAGATTTGGTTTTGGTTGCAGGCATTGCAGTTTTGAGTGCCGCTGGGTCGGCTTGGCCTTCTTTTCGGCCCCTGATTAGGGTTAGATCCTCGACCTGTTACCGAGATACACAAAAGCCCGCACGAGGCGGGCTTTTGTGTATTTGGTTGCGGGGGCAGGATTTGAACCTGCGGCCTTCAGGTTATGAGCCTGACGAGCTACCGGGCTGCTCCACCCCGCGCCATCTTGGTAAACCGCTATGCGGTTTATCCGGTGTGTGCAAATCCGTTTTGGATTTGTCACGGTTGCGTCACCGCTTTGCGGTGCTGCATTGTGCCTGAGCAAATTGGGTCGCAATTTGTCTCATGTTGCATTTTGCTCTGCATTTCGGCGTTTGGAAAGCAGAAAGGACCGCTTTGGGCGGCCCTTTGTTTCCGGCTTGGGCCGTTGGAGGTGATGAGAAGATTGTATGTTGCGTTTAGCAG
>NZ_FOCV01000163.1 GCF_900110205.1 Rhizobium tibeticum | reverse complement strand
GCTCAGCGGATAGTTGGTGCGTTCCTCCGCGCCCAGCCATTCCACCCCCGCCAGCCCATCCTCCGCTCCGGAGCCGGCCAGGGCCGCCGGCGTGTTGTGACGGTAGTTCAACAGCGCGCTGAACAGCGGCGCCGGCGCCGCAACCCCGCTGCAGCGTTGCGCCAGCGCCAGCGAGGCATGCTCGTGCGCCAGCAGCTCGGAAAGCCGCGCATGCGTGCTGCGCACGCTCGCCTCGACCGCGGTGCCGTCCAGATCGAGCCGCACAGGTAGGGTGTTGATGAACAAGCCCATGGTGCGGTCGGCGCCGGCGCCCGCATGCATGCGGCCGAACAGCACTGTGCCGAACACCACCTGCTCCCGGCCGCTGCTGCGCGCCAGCACCTGCCCCCAGGCCACATGGCACAGACTGGCCAAGCTCACCCCGAGCCGCCGCGCCTGTTGCCGCAGCCGATCGTTGAGCCCCTGCGGCAGCATCCGCTGCGCCTCATGCACTCCGCTGCCGTCGCCGCGCACCTCGCTCAGTCCGAGCGGCAGGATCGGCTCGTCGATGTCCGCCAGCATCCCCCGGAAGAACTGCTCATGCGCCTTGGCATCGACACCCAGCCGCGCCTGCGCCACCAGATTGCGGAACGGCTGCGGTGCGGCAAGCTCATACTCGCGTCCCTCCAGCACGGCCCGCACTTCGGCATGCATCACTTCCAGCGTCGTGTGATCGCCGATCAAATGGTGCTGCAGCTCCAACAGCAGCCAGCGTGTGCTGCCCGGCTCGCGGGCGATGACAATGCGCAACAACGGCGCCCGGCCAAGATCGATGCGATACTGACGCGGATCGAACCGGCGCTTCAGTTGCTCATGACCGGGACCGCCATCCTCATCCAGCTCGACCTCGCTCACTTCCAGCGGCGCTTTGCGCCAGACCACCTGGGTCGGGCTCGATAGCCCCTCCCAGACAAAGGCCGTGCGCAGAATGTCGTGGCGGTCGACCACCTGTTGAACCGCAGCAAGGTAGCGATCGAGCACACCCCGCTCGGCAAAGGCCATCTGCGACACCAGCAGATAGGGGTCACCCCGGCTGGCCAGCA
>NZ_FOCV01000008.1 GCF_900110205.1 Rhizobium tibeticum | reverse complement strand
CTTCAACAGCTGCTCGTCGATGCCTTGCCAGAGGTCATGCTCGTCGGCAAAGGCCTTGGTGTTGACGACGATCAACAGGTCGTAGTCAGAGCGGTAGCCGCTGAGGCGATCCTCGACCCAGTCACCCCTGGCGTAGGATCCATACAGGATGACCTTCAGGATCCTGCCGGCGCTTTTCTTCTCCGACAGCTTGCTTGCTTGAAACCCCTCGACCTCGGCAAATAGGATCTCGATGATGCGCGCCAACTCGCGCCGCTTCCTGTCCGGCAGGTGCTCAATGTGATCGGTCAGGGTCAAAGCAGCGTCGAAGCCTTCAGTGTGAATCGCATCCATCGTAGCTGTTCCATCATGATTGCACACCCCAAACCGTTTACGCGAACGTCATAATAACCACAATTATAAGATGGATAAGTTTCGAGTGGGTACCTAAGCGGAGGTCCGCAATGGGGCCGAGGAGCGCTTGATCTCGCGCGCCGTTGAAGATCTCGCAGATATTGCCGAATTCGATCCGGCTGCCGAGGCACCCGTGCAGTATGCTTTCGACCGCGCTTTCGAAAGAAACTCAGACGGACTTGTCGAAGCACTGCTCGATGCGCGCGATATCGCCGGAACCTATCTGGCAGAAACCTTATGGGCTCTCGCTCCCGATTTTCTGGACTACGGAGATGTCGCGAGAGCGTTGCTTGCGATTGATCGGGACGAAAGTGGTGGCCAATTCGCAAGGATCATCAGCAGGAACTTCAGGCAGCGGGCGATCGGCGAATTACACGCTGGTCCACACCTCAAAGGCGGCGAGCATCGCAGCCATGTCCACTCTGCGCGGATGTTCTCCACCCAGCCTCATTCAGTCCGCTTCGCTTATCCATGAAATATATTTCATTAAGTGAATTATATTGACATACATTTCGTCTTCGCCTTTATTGCTCTCATCGGACTTCGAGGAGGAAGTTCGGTTTCAACGCGGTCAGCGGCGTCGACGTGACGCCCTCAGGCTTTTGGGAGGGGCTTCGGCCTCGAGGAGGAATCTTGCGCAAATTTATCAGCTCGACCGCCATGGTGGTCCTTGCAGCAACGCTTTTTACCGGCACAGCATCCGCGGAAACGGACAATCCGTTCCGCTGCAAACCTGGTGAAAAATACGTCATGAACGTCATGGTCTCGGGCGTGGAATACTGGTTCCCGGTCTATGAAATGTTCAAGCAGGCAGGCCAGCAGCTCGGCTGCGAAACCGAATATACCGGCACGCCGGAATATGACGTCAACAAGCAGATCGCAACCTTCGACCAGGCTCTGGCCCAGAATCCGGCTGGCATCCTCGTCCATCCGATGAACTCCGATCCGTTCATCGAGCCGATCAACCGCGCCATCGAGCAGGGCACGGCCGTCGTCACGTTTGCCGCCGACTCGCCCCTTTCCAAGCGCGTCTCGTTTATCACCTCGGACAACACCCGCGAAGGCATCTATGCCGCCGACGCAATCGCCGAGAAGCTGGGTGGCAAGGGCGAATATGCAGTTCTGGAAAATCCGGGTCAGGACAATCACGACAAGCGCATCGCCGCCTTCATCGGCCGTATGGAAGAAAAGTGGCCGGACATGAAGCTGGTCGGTCGCGCCGCTTCCAACCAGGACCCGACCAAGGCCTATCAGGGGCTTTCAAGCATCATCCAGGCAAATCCGAATCTCGGCGCGGTCTTCATGCCGGAAGCGAACTCCGCGATCGGCGCCTCACAGGCGTCCAAGGAAAACGGCGGCAAGGTTCTTGTCATGTGCGCCGACGTCAACGCCAACATTCTCGACATGATCAAGGCTGGCGAAGTCTTCGGCTCGATCAACCCGAACCAGGGCATGCAGGGTTACATGGGCTTCATGCTGTTGTGGCTTTCCAAGCATCCGGAACTGATCGACCCAATGAACGACGCCAAGCGCTCGGGCTTCAACCCGATGAGCATCCCGGTGGTCGATAATGGTCTTTCGATCGTCACTGCCGAAAATGCCGAGGACTTCTATTGGGATAAGTACCTGAAGCGCCGCGGCACGAAGGGTATCGAGGAGTAAGGGCATCGGCCTTTGTCCCCTTCGCCCCGGCGGGGAGAAGGTGGCCCGGAGGGCCGGCCCTGAATCTGCCGCACTCCCCCTCATCGCCTTGCAAGCGAGGCACTTCTCCCCGCCGGGGAGAAGAGGCAGATTATCGCAGCCGCCTCGATCCGGGACCTGGCTATGAATAAGGAAAATGAAGATGGCGGAGCCGGTGCTCACCATTCAAGGTATGACCAAGCATTTCGGGGCGATCCGGGCGCTGACGGATGTCAACTTCACGCTCGAGCGCGGCGAAGTCCATGCGCTCTGCGGCGAAAATGGCGCCGGAAAGTCGACGCTGATGAACATCATCGCTGGCGTCCTACAGCCGACCGACGGCGAAATCCGCGTCGATGGAAAACCCATCCGCATCGCTTCACCGGCTGCCGCGCAGGCGCTCGGCATTGGTCTGGTGCATCAGGAAATCGCGCTCTGCCCTGATGCGACGGTGGCCGAGAATATGTTCATGGCCGCGACCAGTCGCCGGCGTTCCCCTTTCATGAATTACGGTGCTCTGGAGCGCGATGCCCAGCGGGTGATGAACCGGCTGGCTGCCATCGACGTCCGCCAGAAGGTCGCGGATCTTCCGATTTCCAGCCAGCAGCTTGTCGAGATCGCCAAGGCGCTGACGCTCGACTGCCGCGTGCTCATTCTGGACGAGCCGACCGCAGCGCTTACCGAAACCGAGGCGCAGCAGCTCTTCTCCATCATCCGCGACCTCAAGGCGAACGGCATCTCGATCATCTATATCAGCCACCGCATGGCCGAGATCTTCAGCCTCTGCGACCGCGTGACCATCTTTCGTGACGGCCGGTATGTCTGCACCGACAAGATCGACGATGTCACGGCCGATGATGTTGTGCGCCGCATGGTTGGCCGCGAGATCACCCAGCTCTATCCGGAAAAGCTCGGGGCCGAAGACGCCTCCAGCGAAACCATCCTCGAAGTGGATGGCCTCGGCGATGGCGCTCGATTCCATGATGTCAGCTTCGATCTGCGCCGGGGTGAAATCCTCGGCATCGGTGGCCTGATCGGCTCCGGCCGCACGGAGATCGCCGAAGGCATTTGCGGGCTTCGAGCACATACGGCAGGCGAAGTCCGCCTGCATGGCAAGCCACAGGCGATCCGAGCCTATGCGGATGCGGTCAAGACGGGCATCGTCTATCTGTCGGAAGACCGCAAGGGGTCCGGCATCTTTCTGGAAATGTCGATTGCCCAGAACATCTCGGTGCTGAACTTGAAGGCGCTCACTAACCATGCGGGCCTGCTGAACGGCCGTGCCGAGGCGGCGCTGGCGGAGGATTTCGCGCGGCGGCTTGCCGTGCGCATGGGCGGCGTCGAGGCGCCGGTGAAGTCGCTGTCCGGTGGCAACCAGCAGAAGGTGGCGATCGCTAAGCAGCTTGCGGTGAAGCCCAAGGTGATTCTGATGGACGAGCCGACGCGCGGCATCGATGTCGGCGCCAAGACCGAAATCCATCGGCTGCTGCGCGATCTCGCGCGCTCAGGCATCGGCATCGTCGTCATCTCATCGGAAATGCCGGAATTGCTAGGACTTTGCGACCGCGTGCTGGTCGTCAGGGAGGGACGTCTTGCCGGCGAGCTTGGCCCGGAAGACATGACGGAAGAAGCCGTGATCCGCCTTGCATCGGGGATCAGTGCGGCAAGGACGGCAGATCATGCCGCGTAAGGAGGGAGAGACGGGAATGGCAATCGACACGATGGCGGCGGACATGGCAAAGACGGGGCACTGGAAACGCATCGGCACCATGCGCGAAGCGGGGTTGATCGCGATCATCCTGACGCTCTGCATGATCATGAGCTTTGCCTCGCCGCACTTCCTCACGCTCGGCAACTTCCGCGCCATGCTGATGAGCTTTTCGGTGGAAGGCATCGTCGTCGTCGGCATGACGATCCTGCTCATCGTCGGCGGTATCGATCTCGCGGTCGGCTCGGTCGTCTGCTTTGCCATGGTGCTCTCCGGGTCGCTTTTCCTTGCCGGACTCGATCCGTGGACGGCCTCGCTGATCGGCATTCTCGCCAGCGGCGCCATTGGGGCGATCATGGGGTTCTTCGTGACGGTGGTGGGGCTCAACCACTTCATCACCTCGCTTGCCGGCATGGTGATCGTGCGCGGGCTTTGCCTGGTCATCACCAAGGGCACGCCGCTGTCGCTCTTCACGCTGCCGGCAGGCTTCAAGGCGGTCGGGCAAGGCACCTTCTACGGCGTTCCCTATGTGATCCTGATCTTCGTCGCCGTCGTCATCCTGTTTGATTTCCTGCTGCGCCGGGCAACGGCCTTCCGCAAGGTGTTCTATACCGGCAGCAACGAGAAGGCGGCGCTCTATTCCGGCATCCGCACCAACCAGGTGAAGTTCTGGGTGACGGTTCCGTGCTCGACGCTCGCCGGTGTCGCAGGCGTCATCTATATGTCCCGCTTCGGTGCCGCGACGCCCACTTTCGGCGTCGGCATGGAGCTGAACATCATCGCTGCGGCGGTCATCGGCGGCGCTTCGCTGAACGGCGGCTCGGGTACGATCTTCGGTGCCATCCTCGGCATCGCGCTGCTCTCAGTCGTCACCTCATCGCTGATCCTGCTCGACGTTTCCGTCTATTGGCAGGACATGATCAAAGGCTGCATTCTGCTCGCTGCCGTCTCCATCGACCATTTCCTGCACAAGCGGAAGGCCGCCTGATATGCCGATTGCCAAACTGAAACCCAAGACAACTGCGCCGCGCGAGGAAATCGTCATCGCGCGCCAGATGCACCAGGCGCTCGTGCTGCACTTTCTCGAAGGTTTGACGCAATCGCAGATTGCCGACCAGCTCGGCATCTCGCACGCCACCGTGAACCGGCTGATCAAGCGCGGCCGCCAACTCGGCCTCGTCGAAATCAAGATCAAGTCGCCGGTCGAACCGCTGGTGGATATGGAAGAACGCCTGCTGGCACTCGGCGGCATCGGTCGCGCCGTGGTGGTGCCGACCGTTTCCGATAATCCGCAGACGGCGCTGCAAGCGGTTGGGGAAGCGGCGGCACGGCTGCTGCTGGAGGAAATTGCTGATGGCGACACGATCTGCATCACCGGCGGCAAGGGTGTCGGCGCCGTCGTCGCCGGCCTGCAGCCCGCTCGCCGCTTCGATGTCGAGGTGATCCCGGCGACCGGCTGCGTGCAGGGCAAGCACTATACCGACGTCAACCACGTCTCGACCCTGATGGCAGACCGGCTCGGTGGACGCTCCTATCAGATCCATGCGCCGCTCTTTGCCGATGATGCCGAGCAGCGGGACATGCTGATCAATATGCGCGCCGTCGCCGATGTCTTCCAGCGGGCGCGGGAGGCCAAGATTGCGGTGGTCGGCATCGGCTCGATCCTCAGCACAGATTCGACCTATTACGATCTGCACCCCTCCTCCAGCGAGGACCGCAAGGCCATCGAACATTCCGGTGCGAGCGCGGAACTGCTCGCTCATCTGCTCGATGGTGAGGGCCGGGTCTGCGACTACAGTCTCAACCGAGTACTCGTTTCTCTGACGCTGGAAGAGTTCGCCTCGATCCCGACGAAGATCGGCGTGGCAAGCGGCCTCAACAAGGCCAGCTCGATCCTGAGCGTGCTGCGAGGCAACCACCTCGATACGCTCGTCACCGACGAGGCGACCGGGGCACGCATTCTTGAAATAGCATCCGAGGAAGGGTTTTCGGCATGAGCAGCGAACAGTTGATCCGCGAGATCGGGCGCTCCGGCGTCAAGGCGTCTGCCGTCGGGCTCGGCACCTGGGCGATCGGCGGCTGGATGTGGGGCGGGACCGACGAGGCGCAATCCATAGCCGCCATTCAGGCCTCGCTCGATGCCGGCGTGACCCTCATTGACACGGCTCCGGCCTATGGTCTCGGCCGCTCGGAAGAGATCGTCGGCAAGGCGATTGCCGGGCGCCGCGACAAGGCCGTCATCGCCACCAAATGCGGCCTTGTCTGGCATACGCGGAAGGGCAATCACTTCTTCGATCAGGACGGCAAACCGGTTCACCGCTATCTCGGGCGCGACTCGATCATCCATGAGGTGGAGGAAAGCCTGCGCCGGCTCGGCACGGATTATATCGATCTCTACATCACCCACTGGCAGGACGCGACGACGCAGATCGAGGAGACGGTGCGGGCGCTGGAAGAGCTGAGGGCGGCCGGCAAGATCCGCGCCATCGGCGCCAGTAATGTCGATCGCTCCGAGCTTCAGCAATATATCAGCACCGGATCGCTCGATGCGATCCAGGAGCGGTTCAGCATGATCGATCGCGAGATCGAGGCGGGCCTGCTGCCGCTCACCGTTCAAAACGGCGTGTCGACGCTCAGCTATTCCTCGCTGGCGCTCGGCCTGCTCTCCGGCACCATCGAACCGGACCGCGTCTTTTCGGGTGATGACCAGCGCAAGGACAACCCGCGCTTCTCCGTCGCCAACCGGCAGAAGGCGAAGGCGTTTTCCGAGGCGATCCGGCCGGTCGCGGAGCGGCATGAGGCCAGCATCGCGCAGGTGGTGATCGCCTGGACGCTGGCGCAGCCCGGCGTGACCTTTGCCCTCTGTGGCGCGCGAAACCCGGCGCAGGCGCTCGACAATGCGCGGGCCGGAACACTCAGGCTTACTGCGGAAGAACTTTCGGCCATCGACGCGGCGCTGGCTGCGAAACTGGCCAACATGGACGGATAACAGGCTGTCATATGAACCGTGAAGAGACATTGGACGGGCTCCGCAAGAGCCCGAAGGTGGACGTGTGCGTCCTCGGCGGCGGCATCAACGGGCTCAGCGTCTTTCGTGAGCTTGCGCTGCAGGGTGTGAACGTGCTGCTCGTCGAGAGGGGCGATTATTGCTCGGGTGCGAGTGCAGCGCTGTCGCGCATGGTGCATGGCGGCCTGCGCTATCTCGAAAATGGCGAGTTCAGCCTTGTCCGGGAATCGCTGGTTGAGCGTGACCGGCTGCTGCGCAACGCGCCGCATTACGTCGCGCCGCTGCCGACCACCGTTCCGATCTTCGATGTCTTCTCCGGCCTCGGCAACGGCATCGTGCGTTTCCTCGGCCTCACCCACCGCCCGAGCCGCCGGGGCGCCATCACCATCAAGGCAGGGCTCGGCATCTATGATTTCCTGACCCGCAAGCGCGCATTGATGCCGAAGCATCAGTTTCGCGGTCGTCGCAGCACGCTTGCCAAATGGCCTGCGCTCAATTCCGCGATCCGCAATTCCGCCACCTATTACGACGCCTGGGTCAGTCACCCGGAGCGCATCGGTGTCGAGATCTTGCGCGACGGGCTCTCTGCCGGCCCGAATGCCGCTGCTTTGAACTATGCAACGATCGAGCAAGCCCCGGCTGGAGGTTTCCTCCTGCGCGACGACGTCTCCGGCGAGGTGCTGACGATCAACCCGTCTCTCATCATCAACGCCACCGGCGGCTGGATCGATATTGCCAACGGCGCGCTCTTTCCGGAGGATGCACGGCCCGCGCCGCTGATGGGCGGTACGAAGGGCTCGCACCTGATCATCGATCATCCCGGCCTGCGCGACATGCTCGACGGCCACATGATCTATTACGAGAACGAGGACGGACGCATCTGCATCCTGTTTCCCTATCTCGGCAAGGTGCTGGTCGGTTCGACGGATATCCGGGTGGACGACCCTAGAACTGTGCGCTGCGAGGCAGACGAACGGGATTATATCCTGCAATCGCTCGCCTTCGTGTTGCCGGGCATCGTCATTCGGCCGGAGGAGATTGTCTTCCAGTTTGCGGGCGTGCGGCCGTTGCCCGCCAGCAACGACAGTTTTACCGGCCGCATTCCGCGCGATCATTTCTGCACGATGCTTGAAGGCAGCGATGGCGGTCCCCCTGTGCTCTGCATGATCGGCGGCAAGTGGACGACTTTCCGTTCCTTCGGGGAACTCGCCGCCGACATGGCGCTGGAACAGCTTGGCTTGCCGCGCCGGCTGGATACAGCCGAACGCACGTTCGGGGGAGGGCGCGGCTTTCCTGATGATCGCGATGACTGGCTGCGGCAACTTTCGGCCACGACTGGCCTTGCCGCCGATCGTGTCGCCACGCTCTTTACACGCTATGGCACCGATGCCGCCGAGATCGCCCGCTTTATCTGCGCGGGCGCGGATCAAGCCCTGCCCCACGCCGGCTACAGCGCCCGCGAACTCATCCATCTCATCCGCTCTGAGGCAGTCGAGCATCTGGATGATCTGCTGCTGCGGCGAACGACGCTGGCCGTCAGCGGCGAGCTTTCGCTTGATGTTGCAGATGTCGCCCTTGCTATCCTCGCCGCCGAGAAGGGCTGGCCGCCCCAGCGCGCGGCCGAAGAGCGCGCCCGTTTTCTGACCCTCCTGAACGACCGCCACGGCGTTTCGGAGGATACCCTTTCCGCGAGGAACGAACAAAGGAGTGAACTATGCGAGACATCAGCAAGGTCCGGATGAACCGGCTGTTCCGCAACGGCCGTTGCCTGGATGTGGCGATCGATCATGGCGTTTGTAACGAGCCGTCTTTTCTCGACGGGCTGGAAAATATGCCGGCCGTTCTGAAGGCGTTGGTCGATGCGAAGCCCGATGCGATCCAGATGAATTACGGCCAGGCCGACCTCCTACAGAGCCTGCCCGGCAAGGACAAGCCGGCGCTGGTCATGCGCATCGACATGGGCAATCCCTACAACCGCATCCGTCACCGGGATATGTGGGCCGTGCTGCAGAACGAGGCCGAGCCGCTGATCGGCGCGCTGCAGATGGATGCTGCCTGCGTCGTTGTCAATCTGTTCATGCTGCCGGACGAGCCCGATCTCTTCCGCCAGTGCGTCCAGAACATTGCCCGCGTCCGCGCCGACTGCGAGAAATACGGCATGCCGCTGATGATCGAACCGCTGGTGATGCAGCCGGTAACCGAGCGCGGCGGCTACATGGTCGATGGCGATGCCGAGAAGATCGTGACGCTGACGCGGCTTGCCCGCGAAATGGGCGCCGATATCGTCAAGGCCGACCCGACGACCAACGCGGGGGACTTCCACCGCGTGGTTGAGGCAGCGCGCTGCCCGGTGCTGGTGCGCGGCGGCGGCAAGGAAGACCTGTCCGCCGTCTTCGCCAAATCCGCCGGCTTGATGCGGCAGGGGGCGATGGGCATGGTCTATGGACGCAATATCTATCAGCATACCAATCCGAGCGCCGTCGTCCGCGGTCTGATGGCGATCATCCATGAGGACAAGAGTGGCGAGGAGGCGTTTGCGCTTTATCAGCAGGGATGAGGTTGGGTTCCCTCTTCTCCCCAGCGAGGAGAAGAGGGTGTCGGCGCTGGGCTTTCGGCCCGAACCGCGCAAGACTGTCAGAACCTTGGGAGGGGTTCGGAATGGAAAAATATCTGTTGGGGCTCGATGCCGGAAACACCGTCATCAAGGCCGTGATTTTCGATCTTAAGGGCAGGGAGGTGGCCTATGCCGGAGAGGAGGGCCATAGCCGCATGCCGTGCCCCGGTCATGTGGAGCGGGATCTCGGCGAACTCTGGGCCAATGCCAAACGGGTGATCCGCACCTGCCTCGACAGAGCGGGCATTGCTGCCAAGGATATCGCGGCCATCGGCTGCGCCGGCCATGGTAACGGGCTCTATGCGCTCGATCGCGACGGCCAGCCGCTTCTCGGCATCCAGTCGCTCGATACGCGCGCGATCGGGCTTGTTGAGGAATGGGCGGCCGAAGGGGTCGGCGACCGCACGGTGCCGATCGCTCGCCAGCGCCCCTGGCCCTCCCAAACGCCGACGCTGCTCGCCTGGCTGAAACGCCATCGTCCCGAGCTTTTCCAGCGCATCGGCACGGTGTTCCTCTCCAAGGATTTCGTCGTCAACCGGCTGACGGGAAACCGTGTCAGCGAGGTTTCCGACATGTCCGGCGCCGGCTTGCTGGATCTCGCCGCCCGCCGCTACGACAGGACGCTGATGGCGGCCTACGGGCTTGCCGACAGCATGCATATGCTGCCGCCGTTGATCGAAAGTACCGATATCGCAGGGCATGTAACGGAAGATGTGGCGACAGAGACCGGGCTTGCCGCGGGCACGCCGGTTGTTGGCGGGCTGTTCGATGTTGTGGCGTCGGCGCTCGGCTCGGGGGTGTCGCGCACCGGCAGCGCCTCGATCATCGCCGGCACCTGGAGCATCAATCAGGTGATCATCGATGGCCCCGACCTCGATGGCCCGGTTTTCATGTCCTCCACCTTCGACCGCAGCCGCTACATGGCGATGGAAAACAGCGCCACATCGGCCGCCAATCTCGAATGGCTGGTGCGGGAATTCTTCGAGGACGAGCATCAGGAGGGCGTCTCGCCCTTCGACGCGGCTTGCGCGCTCGCGGCTGCGGTCGCGCCGCTTGCGGATGATCCGCTCTATCACCCCTATCTCTATGGCGCCCAGCAGGATGGCCATGCGCGAGCCGGTTTCTATGGCATGGCTGGCTGGCACACCAAGGGGCATCTGATCCGCGCACTTCTGGAAGGTGTCGCCTTCGGTCATCGTCAGCATATCGAGACCATCCGCAAGGCGGGTGCGACCTTCGAGGAGGCGGTGCTCTCTGGCGGTGGGTCGCGCAGCAGGCTCTGGCCGCAGATTTTTGCGGATGTATTGGGCGTTCCCGTCACCGTTGCTGTGTCGCGGGAGACCGGGGCGCTAGGGGCTGCGATTGCGGCCGGGACCGGTGTCGGATTGTTTGCCGATTTCACCGAAGGAGCCACCGCCATGGTGCGAACCGATCGGCATTATCAGCCCAATGCTGTGCTTTCGGCCCACTACGCCCGTCGTTACGGACTTTACAAGGATATTAACGAGGCGATGACACCGCTGTGGCGGCGGCTTTCGGAGGCGCAAAGTCTCGCAAAAGGAGTTGCAGCGTGACCATGCCCATGAATGAAGCGCCTGTGGATGAAGGCGTTTACGATTTCATCGTCGTCGGTGCGGGGTCGGCCGGTTGCGTGATGGCAAACCGGCTCTCGGCTGATCCGAGAAACCGGGTGCTGCTGCTCGAGGCCGGCGGCTCGGATCGGTATCACTGGGTCCATGTGCCGATCGGCTACCTCTATTGCATGGGCAATCCGCGCACCGACTGGATGATGAAGACGGCAGCTGAGGCCAGCCTCAATGGCCGGACGCTCAATTATCCGCGCGGAAAGGTGCTCGGCGGCTGCTCCTCGATCAACGGCATGATCTATATGCGCGGGCAGGCGGCGGATTACGACGGCTGGCGGCAGGCAGGCAATGCCGGTTGGGGCTGGGATGACGTGCTGCCCTGGTTCCTGAAATCGGAAGACAATTATCGCGGAAAATCGGCCTTGCACGGGGCGGGAGGCGAGTGGCGCGTCGAACGCCAGCGGCTGTCCTGGCCGATCCTCGATGCCTTTCGCGATGCGGCCGAGGAACTCGGTATCCGCAAGACCGACGATTTCAACGACGGCGACAATGAAGGGTCCGGCTATTTCGAGGTCAATCAGAAGGGCGGCCTGCGCTGGAACACGACGAAAGCCTTCCTGCGCCCGGCGATGAAGCGGGAGAACCTGCGCGTGCTGACGGGCGCGGAGACCGAGCGGCTGGAATTTGATGGCAAGGCTGTATCCGGCGTGCGCTTTCGCCTCAATGGCCGCTCCTGCGTCGCCCGCGCGTCGCGCGAGGTCATTCTGTCTGCGGGTTCGATCAACTCCCCGAAAATTCTGGAGCTTTCGGGCGTCGGGCGACCGGATGTGCTGTCGAGCCTCGGCATTCCCCTGCATCATGAGCTTCAGGGTGTCGGCGAAAACCTGCAAGACCATCTGCAGATCCGAACCGTCTTCAGGATCGAGGGTGCGCGCACGCTGAACCAGCTTTACCATAACCTGTTTGCCCGTGCGGGCATGGGTTTGCAGTATGCGATCAGCCGTTCCGGTCCGCTCTCGATGGCGCCAAGCCAGCTCGGGATCTTCGCCAAAAGCGATCCGTCCGTCGCTACCGCCGATCTCGAATATCACGTTCAGCCGCTCAGCACCGACCGGCTCGGCGAGCCGCTGCATCGTTATCCTGCCGTGACTGTCTCTGTCTGCAACCTCCGGCCGGAAAGTCGCGGCACGGTGCATATAACGACACGTGATGCCTCGGCCGCCCCTGAAATTCGTCCCAACTATCTTTCGACCACGGGCGACCGGCTGCTCTCGGCAAATTCGATCCGTCATGCGCGCAGCCTGATGGAAACGAAGGCTATCTCCCGTTTTCGACCGCAGGAGATGCTGCCGGGCCGGGAATATCAGAGCGATGACGAGTTGATCCGGCGTGCAGGTGATATCGCCACCACGATCTTTCATCCTGTCGGCACCTGCAGGATGGGAAGCGATCCGATGGCGGTGGTGGATGCAAAGCTACGCGTGCACGGGCTTGAGAAGCTACGCGTCGTCGATGCCTCGATCATGCCGACGATCGTGTCCGGCAATACGAACTCCCCGGTGATCATGATCGCGGAAAAGGCAGCAGAGATGGTGCTGAGGATGCAATAGCCGGACGGTGTTTTCTTCCATCCGACTAGACATCCGGGAGCATCTACAGGTACCCCAGATGTTCATGTTCAGCGCTGTGCCAATGGTCAACGTGCCGCACACATCTGCCGAGATGCAGGCCTTTTTTGTAAGTCCCTGTGTGGTCAGGCCCCCGCAACCAAATCTTAAAAAGCAACCGAAATAACCAGACCCAGATGGCGCTGGCGATCCTAGCGCAGCCGTCGTGCTCAATTCCGACTTCACAGCTTCACGACTTCACGGCCGCTCCTGCAGCTATTAAGGGCGGCGCTCACCGAGAATTCCGCACGACAGCGTTCAAGCCGATTTTGGTAACCTCGGACTTTCTGAGAGAACTCGTGCTTGGGCTATGGAAACGCCATAAGATGCAATCAGCCACAGGCTGAGTGCGACCGCACGGGGTACCGGCTGTTCACCCGACGCCCACCGGCGGCTCGTGAGTTCATCGACGCCAAAAAGCTCTGCGGCGACGCTTGCTGTCAAGCCAGTGACAGCCAGCGCCGCCCTGTATTCGGACGGAGTCATTTGATGCGTTCCCGGCGCGATTTGCGCGCGTTTTATTTCGTTGTGCCGCACTCTAACTTTCATTTAATTTCGTGATATCTAATATACGACATTTATTTGTCGTTTTACGACCCGCCGCCTTTAGTTCTGGTTCGCGCGTCGAGACCCGGAAGACGCAAGAAGAAACGAGCCCGGCGACTAGACATCGATTGCCGCGCCGTTTGAAGAAGACAACCTACCCGGTTCGACATTGACAGTACGTCATCCATGGAAGACCGAAGCGTAATCGATAGGCTACTTTACACAAGTTTGATCCGAAACGAATTTCAGGGGAGTGCACCATGCGCGCCGGTCCCATGGAGACCTTTATCACTGTCACCACCACGGCTTGCCCGTCAGCAGACGGCGATTTTTGTCATAAGGCGACGCTGCATTAGGATATTCTTAAAGTTTGCCACGCAGGCTAATCGTGTCGCAGAAGTAATAGGTCGCGACAGGCAACATCGACTAGCTGAAATTGGTCCGTCTCTTTGGAGGCGGACCTTTTGCTTTGACAAGAGACCAAAAAGCCCAAGAGCCATGCCTCCTCTGCCCGACGTTTCAGACCTATTCCCGCAGGCATAAGCAGCGCTTCCAAGCGGTCTGGGGCAAGTTTCCGCAGGAAGCCGGCGTTACCCGCGAAGGCGGTTGGAAGCGATCGCTGCTCTCATAGCCTTCCTGGTCTCGCCGGCAGCCCGCTGGATGACCAGCCGGCGCTGCGCATGGATGGTGGCGAAGTTAAGTCGATCTGGCAAAGGTGAGGGCCAGCGACATCATCCCCGATCGCGCTGCCGGGCTCCGCTCTCCAGCGGCTGAGTCCCAAAGCCAACGATGCTTGCGACCAAATGTGTTACTTTAGGGGGTCGCAGTCCGGCAAAGTCCCATTTTGGAAGCGAGATCTTGCTGCAAGTATGATTTGAGCGAAACGCGGCAGTGAACGCAAGCTGTCCAAGTCGTTGTCGTTTTCCATCCACACCAGCAATTCAGGGCTCATCTTCGGCGCAATGCGCTCGAGTGCGTCCAGCGCCGATGCGGCATCACCACTTATTGCCCATGCACAAACAAGATTTGACTGGAGCTGAATGTTGTCGGGCTCAAGGAGGCTGGCGCGTGACGCCCATTCTCGGGCTCGCTCGCGATCGCCGAGGAGCGCAAGGATACCGGCCCCATGCCCGATTGCGCCGCTATGGTCGGGTTCGGCAGCGACGATGCGCTCGATGCGCACTAGCGCACGGCGACAGGCGTCAAGCGCCGCCTGCTCGTCGCCCTTGCCCTGATAGCATTGGATGACCATCGCGGCGGCGTTGTAGTCTGCGGGCGCCAGCGCTGCAGCCCGCTCAAAATGGCGAATGGCGTCGTTGAACCGGCGCAGCATGACAAAGGTCCGCCCAGCGGCCAGATTGGCGGCGTAGTCGTCCGGCTCGAGTTGCAGGGCGATCGCACATTGGCGCTCTGCCTCCTCAAACTGTCCCCTGTATAGAAATAGCAGCGCCTTTCCGGCGTGGGCGCTGGCGAGGCCGGCATCGAGTTCGAGGGCGCGGTCGATTTCCGCTTCGCCCGTCTCGGTGCCACCAATGCTGCGCGTGAGGCGATTGAGCGTTTCGCCAAGAAGTGCCCAGGCACGCGCGTTGCCCGGTTCCAAGTCGGTCACGCGGCGGCAGAGCCGGATGATCAGCGGCAAGTGCCGCTCCGATCCCGTGACATTGTACTGCCGTGCCAGAAGAAACAGCTTGTACGCCTCGGGGTCGGTCGGGGCATAACGCTCGAGCGCCTGGCGCTCTGCGGGCAGCAGGCGAAGCCGGAGCGCCTCAACGACGGCCTTTGCGAGGTCTGACTGCAGCGCCAGGACTTCCTTGATATCCCGGTCGAAGCGCTCGGCCCAGACGGTCGCATCGTTTGTCCCGTCGACCAACTGCGCGGAAAGGCGGATTCGTTCACCTGCCTTGCGTACGTTGCCTTCGAGCACATAGGCTACATTCAGCTGCTGCGCGATCGCTCGCGCGCTCAGGGCCTTCATGCCGAAGGACGTCGCGCGGGAGATCACCGTGAGAGATGAGAGCTTGCTCAGATCGATGATGATGTCCTCGGTGACGCCCGCGCTGAAGTAGTCCTGCTCCGGATCGCCGCTGATATTGGCGAACGGCAAGACGCAGATCCCGATCCGCTCGCGGCTGGATTTGGCCTCCGCCGGCGAATCACCCTGGATGGCGAAGACCCGGATGGGCCGCTCAATGTTCTTCAGCGACATTGGCCCGAGATCTTCAAGGGCAACGTTCAACTTTCCGCCTACGTGCTCGCGCACCGTCTCCGAGAGTATGATACCACCCGGCTGGGCGAGGGCCTGCAACCGGGCTGCGATGTTGACTCCTTCGCCGTAGAGATCGCCGTCCTCGACGATCACATCTCCCAGATTGAGGCCCATGCGGAAGCGAAGGGTTGGGTCGGTTGCCGATGCCACGCTTTGCAGCGCGATAGCGCCCGCTGTCGCATCAACGGCGCTTGCGAACTCAATCAGGGCGCCGTCGCCCATGAGTTTGACGATGCGACCATGGTGTCGTTCTAGCACAGGATCGAATGCCGCAAACGCCGCCTTGACGCGGGAAAGCGTGCCAGCCTCGTCCCGCCCCATCAGCTTGCTGTAACTGGCGACATCGATGCAGAGAACAGCAGCCAGTTTGCGCATGCAACCATTCCTGTGAAGGTGAGCGCTTGCGACGAAAGCTCGGATTTGCGTCTGGCTAGTCCATCACATTCTGACATCGGAAACAAGCGAGTGAACGTGATTGTCGGCTTGGCCTAGTGCGTGATGAATCCGGCGCTCATCGGCGCCTATGATCGGCGAGATCGACCGCCTGCTGGTCAAGCCGATTGAGATCGAGGATGGAGATTTATAAACGGTCAAGTAGTAGATTCCGCTCATGTACAGTGCTACGTTCCTGGTTGTGTCCCAGGGGCCGCTGGTTCGGCGGGATGCCATGTTCCGATTGGGCAAGGATGGGAAGCGCTGCCAATGCCGATGATGTGGGAGGATTGCAGCGACCGTTCTCTCCGGCGTTGACGCCTCGCCAGAACACGATTCTGACCCATCTGGCCAACTGGTACACCAATGCCGAGGCCTTGCGCATGGCGACGTCGGGCAATGCGGAGCTTCTCGCGCTTTCAAGCACGCCGAATGCCGGAAAACTCGGCGTCATCGAAGCAGGCGCGTTCGCCGATATGCTAGTCTGGGACGGCAATCCGCTTGATGATCTTAGGATGGTTGAAGATCCGCAACGGAAGCTGAGCGTCGTCATCAAGGATGGACGGATTTTCAAGAATACACTCTAGGCGACGAGGAAACGATGCTGGCACGGAGAACGGTTCCTGCAACCCCGGTTCTGATTGCGGTGCTTCTCCTCGTTGCAATGCTTTCGATGGCAAACACCGTTCTTGCTCCGTTGACATTTGCCCTCCTTGTGATTGCGCTTCTGTGGCCTATGCAGCGGCGCATGCAGAGGATTATTCCGCGATATGTCGCGCTCCTCGTTAGCCTGTTCGTCGTCGTAATGGCCTTCGTGGTTTTCGCATGGATCGTGGCCTGGTCCTTCGGGCAGGTGGGGCGGTGGGTCATGGCCGACGCGTCGCGCTTCCAGCAGCATTACGAGGAAATCCGTCTATGGCTTGAGGACCACGGCATCGTCGTTGCGGTCCTTTCGGCCGACAGCTTCTCGGCGGCTTCCATCCTGCGCGCCGTTCAGACCGTCAGCAGCCGCGTCAACAGCGCCTTCAGCTTCTGGCTGATCGCGCTGACATACGTTCTGCTTGGTATAATGGAGGTCGAGGATTTCGAGCGCAGGATTGCCCGAATGCGAAGTCAGGTCGCGAGAAAACTCCTCCTGGACGGCAGCCGCCAAACGGCGCAGAAACTTCGACGCTATATGGCAATCAGGACGGTGATGAGCATCGCAACCGGGCTGCTTGTGTGGCTTTTCGCACGCGCGGTCGGTCTGCCCCTCGCCGAAGAGTGGGGTGCCATAGCATTTGCCCTGAACTATATCCCGTTTATTGGACCGCTGGTAGCAACGCTGTTCCCCACGATGTTTGCCCTCATTCAGTTCGACAACTGGCAGTCGGTAGTGGCGATCTTCCTGGGACTGAATCTCATACAATTCACCATCGGCAGCTACATCGAGCCACGTGTCTCGGGCAACGCGCTGTCCCTTTCGCCCGTCATCGTGCTGTTTTCCGTATTCGCCTGGGGTTACCTTTGGGGAATATTCGGTGCATTCATCGGCGTCCCGATCTCGATCGCCTTGCTGACGTTTTGCCGTCATCATCCATCCAGCCAATGGGTCGTTGAGCTGTTTGGAGCCGGTGGCGAGGGCGACGCGGCACCACCACCGCCCTAGATCTGCGGCGCGATCGGGCAGCCTCGACTGCCTTCAGCCTTCCGGAATTTCCCCGGCCTGATAGTTGGGAAGCCGACCGGCCGGCAGCATCGCCAAGAGAGCGAGAGCAGCCACGATCAGCAAGCCGATCGTCAACGCCAACAGCCTCGATTTCGTGTTAGTACGTCGCGCCTCTGCCCTCCGCTCCGGGTGGCATTTGTGTTCCCGATAACCGTCGCAAGTCGATCATTGCTGACAAAAGGTGATGCTATCGAGATTCACCTCGGACTGGATCTCGATCGGCAATGTGGTTTTTTGCCAATTGCCGCACGACTGCCGAACTGAGGAGGTCCGCCAGCAACGCCCTGCAACGGCAGTGCCGACACATAGGAAATTTGCAGTCACGAAAAGGGTCTGGAAGTTCCGTACACACTTTTCCCTTGCAACCTGCGCAAGCCTGACAGCATTCAATGAATGTTTCTTGTCCTGGTTGTGGGACGATAGTCTCTTAGAGTAGAGTATCTTTGCAATAGGTACGAGAAATGCCGGAAGGCGGTTCCTCGGGTATGGGCAAGCAATCCTGTCTGGGAATGTCGGGATCGTCACATGTTGATCCGGAAGATTAAACCAGGTCGCTTCGCCGATAAAAGGCGGACGCACATTCCGACCCGGGACGAGTAGAGTGGTTCTGCCCTCAACGGAGCTCGACCGATGCCAAACCTGATTGATAATCACCTGTCCCTTTTGCCGACATCACCCGGCAGGGTTAGTGCGACAAAGCGGCCGCGGCTTTTCCACTACACAACGCTTCAAGGGCTTCTCGGTATTGTCAGCTCGAAAGTGATATGGGCGACAAATATCCATTATCTGAATGATTCAGAGGAGTTCGCCTACGGCCTCGGCTATCTAAGGACAGAAGCGGAGGCCCGCGCAAGAAACGCATCCTCAGGACATCGGGCCATATTGCTTCGGGTCGCCTCTCTCGTTGATTACTTCAAGCAGGGATATGTCTACACAGCGTCGTTTGCTGAGGACGATGACCTCCTGAGCCAGTGGAGGGGCTATGGTGCTGGAGGGGGTGTATGCCTCGGGTTTGTTGTCGGTGACCTGCAAGAGATTGCGAAAAGGTCGGGTTTCCGCCTGATTAAGTGCATCTATGAGCAAAGCCAGAAAGCAGCACTCGCTAAGGAATTCATCGTTCATTCTTTGCCGACGATCGATGCCGCCACCACGTTGGACGATGAGCGGGTCGAGGAGTTCGCAAACCAGATCGTCACCCGCTACCAGCAACTGGCATGTGCCTTTAAGGATCCGTCCTTTCGCGAGGAATGCGAATGGCGCATCATTTCGAAGTTTGTGCCGCTTGACCATCAGTCTGTGAAAGTCCGTGGGACGCCAACGATGCTGGTGCCGTACTTCGAGGTCGACCTCGATCTGGGTCAAGATAGCCATGGACGGACGAACATTGGGATTGATACCCTGGTCGTCGGCCCCAGCCTGCAGAAGGAGCGAATTCTCCAGGCAGCTTCGATCGCCACTAAGCACTTGACCATTGAAGCTTCAAGGCCATCGGAGATCCCATACCGATCGCTATAGCAGCGCCTTCCGGACGGGCGCGAAGTTGGCGACGAACTGCCGACTTAATGTCCGCCGCGCAGCAGCGGATGGTTTCATTAGGAGACTTTCGCGCTCCAAGCACCCGCTGAACGTCCCCTTTTTATGACGGCGGCGACAGGCTCGTTGAGGTTCACGACGTGGGAGGGCGCGGTTTCGCGATGATTTCAGTAAAGAGGAAACTGGTTACACCCGAAATCCGGCGCGCCGGGCAAGCCGTATCGCCGGCTCAGTCGGCCTCAAGGTCGTGCGCTCTGGCGTCAGGCTTGCAATAGCGGTGCCGCCTTCAGTGGGAGGCGGAGGTGTGTGCTTGCCGCAGCGGACGGCCATGAAGGCCTACCCGGCAAGGCGGTGATTGGGCGATCCGTCGCACCCGTCGACGAGGGTAATGTTTCTGCCCTCCGATTTCGCCCGAAGCAGGGCAGCGTCTGCTCTTTGCAACAAAGTGGCGGCCGGCTTGCCATCTTCCGTCGAGGCAATCCCGATTGACACGGTCACAGTCCCCAGCGGCCGCCCCTGATAGGTGACGGGCGCGGCCTCAACTGCGCTACGAAGCTTCTCTGCAATATCGATGGCAGACCCCCCCGTTGCCTCGGGCAGAACGATCGTGAACTCCTCGCCGCCGAAGCGGTAGACCGAACCTGACTTTCCGGCCGTGTCGGCCATGAGTGTCGCGACCTGCCGCATCACATGATCGCCGGCATCGTGTCCGAATTCGTCATTGAAGCGCTTGAAGTGATCGATGTCGACCATCAAGCAGGCCGTCGGGCGATCCACGGTGTCTCGGCGTAGCCGGTTCATTTCGTCGTCCAGCGAGCGGCGGTTCAGAAGACCTGTGAGGGGATCTCTTATGGCAAGATGTGTCAGTCGGTCTCTAAGCTGCAGATTAGCGATCGCCAGTCCGATATTCTCCGCGATGATTTCGATGTAGAGCCTTGCAGTCACCATTGCCTTGCCGCCATCCGTTCCCTCGAAATAGAGGAGCCCGACCGTATCGCCGTGGGCGGACAGCGGTATGCAGATGCAAGCATCGTCCCCCTCTTCCAGATGCTGGCAGGGTACATCGTCGCGCGAATGGTCGCTGATATGGGGTCTGCCGCGTCTCAATCCCCAGCATTCCGCCGGCGCCAACACGTCGCGCGACCGGCTTGGCTGAAGCCAACGGCTGGTGGAGGTCAGCGCCGACCGGCCGCCGTTCATGAGGTATAAGTGTCCGGCGAGGTGCGGAAAGATCTGGGGCGCGAAAAGGGAAACGACCTCGGCAAGTTCTTCCTGCTGCTGGCAGGCCTGAAGCCGATGCATCAAGTGAAGGATGTGATCCTTCGTCTTCTGGTCACGCCGCCGCTCGGCATCCAGGCGCTCTCGTTCCAGGCCATTGTCTCGGAAGATCTGGATCGCCTCGTTCATCTCGCCGATTTCGTCGCGGCGACTGTCGGGAAGCACCTCGACGTCGTAATCCTGTTTCGCCAGTCGATTGACGATCCCGGTCATTCGGAGCAGTGGCGTTGCCACCCGACGCTTCAAGACAAAATACAGGACGCCGATGAAGACGGCGGCGGTCAGCCCTAACATCGACTTGGCTATGTTATCCCAGAGATCGGTTCGCGCTCTTGCACCAGCGAACTCGTCGTCGGCGCGGGTCGCGACAAGATCGATAAAATGCTGAACACTGGCGAGGAGGTCGGTCTGCAAGCGTTCGTGCTCCGGTCCAAAAAGGGTTTGCCGCGCACCGTCGCGATTGCCGTTTCCGTAGTCAGCAATCGCTTTTTCCTCGATCTGGTCCAGTGCTTCCGCATCACTTTCCAGCCGGCGTAGCGCAACGAGTTCCTGTGGCGACAGGTCGGTTGACTTCAAGCCCTTGATTGCGTGTTCGCGAGCGCGTTCCTCTCCTTCAGCGCTGCGAAATGCCTGAAGATGACGCTCCTCTCCTCGCATCACGAACAAACGAGCGTCCTCGGTTGTCTGTTCGACTGCTATGGCCAGCTGATCAACAAGCTCGTCGAGCTGCTGGCGGGTCTCGACCGCGGTTCGTTCGCGAACGGCGCTATGAGCGGACAAAATGAACGCTCCGCCTGAGAGAATGGTGAGCACAACCGTGACGGCGTATGCCCAGTTGGTGATCGTGCTGATCCGCATCCTGTCTCGTACTCCGCGACACATTGGTTCGCCTGAGTGGGCGTCCTGCGATGCTAAATTAGAGCGATAAATGAGCACTTAATTCAGACTATCTAACCGAAACGCAAGGCTCGCACCAACGAAAGCGTCGCTGGCAGTCTATCACGTTGTCATTGGTTGCCGCCGCCCCTTTTGTCTATTTCCCGTGACGTCATGCCCATTCACTCGCCGGGGTTGCCGGCGCTATTGATCCGGCGCGCGAGAAAAAGTATTCCTTTTGTCGACAAGAGGATTCTAGGATGACTGATACCGACCCGAATTCCACTCCCGAACGCAAGCGCGGCTCCGGCGTCAAGATGGTCTACGACCTCTTGCGTGATGAGATCCTTGATTTGGTTTTGCCGCCCGGCAGCCCGATCGATGAGGTGCAGCTGGCCGAGCGGTTCAAGATGTCGCGCACGCCGATCCGTGAGGCGCTGGTGCGACTGGCGGGCGAAGGGCTGATCGACACGCTGCCCAACCGCTCGACCATGGTCGCGAGCATTGATTTCCTCAACATGCACACCTTCTTCGATGCCTTGGTACTAATGTATCGCGTGACTACGCGTCTGGCCGCCCAGTATCACCGCGCCGAGGATTTGCAGGTGATCCGCGCGCATCAGGCCGACTTTGCCGCCGCCGTGGCGGCGCAGGATGCTTTGGCGATGATTGCCACCAACGCCGCCTTCCATTCGGCCATCGCCGAGGCCGGGCGCAACGCCTATTTCACCGGCCTCTTCAATCGCCTTCTCGATGAGGGGCGGCGCATCCTGCGGCTCTACTACCAATCCTATGAGGATCGCCTGCCGCAGCGTTTTGTTGATGAGCATGAGGACATTATCGCCGTCATCGCCGCGCGCGACAGCGAAGCCGCCGATCGCTTGGCAACGATCCATGCCGAGCAGATCGTACAGCAAATACAGAAGCTTTTCGCCCGCGGCGGAAAGTTGGATATCGCCCTTTGATGGGCTGCATAATTGTTGTCGACAAATAATATGCAAGTGTTATAACTGCTCTCGAAAACGCGGGGACGGGCGCCAGTGGTGGCGCGTCGATCCCTGTCCGTCCGCCAGGCAACAGGAGTTTCGCAATGAAGGCCAAGATTTTCTCCGGTGTGATTCCGGCTCTGATGACCCCCTGCAAGGAGGATCGCACCCCCGACTTCGATGCCCTCGTCCGCAAGGGACAAGAGCTGATTGCGCAGGGCATGTCGGCCGTCGTTTACTGTGGCTCCATGGGTGACTGGCCGCTCCTGACCGACGCGCAGCGCATGGAAGGCGTCGAGCGCCTGGTAAAGGCCGGCATCCCGGTCATCGTTGGTACCGGCGCAGTCAACAGCGCCTCTGCTGTTGCGCACGCGGCCCATGCCCAGAAGGTTGGGGCGCAGGGCCTGATGGTCATCCCACGCGTCCTGTCGCGTGGCTCGGTGATTGCGGCCCAGAAGGCGCACTTCAAGGCAATCCTCTCGGCCGCTCCGGATCTTCCGGCGGTCATCTACAACAGCCCTTACTATGGCTTCGCCACGCGCGCGGATCTGTTTTTCGCGCTGCGTGCCGAGCATCCGAACCTCGTCGGCTTCAAGGAATTCGGCGGCGCCGCCGACATGCGCTATGCCGCAGAAAACATCACGAGCCGAGATGAGGGCGTTTCGTTGATGATCGGCGTCGACACGGCAGTCTTCCACGGCTTCGTAAACTGCGGTGCGACGGGTGCCATCACCGGTATCGGCAACGTCCTGCCGAAGGAAGTGCTCCATCTCTGCAACCTCGCCCAAGCCGCCGCTGCCGGCAATGCCGATGCCCGCCAGCGGGCGCTGGAGCTCGAGCAAGCGCTTGCCGTTCTCTCCTCGTTTGACGAAGGCCCGGACCTTGTTCTGTTCTTCAAGCACATGATGGTGATGAAGGGAGACAAGGAATACACACTACACTTCAACGAAACCGACGTCCTGACGCACAGCCAGCGCGGCTATGTCGAGTCTCAGTTCAAGCTCTTCAACAGCTGGTATGCTGAATGGAGCAAGCTTTCCGGTGCTGTTGAGAAATACAAGGCCTGATTTCAAAGGCTCTCAACTGAAAGGCTCTCCATTTGGAGGGCCTTTATTGCATCGTCGGCAGTATGACGCCGTGGCTCAGGCCACCGCCTCCAACCCGAGTGCGAACAACCGCTCGAGCTGCTTGATTTCGGCGTCGGTGAGCGTGATGCCATCGGCTTCGGATTTTGCGCGCGCCAGATAGCGGCGCTGCGAGGGCAGGCGGGCGCCCTGGCCGACGATCGCCTCGAACAGTGTCTCTGCCCGCGCAAATGGATTGCCTGGCCGGCCGGCGGCGAAGGCTTCGGGGGAGAAGGCGATGATCAACTCGCCGTGGAAAGGGGCAAGCGTCGTCGTGCCGAGATAATCGAGCACCTCGGGGCTCGTCAGGTCGCCGATCATGATGCCGGCCAGCAGCTCGATCATCGTGCCGATGGCTGACCCCTTGTGTCCGCCGAAGGGGAGCATGGCGCCGGCGAGTGCGGCTTCCGGATCGGTCGTCGGATTGCCGTCGGCATCGATCGCCCAGCCCTCAGGCAACGGCTTGCCGGCCCGCCGGTGCAGTTCGATCTCCCCGCGTGCGGCGACCGAGGTTGCAAAATCGAAGACATAGGACGACTTGCCGACGCGCGGCCAGGCGAAGGCGAAGGGGTTGGTGCCAAGCAGCGGTTTGTTGCCGCCGGTCGGTGCAACGGTTGCATAGCTCGGGCACATGACCAGGCCGGCAAGTCCCTGTTCGCTCAGTCCTTCAGCTTCCGACCAGAGCGCGGAGAAATGCGTGCAGTCGTTGATGACGAGTGCTGCAAGTCCGCAGGAACGGGCACGCTCCACGAGTGCCGGCAGGCCGAGTTCGAAGGCCGGATTGGCAAAGCCGCCCTTAGCATTGACCTTCACAATCGCCGAGCCTTCCTGCAGCAGCAGTTCCGGCACCGCATCCGGCTTCACCTTGCCCGCCTTGACGGTGCGCAGCGCACCCTCGATCCGGTAGATGCCATGCGATTTGCAGGCATCCCGTTCGCCGGCCACGATCACGCGAGCAAGTGCGCCGGCTTGGATCTCGTTGAGGCCGGCCTTGCGGAAGATCGCATCGACCCGCTCCTGCAGTGCCGGGACGGTCAGGGTGGTGTTATCACTCATCTTGTGTCTCTCATGGATGGCCCGGCCGCCAAAGGCGATCGAGTGTTGATGTTATAAATACATAGAGTATACAAAGATCCGACGCGTGCAATTCGCCTGCGGATGGATTTTCGCGTAAAGCACCCCGGGCTCTCAAGAAAGGAATCGCAGATGGTCTTCACTCCCAATGGAAAACACCTCGTCGCTGGCGAATGGCTCGACGGAGTTGGTACTTTTGCATCCGCGCCGGCGCATGGTCCAGTGCATCAGTTCGCCGTCGGCACGGTAGACCTGGTGAATCGCGCATGTGAAGCTGCCGAAGATGCATTCTGGAGCTACGGTTACTCCACTCGTGCGGAGCGAGCGGCGTTCCTGCGTGCCATTGCTGACGAGATCGAGGCTCGCGCCGAGGCGATCACAGAGATCGGTAGCCAGGAAACCGGTCTGCCGGAAGCGCGCCTGCAGGGCGAACGGGGTCGCACAACCGGCCAGTTGCGGCTTTTCGCCGATCATATTGAAAAGGGCGAGTATCTCGATCGCCGTCTCGATGCCGCGCTGCCCGACCGACAACCCGCGCCGCGGCCGGAGATCCGGCTCATCCAGCGCCCGATCGGCCCGGTTGGCGTCTTCGGCGCCTCGAACTTCCCTCTCGCCTTCTCAACTGCTGGTGGCGATACCGCCGCCGCGCTGGCGGCAGGTTGCCCTGTCGTCGTCAAGGGCCATTCGGCGCATCCAGGGACCGGTGAGATTGTCGCGCAGGCCATCGAGGCGGCCATCCGCAAGACGGGTGTCCATCCGGGCGTGTTCTCGCTGATCCAGGGCGGTAGCCGCGAAGTTGGCCATGCGCTGGTGCAGCACCCACGGATCAAGGCGGTCGGCTTCACCGGCTCACTCGCCGGCGGCCGCGCACTCTTCAATCTGTGCGCCGCGCGACCGGAACCGATCCCGTTCTTTGGCGAGCTCGGTTCTGTCAATCCAATGTTTCTGCTGCCCGAAGCGTTGAAGGCGCGCGCCGAGACGCTCGGCCAGGGCTGGGCGGCGTCGCTGACGATGGGCGCCGGTCAGTTCTGCACCAACCCTGGGATCGCTGTGGTGAGCGAGAGTGCCGACGCCGATCGCTTCGTGGCCGCGACGGTCGAGGCACTCGGCAAGGTGGCGCCGCAGACGATGCTGACGGATGGGATCGCGAAGGCCTATCAGGATGGGCAGGCGCGCTTTGCAAGCCGCAATACGGTCAAGCCGCTGTTCGTCGGCGAAACCTCCAACCGTTCTGCTGCCCCGAACCTATTCGAGACGACGGGCGCGCAGTTCCTCGCCGATCACGCTCTGGGCGAAGAGGTCTTCGGACCGCTCGGTCTCGTGGTGCGCGTGGAGGCAATCGATGAGATGGAGCAGCTTGCGCGCGGCTTCGAAGGCCAGTTGACGGCAACGATCCATATGGACGCTGGCGATCTTGCTGACGCGCGCCGCCTGCGTCCCGTGCTGGAGCGCAAGGCCGGACGCGTGCTGGTTAACGGGTTCCCCACTGGGGTCGAGGTGGTCGATTCCATGGTCCATGGCGGGCCCTATCCGGCGTCGACCAACTTTGGGGCCACCAGCGTCGGCACGATGTCGATCCGGCGTTTCCTGCGTCCGGTCTCGTACCAGAACATGTCCGAAGAGCTTCTGCCGGAAGATTTTCTCGGCTGATTCCTACCGCCGATAGAAAAAGCAAGGGCGGCCACGACTTGGCCGCCCTTTTTTGTCGACATGAATATCGATGATCTTATACTTTTTGTATACTGGATGTATTTTTACATTGATTTGCGCGCGCTGACGGGGAATAGTGCGCCTCGTCCGTCAATGGACAATCCAACTCTGGGAGAGAGAAAAAGATGAAATCCTCGGTCCTCGCCTTCGGCCTTCTGGCCGCCGCCACCCTCCTGACCAGCCCGGCCAAGGCTGACAAGCTGGACGATATCATCGGTTCGGGCACGCTGCGTTGCGCTGTCGTGTTGGACTTCCCGCCGATGGGTTCGCGCGACGAGAACAACAATCCGATCGGCTTCGACGTGGACTACTGCAACGATCTGGCCAAGGCGCTGGGCGTAACTGCCGAAATCGTTGAGACCCCGTTCCCTGAACGTATTCCGGCGTTGATGTCCGGCCGCGTCGACGTGGGCGTTGCCTCCACGTCCGACACCCTTGAACGCGCCAAGACCGTCGGCATGACGGTTCCCTACTTTGCTTTCGAGATGGCTGTTACCGCCAATGAGAAGTCGGGGGTGAAGTCCTTCGAAGACATGAAGGGCAAGGTCGTCGGCGCCACGGCCGGCACCTATGAAGCGATCGCACTCGAGCAGCAGGTCAAGGCTTTGGGTACCGGCGAGTTCCGTCCTTACCAGACGCAGGCCGACGTATTCCTGGCGCTGAGCCAGGGTCAGCTCGATGCCACCGTTTCCACCTCGACCGTGGCGCAAGCGAACGTCAAGACCGGCAAGTTTGCGGCTATCTCAGTGGTCGGCAAGGCGCCCTTCGATATCGACTACGTCGCGCTCTTCACCAACCGTGAGGAATACGGCCTCATCAACTACCTGAACCTGTTCGTCAACCAGCAGGTTCGAACCGGCCGCTACGACGAACTCTACAAGAAGTGGGTCGGCGGCGAGGTACCGTCTCTCGCGGTCAATGGCGTATATCGCTGATCTGACCGTTTCTCCCGCGGCGCGAGGCGTTCCCTCGCGCCGCAGCTTTACAGAAAGGTGAGACGGTCATGTTCAACTACACCTTCCACTGGAACCAAGCCCTGAAAGCATTGCCGCAGATGCTTGATGGTGCGCTGGTCACACTGCAGATTGCGCTCTTGTCCATGGTCATCGGACTGGCTTGCGCGATCGCGCTGACCTTGTTCCGACTATCCGGCAACCGCATCCTTGGCGGCTTCACCATGGCCTGGGTCGAGATCGCCCGAAATACACCTGCGCTGTTCCAGATTTACATGGCCCATTTTGGCCTTGGCAATTTCGGCATTCACCTCACTCCATTTACCGCGCTCTTGGTGGGCATTGCCTTCAACAACGGCGGCTACCTGGCTGAAAATTTCCGCGGCGCACTGACGGCGATCCCGGAGACGCAGACACGGGCCGGGCGCTCGATTGGCATGACGTCGATGCAGACCTTTCGCCTGATCGTCTTGCCACAGATGCTGCGCGTGGCCTTTCTGCCGGCGACCAATCAAATGGTCTGGGCAGTTCTAATGACGTCGCTCGGCGTGACCGTCGGCATGAACACCGACCTTGCCGGCGTGACCCAGGAACTGAATGCGCGCTCCTTCCGCACCTTTGAATTCTTCGCCTTGGCTGCCGTGATCTACTACGTCATCGCCAAGGTTCTGACCCTTGCTGCCCGGGCGCTCGCCTGGCGTATGTTTCGCTACTAAGGGAGGTGAGAGATGTTCAATACTGCCCTCACCTGGGGTGATCTGACCTTCCTGGCGCAAGGCGCTGGGATGACGCTTGCGGTCACTGCCGTTTCGGTCGCTGCCGGCACCCTCCTTGGAATTCTATTCGGAATGATCCGTGTCGAACTCGGGCCCTACTGGTCCGCACCGCTGACCTTCGCGCTCGACGTCTTCCGCTCGGTGCCTTTGTTGATCCAGCTTGTGCTTGGCAATGCACTCCAGTCGATCACGCGGCTTGGCTGGCCTCCGTTCATGACCTCCTGTGTGGTGCTGTCGCTCTATACCGCCGCCTATTGCACGGAGATCGTGCGCGGCGGCATTTCCTCGGTGCCACCAACCACGCGTCGTGCGGCTCGTTCGCTCGGCATGACCTGGTGGCAGGATATGCGCTATATCGTTGCGCCTCTTGCCACCCGCGTTTCGCTGCCGTCCTGGATTGGTCTGACGCTCGGCGTCATGAAGGATTCCGCGCTGGTGCTCTGGCTTGGCCTTATCGAGTTGCTGCGCGCCTCGCAGATTCTCGTTACCCGGCTGCAGGAGCCGCTGTTCGTCTTGATGATCTGCGGCGCCGTCTACTTCATCATCAGCTTCCCCATCGCCCGGATTGGCGGGTATCTCGAAAAACGGTGGTCCCCCAATGATTAAGATTGAAAACGTTCGCAAATCCTTTGGCCCGTTGGAGGTTCTGAAAGGCATCGACCTCACCGTCCAAAAAGGCGAAGTGGTCACCGTCATCGGCGGTTCCGGTTCGGGCAAGTCGACGCTGCTCACCTGTATCAACGGGCTGGAGCCTATCGATTCGGGGCGCGTCGTAATCGACGGCACCGAGGTTCATGCCAAGAGCACCGACCTCAACAAGCTTCGTCGCAAGGTCGGGATCGTCTTCCAGCAGTGGAACGCCTTCCCGCATCTGACCGTACTGGAAAACGTGATGCTGGCGCCCCGCAAGGTTCTCGGCCTGTCGAAGGACAAAGCCGAGGAGATTGCCGTCAAGCAGTTGACCCATGTTGGCCTCGGCGAGAAGCTGGAGGTCTATCCGAACCGCATGTCGGGCGGCCAGCAGCAGCGCATGGCGATTGCCCGTGCGCTTGCCATGTCGCCGGAATACATGTTGTTCGACGAGGTGACGTCGGCGCTGGATCCCATGCTCGTTGGCGAAGTGCTGGACACACTGAAGATGCTTGCCGAAGAGGGAATGACGATGATCTGCGTCACCCACGAGATGGCTTTTGCTCGGGACGTATCCAAGCGTGTTGCCTTCTTCCATCAGGGCATCATGGCCGAGATCGGTACGCCCGATCAGATTTTCGGCGCGCCGCAGCATCCTGAAACGCAGAAGTTCCTGGCGAGCGTGCGCTGATGGCCGGACCTGACGTCATCGTGGTTGGCGCGGGGGTCGTTGGGCTATCCGCGGCGATCGCAGCACAGGCAAGAGGGCTTTCGGTGGTCGTACTCGACCGAGACGGTCCCGCTGCTGGAGCATCGGCAGGCAATGCCGGCGCCTTCGCCTTCACCGACATCTTGCCGCTTGCCTCGCCTGGCATTCTGAAGAAAGCACCGAAGTGGCTTCTCGATCCGCTCGGTCCATTGTCGGTCCCGCCTGCCTATGCCTTGCAGATCGCGCCCTGGATGTTTCGGTTCTGGCGTGCCTGTGCGCCGGGCCGTGTCGCACATTCCACAGCGGCGCAAACCGCGCTGATGGATCTTTCGAAGGCGGAGCTCGAGCCGTTTCTGCAGCAGACCGGCACCGCAGCCATGCTGCGCAAGGACGGCAATCTCCAGGTCTACGAGGGCGAAGCGGAGCTGAACGCATCGCTTCCCGGCTGGAAGGCGCGGGAAGCGCACGGCGTTGAGTTCCATCACCTCGATGCGCTCGGCATGGCTGAGATCCAGCCCGGCCTCGCGCCGCGCTTTACCCATGGCACCTTCACGCCGGGCTGGTACTCCATCGCTGATCCCAAGCTCTATACCCTTGCCTTGGCGGGCCACTTCCGCGCCATGGGCGGCACAATCGAGCGCGCGCAGGTAACGGCGTTGCGTCCCGTAGAGGGCGGCGTCGATGTTGTGAGCACCGGCGGCGGTTCGCGACGTGCCGCGCGTGTGGTCCTGTCGGCAGGCGCCTATTCCCATCAGGTGGCCCGCACCATCGGCGAGAACATTCCGCTGGAAACGGAGAGGGGCTACAACACCACCCTTCCTCCCGAGGCTTTCGACTTGCGCACCCAGGTTACCTTCGGCGGTCACGGGTTCGTCGTTACCCGGCTATCGACGGGTATCCGTATCGGTGGTGCCGTCGAGCTCGGGGGGCTCAAGCTCCCGCCGAACTTCCGTCGCTCCGAGGCGATGCTGGAGAAGGCCGTGAGTTTCCTGCCGGGCCTGAAGCCGCAGGGTGGCGTTCAGTGGATGGGCTTCCGTCCATCCTTGCCCGACAGCTTGCCCGCCATCGGCCATGCCCGCGACAGCCAGCGGGTTGTCTATGCTTTCGGTCACGGCCATCTCGGCCTGACTCAGTCGGCAGGGACCGCGCGGATCGTCGCGGATCTGCTGACAGGCAAGAAGCCCGCCATCGACATCGCGTTCTTCTCGCCGCAAAGATTCTGATGGAGGCCAACAGCGTGCCAACCGCGATGTTGGTTCGCAACGCCCCCGTTGGTGATCGTCATCTCTCCGCTCAAGGCTTCGCGTGAAATGAAACAATCCGCACTCGATCGCAGCATTCTCGGAGGCTCCGCCAAAGGTCCCGTCATCGCCACCAAGGAGGCCTTGAGCTTCTGGGGTGGGGTCGATCCGGCGACCGGCAGCGTGATCGACGTGCACCACCCGCTTCACGGGACCTGCCTGACAGACGGCATCCTGATGATGCCGTCGAGCCGCGGGTCCTGCACGGGTTCCGGCGTGCTCCTTGATCTTGTCCTGACAGGGCGTGCACCGGCCGCCTTGGTTTTTTCCGAGGCTGAGGATGTGCTGACGCTCGGCGCGCTAATCGCATCCGAAATGTTCGGCAAGCCGCTGCCCGTCCTGAGGCTTGGGCCGGAAGCCTTTGCGGCGCTCTCCCGCGCGAAGACGGCTGAGATCCGCGATACGGCGGTTGTGGCGGACGGGTTGGAGATTTCGATCGCTCCTCCGAAGACCGCTGCGCTCGACCTCACCGAAGCCGATCGCGCCATGCTTGACGGACGGCAAGGTGTCGCCGCGCAGCAGGCTATGCGCATCATCTGCGCCATGGCGGCGCAGCAAGGTGCATATGGGCTCGTGGATGTCACGCAGGGCCATATTGACGGCTGTATCTACGCCAGCCCGGCAAATCTCACCTTTGCGGAGAAGATGGCGGATATGGGGGCGCTCGTTTGCGTGCCGACGACCATGAACGCCATTTCCGTGGATCGCGCCAATTGGCAAGCGCAAGGCGTACCGTCGACCTTCGGCGACCCGGCCGCGCGGCTTGCCGATGCC
This sequence comes from Rhizobium tibeticum, assembly GCF_900110205.1. Taxonomy (GTDB): domain Bacteria; phylum Pseudomonadota; class Alphaproteobacteria; order Rhizobiales; family Rhizobiaceae; genus Rhizobium; species Rhizobium tibeticum. The sequence continues at coordinate 183,681 of NZ_FOCV01000008.1, read as the reverse complement.
TATGTCCGGATGGGCTGTCGGCCGACTTTCACCTGCTCTCCCTACCTGCTCGACAGCGCGCCAAAGGCAGGCGAATCCATCGCATGGGCGGAATCCAACGCGGTGATCTTCGCCAACACCGTCCTCGGGGCAAGGACGGCAAAGCACCCCGACTTCCTCGATCTCTGCATAGCGCTGACGGCCCGCGCGCCGCTATCCGGTGTCTATCTCGACGAGCACCGCAAGGCGCGGCGTATCGTCGATGTCGAACTGCCTGAGCACGTCGATGACGCTTTCTGGCCGCTGATCGGCTATCTCGCCGGTCGTGCAGCACCGGACCGCATTCCGCTTCTGCGCGGTCTCAGTCCCGCGCAGCCTTCGCAGGACGATCTCAAGGCCCTTTGCGCCGCTTTTGGCACCACGTCCGCAGCACCCATGCTGCATGTGGAGGGCGTCACTCCTGAGGCCGCCGACGCGGCACCCGATGGCGCCGATCGCGCCTTCATCTCGCGCGCCGACATGGCCGCGGCCTGGACGATTCTCAATGAAGGGCCGGAGGACGTAGAACTCGTCGCCATCGGCAGCCCTCATGCCTCTCTGAGCGAATGTCGTGCCTTGGCAGATATGTTTGCTGACCGCATCCGGCACTGCGATGTCACGGTGATCGTCACCGCCGGTCGGCAGGTCATCAGCGCGGCGCGCAAGGAAGGCTTACTAAGCAGATTGGAGGACGCAGGCGTACAGGTGTTGCCCGATCTCTGCTGGTGTTCGATTTCCGAACCGGTGTTCCCGACGCGGACCCGCGCCCTGATGACGAATTCGGGCAAGTATGCCCACTACGGCCCCGGCCTTTCCGGTCGTGCCGTTCGCTTCGGCAGTCTTGCCGATTGCGTTACCGCGGCTCTGACTGGGCGGGTTCCGGCACAGTTGCCAGATTGGCTTTCCTGAGGAGGGATCATGCGCAGTACCAAGACCATCCATGTGATTTCCGCCCATGCCGAAGGTGAGGTGGGAGATGTCATCGTCGGCGGCGTGATGCCGCCGCCCGGCGAAACGATCTGGGAGCAAAGCCGCTGGATCGCCCGTGACCAGACGCTGCGCAATTTCGTGCTGAACGAACCGCGCGGCGGCGTCTTCCGTCACGTCAACCTGCTGGTGCCCCCGAAGCATCCCGATGCCGATGCCGCCTTCATCATCATGGAGCCGGAAGACACGCCACCCATGTCCGGCTCGAATTCGATCTGCGTGTCCACGGTGTTGCTTGATAGCGGCATCCTGCCGATGCAGGAGCCGGTCACTGAAATCACTCTGGAGGCTCCCGGTGGCCTGGTTCGTGTGCGCGCCGAGTGCCGCAACGGCAAGGCCGAGCGCATCTTCGTGCAGAACCTGCCGAGCTTCGCAGAACGGCTGGATGCAAAGCTGGAAGTCGAGGGACTGGGCACATTGACCGTCGATACGGCCTATGGCGGCGACAGTTTCGTTATCGTCGACGCCGCAGCCATGGGCTTCCGCCTATCACCGGACGAGGCGCATGACATTGCGCGGCTCGGTGTACGGATCACCAACGCGGCCAATGCCGCATTCGGATTCCATCACCCCGAGAACCCGGATTGGAAGCACTTCTCCTTCTGCCTCTTCGCCGGCCCCGTGGAGATCACAACGGAAGGCCTTCGTGCCGGCGCTGCCGTCGCGATTCAGCCCGGCAAGGTCGACCGCTCGCCCACCGGCACGGCGCTGTCGGCGCGCATGGCGGTGCTGCACGCCCGTGGGCAAATGACCCTTGAGGACAGGCTGACCGCCGTTTCGCTGATAGGCTCCACCTTCACCGGCCGCATTCTCGGCACCACCGAAGTCGGCGGTCATCCGGCGATCCTGCCGGAAATCTCCGGTCGCGCCTGGATCACCGGCACGCACCAGCACATGCTCGACCCCTCCGACCCCTGGCCGGAAGGCTACCGTCTCACAGACACCTGGGGCGCCCGCTGATTGCCCAATCAGCTTTGAGCGGTGCGGATAGGATCTGCTCAAGGCTCCTTCGAGGACCTTTGCTTGTGCGCTAGGAGTGATACGCTCGAAGCACACCCGCCAAGAACGAACAGGTGGCGGTTTTGGTGTGCCGGATAAATGCCGAACGGCCCGCTGGACAATCAGCGGGCCGTTCGGGACTTTCATTGGTACCGGCTTAGCGGTCCATGTGGTAGCAAGCGGCGGACTGTCCTGGCCGAACCTCTTCGGTCGGCGGCATTTCCGTGCGGCAAATATCCGTGGCTTTCCAGCAGCGCGGAGAAAACACGCAGCCTGGCGGCGGATTGAGCGGCGAGGGTGGGTCGCCTTGCAGCCGGATGCGCTGCCGGTTGCGGGCGAGCTTCGGATCGGGTACCGGCGCGGCCGAAAAAAGAGCCTGCGTGTAGGGATGCGCCGGGCGGTCGAACACGGTGGCGCAATCCCCGGCCTCGACCACCTTGCCGAGATAGAGCACCAGAACGTCGTCAGAGATCAGCCGGACGACCGAAAGATCGTGGCTGATGAAGATCAGCGTCAGCCCGAACTCCTTCCGGAGCTTGCGCAAGAGCGTGATCACCTGCCCCTGGATCGACACGTCGAGCGCCGAGACGGGCTCGTCGCAGATGATCAGCTTCGGTCGCGTCACGACCGCGCGGGCGATGCCGATGCGCTGTGCCTGGCCGCCCGAGAACTCGTGCGGATAGCGGTTGATCATTTCGGGCACCAGGCCGACGGCCGCCATGATCTCCCGGACGCGCGTCAGTCGTTCCGCTTTCGTAAGCTTCGGCTCGAAGACGGTGAGGGGTTCGGCAATGATGTCGCCTACGGTCATGCGCGGGTTAAGAGAGGCGATCGGATCCTGGAAGATGATCTGCATGTCGCGGCGGGCCGCACGCATGTCCTCGTCCGATAGGTCGAGCAGATTCCGCCCCTGCCACAGGATGCGGCCCTTCTGCGACTTGAGGAGACGTAAAATCGAACGGCCGAGCGTCGACTTGCCGCAACCGGACTCGCCGACGATGCCTAGCGTCCGGCCTTCTCTCAGGTCGAAGCTGACATTGTTGACGGCAGTCAACAGCATCGGCGGCTTGAAGAAGCTCTTCGACGGCAGCTCGAACTGGGTCGTGAGGTTCTCGACTCTCAAAAGGGACCGGTCAGCCATGGTTCAAAACCTCCTCACGGCGCGGGAAGGGATGGAAGCAGGCCGCGGAATGACGTTCCGCCAGAATTTCGAGCTTCGGTGACACGTCGATGCAATCGTTCTGGACCATGGGACAGCGCGGCGAGAAGCTACAGCCCTTCGGCAGGTGTTGGAGATTGGGTGGGCGACCGGGGATGACGGCGAGCTGATCGACGTCCTGGTCGGGCCGCGGGATGGAGGCGTGCAGCGCCGCCGTATAGGGATGCGCCGGCACTTCGAAGAGTTCGTCGACCGGTGCTTCCTCGACAATCCGCCCGGCATACATGACGGCGACGCGGTCCGCGAGGCCCGCGACGACACCCAAATCATGGGTGATCATGACAAGCGCCGTGTTCATTTCCGCCGTCAGGTCGTTGAAGAGATCGAGGATTTGCGCCTGGATTGTCACGTCGAGCGCCGTTGTCGGCTCGTCGGCGATGAGCAGCTTCGGTTTGGTTAGTAGCGCCATGGCAATAACGATGCGCTGGCGCATGCCGCCAGAAAGCTCGTGCGGGTAGAGGTTGAAGCGTCGCGACGGGTCGGGGATGCCGACACGTTTGAGCATGTCCAGGGCCTCGGCAGAGGCTGCCCGCGCCGTGAAGCCTCGGTGGACTTCCAGCTGTTCCGTCAGTTGTCGGGAAATCCGCAGCGACGGATTGAGGGCCGTCATGGGGTCCTGGAACACCATAGCCATGTCCTTTCCGCGGACACGGTCGAGTTCGCGCGACTTCAGCGCGAGCACGTCCTTTCCCTCCAGTAGTGCCTGGCCGCTGGTGCGGCCGTTCTTGGCAAGCAGACCCATAACACCGAGGAAGGTCTGACTCTTGCCGGATCCGGATTCACCGACGATCGCGACGCGCTCGCCGCGCCGGACTGAAAGGTTCATGTTGGAGACGGCCTTCACTTCGCCATCCGGCGTCGCAAAGGTGATCGAATAGTCTCTCAGTTCAAGAAGCGCATCGTTTTTTGTTTCTGGGTGCATTCTATCGATCCTTCGGGTCGAACGCGTCGCGCAGGCCATCGCCGATGAAAAGCAGGCTCATCAGCAGGGCAACGAGGAAGCAGGCCGGGAAGATCAGCAGCCACGGCATGCTTTCCATGGCATCGGTGCCCTCAGCAATCAGCGTGCCGAGCGAGGTGAGGGGTTCCTGAACGCCGAAACCAAGGTAGGACAGAAAGCTCTCGGTCGCGATGATTTCCGGGACGGTCAGCGCAGCAAAGATCACGACCGGCCCGACGAGGTTCGGGATAATGTGCTTGAGGATGATCTTGAACGGCTTCTGGCCGGACGCGCGTGCCGCTTCGATGAACTCGCGTTGCTTGATCGAGAGCGTCTGTCCCCGCACGATTCGGGCCATCGTCAGCCATTCCAGCGCACCGATTGCTGCAAACAGCAGGTAGACGTTGCGGCCGAACACCACCATCAGCAGGATCACGAAGAGAATGTAGGGCAGGGCATACATGATATCGACAAAGCGCATCATGATCGCATCGAGCCTGCCGCCAATGTAGCCGGAAATCGCGCCATATAGTACGCCGATTACCACGGACACGATGGTCGCCGTCGCGGCGACGGCGAGCGAGACGCGGGTGCCGTAAAGAACACGCGCAAGCAGGTCGCGGCCGTTCGGATCGGTTCCGAAATAGTGGCCGCTCTCCATCTCAGGGGGCATCCGGAAAGCCGCCCAATCCGGTTCCTCGTAGTCGAACGGAATGAGGTACGGGCCGAGGAATGCGGCCAGGATCAGGAGGAGGAGCACAACGATGGCAACGACGGCTGCCTTGTTGCGGGAAAGACGACGCAGAGCATCGCCGGTCAGCGAGCGGCTCTTTTGCGAGAGCCCTTCAGCCTCCAGAAGTTCAGCCGCGAGCAGCTCTCTCTTTGCGGGATTGAGGATCATCGGTTTCTCACTTTCGGATCGAGCCACGCATAGGCAATGTCGACGAGAAGGTTCAGAAAGACGATCAGGACCATGTAGAATATGACCGTGCCGAGAACCATGCCGTAGTCGCGGTTCAGCGCCGCGTTGACAAAATAGCGGCCGATGCCGGGCAATCCAAAGATGCTCTCGACAACGAGCGAGCCGGTGAGAAGGTAGCTCGCCGCCGGGCCGAGATAGGAAACGACCGGCATCATGGCAGGCTTCAGCGCGTGTCGCATGACGGTCAGCCGCGGACCGATGCCCTTGGCCTTGGCGGTGCGGATGTAATTCTGGTTCATCACCTCGATCATCGAGCCGCGGGTCATGCGTGAGATGCGGCCCGCATGCGGCAATGCCAGCACGACGATCGGGATGACGAGATACCTGAACGAGCCGTCACCCCATCCCCCGACAGGCAGCCAACCGAGATGGATGCCGAAAATCAGCTGTAGGATGGGCGCGATGAGAAAGTTCGGAAGAACCAGGCCGACGAGAATGACCAAGCCGAGGAGATAGTCAGGTGCCTTATTCTGGTAAAGCGCCCCAAGGCAGCCAACTGTCACACCGATGAGGATGGCAAGGATGAAGGCGAGGCCACCAATCGTGAACGTGTAGGGCAGGCCGATCATGATCTGCTGGCTGACGGTAAAGTCTTCATTGGCGAAGGAAGGACCAAGGTCGCCCTTCAACACGTCGTAGATGTAGATCAGGTATTGGTCGATAAGCGGCTTGTCGAGATTGTAGTGAGCCGCGAGGTTCTTCAGGATCACCGGCGGCAATGGCCGCTCGCCATCGAATGGGCCGCCGGGAGCAAGGCGCAAGACAAAAAAGCTGAGTGTCACGGCGATCCACATGACGGGGATCGTCGACAGCAGGCGACGGAGTGCATATTTGATCATGGTCGTGGATCGGCCCTTCCTGCAGCAGGCGGGAAGGGCCGGTGTTCCTTATTCTTTGATCGACAGCCAGCGCGTACGGTGGATGTCCTGAATATTGTCTTCGAAGCCCTGAACCTTCGGCGAGACGACGTTCTTCGAGACATAATAGTACAGCGGAATGGCGGCACTGTCGTCGAGCGCGAGCTGTTCAGCCTTCTTGAAGATTTGCGCGCGCGTCTTCAGGTCGGTCTGGGCGTTCGCTTCCTTGATCAGCTTGTCGTAATCGGCGTTGCTCCAACGGCCGTAGTTCATCGAAACGCCCGAAACGAGCAGGCCGAGGAAGTTGTCCGGATCGTTGTAGTCGGCGATCCAGCCGGCGCGGCCGATTTCGACCTGACCATGCTGCATTTCGTCGTAATGCACTTTGGTTTCGGTGTTGTAGAGCTCGATCTGGACACCGAGCGGCTTCCACATCGAGGCGATGGCGACTGCCACGCGCTTGTGATTGTCGTTGGTGTTGTAGCGAAGCTGTGCCTTCAGCGGGTGGTCGGGTCCGAAACCTGCTTCCTTGAGCAGCTTCTTCGCCTCTTCCACCTTCTCCTTGTAGGGCATGTCCTTCCAGCTGACATAGGCCGGATCGCCGTAGTTGGCGGTGCCCGGTGGAACCCACGAATAGGCTGGTAGTTCGCCGGTGCCGAGGATCTTCGGACCGATCACATCGCGGTTGACGGCCATCGACAGCGCCTGGCGGACGCGCTTGTCGTTGAACGGCGGCTTCTGGGCGTTGAGGACGTAGTAGTAGCTGGCCAGGAACGGCGTCACGTGCGCCTGACCCGGCAGGTTCTTCTTCATCCACTCGTATTGATCGGTCGGGAAGTCGGTCATGATGTCGAACTCGCCGGCGCGATAACGCTTCAGAGCCGCTTCCTGGTCTTCGAGCGTGAAGAACTTGACGCCGTCGATCTTCAGGTCTTTCTCGCCGTAGTACTGGTCGTTCTTGATGGTCGTGACGGACGCACCTGGGATCCATTCGGTCGGCTTGTACGGGCCGTTGGTGACGATGTTGCCGATCTTGACCCAGTCAGTCCCCTTCGCCTCAACCACATGCTTCGGCAGCGGGTAGGCGGTGTAATGCATCAGCGAGTTGATGAAGTAGGGGGTTGGGTTCTCCAGCGTGATCTCGAGCGTCTTGTCGTCGATCGCCTTGACGCCGAGCTGGCTGAAATCGGTGATCTCGCCCTTGTTGATCTTCTCCGCGTTCTTGATGGTGAACTGCAGATAGGCGTATTCGGCGGCATTCTTCGGATCGAGAAGGCGCTGGAAGGCGAAAACAAAATCCCCTGCGGTCACCGGCTGGCCGTCCGACCACTTGATGCCGTCGCGCAGCTTAAAGGTATAGACCTTGCCATCAGGCGAGACAGTCCAGCTTTCGGCCTGCCCCGGGATCGGATCGTCCTTCGGGTCTTCCGTTACGAGGCCCTCGAAGATGTCGCCTGCAATGCGGTTCTCATAGTCGCTCGACAGCTTCTGTGGGTCGAGCGACTGCGGGTCGCCGCCATTGTGGATGTTGAGCGTCGCTGCGTGCGCCGACACGGCCAGCAGCGAGCCAAACACTGCTGAAGCCAGGAATTTTTTCGTAAGAAAGCTCATATGGGGGCCACCTTTCTAGGCTTTGCGCCTTTTATTAGTCGTTTGTTCCCGTGACCAGTTACGTTCAGGTCAACGCGCAACCTATCGTAAAGGTCTGGCGTTGCAAGCCCCCAAATGAAACAGCGAGCGACGCTTCCTGAGGCCGTGATTTTTGGCCCCCATTCTATCACCAGGCTACAGAATGGGCGATTTTTCGCAGCTGCGAGGGCGTTTCGATCAAATGGGCATGCCGCGACACAGTCAATCACTGGTTGAACAAGCTGACTCTAGCCGGCTCAGTTTTCGACGCGTTTGCGGTGAATTGCGTTGATAAATCAATGGCTACCGCGTCTATTTGGTGTCTATTTGCGACATGTGGTCGCTATCGATTTTTGAAATGTTGCGTTGTCTCCGGAGGTCCCGTGAAGACCGGGCCAGATCACGCAAAGGGACCCAGAGAAGCGCGAAAGGCCGATGGTGGGGGCACATCATGATACGAACAAGGTACCGCTTGTCTGAGAAACAGACGCCGCCCGAACGATATCCACACCCACGAGTCCCACGACCTCCACGTCGTTGGCGGCAAGGTTACCAGGCACCTCCGCAGGACAGGCGTGCGACCCCGTAAAACGAAGCGATGCCAACCAGCATCGCTCTGCTTCATCAATCTCAAAGAATCCGTAGCGTCGGGATCGCCACCACGAAACGTCCGTCCCATGCCCGGATATAATCGTTCGACTTGACGATCTCTTCGGTCAGATTCCACGGCAGGATGACGAGATAGTCCGGCTTCGCGGCTTCGATATGGCTCGGCGCATAGACGGGAATATGGCTTCCCGGTAACAACTTGCCTTGCTTGATGTCGCTGCGGTCGACGACGAAGACGATGTCGTCGGCGTTAACGCGGCAGACGTTCAGGAAGGTGTTGCCCTTGGCTGCGGCGCCATAGGCGGCGACCGTTTTGCCAGCGACCTTGGCTTGGCGAAGGAAGGCCTTGAACGCTTCGCACACGCCTTCGATCCGCGTCCCGAACCGTTCGTAGGTCGCCATCTCCTTGAGGCCGAAGGCCTCTTCCTTTGCGCGCAGCGCAAGCAGCCTGTCTGTCACAGCGCGGGCGCCTTCCGCCTTCTGTGCGAAGACGCGCAACGATCCGCCATGCGTCGGAATCTCCTCGACATCGAAGACCTTCAGCCCGCAAGCGCCGAAAATGCGCTCGACCGCGAGCAGCGACATGTACGAGTAGTGTTCGTGATAGATCGTGTCGAACTGGATGCCATCGATCATCGTCAGAAGATGCGGGAATTCGAATGTCGAAACGCCGTCCGGCTTCAATAGGATGGCAAAGCCACTGACGAAATCGGCGATATCTGGCACATGAGCAAGGACGTTGTTGGCGGCCGTCACGTCGGCGCGCACGCCGCCCTCGACCAGCGCCTGGGCGGTCTGCCTGCCGAAGAACGCCACCTTGGTCGCCACGCCGCGGCTTTCCGCGATCTTTGCTGCATTCGCGGCCGGTTCCACGCCGAGCACCTGGATGTCCTTGGCTGCGAAATATTGCAGGAGATAGCCGTCGTTCGAGGCGACTTCGACCACTGTCGAAGCTGCCGAAAGTCCGAAGCGCTCGGTCATCATCTCGGCGTAGCGCTTGGCATGTTCGAGCCAGCTGGTCGAGAACGATGAGAGGTAGGCATAGTCGGCGTTGAAAATTTCGTCCGCCGGCACGTTCTCGGTCGTTTGAACCAGGAAACACTCCGCGCAAACCATGACCCTCAACGGAAAGGAGCGCTCCTTGGCGATCGCGGCTGCATCTGGCAGAAAGGCGTTCGACCACGGTGTCGATCCAAGATCTGCGACAACGGTCGTCAGCGGCGCTGAGCAGAAACGGCATTGGTGAGACATGCGATTAGGAGCCTTTCGTGAAAGCATCAATCTGGCCAGCGACGAGCGAGAGCGCATCTTCGCCCCGGCGCCATTGATCGTACCAGCGTGCAGCCCAGTCTATCGCTTCGGTCTGGCTCAGCTTTGCCCGCCAGGAGAGGCAACGATAGGCTTCGGCAGGATCGAGACCAAGCGCGTGCATCTCGCGCGGCTTGTCGACCGCCGACGTATCCTGCCAGGTTTGCCCGAGCCCCATGGCTGCTTGGACCGATGAGGCAACACGACCGACGGGAATTTGCGCTTCGTCAGGGGATGGCCCAAAGTTCAGCGCTTCCACCGACGCAGTCCCGCTATACAGCGCCTCGCAGAACAGGAAATAGCCGTTCAGGCAGTCGAGGACATGTTGCCACGGCCGCGTTGCAAGCGGGCTGCGGATATCAAGAATCTGCCCGGCTATGGCAGCGCGGACGATGTCGGGAACCAGCCGGTCCTCCGAAAAGTCGCCGCCACCGAGCACGTTTCCGCCGCGCGCGGTGCCGACATGCACGCCCTTCGGACGGAAAAAGGAGTCCCTGTAGGTCGCCGTTGCGATCTCGGCTGCGGCCTTCGAGCCGGAGTAGGGGTCATGTCCGCCAAGCCGATCGGTTTCGACGAAATGCCGGCCGCTTTCGTCGTTGCTATAGACCTTATCGGTCGTCACGACGAGAATGGCTTTGAGCGCTTGAAGCGGCCGCGCCGCCTCCAGCAAACGGATCGTTCCCATGACGTTGACATCGAATGTGTCAACCGGTTCGAGATAGCTGCGTCGCACCAGCGGCTGCGCCGCCATGTGCAGGATGATATCGGGATCGCACACGCGAAGCGCATCCGCAAGAGCGGTCCCGCTGCGGATGTCGGCGATCGTCTCGGCAGCCAGCCCGGAGGTGTCCGCCAGCGCATGCAGCGACGGCGTCGTCGCCGGCGAAAGCGCATAGCCGGTCACCTCAGCGCCAAGCCGTGAAAGCCATATCCGCGCCCACGTCCCCTTGAAGCCGGTATGGCCCGTCAGGAAGACGCGTTTGCCTGACCAGAAACGCTGATCCGGCAGCGGGCTCATGACCAGACTTTCCACGGCGCATGGCCGCTCTGCCAGAGTTCTTCGAGCTGGTTCTTGTCGCGCAGCGTATCCATCGGGCGCCAGAAGCCGTCATGTGGGAAGGCCATCAGTTGGCCGTCGCTGGCAAGTCCTTCGAGCGGCGCACCCTCGAATGGGGTGGAGTCCCCCTCGATACGATCCAGCACCGACCGGTTGAGCACGAAGAAGCCGCCATTGATGCGTCCGTTGTCGCCCGCAGGTTTCTCGGTGAAGCTCATCACCTGCCCGTCCTCGGTCAGCAAGGCGCCATAGCGTCCGGGCGGCACCACGCTGGTCACCGTCGCCGCGCGTCCGTGGCTTTGGTGAAATTCGGTCAACGCCTTGATGTCGACATCGGCAACGCCGTCGCCGTAGGTGAGGCAAAACGTGTCGTCGAGATAGTTCGCGACGCGTTTCAGGCGCCCGCCGGTCATCGAACCTTCGCCCGTTTCGACAAGCGTCACGCGCCACGGCTCCGCTTTCGTAGCATGATACGTCGTCTCGCCGCGCTCCATGTCGAAGGTGACATCCGCTGAGTGCAGGATGTAGTTGGCGAAGTATTCCTTGATCATGTAGCCGCGATAGCCGAGGCAGATCACGAAGTCGTTGAAGCCGAAATGGCTGTAGATCTTCATGATGTGCCAGAGAATCGGACGACCCCCGATCTCGATCATCGGCTTTGGCCGCAGGTGGCTCTCTTCGGAAATGCGGGTACCGTATCCACCCGCGAGAATGACGATTTTCATATGGTATGTCCCGGGCTAAGAACTCTGATTCCAGAGAGTTCTATCTGTGTCGCTTTAGAAAGCCGTCTGGTGCCACGGTGATCATAAGCTTTTGGTCGATCGATCGGTCGATCTCGAATTCGGGATGCGTTTCGAGATACGTCCACACAGCCGTTTTGGGATTGTCACCCGGTCCCCACGACCGGTCAGGATAAGCGTCCGCGGGCATGTCTTCGATCAGGGTGTCGAAAACGACGCAATAGCTGCCGACCGAAGTCAGGGGCGCGTAGGCTTCAAGCTCGGCCAGGACATGATCGTGCGTGTGGTTGCTATCCAGGCACACCAGAACGCGTTTGAACGGCTTGGCGATCTGATGGACCTGATCGATGACGCCCCGATCGATGCTCGACCCTTGAATCATCTGAATGCGCGACGCCATCGGATGCGCTTCGATGGCGGCTCTATTATGCGCCCGGATATCGATATCGATGCCGAGAACACGCCGATTCGAGGTGCGGGGGTCCAAGGTGGCGCCAGCTTCCATCGCGTCTGCCATATCAAGGAGAGCAAGCATGGACGCGCTCAGGATCAGTGAGCCGCCATGCGCGATCCCTGTCTCAATGATCAGGTCCGGACGTGTCTCCCAGATGATCTCCTGCATGGCGACCATGTCCTGGGGGTACTGGATAATCGGGCGACCCATCCAGAAGTAGTTGTAGGAGTACTTCGGTTCGACGGACTTGCGCAGGAAATCGGAAGCGCTTCTTTTGAAGTCTTCGTTGCCTTGGATCGCGACAATGCGGTCGGCCACTTCGCTCTTGAAATCAACCACGGTCAACCTCGACATAGTTGTAGGCGTTGTTCGACATTTTCTTGATCTCTTCAGAATAATTGCGGTTCATCACGTAGATATCGGAGCCTGGCGGCAGTTCCGGCAGAACCTCGCTCGGGGATTGAACTTTCAATCCAGTCAAAGGCAGGAACTTGCCTTGCTTTGAAGGATTGATGTCAATCACAGCCGTGACGGGACGGCCCTTTCGCTGTCTCAAAAGCGAAAATATGACGCCCTTGGAAGCGCCACCCCAGACCACTGCAGTTTGCGTTTCGCCAGGGCTGATGCTTTCCAGCTTCGCGACGAAGTCCGCGGGCATTTTTACGCGGTCGTCCTGGTCGATCGTCGGATCACGCAATGTCGCCAGATCGGCGACAACATAGAGATACTGACCGCCGAAGATCCGACCGCTCGCGACAACCGTCCCGAACATTCGGTGGAAATCTGAAAGTCTGAAATAGTTGACGTGTTCGTAGAAGACGTCAAACCATGCCCGCTGCTCGCAGATCCAATCGAAACAGGGAACTTCGATATAGATGTGTCCACGCCCGCCGTTGGCTTCCTTCAGTTGCCCAAGGAATGCGACTGGGTCCAAAATGTGTTCCAGAACATGCCGGAGGATCAGGCCATCGCTTTCAATCCCGCTGCCAGGTTGGAAATACTCTTGGCGAATTCGGCGGTTTGTTCCCTCATAGGCAGGGTCGAAGCCGGTGATTTCGACACCGCGCTCTTCCAGCATCTCCAGGAAAAGCCCCTTGCCACAGCCAACCTCGACAAGGTTCTTCCGGCCGATATTCGTCGTGATGATCGCAGCGACCTCGTCCAGATGGCGACGAAACATCGGACTGAGGCCCTGCTCGTTCTGGTAGGATGTATCATAGATCATCAAATCGGGCTGAAACGCAGCGTTGCGAACGAGACCCGTGCGGAGATCTTCCACCAAACACATGTCACCTCGCGGCGAGGCCAGCGCGTCCTCCAAGGTGTCATACATTCGATTCTGAAAGATCGGCAGGCCCCGCTGCTCGTAAAGCACGCGGACATCCGTTGGTGCTGTATCCAAGACTATGGCACTCCCAAGACGAAGGGCGGATCGACAAGATTATCGGGCCGCGCTCCAAAGTTTAAAAGATCTCGTCGACCATACTGATCGGCGATTCGCTCTGCGAGCTCCCGCACGGTCACAGGAACACCGGAGCAAACGTTGATAGCGCCCGTGGCTTTTCCGAAGGTGACCTCGCATATGCGAGCGGCTGCATCGCGGACGTCCATGAAGTCGCGAACCTGCCTTCCTTCGGTCAGATCAGCCCGTTGCCCCGCTTCCAGCGATTTCCGAAGATACGGCACGAAGCGACGCTCATCTTCGCCTTCGCCATAGAGATAGAAAAGTCGGCACCACGCAAACTCCACGCTTTGCGCCGGCAACCACTGCGACAGGGCAATGAAGGCCGCCGCTTTGGCCGCTGCGTAGGGGGTAAGGGGCTTCAATGGTGTTTCTATTGAGAGCGTTCCGACGCTGACGTCGTATTCGAAGCACGTGCCGACCCCGACAAAGCGGCGCACGCTTACCTCTGCTGCAGCTTTCGCCATCGTCAGCGTGCCGGTGAGGCAGTCCAGATTTTCCGGTGCCGTCAGATATTTTCCAGGTTCCGCGTACCACGCCAGGTGGACGATTGTATCGATCCCGCTAAGAGCATCAGCCCACCAGGTTTCGCTCTCGGAAAAAGGCGAAGGGCTCTCTACAACCTCAATCGCTGCGAGGGTCTGCACCTTTTCGACTGCATTCGGCCGAAGGACGGCACGCACATCGGCTCCCTGTGCTACAAGTGCGCGCAGGAGGTGTCGGCCTACAAATCCGGAGGCCCCGGTGATAAGTACTTTACCCAAATCAGTGCTCTCGAACAGTGGTTGCTAATGAGCCCTTTTTCAGTGTCAGGTCAAGTTTGCGTCGACCAAAACAAGTCGATAAAGCGTTCCGCCGGGCTATCCTGAAAACATTCCGATCGAGTTCCATGTCCCGTTTCACCCGCATCCCCACTGCCCTCAGCAACCTCCTCGTCATCGAGCGTCAGCGGCTTGGCGACGAGCGCGGCTTCTTCTCACGCTTCTTCTGCACCGAGGAGCTTGCCGATTTCGGCATCGGCCGCATCGCGCAGATCAATCACACGATGACACAGGCAAAGGGGGCCATTCGCGGCATGCATTTCCAACGGCCCCCGGATGACGAAGCGAAGTTCGTTTCCTGTCTCGCCGGAGCCGTCTTCGACGTCGCCGTCGATCTCAGGCCGCAGTCGTCAACCTATCTCAGGTGGCATGGTGAGGTTCTTTCCGCCGAGAATGCGCGTTCGATGATGATCCCGCCAGGCTTTGCCCATGGCTTCCAGACGCTGACGGAAAACTGCGAATTGATCTATCTGCACGACAAGCCTTACGCGCCCGGCGCCGAAGGCGGAGTCAACGCGCTCGATCCCAGGATCTCGATCGCCTGGCCGCTGCCCGTCGCGCAGATGTCAGAGCGAGATCGTAACTTCCCGATGCTCTAAAACGCCACGCCGCCGTCGGCTTGTCTGCGGTCGCAAGCCGGCTGATTTGACGCCGCGCCGCCCGCCACTAGATTGAGCATGACGAAAGGGAGGCCGTGATGACCGAAGTAGATCTGCCTTGGGAGGGTGGCTGCCGATGCGGCCGTGTGAGATTGAAGATCAGCGCCAAGCCGCTGCTGACCATGGCCTGCCATTGCACGGGCTGCCAGAAGATGTCGTCGAGTGCCTATTCGCTGAGTGCCGCCATTCCAGCGGAAGGCTTCGAGATCACCGAAGGGGAGCCGGTGGTCGGCGGTCTGCACGGTGCTGAGGCGCACCACTATTTTTGCGGCCACTGCATGACCTGGATGTTCACACGGTCCGAGGGGATGGACTGGTTCGTCAATTTGCGTCCGACGATGTTGGACGATCCGCGCTGGTTCCGGCCATTCATCGAGACCTGGACGCGCGAGAAGCTGCCCTTCGCAGAGACCGGCGCAGCCCGCAGCTATGAGGCGCTGCCGGAAATGGACGCCTATGAAGGGCTGGTGAAGGAGTATATGGCCTGCAGCTGAAGCAGAGCGGTATCCAGACAGCAGCCCGGCCATGCGTCGCGTGCCGGCCGGGCTAAAATGATGCTTTACTCGTCGCCCATCTTGAGTGCGGCGATGAAGGCTTCCTGCGGAATCTCCACCTTGCCGAACTGGCGCATGCGTTTCTTGCCTTCCTTCTGCTTGTCCAGAAGTTTGCGCTTACGGGTGGCGTCGCCGCCGTAGCACTTCGCCGTCACGTCCTTGCGCAGCGCCGAGATGGTCTCGCGGGCAATGACGTTGCCGCCGATCGCGGCCTGGATCGGGATCTTGAACATGTGCTTCGGGATTAGTTCCTTCAGCCGCTCGCACATGTCGCGGCCACGCTTCTCGGCGGCGGCGCGGTGTACCAGCATCGACAGCGCATCGACCGGCTCGCCATTGACGAGGATCGACATCTTCACGAGGTTGCCGGCGCGGTAGCCTTCGAGGTGATAGTCGAAGGAGGCGTAACCCTTCGAAATCGACTTCAGCCGGTCATAGAAATCGAAGACGACTTCATTCAGCGGCAGTTCGTAGGTGACCATCGCGCGGGTACCGACATAGGTGAGTTCGGTCTGGATACCGCGGCGGTCCTGGCAGAGCTTGAGGATGCCGCCGAGATAGTCGTCCGGCGTCATGATCGTCGCCTTGATCCAGGGCTCGCGGATCTCGTCGATCTTGACGACATCGGGCATGTCGGCCGGGTTGTGCAGTTCGCGCTCGCTACCGTCAGTCATCGTCAGCTGGTAGACGACCGAAGGCGCCGTCGCGATCAGATCGAGGTTGAACTCACGCTCCAGACGTTCCTGGATGATTTCGAGATGCAGCAGCCCGAGGAAGCCGCAGCGGAAGCCGAAGCCGAGGGCGGCTGACGATTCCATCTCGAAGGAGAAGGAGGCGTCATTTAGGCGGAGCTTGCCCATCGCAGCGCGCAGATCTTCAAAATCGGCCGCGTCGACCGGGAAGAGGCCGCAGAAAACCACCGGCTGCGCCGGCTTGAAGCCGGGCAGGGCCTGCGCCGTCGGGCGCTTGTCCTCGGTGATCGTATCGCCGACGCGGGTATCGGCGACTTCCTTGATCGAAGCTGTGATGAAGCCGATCTCGCCGGGGCCGAGGCTGTCGGCATTGACCATCTTCGGCGTCAGCACGCCAACGCGCTCCACCTGGTACTTGGCGTCCGTACCCATCATGCGGATCGTCTGACCCTTGGTCAGCACGCCGTCGATGACGCGCACAAGAACCATGACGCCAAGATAGGTGTCGTACCAGCTATCGACGAGCAATGCCTTCAGCGGTGCCTTTTCGCCTCCCGGGCTCTTCGGCGCCGGCAGCCTCTGCACGATCGCTTCCAGAACATCGGGAATGCCGAGGCCGGTCTTCGCCGAAATCAGCACCGCTTCGGACGCATCGATACCGATCACTTCCTCGATCTGCTCCTTGATGCGGTCGGGCTCGGCCGCCGGTAGGTCGATCTTGTTGAGAACGGTGACCAGCTCGTGGTTGTTGTCGATCGCCTGGTAGACATTGGCAAGCGTCTGAGCCTCGACGCCTTGGCTAGCGTCAACGACGAGCAGCGAACCTTCGCAGGCCGAGAGCGAGCGTGAGACTTCATAGGCGAAGTCGACGTGCCCGGGCGTGTCGATCAGGTTCAGGATATAGGTCTCGCCGTCCTTGGCCATGTAGTGCAGGCGCACCGTCTGGGCCTTGATGGTGATGCCGCGCTCGCGCTCGATATCCATGTTGTCAAGCACCTGCTCGGACATCTCGCGCTCGGCCAGCCCGCCGGTCGATTGGATCAGGCGGTCAGCAAGCGTCGATTTGCCGTGGTCGATATGGGCCACGATCGAGAAGTTGCGGATATGGGAAAGCGGAGTCGTTGGATTGGTGCTCATGCGCGCCATATAGCAGCGCCGCCCCTTGCCGCAAAGCGGAAAAGCAGGGATTCGTTTACGATAAATCGCTCTTTCATAGGCCTAAACATAGCGCTTGATTCCATCACCAGAGTGTGCAGTTTCTATTATAGTAGAATTATAGGATCGGATGATGGAACAGGCACTGGAGACGGCGATTGGCCTTCGCATCCGCAAGCTCCGGATCGAGAAGAATTTGACGCTGGATGATCTTGCCGACGCCTCCGGCGTCAGCCGGGCTATGATTTCGCGGATCGAGCGTGGCGAAGCGAGCCCGACAGCGTCGCTGCTTGCCAGGGTTTGTGCAGCGCTCGGCCTCTCGCTCTCGGCCTTCTTTGCCGAGGAGGGCGAGGTCTCGCCGCTTTCGCGCCGGCACGATCAGCAGGTCTGGCGGGATCCGGAGACGGGTTACATGCGCCGCTCCGTCTCACCGCCCGGAACTGCCTCGGATGTCGATATCGTCGACGTCGAATTCCCGGCCGGTGCCCGCGTCAGTTTCCCTCCGCATGCGGCAAGCAACGGCATGACCCAGCATATCTGGCTTTTCGACGGCGAGATGGAGATGACGACGGGCGACACGGTCCACCGACTCCTGCCTGGTGACTGTCTGTTCATGCCCGTCAGCGAGGGTCACCGTTTTCACAACCCCGGCAACATACCCGCTCGCTACTGCGTCGTGCTCGACCGTCGCGGCCACTAATTCACTTCAGGAGAGAATGATGATAGCCACGATCCGCCTTCTCGACGCCGCAGAAGCCCGCGCGGCAATTCCCGACCTTTGCGAGGTGCTGACCGATTGCGTGAATGGTGGCGCATCGGTCGGCTTCATGCAGCCCTATGGCAATGCCGATGCCGCGCCCTACTGGCAGGTCGTCGCCGATGCCGTCGCATCTGGCGCAACGCTGCTTCTCGTGGCCGAGATTGACGGTCGGGCCGTCGGTACTGTGCAGGTCGGCGCGGCGCAGATGCCGAACCAGCCGCATCGCGGCGATCTGAAGAAGTTGCTGGTGCATCGCTCGGCTCGCGGCAAGGGGCTAGCGCGGTTGCTGATGGATGCCGCCGAGCGCGAAGCTGCCGCCCGCGGCAAGATGATCCTGGTGCTCGACACGGCAACCGGCAGCGACGCCGAGGCGATCTATCCACGGCTTGGCTGGGAGCGGGTCGGTGTGATCCCGGACTACGCGCTGTGGCCGCAAGGCGGCCTCTGCGACACCACGCTTTTCTACAAGCGGGTTGCTTGAAATAGCTTAGGCCGGCTTGCGCATCGGATCGTCGAGCGCCGGATTGTAGAAGAGCGACAGCGTCAGGCTCTTGGCAATGCGTTCGGCGGTCGCCATGAACCAGGCCTTGGCTTCCGGGTTCGGGGCGATATCACTGAGCGTCTCCGAAAACAGCGCCAGCCATTGCGGGAAGAGATCGGGCGACATGTTCGCGACGCCTGTATGCGCCTGTACCGGCTTTCCGCCATAGGCGCCGCTGCGGAAGGCGACTGATGACCAGAAGCTCTTCATCTTCCGCATATGCTCGGGCCAGCGACCGGAGAGGCGGGCGTCGAACACCGGTCCGAGCGCCGGATGCTGGAGCACGCGACCGTAGAACGTCTCGACCAGTCGATCGATGAACGCCTCGTCGATCCCCATCGCCTTCATTTAGGCTTCAGCGCGCTCGCGAATGGCGGCCACATGCATCGCGCGGCCCAGTATTTCCGTATCCATCGTCAACTCCGGCACGTCGCAATCGGCGACCGTTCTCATATAGGCTGTCAACGCCGCAAGATGAAGCCGCTGCGACCCAGGGCAGCATTGCGCCTCAATAATCGCTTCTGTTTTCGCTTCTGGGGTTATCGACCATCTTCTCGCGATAGATGTCACCCTGTCGGGCCTTCAGTCGCCACGGCCGGGCCTTCTGCAGCGGAATGTCATAGACTGGGTCGTCGCGATCTAGCACCGCGGTTGCCAGGCTTGGTTCGGGAGCCGCTGGACATTGCGTCACCCAGTTTCCATCCGGGCCGATAATGCCGGCCGGCCCCTTTGTGGCCTTCTGCACCGGCGTTGCAGCGCCGATCCAGATGCAGTTCAGTCCCGCATGCGCGCGCAGCGCAATCTGGAAATAATCGGGAGTGCCGTATGAGGAAAAGAGCACAGCATCGACGCCAAGCCTCTCATATTCCCCGAAGATCTCCGGAAACTGCGATTCGATGCAGATCGCGCAGCCGAAACGATAGCCGTCGACGTCGAAGGTGATCGGCGCGGTGCCGGGCGAGTACCAGCCGCCAAGCTCGCTGTTCGACAAAAACCTCTTGTCGTAGCGGGTCAGCAGCGCCCCGGTATCGGAAAACACATAGAGGCTGTTGTGCGGCGGGTAACCCTCGGATAGCCGGTGCGCTCCGCCGATCACCGCGAAGATGCGAAGCTCGCCGCAGAGACTGGCGATTGTACGAAGCTCGGCCTCCTGCTGCGGCCAATCGAAACCGGCCCAATCGTCGGGATGCATCATCTGCAATTTCGAATATCCCGAAAGCGCGCCTTCGCAGAAGTTGACGACCCGCGCGCCATTGGCAGCCGCGGCCGCAATCATGCTCCGGATTGCGCTGCCGTTCGCGGCAATGTCAGGCGAAACGATGGTCTGTGCTGCGGCTATCTTCAACGGCCCACCTCTCGTGATTCGGTCCGTATCTTTCACCGATTCGACGCGGTGTGGAACCGCAAATCGGGAACGATGAAGATACGTGAAGCGAAGCCGGCGTTAAGGAGTGGCGAGGCCGCGCAGCACTCCGATCATTGCTTTCCCATCGCTGAAATAGGGATCGCCGCCCCCATTGCGGCCGGTCTTCGTGGCGCCGATGCCGGGGATCTCGTAAGTCGACGACAGTTGTCCGGCCTTCTGAAGATCGCCGATGATCAGACCCCGCTCAGCGTCGACATCGGGCGCGATGTGATGGGTGATTTGGCCGGTGTCGTGGCTGAAGCCGACACCACGATCAAAACTCGCCGAGCCGAGCCACAGCGGACGCCCGTCCGCACCGGTGCTCCTAGTTAGCCAAAAACGTACATGGTGGCGCTCGTCGGCGCTCTTGCCCACTGCCTTTTCAAACGCCAGATCCTGCTTGCGCCCCTCAAACAGCAAGGCGCTGACCGGAGCGTCGAGGTCGGGTCGATCGAGCATGACGCTCAAGCCGATTTCGGCCGATGTACGTAGCGTAATCTTGTCGGCTGGATCCCATCCGGCCGATGCGAATGCCCGGAGCACGTCCTCCTTCGAGCCAACAAGCCCAACATTGATCGGGTCGCCAGGAATGTCCTGTTCGGTGGTTGTGACCATTGGGCCAAATTCCCCAATGCGGCCGGCGTCGCGATGAATCCATATTTCCGGAATGAAGAAATAAGCGACAAGCAGATACGCAACCAACATGGCCGCCACACCGCCTATCGCTATCTGTGTTTTCGTCAAGCGTCGCATCCTACTCGCCCCCCGGTCTCGGCTATATCATACGATCCTCCTGCGATCGGTGCCAGCTTCCGCCGTTTTTATCGCGTCGATGGCAAGTCCAGGTGTACGCATGCGCGTCCTGGTGTCCCTATCGCGCCTCTCACCCTTGCCATCCGCCCTCGTTGCGCTTAGCTCTCGGGCACCACGAATCCGGATATCGAATGCCGCACAAGGTCTCCCTGTCCCGTCTAAAGCTGACCGACTTTCGCAACTACGCGTCAGTCTCGCTGTCGCTCGACGGTCGGCATGTGGTGCTGACAGGAGATAATGGTGCCGGCAAGACCAATCTGATGGAAGCCGTTTCCCTGCTGTCGCCGGGCCGCGGTTTGCGCCGCGCCACCTATGGCGATATCACTCGCGTCGGTGCGAGCGGCGGGTTTGCGATCTTCGCTGAGCTCGACGGCATGGAGGGCGAGGTGGAGATCGGCACCGGCGTCGACACCACCGATGATAGTGCCTCGCGGCGTTTGCGCATCAATGCCACGCCGGCGAAATCGGTCGATGAACTGACCGATCATCTGCGCCTCCTGTGGCTGACGCCGTCGATGGATGGCCTCTTCACCGGTGGCTCGTCCGAGCGCCGTCGTTTTCTCGACCGGCTCGTGCTCTCGCTTGATCCGGCTCATGGTCGCCGCGCCAGCGATTTCGAGCGCGCCATGCGCAGCCGCAACAAGCTGCTCGACGAGCGCCGCTTCGATCCCGCTTGGCTTTCCGGCATCGAGCAGCAGATGGCGAGTCTTGGCATTGCCATGGCAATGGCGCGCCAGGAAATGCTCGGCCTCCTCGCCCGGCTCATCGAGGAAACGCACGATACGGCGCCGTTTCCGGCTGCCGTGCTCGAACTCGCTGGCTTTATGGACGGCCAGTTCTCGCGCCCCGCTGTCGATCTCGAGGACGAGTACACCGCCGTGCTTGCCGAAAGCCGCTATCGCGATGCCGCGGCCGGCCGTACGCTCGTCGGTCCGCATCGCGCCGATCTCATCGTCCGCCACCGGCAAAAGCAGATGGAAGCAGCGCGCTGTTCGACGGGCGAGCAGAAGGCGTTGCTGGTCGGACTGATCCTTGCCCATGCCCGGCTGGTCGCCAATCTCACCGGCCACGCGCCGATCCTACTGCTCGATGAGATCGCCGCGCATCTTGACGAAGGCAGGCGTGCCGCCCTTTTCGACCTCATCGACGCGCTGGGTGGTCAGGCCTTCATGACGGGTACGGACCGCGCCATGTTCTCCGCGCTCGGTGAGCGCGCGCAATTCTTCACCGTTGCCGACGGAAGGGTTTTCGAGTGAGCGATGCCGCTTCCCCCACAACCAAAGGCCGTGGTAGCATCGCGCCCATGGAACCCCTGAGCCCGGAAGAAATCGCGCGATATCAGCGTCATATCCTGCTTCCCGAGATCGGCGGTGCTGGTCAGCAGAAGCTGAAGGCCGCGCGCGTGCTGGTGATCGGGGCCGGCGGGCTGGGCGCGCCGGTCCTGCAATATCTCGCGGCCGCGGGCGTCGGCACGCTCGGCATTGCCGATGACGACCGCGTTTCGCTTTCCAACCTGCAGCGGCAGGTGATCCACGATTCCGGCACGATCGGCGAGCTGAAGACGGAAAGTGCGGCCTTTGCAATCGCCAGATTGAACCCGCACGTCAATGTGATTCGCTTCGAGGAGCGCTTTTCGCCGGACACGGCCCGCCGTCACCTCTCGGGTTTCGACCTCCTGATCGATGGCTCCGACAATTTCGATACCCGCTATACCGCAGCCGATACCGCCGAGACGGCGCAAATCCCGTTGGTGACGGGCGCCGTCGGCCGCTTCGATGGCTCCATCACAGTGCTGAAGCCCTACGAGACGGCGGAGGATGGCACACCCAACCCGACCTATCGCGATCTCTTTCCCGAGAAACCACCGGCTGGCCTGATCCCGGCCTGTGCGGAAACCGGCATCATTGGCGCGCTGACCGGCGTGATCGGCACGCTGATGGCCATGGAAGCGATCAAACTGATCACCGGCACCGGTGAACCGCTAATCGGCCGACTGCTGCTCTACGATGCGCTTGCCGCCCGCTTCGATACGATTCGCTACAAGCGACGGCGCCAAAGGCAAAGCCAGGCGTCATGAAGATCGTTCGCATCGATGAAGGTTTTCAGCGGTGGGACGAGCTGCTGGCGCTGATCCTGTCGTCCTTCGCCTATATGAACGATCGCATCGATCCACCATCTTCGGCCCTGAAACTGACGCTCCCGAGCCTTGCCGACAGGGCGCGTTTAGAAATCGTCTATGCGGCGACGGAAGGCGAAGTCCTGCGCGGCTGCGTCTTCCTGCGGCCGGAGGATGATTGCCTTTACATCGGCAAGCTGGCGATTTCCCCGGATGCTCAGGGCCGGGGGATCGGCCGCAGGCTCCTGGCGGTTGCGGAAGAGGTGGCGCGGTCTCGCGCGCTAGCGTCGCTGAGGCTCGAGACGCGCATTGAGCTCGTCGAAAACCATCGCGTCTTCGTGCGCTGGGGATTTGAGAAGACCGCCGAAAACGCGCATCCGGGCTTCACACGCACGACGTCGATCGAGATGCGTAAGCCGGTCTCGGTTTAGCGGCCGGGCAGCACCCGGTTCGGCGGGCGATGTCCGTCGATGAAGGTGCGGATGTTGATGATCACCTTGTCGCCCATGTCGATACGGCCTTCGATCGTCGCCGAACTCATGTGCGGCAGAAGTACGACCTTACCTTCGTTTGCGAGCTTGACGAGCTTCGGATTGACCGCCGGCTCATTCTCGAAGACGTCGAGACCAGCGCCCGCCAGCTTGCCCTCCCGCAGGCTCTTGATCAGCGCGGCCTCGTCGACCACGTCGCCGCGGGCAGTGTTGACGAGGTAGGCGGTCGGCTGCAGCAGCGCCAGACGGCGGGCCGAAAGCAGATGGAAGGTCGCCGGCGTCGACGGGCAGTTGACCGAAACGATGTCGACACGAGCGAGCATCTGGTCGAGGCTCTCCCAATAGGTCGCCTCTAGTTCGTCTTCGGTCGCCGGGTTCACCCGCTTGCGGTTGTGGTAGTGGATCGAGAGGCCAAAGGCCTTGGCGCGGCGGGCGACGGCGGTGCCGATCCGGCCCATGCCGACGATACCGATGCGTTTGCCATGGATGCGCCGCCCGAGCATCCAGGTCGGTGACCATCCGGCCCATTCACCTGGCTGATCGGTCAGCACGCGCGCACCTTCGCCCAGCCGGCGCGGCACGGCGAGGATCAGCGCCATGGTCATGTCAGCAGTGTCCTCGGTCAGCACATTCGGCGTGTTCGTGACTGTGATGCCCTTGCGGGCCGCAGCCTCCACGTCGATATGGTCGGTGCCGTTCGAGAAGCTGGCGATCAGCTTCAGCTGTGGCCCGGCCTCCTCGATCAGGGCTGCGTCGATCCGGTCGGTGACCGTCGGAACCAACACGTCGGCGCTTTTGACGGCGGCAATCAGCTCGGCCTTGGAGCGTGGCACATCGTCGATATTCAGTTCCGCATCGAAGAGTTCGCGCATGCGCGTCTCGACCGCGTCGGGCAGCTTCCGTGTGATGTAGACCTTCGGTTTTTTCTTCGTCGTCATGTGCGCCGGCGCTAACTTGTTCAGAGGTCCTTAACCAAGACGCGGGATAATTTTCCCGTTCCGGGCAATTTCTACCAGACCCGCACGCGAAGACAAACAAAACTCGTCCAGCGTGCGCAGGAATGTCAAATTCCCGGAATCAGGCAGCAGTCCTGCCCTCATCTGAGCAAACGGAAGTCCCATGCATAGCAAAGTCCTGAAATCTTGCCTCGCCCTTGCGATCGGTTTCGTGCTTTCGACGGGAACGGCCGAAATGGCCTCCGCGCAGGCGGCAAAGGGACCGAGCGGCCTGCCGCTGCCGCGTTTCGTCACGCTCAAGTCCAAGCGCGTCAACCTGCGCATCGGCCCTGGCACGGACTATGCGGCCTCTTGGATGTATCTGAAGGCCGGCCTGCCCGTCGAGATCATCCAGGAATACGACAACTGGCGCCAGATCCGCGATGCCGACGGCACCGAAGGCTGGGTCAACCAATCGTTGCTGTCAGGCTCGCGCGCGGCGATCGCTGCCCCGTGGATGAAGGGCAAGGGCAAGTCCGTCTATGTCAACATGCGCCGTGATGCCCTGCCATCGGCAAGCGTTATTGCCAAGCTGGAGCCCGGCGTCATGATGAACATCGGTGAATGCAATGGCGATTGGTGCTTCGCCAAGAGCGACGGCGCCGAAGGCTGGGTGGCGCAGTCGGAAATCTGGGGCGCGTATCCTGGCGAGGCCTTTAAATAAGCCCAGCCTGCTTGCCGGCTTCAGCAAGCGACTTCATCGGCCGCGGGCCGATTTGCTGGATCACGATGCCGGCCGCGAGGCAGCCAAGCTTGCCGCAATCTTCCAATGTCCGGCCCTGCGTATATCCGTAGAGGAAGCCGGATGCGAACAGATCGCCGGCGCCCGTCGTATCGACCAGTTCCCTGATCTTGATGGCATCGACATAGAAGCGTTCCGTGTCTTTCAGGATCACGGCGCCGTCCTCGCTCATCGTCACGGCCGCGATCTTGCAGTCCTTGGCAATGCTGTTGAGCGCCGCCTCGAAGTCGTCGGTTTCATAGAGCGCCAGCACTTCCTGGCGATTGGCGAAGACGATATCGACAGTGCCGGAGCGCATCAGATCGAGGAATTCGCCGCGGTAGCGGTCGACGCAGAAGCTGTCGGAGAGTGTCATCGACATCTCGCGGCCGTTCTCGTGGGCGATACGGGCGCATTCGCGGATCGCTTCCTTGGCGCGCGGCGGATCCCAGAGGTAGCCCTCGAAATAGGTGACCTTGGACGCGGCGACCACGTCGGCCTCGACGTCCTCAGGCCCGAGATCGACGCAGGCGCCGAGATAAGTGTTCATCGAGCGTTCGCCGTCGTCGGTCACGAAGATCATTGAGCGCGCGGTCGGCGGGAACGTACCCTTCGGCTGCGTCTGATAGTGAACGCCCTGTGCGCGGATGTCATGGGCGAAGATCTCGCCGAGCTGATCTTCGGCGACCTTGCCGAAATAGGCGGCCTTGCCGCCGAAGCTCGCGACACCGGCTGCCGTATTACCGGCGCTGCCGCCGGAGGCTTCCACCGCCGGCCCCATGTGTGCATAGAGAAGTTCGGCGCGCTCAGCATCGATGAGGTTCATCGCCGCCTTGGTGATCTTATTGTCAATGAGGAACTGGTCGTCGCAACGCGCGATGATATCGACGATAGCATTGCCGACAGTCAGAACATCGAATTTGGTCATGAAAGGGAAGGTCCCGGTTTTGGTGATAGCCGGTGATCGGTCTTAGCGAATTTTCGCCGCATGGGAAGCGGAAATGCCGTTTGAGCCTATCTATGCCTTCGCAAAGTGCGCTGCTGCGGATCAAATGCCACGAGGCGTTCATCAAGCCGTGCTTCAGGTAACGGCCGCATAGATGAGGTCAGGTACGACAAGCCACTCGTTCTTGCGCAAGGCGGACACATCGAGCCTGCCACGTCGATCGCGGCGGGCAACTCCGACGAAACGATAGCGGCTGCCTCGAATGTCGATCACGCGAGCAGGGATCGGTCTGCCATCGATATGGCCGATAACCGGCCCGTCAAAACGGGAGCCGTTGAGGAAGAAATATTCATGGGGGAGGTTCCTGCTCACCATCCTATTGCCTTTCGTCGTTTGGTCGTGCGCCCAGCGCAATTGCGGACGCGCTTCTCATCGCGGGTTGGCCTTCTCCAAAGGAACGTCGCTTTTTGATGGCAACCTTGAAAAAGGACGCCGCGGTTTCTTGAGCTCGACGACAAATGACTCCCTTTGAGAACGCATCTATGGATCCTGATGGTTGGCGAGATGGTCAGCTGAAAAATGCAATCAACCTGACCGAGCGGTCCGAAATCGGCTGTCAAATGTTGACGAGGCAAGCCAAACGACGGCCTCCAAAGGGTGTCCAGGAATCGAGGTTGCCGAGCCGGCGAACACGGTGTCACCGAAAAGGAAGACGTTCACTTCGATATCTGCGAGGAAATCAAGATCAATCGCGTCTGCGCAGCGTCCGCAGAGCGTGGCGACATGCAGCCCAAAGTCGACAATGGCCGCAATCGTTCCCGACAAAGCTCCGACCTGTGCGCCGGCCGAGGATGCCGATGGCGGGATGACAGCCCAGCAAGGCGCTCGCCACCGATGCCCGGTCAACCGCTTCGCCTGCGTCGGGGGAAGGGTCGCAAGTATGCTAAACACAAACTCGCATTGAGCACCGATGGCGCCGGCGGCAGCCTGAATTGCTTTATTCCCATGATCAGGGCTGACTGCTGGAATTTCGTAAACTACCGGCTTGGTCAAACCGAGATGCGCCTGGAAGGTTCGCGACTGCCGACAAGTGCATAGCCTTGCGCTCGAAGCCCAGCGAATCCTCGGCAATCGCCTGAACGCCGTATGCCTCGTCCTCCGAGGAGATTAGATCGAGCGGAAGATTGCGCAGTTGCTCCCGTCTCCGGAGCCTGGCGAGAACGTCAGCTGTCTTATCCTTGAGTTCGAAGTACATTGCTGTTCTCCGTGCCTTGGTTCCGCGGCGCTCGTGGCGCCTCGTCATGAGGATGGAACGGTGATAGGCATTCCATTCGGACGCCGCGCTTCCGGCATTAAAATCTCATAGCGCCTAAAAAGCGCGAGCCGACGGAGCGTGTCATTTCCCGCCTAGTGTTCGATCTGCTGCTCTGCCACGGCACTGGCGATAATCTGATCAGAACCCTTTGCGTAGAGCGGAAGCGCCAGGGTGATCGCTTCGCTGCGCCCGTTGATGCTGGCTGTATATCGCTTGTAGACGCGATCCTGCCCTTGCTCTTCACCTGCCGAGACTGCGTTCACCTTCTCGACCAATGCCTTTTCGAAGACGGCTGCGTCGACGTCGCCCAATGCCACCGTGCAGCCTTCGACGATCTTGCCTCCGACATTCGCCCGTGAGACCACCAGTGCTTGAAAGCTTTCGCTTTCGCCGCCACTGACAATCCACCCTTCCAGCGCTTCGGGGTTTTCCATCGGCGTGAAGGTCAGCGCCAGATCCTGTGCCATCGAAGGCCATTCGTCAGTTTTCGCACGCTCGGACATGCGCTCGAAGTCTGGGCCGGAGGAAACGCAGCTGTCGTAGAAGAACGCAAGCTTGGAGCTCGCGTCATCGGCGAACGACGGCCCGGCGGCGGCAAGCAGGAAGAGCCAGACAGCAAAGCTACGCTTCATATTGTCTCCGAGCGGCAAAGTCAGTGCGGCCTTTCGGCCGCACGGATCATTTCAAACCGGGCGCACATTGTCGGCAGAGGTTCTGCCGGTTCGTCGGTCCTGTGCGACTTCGAACGCCACATCCATGCCTTCCTTCACGGTGTCGATTCCGCCTCGTTGAGCGGCCGTGATGTGCAGAAAGATATCGGTACCTCCGTCATCCGGCGCGATGAATCCAAAGCCCTTGTCCAGGTTGAACCACTTGACTTTACCTGTTGGCAAAATTTACCCCCATTTTGGTCTCCCCAGCCGACATGGGACATCGCATGATTTTGGCGGCGAACACAAGAGCCGTTGAAGGCAGAGGCGGGGCGGGGCGCGGGGCGCTGACAGCGCGAATCGCCAGTCCGCATTTTCACGGACTCAAATCCGATGGCGCTGGTAAGATTCGAAACCACATGCGCCACAATCGGCCGCTTGCGGGTTGCCTCGGCTCTTCGCAAAAATCCGTTGACGTCATCCCCATGTCATTTTCCTCTCCTATAGACAACGTCAACGAGATTGGCATGAGCGGCTTGCGGGTCGCAGTCAATAGAGAAGGGAATGATGCCCTTCGACGATACCGGAGCGACGCTGACCACGGATGGACTGGCAGCATCGCAAGCCGGCTATCCGGCAAGACCGGATGCGGAAAAGCGGGCGAGGCCCGCTTTTTTTGTTTTTGTGTCGCGCGTGTTTGTCATCCCGGCCGATTTGCTGCTACGCATGCTTATTCCCTCGCAAGGCAGCCGTACTGAATGTCAGCCATCATCTTCGACGTCCTTCCCATCTTCATTATGATCCTTATCGGCTGGCTGACCGTGAAACTGCGGGTGATGAAGGCGGAGATCGGCGATGCGCTGAGCGAATTCGTCTTCAAGATCGCCGTGCCGCTCTTGTTGTTCCGCACGATCGCGGCGGCAGAGTTTCACGGGGCATCGCCGTTCAGGCTCTGGATCGCCTACTTCTCCGGTGTTGCAGTGACCTGGATCGCCGCCCATCTCGCCGCGACGCGCTTCTTCGGGCGCGATGATCGCATCGGCGTGCTCGCCGGCGTGTCGTCAGCCTTCGCCAACACCATCTTCATCGGCTTGCCGCTCGTGCAGCGAACGGTTGGCGACAAGGGGCTCGTGCCGCTCTCGATCCTGATCGCGGTCCATCTTCCTGTCATGATGATTATCGGTACCATCATGATGGAGCGCGCCGAACACAAGATCTCGGGCAAGCAGGAGCGGAGCATCGCCAAACTGGTCCGCCAGATTGCCCAAAACCTCGTGCGAAACCCGCTGGTGATCGGCTTGGCCGGAGGCTCTGCCATGCATCTTCTCGGCCTCACGATGCCCGGGCCGGTGGAATCCATCGTCGATCAGATTGCCGGAGTCGCCGGACCGGTTGCGTTGATCTCGCTCGGCATGGCGCTCGAGAAATACGGGATATCCGGCAATGCTGGCATCGCAAGCGTTACCGCCGGCTTCAAGCTCCTGCTGTTGCCGGCCTGCGTCTGGACGGCCAGCCATCTGGTGGGGCTCGCCAGCGACTGGACGGCGGCCCTGGTGCTGATTTCGTCGGTTCCGACGGGCGTCAACGCCTGGCTGATCGCCAATCGTTTCGGCGTCGGCCACAGCCTGGCGGCATCGACGATCACGCTAACGACGGCACTCGGCGCCATCTCCGTATCGTTCTGGGCCTTGCTGCTTGGCGTCTAGCGCAAAGAAAAAGCCCGGCGCAGGCCGGGCTTCGATTCTCTCAGCAACAGAGCATGCTTACTGCGTCGCGCTATCCGGTGCGTTCGGATCCGGAAGCGGAACCGGCGACTCGGCCAGGGTGTGAAGGTAGAGGATGACGTTGGCGCGGTCCGTGTCCTTCGGAAGACCTGCAAAACCCATCGCCGTGCCGGCAACATATTTCTTCGGCGCTGCCAGGAAGTGGTTCAGATGATCGAAGGTCCACTTCTCGCTGCCGCCCTTGGAGAAGTCCTTCATGGCCGACGAATAGGCAAAGCCCTCGTGCGTGCCGATCGGACGATCGACGAGACTATAGAGGTTCGGGCCAACTTTGTTCGGCCCCCCCTTGGTCGCGTCATGACAGGCCTGACACTTCTTGAAGACAGCTTCGCCAGCCTTGGCGTCTGCCTTCGAAAGCAGCTGCGCGATCGGAACGGCTGCAGCCGGTGCGGCCTCGCCGCCACCAGAGGCGGGTGCCTCTTCGGCTACGATCGCGAAACCTTCCTTCTCCGGCTTCTCCGAATGAAAGATTCCCTCCGACGCGATGGAGACGGACATCAGAACGAAAACCGTCCCGAGCAGTGCCCCCACAGCCGTATTCACGTATGAATTCATCTGCAATGCTCCCCTTGCAGCCGGCAGACATAAAACCGGACCATCTTGAAATCGCGCGGAACCTATGTCTTTTGGCTATTCGTTGCAACAGTCTAAATGGGCTGCTGCGTGAGACTTTTTGACACCTTTCCGCCCGGATTAGAAGGCCCGAACAATGACCAGTCCAAATTTAGATCACGTGCTCGTGCTGATCCCGGCCCGCATGGCATCGACCCGTCTTCCGGGTAAGCCGCTTGCCGATATTTGCGGTCTGCCGATGATCGTGCAGGTGGCGTTGCGGGCGAAGGAAGCCGAGATTGGCCGCGTCGTCGTCGCCGTCGATGACCAGCGGGTCTTTGATGTCGTTGCCGAGGCGGGCTTCGAGGTCGTCATGACGAGCAAGAATCATCAGTCCGGTTCGGACCGCATCTACGAAGCGCTCAGGAAGGTGGATCCGGAAAAGCAGGCCAAGTTTATCGTCAACGTGCAGGGCGATCTGCCGACGATTGAACCGGAGACGGTTCGCGCCGCACTGCGCCCTCTGGAGGACCCGAGCGTCGATATCGCAACACTAACGATCGCGATCGATAACGAGGCGGACAAGACTGCACCGCATATCGTCAAGGTCGTCGGTTCACCGCTCTCCGAAAGCCGTCTGAAGGCTCTCTACTTCACCCGGGCGACGGCACCTTACGGTGATGGACCACTCTACCACCATGTCGGCCTCTATGCTTACCGCCGGTCGGCCCTGGAGCGTTTCGTAAAGCTTGGACCATCGGTCCTGGAAAAGCGCGAGTCGCTGGAGCAACTGCGTGCGCTGGAGGCCGGCATGCGCATCGATGTCGAGATCGTTGACACGGTTCCGCTCGGTGTCGATACTCCCGCCGACCTTGAGAAGGCGCGGCACATTCTCTCCGCTAGAACGAAGTGACGGATTTTCCATGAACATCAAGACCAACAGGATCGCCTTCCAGGGCGAGTTCGGCGCGAACTCCGACATGGCGTGCCGCGACATGTTTCCGACCATGGGACCGCTGCCATGCCAGACGTTCGAGGATGCCTTCGTGGCGGTCGAGAACGGCGATGCCGATATCGGGATGATCCCGATCGAGAACACGATCGCCGGTCGCGTCGCCGACATTCATCACCTGCTGCCGGAGTCCCGCCTGCACATCATCGGCGAATATTTCATGCCGATCCGCTTCCAGCTGATGGTGCTTCCTGGCGTGACAAAGGATGAGATTCGCACGGTTCACAGCCATATCCATGCACTTGGCCAGTGCCGCAAGATCGTGCGCTCGCACGGCTGGAAGCCGGTGATCGCCGGCGACACGGCAGGTGCCGCAAAGCTCGTCCAGGAGACCGGTGATCGCTCGATGGCCGCGCTTGCGCCGCGTCTTGCTGCGGATCTCTACGGTCTCGACATCGTGGCAGAGAACGTTGAGGACACCGAGGACAACGTCACCCGCTTCGTCGTCCTCTCGCGCGACGAGGAATGGGCGCATCGCAATTCCGCCGAGGAGAAGCTCGTTACGACATTTGTCTTCAACGTCCGAAACATTCCGGCCGCGCTCTACAAGGCGCTCGGCGGTTTTGCGACGAACACCATCAACATGACCAAACTGGAGAGCTATCAGCTCGGCGGCAAGTTTGTCGCAACGCAGTTCTATGCCGATATCGAGGGACATCCGAACGATCCGAACGTCCGGCGGGCACTGGAGGAACTTCGGTTTTTCTCCGAGAAGGTCCGTATTCTCGGCGTCTACAAGGGTCACCCGATGCGGGGCCAGTTGCAGAAATGAGAAGGGCGCCTCCGGGCGGGCGCCCTTTTCCGTTATAGCTTACTTATCCGGCTCACAGACACGCAAGCGATGGCCGTCCGGGTCGAGAACGACGAAGGTTGGACCGAAATCCATATCCGTCAGATCTTGCGCGATGGGTAGCTGGCGTTTGCGCCAGTCTTCGTAAAGCGTTGACACGCCGTTCTCGCCGGGAACCATGAAGGCGATCTCGGCGCGGCTGCCAGTGGCAGAGGGCTGCGGCGCGACCTTGCTCAGCCGCCAGAGACCGAGCGTGAAGCCGCCGTCGAGCGCGAAAGCGACGAAGTTCGGAGCTTCGGCCACCGGCTCGCGGCCAAGCAGCGATCGGTAGAAACCGGCGCTTTCGGCCGGGTCCTTGACGTAGAGAATGATGAGGTTCGGGCTGTTCATCGGGGGTCCTCGTTGTGAGATGGTGGCAGGCGAAGAAACGCCGCTGCACTCATCGGCAGCGGCGGCGGTCGTTTACGCGTCTTGGGAGTTGCGCTGTCGAGGTCTATCCTTCGTGGCAGGGGCGGCCCCAGTCCACGAAGCCGAGATCGCGTTTCATCGCCTCGGGCATGGTCTCTAGATCGAGGCGCGGATACTTGCTCCGTGCCATGTGGCGCGACGCGTTCAGCATCATCCGCAGCAGCGTGGATTGCGGGTATCCTGTATGAGCGGCGGTATCCTCGACAGGATGATTGCCACGCGTCGATCGGGTGAGTTTCAGGCTCGTCATCATCGGTCCTCCTGTTGGATTGATACCGATAATAGCGCTAACCACTGTCAGTTTATGGCAGTAGCATCGCGGTCAGGGTGCAATCTCTTGCTGGTCCCGCCATTCCTTGAGTAGCACTGCGCGCCGGCGCGGATAACGCCCGTCCTGGGGGGTCATTTCGACGATCCGATCCGTGCGGAAGTGACGGTAATCCCGACGCAATTCGCACCAGGCAACAACAACGCGCACGTGCTCGAAA
This sequence comes from Rhizobium tibeticum, assembly GCF_900110205.1. GTDB lineage: Bacteria > Pseudomonadota > Alphaproteobacteria > Rhizobiales > Rhizobiaceae > Rhizobium > Rhizobium tibeticum. Next base: position 150,689 of record NZ_FOCV01000008.1, on the reverse strand, counting down.
TAACTCAGTGCGAAAGGCCAGATATTGCGGACGGAGACGGTTCCGCTTTCATCCGAATAGGTCAGCTTGAGGATTCGTTCGCTGCGAATCGCCTTGCGAATGGCGCTGAGATCGGCCTTGTCGGCAACGGGCGGTCGGAGATGCACGAGCAGCGGCGATGTCTCGATTTCGTCGCGCATCTCTTGCGGCAGCACATCCGCGATCTTCGCCAGTGCGTCGGCGCCGGCGGCGGCAAGTCGCGGATCGGCGGCGCGCGCCACCCAGCGCGAACCGAGAACGAGCGCCTCGATTTCGTCTAGTGAGAACATCATCGGCGGCAGCATGAAGCCCGGCTTCAGCACATAGCCGAGGCCAGGCTCTCCTTCGATCAGAGCCCCTTGTGCCTGCAGGCTGGCGATATCGCGGTAAAGCGTGCGGATGCTGACGCCGGTCTCTGTTGCCAGCACCGCGCCGCTGACCGGGCGGCGATAGCGCCGCAGGGTTTGCAGCAGCGTCAAAAGGCGTTCGGAGCGTGCCATATCAGGGGCCTCGTTCTGTCAGGCCTTATTGCCTTTTCCACTCTACCCAATCGCGCATTAGTCGATGGGCGATCGCGCCCTTGGGCGGCGGGGCTTTGCCGGTCGCGCCGGGGCGTTCGAGCATCTCAAGCGTTTCGGCACGCGTGAACCAGCGGCAGTCCTCCAGCTCCTGGCTGTCGAACTTCACGTGCGCGGACCTGGCTTCGGCGTAGCAGCCGATCATCAGTGAATGCGGCATCGGCCAGGGTTGCGAGGCGTGGTAGCGGATCCTTCCCGTTTGGATTCCGGATTCCTCCAGCGTCTCGCGCCGCACGGCGTTCTCGATCGTCTCACCCGGCTCGACAAAACCGGCGAGACAGGAATACATACCCGGCGCAAAATGCGGGCTGCGGCCGAGTAGGCAGAGATCGCGTTCCTCGTCGATCGTCAGCATGATGACGACGGGATCGGTGCGCGGGAAGATTTCGTGTCCGCAGGCCGCGCAGACGCGCTTGTACCCGCCGATATGGATTTCCATGGTCGAGCCGCAGCGACCGCAGAACTTGTTGTCCCGGTTCCAGCGAATGAGGCTTGCGCCCTGGGCGAACTCACCGAGAAGGACTTCATCAAGCAGCATCTCGCGAAATAGCGAGCGTCCGTCCGAGGGCTTGTATTGGCTAGCCAATTCCTCTTCCGCGACGCCGACGGGAACCGCAAGCCGGGGCTCGCCGGTCTTGCGATAGCCGAGCAGCACTGTTTCGTCCCAGTTCGGCCGCAGGTCTTTCAGTTCGTAACGGGCAAACAGCGGATCGAGCACCTGTCCGTCGTGCTTCAATACCAATTTGTCGCCCGCAAAAGCGAAGATATGCGTTCCCTCCTTCGCAAGTGCCTTGTCGACGGAAGTCTCGTCGCGATGTTCGGAATCGCGGATCAGGTCGTTGGCAGCGAAGGCAGTCAGGCTGCTGGGTTCCGGATGCGGAACATCCGAATCGAAAAGCGAACGGCTCATGATGAAAGGGCTTCCCGCAACTTCTCCATAAGGTCATCTCTCTTATCCGCCGCATAGGGTTCCGCCTTGCCAAATCCCCAAACCGGATTTGGCCAATTGGCATCGCCTTCGAAGCGGGCAATGACATGAACATGAAGCTGACGGACGATATTGCCAAGGGCCCCGATATTGATTTTTGCCGCGCCGGTGATCTTCTTCAGGGCGGAGGCGACCATCTCCGTCTCGAATGTCAGCAACACCTGGTCGAGCGGGGTCAGTTCGAAGACTTCGGTGACATCCGTCCTGCGCGGTACGAGAATCAGCCACGGCCAACGGGCGTCCTTCGACAGCCTGAGATCGCAGAGCCCCGTCTGCATAACTCTGTCGCTATCGCTTTCCAACCGACGGTCGAGCTTGAAATCGTCCAACGGGCATTCCTCCATGTTTTCTTGAGGCTAGCAGTTTTTTTTGAGCTTGGCTTGCTTTTGATGGCGATATTGCCGATATGTGCATCCGGGAGGTTGGTGGTGGACGAGCCACTCGCCAACCGGGTCAGGTCCGGAAGGAAGCAGCCCTAACGAGCCCGGCACGGGTCATCGTGCCAGCCTCCCACCCTTCTCTCCATCCTTTGCCCGATGAGTCCGGGCGCTAAGCAGGGCGATGAGCGACACCGAGCGACAATCAAAAGATGCCGCCTCGACGGGCACCGGATACCGGGTGCTGGCACGCAAATACCGCCCCAAGGATTTCACGGATCTGATGGTCGGCCAGGAGCCGATGGTCCAGACCCTGACCAACGCTTTCGAGACCGGCCGCATTGCGCAGGCCTACATGCTGACCGGTGTTCGCGGGGTCGGCAAGACGACGACGGCCCGCATCCTTGCCCGCGCCCTGAACTACAAGACCTCAGAGGTCGACAAGCCGACGATCGATCTGCGCATTCCCGGCGAGCACTGCCAGGCGATCATGGAAGGCCGGCATGTCGATGTCATCGAGATGGACGCCGCCTCTCATACGGGTATCGACGATATCCGCGAGATCATCGAGCAGGTGCGCTACCGTCCGGTTTCGGCGCGCTACAAGGTCTACATCATCGACGAAGTGCACATGCTTTCGACGCAGGCCTTCAACGGCCTGCTGAAGACGCTCGAAGAGCCGCCCGAACATGTGAAATTCATCTTCGCCACCACCGAAATCCGCAAGGTGCCTATCACGGTCCTGTCGCGCTGCCAGCGCTTTGACCTGCGCCGCATCAGCGCCTCGGATCTCGTCGGCCTCTTCACCACGATCGCATCGAAGGAAGGCATCGAGGCAGAGCCCGATGCGCTGGCGATGATCGCCCGCGCCGCCGAAGGCTCGGCACGTGACGGTCTGTCGCTGCTTGATCAGGCAATCGCCCATGGCGGCGGCGCCGTTTTGACCGAAGCCGTACGCGGCATGCTCGGCCTTGCCGACCGCGCTCGCATCGTCGATCTCTTTCATTACATCGTCAAAGGTGATGTTGCTGCGGCGCTGCGCGAATTCGAAGGCCAGTACGAAGCTGGTGCCAATCCGGTTGCGGTGCTGACCGACCTTGCCGATTTCACGCATCTCGTGACGCGGCTGAAGTATGTGCCGGACGCGGCGAACGACCCTTCGCTCAGCGAGATCGAACGCACAAAGGCTGCGGAATTCGCCCAGGGCGTGGCGGTGACGGCGCTGTCGCGCATCTGGCAGATGCTGTTGAAGGGCATTCCGGAAGCCGAAGGCTCCTCGCGCCCGGCAGGCGCCGCCGAGATGGTGCTGATCCGACTGGCGCATGCCGCGCATCTACCGGCACCTGAGGATGCTGCCCGTCGCCTCGCGGAGTTTTCCGAGACGAACGGTGGAAGCCGTCCGTCTGCGCCGTCGGGCAACAGCGGTGGCGGCGCAACGGTGAACTATCAGGGCAATCTGGCGGCGCGATCGACGGACCCGATACCGCGTCCGCAGCCGGTAGGGCCGACCGCCATGCTGCGTGCGGTTCCCAATCCCGATCCGCATTACGCGCCGGTTGGGCGTGTCGAGACGAAGCCCACCGAGGCGCCGAAGCCATTGGTGCCGGTCAATTCCATCGCCGATCTCGCCAATCTAGCAGGCGACAAGCGCGATGCGAAGATCAAGGCGCTGGTGCGCAACTTCGTCCGTCCCGTTCGCATCGAACCCGGTCGCCTCGACGTCAATCTGACCGAAGGCGCCCCCGGCACGCTGCTCAACGAACTGGCGGTCAAACTCAAGGACTGGACGGGCATCCATTGGATCGTCAGCCTCAGCCGCGAGCAGGGCCAGCCGACGATTGTCGAGGCCGAAGCCAGCGCCAAGGCGCAGCAGGTGAGCGACGCCCGGCAGGACCCGGATGTGGCGGCGATCCTCGCGCAGTTCCCGGGCGCCAAGATCATCGACGTGCGCGTGCGGGCACCGGAGCCGGACGAGGAAGAGGAGGTCAAGGCGCCTGCCGCTGCCGAATCCGATGAAGGCGACATCCTGCCCGGCGACGACATAATATTCTGAGTTATCGAGAAGGAGCGAGACGATGCGCGACATCATGGGCATGATGGGCAAAGTCAAGGAAATGCAGGCCAAGATGGAGAAAATGCAGGCGGAGATCGCCGAACTCCATGCGGAAGGCAAGTCGGGTGGCGGCCTCATTACCGTGGTCCTCAATGGCAAGGGCGAGATGCAGAGCCTGAAGATCGACCCGTCGCTATTCAAGGAAGACGATGTCGAGATTCTCGAAGACCTGATTGTTGCCGCTCACAAGGATGCCAAGGACAAGGCCGAAGCCGCCGCGGCTGAGAAGACCAAGGCGCTGACCGCCGGCCTGCCGATCCCGCCCGGCTTCAAGATGCCGTTCTGATCGGCCAGTAGCCCGAAGGAGCGGTGCCGGCAACCTGGCACCGCTCCCGTCATTTGAGGGGGGATTCGGATGACGTTGACCAGCCTGTTCGTCTTTGCCTGCGCGCTGTTCGTGGCTGCCGGCTCTCCGGGGCCGAGCGTTGCTGCCCTCGTCGCCCGTGTGATCTCCAAGGGCGCGCGTGACGTTCTTCCCTTCCTGGCGGCCATGTGGCTCGGCGAGGCGATCTGGCTGACCTGCGCCGTTGCCGGTCTCGCCGCGATCGCCGAAACCTTCCATTACGCCTTCGTTGCCATCAAGGGGCTCGGCGTCTGCTATCTGCTCTATCTCGCCTGGAAGATGTGGTTTGCCTCGCCGGACCGTGAGGCTGAATCGCTGCCCGACACGCAATCGTCGCTAAAGCTTTTCTTCGCTGGCATGACGGTGACGCTAGGCAACCCGAAGATCATGATGTTCTATATGGCGCTGCTGCCCTCGATCATCGACATCCGCGCCGTGACCATGGTCGGCTGGGGCGAACTCGTCGGGACGATGCTTCTGGTGCTGATCGTCATCGATATCAGTTGGGCGCTGCTCGCGGCGAAGGCGAGAGGCTTCCTGAAAAGCCGCCGCGCTATTCGTGTGGCCAATCGGGCCAGCGCCGGAACGATGGCCGGCGCTGCGGTCGCGATCGCGATGCGTTAGGCTATCGCTGTGAGATATGCCGCTTGGGAGCCGGTGCCGGCGGCACCCAAGTCAGAATCATGTTGGCAACGCCTGCGGCGATATTGAGACCGGACGTGCCCTCCGCCGAGACTGGCTGCAGCGCAATCGAGCCTTCGAAACCGCCGATAAGGACATTAGCCCCGACACCGAGGCCGACAGTCGCATTGGCTGCGACGCCGGAGTAGCTTCCCTGCAGAGCGCCGTCGAGCCGGTTGGTCGGTGCATAGACGAGCCAAATCATTCCGCCGCCCGCCAGCGTGCCGATATCAATGCCGAGCTTAGTGATTGTACCGGTATAGCGTTCGCTCGGCCGTCCCGGCGAAGACGGGGTGAATATGCAGTTGAGCGTCCGTTTCGAACCGATGATCACGCCAAATCCGGGAGATATGTCACAGCCAAGCGAGCCGACTTTGACGCGGGCAGCCGCCGGCGTCGCTGATAGGAAGGTAGTGGCCGTTGCGGCGATGACTACCGCCGCGATAAGTCTTGCGATGGACATGCGAGCCTCCTTCGATTTACACTCCGTGCGTGAAAAACTAGGAGCGTCGGCCTCGTCAGCAAGTGGCAGTGGTTGAAATCGCGTCAGAGGTGGTGTCGCGCCAGTTTCACCAGTTCGCGGCCGATCGGCTTCATCGGTTCGCCGCGCAATACGAGGGAGGTCGTCACTGCGCCGTAGCGCGCGATGCTGTCGACGATGATCTCAAGCTCGGACGGCGAGGGGACCAGGACCTTCAACACGAAGCAATCCTCTCCCGTCAGCCTGAGAACCTCGACAATCTGTGGCATTTCCGAGAATTGCTTGAGACAGCTGCGGATATGTTCGTGGCTCGTACGCAGCCGAACGACGGCCATCATGCCCAGCCCGAGGGCCGCGGCATTGACGCGGGCACTGTAACCCTCGATGATTCCCCGTTCTTCCAGGCGTTTCAGCCGCTCGGACGCAGCCGGTTGCGACAGACCGACCTTGCGCCCGAGTTCGGAAACAGAGATGCGCCCGTCCGCCTGCATGATCTCGACGATCAGCATGTCGGTCGGGTCGAGTTGTCGGCTCATAAAACCAGCCATCATTCTTCGCCTTTAATTCATCGGTTGAACGATGATTTCTCCGATGATTTCCTATGTCGTTTGCGGACTATCTCACGCAGCTTATGCGTCGAGCAACAGGAAGGAAGCGATGCGAGATATCATCATGGTGCCGGGCATTGGCGGGTCTGGCGAAGCACACTGGCAGTCCCGATGGGAGGCGGCCGATCCCCGCATGCGGCGGTTTTCTCCCTCAAACTGGGATCGGCCGGACCTCGAGGATTGGATCGCCGCGCTGGACCGGGCTGCAGGACAATCGGAGAACGAACCGCTTCTCGTCGCCCACAGCCTCTCGTGCCTTCTGGTTGCCCATTGGGCGCGGCGGGCGGCGCATCGCGTCAGCGGCGCCTTGCTGGTCGCGCCACCGGACCCACGCTCGCCGGTTTTCCCCCCCGGAGGCCGCCGGCTTTGCCGATCCACCTTTCACGGCCCTTCCGTTCCTGTCGCTTGTCATAGCCAGTAGCGACGACCCTTTCGGTTCGCTCGACTATGCGCGTACCAAGGCCGATGCTTGGGGTAGCGAATTCATGGGTATCGGTGCCCGCGGTCACATCAATGAGAAGAGCGGGCTCGGCGAGTGGCCGGAGGGAAGGGCGGCATTGGCGGCTTTTGAGGCGCGCCTGCGCTAGGTGCCTGCCTGCACTGCCAAGATATTGCGCAGTTTATAGTGGATCGGTGCTGCGAGATAGCGGCTGCGATCCTGCGCCGCGAGTGTCTTGCCGAAGGTCGCGATCATCTCCGGCATCGTCACCTTCTCGCCGTCATAGGGCCGATAGTCGACAGTTATTCCGGCGGCGATTGCCCCACCGTGAAGAACGCGGCAATAGATGCCTGGCCGCGCTGCCTGTGTGTAGCGCTTGATAAACAGCGGGTCGCCCATCCGGGCGGCAAAAGTGGCGCAAGGGATGCGTGCGCTGGTGACCTCCAGAACAAGATCGCCGGCTATGAATCTATCGCCCACCGAGACCATGCGGTTATCGAGGTCGTCGATCACCATGTTCTCTCCGAACGTCCCCGGCTCGATTGGCCGCCCAAGCTCCTTTGACCACCAGTCGAGCGTCAGCGAACCCTCGAGATAGACGGCCTGGTCAGCGCCGCCATGGTGTTTCCGGTTACAAATGGCGTCGCCGACAAGCCCCTCGGCATCGACGAGCACGTTGCCGCCGACGGGATGCTTGTAGATGCCGGTCTTGTAGCTCTTGCCGGGTAGCCGCTCGGCACTGCCAATGCAGACGGCGAGGATTTTCATCGAGCGGCGCTCCCAAGCTGTTTCCGTTTTTACAACATATGGGCTAATAACCCCTCATGGCAAAGCGAGTCACCGGCCCCGAGATCGAAAAACTGATTCAGCTTCTGGCGAAGGTGCCCGGCCTCGGTCCGCGGTCCGCGCGCCGGGCTGCCCTGCACCTCATCAAGAAGAAAGACCAGCTGCTCGGCCCCTTGTCGAATGCGATGGGCGAGGCCTATGACAAGGTCAAGATCTGCTCGCATTGCGGCAATGTCGATACGGTTGATCCCTGCACGGTCTGCACGGACGACCGGCGCGACCAATCCGTCATCATCGTCGTCGAAGATGTCTCTGACCTCTGGGCGCTGGAGCGTGCCGGCGCCTTGAACGCGACCTATCATGTACTCGGCGGCACCCTCTCACCGCTGGATGGTGTCGGGCCTGATGACCTCAACATTCGCGGTCTGATCGAGCGCGCCAGCGCCGGCGGCATCCGCGAACTAATCATTGCGGTCAATGCGACCGTCGAGGGGCAGACGACAGCACACTATATAACCGACCAGCTGAGCGGGCTCGACGTGAAGATCACGCGCCTCGCCCACGGCGTCCCGGTCGGCGGCGAGCTCGACTATCTCGACGAAGGAACACTGCAAGCGGCGCTCAGAGCACGTACAGCAATCTAGGGGGAAGCATGAACAGGAGCATTTTCGGCCGCCTCTTGATCGCAACGGCGGCGTTGCTGACGCTGTCATGCTCGTCGGTTCTTTCCGCATCGAAAGCTGATGTCGAAGCGCAATTCGAAAGATGGGTGCAGGCCGATCTCTGGCCGGAGGCGCAGAAGAACGGTATTTCGGAGCGGGCGTTTCGCGCGTCCTTCGCGGGCGTCGAACTCAACTGGAGCCTCACCGATCTTGCCCCTCCCGGCTTCCCGCCGCCGAAGCAACAGAAGCAGACGCAGGCTGAATTCTCCTCGCCGGCGCCCTATTTCAACGAGGATCGGCTGAGGCGGCTGGGTGGCACCGGCCGCGGTTTTGCATCACAATATGCCTCGACGCTGAAGAAGATCGAAAGAACCTACGGGGTCCCCGGTTCGATCGTGCTTGCCGTCTGGGGACGCGAAACGGGTTTCGGGGCGGCCAAGATCCCCAACTCGGCGATCGAGGTGCTGGCGACGAAGGCGTTCATGTCGACACGCAAGGAGATGTTCCGCACTGAACTGCTCGCTGCCCTGCACATCATCGATCGCGGCGACGCGACACCAGCCGAATTCAAAGGCTCATCGGCGGGCGCGCTTGGCCAGCCGCAGTTCATGCCGACCAGTTATCTAAAATATGCCGTCGATTTCGACGGTGACGGCCACCCCAATATCTGGACATCGGTTCCCGACACGCTTGCCTCGATCGCCAATTTCCTGGTCCAGAAGGGCTGGCAGCGCGGTCGTGGCTGGGGATATGAAGTGACGATTCCCGATCAGGTTTCCTGCGCGCAAGAAGGGCCGGATCTCGCCAAGCCCGTATCGCACTGGGCCTCGCTCGGCATCGCGCGCATATCCGGCAAGGCCTTCCCTTCCGACGAAGGCAAAGCATCCGGCATGATACTTGTACCGGCCGGCCGCGACGGGCCGGAATTCGTCGTCACGCCGAACTTCTACGTGATCAAGGAATACAACAACTCCGACCTTTACGCGCTCTATATAGGCAACCTCTCCGATCGCATTGCGTACGGCTCCGGCGCCTTCCAAGGGGCATGGGGCGATGTCGGCAAGATGCTGCGATCCGACGTCGCGGCCATGCAGAAGACATTGGAGAAGAAGGGATACGATGTCGGCGGCTCCGACGGGCTGCCGGGCTACAAGACGCGCCGGTCCATCGGCCAGTGGCAGGAAAAGAACGGCATGAAGCCGACCTGCTATCCCGAGGCAACGATGATCGGCAAGTTGAAGTAAGCCTAGAGGTTGCGCTTCAAGCCCTCGTGGCTCGCGACGAACCCCAGCTTCGCGTAGAAGCGGATTGAATCCCTCCGCGATTTGTCGGACGTCAATTGCACCAGACCACAGCCGCGTTCGGCGCAGCGCGCAACTGCCCATTCGATGAAATCGGAGCCAAGGCCCAAGCCACGCGCGTCTCTGGCAACACGCACGCTCTCGATCTGCCCGCGCCACATGCCCGTTCGGGACAGGCCGGGAATAAACGTCAGCTGCAGGCAGCCGATGACACGATCGTCCTCGTCCACCGCGACGGCCAGCAGTTGGTTTGCATCGGCTTCGATTGCCTCGAATGCGGTAACATACCTTGCATCTGGCGGATCCGAGATGACCTCGCGGGGCGCTCCGAGATAATCATCAGAGAGCAGGCCGATGATTGCCGTCAGATCGGAAGGACGGGCGGGGCGAAAGGAATACATGTCTTGCCTCAATGGTGCAGATCGATCGGTGTCTTGTAGAAGACGTCGCTGTCGGGCGGAATGGCCTGGCGTTCGATCAGCCGGTGGACCTGCGGCAGTTGTTCACCGTGGTGAAGCGCCCGAAGCCTTTCGATGTTTTCCGCATCGGCCTGCGTTCGGCGCTGATTGTGCCTGATGTATTCGACCCAGGTCGGCGTGTGGTAGGTCTCCGTCCATCGCCCCGGCTTTTCGAGATCGCGCATCAGCGCCCAATTGCGGGCGCCATCGCGAATTCTGATACGCCGCCGCTCGCCCATCAGTGCCAGGAACTCGTGAACATCCGCATCGGCGATTTCGTAGTCGATTTGGACGACGATCGGACCGCTGCGCGGCGTAATATCGAGGCCGAGCGCCGGCTCGATGAAGCGGTTGAGCGGGTCGAGATTGAGCGAGGCAAAGGCCGGCATGGCAAAGCGCAGCCCGACGACGATGCCGAAGAGCATGACGACGGCGGAGATCAACAAGGTATCCGAGACGCCGTAGCGATCGGCCGCCACGCCCCATAGCCAGCTGCCGCCCGCGATGCCGCCGAAGGTCACCGTCTGATAGAGCGACAAAGCGCGACCAACGACCCAGCGCGGCGTCGACAGCTGGACGATCGTGTTGAAAAGCGAAAGTGCCAGCACCCAGCATGCCCCTGATATCACCAGCCCGGCACAGGTCAGTGCGGCAATCGGGCTAAAAGAGGCAATCGCGGCGCTCAGCGCAAAGCCGGCGAAGGAAATCCGCACGATCGTTTCACTGGAGAAGCGTTCGCGCAGCTGATCATTCAGCATCGCGCCGCCGATCGCACCGATGCCGAAGGAGCCGAGCATGAGACCGTAGGTCAACGGGCCGCCGACAACGAGGTCGATCGCCACGATCGGCAGCAGTGCGAGAATCGAGCTGGCGCTGATCCCGAAGATGAGCCCGCGCAGCAGCACCTTCTGCAGGTTGGGCGACATTGACACATAGCGAAGGCCCGCAAACACTGCGCTGCCAAGCGTTTCCCGTGGCAGGGTAGAGGCCGGGGGGGCCGGCTTCCAGCGAATGAGCGCATAGATCAGTGCGAAGTAGCTCAGCGTGTTGACGGCAAAGGCCGCTGCTGCGCCGGCGGCAGCGACGATAACGCCGCCGATCGCGGGGCCAACGCTGCGGGTGATGTTGAAGCCGACGCTGTTCAACGTGACCGCGCCCGGCAGGTCGCTGCGTGGAACCATGTCGCCGACCGAAGCCTGCCACGACGGATTGTTCAACGCAGTACCGCAGCCGATCAGGAACGTGAAGAAGAGGAGCAGCCAGGGCGAAAGCCAGTTGAAGTAGGCCGATACGCTGAGCAGCGCCGAAACCGCAAGCATGAAATACTGCGCGGTCAGCATCACCCGGCGGCGGTCGAAGCTGTCGGCAAGGGCGCCCGATACGAGCGAGAAGAGCATGATCGGCAGCGCCGTCGATGTCTGCACCAGCGCGACCATATTTTCCGATGCCGTGATGGTTGTCATCATCCAGGCAGCGCCAACCGCCTGGATCAGCCCCCCGAAGTTCGAAGCGAGGCTTGCAAACCAGATCGTCCGGTAGGTCTCGTGCCGCAACGGCGCCAGTGTCGACGAAGTGTATGGCACGATCCCTCCCGATGTCGGTCCCTCTGAGCCAATATATGGCGAAAGATGCCGCTGGCTAGCGCGGGAGCTCAATGGGAAGGTTAGCGATGGAGCTTGCAATTTCGTAAAAACGGGCCTATATCGCTCTCAAATCTTGATCGTATTGATGAAGAGTGGGCCGCAAGGACCCGCTCTTTTTTATTACCGCGATCACCCAAAATGCATGACATTGCTAGGAGCGCATCGCTTGTCGGATCCGACGAAAGCAGACAATGAACTTGAGCCGCGGCTCATCACGGAAACTGGTCTCGACCAGCGTCTTGCCGACATTATCGAGCCCGTGCTTGTTGACCTTGGTTACCGTCTGGTCCGTGTGCGCATGCTCAACCAGAACGGCGCCACCATGCAGATCATGGCCGAGCGCAACGATGGAACGATGGACGTCGAAGGCTGCGAAGAGGTCTCGATGGCCGTTTCTCCGGTTCTCGATGTGGAAGATCCTATCGATAGAGAGTATCATCTGGAAGTGTCTTCGCCGGGTATTGACCGCCCGATGGTGCGGAAGTCCGATTTTGTGCGCTGGCAGGGACATCTTCTGAAGTGCGAAACGTCGATCATGGTCGGCAACCGTAAGCGCTTCCGCGGTAAGATCGTTGCGACCGACGCCGACGGTTTCACGCTCGAGCGTGACCAGGTTTCCGAGGACGAAGAACAGAATATCGTTATTCCGTTCACGGCCCTCGCCGATGCAAAGCTCATTCTGACCGACGATCTGATCCGTGATGCACTGCGCGCCGACAAGCTGGCGAAGGCAGAGGCCGCGAACCAGAACGAAGCGGAAGACGAAGAATAACCGATCAACTTGTGGCTCCAGGGACGGGAACCCCGGACGCCTAGACGGAGAGAAAAGACAATGGCAGTCAGTGCGAACCGGCTCGAACTTCTGCAGATCGCAGATGCAGTGGCGCGCGAAAAGGTCATCGACCGTGAGATCGTGCTTGCCGCAATGGCAGATGCGATCCAGAAGGCAGCGCGCTCTCGCTACGGCACTGAGTCCAACATTCGGGCCGACATCAACCCGAAGACCGGCGAAATCCGCCTTCAGCGCCTGCTCGAAGTTGTCGACAAGGCCGAAGACTATTCGACCCAGATCCCGCTCGAGCTGGCCCGCGACCGCAACCCGGATGCAGCCCTTGGCGATTTCATCGCCGATCCGCTGCCGCCGATGGATTTCGGCCGTATCGCGGCTCAGTCCGCAAAGCAGGTTATCGTCCAGAAGGTTCGCGAGGCCGAGCGTGATCGCCAGTTCGACGAGTTCAAGGATCGCGTTGGCGAGATCGTCAACGGCACCGTCAAGCGCGTCGAATACGGCAACGTCATCGTCGATCTCGGCCGTGGCGAAGGCATCATCCGTCGCGACGAAATGATCCCGCGCGAAAACGTCCGCTATGGCGATCGCGTCCGCGCCTACGTATATGATGTTCGTAGAGAGCAGCGCGGCCCGCAGATCTTCCTGTCGCGCACGCATCCGCAGTTCATGGTGAAGCTGTTCACTATGGAAGTGCCTGAAATCTACGACGGCATTATCCAGGTGAAGTCGGTTGCCCGCGATCCGGGTTCGCGCGCCAAGATTGCCGTGATCTCGAACGACAGCTCGATCGATCCGGTCGGCGCCTGCGTCGGTATGCGCGGTTCGCGCGTTCAGGCCGTTGTCGGCGAGCTTCAGGGCGAAAAGATCGACATCATTCCGTGGTCGCAGGATCCAGCGACCTTCGTCGTCAACGCTCTGCAGCCGGCTGAAGTGGCCAAGGTCGTTCTCGACGAAGATGCAGAGCGCATCGAAGTCGTGGTTCCGGACGAGCAGTTGTCGCTGGCCATCGGCCGCCGCGGCCAGAACGTCCGCCTGGCGTCGCAGCTGACCGGCTGGGACATCGACATCATGACGGAGGCCGAAGAATCCGAGCGCCGCCAGAAGGAATTCAACGAGCGTACCAATCTTTTCATGGACTCGCTCGACGTTGACGAGATGGTCGGCCAGGTACTGGCCTCGGAAGGCTTCGCAGCCGTCGAAGAGCTGGCTTACGTCGATCTCGACGAAATCACCTCGATCGACGGTTTCGACGAAGACACGGCACAGGAAATCCAGACCCGCGCCCGCGAATACCTGGAGCGCCTGGAGGCCGAAATGGACGAAAAGCGCAAGGCGCTTGGCGTTTCGGACGAACTGCGCCAGATCGACGGCATAACCGCTCAGATGATGGTCGCGCTCGGCGAAGACGGCATTAAGACGATCGAGGACTTCGCCGGCTGCGCCGCTGACGATCTCGTCGGCTGGAGCGAACGCAAGAACGGTGAGACCAAGAAGTTCGAAGGGCTGTTCTCCAAGTTTGACGTCTCGCGCGTCGAAGCCGAGCAGATGGTCGTTCAGGCTCGCCTCGCGGCTGGGTGGATCACCGAAGAAGATCTCGCCAAGGACGCGGAAGCTGAAGAAGCTCCCGAGGCCGAGCAGGAAGTATAATGTCCGCGCGGGAGCCGACCGTTTCTCCTGAGGACGACGATCTTGCAGGATATGACGTGAATGGTCGCATGTGCATCGTGACGCGCGAAAGCGGATCGCCGGATGAGCTGATCCGCTTCGTCGCCGCTCCCGATGGGACTGTGGTCGCCGATCTGAAGCGCCAGCTTCCGGGACGCGGCTGTTGGGTCAAGATCGATCGCTCGCTGGTCGACAAGGCGGTGGCGAAGAAGCTCTTCGCCCGCGCTTTGAAAGCGGATGTGAAGGCGGCAGCCGATCTCGGCCAAACCGTTGAGACGCTGCTCGAACAGCAGTTGATGCAGATGATGAACATGGCCCGCAAGGCGGGGCAGTTCGTTACGGGCTCCGCGAAAGTGGACGCCGCAGTCAGGAGTGGAGCGGCGATTGCCGTGTTCCACGCGACGAATGCCGCCGAAGATGGCGTGAGAAAAATCGACCAGGCTCGCAAGGCCTGGCACCTCGGAATGGAGACCGAGGAGGAAATACCTTCCTACCGTCTCTTCTCGGAGAGCGAAATGGAAGGCCTGATGGGCCAGAACGCTTTTATCCATGCTGCAGTGCTTGCAGGGCAGGCGGGTGAGGGTGTAGTGAAGCGCGCAAAGATGCTCGAACAGTACCGCAATGGCGGTCAGTCCCGGGCAGCGGGCGGCGCTGGCCGGCAAAAACAATGATACGGTCACCGGCTTGTCCGGTCCCAACATCATTGATCGACATATTTGATTGACAGGGCCTGATGACGTCATCGCTCCCTGTCCGAAGGAACGGGAACGAATGACCGATAGCAATGACGACAAGACACTGAACGGACCGGGCAAGAAGACTCTGACCCTGAAGCCGTCGGGCATGAGCCAGGGCACCGTGCGCCAGGACATGGGCCGCGGTCGCACCAAGGCGGTCGTTGTCGAGACCCGAAAGCGGCGTCCGATGCGTCCGGAAGACGAACGCCCGATCACATCTGCAGCGCCGGCAGCGCCTCTTCGCGCCGCCGAACCCGCCCGTTCTCCGGCACCCGCGGCACCGGTTCAGGCGCGCGGTCCGCAGGTACCACAGCCGCGCATCCATCAGCCGGGTGGACAGCAGCAGCGTCCGCAGCAGCCTTCATCGCAATCTTCGCGTCCTCAAGATCGTCCGCGGCCGGTTGTCCTGAACCACCTGTCTCCGGAAGAAATGGACGCCCGTCGTCGCGCGCTTGCCATGGCGCAGGTTCGTGATGCCGAAGATGCCGTTCGCCGCGCCGAGGAAGAAAAGCGCCGTGCTGCAGAGGACGCCGCGCGTCAGGCTGCCGAAGCTGAAGAAGCCAAGCAGCGTGCAGAGGAGGAAGCGGTACGCGCGGCCGCAACCGCATCTGCCGCGGCAGTGGCAGAGGCACCAGCTGCACCGGCAGACGCTCCCCGCGTCCAGCCCGCCACGCCGGCAGTACGTCGTCCAGACGCGGCTGCTTCGCCGACCCAGGCACGTCCGGCCCCGGGCGGCGTCGCTGCCCCGGCCGTTCGCGGCCGCCGTGAAAACGAGGAAGAAGATCGTGGGGCACCCCGTGGCGTTCCCGCTCGTGGTCGCGTCGTGCGCCCCGAGCCGGCAAAGCCGGTCACGACACGTCCGAAGACGGACGACGAACGTCGCCGTGGCAAGCTGACGATCGGCACTGCCGGCGTCGACGAGGACGGCACGGCACGCGGTCGCTCTATGGCTGCCATGCGCCGACGCCAGGAAAAATTCCGCCGCAGCCAGATGCAGGAAACCCGCGAAAAGGTTGTTCGCGAAGTCATTCTCCCTGAGACCATCACTATTCAGGAACTGTCGCAGCGCATGTCCGAACGTGCGGTCGACGTCATCAAGTACCTGATGAAGGAAGGCCAGATGATGAAGCCGGGCGACGTCATCGATGCCGACCTTGCGGAACTCATTGCCGGCGAATTCGGCCATACCGTCAAGCGTGTCTCCGAATCCGACGTTGAGCTTGGCATCTTCAATGTTGCCGACCAGGAAGGCGATCGCGTTTCGCGTCCGCCGGTTGTGACGATCATGGGTCACGTCGACCACGGCAAGACCTCGTTGCTCGACGCCATCCGTCATGCCAACGTGGTTGCCGGCGAAGCCGGTGGTATCACGCAGCATATCGGCGCCTACCAGGTCGAACAGAACGGTCAGAAGATCACCTTCATCGACACCCCCGGCCACGCCGCCTTCACGGCAATGCGTGCCCGCGGTGCGCAGGCGACCGACATCGCGATCCTGGTCGTTGCAGCTGACGACAGCGTCATGCCGCAGACGATTGAATCGATCAACCATGCCAAGGCGGCCGGTGTTCCGATCATTGTGGCGATCAACAAGGTCGACAAGCCGAGCGCCGATCCGCAGAAGGTTCGTACGCAGCTCCTGCAGCACGAAGTCTTCGTGGAATCGATGGGTGGTGAAGTTCTCGACGTCGAAGTTTCGGCGAAGACGGGCTTGAACCTCGACAAGCTGCTGGAAGCCATCCTGCTGCAGTCCGAAATCCTCGACCTCAAGGCCAATCCGAACCGCACGGCGGAAGGTACGGTCATCGAAGCCCAGCTCGACCGCGGCCGCGGTTCGGTTGCCACGGTTCTCGTCCAGAACGGCACGCTGAAGCCCGGCCAGATCATCGTCGCTGGCGATGTCTGGGGTCGTGTTCGCGCGCTCGTCACCGACAAGGGCGAACACGTCAAGGAAGCCCCGCCGGCCATGCCGGTCGAGGTGCTCGGTCTCTCCGGCACGCCGCAGGCGGGTGACAAGTTCGCGGTCGTCGAAAACGAAGGCCGTGCTCGAGAGATCTCGGAATACCGCCAGCGTCTCGCCCGCGACAAGGCTGCCGCCCGCCATTCTGGCCAGCGCGGCTCGCTGGAACAGATGATGACGCAGCTGCAGTCCGCCGGAGTCAAGGAGTTCCCGCTGGTCATCAAGGGCGACGTGCAGGGTTCGATCGAAGCGATCGCCGGTGCTCTCGAAAAGCTCGGCACGGACGAAGTCCGCGCCCGCATCGTTCACTCGGCCGTCGGCGGTGTCACGGAATCGGATATCTCGCTTGCCGAGGCATCGGGCGCCGCGATCATCGGCTTCAACGTCCGTGCAAACGCGCAGGCTCGCACTCTGGCCGAACGTCAGGGCATCGAAATTCGCTACTACAACATTATCTACGACCTCGTGGATGACGTGAAGGCGGCGATGTCGGGTCTGCTCTCGCCGGAGCGCCGCGAAACCTTCCTCGGCAACGCCGAGATCCTCGAGGTGTTCAACATCACGAAGGTCGGCAAGGTCGCGGGCTGCCGCGTCACTGAAGGCAAGGTCGAGCGTGGCGTCGGCGTCCGCCTCATCCGCGACAACGTCGTCATCCACGAAGGCAAGCTCAAGACGCTCAAGCGCTTCAAGGACGAAGTCTCGGAAGTGCATTCCGGCCAGGAATGCGGTATGGCTTTCGAGAACTACGAAGACATCCGCGCCGGCGACACGATCGAGTGCTTCCGCGTCGAGCACATCACCCGTACGCTCTGATCGTGTGATATTGGAAATTTGGACGGGCGCCGGATCATGTGAGGCCGGCGCCCGAACCTTTTGAGGCAAAGAAAAATGGCAACAAGACCAACAACCTCCGCACCTTCGCAGCGCATGCTGCGCGTAGGCGAGCAGGTTCGCGCCGCCATCACGCAGGTTCTGCAGCGCGGCGAAGTGCGCGATGACGTGATCGAGAAGACCGTCATTTCCATCTCCGAAGTCCGAATGTCGCCCGACCTGAAGATCGCGACGGCGTTTGTGACGCCGCTCGGCGTGACGGATCATGATGCCGTTATCGGCGCGCTGAACCGCAATGCGAAATACATTCGCGGTCGCCTCGGCCCGCAGCTTCGGCAGATGAAGTACATGCCGGAAGTCCGCTTCCGCGACGATACGAGCTTCGACAATTACAAGAAGATCGACGAGTTGCTGCGCTCGCCCGAGGTCCAGCGCGATCTCGACCAAGGCGATACTGAAGAAGAATAGTAGAAGAGACTGATGTCCAAACCACGTAAACCGAAGGGCCGCCCGATCTCCGGTTGGCTGATCCTTGATAAGCCGGTCGATTTCGGCTCCACCGAAGCCGTTTCCAAGATCAAGTGGCTGTTCAAGGCGCAGAAGTGCGGTCACGCCGGCACCCTTGACCCGCTGGCCTCGGGCATGCTGCCGATTGCGCTCGGCGATGCAACGAAGACCGTTCCCTATGTGATGGACGGCCGCAAGATCTACGAATTCACAGTGACCTGGGGCGAGGAACGCGCAACCGACGATCTCGAGGGCGATGTCACCCAGAGCTCCGACGCGCGCCCGAGCGAGCAGCAGATCCGCGATCTCCTGCCGAAGTATACCGGCGTTATCAGTCAGGTTCCGCCGCAGTTCTCCGCGATCAAGATTGCCGGCGAGCGCGCCTATGATCTGGCGCGTGACGGCGAGGCCGTCGAAATCCCCTCCCGTGAGGTTGAAATCTTCCGTCTCACCCTGCTTGCCTGCCCGGATGCCAACACCGCGCATTTCGAAGTGGAATGCGGCAAGGGCACCTATGTCCGGGCGCTGGCTCGCGACTTTGGCCGCGAACTCGGCAGCTATGGCCACATCTCCGGCCTGCGCCGCAGTTTTGTTGCGCCCTTTGCCGAAGAAACAATGGTGCCGCTTGCCGATCTCGTCGCGCTCGAGGCAATCGAGGACGCGGACGAACGACTTGCTGCACTGGACGCCCTTCTGATCGACACGAGCGAAGCGCTTTCTTCGCTGCCGCATCTCGTCGTCAACGACGACCAGGCGCACCGGCTGAAGATGGGCAATCCGATCCTCGTGCGTGGCCGGGATGCGCCGGTTGCCGAAAGCGAAGCCTACGCCACAGCCCGTGGCAAGCTGATCGCAATCGGCGAGATTGGCCAGGGCGAGTTCCGTCCGAAGCGCGTCTTCGGCTGAGTTTCCAGTACCTCTGGTTTCTTCCGGATAAGGACCGGACCTAACCATAGGTCGCAATTGTCAACCTTTGCAATTTGGATATGCTTCCTGATCTGGGCCGTGGGGCCGTTCAGGTCAGGGAGAAAGTTATGTGCAGAGTTGCAGCCGGCATCCTGATGTTCTTCTCGGCGGTCTTGATGGCCGCCAATGTCCACTCCGCGGAACGCTGGGCGAAGTTGCCAGCCTTTCCGCCGATGCCTCCGGCAAAGACGAGCGGCATGGCCCCCGTCAACGACATCAAAATGTACTATGCCGAGTACGGCGAGGGTGAGCCGATCCTGTTCATCCACGGTGGGCTCGGCAGCGCCGATGTCTGGGGCTATCAGGTCGCCGATTTCGCGAAGGATCACCGGGTGATCGTTGCTGACAGCCGCGGACACGGTCGTTCGACGCGCAGCGAGCAGCCTTTCGGTTATGACCTGATGACCTCAGATTATGTCGCGTTGCTCGATTGTCTGAAGCTCGACAAGGTGACACTCGTCGGCTGGTCGGATGGCGGCATCATCGGCATCGATATGGCGATGAAGAACCCGGAAAGGCTGACGCACGTCGTTGCACAAGCCGCGAACGTGACGACCGACGGCGTCAAATCTGACGCCACGGACGACGAGACGTTCAAGGAGTACATAAAAGCCGCCGGCGAGGCCTACAGGAAGCTGTCGCCGACGCCAAACGGCTATAGCGCCTTCTTCAAGCAGATGGTGGCGATGTGGGGGAGCCAACCTGCCTGGACGGCCGACGATCTCGGCAAGATCAAGGTGCCCGTCACCCTGGCGATCGGCGATCACGACGAGGCTGTCAAGCGCGACCATACCGAGATGATGGCCAAACAGATTCCAGGGTCGAAGCTGGTGATCCTCAAGGACGCGAGCCACTTCGCCATGCTGCAGGATCCTGAGGGTTATAATGCGATGATCCGGGATGCAATGACTGGAAAGTGACGAATCAGCCGTCTGTGGCCATGCCTCTTTCCATCGCGACACATTTGGTTTATACGCAGCGCCAGCATCAGGCAGGGCTTGAATGCATTCGCGGCCAAAGCTGGACGACATCCCGGCTTTTGGCGACCTTATCTCCTCTCATCGAAAGGATTATCCGATGTCGATTACTGCTGAGCGCAAGACGGCTCTGATCAAGGAATACGCAACGTTCGAAGGCGACACCGGTTCACCGGAAGTACAGGTTGCCATCCTGACCGAGCGTATCAACAACCTGACCGGCCACTTCAAGGACCACAAGAAGGATAACCATTCCCGCCGTGGTCTGCTGACGATGGTTTCCAGCCGCCGCTCGCTTCTTGATTACCTCAAGAAGAAGGACGAAGGCCGCTACACCAAGCTGATCGGCAGCCTGGGTATTCGCCGCTAATGATTTTTCGGCGGGCGCTCCCATTGGGACGCCCGCCGGATTTTTTCGGGAAGCCTTTTCCCGATTCCGCCACACGTGGCGGATTGCCCGGCAGACCCGGATGGGCCGGTTCTGCCAAACCAACCGTTGACCTGTCATGGGGCAGGATTGCCGGATGCTTTCGGCCAGAGCTTCAGGAGCTTTGGCCCGGTCTCTCCGGGGCCGTCGATGCAAAGCCTCCCGTTGTCTTGCCCATGATGCGTCACACCGATTGCGGTTGACCGTGCGCGGTGCCTTGGAAGGCGAGGCGCATGTTCCCGCATTGAAGGACAAGACATATGTTCGATACCCATAGTGTTGAAATCGAGTGGGCAGGCCGCCCGCTGAAGCTCGAAACCGGCAAGATCGCCCGCCAGGCTGATGGCGCTGTTCTCGCAACCTACGGCGAGACCGTGGTCCTCGCTACCGTCGTTTCCGCCAAGGCGCCGAAGCCAGGGCAGGACTTCTTCCCGCTCACCGTCAACTACCAGGAAAAGACCTATGCAGCCGGCAAGATCCCCGGCGGCTATTTCAAGCGCGAAGGTCGCCCGTCCGAAAACGAAACCCTCGTTTCCCGCCTGATCGACCGCCCGATCCGCCCGCTCTTCCCGGAGGGCTACAAGAACGACACGCAGGTCGTTGTCACCGTCATCCAGCATGACCTTGAAAACAACCCTGACATCCTATCGATGGTTGCGACCTCGGCAGCCCTGACGCTCTCCGGCGTTCCCTTCATGGGCCCGGTCGGCGGCGCGCGCGTCGGCTATATCAACGGCGAATACGTCCTCAACCCGCATCTCGACGAGATGGACGAGTCGGTGCTCGACCTCGTCGTTGCCGGTACGCACGACGCCGTTCTGATGGTTGAATCCGAAGCCAAGGAACTCAACGAGGAAGTCATGCTCGGCGCCGTCATGTTCGGCCACCGCGGCTTCCAGCCGGTTCTCGACGCGATCATCAAGCTCGCTGAAGTGGCTGCCAAAGAACCGCGCGACTTCCAGCCGGAAGACTATTCCGAACTCGAAGGCGAAATGCTGAAGCATTTCGAAGCCGAGCTTCGCACCGCCTACAAGAACACGCAGAAGGCTGAGCGCTACGCTGCCGTCGACGCTGTCAAGGCGAAGGTCAAGGCGCACTTCCTGCCCGAGGAAGGCGAAGCCAAGTACACGGCCGAAGAAGTCGGCGCGATCTTCAAGCACCTGCAGGCGAAGATCGTTCGTTGGAACATCCTCAACACCAAGAGCCGTATCGACGGCCGCGACCTCGAAACCGTTCGTCCAATCGTTTCGGAAGTCGGTCTCCTGCCGCGCACGCATGGTTCGGCGCTCTTCACCCGCGGTGAAACGCAGGCGATCGTTGTTGCGACCCTCGGCACCGGCGAAGACGAGCAGTATGTCGACTCGCTCACCGGCATGTACAAAGAGCGCTTCCTGCTCCACTACAACTTCCCTCCTTACTCCGTTGGCGAAACCGGCCGCATGGGCTCCCCGGGCCGCCGCGAAATCGGCCACGGCAAGCTCGCATGGCGCGCTATCCGCCCGATGCTGCCGACGGCCGAGCAGTTCCCCTACACGCTGCGCGTCGTCTCCGAGATCACCGAGTCGAACGGCTCGTCCTCGATGGCCACCGTCTGCGGCACGTCGCTCGCTCTGATGGACGCTGGCGTTCCCCTCGCAAAGCCGGTTGCCGGTATTGCCATGGGCCTGATCCTCGAAGGCGATCGCTTCGCGGTCCTCTCCGATATTCTCGGTGACGAAGACCACCTCGGCGACATGGACTTCAAGGTCGCTGGTACGGCCGACGGCATCACCTCGCTGCAGATGGACATCAAGATCGCCGGCATCACCGAAGAGATCATGAAGGTCGCTCTCGGCCAGGCACAGGGCGGCCGCAAGCACATCCTCGGCGAGATGGCAAAGGCCATCACCGAGAGCCGCGGCCAGCTCGGCGAATTCGCACCGCGCATCGAAGTCATGAACATTCCGGTCGACAAGATCCGTGAAGTCATCGGCTCCGGCGGCAAGGTCATCCGCGAAATCGTGGAAAAGACCGGCGCGAAGATCAACATCGAAGACGACGGCACCGTTAAGATCGCCTCTTCTTCGGCCAAGGAAATCGAAGCTGCCCGCAAGTGGATCCACTCGATCGTTGCAGAACCGGAGGTTGGCCAGATCTACGAAGGCACGGTCGTCAAGACCGCCGACTTCGGCGCATTCGTCAACTTCTTCGGCGCCCGTGATGGTCTCGTCCACATCTCGCAGCTCGCTTCCGAGCGCGTTGCCAAGACGCAGGACGTCGTCAAGGAAGGCCAGAAGGTCTGGGTCAAGCTCCTCGGCTTCGACGAGCGTGGCAAGGTCCGCCTGTCGATGAAGGTTGTCGACCAGGCAACCGGTCAAGAAATCCCTGCCGACAAGAAGAAGGAAGAGGCAGCAGCCGAGTAAGCTGCGCCTTCCCAAGTCTTCATGGGCGCGGGATCTTTTTCCGCGCCCTTTTTGTATCCGAGAATGAGACGAGACCATGAGCCGCGAAACCTTGAAGACCCTGTTCCATCCCTTTGCAAGCGGCACCGTCGAAGCGCCAGGCGAGGGTGAGCGCGTGCTCTTCCTTGGCGCCGAGGCAGGTTTTGCCGTGCCGGAGGGCTTTGCCGCCTCGCTAAGCGCCGTGCAGGGCTTCCGGCCGCTGTACCGGCAACTTCTCTCCCAGCGCATCGAAACCACGCCTGAGATCGAAGGCGAGGACTACGATGCCGCGCTGGTCCTCTGCAACAAGCATAAGGGCGAGAACGAGGCCAACATCGCTGCGGCACTTGAGCGCGTGAAGGCAGGCGGCCTGATCGTCATCGCCGGCGGCAAGGAGGATGGCATCCAGTCGCTCCGCAAGCGCATGGAGGGCTTCAGCCTCGAGATCGAGCATATGCCGAAGTATCACGGCGTTGCGCTGTGGTTCGCACGGCCGGCCGATGTCAGCGAGATCGTTGGCAAGTTCGCCAAGCCATCCGTGCGCGTCGATGGCCGCTTCCTGGCCGCCGCCGGCATGTTCTCGCATGACCGCATCGATGACGGCTCGGAACTGCTCGCCTCTCGGCTGCCTGCGGATTTCACCGGCGATGTTGCCGATTTTGGCGCTGGCTGGGGCTATCTCTCCGTCGAACTGGCAGAGCGCTCGCCCGGTGTGGGCCGCCTCGATCTTTACGAGGCCAACCACGCGGCCCTGGAGGCAGCCAAGGCAAATCTGGCGGCGAACTGCCCTGATGTGCCTGCGCGCTTCTTCTGGGCCGATCTGGCGGGCGAGCCGGTCAAGGACAGGTACGACCTCGTCATCATGAATCCGCCCTTCCACGAAGGCCATGCGGCGGAGCCGTCGCTCGGCCAGGCGATGATCAAGACCGCCGCCTCGGCGCTGCGCGGCGGCGGACGTCTGCTTCTCGTTGCCAATCGCGGATTGCCCTACGAGCCGGCGCTGGCTGCGAACTTCAAGGAAAGCGGCGAAACCTGCCGCAATGCCCGCTTCAAGGTGCTATGGGCGAAGAAATAGAAAAGGCGGCAATCGGCCGCCTTCAGACTGCTGACAAACCCGTCGATATTTCGGCGGGTTTTGTTTTTTGCGGATAGGGTTCTTCTGGCTGCAGGATTCTGGCGGAGGGAAGTACAGCACCGACGTCGAAGCCGAACCGCTCACGCTGGCGGTCCAGCCGGTCGAGATAGACGATACTGTCATGCACATTGGCGGGCGTGACATGGGTATCGGTGATGAGCGCAAGCTTGCCATCCACCGTGCGGTGATCGAGGTAGAAGAAGCCCTTTGGCTTGCCGTCGCGCACCATGTAACCGCTGTCGGCCCGGTGCGCGACACCTTCGTTTCCTTCACCTGAAGTCGATCACCGCGTCGATCTTGCGAAGCAGATGAGCCTTCGGCACCAGGCTATCGAGCGTCACCATCTCAAGGGCAGTCTGGCAGGGAGCAGGTTTCTTCAACATGTCCCAATGAATCACAAACCCCTGAACGGTGCCAGGGGTTTGTCAGCAGTCTGAAGGCGGCCATCGATCGCCTTTTTTGTCGCATCAGTTGACGCTCACTCGACGTCTGCCCTGCGCAGCGCTTCGAGCGTCGGCATCGAGGTGATGTTGAAACCGGCATCGACGAAATGGATTTCGCCGGTGACGCCAGCGGCAAGGTCCGACAGGAGGTAAAGGGCGGAATTGCCGACCTGATCGATCGTCACCGTTTTGCGCAGCGGCGAGTTGCGCTGGTTCCAGGATAGGATCGCGCGCGCATCGGAAATACCGGCACCGGCGAGGGTGCGGATCGGGCCTGCGGAGATCGCGTTGACGCGAACACCCTTGGGACCGTAATCCGCAGCCAGATACCGCACAGACGCCTCGAGAGCCGCTTTGGCGACGCCCATGACGTTGTAGTTCGGGATGACGCGCGTCGAACCGTTATAGGTCAGAGTCAGCATCGAGCCGCCTTCGTTCATCAGCGGCGCACAGCGCTTGGCGATCTCGGTGAAGGAGAAACAGGAGATAACCATCGTGCGGCTGAAGTTTTCGCGCGTGGTGTCGGCGTAGAGGCCCTTCAGCTCGTTCTTGTCCGAGAAGCCGATGGCGTGGACGACGAAGTCGAGCGCGCCCCAGCGCTCCTTGATGGCATCGACGGTGGTATCGACAGATGCGATGTCCTCGACATCGCACGGCAGGACGAAGTCGGAACCGACTTCTGCCGCCAGCGGCTTGACGCGCTTGCCGAGCGCGTCGCCCTGATAGGTGAAGGCGAGCTCGGCTCCTTGCGCTGCCAGTGCTTTCGAAATTCCCCAGGCGATGGAATGGTTGTTCGCGACGCCCATGATGAGGCCGCGCTTACCCTGCATGATTCCCGTCATATTATTATCCGTTGTAGCGCTGGAAGACGAGCGTGGCGTTGGTACCGCCGAAGCCGAAGGAGTTGGAAAGCGCGATGTCGATCTTGGCGTCGTCGATGCGCTTGCGAACGATCGGAACGCCGTCGAATTCGGGATCAAGCTCGGTGATATGTGCGCTTTCACCGATGAAGCCGGCTTGCATCATCAACAGGGAGTAGATCGATTCCTGCACGCCGGCGGCACCAAGCGAGTGGCCCGTCAGCGACTTCGTCGACTGGATGTGCGGGATCTTGTCGCCAAAGACTTCGCGGATCGCGCCGATTTCCTTGCTGTCGCCAACCGGGGTCGAGGTTCCGTGCGTGTTGACGTAGTCGACGTCGCCCTTAACGGTGGCAAGCGCCTGGCGCATGCAGCGGATCGCGCCTTCGCCCGATGGTGCAACCATGTCGTAGCCGTCGGAGGTCGCGCCGTAGCCGACGATTTCGGCATAGATCTTCGCGCCACGTGCCTTTGCGCGCTCAAGCTCTTCGAGAACGAGGACACCGGCGCCACCGGCGATCACGAAACCGTCGCGGCTGACGTCATACGCACGCGAGGCCGTTGCTGGCGTGTCGTTGTATTTGGAGGACATGGCGCCCATGGCATCGAAGAGGTTCGACATCGTCCAGTCAAGGTCCTCGTGGCCGCCGGCGAACATGATGTCCTGTTTGCCCCACTGGATCATTTCCGCAGCATTGCCGATGCAGTGCGCCGAGGTTGAGCAGGCCGACGAGATTGAGTAGTTGACGCCGTGGATCTTGAACCAGGTGGCAAGCGTCGCCGATGCGGTCGAGGACATCGCCTTCGGCACGGCAAATGGGCCGATGCGCTTCGGGCTGTTGTTCTTGATGGTGATGTCGGCCGCTTCGATCAGTGTGCGCGTCGACGGGCCGCCGGAGCCCATGATGATGCCGGTGCGCTCGTTATTGCTGATGTCACTCTCTTCCAGACCGGAATCGGCAATCGCCTGCTTCATAGCGACATGATTCCAGGCGCCGCCCTGCGACAGGAACCGCATGGCGCGACGATCGACCAGGTCGGTCGGATCCAGTGTCGGGCGCCCCCAGACTTGGCACTTGAAGCCGTGTTCTGCGAAATCGTTGGAAAAGGAAATGCCGGACTTGGCATCGCGCAGCGAGGCAGTGACCTCGGCGGCATCATTGCCGATCGAGGAAACAACGCCCAGACCCGTGACAACTACCCGTCTCATGTGTTTCGACCTTTTCGTTTTTTCTAACTTGGAAAGCCGGGCAAGCGTGCCCGGAGCAATCAGGCGGCCTTGTCCTTAGACAGTCCCACGCGCAGGTCGCTTGCCTGATAGATGACCTCGCCGTCGGCCTTGAGCCAGCCGTCGGCGGTGCCAAGTACGAGGCGGCCACGCATGACGCGCTTGAAATCGATGCCGTACTCAAGGAGCTTCGTCGTCGGACGAATCATGCCCTTGAACTTCACTTCGCCGGTCGAAAGGGCCATGCCGCGCCCCTGTTCACCCAGCCAACCCAGGAAGAAGCCAGTCAACTGCCACATGCCGTCGAGGCCAAGGCAGCCTGGCATGATCGGGTTGCCGGCGAAGTGGCAGGGAAAATACCAGTCGTCAGGCTTCACATCATATTCCGCGCGAATGTAGCCCTTGTCGAAGCTGCCACCCGTTTCGGAAATGTCTGTAATGCGATGAACCATCAACATCGGCGGGAGGGGGAGCTGCGCATTGCCCTGGCCGAACAGTTCGCCGCGGCCGCAGGCCAGAATTTCCTCGTAGTTGAAGCTGGATTGTTTCGTCGCCATGAAAACTCTAATTCCCCCCGCAACTCTGCCGATGGATGTGAACGTTTAGTCCAAGTTCAGCGGAAAATGAAGCATAAGCATGACTGAGCTTCACCCACCTTCGGAGGACCGGCTGCGCGCCTTATTTGGTGGTCGCATACAGGAAGGCCAAGCCCCCGGCCAGCACTAATTGCGCCAAAAGCCCGATTTCGCGGCGCTTTCGCACTCTTTGTCCCCATTGCAACTATTGAAACGCTTTTGCGCAAAAGTTATATGGCTACTGAAACCTGATTACTTGACGCTAGATTAACCGGAGTTTGACGGATGGTGGCAGAGGCCCCGCTTACCATAGAGGTACGGCTGAGAAGCGCCGGCTTGCGTCCGACGCGCCAGCGTGTCGCACTTGGCGACCTGCTCTTTGCCAAGGGCGATCGGCATCTGACCGTCGAGGAGCTCCACGAGGAGGCCGTGCAGGCGGGCGTTCCGGTGTCGCTGGCAACTGTCTACAACACGCTGCACCAGTTCACCGAAGCGGGCATGATCCGGGTTCTCGCGGTGGAAAGCGCCAAAACCTATTTCGACACCAACGTCTCCGACCACCACCACTTCTTCATCGAAGGCGAAAATGACGTGCTGGATATTCCGGTCAGCAATCTGACCATCGGCAATCTGCCGGAGCCACCGGAAGGCCTGGAGATTGCGCATGTCGACGTGGTGATCCGCCTACGCCCGAAGCGGCGCTGATTTCACATCACATCATCAGGGTGCCGGCCGGGCTTGGCTTTGTAAGTTGGAAAGGTCCAGCCGAAATACAGCGCGCCGCCGCGCACTGAGAATGCCGCGATCACGCCGACCGCAGAGGCCGCATAAAGTGGCAGGTCGAGCGCGTGTGCAGCCGTAAAAATGCCGCTGCCGACGAGTGCTGCCGTGATGTAGATTTCAGGCCGCAACAGCACAGACGGCTCATTTGCCAGGAGATCGCGCAGGATGCCGCCGAACGTCGCCGTCAGTGTCCCAGTGACGATGCCGATCGTTGGCGAGCCCGTGGCGGCGAGGCCCTTCGCCGCACCCATCACGCAATAGGCGGAGAGCCCGACGGCATCCAGCCAGATCAGCAGGCGATAGCGCGACTCGACAAGGTGGGCGGTAAAGAACACCAGGATGCCGACGGCGCAGCAGACGATGACGTAGGTGGGATTCAGAACCCAGAATACCGGCACGCGACCAAGGACAATGTCACGCACCGTGCCACCCCCGGTGCCGGTAACGATCGCAAAGAAGAGAAAGCCGATCAGGTCGAGCTGCTTGCGTGAGGCTGCGAGCGCTCCTGTTGCCGCAAAGAGCGCAACGCCGGCATAATCCACGTAGACGAACAGCGGCATGCAGTCCTCCAGAGCCGACGCGTATCTTTGCGAAATATGAATCACGGCGGCAAGGGCGGCGCAAGGCGGATCAAGCAAACTGTTCGGCCAACAGCGTCCTTATCCGACCAAAAGAGAAGCCCCTCGTGAAAACGCTCCTGATCGCTTTGAACATTGCCGCGCTGCTCGCCGCTCCCGCTGCGGCTTTTGCCCAGCAATCCCTTATCTCGGACCCGGAGATCTATGAGAAGAAGCACTTCCAGGAGCAGTGCACCAAGGCCGAATTCTCGGATGGCTTCATCATCCGCCAGGATATCAACAATGACGGCCTGATTGATGCCGTCGTGAACGAGGGTGAGCTGACCTGCGACGGCGAGAAGGGCCCACAGTGCAATGACGACGGCTGCACCTACAATTTCTATCTGCAGGTCGCCGAAGGTGGCTACTTCATGATCGCGACCGCCCAGATCTATGGCTACGACTTCGTGAAGCGCTTCGGCAACATGGTGTTGGCAATGAAAATGCATCCGCGCTTCTGCGATCGGCCGGATGCCGACAAGGGGAAGGAGCCCTGCATTGTCACAGCCCGTGTGCGCGGCACCAAGTTCGTGACGATCTCCAAGAAATAGCTCGTTCAGCCGGGATAGAGCTCTGAAATGCGGCCGGCAAGGTAGTAGCCGACAAGCCCGAACCATTCGCGGATTGCTGTCGCCAGGTTCTGCGAATTCCGGCTCGGTTGCGTGAAGTCGAGGCCAAGCCTCTCCCGCCCGTCGGTGCGGTAGTCTGTTGGCCATGGCATCACGTCGATACCAAGCTTGCGGAAGATGCCGACCGAGCGCGGCATATGATAGCCGGAGGTGATCAGCAGGCAGTTCGAAAGGCCTTGGCTCGCCAGAAGATCCTTGGTGTTCATGGCGTTTTCGAAGGTCGTCCGGGACGTCGTTTCTTCAACCAGGCGTTCCCCAGTGATGCCGAACATCGGGAAGAAACGCGCCGATATCACCGCGTCGCCTTCATAGATGCCGGAGATCGATCCATCGCCGCCTGAAATCAGGATTCGCGCCTGCGGATATTTCTGTGCCAGGCGCAGTGCCTCGACGAAGCGATCGGCGCCGGCATTGAGCTCTATACCATGGCGCGCGGTATTCACTTCGTTCTCGAAAGCGCCGCCCAGCACGATCATGCACTGCAGGCTGGCCGGATCCTGCGGTTTTACAAACCGACCCTCCAGTCCCTGCAGAAGGTAGTTGCCGACGGTCGTGTAGAGCGTGACGAACAGGATGAGGCCCGCAATTGCGGAGGAAGCGAGGCTTGTCTTGCGCCAACGGACAAGGCCCGCCACCAAGGCAAGCACGACGCAAAGAAAAGCGAGCGACAAAGGTTGCCCGAACACCCAGATGAACTTTGAAAAGAGAAACAAGGATGCCTTCCTCTAGCGGTTTCCGCGCGCCTCTATCTGAACCGGTGGGGCTTTATTGCGACCGTCACTTCATGCGCGTTGCCGAACGTGGCGCGGCGTTGAACCGGCGTTGCGTACGTTTCGGAATCAAGAGGGTAGCGAGCGCAACCAACATCGCAAAAACGGCAATCAGCCACAGCGCCGCTGCCCCCGCGATCTGTGTCAGCAGCGCCCCAACGATCGCTCCAGCCAGCATGCCGACCCAAGGCACGATCTGGATGGTCCAGTCCACTCGCCTGTCGCCGACGATCCAGCGTCCGAGACCGCGTCCGAAACGCGAGAGGGCTCCTGTGACATAAGTCAGGCCGATCGGTAGCCCTTCGATCTGCTCTACCGCCGCGTTCACCATCCCCATCGAGGCAACAATGAGATAGAAACGCGGCATCGCCAGGCTCTCGCCCGCCATGAGCGAGGCGGTTGCGAGCACGATACTGACGCATGAAAGCACAACAAACGTACGACGGTCGGCAAAATAAGCGAGCACGATGCCGGCGGCATTTCCAAGCACGAAGACTACGATCGCCAAAAGAAGAATAGTTGCATGTCGCAGGTTGCCATCGCCGAGTGACAACGCGGCGCGCGTCGTGTTGCCCGTCATGAACGACACGAAGTCTCCTGTCAGTGCGAGGCCCGTCGCATCCGTCATACCAGCCAGAAAGGAGATCGCGCCGGCAAGGGTCAGGCCCGTTGCCGTTCTGCGCGTATGAATGATCCGCCGCCGTTTTTCTCGTGTCATTGAACCAAGGCTCCACTCCGCCGGACAAGGCGGCATCGAAACCATAGCGGGTGTTGCTAAAAAATTGGCAAAGCAATGGCGCGCGAAGCGCTACCGCAATTTGTTGTTCAGTTGACGGTGGCTGGCGATCTCGCGACATCCGGCGCGCTCAGCACATAGGTCTGCTCCATCAGATCGTGATGGCGCTTCGGCCAAGCGAAGCCGGTGAGGGCCGGGAGGTAGGTCTTGGGAAGAAAAAAGTCTTCGCTGCCTTTGCGATTCAGCATGCCCACCAACTCATCGCCTTCCTCGGCGGTAACCATGTCTATGACAAACCCGTCGAGCACGGCTTTTTGGCCGGTGATGTCGTCAAACACTGTCCAATAGATGTTGAGGTTCTTGCGCAGGCTATATCTCTGGGCTTCCATGGGAGAATCCTCCGGCTTACCGAAATCGCCAGGCTTCTGCGCAGAATTGGATGGTGGCGCAGTACCTTGGAACACCCTGATAGAAGACCATGATCGCTCCGCGAAATGAATCGTACAGACATATAGACAGCCTATCCATTCGGATAGGATCTGGTGGACCTTCGCCGGACGCGCATCCCGACACAGGCGTTTCAATGGAATAAGACGAGGCGGTATTCCATGTTCGGAAGATTTGGTGGAGCTAAGCGGGATCGAACCGCTGACCTCTTGCATGCCATGCAATGGGCCATCGTTTCCGGGTGTTACCGCATGCCATCGCACCTTGCCGTAACACCTTCCATTTCAATGAAAATATAGTAGGATGCCTCCGCATGTTTCCGCTGGTTTCCGATTTTGTACTTCCCCGGTGTTTCCCTGGAATATTTTCATGGCAAAAAAAGACGCTCCAATTACCTCCGCTACCTCAGCAGAAATCACTTTAAGCTTGCTTAAGCGGATAGAGGCGGGAGAGAGCGAATATCTTGTCTCCGACACCAGTACGACGGGCTTCGCAGTCCGTGTTCGTCCCTCCGGGGCAATGTCCTATGTGGTGTTCTACAGATTTGGCAGCGGCAGAGCTGGCATTCCCCGCAAGTACACGATTGGCAGCACCAAGAAGGTGACACCCGACGAGGCTAGGCGCGTCGCTAAGACCGTGCTGGCCGACGTCGTGCAAGGGAAGGACCCTGCAAAAGAAAAGAGCGTTGAGCGGGCGTCTCTGACCTTTGACGCCATGAAGAGTGAATACCTGCTGTCGATCGACGCCAAGCAGAAGAGCTCAACATACAAGCTATACGCCCATTGGCTCGACCTCGCTTCCGAAACGCTCGGCCGCAAGAAGGCGAAGGATGTCGGAACAGGCGAAATCGAGAGGCTGCATGTCTCCTTAAAGGACAAGCCCATAACGGCGAACAGGGTCCTGTCCACGATTAGCTCCATGTACACCTGGGGGATGGACACAAAAGCCATCCCGAAGATTGAGAACCCCGCGAGCGGCATCAAAAAATACCCCGAGGATAATCGAGAGCGATATCTGACGAGCGACGAGCTCGGCCGCCTCGGCGATGCCATCCGAGAGGCGGAAACGGACGGTATTTCATGGGATCCGGACCCTGACAAAAAGGTCAAGCACGCGCCGAAGGCGGAGAATCGGCGGATCAAAATCGATCAGTTCTCTGCCGCAGCCATCCGTCTGTTCATACTGACAGGAGCTCGCCGCGGCGAAATTCTAAAGCTGAAGTGGTCGAACGTTGATCTGCAGCGCGGGCTGCTCTTCCTCGATGACAGCAAGACCAGGAAGAAAACCATCATCCTGAATGGGCCAGCGCAGCTCATTCTGACTGAGTTGCCGAAGGTCGGTCCATACGTCATCCCTGGGGAGCCGAAGGTCCTTGAAGGTGGCAAGATTCAGCACCGTCCTCGATCGGACCTCAAGCGGCCTTGGCATCACGTTCGGAATCGCGCCGGGCTCGACGCTTCCGCTGATGACGCGAAACTCCGGGTCCGTATCCACGACCTGCGGCACACTCATGCCTCGGTCGGCGTCGAAGCGAATCTGAGCCTCCAGATCATTGGAAAGCTGCTTGGACACACACAGATGAAGACGACTGAACGTTACGCGCATCTCGCCGACGATCCGAAGCGGCACGCGTCCGACCTTATTGGCTCCAAGATTGTCGATGCCATGGGCGACCGTCCCCGGCGCGAAAACGTACATCCATTGCGACCAGGAAAGGGCTGATCGCTATCATACTGCAGGGATAGGACGGCCATCCGACAAGCTGGGTAGCACCCCCAGCTTCCCTGCGGCCCTATTGGTGCCGTGCGAGGTGCAGCATGGACGACGAGAGCAAGTTTTGGATTGATAAGACGCGTTGGCAAGAGGACGCGATGGGCTACGTGTTTCTTGGGAACGCTGTAAATCGCGTAGGCAAGTTTCTTTTCCCGGGAGAATGGGATGAAAGCGAAACCTACACGGACGCGCCTTATTCCTTCTGGCGTCAGATAGACGGCACGGTATGGAGAATCACACCCGAGGAAGCAACCCCGCGGCAGAAGATGGACATTCACCGCCTGTTGGTCAGAGGTAGACCGGAGTTTGGTCGGGATCCGGAGATAAAGCGAGGACGGTTTGGTCCAGTCGTTGCCGATTTTTCACACCAAGAGTGGAATGCTGGCATCGACGAGGCACAGCGCATCAACGCGGAACGGCAGTCGAAACTGAACCGGAAAGCCGAGGTCCGTCGTTTCATAAAGAAAGCAATCCTGGACGGATCATTGCGTTTTGTATTGCTCCCCCAACGTGGCGGCTCATTTTCTGAGCCGCAAGACAGGGCGTGGTGGAACCGCAAGGACCACAACCAGATCTTTGTCTGGTGCCAGATGAATCCCCAAAGTCCGCTCAGCGTAGGAGTGGGCGGCGACGGCTATCAGCACGTTTTCGTTGATGGAAGCGACCTAGACAACCTCATGGGCGCCAAGCCGTTGAAAAGCGCTGGAAAACAGGGCCTAGCTACACTGTCTCGTGAAATCCTGATCGAGGCCATCGAGACAGGTCAGATGTCTCCTGCCCAAGAAAAATTCATGGATGATGCCGCCCAGGAGGGCTTCCATTTCTGGAGCAATCCCAGTGCTTGGCCCAGAGATACGCGCGAGTACATCTTTCTCGCCCGCGTGGTCAATCAGATCGGGCAGAAGCTTTTCCCGGACGATTGGCGGGAAGACGAAATGTCAGAAATTTTCCTGCCTCGGTTCAAGGAAGGGAAGGTCCCCGTCGTCAAACCGGGCAGCTATGCGGAACTCTATTTGAGCACGGTCGCCGACACCGTTGAGAAAAAACATGGCGTGAAGCTTGCGCCGTTAGATGGCTACCTCAAGTACATCGCTGGGGACCGATTGAAGTCGCGCGAGCGGATCGCGAAGACCGCTGAAATGCTCATTGATGCGGTCGTTCATGGCGACCTAGTTGTTTTCGGTCAGAGGATCGGTGGTGGCACAGGTTTCGAGGAGATGCCGGCCATTGAATGGACAAGCGACGAGGCAGCCGATTGGCTCATGTTCTGTCATCAGGGCCCCTACGCTCACTCCCCGGCTCGATTGAAAAGAACGTTGGGAGCGCATGATCTGCCAAAGTCTCTTTTCGTGCAGCGGTCATCGCTCGACCGATACATGCAACTTTGGGAGCAGCACGGCGAATTTTTTCCATATCTGATCCGATACCCAGAAGACGGGGCCGCGTCACCAAGCCCTGTCGCCGCTGTCGATGTTGTTTTGGATGATCCAGGTGAGGACAACGTGACGCTCACTGCCGAGCCAGACTCAGCATCGGACCCGCAACTATCTCCAATCATTATCGATCGCATTAGGGCGAACGGGGGAATTGCGTCATTGAGCCCCGGAGAGCGGCAGATCTTGGAGGTGATAGAAGCTCTTGGCGGCACGGTTGCATCACTCCCACCCCGCAGAATGAACTATCTTGAAGTTATCCGAAATCAGGTGCGCGGGACGCCGCCCTCTAACTCCACTATCGACCGATTTATCGGGATGTACGTGCCGGAGCTGAAACGAAAGTAGTCAGCTATCGTCAATTACCGTCACGCTTAGTCACGGATCACCACCCACCTATCTGACTGATTTCGTCGCCTGCACCCTCCTCCTGTCATCTCAACCCGCCGCGTGTCGTCGGGTCCGGAAAAACAGGAGCAAGCATGTCGAACGAATCCCGTCCCAAACTTCGAACCGCTGAGGCGGCCGAGTACCTGACCATTGGAGCTTCAACCCTGGAGAAGCTCCGCGCTGCTGGCGGCGGTCCCGCATACTGCAAGGTTGGTAAGTCGGTCGTTTATGACCCGGCAGACCTAGATGCCTGGCTGTCGGGCAGCCGTCGCACCTCCACTTCGGTCGCGGCGTGAGGGTATGGCCATGACGAAAACAACAAACCCGGCGGCGCGTGCAGGCGCCATCCGGGTTCTGGAAATCGGAGCAACCGCCAAGCCGCTCGATATCTGGAACCCTACCGAAAACGCCTCTGAACTTCAATCGGAATTGCTGGCAGTCAGCTCCGTCATGCGTCGCTTCCGTGTGTCCCTCTGGCATGCAAAGGCGATCTGCTGCCTCTCCGGTCTCGGAGGTGCGGCATGACAAAGCGACTCACCATTCGGGCCCGCATCCTTCCGGACGGCCAGCCTATCAAGGTTGTTGGCCGGGAGGCTTGGGCGCTCCAGAACCTCGCTAAGGCTGGCACCAATGGCTGCACGCCGATCGATCATCCTGGCCCGCGCTGGTCTTCCTACGTGCTTGACCTTCGTGGCATGGGCTTCGTCATCGAGACGGTCCATGAAGCACATGGCGGCCAGTTTGCCGGGACACATGCTCGGTACGTCCTTCGCTCGGAAATTGAAATCCTGGCCGAAGCGGAGGCGGCATGATCAGCGCTCCGAACCACGAACAGAAGGTTGTCGCCGCCGCTCAATGGCTTGCCGACCAGAAGGAACCGCCAGTAATGGTGGTTCCGACCATCCGAGAGACCTTCAGTCTCTCCGCACTGGAAGCATGCCACGCCTGCGCGCTTGCACAGAAGTACAGGACCATCCGGAGGGCCTTCGGATGATCGGCCAACACGATCTGAAACTGGAAACGATGGGCGCAGCGCAATTCCTTTGGCTTCACCGCCAGGGCGTTAGCGCG
Source organism: Rhizobium tibeticum (assembly GCF_900110205.1). Lineage (GTDB taxonomy): Bacteria > Pseudomonadota > Alphaproteobacteria > Rhizobiales > Rhizobiaceae > Rhizobium > Rhizobium tibeticum. The sequence goes on along the minus strand of NZ_FOCV01000008.1, from coordinate 115,043 downwards.
TCCCTCCTCGCTTCCATGGCTCCGGTACAGGTAGTCACTGGTTATCGTGACACTGATGGAAAGTTCGAGCCAGGTCCCGGAGAGACTTACGTCGTCTTCGAAGAGCCGGAAGACTTGATCTTCTGGCAGCCCAAGACGGATGAGTTGCTGACTTGGAACGGCCGAGCATTCGCGTTGAACGAAGCCCGCATCCGGAACCCCTCGACCTACAGCTTCGACGCCAATCTAAATGTCTTCTCCGGTGTTCTCGACTGGCTCCGCGCTGATTGCGACGGCGTTGTCATCGTCGACTGGTCGAAGGCGTTCGATCAATTGCGAGAGGCGCCACGTATCGCCATCGCTGAAGACCTCCTCCGAACGTACAAGACATGGATGCAGCCTCGCCGCCTGCCGGCGCTCTCCGTGATCCAGAATACCGAAAGGCGCGCCGCATGAATGCCCCGACAACCATCTCCATCGCCGACTATGAACGTAGCAAGAGCGAATGGCCGACGCCCGACGCTCGATACCTGCGGTCAGACCTTCCCGAGCCGCCCACTATTCCGCTCGAAGACGTTTTCACGCCTCGCTGGGCAACGTGGATCCGAGTTGCGGCCGAAGCAAAGGCGGCACCTCCTGATTACATCATGGCTGCTGTCTTGGCGTGCTGTGGGTCACTCATCGGCAATTCGCGCTGGGCGACACCGTGGGCAAGCTGGAAGGAGCCGCCCGTCCTCTGGGCCGTTGCCATCGGCAGCCCGTCCATGAACAAATCGCCCGCCCTGGACGCTGTCTTGAATCCGCTGAAGCAAGCCGAGAGGTCGCTTCAAGCCCCTTGGGAAGTGTCGATGGGTGAATGGCGCCAACGTGCCGAGATTGCCAAACTCATGGATGCTGCTTGGAAGGATGATGTCAAAGGGGCGCTCAAGGCTGGTAAGCAGCCACCCGCTCGGCCGGATGGATGCGACGCTGGGCCTGAACCCAAGCAGGTTCGGCTTTCGGTGACTGACGCCACCGTCGAAAGACTAGGCGTTATCGTAGGCAATCAGCCCCGGGGGACGCTCCTGGCTCGCGATGAGTTGTCCGGCTGGTTGCTTAGCATGACGCGATACTCCGGCGGGTCTGATCGCCCATTCTGGTTGGAGGCGTATGGTGGGCGCAGCTACACCGTCGAGCGCATGGGTCGCGACTCGGTGTACATCAGCCATCTTACCGTTGGCGTCATTGGTGGTATTCAGCCCGACAAGTTGCGAACGCTTCTTACGGGTACTGACGATGACGGCCTTCTTGCACGGATGATTCCGATTTGGCCCAGCCCTGCGCCAGTTAAGCGACCCGGCTCGCACTTTGATGAGGTCTTCATCCAGGAAGCAATGCAACGGCTGCTGTCGCTGCAGATGCCGATCGACGAGGAGGGAGCCCATCGTCCTTGGTACGTGCCATTCTCAGAAGACGCTGCGGGCCTGCTTGATCAGTTCCGCGAAGATGTCCGGGCATGGGAAGGACAGGCCGAAGGGCTCCTGCTTTCCTTCATCGGAAAGCTCCCCGGTCTCGCAGTTCGTATTTCCCTCGTCCTGGCGATGATGGAGTTTGCAAGCGGGGAGGCTCCAGAGCCCAAGGAGATTTCGATCGAGCACTTCGGTCGCGCTGCTCATCTCGTCGAAGCTTATCTGCTTCCGATGGCACGCCGTGCCTACGCAGACGCCTCTGTTTCGACGAAGGACAGATCGGCGCGGAGCCTGGTCAAGCTGATCGTCGAGGAGGGGCTGGAGCAATTCAGCAGCCGAGATGTTCTTCGCAAAGACATGAAAGGTCTCTCAACGACTTCAGAGTTGAGCACGGTCATCAAAATCCTGGAGGAGGCAGACATCGTGCGGCTGGCGCCATCCTCTTCCCCGCCTCAGGGTGGGCGTCCCGCGAAGGTGTTCCTCGTAAATCCTGCAGTGCATCGGAGGCAATCATGAGCAAATGGCTTCAGGCTGCGAACACACAGCTACCCCCGCCTGACAAAACTGACTTTACTGACAAAACCCCTGCTGCCGATGATGGAGGCGCTCTGGATTACGGGCGAAACGAGGTTTCGTCAGTTTTGTCGGTTTTGTCAGGAGCCGCTGATCCGGCGCCGAGCCCGGCACTAGCATTGATCGAAGCGTTGCGGACCGACATGGACCTCTACGCAGAAGCTCTGCGCCTTCACGGTTCGATGTCATACGGCCAGGCAATGGATGTTCTGGGGTGGGGAGCCACGCGAGCTGGGAGCGCTGAAACGGATCTCCGCAAAGCTGGGCGCATCGAGTTTAATAGGCTGGGCCGCGCGGTTCTCATCGATCGAGAGGGAGGATCAGAATGAGCGATCCATCGCCCGGCTCTCTCTTCGGCGGGGAGGCGCTGAGCCAAGAGCGTAAGTCTTCACTGTGGCCAATCTTAATGCGTCCAGATGACGTCGTTCCGATGAAGCGCGCCGTCGATCTTACTGGTAGGGACGAACGCACTTTGCGAAACTGGAACAAGCGCTATCGCGTTGGTCGGCAATCGAGCAAGAGCGCGCCGATCGAGTTTTCGGCGCCGGCTCTTGTCATGATTCTCCACGGGGATACATTCGCGCTGGAAGAGCTTCGAAAAGGCAACCGCATGCATCCGAGCGTGGTTCGATATTTCGAATTCCTCGGCATACCAGTCTAAGGTTCCAAGGTGTTCGTCTTCTAGTCCCGCGCGGCAAAAGCTTCGCCAGGATAGACCGTTTCGAGGAACCCCCGATATTCGTCGTGCGGAAGATATTTCAGGAGTCGGAATTCCACGACGAACTTGCGGAAGTCATTCGAGGCTTCAGTTAGCGCGTTCGCTGCAATGAGTGCGACCTCAGGCGTGCTTAGTTGGCTACGGACAAGGTTTCCATATTGGATCTTTGTCTGGCCATCCAAAACGCGGCTCTCCGAGATCCGACGTAGTATCGTATACAAAATCCGGAAGTACGGGCCGAAAGAGTATTCTGCGTAACGATGGACGTCGTCTCGGTAAAGGTCCCGGATCGTTGTTTCGACGTCGGTAATCATGTCAGGAAATGTATAACTCGGGCCGAGCAAAAATTGCATGTGTTTGTGCGCGGCTTCAAATGCTGCTCGACCGGTGCCTCCACGTTTGCTGTTCTCTGGGATTTCAAAGGTGGCGCCTTCCCGCAACTGCCGAGAAAGCTCGAAAAGCTGGAAAAAAGACGCATCAAACTCCGATCGTTCCAGTCTCTCGTTTTGGCTCTCGATTTGCCGCTGCTGGTCGCTAATTTCCTTAGATTGCATCCTCAGGGTGACGAGGACACCAATCACCGCCGCCGCAGAAAACGCAGCATTGAGAGCGCCGAAACTGTCTCCCCACTGACCTAGCGCCTCCATCTTCACGGGCATGCCAACTCGTACAAGAAAGCGCGGAAGCATTACCCAGAAAAACCACGCCCCAGAGACAATCAAAATCAGGCGTACGGGAATGCTCATGCCTATCCTCTTGGTTGCAACGCCCGGGAAGCAATACAAAGTAAACCGTACGTGGGCAAAGGCTTTTTCGCCTCGGTGCGCGCAACTGGCATGCGCAAAGGTGACCAGGTCCAAGAGAAGCCAACATCGTGATCTGGCGAATACGTTTCCGGATGTGTCAAATCGCCTTAACCCATGAAGCATGGGATTCTCCGTGTCAGATGAACATAGGAGACGCGACATGCTCACTTCTTCGAGACCCCGTCAGGGACAGGGACAAGACCCTATCGTCAACATCATGCTCAGTGGTGGACGGGTAACGACGACCTTCCGAGAAGCGCTGTTCGACGCCACGGCAAGGGAGGGCCTTAGTGTCAATGAGTACTGTCTAATGGCCGCGGCTGAAAAGCTCAGGGCTTCCGGACATCAGTTCTCCGGAATCTTCACGCCTGGCGATACCGAGGCGAGCAACTGACCAGCCTCCAGTCCCAACGAACCCCGATTCAAGGAGCAATATGAAATGTCTATGAACCTCAATTATCCTGCCAATCTCATGCCGCCAGTCTGGCAGCGGCTAACAGACACCTCCACGGTTCGTATCGGCGAGGTTGCTGATGACACCCTAATACTCTCCGGATTCTCGATCACGAACGATGGATCTGCGGCGAAAGTGGTGTCCTTGATTTGGTACGACGGCGCGAACGAAAAGGTGATCTGGAAAAAGTCAGTCGCCCAGGATGACACGGCCTTCGGATCTGACTTCCCAATACGCCTCAGAAAAAACAATGAAATTCGGGCCAAGGGCGCCGCCGATATATGTGTGACGCTGTTTTATTCCTTCCTCGTCCCGAACTCCGGTGTAAACGGCCTCGGAGGGATTAGGTGAATGCCTGATAATACAGCGATTAAACAGGCACGGTCCGCCGCTGTTGAGGTGGTTGAATCGTCCCCTGAAGTGGCCGGCCTCGGGCAGTGCGATCAGGTGACATTGAAAAGGATAGGCAAAAAAGGCGCCGTTCAATACGAGGAAGGTGGGCGGGTCACTGTCGAGCATCCCACGTGGATGAACGCCATAGGCACCGACTACGTGAACCTGTCGGAATTCGTCGCAGAGCAGATGTTGATTCTTGCTGCCCCCGGAGACAAGGTCAGCCCGAAGGAGCTTTCCTTCCTCACGGAAACGGTAATGGGCATTGCACCGTCCGACCACGTCGAAATGATGCTGTCGACACAGATGGCTACGGTTCACCTCATGACCATGAACATGGCCGCTAAGTCGCGCCGGGCGGCGAGTCTTCAACAGATCGACACCTACGTGAAGCAAACCAATCAGCTCATGCGGACGTTCACGGCCCAGGTTGAGGCGCTGAAGAAGTACCGGAGCACTGGTACACAGAACGTCAACGTGAAGCATGTTCACGTCCACGAGGGCGGCCAGGCTATCGTCGGGAATGTCACCAAAGGGGGGCGGGGGTGAGCGAAATGGCCGAGGCAATGTCATGCACCCATTCTCCTACCGATCGGCTCAACGCGGCGGCCAGATGCCACGCTACCTCGAAGCGGTCAGGCTTCCAGTGCCAGGCGCCTGCCGTTCGCGGCAAGAAGGTCTGTCGGATGCACGGCGCTCGTGCTGGTGCGCCAAGTGGAGAGCGGAATGGCAACTATCGTCATGGCGGCCACACCAACGAGACACGGACGCTGGTCGCCAAGGCTAGGCTGCTGAAGGTGATTTCTCGCAAACTCCTCCAAGCGCTTTCCGATTGATAACGGCGGATAAGGTTCGGTCAGAAACACTACCGTGTTTCTTGTCTCTCCTGGAATCCCTCGTTGACCCAATTCTGCCAACTCTGAGCCGTGGGTCTCGTCTGCATGCTCTCGACGAGGAAGCGAATGGACGGCAAAGTCCGTGAGCCGCGGCGGTCTCTCATGGCTTCAAACGCAAAGCCGTACCACCAAGCAAGATCCTGTCCGAGAAGTTCGAAGGCAACATTCCCGTCGATGCGGCCCGTCTTTGCAAGCGCACCCCACTGATGGAAGAAACGCATGACCTCGTGCAAAGAAGCCGCTTTTGCAGCTTTCTCGTCCTTTGGATCATCCCAAGTGCTGAAACTGGGCGCATCAATCCACGCCTCGCCCCGGTCTCTATTTTGCCTTACGAACTTTCTGGCTTCAGAGCGCACGTTAGCAAAGGCTCGTGTGTTGTACTCGCGATGGAGCTCCAATGCAGATGATATCCTGGTTTGAGTATCTTGTTGGATATCCCGGATCCGGGCATCCCTCCGCTGCAGCACGTAGAGACCAATCGCTGTCGCAAGCGAGAAAACAATCGCGGCGTATGCCGCAACATCTGACGCGGAAACTGACCGATTTGCCGCACATGCGGCCAGTTTTTCCATCGCACCGGGCGTTGCGAAGAACAAAAAATCCACGGCCTTCCCTTCTTCCTCGTTGCGTGCACAAGCCAGGTGGTGATGCACTTCAAGCACAGAATTTTCATTTTAGAACGGGCAAGCCTCAGGCCCGATCTTTCCCGCGGTGTTCGGTAATTTGGTGGGGCAGATCAAACACGACCTTAAGCAACATACCTAAATACTCTACGACCGCCGATGCGTCTTGAGCCGTTGTCGCGGTAGATCCGGGAGTGGGGTGCGCGTTGTCATTTCCGAGCACTCGAACCTCGTGTGCCCATTCCAACATAACGGGTGGGAGAAGCCCCTTGGAGCCAAGGTCGTTGATTTCGTCATAGAGATTCTTTCCTACCGCACCCTGATGCCGCAGCGTAAGTTGCACTGCGCTCCGCGCCATGAGTGCTGCCGCGTCCCAGTTGGATGCCTCGAGACTCCTTCGAGCTTGGAGCCAGTAACGGCCAACGTCGTCCGGCCAATGACGCGGCCACTTTGTCGTTTTCCGAGGCCAAGGAACCTGGTGAATTCCCTGCAACCCGGAGTCCCCTTGTCCCCAGAATACGGAGGTCAGATTCCCACATTGCTCACATTTCAGGGTGTCGTAGTGCAAGACCTTGCCGGCGGCATTCTTTCGCGTGAGGCGCCCTTCAAACTGGAATTTACCTGACTCGCCGCAGAATGCGCACTCCACGAGGTCCGCGCGCAGATCTCCGTTATAACTTGAGTAGCCCGACCCCTCACCAATTTCCCACCAACTCATAGTCACATCCTTAGGTTCTTGCTTTTTCGTTCCGACAAAACTGACTGTCATGGACAGAACAATCGCTGATCTATCGGTGGTCTGGGCTGCGGGCGCTTCTTATGGAAAAGCTTCTGTCAGCAGCCGTGGATTCTTAAGGCCGTGTTCGGCAACATGTCCGAAGACATCAATCAGGAATGCCGGGCGCGGTGCATGTGTGTTCACTGCTACCGTGTAGCGCAGGGCGAAGTCGCTCTCTCGTCCGTGGAGATAGCCAAGCAGTTCCAGCGCCAGTAGTAGTTCCTGCCGCGGATCTTTGTTGAAATCGTCAATAGGCCATTTTCCGGAAGCGTGAGCCTCACTCCAGGCCTCATCTGAGCGGTCCAGACAAAGCCGCCGGGTTGCCTGATTGTGGGCATCGTTCCACAACCTCGACAAATCGTGGCCATATCGCTTGCCCACATCCTCGGGCGAAACACCCGCCTGCAGCAGCGGAAACTTCAGAAGGAGTTCGATGCCGTGTGCGAGCAGGTGGAGAGCGGGCGTCTGAAGGAGCGTCGGTCCGCGAAGCCACTGCTCAGAATATCGGACGATGCGGGCGGCGCTGAGATACTTGTGCGCCCCCGCCAGGATTTGACCGCTCTCGCTTTCCAGAAAATCAGTCATCGCACCCGCCTCCCTTTGCATTCGCCTGACAAAACCTCACGCAATGGCGTTTTGTCAGATACATGGCTACGGTGATGTATTTGCAAAACTAGCAACTTGGGTGGTTTCGTCAGTTAAGTCAGTTTTGTCGAGGGGGCGAACATGCCGCTTGTCGATGGTGGCGCTTGATACTCTTCCATAGCCCGATCGAGCGCCATTTGAAGCCCCAAAAAGATGGTCGCAGGCTTGAGCGTCTTGTAGGCTTGGATCTCGCTTGCGAAGGCCGCAGCCTTCACCTTGACCGAAGTGGCAATTCCTTCCTCAGTAATCAGGTAGTCCAGGTAGGTTTGCCATTCGGCGAAGCCGTTAGTCGTTGGGAATTTCGATTTGTACATCTCCGCTTTGTAATAACGGACGATGCGCCTCTTTCCGAAGAGGGCGTATGAAAGCCAGAACTTGATGACGCCCCAAAAGGATACTCCGAGGGGCACTACCCATAGGAACAGCAACGCCATCAGGAACATGAACGCCTTGTCTGGACGCCCGTCCCAAAATGTTAGGCCAACTGCCAACGCGATATCAAGGATGATGCCGAAAAGGAACCCAAGTAGCCAGTTCATATGCTTCCTCGCAAATAAGGCTGACGAAATCCCTAGCCTGGTTGTGCCTACCGTGGCCGTGGCCTTAACCAATGGATCACAGCGCCGCAAAGAGACGCGAATGCTACGGGAGTTAATATGAGCTTCCATAGAAATGCCCAGTCGGCCGATGACCAATACGATCCGAAGGGATCAAAAATGAAAACCCAGCACAAAACCGCGGCCATCCAGAGAACTGCGCCCGCTAAATAGTATTTTAGGGTCTGGCTGGGCGAGGCTATTCGCATCGGCAAACTTGGCAGAGCACCTTCGGCGAGTTTGGCGCCAGCTATGCCCACCGCCAAGGGAGCGAACAGCCATCCAGCGCCTCGTGGCATGTAGTGCTTCCCCGTAACGTCATTCAAAACGGCAAAGAAGAGGAAAGCGAGTAGGTAGCAAAGAACAACCGCAACCACGAACCCTAAGGTTCGAGCGAGCCACTTTTTCATTGAAAGAATACCCCCGATGGTTGCGGTAATGAAATCCCAGAATCACGTAGATGGCAAGGCGGCTACGCCGACATCCACGTGATTGAGTTACTTGCGATACCAAGTGTTATCGGTCTGTCTCGCCTCGATTTTTACCGACTGAATCTCGAAGGGCGCGCAGGATACAACTTTCACTGCTGACAGGTCGAATAGGGCAAGATTTTTCCCGGCATCGCCAAACTGGCTCCGATAGCTAACGCCGTCATAACCTGCGTCTCGAAAAAGCTCCGTTAGGATCTGTGTCGGTGCATAGAGTGCGACGTCGGTGTCGTCTCTGGAAACGGGTCGCGAGAAGGCTTCGTCAATAAAGGCCCAAAGTGCCTTCTGCGCCTCCTCGTCAGACAATTCGCTGAAGAGATACGACAGCTTCATCGCGCGGCCACCAATGTTGTCTGAGAGATCAACTACCCTCAGCGGTCGCGTGATGCGTAACGTCGCAAGCGATACCTGCGCGCCTATCCAGGGCCTAACCTCAGAAATTGCTGTAATGGGCTGCGTAGCCACGTAAACTACGGGAATGCCGAGAGGGTTTGCGCGACCTTCTGTGGCTCTATCGCTTCGCGGGAGCATCCGCGCCGCGCCATACCCAGAAATGCTAAACGTGCCGTTTGCTTCGTCCTCATGTTCATCAACACCTTTTGCGGCTCGATACACGATGGCCCCACGTTTTAGGTGACTCACACGAGTCTCGGCGGTCGATTTCACCATCTCCAGAAACCTGTGAACCTCGGGCGTCCACACGTAGCGCCGTTCGCGGGTAACAGCGCGAGCAAATTCAGAGTATGCACGCCAAGACAACATCGGCTCTCCCATTGTCACCATCCTCCTGGCCGCGACATCGCGCTTCGATTGCCGCACCTGTGGCCGGCAGCGTCGTATTGCCAGTCATATTGGCAGTTTCCGGGGTAGCGACTTGGCGAATAGTAATTCCCGCCACCACAATTGTTGTTGGCGCAGACCGCGACTGCGGTCCCCACAACAGCTAGAGCCACCAGCGCTGCGGCTGCTTGGTTCTGTTGCTGAACCATCTGGTAGCATTCGAGCGGATCGATCTTGCGACGGGCCAACTCCCCGAGGAGGCTTTGATAGAATGCCTGATCCTTTGTTTCCATCAGTGTCCGGCATAGTGCGGCCTTGCTCACCGCTTCCGGTTTCTTGCTGAACTCCGCCTGCGTCGTTGTGCAGCTCGCCAACGCGAGCGATATCGCCACGGCGCCAACTCGCCGAGCCCAAATGCCTAAATTCACGGTCGAACCCCTCAGTTGCCCGAGGCGAACATCGCAGATATTGATGCTCCGTCAAATTGCATGTTAAGATATCGTTAACGCAGCCATGGCGTGCGGTTGAGCACGCAGCCCCGGTCACCTGATGGCAGAAGCAACTCCTGGTTCAGATCTCCAAGCCTCCTGACAAAACCGACTTAACCGACAAAACGCAGCAGATGCAGGTTTCGTCAGTTTTGTCGGTTTTGTCAGGGATGGGTGTAAAGCCGCGCGAAAGATGGTTTTCCACTGTTTGCGCCATTCTCGGCCAGCGTCCTGTGGATGTTACCCGCCTTGAAACCTTCCTGGGAGCTTCGGTTAGTCACTGCCGGCGGCGTCGCTAAAGGTGGTTCTGTACTCATCACCAAGAGGATTTCAGAATGGCCAACGCCTGAAGATGCGTGAATACGCGGTGTTGCCGTCAAGCTCCGGTTGGCTTAGCCAAGCGGACGCCCGCACCGCCGCCGTTTTCCGGTATGAACTGGACGCCCATCGCTTCGAGTGCTCGCTTGATAGCATCGAGATTGTTTAGGACGGGAACCGACCGGCCAGCCTCGAAGTTTCGAACAGTCGAGTTGCCGACGCGCGCAGCGGTAGCCAAATCTTCTTGAGATACGCTCACCAAACCACGTGCGGCTCTGCATTGCGCAGGCGTTATCATTCAGAGTCTCCGCCAACAATTTTCGCCAAGCATAACGATTATCGTTTGACAGGTCCAGATGTAACGATTATCGTTATAGATAACGTTAATGGATATCCACCGGAGACCCATGATGCTGAACCACCGCGTTCGGGCAGCCGCCGAAGGCATGCCAAGATTCGACCGAGCCGCCATCATGGCCCACGCGTGGCGGCTCTATCGAAATCAATGGACAGGCGCGCGACCTGCAAACCTGCAGGCCCGGCGCAAGTCGTTCTCGCGCTGCCTGAAGTCAGCATGGATGACGGCGAAGTGGGACGCTGCCGAAGCTCTCAAGACTGCTACGCAGCGCGCTGCCGATCGAGTGCAGGAGCTGACCTTCGAACTCATGCGGGACGACGCTCGCGACTGGCGGGTCTCAGGCCGCGCTGATCGGCGGGCAATCTACACTGAAATTGCGGGGCTCGAGGGGAGGGCGTGAGGCCCGAACCCGCCAACGACCAGTCAACACATACGCTCAATGGAGATCGACCATGCAAAACGGACCCACCACCACCAACTCCGAAACTGCGCTCACGCGTCGCGATGCGCTTGGCCTGTTGGCCGCAGCCACAGCTCCTGCTGTAATCATCGGTTCGCCAGCCGTTGCGAAGGCAACTATCTCCAGTAATGGTCCGTCGTCGATGGAAGAAAACCCCGCGCTGGTCGAAGCCTATGCCAGGTTGAACATCGCCCGGTTGGAACGGCGTGAGGCAAGGGACGCCCTTGAGTGGCTCGTGGACGAGTATCGGCATCTATGGCCCTTGGCCCCAGAGGAGCTTTTAGGCGCCGCGAACGCCGATAAGGGGAACCGCAGTAGCGACGCAGAGTGTGACATCATCGGCCGCTTTATGATGAGGGATACAAGCGTGCTCACCAAGCGGCTCGCCGCGAAGTTTCGACATGCCAACCCAACAGCCTGCTTTGTCGTCATGTCGCCGGAGGATGCTCAAGAGAGGCTCGAATGGGCGCGAACCTATGTTCCAAAGGGGCGGACGGAAAAGGCTCTAGCGGCGAAACGAGCCCTGAAGGAGCGGAATATCGTCGAAAGCGAACGCCAGCTTGCGCTCGCCCGCGAATACCATGCCGAGACCGCTCGGCTCCGGATAGCTGCAGGTGTTGACCAGGCGAAGCGACGTGTCAGCAATGCAGAGACCGCAGTTATCAATGCATGCAGGGAGCTCTCCCAAGCCGAGGCCTTCACTACTGAGGGGCTGCGCATGAAGGCCGAGGCGATCAAGGCGTGCGGCTTCTTCGACCACTTCAAGAATACGGGAGGGATTATGGCCGAGATAGCCAGCTTCGTTCAGTCGGTAATAACCGTTGCCCCGAAGTTGGCCCAAGCAGCCTGATCGCCGCCGCATTCGCACCCAGAGAACCTAGCTCGGAGCCACAGGCCATGCCAAACCTTGTAACGAACACTGCACCGCAGGAACGATATTCCAACCCGATGGCGAAACTCGACAGCCTCCTGAGAGAGGCGGCCACCATCCTGCGCGACAATTCAGATCTCAAGATAGCAAGAATTGCGCTCAACGAACACGGTGTACACACCTTCCTCAAGATTCCCGGCTACTCCGAATCCGATCCGCTCCTTGAGGCGATTACGGCATATCGCGAGGGCCTGGCGGCGCTCAGGGCTATTCGCGAGCAGATTACCCGCGACAACGAAGATGGACTGGTTGAGCAAACCTATGGCCCGCATATGCGTGCGCTCTTGGAATGGGACAAGGCTGCTATAAGCCGTCAAAGCGCCATCGAGGCGATGAAGCTGATGGCCGAAGAAGATGTCTTCGTCGATGAGATTGGCGAGGCGTTGCGTCGCGCGGTGCTTGGCTACCTTGAATCGCTGAAAGGCGTGATTTGAGATCGGGCATGCAATGCTTGGTACTGGCCCTTGTATCGTCGGAGGTGATCCGCTTTGATGCGTGAGCATCTCCGAGGGTCTCTCATCAATGGCATTGTCAGTTAGGTACTATCTGTTCCCCGAGGGCTCTGATCCGTTGCGCCTGTCGCAGCGGCTCGTCGAAGGTCTCACTCACGGCAAGGACGCCATGCCGCAATATGCGGACACCACGCAACGTGTCCTCGGTGCCGTGGTTCAGAACGAGGATGGAAAACCCATCCATATCGATCGCACCTATGGAACGATGTGGACCTTCAATGAGGATGGTGAGATCAGGGAAGGGCTCCAGGAAGCAGTCTTCGAGGCGATGAACTCGATCGGGACCCAATCATCGTCTGATACCGTAGTGTCGATCCGACCGCAGATCAGCAGGAAGCGGTACGCAGAGAAGTTCCGCTGGGAGCCGTCAGCCATCGATATCAATCGCGTCATCCAGGATCTGTGGCCCAAGCAGAAGGCAGATCGCTTGAAGGAGGCGAAAGGTGTCTCTCAACGGAAGCCAGCCCTCACCTTTGAAGCAAAACATACGCTGGACAAGATTTCCGCTGGCTTCTGGGAGATAGCCCACCAGATTGAGGCACTAAAGGAGCCCAGCTTGCGAGGCTTCGCCTTCGAGGCGAGGAAACGCGCCAGCGATGATCTGGAGCATCGGCACCTATATAATGCTCTGGCCGAAGCAGCCGTCGACCGTCTGGAGCTGCTGAAGAGGCAGAAGAGCGGGAAGGGCATTTGGTATGCTGTGCTGGAGGTCATCATGACACGCCCGGAGGGATTTTCGGAAACCATACAAGTCTACCACGAGCGATGTGATGGACGAGACGCCGCGGTTGTCGCCACACGGAAACTGCTGGTTCAGCACGCCGAACTGTTCAACGACTACACTGGTCTGGAAGCAAGCGTGATGACCGATCTGGAATGGGAAGTGATGGCGTACCCGGACTAGGAGGGCCGTTGTCCCCACTCGACGAATGAATTGCTTGGGCTCCGATAATGTAGGTTTTCGGAAGTTAGAAAAACGCGACTGAATGATTGATCTACGCTCTGCTGGCGCAATCCGGGACGGCGAAATGGGTTATGGGGGGCAGGCTCAGCCAATCGGAGTTCTGTCATTTCGCCGCGATGGAGGTGCTGCGGGAGCGACCCTCAAAGATTTTGAGATAGTTCATGGTTGTAATGTCCTGGGCATACATGCAGTGCAGAAGCCAGATCCGCTTCCAAAGTTCGTCATCGTGCGGCAGGTAGTTTATAGCCAGTCCGAGTGCGGTTGCCTCACGATGGTCGATTACAGAGCCATGGGAGTGGAAAACGTCCTTGGTCGAGAGAGCTTCAACCACCATAGCTATTTCTTGATCGGACTTTCCAGCCAACATGCCGTTCTTGAGAAGGGATGTGGCCAGTTTTTTCGTCTGCATGATGGCATACGCCGCCAGGCGATGGAGCGGATAGTTTTGCTGCGCGATAGCGGGCTCGACCAGGATTGACGCTGGGACGTCGGCCAACCAAGGATCGATCGGTCCGAGCTCGGACGTCGGCCCCATGATGATTTCTCGTGCTGCTAGGCATATTGTAGTGCCATTGCTCTTGGCGGCGTTCACAACAATGATGCGCAGGTCAGTGACCATGCTTTGGAGCAAGGAAACCAACGCCTCGGTTGCATCCGTCTGCCCGCCGTTTGTCTGCAGGAGCAAATCGGTTGGAGCATTTCCGATGTCACCTAGCAACTCAGCAACGTAAGCGATATCGGCAGCGTCGATAATCGATTCATTCTTGAATCGGTTGGCGAAGTACACAACCAGGCGCCGTTCGGTCATCTCCTCAATGTCGGAAATGAGAAGTTGGCGAAGATATCTGTCTTTCTGTTGGACCCAGAACATCGGAGACTGGGTAGGGAGGGATTTCCCCCTCGGAAACTTTGGTTCGTCGCCTTTACTAACCTTGCTTTCGTCCTTGCTCATTTTCCCCCGGGACCTTCTTTTCCGCATCATCGCCATGGATCATGCGGCGCATCTTGTCATAGTCCGGGCGCGGCTCGGCGGGAGCGTGGACGACTCGCGTATCTACCATTCGCCCAGAAGACTTCGGGCGGGTGATGTCGGAAATGTCTGCCATTGCGACGGATTGATAGATGTTCATGGTGCTCTCCATCGAGCGACTGAGTGCTCACTTCACTCATAGAAGCTGGTCGTTGCGCGAGGCTGGCGGCGCATCTGGTCCCAAGAGAATCAGCCGTGCCGTTTGCCGTCAAGGCGTTTGTCTACATTGGTAACGTTCTCGACGTCTTTTTATCCCAAACGGCGGTAAAAAAAGTGAGACTAGCTGCTTCGTGGTTCCCCGGTGCTTCCCCGAGCCGCTACGGTTCGCTAGGTAGCGTTCTTTCGCGAGTAACTCGTTGAAACAGTTGAAGGAATTTGGTGGAGCTAAGCGGGATCGAACCGCTGACCTCTTGCATGCCATGCAAGCGCTCTCCCAGCTGAGCTATAGCCCCATCAAGGCGGTCCGGCGTGGCCGGTCCTGGGATGCTTCGCGAAGGCTTGCCTCGCGGAGTGGCGGCTTATTACTTCCGGTTTTTGGAGATAGCAAGCCAAAAAGATCGGCCCGGCGAAATTTTCTCGTCCGGGCCGAGACTTATCGGATCAGACTTCGTCTTCGTCGCCGGTGACGCCGATGATGTCGCTCATGTCGTCATCGTCGTCGTCTTCGTCGGCTTCGAGGAAGGTGTCGTCGTCGTCATCGCCTTCGATTTCGACGTCGTCATCGCCCATATCTGGAATGTCGTCGCCAGATGCGCCCTCATCAGCGTCCTCGAGCGAAACCAGTTCGACTTCCGTGGTTTCGGTATCGACTTCCGCCACTTCCTCTTCATCCTGGACTTCAGCCGCTGCGGCAGCAGAGGTTTCCTCGAAGAAGGAGAGGGGATAGGACTTGCCGGTGTAAGGAGAAACAATCGGATCCCGGTTCAGGTCGTAGAACTTCTTGCCGGTTTCCGGGTCGGTACGCTTCGTTCCAAGTTCAGCTTTCGCCACTGTAAGCCTCGTGAGAATGGCCGAATCACGATTCGGCAAATGCCGTGAAAACCGGCGTGCTATTCGGAATTTATAAGCCGGTCCCCATAATCGTTGCAGCACTGCATGTCAAAGCCAAACTTCATGCATCGCTCATGGGCGCCGGATGACCGCCACCGCCATTTGTGGTAGTGAGCCGGCGATTGTTCATTTGCAGGGCAGATCGGCGCGCGGCCGGCTGCCGGAATGGGTGTCAGACAATGTACCAGCCGCCGCATTTTCGTGAGGACGACTTAGGTGTTCAGCACGCCTTGATCCGGGCGCATCCGCTCGGCTTGCTGATCACGGCGGGCGCCTCGGGCCTGATGGCCAATTCGGTTCCCTTCCATCTGGATGCCGCTGCATCCGAGAAGGGGATCTTGCGTCTTCACCTCGCCAAGGCCAATGCGCAGTGGCGCGATATCGACGCGGGCGCCGATGTGCTTGCCGTCTTCCAGGGCGCCGATGCCTATATTACGCCGTCCTGGTACCAGACGAAGCAGGAGACCGGCAAAGTCGTGCCGACCTGGAATTACGCCATCGTGCAGGTGAGGGGCAAGGCGCGCGTCATCGACGATGCCGCCTGGCTGCTAGCGCAGATCAACGCAATCACCACGCAACAGGAAGGATCGCGTGACAGGCCCTGGGCGGTCGGCGACGCGCCGGATGATTTCATTCGCGCGCAACTGAAAGGCATCATCGGCGTGGAAATCGAGATTGCCACGATCGAAGGCAAGTGGAAGGTAAGCCAGAACCGACCGGTTGCCGATCGCGAGGGGGTTGCTGCCGGTCTCGGCGAAGGGGCCGGTCAGGCCGATATGGTCGATCTCGTTCGTCGCTACGGGGGGCTGACGGAGAAATGGGACAGATGACCTCCAGACACTTTACGATCGCCATCGATGGGCCGGCCGCTGCAGGCAAGGGTACACTCTCGCGCCGTATAGCGGAGACCTACGATTTCCATCATCTCGATACGGGCCTTACCTACCGCGCCACGGCAAAGGCATTGCTTGACGCCGGCCTGACGCTCGATGACGAGGCGGTGGCGGAAAAGATGGCTCGCGAGGTTGAACTGGCCGGTCTCGATCGCGATATACTCTCGAAACACGAGATCGGCGAGGCGGCCTCGAAGATCGCGGTCATGCCTGCGGTGCGGCGTGCACTGGTGGAGGCACAGCGGCGATTCTCGAAAAAGGCGCCCGGAACGGTGTTGGACGGCCGTGATATCGGTACCGTCGTGTGCCCGTCGGCGCCGGTGAAGCTCTACGTGACGGCAAGTCCCGAGGTTCGGGCAAAGCGCCGCTACGACGAGATAAGAGGCAAGGGAGGCATTGCCGATTTCGATGCCATTTTCGAAGACGTCAAGCGGCGCGACGAACGCGACATGGGGCGGGCCGACAGCCCTTTGAAACCAGCGGAAGACGCGCACTTGCTTGATACGTCGGAAATGAGTATAGAGGCGGCGTTTCAAGCTGCGAAATCGATCATCGATGCAGCTTTGAGCCGAAATACCTGAATTCGAGCGGTTTGCCCAAGCTCTGCCTGGGTCGCTTATGAAGACTAAGCCTGAAATTCCGTCCAAGCGCCGGATTGCTTCCTGAAAGGAGGCGGACTGGGTTCAGGCCCGTTCAACACGAACCAACCGGCGCATACGTATCCGGATTCGGATATGCAGGAGATTACATGTCAGTAGCTACTCCCTCTCGCGAAGATTTCGCGGCTCTTCTCGAAGAGTCCTTTGCCAAGCACGACCTGGCTGAAGGCTATGTCACCAAGGGCATCGTAACGGCAATCGAGAAGGATTCTGCCGTTGTCGACGTCGGCCTCAAGGTCGAAGGTCGCATCCTACTCAAGGAATTCGGCGCCAAGGCCAAGGACGGCTCGCTCAAGGTCGGCGACGAAGTCGAAGTTTACGTTGAGCGCATCGAAAACGCTCTCGGCGAAGCTGTTCTGTCGCGCGAGAAGGCTCGCCGCGAAGAAAGCTGGATCAAGCTCGAAGCCAAGTTCGAAGCTGGTGAGCGCGTTGAAGGCGTCATCTTCAACCAGGTCAAGGGCGGCTTCACGGTCGACCTCGACGGCGCGATCGCCTTCCTGCCGCGTTCGCAGGTCGACATCCGTCCGATCCGCGACGTTACCCCGCTGATGCACAACCCGCAGCCCTTCGAAATCCTCAAGATGGACAAGCGCCGCGGCAACATCGTCGTATCGCGTCGTACGGTTCTGGAAGAATCCCGTGCCGAGCAGCGTTCTGAAATCGTTCAGAACCTCGAAGAAGGCCAGGTTGTTGACGGCGTCGTCAAGAACATCACCGATTACGGTGCGTTCGTTGACCTCGGCGGCATCGACGGCCTGCTGCACGTCACCGACATGGCATGGCGCCGTGTGAACCATCCGTCGGAAATCCTGTCCATTGGCCAGCAGGTCAAGGTTCAGATCATCCGTATCAACCAGGAAACCCACCGCATCTCGCTCGGCATGAAGCAGCTCGAGTCGGATCCGTGGGATGGCATCCAGGCCAAGTATCCGGAAGGCAAGAAGATTTCCGGTACCGTCACGAACATCACCGACTACGGTGCGTTCGTCGAGCTGGAACCGGGCATCGAAGGCCTGATCCACATCTCGGAAATGTCCTGGACCAAGAAGAACGTGCACCCCGGCAAGATCCTGTCCACGAGCCAGGAAGTCGAAGTTGTCGTTCTCGAAGTCGATCCGTCCAAGCGTCGTATTTCGCTCGGCCTCAAGCAGACGCTGGAAAATCCGTGGGCAGCCTTCGCTCGCAACCATCCGGCTGGCACTGAAGTCGAAGGCGAAGTCAAGAACAAGACCGAATTCGGCCTGTTCATCGGCCTTGACGGCGATGTTGACGGCATGGTGCACCTCTCCGACCTCGACTGGAACCGTCCGGGCGAACAGGTCATCGAAGAGTTCAACAAGGGCGACGTCGTCAAGGCTGTCGTTCTCGATGTTGATGTCGAAAAGGAGCGCATCTCGCTCGGCATCAAGCAGCTCGGCAAGGATGCTGTCGGCGAAGCAGCAGCTTCCGGCGACCTGCGCAAGAATGCAGTCGTTTCCTGCGAAGTCATCGCAGTCAACGACGGCGGCATCGAAGTGAAGCTCGTCGACCACGAAGACATCACTTCGTTCATCCGCCGCGCAGACCTGTCGCGCGATCGCGACGAACAGCGTCCGGAACGCTTCTCGGTTGGCCAGGTTGTTGACGCTCGCGTCACCAACTTCTCCAAGAAGGACCGCAAGATCATGCTGTCCATCAAGGCTCTGGAAATCGCGGAAGAGAAGGAAGCTGTCGCTCAGTTCGGTTCGTCCGATTCCGGCGCTTCGCTCGGCGACATCCTTGGCGCGGCTCTGAAGAACCGCGGCGGCGAATAATCGCTGGCCTCAGGCTTGAAGACGAAAAGAACCCGCCGGAGCGATCCGGCGGGTTCTTTGCTTGTGTGCTGTTGTTGTCGCGGTCTCTGGCTATTCCCAGTCGACCTTGCGCCGGTAGAGCGTATAGGCTTCGTCCATGCTCGCAGCCATTGGCAGGGCCGGCGCCGGACGGTGAGGCGGTGTCCCAGCCTTGATCTGGCTTTCCCGGGCGACCATCGCGGCGGCTTCATCATCCGTGATGATATCGGCCTCGCTGTCATTCGGGGGATCGCCTTGCTCAGCATCCTCTTCCGACGGCTCGCCGCCGTTGTGATCTTCGCGATACATCTCGCGGGCGCCGCTGTCGTCGGCCTCGTCCCTCGAGAACTCGTAGGGCTGCATCGCGTAAGGCACGCCCTCGACGATCTTCATGAGCACCGGTACATAGGGTTCATCGATCGCCTGCTGCACCATCAATGGCACCGGCACTTCCGGTGCAGAGTGTTTCTTCGCGGCAGTGGCGGCTGTTTCGGTCGCCGGTTGTTCTGCGACAAGTGGCGATTGATGCGCCACGCCATCCGCCGGCGCGTGCCGATCGGGCAGGGTGGCCAATTCCTCCGGGAGACCAGTAAGGACCGTCTCGCCGAGGATGATGTCGATTTCGACTGCGGGATCTGGATCGGCAGCCTCCAGCAACGCGTCCGTTTCCTGGTCCTGAATGATTGTAACGATCAGCTTTGTCGTGGCGTCCGAGAGTGAGGCTGGTATCGCCGGCCAGCTCTTCGGAATGATGGGCTCGCCCTTTGACACTGCCCGCGGTGTGTCCGCTTGTGCCGTTGCGTGCGCAAAATCCGCGGCTTCCTTAGGCGATATGGCCTCTTGCAAATCCTGGTCGAACGCGGTGCGCCCCACCTCGACAGTCAAGTTCGCGATCGGCTCGTCAACCACTGCAGATTCTTTGATGAGTTGGACCTGCTCGCCGTCTGCATCGACAAAGGCGGCTGCAACAAGCGATGCCGGCGGCCGTGGAGCTTCCGGTTCCTGCTTCGTCGTCAGAGGGCGTGCTGCTCCGGCAAGACTGTCGCGCTGGATGCTGATTTCAGTCCGCTGCTCCTGGCGTAGCGGAGATGCATTGTTCTGGCCGTAGGAGCGAACAACGGCGCGGGCTGCGAGATCGTGATCCTTGTAGCGGATGGTTTCGAGATAGGCCGCGATGCGGGCGGCTTCCGGTCCGGCTGGATTCCGAAGCGCGGCTGCGAGCAGGCGCAAAGGAACCGCTTGGCCTTGCATCGCAAGCCGACGCTCGACTTGCTCTATCTTCGCCGGCGGCAACGTCTGAATTGCAGCGGCCAGCCGAGAGGCAAACGCAAGGGCAGTTTCGTCGTCCTCACGCGGGATTGAAAGCGCCTCGCTCGTGGCATTGAGTACATCGAGAAGGGCGTCGACCATGCGTGCCCGCACAGCCAGCAGGAGCATGTTGAGCCTGCCGGCAACGGCAGAATTGAGATCCGCGCCCTGAATCTGATGCACGGGAGCGACTGCACTGGCAGCACCCGCGAGGCCGTCGGCGCTGACCGCCGCAGTCTGGCCCTGGGAGGAAAAGCTCGCATTTGACGCTGAACGAACCGGAGTCAACATGTCATGCTCCTTCTTTCGTAAAGTGTGGTGAAAGCAGGTTACAAGAAGGCCGCGCTCATCCGGCCTTTCGCATTCCCCAGCAGTTCCTCCTGCCTAACTCGGTGCTCCATCGCACCGTCGAATGCATAAAAATTAATGAGTATCCTAGCGAAACGGCGTTAAAGAATCGCTAATGGCCGGCGCGCGGCAGGCCGCACCCGGTGCAAATCGGGCAAGATCGGGGAACGTTTCAGCTATGCGCGAAGATGTCGGCTTCTTCCCAGCCGAGCAGGTCGAGCTTGGCGCGTGTCGGTAGGAACTCGAAGCAGGCGATGGCGTGGTCGATGCGACCGTCGCGCACCAGCCGCTCGGTCAACTTGTCGCGCAGCGCGTGCAGGTAGAGCACGTCGGAGGCGGCGTATTCCAGCTGCGCCGGCGACAGCGTCGCGGCTGCCCAGTCGGAAGACTGCTGCGCCTTGGAAATATCGACGTCCAACATTTCCTTGAGATTATCCTTCAGGCCATGCCGATCGGTATAGGTGCGGCAAAGGCGCGAGGCGATCTTGGTGCAGAAGACCGGCTGCGTGGTGACGCCGAAGGTGTGGAACAGAACGGCGATATCGAAGCGGCCGTAGTGGAAAATCTTCTGGCGGGAGGTATCGGCGAGCATGGAGACGAGGTTCGGCGCTTCCTTTTGGCCGGCAGCGATGCGGATCACGTCGGCCGAGCCGTCGCCTGCCGAAAGCTGCACGACACAGAGTCGGTCGCGGCGCGGCACAAGGCCCAGCGTTTCGGTGTCGATGGCAATCGCTCCGGTGTAGCGGGCGGCATCTGCCGCGGAAATATCGCCTTCATGGTAACGTATGGTGGCTGCCATCTGCCTCGTCTCTCATCCGAAATGTCTGTCAGGGCGCTATAGCGCAAAGACGTGGCCGGCGATACCGTTAAGGCTCAGAATGTCGGCGGCGTATTGATCCAGATCAGGATCGTCTCGCCATCGTGGCGATTGCGCCAGGAGTGATAGCGTCGGCTTTCGAAATAAAGCGAATCGCCGGGCCCGAGGTCGAAGAACTGGTCGGAATCGAGAACCAGTTCCAGCCGCCCCGAGAGCACATGCATGAACTCCTCGCCATCGTGCCGGTAAGCGCCTTCGCTCGCCGCACCGGGTGCCAGCACGAAACGGTGGCAGTCCATCATCGTGCGACCCTCGGCCAAAAGCTGTACGGTGACACCCGGCGTGGTTTCCGGCCAGGTGCGCCAAGCCCCTGCGCGGACGACCTCGGGCACGGCATCGCGTTCCTCGCCGGAAAGCCGGGAAACCGTCGTGCTATAATATTCCGCAAGATCGTGCAGCGTCTTGAAGCTCACACCCTGGGATGTGCGCTCGAGCGTCGACAGCGTCGATGCGGCAACGCCGACATCGCCTGCGACCTGGTCCAGTGTCTTGCCAGCGGCATGGCGCAGACTGCGCAGCCGCCGTCCGAGATCGGAGGCATCCGCTGCATCGGAACTGTCCGAGGGCACTTCGCTTTCCAACGCCTCGCGAATGGCCGCCGGATTGAGCCCGCGCTCAGTTCGATACCAGGCTATCTTCTTTAGCCGTGCCACGTCTTCGGCGCTGTATTGTCGGTGTCCGGTCGCCGACCGATCCGGAACGACGAGGCCCTGGCTTTCCCAAAGGCGCAAGGTGGATGCGGAAACACCTGCCGATCTTGCCGCCTCGGCTACCTTGTAGCGCACGGACGTCCCATTGCTCATAAGCCAAATATTCCCGGTTCGTTTGAGGCCGTATCGGCCCTCGTTTTCTTGAGCGACCATCGCCGAAAACGGCGACGGTTTGAAGCAGAAAATGCCGCTTGCATTCTTGCAGGAAAAATGTAGGTATTTTCTACACCCCTTGCAGAATTTATGCAAGATCGCTTCGATTCATTCCAAAGCGCAGGAGCGCACCGATGACCGCGACTACCCTTACAGACCGGAAGAATGCTGCAATTTCCCGCGGCGTCGGGATGACCACGCAGATCTATGCAGATCGCGCCGAAAACGCCGAGATCTGGGATAAGGAAGGTCGCCGCTATATCGACTTCGCGGCCGGCATCGCCGTCCTCAATACCGGCCATCGCCACCCGCGGGTGATCGCTGCCGTGAAGGATCAGCTCGATCACTTCACCCACACCTGCCATCAGGTCGTTCCCTATGAGAGCTACGTGCATCTGGCGGAGCGGCTGAACGCGCTGACGCCCGGCGACTTCGCCAAGAAGACTATCTTCGTCACAACAGGTGCCGAAGCCGTCGAGAATGCCGTGAAGATCGCGCGGGCGGCGACCGGCCGTTCTGCCGTCATCGCCTTCGGGGGCGGCTTTCATGGCCGCACCTTCATGGGCATGGCTCTCACAGGCAAGGTCGTGCCTTACAAGGTCGGTTTCGGCGCGATGCCGGGCGATGTCTTCCATGTGCCGTTCCCGGTGGAGCTCCATGGCGTGACGCCTGAGCAATCGCTTGCAGCCTTGAAGAAGCTGTTTGCCGCCGATGTCGATCCGCAACGCGTTGCCGCAATCATCATCGAGCCGGTGCAGGGCGAGGGCGGCTTCTATGCGGCGCCGGTTTCGTTCATGAAGGCACTGCGCGAACTCTGCGATCAGCACGGCATCCTCCTGATCGCCGATGAGGTCCAGACCGGCTTTGCGCGCACCGGCAGGATGTTCGCGATGGATCATCATGAGGTCGCACCCGACCTGATGACCATGGCCAAGAGCCTCGCCGGCGGCTTCCCGCTGGCAGCCGTCACCGGCCGCGCCGACATCATGGATGCGCCGGGACCGGGCGGCCTTGGCGGCACCTATGGCGGTAATCCGCTTGGTATCGCCGCTGCTCACGCGGTTCTCGATGTCATCAAGGACGAAGATCTCTGCAACCGCGCCAATCAGCTTGGTAGCCGGTTGAAGCAGCGTCTGGAATCGTTGCGCGAGAGGGCGCCTGAGATCGTTGATATCCGTGGCCCGGGCTTCATGAATGCCGTCGAATTCAACGACAGGACGACGAAGCTGCCGAGTGCCGAATTCGCCAACAAGGTCCGTCTGACCGCGCTTGAGAAGGGCCTGATCCTGTTGACCTGTGGTGTCCACGGCAACGTCATCCGCTTCCTTGCCCCGATTACCATCCAGGACAGTGTCTTTGGTGAAGCACTGGACATTGTGGAAGCCTCGATCCTCGAAGCAAGTGGCAAGTAGGCTGGCCGGCCCTCTCTGCCCTGGAGTTACATGACATGGCATTCACGACTGCACTGACCAAGCACGTTCCCTTCTCCTCGCCCTTCCTGCGCGATGCCGGTTACATCAACGGCTCCTGGACAGCCGGTGGCGCGACCAAGACCTTCGATGTCCTCAATCCTGCTACCGGTGAGGTTCTGGCCTCGCTGCCCGACATGGGTGCCGCCGAAACGCGGGAAGCGATCGATGCCGCCTATGCCGCGCAGCCGGCCTGGGCCGCGCGCCCTGCCAAGGAACGCGCCGGGATCCTGCGCAAATGGTTCGACCTGATGGTTGCCCATGCCGATGAGCTGGCTGCAATCCTCACCGCTGAAATGGGCAAGCCTTTCGCGGAGGCCCGTGGCGAGATTCTTTACGCCGCCGCCTATGTCGAATGGTACGCGGAGGAAGCCAAGCGCATCTATGGCGAAACGATCCCGGCGCCGTCGAACGACAAGCGCATGATCGTCATCAAGCAGCCCGTCGGCGTCGTCGGCACAATCACGCCCTGGAATTTTCCGGCAGCGATGATCACCCGCAAGATCGCACCGGCGCTAGCCGTCGGCTGCGCGGTTGTCGCCAAGCCGGCCGAGCAGACGCCGCTGTCGGCACTGGCACTTGCAGTTCTTGCCGAGCAGGCCGGCATTCCAGCCGGCGTCTTCAACGTCATCGTCGGCGACGACGGCCCGGCGATCGGCAAGGAACTCTGCGGCAACGAGAAGGTGCGCAAGATCAGCTTCACCGGATCGACCGAGGTTGGCCGCATTCTGATGCGCCAGTGCGCCGATCAGATCAAGAAGATCAGCCTCGAGCTCGGCGGCAACGCGCCGTTCATCGTCTTTGACGATGCCGATCTCGATGCCGCGGTCGAGGGTGCGTTGGCGTCGAAGTATCGCAATGCGGGCCAGACCTGCGTCTGCGCCAACCGCCTCTATGTCCAGTCCGGCGTCTATGACGCCTTTGCCGCCAAGCTTGCGGCGAAGGTCGAGACGATGGCGGTCGGCGACGGCTTCAAGGCAGGCGTGGCGATCGGCCCGCTGATTGATGAGCAGGGGCTGGCGAAGGTCGAAAGCCACGTGGCGGATGCTGTCTCGAAGGGGGCAAGGATCCTGACGGGCGGCAAGCGCGTCGAAGGTGCCGGCACCTTCTTCACGCCGACCGTGCTCACCGGCGTTACCCGCGAGATGAAGGTCGCTCGTGAGGAGACGTTCGGTCCCGTTGCGCCGCTCTTCCGCTTCGATACGGTCGAGGATGTCATCGCCCAGGCAAACGACACCGAGTTCGGTCTCGCCGCCTATTTCTTCGCCGGTGACCTCAAGAAGGTCTGGCGCGTCGCCGAGGCGCTCGAATACGGGATGGTGGGCATCAACACCGGTCTGATGTCGACGGAAACGGCACCTTTCGGTGGCATCAAGCAATCCGGCCTTGGCCGCGAGGGCTCGCGTCACGGTGCCGAGGACTATCTCGAGATGAAATATCTCTGCATGGGCAATGTCTGAGCGACATCCGGCCCAGATGCTTTGAGACAATACGAAAGGGATCGCCGGCAGCTGCGGTCCCTTTTTCTTTGGTTGCGTGATGCCTAGCTTTGCGATGCTTGCGCTGCGGGCTGCCAATCCGGCAGCGGGAACACACGGTCATAGGCCCAGTTGAAGACGAAGGCGTAGACCATGTAGAAAAGCGCGAACGACACGTCCATCATCAGGGCGTGAATGATATTGACGCCTAGGTACCAGGCGATCATCGGCAGCAGCGCCAGCAGCAACCCCACCTCGAACATGACCGCGTGCGCCACGCGGATGCCGACGCTCTTGCGGGTACTGCCGGTCAGACGCTGCATCAAATGATCGAAGCCGAAATTGTAAATATAGTTCCACATCGTCGCCAGCGTCGCGCCGGCAATGGCGACCACGCCGATATCGGCAATCGGCATGCCGAAGGCGAGCGCGCCGAGCGGCGTGACGAGCGCGAGTCCGATGAGTTCGAAGCTGATGGCGTGACGGATACGATCTGCGGCTTTACGCATATTTACCCCCGGCGGGAATGCTCGGGTCGTCCCGAGGTGATGCCCGTAGAGGGGGAGGTCGTCCTCACCGCCCTTTAATAGGTATTCCGGCCGCCAAAAACAAGGGCGGAGCTTGCTCAGTAGTGCGGTGGCCGCGTAATTGCTGGGGCTTCCAACGATTGCTCTTCGAGCGACAGGAAGCGTTCCGTCAACCGGTCAAGCTTGGCGCGCGTCTGTTCCATGACTTTCCATTGCTCGGCCAGCTGGTCGGACATTTCCTCGATCGTCTTTGCCTGATGGGCAACGATTTCCTCGAGTTTCGTCATGCGGCTCGTCTCTTCGGACATGGAACCTCCTTGCCGCAACCGGCCAATGTCATCTGCACCTGAAGAGCGGAAATAGTCCGTGCGGTCAATCATTTCGAGAGTAGGGAAGTGCGATTTTCAAAAGTGAACCGTTTAGTTACTAAAAGCCCTTGCCGCGTTCCAAGTTGTGGGGTAGGCCGGTAGCCCTTCAGGGAGGAATTCTCATGGATGTTGGAAACGGCTTTCTTCATCCGGACCGGCTCTTTCCGGCCGATCCGACAACCGGCACGATCGCGCGGGACCTTTACGAGACCGTCCGGACGCTGCCGATCGTAAGCCCGCACGGCCATACAGAACCCTCGTGGTTTGCCGACGACAAGCCTTTCGACGATGCATCCTCGCTCCTCGTCATTCCGGATCACTATCTCTTCCGCATGCTGCACAGTGTTGGCGTCAAGCTCGACGATCTCGGCGTACCGCGCCTCGACGGTAAGCCGGTCGCCAAGGGCCGTGACATCTGGCGCGCTTTTGCCGCGCGGTACCATCTCTTCCGCGGCACGCCCTCCAGCCTGTGGGTCGATCACGCGATGTCGGCCGTGCTGGGTTGCGAGGAACCGCTGACGCCTGACAATGCCGATGCGCTCTACGACCACATCAACGCCCAACTGGCACTTCCGGAGTTCCGTCCGCGCGCGCTGCATAAGCGTTTCGGCATCGAGACGATCGCCACGACCGAAGGCGCACTTGACCCACTGGTGCACCACCAGAAAATGGCGCAAGACGGCTGGATCGGCCGCGTCCGCACCACTTACCGCCCAGATGGCGTCACCGACCCGGATGCCGTCGGCTTCCGCGAAAACCTGGTGCGGCTTGGCGAACTGACCGATTGCGACGTGACGAAGTGGGACGGGCTGATCGAGGCTCACCGCAAACGGCGTGCCTATTTCCGCCAGTACGGCGCAACCGCCACAGACCACGGCGTTCCGACGGCGTTTACCGCCGACCTGCCACTGGCCGATAAGCAGCGGCTGCTCGACAAGGCGCACAAGGGCGCGCTGAGCACTGAGGATGCGGAGCTCTTCCGTGGCCAGATGCTGACCGAAATGGCCGGGCTTTCGGCCGACGACGGTATGACGATGCAGATCCATGCCGGCTCGCGTCGCAATACCGACCACGAGCTGTTCCAGACCCGCGGCCCGAACATGGGCGCCGATATCCCGACGCCGACGGATTGGGTCGGCGGGCTCGCTGCGATGCTTGCAAAGTATGGTCACGCGCCTAGCCTGCGCGTGCTCCTGTTCACGCTCGACGAGACGACCTATGCCCGCGAGCTGGCGCCGATGGCGGGCCATTGGCCGTGCCTGATGATCGGCCCGCCCTGGTGGTTCCACGACAGCCCGAACGGCATCCGCCGCTATCTCGACCAGGTGGTCGAGACGGCCGGTTTTGCCAATCTGGCCGGCTTCAACGACGACACACGCGCGCTTTTGTCGATCCCGGCACGCCACGATGTCTGGCGCCGCGAGGTCTGCCGCTTCCTGGCCCAGTTCGTGACGGAACACCGGATGTCCCGAAAGGAAGCAGAAATCGTCGCCGGCGAACTCTCCTATGGAAACGCGAAGAAGGCATACAAGCTGTGACCGAACGACTGACGAGCCTTTCCGGCCTCGCGCCGACAGCCAAGCTTCCCCTCTATGAGCGCGGTGCGTTGAAGCCGGGCATCCTGCATCTCGGTCCCGGCGCATTCTTTCGCGCGCACTTCGCCCCCTTCACCGATAGCGCGATCGCGGCGGCCGGCGGCGACTGGGGCATCGAGGTGGCGAGCCTGCGCACAGCCGATGTTGCCGATCACCTGAACGAGCAGAGCGGGCTCTACACCATGCTCGTGCGCGATACCGCGGGCACGACGGCGCACGTCATCGGCCCGATCCTGCGCGCCCATGTCGCGACCCGCAATCCCGGCGATCTGCTCGCCAAGCTTGAGGATCCCGCAATCCGCATCGTCAGCTTGACGGTCACCGAGAAAGCCTACGGCTTCGATTCCGCCACTGGTGGGTTGGACCTGAAGCATCCCGACATTGCCGCCGACCTCGCCGACCGCCATGCGCCGCGCGGAGTCATCGGCTATCTGGTCGAAGGTCTTTCTCGCCGGCGCGCCAAGGGCATCGCACCCTTCACGCCGCTTAGCTGCGATAACCTGCCAAGCAACGGCGCCGTTTTGAAGCGGCTGGTGCTCGACTTCGCCGAACGAGTCGATCCGGACCTTCCGCAGTGGATCGAGGACAACGTTCCTTTCCCGTCGACTATGGTCGATCGCATCACGCCGGCAAGCACGGATGCCACCTATCGCGATGCCGAAAGGCTCACGGGCAGGCGGGATATGGCAGCGATCGAGACCGAACCTTTCACGCAATGGGTGATCGAGGACCACTTTGCCAACGGCCGCCCGGATTGGGAGCAGGCCGGCGCTCTGATGGTCGAAGATGTCTCCGCTTATGAAAAGATGAAGCTGCGCATGTTGAACGGCGCGCATTCGCTGCTCGCTTATCTCGGCTATATCGGCGGCTATGAATTTATCCGCGACGTCATGGATGATGCCGGCCTGGCAGCCCTTGCGCGTCGTCACATGAACGCCGCCGCCGCAACCTTGGATCCGGTGCCTGGCATCGCTCTTGAGGCCTATGCTGATGAGCTGATTGCACGCTTTGCAAACAAGGCGATCGCCCACCGCACCTATCAGATTGCCATGGACGGCACACAAAAATTGCCCCAGCGCCTTCTCGAACCTGCCTCCGAAGCTGTGGCTGAGGGCGGCAAGGCAGAGACCTATGCGATCGCGGTGGCCGCCTGGATGCGCTACGCACTTGGCGCTGACCGGAACGGTGAAAGCTACGAACTGCGCGACCCTCGCGCCGCCGAGATAGCAGCGCGACTGGCCGACGTGCCGCGCAATGGGGGCGCTGTATCGAAAGCTCTGTTCGGGCTGCCGGGCCTTTTCCCGCCTGCGCTGACCGACAACCTCGGCTGGACAGAGGATGTGGCGAACAAGCTGGAGATCTTGATCCAGGACAACAGGTTGCCGTTGTTTTGATGGCGCACGTCATCCCTTCGCCGCAGAAGACTCCCCACCGCACAAAAAAGAGTCTTTTTGCCTCGCAGACGCGCGTCGGCTGGATTCCTGTGACAAGCACAGGAATGAGGCAATTCGAGTCTCAGGCCGTCCTTCTATTGCCTTCTCACGCCTTTACGCGGGCCATCTCAGGATCGTAGAGGGGCTCGAGCGATGCCCGGCAGGGCACGCGCTCGTGCGCCACGTCAAGTTCGTAGCTGCCGGACAGCACGAAGTCTTCGGTCACGCCTTCCGGATTGCGGACATAGCCGTAGCCGATCGGCTTGCCGATCGTGTAACCGAAGCCGCCGCTGGATAGCCAACCGACACGCTTGCCGTCGCGATAGATGGTCTCGCGGCCGAGCAGAACCACATCTGGGTCCTCTGGTACGAAGCATGCAAACATCTTCTTGACGCCCGAGGCCAACTGCCGCTCGATCGCCTCGCGGCCGCGAAACGGCGTGGTCCTTCTGGTCTTCACGGCCCAGCCGAGCCCGGCCTCGATAGGCGTATGATCCGGCCCGATATCGGAGCCCCAGGCGCGATAGCCCTTCTCTAGGCGGCAGCTTTCGATGGCGCGGTAGCCGGCATTCATGAGCTGCAACGGACCGCCCGCCGCCATCAGCGCGTCGTAGACGGTTGTTGCGTATTCGACCGGCACATGCAGTTCGTACCCGAGCTCGCCGACATAGGTGATGCGCAGCGCCCGTACCGGGCAGCCGGCGATGCCGATGGTCTTGACGCGGCCGAAGGGGAAGGCAGCGTTGGAAACGTCGTTGCTTGTGACCGTCTCCAGCACTGCGCGAGCGTTTGGTCCCATCAGCGACAAGACCGAATAGGCGGAGGTGACATCAACGAGTTCGGCATGCATTCCATCTGGAATATTGCGTGCGAT
The DNA here is from genome assembly GCF_900110205.1 of Rhizobium tibeticum. GTDB lineage: Bacteria > Pseudomonadota > Alphaproteobacteria > Rhizobiales > Rhizobiaceae > Rhizobium > Rhizobium tibeticum. The sequence goes on along the minus strand of NZ_FOCV01000008.1, from coordinate 85,252 downwards.
CCAATCGAAGTCATGCGTCGCGAAACCGGTACCGGTGACGATATAGTATTCGTCGTCGGCCATGCGGGCGCAGGTGAGGTCGCACTCAATGCCGCCCTTGTCGTTCAGCATCTGCGTATAGATCAGCGAGCCGACCGGCTTTGTCACATCGTTGGAGGCGATCCACGACAGAGCCGCCTCGGCATCTCGTCCCTTCAGCACGAATTTGGCAAACGATGTCTGGTCGAAGATGACGGCCGCCTCGCGCACTGCCTTGTGCTCGCGGCCGACGGCATCGAACCAGTTCTGGCGGCCATAGGTGTAGATATCCTTCGGCTCCTCGTTGGCGAAGAGATCGGCAAACCAGTTCGGCCGCTCCCATCCAAGCTTTTCACCGAAGCAAGCACCTTGTGCCTTCAGCCGGTCGTAGAGCGGCGATTTACGGCAGGGCCGGCCACTTGAATACTCTTCGAGGGGGAAAGCCAATGTGTAGTGCTTGCCGTAAGCTTCCAGCGTGCGGGTGCGCAACCAATCGGTATCGAAATGCGGGCGGCCGAAGCGGCGAATATCGACGGGCCAGAGATCGTAGGGCGGTTCGCCGTTGGCGACCCATTCGGCGAGGGCCATGCCGGCGCCACCGCCGGACGCGATGCCGAAGGCATTGAAGCCGGCGCCGACGAAGAAGTTCTTCAACTCCGGTGCTTCGCCCAGAATGAAGTTGCCGTCAGGCGTGAAGCTCTCCGGGCCGTTCAGCAGCTGTTTCACGCCGACGTTTTCGAGCGCCGGGACACGCCCGAGAGCCTGTTCCATGATCTGCTCGAAATGCTCGAAATTGCTATCGAGCAGCGTGTAGTGGAAGCCCTCGGGAATCCCGGCTTTCGCCCACGGTATCGGGTTGGGTTCGTAACCTCCCATGACGATGCCGCCGACCTCCTCCTTGTAATACGTCAGGCGGTCGGGGTCGCGCAGCGTCGGCAGGTTCGACGGCACGCCGAAGGACTCGGTGATGATGTACTGGTGCTCCACAGAGACGAGCGGGACGTTGACGCCGAAGCGGGCGGCGAAAGCGCGCGTCCACTGCCCAGCGCAGACGACGACACGCTCGCATTCGATGCGGCCTTGCGTGGTGATGACGGCGCGGATCTTGCCTTTGTCGATCTCAAGATCGATCACCTCGCTATCCTCGAAGATCGAGACGCCAGCCATGCGCGCACCCTTGGCGAGTGCCTGGGTGATATCAGATGGGCTCGCCTGGCCGTCCGTCGGCAAAAACGCCGCGCCGACGAGATCGTCGATGGTCATCAGCGGCCAGAGATCGAAAGCCTCCTGCGGCGTCAGCAATTGCATCTCGAGCCCGAAGGATTGAGCCGTGGTCGCCTGTCGCTTGACCTCGGTCCAGCGTTCCTCGTTGCAGGCAAGTCGCAGGCCGCCATTCATTTTCCAGCCGGTGCCAAGTCCCGTCTCGACCTCCAGTCTCTTATAGAGATCGACGGAATAGCCGAGCAGCTGGGTGATATTGGCACTGGTGCGGAGCTGGCCGACGAGGCCGGCCGCATGGAAAGTGGTGCCGGAGGTGAGCTTCTTGCGCTCCAGGAGCACGGTATCGGTCCAGCCGAGCTTGCCGAGATGATAGGCCGTCGAGCAGCCGATGATCCCGCCGCCGATAACGACCGCCTTGGCGGTCTTTGGCAATTCCTTCGTCATATTATCGATCCTGTTCAAAAAGCGTCGTAGGCGCGCTCGAAGCGCGCAAGATTCTCGGCCGTGTAGGCGGCGTAATCGAAGTCGATCGTGGAGTGGATTTCCGAAACCATGCTCCAAAGTGTCTCGCGCAACAGCGAAGCGCATTTCATCGCCTGGTAGCGCCGCCAGAGATCTCCAGTCAGCGGCATCTGATAATAGGTCTCGAGCATCAACCGCTCAGCCGCCTCGGAGAACTCGCTGTTGGAGGCGAGGCCACCCAGATCGAAGAGCGGCGTGTTGAAGCCCGCATAGTCCCAGTCGATCAGCCACAGGCGCTTGCCGTCATCGAGAAAGTTGGCGGCGAGCATGTCGTTATGACCGAAGGCGATCTCGAACGGACCGCCGGCCGCTTCCAGCCGTTCGGCCTTTGCCAGCAGGTCCGGGAAAAGTTGACGATAGGGGCTGTTGGCTGCTTCCAGATTGGCGATGTAATCGCGAATGACATGAAAGACCCAGAAGATCGCCGCCGCGCCGCGAAATTCACGGGCGATATCGTGGTGGCAGGCCCGCACCAGCGGGATGACACGCTCCAACATCTCTGAGCGTCGCAGGTCGTTAGGTAATAGCGCCTTCGACTCGATGTAGTCGAGAACAAGCACGCCCGGCGCATGATGGATAACAGCCGGCGAAAGCCCCGCTGCATGTGCAGCCTGGCTGGCGGCAAGCTCGTTCTGGCGGCTGATATGGTGAACGGGGATATCTTCCCCCAGCCGGACCACGCGACGCACCGCACGATCCCGCACGAGATAGTTCCGGTTGGTGATGCCGCCGGCGATCGGCACAATTTCGATCGGACCCTGCCAGATGCCGAGCGCATGAATCCGATCTTCAGGCGTCACGCTTTTCCCTTTCGTGGCCTATCCTATTGAAATCATGGCCAGAGCGGGATCGGCTGTCAAGCGCGCTAGATGGCGGCGCCTGATGCGTCGAAGACGTGGCACCGCGCCGGGTCGAAGGAGGCCTTCACGTTCGTCCCGCGCTCCACCTTCTGCTGTCCGTCGAGCGCGATCGTCATCTGCTGGCCGTCCGGCGTCTTCGCGTAGAGCATGGTCGCGCCGCCGAGGTTCTCAACGAGGTCGATATTCACGGTCGCAAGCGTGATGCCGCTGTTCTCGAGGACCGAAAGATGTTCCGGACGAATGCCGAAGGTGACGCTCTGGCCGGCTTCTGCCTTCAGCCGCCGAGGCAGGCGAACGGAGTTGCCGCAGACGGCGATGGTCGTCTCGGCCTCTCCGGTCTGCTCCACGCGCGCCTGTAGGAAGTTCATCTTCGGGCTACCGATGAAGCCTGCCACGAAGCGGTTGGTCGGATTGTTGTAGAGGTCGAGCGGCGCGCCGATCTGCTCGATGCGGCCTGCGTTCAGCACGACGATCTTGTCGGCCATGGTCATGGCCTCCACCTGGTCGTGGGTGACGTAGATCATCGTATTGCCGAGACTGCGGTGCAGACGGGAAATCTCTACGCGCATCTGCACGCGCAGTTCCGCGTCGAGGTTGGAGAGTGGCTCGTCGAACAGGAAGATGCGCGGCTCGCGCACGATCGCGCGGCCGATCGCCACGCGCTGGCGTTGGCCACCGGAAAGCGCCTTCGGCTTGCGTTCCAGTAGTTTCTCGATCTGGAGGATTTCAGCCGCGCGTTTCACCTTCGGCTGGATCTCGGTCTTCTTGTAGCCGGCCGTCTCAAGCCCGAAGGCAAGATTCTTGTAGACCGACATATGCGGATAAAGCGCATAGGATTGGAAAACCATCGCGATGCCGCGCTTGGCCGGCGCCACCTCGTTCATTCGCTCGTTATCGAGCAGGAGCGCGCCGCCGGTGATTTCTTCAAGCCCGGCTATCATGCGCAGCAGCGTGGACTTACCGCAGCCGGAGGGGCCGACGAAGACCGCGAACTCACCGGGATCGATCTTCAGGTCGATGCCGTGGATGACGTCCAGGGCGCCGTAGCGCTTCTCGACTTTCTGGAGAACGACGCTTGTTGCCATGATCTCAGGATCCTCCCTGGTCCGTTACTTCGTGCGGGCACGCCAGTCGGCGTACTTGGGGCTGTCCGATCCGATCGGCAGGCTGACGTCGCGGCCGGTATCGGACGATTGATAGATCGCAGTGACGAGCTCCAGCGCGCGGCGCGCATCCTGGGTCGTCACCGGCAGCGGTCCGTTGCCGCTAAGATAGGTATGAAAATTCTCCATCTGCGTGGTGAAGCGCGGTGCGACCGGCTGCCAGTTGCCGATGACGGCGTCGATGCGCGCCTGCACATCGTCATTCTGGACGATGATCTTCCAAGGGTCCCTACCCGGCGAGTAGGGCTCGTGATTGCTCTCGAACGTCACGTTCTCAAAGTGCAGCCGCAAGCGACTGATCTGCTCGTGCGAGCCCAGCGTGCAGGAGAGCGACACGAAGGCGCCGTTCTCCATCAGCAGGCTCGCCGAGGCGCAGTCCTCCACCTCGATGTCGTTGACGCGGGTCGCAACGCGGCCGAACACCTTCGAGACCGGCCCCATCAGATGCAGCAGCATATCGTGCAGGTGCAACGCGTGGGTCACCAGCACGCCACCAAGCTCGGTCGCCCATTTTCCGCGCCATGGAACCGAATAATATTCGGGCGTGCGCAGCCAGAAGGTTTCGACCGAGCCCATGTAGGGCTTGCCTGCGATGCCGGCGTCGATGATCCGTTTCGCCTTCTCGATGCCGTCGCCATAGCGATACTGGAAGATCGGCATCAGCGTGCCTTTGGCCGTCTTTTCCGCTTCCATGATCGTGTCGACGCCCGAGAGCGAGCCGGTCAGCGGCTTCTCGCAGATGACGTGCTTGCCGGATGCCAGCGCTGCCACGACTTGCTCGAGGTGGATGCCGGGCGGCGTGCAGATGTCGACGATGTCGACGCTCTCGTCGCCAAGCACATCGGCAAAGGAGGTCGTGCGCTTGGCGATGTCGAACTCATCGCCGATCTCGCGCAGGCGCTCCTCGTTCAGGTCGCAGATCGCTACGACCTTGAACTTGTCGGGATGCGGTACGTAGCCTTCAACGATGTGGGAGCGGCCGATGCCGCAGCCCACGATCGCAACTCTCTTGATACTCATATGACCTGTACCCGTAGCTGCATCAGCGCTTCATGCCTGTCGTGGCGATGCCTTCGATCAGCAGGCGCTGGAAGAATAGGAAGAACAAGAACACCGGCACCAGCGTCAGCGTCGACATGGCGAACAATCCGCCCCAGTCCGATGCACTGGTCGAGTCGACGAAGGTGCGCAGGCCGAGCTGGATCGTGTAGGTGTTCATATCGTTGAGGTAGATTAGCGGACCGAAGAAATCGTCCCAGGTCCAGATGAAGGAGAAGATCGCGGCGGTCGCCAGCACCGGCAGCGACAGCGGCAGCATGATCTTCCAGTAGATGCGCCAGGCGCTGCAGCCGTCCATCATCGCAGCTTCATCGAGTTCGCGCGGAATGCCGCGGAAGAACTGCACCATCAGGAAAATGAAAAAGGCGTCGCTTGCCAGGAACTTCGGCACCACGAGCGGCAGGATGGTGTTCACCCAGCCGAGATTGAGAAACAGGACATACTGCGGGATCAGCGTCACGTGGTATGGGATCATCAACGTGCCGAGCATGATCGCGAACCAGAAGTTCCGGCCAGCAAAGTGCAGGCGCGCAAAGGCATAGGCTGCCAGCGAACAGGCAACGACATTGCCGATGACCGTCAGGATCGAAATGACGAGCGAATTCCAGAAAAAGCGCCCGAAGGTGATATCGAGCCCCGTCCAACCACGCAGGTAGGAAGAAAAGTCGATCGACGACGGAATGAGCGAGGTCGACGAGAAGATCTCGTTTTCCGGGCGAACTGAGGCGGACACCATCCACAGCAGCGGATAGAGCATCAGCAGGGAACCTAAGATCAGCAGCGTATGGATCGCAACCGACGCCGGAAGGCTGCGCTTGGTGATGTCGGATGGCGGCGCCGTGACGGCGGTGGTGATCCCGTTAGTCATCGTAGTGCACCCAGTAACGCGAGGTCAGGAAGGAGAAGGCCGTGAAGATCGCGATGATCAGCACGAGGATCCAGGCAAGCGCCGAAGCATAGCCCATGCGGAAGTTTCCGAACGCCTCCTGATAGAGATAAAGCGTGTAGAACAGCGTCGAGTTGATCGGCCCGCCCGTTCCGCCGGATATGATGAAGGCCGGCGTGAAGGCCTTGAAGGCGTCGATCGTCTGGACGACGGCGTTGAAGAAGATCACCGGCGTCAATAGCGGCAGCGTGATCTTGTAGAACTGCCGGAATTTGGATGCGCCATCGAGGCTGGCGGCCTCATACATGTCGGTCGGAATCTGGCGCAGGCCGGCGAGGAAGATGATCATCGGCGAGCCGAACTGCCAGACGCTGAGCGCGACCAGCGTGTAGATCGAGTAGCTCGGGTGAGAGATCCAGCTCGGGCCTTCGATCCCGAAATGCGCAAGCGCGGCATTGACCAGACCGTCGCCGGCAAAGAGCTGCCGCCAGAGGACAGCAATCGCCACGCTGCCGCCGAGCAGCGACGGCAGGTAGAAGATCGCGCGGTAGAGCGGCAGGCCGCGAACGCCCTTATTGAGCGCCATCGCGACCAGCAGCGCGAAGGTGAGCTTGAAGGGCACTGACAACACGACATAAGTCAGGGTGACCTTCATCGCCGCTGCAAATTTCGGGTCGGCGGTTGCGATGCGCACGTAGTTTGCTGCTCCCACCCACTCGGCCGACTGGATCATGTCGAAATCCGTGAACGAGAGGTAGAGCGAGATGACGGCCGGTCCGAGCGTCAACCCGAAAAAGCCGATCAGCCACGGCAAGAGAAAGAGATAGCCTGGGGCATTGGCGGTCCAGAGGCGTTTGAAACGCCCCTGGGTCGCCGCCCCATATTCACTCTTGATGGCGTCCGGGGCGGTCGTGCGCATCACATCACTCATTCGCGTCAGCCTTTGGCGAGCAGGCGGCTGATCTCATCGACCAGCTGCTTGCCGCCGTCGCTGGGCGAAAGCTGGCCGAAAGCGACTTGCTCGGCGATGGTGCGCAACACCACCTGGCCTTCACCGGCGCCTGACGGTGGTGGCGGCGGCAGCTTGCCTGCTAGGTCGCCTAGACCGCTGACGTAGTTGAGCGGGACCTTGCCCGTCTCGTCGAGCTTGGCGGCCACGACGTCGCGCATCGCCTTCGATTCGGGAATGCCGCGTTCGACGTCGAGCGCCAGAGCCGCATCGGGGTTGGTGACGAAGAAGTTGACGTAGTCGACCGCCTGGTCGAGCACCTTCGACTGCGAGGACACCGAGAAGAACATCGAAGGCTTGCGATAGTGGCCGCCCTTCGAATCCGGCTTGATGCGCATGTAGTTGGTCAGCGCCAGCTTGTCCTTGCTGATAGCCTGGAAGCCGACGAACTGGTTGCTGTGCGCGTAGTCGGCCGCAGCCTTACCAAGGGTGAGCGGGCTGGTGTCGATCGTGTCCTTGTAAAGCGCCTGAACGTCGGGCGGTACGCAGGCGTTCGCTTCGCGGAATTTGCTCCACATGTCGAACCATTCGGAAACCTCTTCGGCGCCGAAGGCGATCTTGGAATCGGCCGTATAGAGCGCTTTGCCGCGCTGCCTGAGATAGTTTTCCAGCAGCGGTTCGTTGCCGCTGCCATCGGCAAAACCAAAGAAGCCCTTGCGCTTGCCGGCCTTGGTGATCTCGGCGCCGATCTTGCCAAATTCCTCCCAGGTGGTTGCCTGCGTAGGCAGGTCGACACCGGCTTCCTGGAACGCGGTCGTATTCAAGACCGTTGATGCGGCGTTGGCGCCGAGGCTGACGCCGTAGAAATGCCCGTCAACGCTGCCGCCCTCGATCTGTGCTGGGTCGAAATCGCCAAGATTGAGCTTGGACGGCATGTAGGATTCGAGCGGGGCGAGTGCGCCGCGCCGCGCATATTCGACGATATAGCGGTAGTCCATCTGGATGACGTCGGGCGCATTGCGGCCGGCAACCTGTGTGGCCAGGCGGGGCCAATAGTCTCCCCATCCAAGGAATTCGCCGGTGATCGACGTTCCCGCATTCTTCGTCTGGTAGAGTTGCGAGACCTTGTTGGTGCGGTCGGCACGCGGCTGCGAGCCCCACCACAGAAGCCGCAGGCGGGCATCGGCGGCAAAGGCCCTCGATCCCAGTGCGGACATCGAAAGAAGCGTTGCTCCTCCCGCAACGAAATTGCGTCTGCTTACGCGAAGTGTCATCTGTTCTCCTCCTCCCTTGGGGAGCGCCTCCACACGCTCCTTGCTGGTTTCTCTTGCAACAAATAACTAATTGGTTACAAGCTATGGAGAAGCGTTGAGGCTGTCAAGCGCTGATATGATGGTGCTCCTCACGCGTCTCGTTTTTTACAATCTGTTCTCAACGTACTATGAGCGCAATGGGGAAATAAGAAAGGTGGGCCGATGGAAGGCGCCGGCGGAAATAGGGAAAAGAAGAGAGTAAGGCGTCAATCGCCCGAGCGCGTCTTGCAGCGCGATCCCGAACGAACCCGTGCGGCGATTCTCGAGGCTGCGACCAAGGAATTCGCTGAGAACGGCATGGGCGGCGCAAGAGTTGATGCGATCGCCGAGCGCGCCGGCACCAACAAACGCATGCTCTACCACTATTTCGGCGATAAGGAACAACTGTACCTGCGCGTCCTGGAGGAAGCCTACGTCGGTATTCGCACGGCCGAGCGGGAGCTCCATATCGGTGATCAAACGCCCCAGGAAGGAATTGGCGAGCTGGCGCTGTTTACCTGGCGCTATTTTCTCAAGCACCCTGAGTTCCTCAGCCTGCTCGGAACCGAAAACCTTCATCGTGCGCGCTGGCTGCGCCAGTCCGTTCGACTCAAGGAACTGCATTCGCATCTGATCGGAGAACTTTCCGACGTGCTCGAGCGCGGCAAGAAGGCGGGCGTTTTCATCGCAAACGCAGATCCGCTGAACGTCTATCTGACGATTGCCTCGCTCGGATACTTCTATCTTTCCAACCAGTATACGCTCTCGACGATTTTCGGCCGCGACTTGGTCGAGCCGGACAATCTCGATGCCTGGGAGCGGCACATCGTCCATGTGACGCTCGCATCGATCGCCGCCTGATCGTCGAAATCCGCGATCGGCTATTGACAGGGGACGGTGTCTGCCATCAGGTAACTGTTTAGTTACAGCCTGATATGGCCCGCAGACTGGGGGGGCCGCGACCTTGTTGGGCACCGGACCACTGTTCGTTTCATGACGCATGAGGAGGATCACACGATGGAGAAACGTCGCTTTGCCTTGATTGGAACGGGAAACCGCGGCACCACCATGTGGGGCAAGGAACTGCTTGCCGGCTGGCGCGAGCATGTGGATCTCGTCGCGATCGTCGACACCAATTCGCTGCGCGCCGAGCGCGCCCGCACGATGATCGGCAGCAATGCGCCGATCTATGAGAACATCGACGCCATGCTCGCCGAACAGCAGGTCGACCTCGTCATCGTCTGCACGCCCGACTATACGCATGACGACATCGTCGTGCGTGCGCTCGAGGCCGGCATCGACGTCATCACGGAAAAGCCGATGACCACAGCGGTCGACAAGATCCGCCGTATCCTCGATGCCGAGAAGCGCACCGGCAAGCGGGTGGATGTCTCCTTCAACTATCGCTATTCGCCGACGGCCGCCAAGATCAAGGAACTGCTGAACGCCGGCGAGATCGGGCGCGTCACGTCAGTCGACTTCCACTGGTATCTCGACACCAAGCATGGTGCCGACTATTTCCGCCGCTGGCACGCCTATACCGAAAATTCCGGCAGCCTCTTCGTGCACAAGGCGACGCACCACTTCGACCTCTTGAACTGGTATCTGGACAGCGACCCGGATGCCGTCACCTCCTTTGCCGATCTCCAGAATTACGGGCGCAAGGGGCCATTCCGCGGCCCGCGCTGCAAGCTCTGTCCGCATACGGGGGAGTGCGACTATTTCCTCGACCTCGAGGCCGATCCATTTCTCGATTCGCTGTACGAGGATCCGTCGAAGATCGACGGCTACTTCCGCGACGGCTGCGTCTATCGCGAGGATATCGATATCCCCGACACGATGGTCGTCAGCATCCGCTACAAGAACAACGTCCATGTCTCCTATTCGCTGAACACCTTCCAGCCGATCGAGGGCCACCATATCGCGTTTAACGGCACGCACGGGCGCATCGAGCTGCGGCAATACGAGAAGCAGCCGTGGGAAACGCCGGATCAGGACACTATCCTGCTCGTTCGCAATTTCCCGAAGGGAAAGGATACCGTCGAGCGGATCGTCGTGCCGCATTCACCGGGCGGCCATTACGGTGGCGACGACCGGATGCGCAACATGATCTTCAAGCAGGGCATGGAAGACAGGCTCGGCCAGCGGGCCGGGACGCGCGCCGGTGCCATGTCTGTGTTGTGCGGCATCGCCGCCCTGAACAGCTCACGCAGCGGCAAGGTCGTGAAGATCTCCGACCTGATGCCCGAGATCGTCACGGGCGGCGCACCGGCAAGTCTGAAGGCTGGCTAAGCGATGAGTGCCAGATCACGACGCAGGATCTGGTAGAGGAGCGGTTCACCTTTGATGAACCGCTCTATTTCATCGACTGCCATATCCCCAAGCCGTCCGCGCTCCAGTCCCACGGCACCGGCGATATGCGGCGTCAGGAAGACATTGGGAAGGTCGTAGAAGGCCGAGGCCTCCTCCGGTATCTCGGGGTCCGTCACGTCGATGATGGCGTCAATTCGTCCGGCGCCAAGCGTCTTCAGCAGCGCGGTTTCGTCGATCAGAGCACCGCGCGCTGTGTTGATCAGCGTGGCCCCGTCTTTCATCAGCGACAACTCTTCGGCGCCGATCATATGACACGTCGACGGTAGCGACGGTGCGTGCAGCGAGACGATATCGGATTGTTTCATGAGTGTCGGCAGATCCGCCTTCTCGGTTCCAAGACTGCTCGCCTCGGCAATGTCGACGGTGGGATCGAAGAGGAGGATCCTGTATTCGAATGGCCGCAGCAGCTCGATGACCCGTCGACCGATGCGCGAGGCGCCGACAATACCGACGGTGCGGCGATAGTTGCCGATCGCCAACCGCTGCATCGGGTGCGTCCGGTCACGGTTGCGGTCAGCGACGTAGAGGTCGCGGAAGCGCAACACCTGCTTGCCGGCGAAGATGATCGCCGCAAGCGTAAATTCCGCAACCGGGACAGAATTTGCCTCGGCAGCATGCGTTACGGCAATGCCGGCATCGAAGATCTGCTCATCGACGATTCCCTTGACTGTTCCGGCCGCGTGCGCAACCAGCCGCAGCCCTGGAGCCGCTGCAAGGACCTCGCGCCCGACATAGGGCGATCCCCAACCGGTGATGAGGATATCAGTGTCGGCAAGAATGTGCCGGGCGCGATCGTCGTCGAAGCTTTGGAGCGGCTGGGGATCGAGAAGGTGGCCGAGCTCGCCGAGCCGGCGCAGCGTCTCGGCAGGCAGGACATGCTCGGTCCGTGAAGGCTGCATCGCAAGCGCGATGGAGAGGCGCGTCATGGCATCTGCCCCGGCGCCTCGATCGCGCTGACCCTGATGCCCTTGCTGGCGACAAGCGCTTCGAGTTCGGCAAGGTCAGGCGCCTGCGGCGGCGTGGTCCAAGCGCCGCCCACGATACCTTTGTCATTTGCTGCGAGGACAGCGGTCATCAGGATCGTCTGGCCTGCCGGTACTGCTGCGCGCAACTGCGGCACGAGCGTCTTGGCGACAATCATGTTGGTATTCGGCGGCGCCTTCTGCGCCAGGCCCGTGCGCGGCACTTGGGAGCCGATGTCGAGAATGCCGCTGAAATCCGCTTCTCCGATCGCATAGGCGCTCGAGCCCTCCGCGACCAGTGTATCAAGTTCGAAATCGCGGCGCGCGATCGCAAAGCCGCCTTCCGCGGTCTGCAGCGGCCGCGGCGTATTGATGCGGTGGACGCGGACGTGCCAGGGCGCTGCCGGCACCAGCCAGGTTTCGACCTCCACGTCCCGGAATGGCGACCACTTCGAGTAGAGGACGTCGCCTGCAAGCTTGGCTTCCTGATTTGTCTCGCGAACCCGGTAATGCAAGCCGTCATCGCTGAAGGCGAGGGTCGAATCGAGCGCCGCGCCCGCGAAGTTGCGTTCGTCGGATTCGACGCTGAAACCGTAGCGGCTGGAATAAGCGAATTTCGCGTATTTCTCCGTGCCGAACCGCATTTGCAGGTTCTCCTGGCCGGACGAGAGCGCCACGACGTCGCCGGCATTGCGCATCAGCACCATACCGGGATGGCGCTGCGGCAGGACTCCTGGCGTCTGCGCAGGTGCCGTTTCCTCGGCGGTCCAGAAGGGGTGGTCGTTAGCGAGTGCCAGCGGCAGGAACGCCTTGAAGGCCCAATAAGGCGAACCGGCCGAATTGTAGTTCTCCGACATCAGCAGGTTGGGATAGCCGAAACCGATCGAAAGAATGCCGTCGCGGTTGGTCATCGGCTTGTCCTTCCACCAGCGCAGGTGCTGCAGGCAAAGGCTTTTGATCTCGCCCCACGGCAGCGCTTCGAGGTCGGCGAAGGCGAGCGCCGACCAGAAGCCGGCACAGGCGAAGCGGTAGGTCAGGCTGCGGCCGAATGGGATAGTCGCCCCATCCGCGCCGAACCAGTGCCTGAAGTCGTTTGCAAACAGCAGGGCGCGCTCGCGGTAGCGCTTCGCGTAGTCGTCATCGACGAGCTTGGAATAGATCAGGCCGTAGAAATGCATGGCGAACGGGATGTAGTGGTCGATGCGGCGCACGTTGCCGTCGCGGTACCATCCGTCGCCGATATAAAAGCCTTCGAGCTCCTCGAGATACTGCCGTGTCAGGCTGCGGTCGAAGTTGGCGCCGACCCGGTCGAGCGCGATGTCGACGAAGATGCGGAAGAATTTCCAGTTGTTGTCGGCATAGTCGAACTGTCGCGCATGCTTGAGATAGGCGACGACGTTGTCGCGCGCCCGTCCGCCAAGCGGCTCCCATACCTTCTCCGGCACGAGCGCTAGCGCAAAGCCGAGCGCCGCAAGCTCCACCATGCGTTGGTCACGGCCGTTGACCGTTCCCCAATATTCCGGATGCTTCGGGTCCGTGCCATTGGCGATGCCTTCGGCAAAGCGATGCCACTCCGTAAATTCGCCGCCGCCGGCCCCGAGCGGCGCTATTCCCCAGAGCGGCCGCGCAAAGCCTTCGAGGTCCGCTGCCGCACGGTCGAAATGGGCGGCTGCGCCGTCGAGGCGTACGCGCGCATTCCCGGCCGAGAAGTAGGGCAGCAGCGGATCGAAGAGATTGTGAAGCGCACGCGACATGTCCTCGCGCGTCTTCAGCGGATTGTCGGAAAGCGGATTTGCACTGGCGGGATCATAGGTCATCGACATTGCTCGTCATATCAGGAGTGCGGAACGGTGCCGCCGGCAATAGGCACGACGGCGTGGCAAATCTGGCGGGCGGGGGCGGCGCGATCCTTGAAGCGCGCAACCATGAGACCGACCGCCTCCCTGCCGAGCGCCACGCGATCCACGCGCATGGTTGACAGCGGCGGATTCGTCATCAGCGCGCAGGGAAGATCGTCGAAGCCGACGATGGCGAAGTCATCGGGCACACGCAGCCCGGCCTCGGTCACGGCTTCGAGAACGCCGACGGCGATGAAGTCGTTCATGCAGAAGGCGGCGGTGAAGCCGGCATTCTCTGCAAGCACGGCGGCTGTCAGTTCATGCGCCTCATGGATCGCGCTGCCTTGAAAGGTCATCGACACGAGACGCCCTTGCGCGCCTTCGACCTCGGCAATCGCAGCCCTGAAGCCTCGCACGCGCTCGCGGATGGTGTTGCGGTGCGAGCCGGTCAGATGCAGGATCTGGCGGTGGCCGGCATTCAGCAGGCGCGTTGTCGCTTCATAGGCGCCGAAGAAGTTTGAGGGAGAAGCGCCATCGAGCCGCAGTTGCGGATCGGTGCCGTTGACCAGTACCGTCGGGATTGCCGCGTCCTCAAGCCACGCGCACAGTTCGGCGCTCGGATCGATCCCGACCAGGAACAAACCACCGGCGCCGGCCGTCTGCATATACTCGTGGACCACATCGGGTGTGGCTCTATTCTCGCGGATCAGCCGCACCTCGAAGGGAACGCCGGCATCGAGCGCGCCGGCGCGCAACCCTTCGACGATCCCTTCGTAGAAGACGCTGAGCCCGCCTGTTACCCCGTCGCTTGCAATCAGCGCCAGGCTGCCACGCAGCGCACCGTTTGCGGTGCGTGCCGAGTAGCCGTTTTCGGCCGCCACCTTGAGAATGTGCTGACGTACGCTCTCGCTGATGCCGGGCTCGTTGGCGAGCACACGGGACACGGTAGATATAGACACACCCGCCATGGTGGCGATGTCGGCCTGTCTCAGTCTTTTGGTCTTGATCTCGTTCATGGAGTGAAGCTTATGCAAATAGTGCAAATTTGCAAGAGAAAGATAATTTGTTGCATTGGGTAAGTTTTTGCGTAATCTACGCCGACAAGCCCATGGAGCTGTTGGAGGATGGCGGGGCGATGAAAGAGGAGGATGAAATCATGCAGGTCAATCGCCGTTCATTTCTGATGGGTTCGGCAGGTGTCGCTGCCGGGCTGGCCTTCGGCGCCGGAAGCTCAGTTCCGGCCTTTGCAGAAGATGTCAAGCTGCGTGCCATGTGGTGGGGATCGAACGATCGCGCCAAACGCACGCTTGATGTCGCCAAGCTCTATGAAAGCAAGAACGCCGGTGTTTCGATCGTCGGCGAGTCGCTGAGCGGTGATGGCTATTGGACAAAACTCTCCACCCAGATGGCCGGCCGTGCAATTGCCGACGTCTTCCAGCTCGAGCCGGGAACGATCTCGGACTACTCCAAACGCGGCGCATGCCTGGCGCTCGACGAGTTCGTGCCCTCGACGCTGAAAGTCGATTCCTTCGGCAAGGACATGCTGAAGCTGACGACGGTGGACGGCAAGCTCTATGGTGTCGGCCTCGGCCTCAACTCCTTCGCGCTGTTCTTCGATCAAACGGCGTTCGAAAAGGCAGGCATTCCGGTGCCGACGGCGGATCTGACCTGGGATGAGTATGCCAAGCTCGCGGTCGAGCTGACAAAGGCCGGAGGCAAGGACAATTACTGGGGCGGCCCGTACGGCGCGCGCTACGCCTACGTCTTCGACGCCTGGCTGCGCCAGCGCGGCAAAAGCCTCTATGCCGATGGCAAGCTCGGCTTCAACGTGGATGACGCAACAGCCTGGTTTACCTACTGGGAAGATCTGCGCAAGAAGGGCGGCACGGTCGCAGCCGATGTCCAGACGCTCGACCAGAACACGATCGACACGAACTGCCTCGCGCTCGGCAAGTCGGCGATGGGCATGGCCTATTCCAACCAACTCGTCGGCTATCAGCTGATTTCCAAGAACAAGCTCGCAATCACGCTCCTGCCGCGTGAAAAGAAGGGCGGCCCATCCGGGCACTACTATCGCCCGGCGTTGATCTGGAGTATTGGCGGGACGACGAAGAACGGCGAGGCCGCGTCCAAGTTCATCGATTTCTTCGTCAATGACGTGGAAGCCGGCAAGATCCTTGGCGTGGAGCGCGGCGTGCCCATGTCGCCGACTGTGCGGGAGGCGATTCTCCCTCACCTTAATCCGACCGAGCAAGACACCGTGAAGTACGTAAACCTGCTGAAAGATCAGGTGGGCGAATATAAGGCGCCTGCACCGCTCGGCTCGACACAGTTCGACCAGCGCGTCTTCCGTCCGATTGCCGATGAACTTGCATTCGAGCGGACAACTCCCGCCGAAGCCGCGGCACGTCTCCTGGAAGAAGGCAAGGCGACGATCAAGGGCTGATCGTACCCCGCATCGACAAGCTTTTGGATCGCGGCGGACATTGGTCCGTCGCGATTTTCTTTGTCGCCAGCGTTCCCCACCTTGATGACAATCGTATGATTTTTGCGATGAGAAAACCTTTTCCCACTTGACGATGAGATTGGGAAAAGCTTTTCTCATCGCAAATGAGGAGACGCGCGGTGAACGTCGCGGGAGGAAAAAGAGGCCGGATCACCATCCACGACGTCGCGGCGGCGGCGGGGGTCAGTATTTCCACGGCTTCCAAGGCGCTGAATGAAACCGGCCGCATGAGCGCCGAGACCCGCGAGCGCGTAAAGCGCATAGCCGGCGAAGTCGGCTTCCGCCCGAATGCACTCGCCCGGGGCCTCCTGAGCAAGCGCAGTTTCACCATCGGCCTGTTGACCAACGACACCTACGGGCGCTTCACGCTGCCGGTGATGGCCGGCATTTCCGACGCGCTCGTCGATCACGGCGTATCTGTTTTTCTCTGCGCGATTGAAGACGATCCGTCCCTCGGTCAGATCCATGTCGATGCCATGCTGGAAAAGCAGGTGGACGGGATCATAGCAACCGGAAAACGCTTGGACCGGCAGCTTCCGGTCGATCTGTCGAACCTGCACGTCCCCGTCGTCTACGCTTTCACCGAGGGGACGCCGGCAAGCGTTACCTTCCGCTCCGACGACGCGCAGGGCGCACGGCTCGCCGTGGAGTGGTTGGTGAAGATGGGCCGTCGGCGGATCGCGCATATTACCGGGCCGGAAGACTTCTTCTCGGTTCGCGAGCGCACGGGCGCCTACCGCGATGTCATCGGCGATGAGGGCCTCGTCATGTTTGGCCATTGGGCGGAGGCCTGGGGCCACGAGGCCGTCGCGCAGATCTGGGACGAAGAGGGCGAAAAGCCGGACGCGATCTTCTGCGGAAACGATCAGATCGCCCGTGGCGCTGTCGATGCGTTGCGCGAGCGCGCTGTTCGCGTGCCGGAGGATGTTTCCGTGGTCGGGTTCGACAATTGGGAGATTGTCGCCAGCCAGACGCGGCCGCCGCTCACCTCCGTCGATATGGAGTTGAAGGAACTGGGGCGCCAAGCCGGGTTAACGGTTCTGGCGCTGGCCGAGGGGCGCGCGGTGGAACCTGGCGTCAGGAAATTGCCGTGCCGCCTCGTGGTGCGGCAGTCATGCGGGGCCCAAAGCCCCAGGAGATGAGGAACCGGCGCGGAGGAGATGCGCCAATTTGGGAGGAGTGCCATGATTAAGCGTCTGTTGGCTGCGACAAGCGTTGCCACTCTATGTCTGGTGTCCGGAGCATCGGCCGCCGAGAAAGTCGAAATGTGGGTCCGTTCCGGTATCGGCGAGTCATTCAAGAAGGTCGTCGAAGCCTACAATTCCAGCCACGAGAACCAGGTTGTCGCGACCGAGGTGCCGTTCTCGGAACTTGTCCAGAAATACGCAACCGCAATCGCTGGCGGCCAGGCGCCCGACGCGTTGTCGATGGATCTCATCTACAATCCTGCCTTTGCCGCTGCGGGACAGTTGGAAGACCTGACGGACTGGGCAAAGAAGTTGCCCTATTTCAATTCGCTATCGCCGTCGCACGTCCGCCTCGGCACCTATCAGGATCGCGTCTATGGGCTGCCGCTGTCGGTCGAAACCTCGGTCTTTGCCTGGAACAAGGACCTCTATAAGAAGGCGGGCCTCGATCCTGAAAAGGCGCCTGCGACCTGGGAGGAAATCACTGCCAACGCCGAGAAGATCCGCAAGCTGGGTGACGACACCTACGGCTTCTATTTCTCCGGCGGCGGTCGCGGTGGCTGCATGATCTTCACATTCACGCCGCTCACGTGGGGCGCAGGCGCCGATATCCTGTCGGCCGATGGCAAATCGGCGACGCTCGACACCCCGCAGATGCGCAAGGCCGTCGACTACTATCGCGACATGGTGAAGAAGGACCTTGTCCCGGCAAGTGCTGCCAGCGACAACGGTGCCAACTTCCTGAGCTTCACGAACGGCAAGATCGGTCAACAGAGCCTCGGCGCATTCGCAATCGGCACGCTCGTGACCGAGCATCCCGACATCGACTTCGGCGTGACGCTCATTCCGGGCGTTGACGGCAATCCGTCCTCCTTCGCCGGTGGCGACAACTTCGTCATCACCAAGGGCACGAAGAAGATCGATGCCGTGAAGGAATTCCTCGAATACATCTATTCGATGGACGGTCAGAAGATCATGGCGAAGTATGGCAGCCTGCCGACCCGCGGTGATATCGCCGACAAGGTGCTCGAAGGCCTTGATCCGAGGATGCAGGTCGGCCTGAAGGCCATATCGGTCGCGAAGACACCCTACACTCTGCAGTTCAACGATCTGATCAACAGCGCCAACGGTCCGTGGGCGACCTTTACGAACGCCGCCATCTTCGGTGACGATGTCGATGGCGCCTTTAAGAACGCACAGTCGGAGATGCAGTCGATCATCGACAGCGGCCAATAATCTCCCAACGGCCGTGGCCGGAGGATGGTGGCAGTCCTCCGGCCGATTTTATCAGGAATGATGCGGAGTGTTTCGATGACCGTGACGGGTCAAAAGCAGACAGCATGCGTGCGCAGACGTGCCCCACGACCGGAATGGACCGGCCTCCTCTATATCGCTCCGGCGATGCTTTTGGTGATCGTGTTCTTTGTGCTGCCGGTCGGTTTCACCGCCTGGATGAGCCTTCACAACTGGCCGCTGATGGGTGCCTCGCGCTGGATTGGCTTCAACAACTACTTTCGCATGTTCAATGACGGCCGCTTCGTCGCGGCGCTGAACTTCACAGCCTATTATACGGTCATCGTGACGATCCTCATCTTCGCGGTCGCCTTTCCGCTTGCTCTTTTCGTCGAGCGGCACCGGGCATTTGTCAGTATCTACCGCACCATCATCTTCCTGCCCGTCGTGGTCGGTCTGGCGTCGGCGTCGCTGCTTTGGGTGTGGCTTGCCAATGTCGACAGCGGCTTCATCAGTCCCGCCTTGAAAGCGCTCGGACTTGTCGAGAAGAGCCCCAATCTGCTCGCCACCTTCGACAGTGCATTCCTGACCATCTGCGTCATGGTCGTGTGGAAGATAGCCGGCTTTACAATGATCATCCTGCTGACGGGCCTGCAGGCGATCCCCGCCGATCTGACGGAGGCCGCCGTCGTCGACGGGGCAAGCTGGTGGCAGCGTTTCCGCTTTCTGACACTGCCGCTGATGCGCAGGACGATCGCGCTCGCGCTGATCATTTCCGTGACGGGGTCGATCCTCGCCTTCGATCAGTTTTACATCATGACCTCAGGCGGACCGCAAAACCGTATGATCTCCGTCGTCTACTACATCTTCAACCAGTCTTTCGTGTCCTTCAATCTCGGATACGGCGCGGCGCTGTCGATTGCGCTTCTCGCCATTCTGGTGATCATCAGCGTCGTGCAGCTCTGGCTGCTGCGTGTCGGGGAGGAGCGCTCATGAGCCTCGTCACCGGTCGCAGGAGAAGCCGTGAAATCCGCGGTCAGGTCGCCTATCACGGTACCGGCATGGCGGTTGCCATTTTCTTTCTCGCTCCGTTTGTCATTACGCTGCTCGCCTCGTTCCGGCATGGCACGGAGGCGCGCCTGCCACCGCTACCGCCGTGGCCGACGAACGGCATCAGCGTCGATTCCTATCGCTCGCTCGACAGTTTCGGTGCCGGCATCTGGCAGCACACCCTCAATTCACTCATCGTATCGCTTGCGACCGTCGTGCTGACGGTCGTGATCAGCCTGCTCGCCGGCTATGGTTTCTCGCGCTATCGCTTCCCGCTGAAGAATGTCTTCTTCATCCTGATCATCGCGACGCTGATGATCCCCTTCCAATCGATCCTCACGCCGCTCTTCATCATCCTCGCCAAGCTCGGGCTCAACAACTCGCTCTTCGGTCTGACGCTGGTCTACGTGACGCTGCAGTTGCCGTTCTCGGTCTTCATGATGCGCAATGCCTTCGATGCCGTGCCGAAAGAGATCGAGGAGGCGGCTCGCATCGACGGCGCCCATGATCTGAAGATGCTGGTTTTGGTTCTGCTGCCGCTCGTGCTGCCGGGTGTCGCCACTGTAGCGATCTTTGCGTTCCTCAATGCCTGGAACGAATTCCTGGCCGCGCTTGTGCTGCTTTCAAGCAACGAGAAATACACGCTGCCTGTCCTGATGATGGCGGTTCGCGCTGGCCGTCTCGGGGCGATCAACTGGGGCGCCGTGCAAGCGGGTGTCGCTGTCATGACGATCCCCTGCCTCATCGTCTTCCTGCTTCTGCAACGCTACTACATGCGCGGGCTTATGGCCGGCGCGGTGAAATGACTTCCAAGAAAGATGGATCACGCCATGAACAAGTTGAAAAGAGACCGCCAGTTTCGTCCGCTGCCCGTGCCTGATGTCGATGTGCATGGGCTATTTGGAGAGCGCCAGGACGCGATCTGCGATTCCACTGCCGAAACGCTGCTCGACCGTTGCGTCGAGGCAGGGATGCTACGTGCGATCGATGTCGACCAGCCTGGTCCCGGAATCGTGATCCCGATCGGCCCATGGGGTGGTTCTACGCAGATGTTCTGGGACAGCGATTTCGGTAAGTCGATCGAGACGGTTGCCTACTCGCTCTATCGCCGCGCCAATCCCGCTCTGGAAGCCCGCGTCGACGCCATCATCGACATGTATGAGAAGCTGCAGGACAAGGACGGTTATCTGAACGCATGGTTCCAGCGGGTTCAGCCCGATCGCCGCTGGACCAACCTCCGCGATCATCACGAACTCTATTGCGCCGGCCATCTGATTGAGGGCGCCGTTGCCTATTATCAGGCCACCGGCAAGCGCAAGCTGCTCGACATCATGTGCCGCTTTGCCGATTACATGATTTCCGTCTTCGGCCACGGACCGGGCAAGATCGCCGGCTACTGCGGTCACGAGGAGGTCGAACTGGCGCTGGTCAAGCTCGCCCGCGTGACGGGCGAGAAGAAGTACTTGGACCTCGCCAAGTTCTTCATCGACGAGCGTGGCACCGAGCCCAATTTTTTCACCGAGGAAGCGATCCGCGATGGTCGCAACGCCGCCGACTTCCACCAGAAGACCTATGAATACGGCCAGGCGCACGCGCCGGTTCGCGAACAGAAGAAGGTCGTCGGTCATGCCGTACGCGCTATGTATCTCTATTCCGGCATGGCCGACATCGCGACGGAGTATAATGACGACAGCCTGACCGGGGCGCTCGAGACGCTCTGGGACGACCTGACGACCAAGCAGATGTACGTCACCGGCGGCATCGGGCCGGCAGCCGCGAACGAGGGCTTCACCGACTATTATGATCTGCCGAACGAAAGCGCCTACGCCGAAACCTGCGCGTCAGTCGGCCTGGTATTCTGGGCGAACCGCATGCTCGGACGCGGCCCGAACCGGCGCTATGCCGATATCATGGAGCAGGCGCTCTACAATGGCGCTATGGCCGGCCTGTCGCTCGACGGCAAGACGTTCTTCTACGAGAACCCGCTGGAAAGTGCCGGCAAGCACCATCGCTGGACCTGGCACCATTGCCCCTGCTGCCCGCCGAACATCGCCCGCCTGCTCGCCTCGATCGGCTCGTACATGTATGGGGTGGCGGAAGACGAGATCGCCGTTCACCTCTACGGCGAGGGAAGCGCGCGGTTCGAAATTGCCGGCACCAACATCGAGCTGACGCAGAAGACCCGCTACCCCTGGCACGGCGCCGTTCACTTCGACGTCAAGACGAGCAAGCCGGCGCATTTCGCAGTTTCGCTGCGCATCCCGGAATGGGCAAAGGGCGCGACACTGGCAGTCAACCGCGAAACGATCGATCTCGGTGCAGTCGAAGTCGATGGCTACGCCCGCATCGAACGCGAATGGCGCGATGGCGACAAGATCGATCTGAACATCCCGCTGGAAGCGCGCGCCCTTTGGGCAAACCCGCTGGTGCGGCAGGATGTCGGACGCGCTGCGCTGTTGCGCGGACCGCTCGTCTATTGCGTGGAGGCGACCGACAATGGCGCGGGCCTGAATGGCATCCGGCTTGGCGAGGACATCGCAGCGACGACCGCGGAGATCGCCGAGCTCGGCGGTGCGGTTGCGCTCGACATTCCGGTCACGAAGGATGAACCGGATTGGGGCGCGACGCTCTATCGGACCAAGCCGCCGGTGGCCGAGAAGGCGACGGCTCGCTTCGTGCCGTACCATCTGTGGGACAATCGCGCGCCCGGCGAAATGCTTGTCTGGATCCGTTCCGCGACGTAGCGCCGGCCATGTCGTATTCGTTCAAAATGGTCGTCGCCGCTGCTACCTAGCGGCGGCGACTGCCTTGAGGAATGGCCGTGCCTCGGCTTGGATCATGCGCACCCAATTGCGACCGATGGCAAGGCCGCTCGCATCTGATTCGCTCGCATGGCCGGCGGCAAGCGTCGTGTAGCGTTCATGCCAGCCGGGCTCCATCTGCTCGATCGATGCGGCAAATTCGGCTTTCCAGCTATCGATCACCGATGCGCTGGCTTCGAAGTGGAACTGCGTGCCATAGGCTGCGCGTGCAACGCGAAACGCCTGGTTCTGCGTCAGGCTGCTGACCGCAAGGCGCTTGGCGCCCTCCGGCAGCGTGAAGGTGTCGCTGTGCCACTGGAACGTCGTGAAATCATCCGAGAGGCCGCAGAGCAATGGGTCCGTCCGGCCATCCCTGGACTTGCTGACCGCGTGCCAGCCGAACTCCAGCCCGGCATTCAAATGGTTTTCCGCGCCGTAGGCACGCGCCAGGATCTGCGCGCCGAGGCAGATGCCGAGCACCGCCTTGTCGGCGTCGGCGAAGTCGCGCATCAGTTGCGCAAGCGCCGGCAGGTACGGATAGTTCTCATCATCGATCGCGTTCTGCTCGCCGCCGAGCACTACCAGCGCGTCATGATCGGCAATACTGGCGGGTAATTTGCCATCGATCCACGGGTGGAAGCGCTCGACCTCTGCTTTGGCCTCCGCCAGTGCCACGCCCAGCGAGCCGAGCGGCGTGCTTTTCATGTTCTCGATGACGGCGACTCGCATCAGCATCTCAAATACGATCTTCGACACGGACAGGAACACCAAGCGCTGCGCGATTGCAATATGGATTGCGCCGCGCCACGGCAGTTCGTAAACCGGCATGACGAAAGGAAACCTGACATGAGCGACGAGAAAGCCCGCGTGACGATCCTCTACTGCACCCAATGCAACTGGCTGCTGCGTGCCGGCTGGATGGCGCAGGAGCTTCTGCAGACCTTCACTGACAGTCTCGCCGAAGTGGCGCTCATTCCCGGGACGGGCGGCAATTTCGAGATCCGTGTCGATGGCGACCTGATCTGGGAGCGCAAGCGCGACGGCGGCTTTCCAGGTCCTAAGGAATTGAAGCAGCGCGTCCGCGATATCATCGAGCCCGGCCGCGACCTCGGCCACGTCGATCGAGCCTCGCTGGAAAGCTGAGCCTAGATCAGGATGAATTTAGGCCGATCGGCCTAGAATCTGAATCCCCTCTAGTCGTACGGCGAATTGCAGGTTTTGTAGATGCCCTCAAACGTCACGAACCGGTCGGTCTTGGGATTGTAACTCCGATACTGATTTCGGCACCAGTCCACATGGAACTGTCGTCCCTGCGCGTTCGGTTGCACCGTGCGCACGGGCGGTGGATCGTAGTAGAGCGGCGCGCGTCCCCGTGCGCCCGGTCGATAGTAAGTCGGGCCTGTGGCGGTCGGCGGCCGGTAGTTTGGCTGCACATAGGATGGGCGGAACGACTGCACCGGCCCGAAGGTAAAGCAGCCGCGCGCGTCGCACATGGTCGACCCCACACGGACGATGTCCGATTCGCCGGCGGGGGCTGAAAATACGCCGAGCGGCATCGCAACGGCTGCGTACGGTAACAGGGAGAAAAGCGCGATCAGGCAGAGATTGTGAAGACCAGGCATCGGACGATCCTTTCTTGCTGCGTATATAGTGCGCCTTGCGCCGATCACTATCGCCGCCTCCTCAGATTGTGCCGTCGTCAGCATACACCGGCATCAAAGACTTTTTTGCTGCCTGTCAGGAAAACTTCAAAAACCCTGTTGACAGCAAGAGGCCACCCCCGTACATGGCTCTCCGTCGCCCAGATGGCGGAATTGGTAGACGCGCCAGCTTCAGGTGCTGGTACCCGAAAGGGTGTGGAGGTTCGAGTCCTCTTCTGGGCACCAAATTCCCACTTTTCCCGGTCCACTGGACATGAGGAAAGCGCAAAAAGCCCGGTTTTTCCGGGCTTTTTTGTTACTTTGGCCCTGTTGCTGTCCACCGCCGCCCACTTGCATCCACTGCCTTTGTTGGTACTCTCGTTGGTATTCATCGCTACCAACGCACTCGCGCCTATTCCGGTACCAACAAAATGGCCCTCACCGACGTCCAAATCCGCAATCTGAAAGGCCAGACGGCCGCAAAGAAATACAGCGATGCTGGCGGCCTGCATCTGCTCGTCACGCCGAGCGGTTCGAAGCTCTGGCGAATGCAATACCGGTTCCACAACAAACAGCGGACATTGGCCTTCGGGGCGTATCCGGCCGTTAGTCTTGCTGACGCACGCAAGCGCCGCGACGAGGCCAAGAAGCATCTTGCAGCGGGGCTGGACCCATCGCACCAGGCGAAGATCGAAAAGACCGTCAGCCGCACGTCGAACGAAACCACCTTCGCGGTTATTGCCGACGAGTTCATTGCGAAGGTCAAGCGCGAGGGCAAGGCGGCGGCGACGATCGCGAAGAAGGAATGGCTAATCGGCCTCGCCCGCGGCGACCTGGGCAAGAGGCCAATCGCGGAAATCACCGCGGCCGAAATCCTCATACCGCTGCGCAAGGTCGAGGCAGACGGGAACTATGAAAGCGCCCGCCGGCTTCGATCCACGATCGGCCAAGTCTTCCGGTATGCGGTCGCGACAGGCAGGGCAGTCAACGACCCAACCGGCGCGCTGAAGGGCGCGCTTATTGCGCCCACTGTGACGCACAGGGCCGCCGCCACCGAACGGGATACGTTCGCCGGGCTTCTCCGGGCCATATGGGCCTATGACGGCATGCCGGAGACGCGCGCCGCTCTGAAGCTTATGGCGATCCTCTATCCGCGCCCCGGCGAACTGCGACAAGCGGAATGGTCGGAATTCGATCTGGATAAGCGGGAGTGGATCATTCCAGCGGAGCGGGCCAAGATGCGCCGGGAGCATCGAAAGCCCCTTCCCGATCAGGCGGTGGCGATCCTGAAAGAGGTCCGCAAGCTCACTGGTGACGGCGCACGCGTCTTTCCTGCCGTCCATACCCGCCAGCGCCCAATGTCTGAAAACACGCTGAACGGGGCGCTGCGGCGCCTGGGCTTCAGTTCGGACGAAATGACAAGCCACGGCTTCCGGGCGACGGCCTCGACCCTATTGAACGAGAGCGGCAAATGGCCGGCCGATGCTATCGAGGCCGAACTAGCCCACGCCGGGGCGGATCTGGTGCGCCGCGCGTATCACCGCGCGCTCTATTGGGATGAGCGTGTCCGCATGGCGAAATGGTGGGCCGACGAAATCGACGCGCTCCGCGCCGAGAAAGTAGACATCTTCTCATAATCGGGCGGCCGACGGACGGTCAGCGGAAATTGATGACAGCAATGATGCGAGGATATTTTTACGCCAGGTAAAATGAGGGGGTGGGGAATGAAACGGATAAAGATCGCGGCCGGCTTGGCCGCGGTATTGAGTTTTGCGAGTTGCCAGACGAACGCGGAATACCAGTCACAACTCAACGCAAATCTAGACGCCCGGTTGAGCGCCTATCACGGCACGACCTTGGCAGAGTTCATTGCGCGGACCGGCCTTGTTCCGGTCAACGCCTATCCCGTCGCAGGCGGCAAGGTGTTCGTGATCGAAGGCGCGCCGGTCTATGTCACGCTCCCTGCAACGCAGGTCACGCCGGGCATTACGCGAGCATCGGCCTGCCAGCTTCTCATTCGAGCCGCTTTGACAGGGCCGGGCGGCACGGCAGACGATTGGAAGATTGTCGGAACATCGCGGTCGGGACCGTGCAACAATTTGCCGGTGTAAGGCGAGCTACCTGGCGTCGCGCCCGTCCATTGCGGCCTTGACAATAGACAGAGACTAGCACATATCGAGGGGGACACGGCCGGCCCCTCTGCAACGCAAGGGTCGGCCTTCTTATTTTCCATGACATATAACAAACCGCACCTGCCAGTTCCGCAACAGCGAGCCCTGCTCGAATCACGCGGGCTGTTGATCGCCGATCCGGCCAAAGCCGAAGAGTATCTTCAACGGATTGGTTACTATCGTCTGAGTGCGTATTGGTACCCCTTTCGAAAGATCGAGAAGCAGGCGGACGGCTCCTACAAGCTCGGCGATCACTTTAAGGACGGAACCGATTTTGGGCACGTCACGGCCCTGTATGCCTTCGACAAGACCCTGCGGCTCTTGGCGTTAGACGCGCTCGAACGGATCGAAGTATCGATACGCACGGAGGTTGCCCTATGCCTGGGTAGCCACGACCCCACCGGTCACCGCGACCCCAAAAAGTTAGATAAGAGGTTCACCACGCCGGGAACCGGGTTCCAGAATTCAAAACATGACGGCTGGCTAAAGCAACTGGACGATAGAGCCGCATCGTCCAAGGAGGAATTCGCGAACCATTTTCGCTCGAAGTATCCAAACTCACACATGCCGATCTGGATCGCGGTCGAACTTCTCGATTTTGGCCCTCTCTCGCACCTCCTTGCGGGAATGCGGTACGCGGACCTGCAGACCATTTCGAAGAGCTACGGCGGCCTTCAGCCCCACCTCATAAAATCATGGATACGGGCGCTCTGCGGTGTCCGAAATGTTTGCGCCCACCATTCGCGACTTTGGAACAAGCCTTTGGTCGATCAACCGGCATTGCCGCGCCAAGGCGAGGTGCCCGAAATGGACCACTTGGCGCATACGCCAGGTGGGAACCGCAGGATCTATGCAGCCTTCTCGGTCATGCAAACCCTTCTGAAATTGGTGAACCCGCGAACCAAATGGGCCGAACGTCTGAAGGCGCATATGGCTACCTTTCCCGCCGCGCCCAACGTAACCATTGCCGATGCCGGCTTTCCGGCTAATTGGGAACAACTGCCGCTTTGGAAATAGCTCCGCTGCTGCCAAGAGGCCGGTATCGATCAGCGATTTTCACTGACTGCTGATTGAACCGTGCCGCGCGCCACGGCGCGAGGAACGAGCCCCGTTTCGCCTCGAGCGATTGCCTCGCGGATGAGATCGACGGAATTCGGATCGGTGAACATGTCTGCAAGCCGGTTGATGTTGCCGCGTAGCGTCGCCCGGCTGAGAGCGTCCCCGGCATTCGCGATCAGGCTAGCGCCGAAGGTGCCCGCGGCATTCGCGGCGCGTTGAGCAAGCGGAGCCTGCGACAATTCGGCATTGGCGGCGCGGTTGAACTCCGTTGCGCTACCGATCGGCTTCCGGCGCCCTGTGGCGCGCAAGACGTCCAGCAGTTCGGGCGCGGCGGTCGCCGCTGTCTGGTCAGGAAGCGAGCGGAGTATCGCGTCCAGGACCGCGTTGCGTGGCTGATTGCCCGCGATGTCCTTGGCGAACTTGGCACCTGCAAATTCCCGGTCGCCTGATTGCGTCTCCGTCGCGGCGCGGGCGTAGCGATCGGCGATCGACTGGCGGGCGAGGGCTTGCGCCGTCTCCGGATCTTGCGCCATCAGACGGGTCATTGCGTCGGCTGTTTCGCCTTCAGAGCCAACGAGCGGGTTTCGCGGCAGAAGCGCGTCGCTGGCCGAAGAGGTCGTGCTCGCGGCGGCTACGCGTCCAAGGGGGCCTTCCGCAACAGGCTGAAGCTGCTCGCGGCGTAGGCGCGCCTGTTCTGCCAAAGCCTGGTCGTATTCCGACGAAACGTTGCGGGCCACGTCGCGGGCATTGGCGGCGGCCTGCGTGTTGAGCGCGCCTATCTCTGGCGCGTATCCGGGGTTCGCACTGTTTGCCAGGGCCTCGCCGCGGGCGTACATATCCTTCGTCACGGCGTCCACAACGCCAACCGAGTTATCCGGCAGATTGGCATAGCCGGGGGCAATTTCCGGATTGTTGCGAAGGCGCTCCAAAGCCAACCTGAAACGCGGATCGGCTCGCATCGCCTGAAACTCCGCGTCGGGAATAACGGCCGGCGCCGATGCCTGGTAAAGCGGTCGGGTCTGCGCGTTGATGGCTTGTCTTGCATCGTCGATGGCGTTGGTGGCCGCTTCGGACGCACGCGGGCCAAGTGTAGACGGATTGGCACTCTGTGGCGCTATGGCATCAAGAAGCCGATTGACTGCAGTATCGACCTGCGCGGGGCGTTCGGCAAGGAACGGCCGCATGCGCGCCCCGCCCGAAACTGAACCCTCCGTCAGCCGCTGAAGGTCGGCGAGCGACGTGCCGCCGTTCTGCGCATGGGTGATCGCCTCCGGGCCGGTCAAGCGAACGCCGGTCGAATTGTCCTGGAGGGCGAGAGCTCGCGCCCAATCGATTTGCTCGGGATCGCCAACAGCGCGCGCCAGGACGCTTTCGGGCGTGCGGGCAGAGACGACAGCGCCCCCGACATTCCCGGCAATTGCGCCGAGCAAGCGTGCATAAGGCTCAGCGGAGGTTCCTTCGGTCAACTGTCCGGCGGCCTCCGATGCGGCGCCAGGAACGACCGCATTCCGTGTAACGTCGCCCGCATAACTCAGGACCCGGCGACCGATGCCTTGCGCGGCGCGCGTGGCTCTCGACGGCCCGCCGCCCGGCACAGCGAATTCGGCGATAGTCTCGGCATATTTGCCGGGGGTCGTCTCAGGCGCATGCAGATGTTCGTCCATGGCGCCGCGAACTGCGTCCTGGCCAGCGTTCAGGGCGCGATCTACGCCACCGCTTTCGATTTCTTCAGCGGTCGGTACGGGCAACGGATCGTAGCCGAATGCGCCGCGCACGGCGTTGACCGCTCCCACCTCGTAGGGCGTGGCGTAGGTATCGAGAAGGCGCTTTGCCGTCACCGGTAGCATGACAGTTTCGGCGGCGCCGCGAACGATACCGGAGCCGATGCTCTTGGCGATGTCGCCGGCAAGCGTGGATTTCTCCTGTGGCGGAGCGCCTGGTACGAGATCGTCGAAAGAAACGGCTCCCTTGTTGGCAGGAACGCCGCTCTGCGAAATCAAGTCGTCAAACGTAACGTCGGGCATTTAGAGACCTTTCGGATCAATGCCGTTATCGATCAGGCGCTGAATAACTTTGTCGCGAGGCGCCCCCTTCGCGATCGCGGCCCGTGCAGAGGCCAACGGATCGCCTGAAGGTTGTGCCGAGCTCTGCGGCTGAGCGGACTGCTGTACGGATTGTGTCGGCGCATTCGCCTGTGCAGCCTGCATGTGCGCCAGCATCTCCGGTGGGACCGGAACGCCGTTCGCCTGCATGATGCGGGTAATCTGATCGGCAGCGCCCGCGGACGAACCTTGCAAGGCTGCCAAGGCGGTGTCGCGCGCAACCTTCTTGTCGGCGATTGTCTGCGGATCGTCGCCCGGCAGCGGAATGAACACGCGAGCGTAGTTCTGGAATTCCTCGCGCCCGAATGCCGCGCCCGTATCTGGCCGCAGCACGGACAGCATGAAGTTCATGGCGGAATTGTAGAACTGCCGCCCCTCGGGAGAGACGAGGTTATTCGACAGGGAGAGCGGCAGGACATCGCCGGTCTTGCCGAGCATCAATTCGTAGTCGGCGGCGCCCGGCGCATAACCCTTGTTGTTTTGCAGATCCTCGAGGTTCGCGGCGGCAGATGCGGCGCGATTGTAGAACATCGCGTTTTTCTGCGTGAACTCGCTCTGTTTCATGCCGATCTGGTCGCTCGTGCCGACGGGCCGCGCCTTGTCGAAAACCTGAATGTCTGTGGGGATCGGCTGGCCGTCGGCAGTGCGATAAATGCTTTCGTTCGGGCGGCGGAAAACCTGCATCGTCTTGCCGTTCACAAGCGCCGTGCCCTCGACAAGCGACTTGTCGGCAGACTGGTCGTAAGGCTGTGCGCCGGTACGGGTGGCGGCGCCAGGCGTCATGAAGACCGGCGTCTTCCCATCCGGCCCAACTGCCTGGACGGGCGTCTCCTTGCCCATGATCGCATCAAGCAACTGCTGGTCGCCAATGGCGCCCGACTGGCGCAGACGCTCCGCGTTTTGAGCCTGCCATTCGTCCGTCGTGAGGGGCTTGGCCGCTCCCTTGGCCTCGTCGATCGCTGGCAGACCGACGTGAGCGGCGATATCGGCCGGCACGGCGGGCCTTACCTGTCCTTCGCTCAGCGGGCCGTAAAGCGACGCGATCGCCGAGCGCTGATTGTCCATGGCGCTCGTCTGGAGAGCGCGCGCGTTGTCTGCTGCGTTGTTTGCCGTCGACGTTTGCGCCGCGATATCCTGGCCGCGCCGGGTCGTCGCGTTGCCTTGATCCACGCTGTAGTAGGACTGGCTCGGTGCATATGCGCCCGCGCCCACACCCATGCGGTCAAAGACGGTCTGGTTGAAATTCGGGTTCTTGGAGTAGTCGAAAAGCTCGGCTAGCCGCGCCGCTTCCGCGCGCTTTGCGCCGGCCGCTGCGTATCCCGCAAGGTCGCTGCCGCTAGGCGGAGCGAAAAGGGTCGCCAGCGAACTGAATGCCTGGCCGATTTCCGGATTGTTGTAGTAGCGATTGGCGACAATGGATGACATCGGGGGCGCCTTACTGGAGTGAAACGTTGTGGTCTGCCGGCGCTTCCCATGCGCGCTGCGCGGTGACAGCACGCCCGAGGGGATCATTCCGACGTTTGAGTTCAGAGCGGCAGACGGCAGCCCTAAGTTCAGCGGCTATAAGCCCGGCGTGCAGAATTCGATCGGCGTGCAGGTTGTCCGGTTTGGCTGTCAGCAATGCAGCCCCGGCGGCCAGGCCAAAATAGACGCGATCTGCGGCAATCGCGCCGGCAACGCCTTCAGCGACGCGCGGCGCTATCGCGAACGCGAGCTCGCTTACCCTGGCCGCCAATCCGGGTTCGTGGTCGCCGAGATCGGGCCAAGCGACCGCCGCCGTCACCAGATCGTCGAGCGCGCGAATTGCCGGAACGACTGCGTTCTCTGCCGTCAGAGCGGAGCGAAAATGCGCGATTGCCGTTTCGACGAGGCGGCGGGCGGTAGTTGGCGCGTCCATCGTCATGCCGCTGCCTTCCGGAGCATGTCCGCGACAAGTTCGCTCCGGCGTTCAACGGCGCGTTCGCGGATCTCGTTAAGCAGGCAGTGGTTGTGACAGGCGTTTCGCAGGCGGCGCGCATATGCCCGCATGTCGAGATAGACATGCTTGTGCCGAGCGCTGCGCTGCGCGTCGTCTTCATTCCAGTAAAAGATCAGGCCGGCCATTGCATCGACGCCCCGTGACGCCAACTCCCGTTCGCCTGGGCTCGGGAAAAGGGCGAGGATTGCCGGGCGCGCAAGGATCAGAGCTTCAAGCAGCCGGTCGCGCTGGCCTTCTGTGATACGCGGCGCGCGACGGGATATTCCGGTCTGGAGAAAGAGCGCGGCGTGGGACGCGTTCCACGCGACGTCATCGCCCCGAGCAACGTGGCCGAGATAGGTTTGCAGCATGTTGACGGAGTAATCGAGCTCCGTCTCGCCAGCGCCTATCACGATGTTGTCGGGCGGCAAGCCGTCGTAATCTTCGCTGTGGTGCGTCCAGATCGTCATGCACTGAATAATGGTCGTCCGGTTTGTTCGTCTCAAACAGAAACGACGCACGCAAAGTCGAACAAATCTCCCAGATAGTGCGGTCAAAAGTTCCAGCGTGGCGCAATTTTGTGTCGGCGGCGGTTGCTGCTTTTTAGGAATAAATTTGGACTATGCCAGGGGGCGACCCCCGGTTTTGGAGTATGTCCAGACGCGCTGTCGGCGAAACTGGAGAAAGTTGAAAGTATGTTTGTTGGTTGTGTCCGCTTTGTTGGCCAACATTGGCAGACAATACGCAACATTGACCGACGCGTTTCTTGCGAGTTAGGCATGTTATTAAATATATTCGAACCACGTGTGAAGATAATGCTTGACTTAACGAACCACGTAAAAGAATCTAGCAGCACTCACCGCTTCACAGAGGGCTGCTATGAACAACGTTATCGATCTCGCCGAATACCGCTCACGCAAGAGCGCGTCCAGAACGCCGCACGAAAGGGAACTTGCATTGCTGAAGCGCGCCTTGGCGGCAATGGAGCTCGCAAAAGCGCAATGCGACGCGGACGAACTTGCGGACTGGTGCGACGAACTCGAGGTACTGGCGCTTTACACCGAACACTTCGACGTCCGCGAGAGATGCAAGCTGGCCTTGAGGGCTGGCTAGTTCTTTTGGGTCTACCTCAAGGAAACCCCTTGTTACCCCATAGAACCGCCGCCGAAATCATCACTGAAACCACCCAAAACGAACCGGATGCAAACGAACCATCCAAATCGAACTACGAGGGGAATGGACATGTTTATACGGGCGTACCTCCGCGCGAGTACAAAGGAACAGGATGCTCTGCGCGCAAAGGCTCAACTCGAGGACTTCGCCAAAGAGAAAGGTTTTCCGATCGCCGCGTACTACGTCGAGAATGAAAGCGGTGCCTCTCTGAAGCGGCCGGAACTCTTCCGATTGCTCAGCGACTGCAGCCCCAATGACACGCTGCTGATAGAGCAAGTGGACCGCCTAAGCCGACTTAATGAGGCTGATTGGGAGGCGCTTAAACGCGAGATCGATGGCCGCCAGGTGCGCATCGTTGCACTGGATCTGCCCACCTCGCACGCAATGCTGACGAATAGCGACGACCCGTTCACCGGCCGCATGTTCCGCGCGATCAACTCCATGATGCTCGACATGCTCGCGGCGATCGCGAGGAAGGACTACGAAGACAGACGACGCCGGCAGGCGCAGGGGATCGAAAAGGCGAAGGCTACAGGGCGCTACAAGGGCCGCCCGGAAGACGCTGACCGAAACGCTGCCATCACCCGAATGTTGAAGGCCAAAGCGAGCTGGAATGACATCGTAAAGGCGACAGGCTGCTCGCGGTCCACGCTGCTCCGACTGTCCAAGCGGCTCAAGGAAAGCGAGAGAGCAGCGTGACACAACAACGGTTTTTGACCGAGCCGGAAGTCGCCGCCATTCTTCGCTGCAGCCGGGAGAAAATTAAGCGTCTGCGCCTGGCGGGGAAGCTCGCTTATTTGCCGGGGCGCCCCGTCTTGATCGACGAGGCGGATTTGGCGAGCTACATCGAAGCCGAGAAAGCACGGATCGCCGCAAAAGCCGAAGCCGCTAAGCCACGTCCGCGGCTGACTGAAACGGATGCGCGGAAATGGGCGTTGGAACAAGTGTTGCTTCGCAGAGGGAGACGAAAGCCCTAGCGACCCCGCGCGGTCGAGAGTATCTTTCGCAGATCCAACAATAACTCCGACCGACACATGAGACCGACGACATGGTTCTACCCGCCGATCAGCGCGCGCATTACATCACCCGTGTGACGAAACTTCTTACTGACCAAATCCGGGCCTGTAATTTGCCCACCGAAACGAGCACCCGAATTTTTGGGCTGCTTGATCAGATAAGCGAGAGCGCGGACGCTCTTCGCAACGAGCTCAACCCATATCAGAGCACCGCCCCGGCTCGTCCCTCGTATGGCGTCGACCTATACGGCGGCAACGTGGTGCCCCTTCGGCGCGCTTAGCCAAAAACATCTTCATCGGCGCCTTTGTCTTGTGACCGGCGCGCCAAGCGAGCGATCTCGTCGTGCAACTCGCTGGCAGTCATCTCGTGAGGTTCTTTTGCTTGGTCGCGTTCCTGGCGGTCGAAATAACCTGCGACGCGGAACAATGTGGCCGATGCCGTCGCTCGAGCCGGAGCGGGGGCTTTAGGATCGCGGGCGACCGCTAGGCTTGCCTCATACGCCGCTTGGACGCCTTCAGTGTGAATTCTGGTCAGTAAGTCGCGTTGAATGTCCGCGACGTTCCGTTTGTCTGTCATGGCGTTACCTCAATCAAATATATCGAAAAGGAGGGACGCCGCGCGTCGCTCCAGTTCTGCAATCTGGCGGTCGATTTCAACGAGTGCAGGATCTCGCGGTCGCTCTTCGGCAAGTAGGGCGCGCGTCTTCGCGGCCTCTTTTCTGGCTGCGCGATCGGCCGCGCGCTCCTTGGCCGGGCGCGGCCTGGCGGCTCGGCTCTTGGCCGCGCTTCGATCGCGCTCTTCGGGCGTCATTCTGGCAAGGCGAGCGTCGCGCTTCCGTTTTGCCCGTTCCAAATCGCGCAGTTTGCGTTGCAGCCGCTTTTCAGCGTTGGACGCGTCGCCGTTCGGCCATCTCGGCTTATGCCACTCGTCACCCTTGGGAGTTCGACCGCCATGATATGCGCACCGACCGTTGCTCATGGCGAGTTGCTGACACGGCTGCCCGTCATGCTTTCGTTTGGCCCCGCACTTGGGGCGTGAAGAACGGAGGCTCCGGTGCCAGTGCAGGATCGCGCCGCGCGCCTGGTGGCGTTGTTGGACCGTCGCCATATCCTAACCGCCGATCCGCCTACAAGGCGTTTGAGGTATTCGCGCGATGCCAATGCCCAAGCCCAAGCCATTGGAAAAATCAGGCTGTCTTTCACTGGCCGAGCCGCGGGTTGGTCGCGTGGTCGCCTTATAAGGCGGCGACCACGGCGACCACCAAAACCCGTTGCAGTCGGGACCACTGCGACCAGTCCGCGACCACTGCGACCACTTTTGGCATAAAGCATTGAACATACGCGTCTTTCCTTGGATTTGCGAATGCGACCACGTGCGACCCACGATGCCTAATTAACCTGAACCGGGCGCCTCTGGCTTATCGCCAGTGGTCGCGCTGTTTTCCGGCTCTGCTTCGTGGCTTTCGAACCAGTTCTCGGGCTTCTTGTCCGGACAATCTGTCCTAAGTGACCAACGTCCTTGGGCGTCCTTTCGGACAAATCCCGCTGTCTTCATCCGCTTCAATCGCTGAAGTACGGTGTTGTCCGATACGCTTGGGCCGAGAGCCTGGCGGATATCCTGAACGCTGAAGGCTTCGCCGGGGTCGCCCATGTCGGCCATCGCGGCCATGACTTCGCGTTGCGGTTCAGTCGGTGCGGACCCGCGCTGTGCTTTCTCTGCCGATACCCTGGCAACGCAGGAGGAAGCCTCTCTGTGATCACCGCCGCCAAGCTTGACGGTTTCGAGCGTGAAGGCGCGTGAAAAACTGCCGTCCATATCGCGCTGCTTTGTCGTGGTGATGGTGCCGCCGGTTGCGCTTTCCTCGTCGGTCTTCCGCAATTCAATTTCCGTATCGGTCGCCGCGCGCAATGCCGAGCTTCCTCGAGCGCCCTTCGTCTCGTCCTTGCCGCTGTGGTGAACGAGCATGACATGGGCGCCGGTCGCCTTCCTGAGATTGTCCAGATGCCCGACGACAACGCTCATGTCTTTGGTGGCGCTCTCGTCGCCGCCGTCCATGCTGCGAGCGAGAGTGTCCACAACGATCAGGCCGATATTTTCTAGGCCATAGGCTCGCGCTTCCGTCAGCAGTTCTTTCGCGTCAGCGTCTGATTTGTAAAAATTGAGTTTCGACCGCAGAAGCACGAAGTCCTTGGCGCCGGGGCGGCCATGGATCTGGTTGAGCGCCAGGACGCGGCCGAGCACGCCGGTGCCGCCTTCTGCCGCGATGTAGAGGACGCCCGTCTTTCTAGTCGCCTGACCTGCCCATTGCCGCCCTTGGGCGATGGCCCATGCCATATCCAGGCAAATGAACGTCTTCCCGACATTCGACGCGCCATAGACGACGGAGAGCGTGCCTTGATCTAGCAATCCATCGATCAGCGGCTCTTTCGGTTCGACCAAGAACGCCCGCTCTATGTCGTCTAGCGACATGAACTCGAACCTTTTCCGTCCAGTCGTCGCCTTGGCCTTGTCTGCGTTTGGCGTGCCGTCAGCGTGCGCGTCGAGCGGGAGTTGCTTATCCTGCGCAGCTATCTCGGCTTCATCATCTTCTATCGGCGAGAAATGCTCCTTGGGTTTCGCGTTCCCCCATGCTCGAGCGATTTCGCGCTCGGATAGTTTTGCCTCGCGATCGTCGTGCGGACCAACTGCATGGTCCCATACCCAAAGTAGTTGAGCGTAGTCGTTGACGTCGAATTCGACACTGCCCTTTTCTGTCAACCAGCGAAGCCAGCCAGCAAGAGCAAAGCGGCCGCCCGAATAACTATCGTCGTTGCCATTGTGCTCGCCGCTGTCCCACAACTTGGCCAACTTCTTGAAGTGCCCGCGGGCATCGTTGAACCTGTCCTGAAGATCGGCCGGCAGATCCTCGTAGCGACCGGCGTGTAGCAGGCTTTGATCGAGATCGCGTTCGGCCTCCGCAATGGCACCGCTTTTGTCTTCCTTCGCCGCGGCGGCATAGGCAGGGTATTGGCTATCGACGTCCGCCAGCGAGTAGCGCGACGGGTTCGTGAAAAGGAGTTCAGACTTTCTCGCAACGCGGCCCTTGGACAGCTTGATAGCGTTCGGGATGTTCGTAGTGCCCGGCAACCGCATAACGCGGCAGATGTCCTGCACCGGGTCGCCGTCCAGCGCATGGGCGATGCCTCGTCCGATGTCCTTGGCTTGCTGCACCCACACCGCTGGGTCCAGCTTTTCACGCATTTGCCAAAACGACTGCACACCGCTTCCGCTGTCGATCGCGAATGTTGGCGGGACGGGCCCGGCCGCAAGGTTGTCTACCTGTCGCCGGAGACGCACTCTTTCACTATCAAGTATGTCGGCCCCGTCCTCAGGATCGACGTCGCAGCATAGAGCGCGAATGGCTCCGATATCCTCCTCGCGCAATTTCTTGTCCGGCGCGCGGGGCCTCGGCTCATTGACACTGAAATAGAGGTTCCATTCGCCCTGGCGCGCGTTGATCCAATCTTCCATCTCTTCCCATTGGCCCGGAGCAAAGGTCTTGCCACGCACCTCCGCATGGGGTTTGCCATCCTTGCCGGTGTACGTCCTTGTCGGGTGAATGGCGGTCAAGTTATGCCAGCCGTCAGGATCGAATTTCTTCAGGAAGGCTATCGCGGTCCTGGTGCCCAATGCTTCCGGGCTTGCAGTCGCGGCGGCGGGCTTGGCAGCGGCCGGCGCGGGCATGGGCGATGCAGGAGCGCTCAAGGTCCCAACCGCAGCGGCCTTGCGCTTGCTGGCCAAATACGCATCCCAGCCTCTGTTGTTGTCGGTTGCGTGCACGAAACGCATTTGACCAACGTCGGCTGTTAATTCCGTCGTGTCCGACTTCGGCGCGGCGCTCATCTTCGGCGGCGGCAAAGGAGCACCCTGGCGGGCCGCATACTGCGCGGCGAAACTACCGTCCGATTGCCTCGATGCACCGGAATTGCTATAGTCTTCAAGCATTACTGGACTACCTTTCGGACCGGTCGAGCCTATCCCGCTCGGCCGGTCTATCGTTTTTCAAGTGTTGTCGACGGCGAGCCGGAGATGATTTCGCTGTTTGAAGCGCGGCCGTCTCGGTGACTGCAGGGCTTGGCGTTGGCGTTCATCTTCGATGACGTTGGTAAGGCTGGCCACGGTTACGTGGATCTTGCCACCGGAAGAAAAGCGGCGTGCGTCGAGCCGGCCATCGACAGCGCAGTCACGCGCCCATGAATAGGAACGCCCTGCGATCTTCGCGGCTTCAGCAAGAGTAAGGAAATTGGCGTCGGCGCCAGAATAAGCATTTGCGGTCATCGCGGCTCCTTTGGAGGTTTTAGAACCGATGCTCGCGCAGGGCCGTGTTCGACTACAGCGAAATCAGCACACGCGGAGACGAACAGGCCGGCTACGCCGCGCGCTTGCCTATCTGTCGGTCGTATTCTGCCAGTCTCTCTATGGCGACCCGTACCGCGGCAAAGAGTGCCGCACGGTCAAGCTCCGGAAGCATGCCGGCCCGCCGTCTAAAATCCTGGTCTGTACGGCGAACCGCTGCACGGTTTACGCCGAGCCGTCGCGCCGCGCGCTCATAGTTCGCGTTGGCTGTGATGGTGCCGTCATAGCGGTCGTACAGCGCTGCAAGCACCACCATTACCACGGCCCACGATATGTCGGTCGTCGGCGCCAACCGCTCCCGCGCCGACGCTTGTCGCTTCGCGTCTTCGCAAATCAGGTCAACGTAATGGTCAAGTACATTCGGGACCTGACGCTTCATCGCGTCGGCGGCTTGCCGTCCTTCGATGCTGGCAATGGCTGGCAACACTAGTTCGTCCCGAACAAGCTCTCTCGGAAGCACCCAGATGCGGCGCTCTCCCCTCAATTCCGCCCAAACGCCAAGGGCCCGAACGTCTTTATTGTCCCACTGCCAAAATGGCATTGCGTCGCGGGCTTCGGCAATCAACCGACGAACGTAATCTCCTATGCGCGAGCCCTTGGGCAGTTCCTTTTTAAGCGGCCTGGTCATGTCAGGCCGCCGCATTGGCGCGTTCGCTCATCCACGCCTCGACGGCGCGCAGAGACCAGCGCGAAGAGGCGCCGAGCTTGATCGGCTTCGGGAACTCGCCGGCCTTGATCATCTGATAGATGCGGCTGTCCTTCAGGCCGATCATATCCTGGACGTCGGCGAGGCGAATAAAACGGTCAGTGGCAGTCATCTTTTGCTCCTGGTTTCCTACGGACCCATATGGCCCGCTATAAGTGCAAAGATAACCGATCTTGCCGCTCGCCAAAAGCGCCAGGAGGCAAAATAGCTTGATATTTCAAAGAGTTAGTGTAATACAACCGACATACAAAGTGGTCCAGCCGATTGATTTCGCGCACCAATTAGGCTGCGATCACGAATTGTTACACGCTTGACGTCGCCGAGCTGTACGGTCCCAAGTCGCCGCCCACCGACGAGCGCAAATTAGTGTTGGTACTATTGTTGGTACTTGCGGCAATGTATGCAGATCTTTTGATTGAATATCAAAAACTTATCTCTTGAATTTACTGCCTCTTCTGGCACCATTCCCTAATAAATGCAAAATGAAAGCCGATACCAACGGCTTCCTATTTCTTCCCCGAAATACGTTACCGGGGCAGGTAATGATGCCCGATCAGGCTGCCGATTGTAGTAACGGCCGCGATCGCGAACCACGAAAAGCGGCCTGTCGCCCCAAGGCGATGGGCCGGTCGCCGCCGCGATCCTGCCGGCGTGATCATCGCCGGGCCTGGGGGTGGATATCGACCACCTGATTGCGCGCCATTTTGGCCGAGGAGCCCAATCAGCGGACCGGCTGATAGTGTCCGCGTAGCGGCACCTGCGTGCCGGTGCTCTCCACGCCGTCACGATCGCAGACGTAGACAAGGGTCGGCAGCCCGCCAGTACGGAAGATCTTGTCGTATCCGCGGCGAAGTGGCCGCGTCTCCGTCCGGCAATTATATTGTTCCTCGTCCTTTGGATCCGGCTGCGCCTTGACCCCCGGCAGGTTTGCGTAGGGATATGCCGAGTGGGCCTGGGTTTCGCCAGCACGCCGCCAGTCCGTGGCGTAGCTTGCTCCGGGCGCTAGGCTTGCGCCGGCTGCCGTGGCTATCAACAACACTTGTGCGAACCGCATCTCGTCGCCTTGCCGGATTTCTGGACTTCATCTTCTCCCACGGATGTAGGCGCGGCGGCGATCCACATCAAGCAATCGGATCGCTCTGTCGGCCATCATCTCGAAAGCGTGACTTCGACGCGGCAATTTCCCTGCCGTGTGTTGTACGGCGGGGATACGCGTCTTGACGACGCAAGCGGAACGGAGTTTTGCGCGCTCTGCCGTAAGTTGGTCGCAACGGGGAGACGCGAGAGCGTGCAAGCTTCTGACGGTTTCTCCTGCCGATAGTTGCACGAATGAAGGCACGGTGGTCTATCCGTGACTTTCGCTATGATCTAAGCAGGCCGGCCAGCAGGCGCCGCAAGAAGGACGGACACATGACGAGCTATGTATTGACGGTGACGTGCAAGTCGACGCGGGGGATCGTGGCAGCGATCGCGAACTATCTGGCGGATCAGGGCTGCAACATCGTCGATTCGTCGCAGTTCGACGACCTCGATACCGGCAGGTTCTTCACCCGTGTCAGCTTCATTTCCGAAGAAGGTGTGGGCCTTGGGGCGCTGAAAGAAGGCTTCAAGCCGGTCGCCGAGAAATTCGAGATGGATGCTGAAATCCATGATGGCGCCAGCCGCATGAAGGTGCTTCTGATGGTGTCCCGCTTCGGCCACTGTTTGAATGACCTGCTCTACCGCTGGAAGATCGGTGCGCTGTCGATCGATATCGTCGGCGTGGTGTCCAATCACTTCGACTATCAGAAGGTCGTCGTAAATCATGATATCCCGTTCCACCACATCAAGGTGACGAAGGAAAACAAGCCGCAGGCCGAGGCGCAGCTCCTCGATCTCGTGGATCAGACCGGCACCGAGTTGATTGTGCTCGCCCGCTACATGCAGGTTCTTTCCGACGCCATGTGCCGCAAAATGTCGGGCAAGATCATCAACATCCATCACTCCTTCCTGCCGAGCTTCAAGGGTGCCAACCCTTACAAGCAGGCCTATGAGCGCGGCGTGAAACTCATTGGCGCCACGGCCCATTATGTGACGGCGGATCTTGATGAAGGTCCGATCATCGAGCAGGATACTGCCCGCATCACCCACGCTCAGAGCGCCGACGACTATGTCTCTATCGGCCGCGACGTCGAAAGCCAGGTGCTGGCGCGTGCCATCCATGCCCATATCCATCGCCGCGTTTTCCTGAACGGCAACCGCACGATCGTATTCCCCGCAAGCCCGGGCAGCTATGCGTCCGAGCGCATGGGCTGACAGCCGCGGCGGCTTTGCCGTCGAGCGACTGCGATCTCCTCGCTTGCCGGTGGCAAGGATTCGATTATCTGCTTAGTCTGCAGAATCGAATCATGCCGCGGGGGATGCCATGACTGACGAGACGCTTGCCTATCGCGCGACGTTGCCACGCCCGGACGTGACCGCCGCGGAAGCTGGCGACATTCTTCAGTCGCGATATGGCTTGTCGGGAACGATCGCCGAGCTCGGCAGCCAGCAGGATCGCAACTATCGCCTGGATACCGGCGAACAGCGCTATGTGCTCAAGATATGCCACGTGACCTATGAGACGCTGGAACTCGAGGCACAGAACGCAGCGATCCACCACATCTGCACGAAAGAGAATGCGCCGCGCGTTCCACGGGTCATCCCATCGACGGACGGGCAGGACATCGTGGCCGTGAGCGTGCGCGACCAGACCTTTCAGGTTCGGCTGCTGGAGTATCTCGAAGGCGAGGGGCTGACGCATCGCAAGCACTTGCCGAAGGAATCGGTTTCCGCGCTTGGGGGTCTGTGCGCCCGCCTGGCGCAGTCGCTGGCCGATTTCACGCATCCTGGCCTCGATCGCAGCCTGCAATGGGACCTGCGCCGCGCAGGCCCGGTCGCCGTTCAGCTGCTGTCGGCGATCACCGACAGCGCCGCACGCGATCGCATCGCCAAGACGATGGTGGCCGCGGTGCGGCGAATCCAGCCTTTGGCGCCGTCTTTGCGCTTGCAGGCCGTGCATCATGACGTGACGGGTGACAACGTCGTCAGTCATCGCGACAGCCGCGGCCGTCTGGTTCCCGACGGCGTCATCGATTTCGGCGATATCATCCGCGGCTGGCTGATCGGGGATCTCGCGGTCACCTGCGCCTCGCTGCTGCATCAGGCGGATGGCGACCCGCTCTACATTCTTCCGGCGGTGAAGGCCTATCACGAAGTCTATCCGCTCACCGAAGAAGAGCTGCGCGCTCTCTGGCCCCTGGTGGTTGCGCGCGCCGTCATCCTTGTCGCCAGCAGCGAGCAGCAGATTTCGATCGACCCCGAGAACGACTATGTCCGCGGCAATCTCGAGCTCGAGCGCCTGATATTCGACACGGCGGTCTCTGTTCCGTTCGAACTCATGGAGATCGCTGTCCTGAAGGCGGTGGGCATGGAAACGGCCACGCTGCCGACGAAGGACTGGCGTCCGCTGTTTCCCGACATCGACCCGGCGACGATTTCCTTTGTCGATCTCGGTGTCCAGAGCCCGCATTTCGCCGCCGGTAACTGGTCGCAGGCCGACATGGATTGGCGGTTACTTGCCCGCGCGGCGGCCGAGACCGGCACTGCGGCGACACGCTACGGCGAATACAGATTGTCGCGCTCCAAGCTTCACAGTGCCACGCCGTCCGCGACCTTTGCACTGCATTCCGACATTTGCCTCGCCGGTGGCAGCACGGTTGCCGCCCCGTTTGCGGGAAGGGTCAGTTGGAGGAACCACCATTTCATTCTGGCAGGCGAGGGCGTCAACCTTCATCTGGACGGAATTGAGCCCTCGCTTGGGGATGAGGCGGAGGTCGAGCCAGGGCAGGCGCTCGGGACGATCTCCGGTGAAAGCGGATCTCTCGGCGGGCTTCGCGTGCAGCTCTCCACCTTGCAGGGCGCGGAGCCGCCGCTGTTTTGCGGTCCGCAGGAGGCCGTGGCCTGGTCGGAACTGTGCCCGTCGCCGGCGGCCCTTCTCGGCGCTGGCGTCGATGCGCCGAAGCCGGCGTCGGCGGAGTTGTTCGCACTCAGAGAGGCTCATCTCGCAGGGCCGCAGAAGAACTATTACGAGACGCCGCCGCAGATGGAACGCGGTTGGAAAGAGCATATGTTCGATGTCGAGGGGCGCTCCTATCTCGACATGCTCAACAACGTCACCATTCTTGGTCACGGTCATCCGCGCCTGGCCGAGGCGATCAGCGAGCAGTGGCTGCGGCTGAATACCAATTCGCGCTTTCATTATGCCGCGATTGCCGAATTTTCAGAGCGTCTGGCCTCCCTTGCCCCGGAGGGACTGGACGCAGTCTTTCTCGTCAACAGCGGATCGGAGGCCAACGACCTCGCCCTTCGGCTTGCCTGGGCCCACACGGGCGCCAAGCCTATGCTCAGCCTTCTTGAGGCCTATCACGGTTGGTCGGTTGCCAGTGATGCAGTCTCCACGTCGATCGCCGACAATCCGCAGGCTTTGACGACGCGGCCCGACTGGGTGCATGCCGTTCTCTCGCCGAATACATATCGGGGTGCCTTCCGTGGTTCGGAATCAACGACCGGCTACCTGGAAGCGGTGGTTGAGGTCCTTGAAGCCATCGACGCAAAAGGCGAGGGGCTGGCGGGCTTCATTGCCGAACCAGTCTATGGAAATGCCGGCGGCATTTCGCTTCCGGACGGTTACCTTGCGGCGGTTTACGGACAGATCCGGGCCCGTGGCGGCGTCTGCATCGCCGACGAAGTGCAGGTGGGCTACGGACGGCTTGGGCACCATTTCTGGGGCTTCGAGCAGCAGGGTGGTGCCGTCCCCGACATCATTACCATCGCGAAGGGTATGGGAGACGGGCATCCGCTCGGCGCTGTGATCACGACCAGGGCCATCGCCGGTTCGCTGGAGAAGGAAGGCCATTTCTTTTCGTCCACCGGGGGCAGTCCGGTCAGCTGTGTGGCCGGTATGACGGTGCTCGATATCATGGCCGATGAAAGGCTGCAGGAGAACGCGCGCGATGTCGGCGATCACCTCAAGGGTCGTCTGGTGGCGCTGATCGAGCGTCATCCGATCGTCGGCGCCGTGCATGGCATGGGGCTTTATCTCGGCCTCGAACTGGTCCGCGACAGAACGACGCTGGAGCCGGCGACACAGGAGACGGCGGCAATCTGCGGCCGCCTCCTCGATCTCGGCGTCCTAGTGCAGCCGACCGGCGATCACCTCAATGTGTTGAAGATCAAGCCGCCGCTCTGTCTGACAGTCGACAGTGCCGATTTCTTCGTCGACATGCTGGAAAAGGTGCTCTCGGAGGGATGGTAGGCCGTTTGTGGCAACGTTAACCATTTCGGTCATTTCGCGGCTTTGCATTTTTTAATCAAATGCCCCATTGCCGGAATCAGCGGCACTTCCTATGTCTGCTCCGTGATCGAAAGAGAGCTTCGGACCGTCACGCGAATTGCACAAAGACTTGATAGGGTTCTTGCAGTCAATTCGAATATGATGGAATGAAATTTTCCGAATGGTCGATTTTTTGACATGTTTCGGAATATGTTTCTGATCGACTGCGACGTATAGTCTACCAATGAAGTAGATTAATAGCGCAGTCATCGCCGACCCTGGAAAGCCGGGGCCTCAAGCAAGCGCAACGCCAGAGAAAGGAACGAGACATGACGAAAATCGATACTCTCGCCGATTTCCTTGGGCGATCCGTGCTTGGCAATGACCGTCCGGGCGCCCTCTCCCGCCCGAACTGTCGAATGTGACCTTCGTCCACCTTTAACGGAATCAGACAAGTCAATTCGCCATCGCCAGCGCATACCGCGCGGCAGGAGTTCTACGCATGAAAAAAGAAGTAATCGAGTATGCAGGCGTTCCCGTCGGGATCGTCATCCCGGATGAGAACCGGTTGAAGTTCATCGCAGTGAAATTTCACGTCCACGATCTGGACGAGCAGCATTTCAGCTCGCCGGCAGAAGTAAAGCTCGCGATCCATGATCTGATGACGCGTCGTCACCCGAAGCCCATTCATGCCTGAGGGCATGAAGCATGGCCTAACCAGCCTTGACAGATTTCAGACCGGTCTTGCCAAAGGTGAGGCCGGTCTTGTCTTTTGATCGCCATTGCGGTCCTATCGCGCGCTCTTGCTCAAACCAGGATGGTGCGGTTGCTGAATCTGATCACCGACATTGAAGGCGTCTCGGTCG
Source organism: Rhizobium tibeticum (assembly GCF_900110205.1). GTDB lineage: Bacteria > Pseudomonadota > Alphaproteobacteria > Rhizobiales > Rhizobiaceae > Rhizobium > Rhizobium tibeticum. Next base: position 40,893 of record NZ_FOCV01000008.1, on the reverse strand, counting down.
GAAACGCGACGGATCTGAAGCTCGGCTCAGGTATAACCGTCATCGTCTTCGACGAACCGGTCACGGCCTCCGGGGTCGTGCTGGGCGGTGCGCCCGGTGGCCGCGACACAGCGCTTCTCGATCCGTCGATGACGGTCGGCGCGGTTGACGCGTTTGTGCTCTCCGGTGGGTCGGCCTTCGGCCTGGACGCCGCGGGCGGCGTCCAGGCAGGTCTACGGGAAGTCGGCCGAGGCTTTCCTGTCGGCGATGTGAAGGTGCCGATCGTTCCCCAGGCAATCCTGATGGACCTGCTGAACGGCGGCGACAAAGACTGGGGTCTGCAGTCGCCCTATCGCGAAATGGGCTATCAAGCTTTCAAGGCGGCGGACAAAGAGCAATTCGCGCTCGGCACCGTCGGTGCGGGCGCGGGCGCAACCACCGCGACCTTCAAAGGGGGGCTCGGTTCGGCAAGCGCCGAAACCAGCACCGGCCTGAAGATCGCGGCGATCGTCGCCGTCAATGCGCTTGGCTCGGCGACGGTGGGCGAGGGGCCGCATTTCTGGTCCGCGCCTTTCGAGCAGAACGGAGAGTTCGGCGGCCTCGGCTTGCCCTCGCCAATCTCGCAGGTCGACACGCACATGCGGCTGAAAGGCATGAGCACCACGGCGACGACGATCGGCGCCATCGTCACCGATGCCGACTTGACCAAGCAGGAGGCGCACCGCCTTGCGATCATGGCACATGACGGCTTCGCCCGCGGTCTGCTGCCGGCGCATCTGCCCCTTGATGGCGACACTGTTTTTGCCGCCTCGACGGGCAGGAAGCAGCGGCCGGATCTGCCTGCATTTCTGGAACTCTGCCATCTCGCCACAATGGTGATGGCACGCGCCATCGCGCGCGGTGTCTACGAGGCCACTGCACTTCCGGTCGTCGGCGCGCAGCAGGCCTGGCGAGATCGCTACCCGGATCGCGTAAGATCGCTTAAACAGGGCGATATTGCCTGAAGCGGCGGAGACCACGAAATGCAGATCCGGGCCCTGATGTATTTCGACGAGCTGGTGCGCACCAACTCCATGCGCCAGGCTGCGGAGAATCTGAACGTTGCGCCGACGGCGATCAGCCGGCAGATCGAGAACCTGGAATATCACTTCGGTGCGCCGCTTGTGGAGCGCAGCGCCCGCGGCGTCAAACTGACGGCGGCGGTGAGTTGCTTGCTGCCCGTGCGGGTCGGACGCTGCGCGAACTCGATCACGTCGGCCAGCTGATCGAGGATCTGAAGGGGCTGCAACGCGGCCGGGTCAGCATCTATGCCAACGGCGCCACGGTCGCCAATCTGCTCGCTCCGGCGCTGGCGGAGTTCAGCTTGAAGTATCCAAAACTGCGCTTCGAAGTCGCGATCACAAGCGCGCGCCATGCGATTGAAGCGGTGAACGGCGCTGAAGCCGATATCGCGGTCACGCTGTTTGCGCCGCCGCTCTCCGGCACGAAGGTACGGTTGCGCTCGGAAATCGCCTATGACCTGATCGTCGCGCCAACGCATCCTGCTGCGGATCGGGCCGAAATCCAGCTGAAGGATATCGCCGAGTATTCGCTGGCGCTTCCCGATCAGTCCTTCAGCTTCCGGCAGGCCTTCGATGCACGCATTGAGAAGGAGGGCTTGAATGTCGAACCTGTGTTCGTCACGAGCTCGCTCGAAATGCTCAAGGAACTGGTTTTGAGCGACGCCGCAGTTACCTTGCTGCCGGCACTGACCGTGCGCCGCGAAGTCGAGGCGGGCCACCTCCGCGCCATTCCGCTGGCTGGAAAAAACGCGATACGCACCTATGTCGATCTCTGCGTCGCTCCTGATCGCCAGCTTTCCTTTGCGGCCACAAAGCTGGTCGATTTCATTGAACGGTTTATGCGCGAGCGCGCAGACGCAAGACCGCGAGCAAAAGATTAGTCCCTGGGCTTGCTCGGACCGCATCTTCGAGTGTAGCACTTTCGGCTACGCCGAGAACACATAATCGTCATTGTGTGTGCACTCCGGGAATGACACTTTAGCTCGCAAAGGTCGAGGCTACGGCAGCGGCCAGACAGGGGAACACAATGATGAAGGTTTGGCTGGCGCCGTCGGCACGGCTGGTTCGGCGACTTTCGCTCGGGGCGGCCGTTTCTGTCGGTTTCGTTTTCTTTGGGCTCACCCCGGCGGAAGCGGCCAAAACCACACTGACCCTCGGCATGACCGTGGAACCGACCGGTTTGGATCCGACGATCGCAGCCCCTGTCGCGATCGGGCAGGTGACCTGGCAGAATATCTTCGAAGGCCTTGTCGCGATTGATGAGGCCGGCAAGGTCCAGCCGCAACTCGCCAAGAGCTGGGAAGTCTCCCCTGATGGTCTCGTCTATACCTTCAAGCTACAATCCGGCGTCAAATTTCACGATGGCGAGGCTTTCGATTCGGCTGCGGCGAAGTTCGCGCTTGATCGTGCCCGCGGTGCCGACTCGGTAAACCCGCAGAAGCGTTTCTTCACCTCGATCGCTTCCATCGAGACCCCCGACCCGGAAACGCTCGTGCTGCGCCTCTCCGCACCGACAGGCAGTCTCCTCTATTGGCTTGGCTGGCCCGCCTCGGTCATGGTGGCGCCGAATTCCGCCGCCGATGACAAGACGAATCCCATCGGCACAGGACCGTTCAAGTTTGTGAACTGGGCCAAGGGCGACAAGGTCGAACTCGAAAAGAACGTCGACTATTGGAACAAGGACGTTTCGGTAAAGCTCGAGAAGGTGACCTTCCGCTTTATTGCCGATCCGCAGGCCCAGGCCGCGGCGCTGAAGTCTGGCGATGTCGACGCCATTCCCGAGTTCGCGGCGCCCGAGCTGATGAGTTCGTTTGACGGTGATGCGAAGCTTGCGACCAGGATCGGCAATACCGAGCTCAAGGTCGTGGCCGGGATGAACAACGACAGGAAGCCGTTCGACGACAAGCGCGTGCGACAGGCCCTGATGATGGCGATTGATCGGAAGACGGTCATCGACGGTGCCTGGTCAGGCCTCGGCACGCCGATCGGCAGCCACTACACGCCGAACGACCCCGGCTACGTCGATCTCACCGGCGTTCTGCCCTACGATCCTGAAAAGGCCAAGGCGCTGCTTGCCGAAGCCGGCTATCCCAGTGGTTTCACCTTCACGATCAAGTCGCCGCAAATGGCCTATGCGCCGCGCAGCGCCCAGGTCATGCAGGCGATGCTGGCCGAAATCGGGGTGACGATGAACATCGAGCCGACCGAGTTTCCGGCCAAATGGGTGCAGGACGTCATGAAGGACCGCGCCTACGATATGACGATCGTCGCACATGCCGAGCCGCTCGACATCGACATCTACGCGCGCGATCCGTACTACTTCAATTACAAGAATCCGGCGTTCGACGACCTGATGAAGAGGGTGCAGGAGACCTCGGATCCCGCGACGCAAGCCCAGATCTACGGGGAGGCCCAGAAGGTTCTGGCCGAGGATGTGCCGGCGCTCTATCTCTTCGTCATGCCCAAGCTCGGCGTCTGGGACAAGAAGCTGAAGGGTCTCTGGGATAACGAGCCGATTCCCTCGAACGTCCTCACGAACGTCTCCTGGGAAGACTGATTGCGGATGGATGACATGGCGGGGCGGCGAACAATACCGGACGTGAAATGATAGCGCTTCTGTTCCGTCGCCTCGCCGGTCTCATCGTCACGCTCGCCGTCGTTTCACTGCTGATCTTTGCAGTGATGGATCTTCTGCCGGGCGATCCGGCCTCCATCATGCTCGGCACATCGGCTTCCCCGGAAACGCTTGCAACCCTCCGTCACGAGCTTGGTGTCGATCAGCCTCTCCTTTGGCGCTATGGCGAGTGGCTCGTCGGCGTATTTCGCGGCAATCTCGGCCAATCCTATACATATGGGGTGCCGGTTGCCGGCTTGATCCTTGAACGGTTGGCGGTCACGCTGCCTCTGGCGCTGTTGGCGATCGCTCTCTCCGTCGCCGTCGCCATCCCTCTGGGTGTCCTTGCGGCGTCTCATCGAGGCGGGCTGCCGGACGTTGTCGCTTCGATGTTTTCGCAGATAGGCATCGCTGTCCCGGGCTTCTGGGTGGCGTTGCTGCTGATCATGCTGTTTTCAACGACGCTCGGCTGGATGCCGGCCGGGGGATTCCCGGGATGGAGTTCCGGCATCTGGTCGGCTCTCAAAGCGCTTGTCATGCCCGCAGTGGCGCTTGCATTACCACAGGCGGCCGTCTTGGTACGGGTCACGCGTTCGGCCGTCCTGGAGACCATGCATGAGGATTTCACGCGCACGGCGCTTGCCAAGGGACTGTCGAAGCAGCGAGTCTTATGGCGCCACTCGGTGCCGAATGCCCTCGTTCCTGTTTTGACGATCCTGGGGCTGCAGTTCACCTTCCTGGTTGCGGGAGCGGTTCTGGTCGAAAACGTCTTCAATCTTCCTGGCCTCGGGCGTCTTGCCTACCAGGCGCTGTCGCAGCGTGACATCATCGTCATGCAGGATGTCGTGCTGTTTTTTGCCGGACTCGTCATCGTCATGAACTTCATCGTCGATCTCTCCTACCTGGCGATCGATCCGCGCCTGCGAAAGGGCGTCTGACATGGCGCCGGTCGCATCCAATCAAGCGATCATTCGGCGCCGGCAATTCGAAATTAGCCGGAGAATGAATCTGATCGTTGGCGGCAGTATCATCGCGCTGCTCATTGCCGTGGCTTTGTTGTCGCTGGTTTGGACGCCGCTGCCACCCGCGAAGATGCAGATCATTCACAAGCTGCAGCTGCCTCTTGCCTTCGGCATTCTCGGCACGGACCAGTTTGGGCGGGATGTCCTCTCTATGATGATGGTCGGCTGCTGGAACTCGCTTTCGATCGCCATCGCAGCCGTTGCGATCGGCGGCATGCTCGGTTCGTTTGCCGGCATTTCGGCGGCTGCGGTACGGGGAACCTACGAAGCTCTGCTGATGCGCGCCTGCGATGTCGTCTTTGCGCTGCCGCCGATTCTTTCGGCAATGATGCTGGGCGCCTTTCTCGGTCCGGGTCGGCTCACCGCCATCATTGCCATCGCAACCTTCATGATCCCCGTCTTTGCTCGCATCACGCTCGCCACAGCGCTCCAGGCCTGGAGCCGGGACTATGTGCTGGCGGCCCACGCAATCGGGAACAGCCGCTTTGCGATCTCAGTCCGTCATGTGCTGCCGAACATCATGAGCCAGATCATCGTCCAGGCGACGATCCAACTGGGGTTGGCGGTGTTGACAGAGGCCGGGCTCAGCTTCCTTGGCCTCGGCATTGCGCCGCCTGCGCCGACATGGGGTCGTATGCTTGCCGACGCACAGACCTACCTTGCGCTTGCGCCGTGGCTGGCAATCCTTCCTGGCCTTGCCATCGCGCTCTGCGTCCTCGGCTTCAACATGCTCGGCGACGGCCTGGGCGACTTGCTCGACCCGCGCGAGGCGAGCCGCGTTCGTCTTAGAAACCACACGCCCGGATGACAATGCCATGTCCGAAACCGATTTAACGATCCGCGAATTGAGGCAGCGCTTCGCCGATCGCAGCCTATCCCCGCATGAGTACTGGCTGGCGCTGGAGCGACACATCGAAGCGTGGGAGCCCAGCATTTGCGCCCTCTATGCCTATGATCCAGAGGCGGCGCGCAAGCAGGCGCAAGCTTCGACCGACCGATGGATGAAAGGCACGGCGCTTGGCATGCTCGATGGTATCCCGGCGACGCTGAAGGAGCTGATTGCTACCAAAGGTCAGCCGGTGCCGCTCGGGACCAGAGCGATTGAGTTGCTGCCTGCGACCGAGGATGCCCCCGCCGCCGCAAGGCTGCGCGAGGACGGCTCGGTGCTCTTTGCAAAGACCACCTGCCCGGACTATGGGATGCTCTCCTCAGGTCTTTCGAGCTTCCATCCTCTGAGCCGAAATCCCTGGGACATGACGCAGAATCCTGGAGGCTCGAGTGCCGGCGCGTCTGCTGCCGCAGCTGCGGGTTACGGGCCCCTGCACGTCGGTACCGATATCGGCGGCTCGGTGCGTCTGCCGGCAGGCTGGACAGGCATCTTTGGTTTCAAGCCGAGCCATGGCCGCATTCCGGTCGATCCGTTCTATGTCGGCCGCTGTGCGGGGCCGATGACGCGCACGGTTGAGGATGCGGCCTTTGCGATGGCGACACTTTCGCGCCCGGACTGGCGCGATGGCACCAGTCTGCCCCCGAACGATTTCGATTGGATGGATCTCGGGATCGACGTACGCGGACTGAAGATAGGGCTTATGCTGGACGCCGGATGCGGTCTCGCGGTTGACGACGAGGTGCAGGCGTCGGTCGAGGCGGCGGGTCAGCGATTTGAAGATGCCGGCGCGATTGTCATCCCGGTTCAGCCCGTTCTGACGCGGGAGATGCTGGACGGCCTGGACACGTTCTGGCGTTCCCGCTTCTGGGGCGATATCGAGAACCTGAGCCAAGAGCGTCGCAACAGCATCCTGCCCTACATTTACACGTGGGCCGAGGGCGGCGCGTCGATCAGCGGCGCCGATGCCGTCAGGGGGTTCAATCAGACGATCGAGATGCGCAAGAGCTGCGGCAGGCTGTTTACGAAGGTCGACGCTGTGATTTCGCCGACCAACCCCATCGTTTCCTATCCCGCCGAATGGGCGTCCCCGACGAACGATCCGGCACGCCCCTTTGAACACATTTGCTTCACGGTGCCCTGGAACATGTCCGAGCAGCCCGCTTCATCGATCAATTGCGGTTTTTCACGATCCGGAATGCCGATCGGACTGCAGATCGTTGGCCCGCGCTTTGACGATATGCGTGTCCTGAGGCTGTCGAGGGCTTTCGAGAGCTGGACAGGCGGGATCAGGTCATGGCCGAAGCCGCCGGCCGGGTGAGCGGGCGACGATAACCTGTCGGCTGCTCGTAAAGCCAGCCGATGCGCTTGATCGCGTCCTCGAGGTTTTCGCGCGCGACCGTCATCGTATGGCCGTTGGCGTGAATAATCGTTTCCGGATCTTCAAGGACGGCAACGTGCCCCTTCCAGAAAACCAGGTCGCCGCGGCGCAGCTCGGACCGGTGGATCGGCTCCCCGAGGGTTGCCGCCTGCATGTCGGTGTCGCGCTGCGCGCTGCGTCCCGTCATCAGCATTGAAAGCTGGACAAGGCCTGAACAGTCGATGCCAAGTCCGGAGCGACCGCCCCAGAGATAGGGGGTTTCAAGGAACCGGCTTGCCACCTCGACATAGTCGCCGCCTTCGCCTTCGCCGATCGGCTGCAGATGCTTGGCAAAAATCGCTGTGCCGTCTTCCAGCATCGCATAGCGGTTGCCGCGCGTATCGGCCTCGCCGACAATCCGAACTCTGCTGCCCATGGATAGAATGGCCTTGCATGGTTTGCGCAGCTCCGCCTCCTGATAAAGGAACGTCCGCTGGACCGTGACGATATGTGTCGGCGTCGCAAGCGCGTCTGAAAGCGCGGTCTCCGGCAGATAGCCGACATAGCCATCAGAAGCGGCTTTGACCCAGCACCAACCGTTTGCGCGGTCGAACACCGTGACGTCCTCGCCAAGGAGCAGTTCGGTATCGATCCCCTTGGCAAGGTCGGGCGCGGGCCTGAGCCCGATGACCGGCACGGCTACCTGCGCCGGCGCACCGGCAACGAAGCGCAGGGCATCGACGCGACCCTCAAGCCCTGCTTCTGCAAGGTCCGCTCGGTAGGCATGCAGGCGGCGGTCGAGCATCGTCATTCTATCCCTTTCACGGTGTCAGGCGGCGACCCTGGTCACGCACGAGATCACCAAGCTTTTCCAGATAGAGCGCACCTCCCACGGTGCGCTTTATCACGACGTTTCGCCGGTCCCGTTCGTCGCGCAGCGGTCAACCAGACCCAATTCGCCCATCGTATCCAGTGCCCGGGTGATGACAGGCTTGGTCACGTTGAGCGTCGCCGCCAGACCGCGCACGGTGTGTGGCGGCGGCACGAGATAGATATGCAGCAGGATGGCCATCTGGCGCAACGTCAAATCGCGATCGTCGAGCCTAACCTGATCGAGCGTCACACCATGCCACAGGCCCAATGCCTGCGAAGCCGTCAGTTCGATCGGCATGGGTCCTCCGGAAAACTCGTTACGTCTGCGTTCCATTTTCCGGCAGTGCACCGTGCGACGCAATGGGCGACAGATTATGTCGCCCGTCACGGTGAATAGAATTTTAATGATCGGCGTTCAACGCACGCTCTGCCGGATGTGATGGTAGAGCGCGCGAATTGCCTGCGCCTCGCCACCGCCGGGGGAGTGAGGTCTTTCTGAAGGCGCCCAGCCGTAGATATCGAAATGCGCCCAGCTCGTGGTGTCGGAGACGAAGCGCTTGAGAAACAAGGCGGCCGTGATCGCACCAGCCATGCCACCGGCCGGGGCATTGGTAATATCGGCAAACTTGGCGCGGATATCCTTTTCATAGCCGCCATAGAGCGGCAGTCGCCACAATGGGTCGTCCGTCTCAAGGCTTGCTTCGGTCAGGTCCTGAGCAAGTTCACCGTCATCGGTAAAGAAGGGCGGCAAATCGGGACCGAGGGCCACACGGGCAGCACCCGTCAGCGTCGCCATGTCGATCAGCAGGTCAGGCGCATCCTCATCCGCATAGGCAAGGGCATCAGCCAGGATCAAGCGGCCTTCGGCGTCGGTATTGTCGATCTGCACCGTCAGCCCCTTGCGGCTCCGGTAGATGTCGCCTGGACGGAAGGCATTGGCTGAGATCGAGTTTTCGACCACAGGAATGATCACCCTGAGATCGACCTTGAGCTTGGCGTCCATGATCATCAACGCGAGGCCCATGACGTTTGCCGCGCCGCCCATGTCCTTCTTCATCAGCAGCATCGACGATGCCGGCTTGATGTCGAGGCCGCCGGTGTCGAAGCAGACGCCCTTGCCGACGAGCGTGATCTTGCGGTGGCCCTTCTTGCCCCAACGCAACTCGAGCAGGCGCGGTGCATCGGCGCTTGCGCGGCCGACGGTGTGGACAAGCGGGAAGTTCTGCCGGAGGTCGTCGCCGCTGACGACATTGATCTCGGCCTTGTAGTGGGCAGCCAGGCCACGGAAGGCGGCTTCCAGCTCGTTCGGCCCCATGTCGTTGGTGGGCGTATTGATCAGGTCGCGTGCCAGGAAGACGCCCGCCAGTTGCCGCTTGATATCCGCTCCGTCGGCATCGCGCGGGATCATCAGCGTCGGAGCCGAAGACTTCTCCGACTTGTACCGGTCGAAGCGATAGCTGCCGAGGCCGAAGCCTAGAGAGAGGCGGTTTGCCGTCAGCGGCGCTGTTTCGATATGCCAGTCGCCGGCCGGCAGCGTGCGGGCAAGCTTGCCGGTGATGTAGGGTTGTTCGGACGGATTGGTGCCGAGCCCGAACAGTGCGCCGCCGAGATGACCTTCCTCAGTTGGAATGAGCAGCAACGAGCCACTATCGGCCTTGTAGCCCGCCTTCTTGGCCCAATCGAGTGCGATCGGGTCGATCGTGCCGGTTTCTATGTGGGCCGGGGTGACGGCAAAGATCGGCAGGGTCGAGCCGCCCTTACTGTTGAACGGGGTCGGTCTCTCGATGAACTGATAGGGTGCCATGTTTATCCTTCGGGGCGTCCGGGAATCACGTCTTAACGGTCTGTTAGGGTTAACAGACTATTGCTGGAGTGAAGATTACGTCAAAACCTTTCCCTGTTCCGCTTTGAGGTCAGACGCCAATTTGGATCTCAGGGACGCACAATGCCTGCTTCGGCCAATACTTTTCTCAAAACCCGTGTTTTTCAGGGCGTTGCGACCGCGCTCGTCATGCTGACACTTGCCGGCTGCACGACGACCAAGGATCGGATGACGACGGGATCCGTGCCGACACTCACCAAGCCGGTCGAAACGATGAATGAAGCCGAGCTGCGCAGCTCGACCGAGCGTGTAGGGCAGACGTACGAAAAGAACCCACGCGATGCCATCAATGGCGTCAACTATGCGAATCTCCTACGGATGCAGGGTCGCGATGCGCAGGCGCTCGCCGTCATGCAGCAGGTTGCAATCGCCAACCCGACCGATCGAAACGTCCTGGCGGCCTACGGAAAGGCGCAGGCGGCGGCCGGTCAATTGCAGCAGGCGCTCGATACGATCGGCCGCGCCCAGACCCCTGACCGTCCGGACTGGAAGCTCACATCGGCGGAAGGCGCGATCCTCGATCAGCTCGAGCGCTCTGCCGAAGCGCGCCAACGCTACCGCGAAGCGCTCGATATCCAGCCGGGCGAGGCCTCAATCCTGTCCAATCTCGGCATGTCCTATGTGCTGACCGGCGACCTCAGGACGGCCGAGACCTATTTGCGCCAGGCCGCAGGGCAGCCCACGGCGGACAGTCGAGTCCGCCAGAATCTCGCTCTCGTCGTCGGCCTTCAGGGTCGGTTCCCCGAGGCGGAAAAGATTGCGCGCGGAGAGCTTTCGCAGCAGCAGGCCGATGCCAACGTCGCCTATCTTCGCTCGATGCTGTCGCAACAGAATTCCTGGCAAAAGCTCGCGGCCAAGGATAGCGGCAGTAGCCCTCCCACCAGCACAAACTGACCTTAGCGGCCGGCCAGCCCCGAGGTGACAAGCTGCACGCCGAGGCCGGCCATGACCGTCCCGGCCAGGCGATCGATCCAGGTCTTCGAAGCGAGGTATAGCCGCCTCGGATGTTTTGCCGAGAATGCGAGCGCCACGACCGTGTACCAACCGGCTTCAACCGCAAAGACGCCAATCGGCAGCGCGAAAACAAGCCCAAGCGGGACCGTCTTCGGCAGCAAGGCTGCAAAAATACTTGCGTAGACGACAATCGTTTTTGGGTTGCTAACCTGTGTCAGGAGAGCCGTGGTAAAGCTTCGGGCGAGTGCCCGATGATCGCTTACCGCATCACCGACGTGGATCGGCTCGCGTGCGCCACGCCAAATTCTGAAGGCGATGTAAACGAGATAGGCTCCCCCAGCCACCTTCAGAGCCAGATAGAGCCATTCGAATTGCGAGAGCAGCGCCGTCAGCCCCGCCAGCGCCAACACGCTGAAGGCAACGCCCCCAATGCCCATCCCGAGCGCCGCCGCAAGCCCGTCCAGGCGTGAACGCGACATCGCAATGCGTGAAACGACGACGAAGCTCGGACCGGGACTCATCGCCCCGATCGACAGGGCCGCAATGATACTCAGGAAGATGCTTGTGGACGACATCGTCGGGCTCCTGCTTGCTCACGGAGATGCCGGCCAACCTATGCCCGATGCGTTGAGATGGAAAGCCCTACGGAAATGGAAGCCTAGAAGCGATCGGCCACCTGAATGCCGGCTGGCCCGAGAATGACAGCGACGAGAACCGGCAGGAAGAACAGGATCATTGGTACCGTGAGCTTCGGCGGCAGGGCAGCAGCCTTTTTCTCGGCCTCGTTCATGCGTTCGTCACGGCCTTCCTGCGCGAGGACGCGCAGCGCCTGCGAAACCGGCGTGCCGTAGCGATCCGCCTGGATCAGGGCCTGGGTGACGGACTGCACCAATGGGATCTGCGTGCGCAGGCCGAGGTTTTCCAACGCAACGCGCCGATCGGGAAGGAAGGAAAGCTCGGCCGTCGTCAGAATCATTTCTTCCGCCAGCGGCGGGGAAGCCTCGCCTAGCTCTTCCGAGACACGACGCATGGCTGCCTCGATCGAAATGCCCGACTCGACGCAGATCAGCATCAGGTCAAGCGCGTCCGGCCAGGCGCGCTTGATCGAATGCTGGCGTTTCGACATCCGATTGGAGATGAAAATGTTCGGTGCATAAAAGCCCGCATAGGCGATCCCCAGGGTCAGCAGGAAGCGCATCATCGTCGGCTTATCGGCGAGATTATCGAGACCGAAGACCCAGAAAACCGCAAGGCCGAAGAATAGGAACGGCAGCAGGAAACGCGCGACGAGGAACATATTCAGCGCATTTTCCGAGCGAAAGCCGGCGGCGCGCAGTTTGTTCATGGTGTTCTCGTCGACCAGCGCCTCGCGAAGGTTGAACTTCTCGACGATCTGCCGGACCGAACGGTTGTTCTGAGTGCGAAGCGAGCCCTTTCCGGCGGAATCGGCGTTCATGCGGGCGCGTTCGCGGGCGCGAATCTGTTCACGCTCCGTCGATACAGCTTTCATGCGCTTGTTGAGATCGCCGCGCTCGAAGAACGGAACGGCGATCGTATACAGACTGGCGAACACCGCGATCGCGACGAGCACCGCGATCAGCATGGAGGGGTCTGTCAGTTTGGTCGCGAGATCAGATGACATCGCCCGTCTCCATCAGATGTCGAAATTGACCATGTTGCGCATGACGAAAATGCCGATCGACATCCAGACCGCCGAAACGCCCATGATCAAATGGCCGCGGGGGTCGGTAAACAGGATCAGCATGTATTCGGGCGATGTCAGATAGACGAGCATCGCAACGATGAACGGCAGCGCACCGATGATGACGGCCGATGCTTTCGCTTCCATCGACAACGCCTTGACCTTCGCCTTCATTTTCTTTCGATCGCGCAGGACCTTTGCCAGATTGCCGATGGCTTCCGAGAGGTTGCCGCCGGCCTGCGATTGAATCGCGATGACGATCGCAAAGAAGCTGACTTCCTGCAGCGGCATGTGATTGACCATGCGCGCGCAGGCGTCAGGCACGCTGAGGCCGACCTGCTGCGATTCGACGACGCGGCGAAACTCGCTCTTCACGGGATCCTTGCCCTCGTTGGCGATGAGCCGGATGGCATCGTTCAATGGCAAGCCGGATTTGATGGAGCGCACAATGACGTCGAGCGCGTTGGGAAATTCGTCGAGAAACTTGTTCTGGCGCCGCTTGATCAGAAAGCCGAGCACCCAGCGCGGCATTCCAAGTCCGGCAATGATGGGCAGACCGAGCACGACCATAAGCGGTGCATCTGCCAGGAAGGCGACGAACATCAGGATGAAGCCGAAGATGGCGCTGAACGTAAAGAAGCGCCCCGGCGTGATTTTAAGACCGGCCTGTGTCAGCCGCGATTTCAAGGACAGCTTCTTCCTGGTATTTTCCTGCTGCCGCTTCTCAAGGTCCTTCAGATTATCCTGCACCGATTTGCGGCGCTTCGACATTTCCTGGACGCGGTCGCGGGCCGCCTTCACGTTCGCCTTGTCTGCCTCCGCCGAAGCGACGCGGCTGACGCGGCTTGCCGATTTTTTTTCCGTCTCCATCCGCGTGAAGAGAAGGCCATAGCAGACGGCGCCGGCCGCAACGGCGGCGAGCACGACAATGGCCAACACAACAGGATCGAACCCGAACATCTCACTAATCCTTGGACTTGGCTTCCATTTCGTCGAGCGCGGCAGCAAGGCGCTTTTCTTCGTTGAAGTAGCGGGCGCGGTCCCAGAAATGCGGCTTGCCAATTCCGGTCGACTTGTGCCGGCCGACGAGCTTGCCGGATGCGTCCTCGCCCTCGATCTCATAGCGCATTAGATCCTGGGTGATGATCACATCGCCTTCCATACCGATCACCTCGGTGATCTGCGTGATACGGCGGGAGCCGTCACGCAGACGCGCCGCCTGGATGATCACGTCGACCGAGCCGGAAATGATTTCGCGCACCGTCTTGGCCGGCAATGTGAAGCCGCCCATTGCGATCATCGACTCGATGCGGCTGAGGCATTCGCGTGGCGAGTTCGAGTGGATCGTGCCCATGGAACCGTCGTGGCCGGTATTCATTGCCTGCAGCAGGTCAAAGACCTCCGGTCCGCGGACTTCACCGACGATGATACGTTCCGGACGCATACGCAGGCAGTTCTTGACGAGATCGCGCATCGTGATCTCGCCTTCGCCTTCGATGTTCGGCGGGCGAGTTTCAAGGCGCACGACGTGTGGCTGCTGTAGCTGCAGTTCGGCCGTGTCTTCGCAGGTAATGACGCGCTCATCCGCATCGATGTAGCGGGTGAGGCAGTTGAGCAGCGTCGTCTTGCCAGAGCCGGTACCGCCTGAGATGACGACGTTACAGCGAACGCGGCCGATGATCTGGAGCAGCGTCGCACCTTCCGGCGTGATGGCGCCAAAACGAACAAGCTGCTCGAGGGTGAGCTTGTCCTTCTTGAACTTACGGATCGTGAGTGCCGGTCCGTCGATGGCGAGTGGTGGCGCAATGACGTTGACACGGGAACCGTCGGGCAGGCGCGCGTCGCAGATCGGGCTCGATTCATCGACGCGGCGCCCGACCTGGCTGACGATGCGCTGGCAGATCGAAAGCAGCTGCGAATTGTCGCGGAAGCGAATCTCGGATTCGATCGTCTTGCCGCCGACTTCGATGAAGGTCTGGCCGGCGCCGTTGACCATGATATCGGCGATGTCGTCTCGAGCAAGCAGCGGTTCGAGCGGGCCGTATCCCAGAACGTCGTTGCAGATGTCTTCGAGCAGTTCTTCCTGCTCGGAGATCGACATCGCGAAGTTCTTGATCGTGATGATGTCGTTGACGATGTCGCGGATTTCTTCGCGTGCGCTTTCACCGTCGAGCTTGGCAAGCTGCGAAAGGTCGATTGTATCGATGAGCGCGGAAAACACCTGCGCTTTGGTATCGTAGTATTCGTCGGTACGGGCAGGGCGCCTGCGCTGCGGCGTCTGCATCGGCGGCGGCGAGACCTGCTGGCGCGAAGCTTCGCGCTGCGGTTCGACCAGAACCGCAGGTGCCGACGGGGAGGATTGTTGCGCCGGCGGAGGCGGTGCGATCGTGCCGCCCGCCTTGCCAAATCCTTCGTTTCCGCGTTTTCCGAACATGCCTTAATCCAATTCACTCTTGGCGGGCGTCATTTACGCTTTAGAAGGCCGAGCAAACCGCCCTTCCGTGCCTTTTTGATAGCTATCCGCCCGGTTACGATGTGCGATATCTGCGCGAACGTCTCGGCCGTTGGCGACTTCGCATCCATTTCAGAGATCATCCGACCGCTGTTGGCCGCGTTGCCGAAGAGGTTGGCGTCGAAGGGGATGATCGCGATCGGGTCGGTTTCCAGCGGCTCGCAGAAATCGGAGGGGCTGATCTCCGGCCGTTTCGGCATACCGACCTGGTTGAGGATCAGATGCGGCATCTTGTCGTTGGGGCGCATCTTGCGCAGCGCATCCACCATGTTCTTGGCGTTGCGCAGGTTGGCGAGATCGGGGGACGCGCAGATGACGACCTCGTCGACGCTGGCCAGCACGGAACGCGTCCATTCCGACCAGGCATGCGGCACGTCGAGGACGGTGATGGGGGCGTTGCGCTGCAACACTTCGAGAACAGGCTGGAACGCCTGTCCCTCGAAATCATAAGCGCGGTCGAGAAGCGAGGGTGCCGCAAGCAGCGACAGATGCTCGGAGCACTTCGTCAGCAGGCGGTCGAGAAACACTTCATCCAGGCGGTCGGGCGCGTAGACGGCCTCGGCGATGCCCTGGGTCGGGTCCTGGTCGAAGTCGATATTGGCCGTGCCATAGGGCAGATCGAGATCGGCCAGGATCGTTTCGGTCGAAAACAGATTAGAGATGCCAAAAGCGCAGTTGTGGGCGATCGTCGAGGAGCCGACGCCGCCCTTGGCGCCGATGAAGGCGATGCTGCGGCCAAGCGGCTCCGCATCCGGGTCAACGAAGATCGTCGCCATTGCCATCATGATGTCTGACATGGCAACGGGCTGGACCATGTATTCGGAAATCCCATTGCGTACGAGTTCGCGGTAAAGCGCGATGTCGTTGTAGTAACCGACGACAATGACCTTGGTGGAAGCGTCGCAAACGGCGGCAAGCGGCGCTAGCTCGTTCAGCAGATTGGCGGCTCCCGCCTTGGTTTCGAGAATGATCAAGTTCGGTGTCGGCGCAGTCGCGAACATGTTCGCAGCTGCCGCTGTGCCGCCGCTGGTGATCCGCAGGCCGACCTTCGACATGCGACGGTCATGGCTGCAACGCTCCATGACCCGCTGCAATTCTTCGCTCTCGCAGAAGGCGTGTACCGATATGCGAGGAAGTGGGCGCATGTTCTCGAGTTCGGCCATGCGAATAGCATCCTCGGCGTTGCGCAGCTCCGTCGTATTCTTGATCTCGTATTCGACTGTACTCATCGTTCGGTCCTAAACTGATCAGAAGGTGCTGGAGCCAATTTCTTCGATCGTGCTTGTTCTTTCGCGATACTCCTTGATCGCGGCGTTGCGACGGGTCGCATCGATCGGAGTCATGCCACGAGGCGCGATCAGGTCTTCCGGGTTTGCAACCTGTGCAGCCAGGTTGTTCTGCGTTGCGCAGCCGAAATTGTAGTAGTTCTGGTTGCTGAAATCGTTGATCATGTCCCTCGGCCACTGACCGCACTGTGACGTCATTGCCGTCGTGCCGACGAAAGTCAGGCGAATGGGCGCTGCGTCGCCCGCACCGGTGGCTGCGTAAGAGCTGTTGACGATCTTGGAGCTCGCGATGCCGCGGGCCGAGAGTTCGGCGCGCACCTGGCCGCGCAGCTGCCGTGCGGCTGCCGCATTCGGCGATCCCTCGGGCGTCAGCAGGTAGACCGGTCCGGTCGCTCGCGCCGTGTAGTTCTGCGCGAAGCCGCGGATCATGTCGCGCTGAGCGATGTTGAGACGGCGATCCGTCGAAGCGATCGGGATATCAACCGATTGCTCGGCTTCGGCAACCACGATCGGGTGGCGCTTGCGATAGTCGTCAGGGATGCCGCCGGTCGTCAATTCGTCGTGGGAGGCGCAGCCGGAAAGCAGGGTGGCCGCCACCGCGACCAGGGTCAGCAGCGATTTCGAAAGGCGGGATTCATGCGCGGTGTTCTGCTTGTGGGCCATCGGCTGATCTCTGTGTTGTGCGATTGCTGATCCTGGCGCGTTCATTTGTAGATGAACCCGATGGAGCCATGGAATTGAGCGTCGGCGACGGGTGTTTCGCGGCCGCCGTAAACCTTGTTGACGCGATTGAGGAGGAAAGCCGCAGCGTCATTTTCCGGGCTGAAGTTGTCGTCCGGACGGTTGAGCTGATTGCGGGCAACCGGGCGAACGAGATAGGGCGTTGCGATGATGACCAGTTCGGTCTCGTCACGCTCGACCGTACGCTGCCGGAACAATGTGCCAAGCAGTGGGATCTTGTTGACGCCGGGCGTACCGTTTGAGGTTTGCGCAACGTTGTCGCGGATCAGGCCGGCAAGCGCGATGGAACCGCCGGAGGGAAGCTCGACGGAGGTCTCGGCAGCACGGCGTTGATAGGTTGGCGTCGAACCGGAAACTGAAGGTGCAGGCTCCGATACGTTCGTCTTGATCTCCAGGCTGATGCGACCGGAGGAAAGCACTACCGGCTTGAACGCGAGATTGATGCCGTAATTATACGGAACGATCGTGACGTTGCCGTCATTGTCCGTCGTGGAATAGAGCACCTGACCGCCCGAATTGAAGGTTGCTGCCTGGCCGGAGATCGCCGTGAGCGTTGGCTCGGCCAGCGTCTTGACGACCTTCGCCTGCTCAAGCGCGCTCAAATAGGTCGAAATATCGTATTTTCCGATCGAGCTCTTGAAGAGGGCGGCAAGGCCGCCGCCGATTGTCGCCGCCGCGCCACTGGAAGCGGGCGCGCCCAATTGAGCAACTGAAAGGCCCTTGGAGTTGGAGACCAGATTGTCGAAGCCGAGCTGTTTCAACACCTCTCTTCGGACTTCTGCGATGGTGACCTTCAGCGTGACCTGATCTTCGCCCTGGATCTGCAGGAGATTGACGACCTGCGAGACCTGGCGACCTTCAGCGAACAGTGCCACCGAACCTTCTCCGCCCGAGCCACTGGCCGTTTCCGTGCGTGTCGTCGCTTCGCCACCTTTCAGGAAAACCTGTGCCAAATCCGCGGCCTGGGCAGCATCCTGTGGCGTGCGTACCGTGCCGGTCAGCACGATGTTGTCTGACACGATCTCGACTTTGATGCAGGAGTCCGGGATGAAGCGCCGGAGATTGGTTTCGAGGCCGGCGACGTCGCGCTCGATCGCGATATCAAGGCTGACGATCTGCTGGCCGTCGGCGCCGAAAATGAAAATGTTCGTCTGGCCCACTGTCTTGCCGAAGAGGTAGATACGGCGGGAGCTACGGGTGACTGCGTCGGCCATGGAAGGGTCTGAGACGAGGATATCGTGGGCATCGACCGGCAGATCGACGACGATCGCCTTCTTCAGACCGAGTTTCAGGCTGCGATGAGCACCGGGACCCGCCTGGGTTATCGTGACCATGCCGTCGGAATTAGCCCAAGCGGCGTCAGGACCGAGGACAGGAGCAACAAAACGCGGCGCTACGCCGGAGAACCCAATCGCAAAAGACAAGCACCCTGCCATCAAGGGCTTCATGTGGCGCTTCAAAGTGCCCATTCCCATTTCCTTTACTCGGCCTTCGGCGCGCTGATGCTGTCTGTAACGATTGAGCCTGATTTGATGACCTGAACGATGGCGCTGCCGTTGTCACCGCTGAGGAGGTAGTCCGCAGCACTGGTATCCTGCTCCTGGGCGTCGGCCACGGAGCGCAATGCCAGCGACAGCCGGTCGGCGATTTGCTGTGCGACGGCCAGCACCTTGGTCTGGTCGGGCGTCAGCTCCAGTGTCGCGGTGGTGCCGACCACGGCTTTTGAGCCGTCTTCCTTTTCCTGGATCTGCTGGTCGATCGCGAGCACGCGCACATTGTTGAGCACCGTCTCGGTCAGATACTTATCGGCTTCCTTGGATTTGCGAACCATGATCACGTCGACGCGGTCGTTCGGCAGGATAAAGCCGCCGGCACCTGTGGAGACCGAGATTTCGGTTGCGACCGCGCGTTTGCCGGAGGGCAGGAGGGAGGACATGATCCGGCTGCTCGAATCCGCGACCTTTTCAGCGCGGATCGGCTCGCCTTCGAAGATCGGCAGGCGAACAACGGCACCCTGCATGTTTTTCAGGGCATCGGGCTTGTCAGCCTCGGTGATGAAGCCCTGGACGACTGCGCTCTGCGGCCATGCCATCCAGTGCACGGCCTTGTCGTCCAATCGTGCGCCGACCGGCAGATTGGCGCCGGAGACGAGCACGTTGACCGTCGGCTCCTTCTCGACCACAGATTGAACCTGGGTGACGACGGAACCGCGTCCCGCGAGGCTCATCGCCAGCACACCGGCAAGGCCGGCTGCAACGACAGCCACTCCAAGTATCAAAAGGCGGGCGGGTCTCATCGAATGTTCCTCGGGGATTCGCGATATTCGCCCGAAGAATGGCCCGCAATTGGTGTAATTATGGTTAATGAAAGCCTTCGATTTTAGGTTAACGGCGGCTTAACTTGCCGTTACTTCAGGCTTTCCAACGCCGCAGTGAAGAGCGGGGAGGAAGGGAAGGCAATAAAGCCGCCTGCGGCGATAGCAATGCCGTAAGGGATCTTCTTGGCAAGAAGGATGGAGTTGGGAATCGGTAGTCCTACGGCGAGGATGACATGAGCCTGTGTACGGATCAGAAGGATCACAAAAGTCGCAATGCCGCCAAATATGCCGACATAGACCAGAAACTCGACAAGAGCAGGATCGAAACCAAACCAGAGAGATGTTGATGCTAGCAGCTTCGCATCGCCGCCGCCCATGATATTCAGGGCAAACAGGACAAAGCAGACGGCGAGAACCGAAAATGCGGCCGCGAGATGCGTTCCCATCACCAAGAGGGGCATTCCTGCCAGCGTCGCGACTCCCAGGAATGCGATAGCGAGAATGATCGACACGCGGTTGGGGATCGTCATCGTAAACAGATCCGAGAACGCGGCGATCGCAAGGCAGAGCGGGAAAATCACAAAGACGGCGGCTGCGAGCATTCCGTAAATCCCGGTGAACAAAAAAGGCTCACAGCGTTAGCCTGTGAGCCTGCTTTTTGGCAAAGCGCCCTCAAGTCTCGCCACTATCCCTGTCGATCAAGGAAGGGTAACGTTAGCCTTGCCAGCCGCCGAGTTCATCGTGACAGACAGGTTGTTGAACAGGATGTTCAGTTTGCTACCCAGTGCGGATGCACCGGTGATGAGCGCGACGGAGATCAGCGCTGCGATCAGGCCGTATTCAATTGCGGTCGCGCCGGATTCGTCCTTCAGAAAACGGCTAACAAGCTTGGTCATGGTAACTCCTAACTCCAGTTGAGGTTCAGCACGTCCGCCAACTGTTGCCGTTGATCGGATTGCCACAATTTAGCCCGCGCCTGTTTCTATCAACTTAAAGAGTTGGGTTACCACTTCGTAAATGCCGACCGACACTTAAGAATGGTAAGTATTCTCTTTCCTGAATGTTTAGAAATCTAGGAAAGGCCCCGCGTGCCTTGCAGTAATTTAAGTTTCCGTTGCTTGTCGGGGAGCTCCACCGATGTTCGGGGCGGTCCAGCAAACTCACTGCATCACGAGGGAATTGTCTTTTTATGGGTGCGAGCCGCTGGAATCCTGCGCACGTCAGAAGAGAATTAAAGCTTCATTCACCAATTTTTCTCATGCTGTTCTGCAAAAATCGCCGCAACTCTACAGAAGAGAACCAAAATGCCCCTGAGTGGCAAGAGGATTTTTCTAGCCAGCTTTCTTGTCGCTCTCGGCCTTTGTACGTCTGCGCACGCGCAGCAGGATGTACTGCGGGTCTATATGGACCAGGCGCGTGTATTGAAGCTGGATCGCCCGGTAAGCAAGGTCATCGTCGGCAATGCCAAGGTAGCGGATGCAACCGTCGCTGATTCCAAGACGATCGTGCTGACGGGACGCAGCTTTGGAACGACCAACCTCGTGTTGCTCGATGCTGACGGTAACGCGATTTTGGACGAGAGCATCCTGGTGTCGATCGACGAGGCAAACACCGTCCGCGTCTTTCGACAGACGGAGCGGTCGGTCCTTTCCTGTACCCCGAATTGCGAGCAGCATAGCCAGCAAGGAGCGGAGGCGACAGCGGCAGCTCAATAGTAGCCGCCAAATCGCGTTTGCCAACGTCCGTTAAACTTCTGATCCGGCTTGAAACGGAAAATCAACGATCACCCTTTAAAACGGTGTGGTCGAAGCTGTCCCGGATGCATGTCATGAAGGAAACGGATCAAACAGCGGACGCGGCCTCCCGCCCCCATCGGCGGAGGCGGCCGCGGTTAACCGCATTTGCGCGCTCTCGCGACGGGTCGGCCGCTATCGAATTTGCACTCCTCGCCATACCCTATTTCCTGGTGGTCTTTGCGATCATCGAGACATTCATTGCCTTTGCCGGCGAGGAGCTCTTGTCCAATGCCGTGGATACGATGAGCCGCAAGATGCGGACCGGCCAGATCACACCCGCGAACACGGATGTGACATCGTTCAGGACGGCGTTCTGCGATGAGATTTCAATTCTGATAAAATGCTCTACAACGGAAGTGGCCACTCCGAGCAAGCTGTTCATCGACGTACAGAACTTCTCCACATTTGCGGCCATTCCGACGACGATACCGAGGACGTCCACCAGCGCCTACGCGGACATCAAGACCTCGGACTTCAAATATCTTCCTGGCGGTTCTGGCACGATCAACATGGTCCGGGCCTATTACCGCTGGCAAGTCATCACCGACCTGATAAGGCCTTACATTACGAACGTCCGCCCTACCGACGGCTCTTCCTCATATTTTCTAATGGTCGCCACGACGGCCTTCCAGAACGAGCAGTACCCCTGATGGCAGGTCGCGGCGTATTGATCAGGCTTCATCGGCTCGCAAGACGCTTCATCGGCGACCGGCAGGGCGTGGGCGCGATCGAGTTTGCGATCCTGTTCCCGATCCTGGTGATGCTTTACATCGGTGCATTCGAGATCACGATTGGTCTCAGCATCAGCAAGCGCGCAAGCCGGGCGGCTGGCATGATCACGGATGTTGTGACCCAACAGAAAAGCGTGACCAAAGCTTGGCTCACCGATATGCCCTCGGTGGCCTCTGCGGTATTCGTCCCCTACGGTTCGACCGGCCTTACGATCAAGATCACGGGCATCGCTCTCGATGGTACTGGAAACCCGACAGTGGCATGGTCGTGGGCGCAGGATGGCAGCCGTCCATATGTGGTTAATTCCGCTACGACGGTGCCGGCCGATATGAAGAAAGCCAATATCTTTTTGGTCCGTACCGAACTCAGCATTCCGTATAAGCTCTTCCTGTTTGCACCAAACTTGGTGCCGAACGACAGCACGATCACCATCAGCCGCAGTTACTTCTATCTCCCCCGTGCGAGCGCTACTGTCACGTGCGGCGATTGCTGACTGAGCCGGATGCAGGTTTGCCAAGCGCGCTCTGCCGTTATAAGGCTTGAACAGTGGCCCACTGCGTGGACCGTGAATTCGCTGGGTGGAGCATGGCGCGAGCGTTTCTTTTCGTTCTGGATTCTTTTGGCGTCGGCGGTGCTCCGGATGCTGCGGCTTACGGCGATGAGGGCGCCAACACGCTGGGACACATCGCGGAATTCTGTGCGGCGGGTGTTGGCGATCGCGAAGGGTTGCGCTCCGGCCCGCTCCAGCTTCCGAACATGTCGGCTCTTGGTCTGGTGCATCTGGCAAAGGCCGCGTCGGGCCGCGTTCCGGCCGGGATGCCAGTTCCGGAAAAAGTCTACGCGATGTTCGGCTCCGCCAGCGAAGTTTCGCATGGCAAAGACACCCCGTCCGGCCATTGGGAGATCGCCGGAACGCCTGTAACATTCGACTGGGGCTACTTTCCAACCGAAGGGGAAGCCTTTCCGCCGCAGCTGGTCGAGGCGCTCTGCAGGGCTGCGGACGTTCCGGGGATACTCGGCAACTGCCACGCCTCGGGCACCGACATCATTGCCCGCCATGGCGAAGAGCATATCCGGACTGGAAGGCCGATCTGCTACACCTCGTCCGACTCCGTCTTCCAGGTTGCCGCGCACGAGGCGCATTTCGGCCTCGACAGGCTCATGACCTTCTGCACGATCGCGAGGGCGTTGCTGGACCAATACAATATCGGCCGCGTCATCGCTCGGCCGTTTGTTGGGGAAACCGTCTCCAAGTTCCAGCGCACCGGAAACCGGCGCGACTTCTCTGTGCCACCGCCGGAGCCGACGCTTCTCGACCGACTGGTCAAGGAAGGTCGCAAGGTCCATGCCATTGGCAAGATCGGCGACATCTTTGCGCATAAGGGGGTATCGCGGGTGGTCAAGGCGAATGGCAATGAGGCGTTGATGGATGCCAGCCTCGCAGCCATGGACACCGCCGAGGATGGCGAACTGGTTTTCACAAACTTTGTCGATTTCGACATGGTCTACGGCCATCGCAGGGACGTGGCAGGCTATGCCGCCGCGCTTGAAGCCTTTGATTCCAGGCTGCCCGAAGTGGGCGGCAAGCTGAAGCCCGGCGATCTCGTGATCCTGACCGCCGACCATGGCTGCGATCCGACGTGGCGCGGCACCGATCACACGCGCGAACGCGTGCCGATCATTGCCTACGGGCCGGGGTTGCGTTCTCGCGATATCGGCATCCGCGCCACCTATGCGGATATCGGCGAGACGATTGCGCGCCATCTGCGCATTCCGCCGGGGGCGCACGGGAGAAGTTTTCTATGACATCGCATTTGAAGAAGGTCGAGCTGCACTGCCATCTGGAAGGTGCGGCGTCGCCAACGCTTACCTGGGCGCAGGCCCGCAAGTACAACATCGACATCAGCCCCTATCTGGCTGATGGCGCCTATGTCTGGCACGATTTCGCAAGCTTTCTGCAATGCTACGACAAGGTCTCCGAGGTCTACAAGACCGAAGAAGACTATGCGCTGCTGACTGAAACCTATCTTGAGGAACTCGCCGCCGTAGGCACGATCTACAGCGAGCTGATCGTGTCTCCTGATCACGGCAAGCGAATCGGGCTTGGCGCGGACGCTTACATCGAAGGTGTGTGCGAAGGTATTCGTCGTGCGAAGGCGAAAAGCGGTATCGAGGCACGTCTGATTGTCACGGGGGAGCGTCATTTCGGCCCCGAAAGTGTCATTGGCGCCGCGGAATATGCTGCTAAGGCGAAAAATCCGCTTATCACCGGATTCAATCTTGCCGGCGAGGAGCGAATGGGTCGGGTTGCCGACTACGCGCGTGCCTTTGACATCGCGCGCCATGCAGGGCTCGGCCTCACCATCCACGCGGGCGAGGTGTGCGGCGCTTTCAGCGTTGCCGAGGCGCTCGACGTCGTCAGGCCCTCCCGCATCGGGCACGGCGTGCGCGCTATAGAAGACATGAATCTCGTCCGGCGGATCGCCGACCTCGGAACGGTGCTCGAAGTCTGTCCCGGCTCCAACATTGCGCTGAACGTCTTCCCGGATTTCGCCTCTCATCCGTTGCCACGGCTCAAGGAGGCCGGTGTACGCGTGACGATCAGTTCGGACGACCCACCGTTCTTTCATACGTCGCTGAAGCGCGAGTACGAATTGGCCGCCGATGCCTTTGGCTTCAGCGACGCCGCAATTGATGAGATGACGCGAACCGGTATCGAGGCAGCCTTCGTCGACGAGCCGACGCGCCAGGCAATTTTTGCCCGGATGTGACCCCTCTCGCCTTGGGGAGCGCATTGCAAAATTGCCTCCGCTCTTGCAGTGGAGGCAATTTCCATGGAAGAAACATCCGATAAGAACAACGATAGGAAGGGCTCGGCCATGGATGGCGTAACGGTCATTGATCACCCGCTTGTGCAGCACAAACTCACGATCATGCGGCGCAAGGAGACCTCTACCGGGAGTTTTCGTCGGCTCCTGCGCGAAATCTCTACGCTGCTCTGCTACGAAGTGACCCGCGATCTGGAGCTCACGATGGAGACCATCGAGACGCCCCTGCAGACGATGGAATCGCCGATCCTCGAAGGCAAGAAGCTCGTCTTCGCCTCGATCCTGCGTGCCGGTAACGGCCTTCTCGAAGGCATGCTCGATCTCGTGCCGTCGGCGCGCGTGTCGCATATCGGCGTCTACCGCGATCACGAGACGCTGCAGCCGGTCGAATATTACTTCAAGGCTCCCGAGGATATTTCGGAGCGCCTGATCATCGTCGTCGACCCGATGCTTGCCACCGGCAATTCGTCGATCGCCGCAATCGACAAGCTCAAGGAACGCGGAGCCCACAATATTCGCTTCCTTTGCCTTCTGGCGGCACCCGAGGGCATCAGAAATTTCCGCGAGGCGCATCCGGATGTTCCCGTCTTCACCGCCTCCATCGACAGCCATCTGAACGAGAAGGGCTACATCATGCCTGGTCTCGGCGACGCCGGCGACCGCATGTACGGCACGAAATGATTTGCACTCCGTTTACCAAATAGAGGCAGTTGATGGCCCGGACATGCTTGCCGGGCCATTTGCTTTGCCGGCATTAGCAACTTGTCAGCAAATATGGCGTAGCAGCTAGAAGCATGGCCACGCATGACGCGGGGTTTATACAGGAAGGATTTCTGTCCCGATGCTCCTGCGCACCGTCATTTTTGCAAGCATCGCCGCGGTGCTTGCCACACAAATTCCGTCCCTCATGGGAAAACCCGGCAGCGAAGCAGTTGTTTCGGCCAACTTCGTAACCGGCAGGACCGAACAGAGACCTGCCACCGCGGTGAATGGTGGCACGACGCGCCTGCAGGCCGATGCCCAGGGACATTACTCCGGAGACTTCAAAATCAACGGTCGACAGGTGCAGGGCCTGATCGACACAGGTGCAACCTATGTCGCTCTGAACGAGAGCTTCGCCCGACGCCTTGGCTACACCGGCAACCAGCTTGATTTCCGCTACTCGGTGGACACGGCCAATGGGCAGACAAAGGCGGCGCACATCACATTGGATCGGGTGGAAATCGGTGGCATTCGTGTGCGCGACGTGGAGGCTTTCGTGCTGAAGGATGATGCCCTTTCCTCCACGCTCGTCGGCATGAGCTTCCTCAGGAAGCTTGCCTCCTATTCCGTTGCAGATGGATCCCTCAGTTTGAAGCAATAGACCGGGTATCGAGGACTTTCCACAGCCTACGGGTCATCAAGACCGCACATCATCTCCTCACCGGCGTTTCGCCGTCGTCGAAAACCTGTCGAGGCAAATCCACGCCCGGGCGTAATGCAGGTTGGGCATGACGTCACGGCGTCGATGGCCGATCAATGTTTCTTGCCTCGTCGGCTGTCAGCGCGTTCTCGCGGGTTCCGGAGACAATTATCTCCAAGACCTCGTGCTCGTCCGTGTTTTTGACGTAGCGGTCGCCGACATACTCTCCGCGCTTGAGGACCATGACACGATCACCCACGGCAAAAATATCAACAAGGCGATGCGAGATGATGATTTGGGCGACGCCTTGCTTCTTCAGCTCCAGCATGGTTTCGAGCAGCCGTTCGGTCGCCATCACGGAAAGGTTGGCAGTCGGCTCGTCGAGGATCACGACGCGCGGTTCGAACGAGATCGCGCGGGCAATCGCTACAGATTGCTGGCGACCGCCTGACAGGCTTTCAACCTTTTGATAGACGGAATTCACGTCGACTTTAAGCCGTTTCAGAACGCGGTCGGCCTCGGCATACATCTTTCGTCGGTTGACGAAGGGGCCCTTGAGGGGCCAGCGGCCAAGGAAGATGTTCTGACCGACATCCATGTTCCCGCAAAGCGCGAAGTCTTGATAGATCATCTCGATTCCGGCGTCGCGGCTCTCGTGCGGACCCTTGAAATACACCGGTTGCCCAGCAACCAGGATTTCGCCGGAATCGCGCTGATAGGCACCGGTCAGAATCTTCATCAGCGTCGACTTGCCGGCCGAATTGTCGCCGACTAGGCCGAGAATCTCGCCTGGATAAAGCACGAGATCGACTTTGCGCAGTGCCTGCACGGCTCCGAAGGCCTTCTCGATGCTCCGCATTTCGACAATCGGCTGTAAGGGTTGCGCGTCAGCCATGGATGCGTTCTCCCGTTGGCACCGCTTTCGTAAAAAGGGCCCGCAGGCGCGCGAAGACATTGGCCTGACGCACCCATATGTCGATCAGCACTGCGACAATGAGGATGACCCCAATGAAGACATTGATCCAGTGCTGCGGCATGCTGAAGCCCTGGACGTTGAGCTGCAGGAGTGCCCGGATGAGCGTGATGACGGCCGCTCCGGCAAGCGAACCGATCATCGTGCCATAACCGCCGAAGATCGATCCGCCGCCGATGATAACGGAGGCGATGGCGTCAAGCTCCCGGAACTGGCCGGCAACCGGGTTGAAGCTGCGGAAGTAAGCGACGTTGATGATCCCGGCCACGGCTGCGCAAAGAGCGGCCAGCATGAGTGAAGTGAAACGCACGCGGTTCGTGTTGATGCCGGCATAAGCGGCCGCGCGGACGTTGCCGCCCGCCGCGCAGACCTTTAGTCCGAATGGTGTGTAGGCAAGCACGATACCAGCCGTGACGGCGACCAAAAAAATAAATATCGTCTGGATGCTGACGACCTCGGCCACCGAGCGAATGATCCCCGGCGGCAGCGATAGGCCGAAATGCAGGAGAACGTCATTCACCTTGCGACCAAGCAGGTTGTAGCCTTCAGGCCAACCGGTCAGTTGCTGGCCGGCGACGAACCAGGCGGCGAGACCTCGGGCAATGTAGAACATGCCGAGCGTGGCAATGAAGGCCGGTAGCTTGAAGCCGACTGTGACGACGGCGTTAACGAGGCCCGCAGCGCTCCCCGCGAGCAGCCCCATCGCTACGGCAGTGAACGGATCGGCGCCCAATACCTTCAAGAAATAGGCTGCGGTGCTGCCTGCAAGCGCAAGCACTGCGCCAACGGAAAGATCGATATCGCCGGCCGCAATGACGTAAGTCAGTCCGACGGTAATGAGTGCCAGTTCTGTGTAGTTGAGCAGGATCGCGAAGGTGTTGGGCAGATTCCACCAGTAATCTGGCCTCAGCGCCAAACCGGTCAGCCACAGCACCGTGGTCAGGATGATGGCGAGCGCGTCACGGCGCGCGAGGAACTTGCCGAGCCCGGTAGCCGAGAGTGCGATGTCGGTCGCCATCGCCCCTTTCGTCTGCGCGCCCTCCAGGGCCACGCCGCCGGTCTCGTAGGCTGGCGGCGGTGGTCTGCCGCGGATCCAGGCCCAGAACCTGGCCGCGATCTGGCGGCGAATGAGGAACGGCTCGATGAGCACGGCCGTGACGAGAAGGAGACCCAGGAAAACCAACACGGCACCGGCGGGTAGGGTGAACCTGGCACCGACGGCAATGCTCTCCCCGTCGATAACGACGGTACGCGTGATCGGCCAGCCCTCGCGCAATACCTTGTCGATCAGCACGACGGCTGCGGCCCCAAGGCAAGACCCGATCACCCGACCGCGCCCACCCAGGATCGATGCACCGCCTATGACGACCGACGCGATAACGGTGAGTTCCCAACTGACGCCGTAAAGAGGAGTGACACCCTTGTCCTGCGCAGCTGACAAGAGAGCAGAAAGGGTCGCGCAAAGCGATGAGAGCAGGTAAGCGCGAATGCGCACCCAGCGCGTGCGGATGCCGGCATAGGCTGCAGCCTGCTCGTTTCCGCCCGTAGCAAAGGTCTCATAGCCCCAACGGGACTTGGCAAGCACATAAGCGCCGATGACAGCGATGAGAAGGAAGATCGCGATCTGGTTGTTGAAGCCGAGAGCATTGATCTCGCCGAGATGAAAGAAGAGCGGATAGTCTTTCGCCTTGCTGGAGTAATAGATCGCCTGACCATGCGAAAGCGCAAGAACGAAGCCGCGACCGATGAAAAGCATCGTCAGCGTAGCAATGAAGGCAGGCACTCTCAGGGTCGTCACAAGCACGCCGTTGACGAGGCCAATCACCGTGCCCAGCAGCACACAGAAGATTGCGGACTCCATGACCCCAAAGTCGAGAACGTTCGACGCAAAAAGCCTGGCGAAAACCACGGCGATCAGTCCGTAGGTGGAGCCGACCGAAAGATCGAGATCCTTGTTGGCGATGACGAAGGTCATTCCGACCGCGATGATCCCGACACGGGATGTATCGCGCAGCAGCGCGTGAAGGGCTTCCGGAGAGCCAAAAAAGGCCGGATTGACGAAAGCGCCGCCGAGATAGAGCAACGCGAGGAAGACCAGCAGCCCAGCCTCCCAGCCGCCGACGAGCTGCGGCGGCGCGCGGCCTAACGATGTTGTCGTGGACGCCATGGTCTCTGCCGATCAACCTTGCCGTTGCGATGCGGGAGGCTTGCGTCCTCCCGCATCGATTTCAGGCGTTTCAGGTGGTTAGTTCTCGAAGCGCTTGCCAACGTTTGCGACGGTCTCCTTCGTCACTAGTTGTGCACGCGTGTCGAGGTTGGCGGCAGCAATGCCGCGATCGATCTGCAGGTAAAGCTGCATGACAGGCCAGAAGCCCTGCAGGAAGGGTTGCTGTCCCAGCGAGCCGGTCAGGTTTCCAGCGGCAATGCCCTCTTGCTGCGCCGGGCCGAGATCGAAACCAAATGCGCAGAACTTGCCGGTCCGCCCCATCTGCGCGACCGCCTTCACGAGCGGTGGCGTGAAGACGTTGTTGGCTGTGAAGGCGCCGACCGCGTCGCCGCGGGACTCGAAGAGCGAAACGAGCGCATTGACCGGATCGTTCGGGTTCGTGTCGATCCCGACATTCTCCGGCCCGGCGTCGACCTTGAAAGCGTCAAGCTTGCCGGCATCCTTCAACGTCTTGACGATGGCGTTGAAAGCGGCGGTCACGCGGTTGTTCACCTCAATGTTGCCCATCGCGGTCGACGACGGCAAGAGAATCGAGCCGCTGGTCGCGCCGCTCGCAAGCACGCAATTGGCGAGTGCCTCGCCGCCGATTGCTGCGGCCGATGCGTCCTGGCCGGTATGACTTATATTGTTGCGATGGAGGATGGTCGCATCGAACGAGTTGGTCGTCGCGATCGGTATGCCTGCCGCCTCGGCCGCCTTGACGATGTCATTATAGGCGCCAATCTGCGGCGTCGTCATGATAATGCCGTCTATTGTCGGGTCCTGGACAATCTGGTTCAGGATCTCGATCTCACGCGCTGGATCGTCTACCGGTGATTCCGAACCGAGCAGCAGGATCTTGGCGCCGATCATGTTGCCGGCGACGGTCGCGCCGACATAGACAGGATCAAAAAAGCCGTTGCCTGCCGTATGCGTCACGATCGCGAAGGTCAAATGACCGTCAGCCGAATGGAAATCTTTCGTGCCGGGCGCTTCCTTGGCAGCTTCGGCAAAATTGTAGCCGCCAACCGCTTTCTCAACGCTGCCCGACTGCGCAAATGCCTGCGAGACGCCGAGCGATAGTACCGCAGCTGACGCCGCGTACAGCAAAGTCCGCCTCATGATTAATCCTCCCTTGAGCCAAGGGAGGAAAGCCGTTCGGGCGCAATTTATAGAGAGTGAGGGCCGAAGGCTTCCTCCCATGCGCTAATATTCTGCGCAATTCTGATGCAAGTAAACGATGAACTCATCGTAAGGGCGAATTTGCTTGCCGTGTGCGCATCTTATACTTGTGTTGCATGGCAAATAGCCGTCGAAGTCGTGTTTGGATGCCTCGAGGCAGCCCGGCGCGCATTTCGCCAGCGCTGGCGGGCGTCGGTATTCGAAATCCAGGACCGGGCATCACCGGTTAATCCGGCATCAGCAGCAGTGGACTTTCGACCCGGCGCAGACCGACGGATACCGGGTATGGCGATGGCTGCGGGATTGACCGCCCGCATCGGGTTGCCACTATCATCTAGCCGCGATGCGCTGGCACACGACTGTGGGAATTGCCGGTTGCCGTTCATCGATCCGGTAGTTTGCGGTCAGGGCTGCCACTGCGGCATCCGCCGAAGCCTCGCTTGCGGCATGCACCAACGCAATCGGGTCGCCTTGTTCGACAGCCGTGCCAAGCGGAAGAATGTCTGAAATCCCAACGCGATGATCGATCCTGTCGTTGGGATGCCGTCGTCCGCCACCGAGGTCGACAACGGTCATGCCGATCTCGCGAACGTCGCAGCCGGAAAGCCAACCGGACCGAGGCGCGGGAACCGGCTTCGTGACCGGTGCCTTGACGAGATATTTGTCCGGCGCTTGCAAAAGATCGGATGGGCCGCCGAGAAGGTGGACCATGCGGGCAAAATTCTCGGCGGCCCTGCCTGAAGCAAGGGCGTCTGCGGCCCGCGTTTCACCGTCCCGCAGTGACGAGGCCAGGCCGGATTTCATCAGCATCTCGGCCGCAAAGGCCAGCACGGCCGCCTCGAGGCGTGTGTTCTTCTTGCCGCCTGCCAGAAATTCCAGGCAATTGCGGATTTCGACGGCATTTCCTGCCGCATCCGCGAGCGGCTGGTTCATGTCGGTGATCAGCGCCGACGTCCTGACGCCTGCGCTATTGGCGACATCGACAAGCGCGCGGGCGAGTGTCTCGGCGTCTTTCGGCTTGGCCATGAACGCGCCGCTACCGACCTTGACGTCGAGGACCAGGGTCTGCAGCCCGGCCGCAAGTTTCTTCGAGAGGATCGAGGCGGTGATGAGCGGGATCGAGTCGACGGTCGCCGTCACATCCCGTACGGCGTAGAGCTTGCCATCGGCAGGAGCAAGGGCTCCGGTCTGCCCGATGATAGCGCATCCGACATCCTTCACGACCTTGCGAAAGAGGGTTGCGTCGGGGGTGATGGTGTAGCCGGGAATGGCTTCGAGCTTGTCCAATGTTCCGCCGGTATGGCCGAGGCCACGACCGGAAATCATCGGAACCGCCAGGCCGCATGCTGCGGCGATCGGCGCGAGCATCAGGGAAACGTTGTCGCCGACGCCGCCTGTCGAATGCTTGTCGGCGATCGGACGGTCGATGTCGGTCCAGCTCAGCGTGTCGCCCGAGTGCGCCATTGCAAGCGTCAGGGCCACGACCTCTTCGCGCGACATGCCCTTGAACCAGACTGCCATGGCAAAGGCGCCGATCTGCCCCTCCGAGAGCTGGCCGGACGCAAGTGCGGCAATGAACGACTGAATGTCCCCTTCGGAAAGCGTCTCGCCGTTTCGTTTCTGGCGGATGATCTCCTGCGGGATCATTTCAATAGCTCGATGCAGCGGCGGGCGCGGATTGCGTGCCGCTAAGAACGGCAAGGATATCGTCGAGCAATCCGGACGCACCGAAGCGGAAGGTGGACGGCATGGGCCAATCCGGTGCCATGATCGTCTCCGCAAGGCTCAGATAGAGCGCAGCGTCTGCCACCGACCCGATACCACCCGCCGGCTTGAAGCCGACCTTACGGCCACTCTGGCGGATGACCCGCAACATGATGTCGGCAGCTTCCAACGTCGCATTGACGGACACCTTGCCGGTGGACGTCTTGATGAAATCAGCGCCGGCCTCGATGGCGAGTTCGGAGGCGCGACGGATCAGCGCCGCGTCCTTGATTTCGCCAGTCTCGAGAATGACCTTCAGAAGAACCGGATCCTTGCACTCGGCGCGGACGGCCGCAACCATGTCGGTGACGGCCTTGCCGCTACCCGTCATGAACTTGCGATAGGGGATGACGAGGTCGATTTCGTCGGCGCCATCGGCAATCGCCTCGCGAGTTTCGGCGGCGACGTCGGCAACTTCCATCTCGCCGGAGGGGAAGTTGACCACGGTCGCAATGCGCACCGGATGGCCTGTGCCGAGGACGGCGCGGGCGCGGGCAACGAAGCGCGGCCAGATGCAGATCGCTGCCGTGCTGCCAAAAGGGGTCTGAGCCCGGGCGCACAGCGCATCGATCTGCGCCTCGGTGCAATCATCCTTGAGGTTGGTGAGATCGAGGAGGGAAAGGGCGACGGCGGCCGTCTCCTTGCTGGAATGACTGGTCATTGTTCGCGTTCTCCTGCAATCATTTCTTTCAGTATGGCAGCGAGGCGAGCGCCGCCGATCGGAGCCATGTCCTTGGTTTCGTCATGGCTCAGTTCGCCGCCGGTCATGCCGGCTCCATAGTTGGTGATAACCGACGCTGCCGCAACCCTTAAGCCCAGCATTCGCGCGATAATGACCTCCGGTACGGTCGACATGCCAACGGCATCCGCGCCGAGAATGCGGGCCATCCGGATTTCAGCGGGCGTCTCGAAGCTCGGACCGGAAAACCACATATAGACGCCTTGCGACAAGGCGATGCCGATCGTCGCTGCAGCCTTGCGCATCTTATCGGCAAGGCTTGCATCATAGGCGCTTGTCATGCCCACGAAGCGTCGGTCACTTTCCTCGCCGATCAGCGGATTCACGCCGGAATAGTTGATGTGATCGGTGATCTGCATCACCGAGCCGGGCGGCATGTCGTTTCTCAAGGAACCGGCGGAATTGGTCAGGATCAAGGTTTCAATGCCAAGACCCTTGAGTACCTCGATCGGCAGCCGCATCGCGCTCGCATCGCCTTTCTCGTAAAAGTGGACGCGGCCTGACAGCATGACGACCGGGACACCACCCAGCGAGCCGGCAACCACCTCGCCGGCGTGGCCCGAAACAGCGCTGACCGGAAAGCCGGGCAAATCATGGTAGGGAATGCGATGCGCGTCTGTCAGTTGGCCGACCAGCGAACCGAGGCCGGAGCCAAGCACAATGCCGTAGCGCGGCGAAAGGCCGCCGAGCTTGCCGGCAAGGACGTCCAGCGCGGCACTCATCCGAGTTCGGTCTCGAAGCTGAAGGGCAGGAGCTCGTCCATGGTCATCGTTTTCTTCACGCCGGCTTCGTCGCAGAGATAGATCTTCGTATCCTTGGAAGCGAACTCAGAGATCTTTTGCCGGCAACCGCCACAGGGCGGGCAAAGGGGCAGCTTCTCGGCAATAACAGCCATTTCGACGATCTTCTTGGCACCGCCCATGATCATGGCGCTGATAGCGGTCGGCTCCGCGCACCAACCCTGCGGGAAAGACAGGTTCTCGATATTGGCGCCGGTATAGACCTTGCCATCCTCGGCGCGGATCGCTGCACCGACCGGGAACTTCGAATAGGGGGCATGAGCGAAAGCCATGGCTCCGCGAGCGGCCTCGAAAAGATCGTGGGACATGTTCTCAACGTTCCTTCGTATAGGGGACACCCCCCGCCTTCGGCGGGATTGCGACGCCGATGAAACCGGCGAGCAGAATGCAGGTGAGTATATAGGGCAGCGCCTGGAAGATCTGCACCGGCACTTCGCCGATCAGAGGAACCTGCTTGCCCTGCATGAAGTTCGCCAGCGCATCGAGGAAGCCGAAGAGCAGGCAGGCGAACATGACGGGCACCGGCTTCCACTTCGCAAAGACCAGCGCCGCAAGCGCAATGTAGCCCTTACCAGCCGACATATCCTTGATGAAGGCTGCCGATTGCGCGATCGCCAGGTAGGTTCCGGAGAAACCGCAGAGGATGCCGGCGCACATGACCGCACGATAGCGCAGCCAGCTCACCGAAATGCCCGCCGTATCGACCGCGCCGGGATTCTCGCCCACCGCCCGCAGTCGCAAGCCGAAGCGCGTGCGATAGAGGATCCACCAGGAGAGGGGAACGGCAAGGAAGGCTAGGTAAGTCAGGATGTTGTTGCCCGAGATCACGTTGGCATAGAGCGGACCGATGACGGGAACGCCGCGGATTGCATCGGCACCGGGCAGC
This sequence comes from Rhizobium tibeticum, assembly GCF_900110205.1. Classification (GTDB taxonomy): domain Bacteria; phylum Pseudomonadota; class Alphaproteobacteria; order Rhizobiales; family Rhizobiaceae; genus Rhizobium; species Rhizobium tibeticum. Next base: position 6,396 of record NZ_FOCV01000008.1, on the reverse strand, counting down.
ACGATCGGAGCAAAGCGGGCGTCCGGAAGCAGCTGCGGCGTGCGACCGCCCTGGCCGAACCAGGCGCCGCCGAGAACGATCGTGATACCGGCGATGAAGAAGTTGATCGCCACGCCCGAGATGATCTGGTTGCCGCGATTGGTGATGGAGGCGAAGCCATGCACGAGGCTGAGCGCCACTGAGCAAATGATGCCGGCACCAAGACCTAGCCAAGCTGAGCCGGTCAGGTAGGCGACGCACGCCGCCGCGAACGCCGAGCCAAGCATCTTGCCTTCGAGGCCAATGTCGAAGATGCCGGCACGCTCGGAAAACAGACCTGCCAACGCCGTGAAGATCAGCGGGATCGACAAGCGGATCGTGGAGCTCAGGACGCTGATGAAGATGTCATAGTAATCCATCGTCCGTTCCCCCTCACGCGGCCTTGAACTGTTGGTAGGCGCGAACCATCGCAGGTCTGAACATGTATTCCAGCGCGCCCGCGAAGAGGATGACGAGACCCTGGATAACCAGGATCATTTCGCGCGTGATGTTCGGCATCTCGAAGGAGATCCAGTCGCCACCCTGATAGAGGATACCGAAGAGGATCGCCGAGAAGATGATCCCGACAGGATGATTTCTTCCCATCAGCGACACGGCGATGCCAACGAAGCCGGCTCCACCGACAAACTCCACCTGCAGACGGGCGGAGGAGCCCATCACCGGATTAAGCGCCATCATGCCCGCCAGCGCGCCGGAGAGCAGCATCGCGATCATGACGGTACGGGCGTAGGGGATGCCGGCATAGGCTGCCGCGCTTTGGCTGACGCCAAGCGTCCGCATTTCGAAGCCGAGCTTGGTGCGCCAGATCAGCAGCCAGACGAAATAGGCGGCAATGAGCGCGATAAGGAAGGAGACGTTGAACGGTGCGGCGCCGAGCTTGGCGCCGAAAAGGTTCATAAGCCAGCCGAGTTTCGGCAATTGACCGCCTTCAAGGAATGTCCGTGTTTCCGGAGCCATCTTGCCAGGCACGATAAGCACATGCACCAGCAGGTACACCATCAATGCTGCGCCGATATAGTTGAACATGATGGTGGTGATGACGATGTGGCTGCCGCGCTTGGCCTGCAGGAAAGCCGGGATGAAGGCCCAGGCGGCACCAAAGAGGCCCGCGCCCACCACCGCCACCGGCATGGTCACATACCATGGCACATAGTGGTCGAGTGCCAGCGCCACCAGCGCGCAGCCGAGGCCGCCGAGATAGGCCTGGCCTTCCGAACCGATGTTGAACAGGCCCGCGTGAATAGCCACCGCTACGGAAAGTCCGGTGAAGATGAAGCTCGTCGCATAGTAGAGCGTAAAGCCGATGCCTTCGCCGCTGCCGAGCGCGCCATCGATCAGCAGCGACAGGGCCGCAAGCGGGCTCTCCCCGATCAGCCAGACGACGAAGCCGGAGATCAGGAAGGCGACGAACAGATTCAACAGCGGGATGAGGCCGTAGTTGATCCAATTTGGAAGTGGAACTGAAGCAGTGCTCATGAAGGCCTCACGCGGCAATGCCGGCCATCATCAGGCCGAGGGTCTGTTCACCGGCATCGGGCGTCTTCTCGCCGACGACATGGCCGGCAAACATGACAAGGATACGGTCTGAAAGGGCGCGGATTTCGTCAAGCTCGACGGAGACAAGCAGGATCGCCTTGCCTTGGTCGCGCATCTCGATGATCCGGCGATGGATGAATTCGATGGCGCCGATATCGACGCCGCGCGTCGGCTGGCCGATGATCAGCGCCGTCGGATCGCGCTCGATCTCGCGCGCCACGACGATCTTCTGCTGGTTGCCGCCGGAGAAGTTCGCGGTCTTCAGCCGCGGGTTCGGCGGACGGATGTCATATTTCTCGATCTTCTCCATGGCGTCCTTGCGGATCGCGTCGAGATCGAGCAGCGGGCCTTTGCTGTAGCCAGGATTGCGGTGGTAGCCGAGAACGGAGTTCTCGTATTCCTCGAACTTCAGCACCAGCCCCATGTGATGCCGGTCTTCCGGAATATGGGCAAGGCCAAGCTCGCGCAAGCGCGCCGGATCGGCTTTGTCGATCGTTTGCCCGTCGAGGAATATTTCGCCGGAATGCGGCTTGCGGATGCCGGCAATCGCCTCCAGCAATTCGGACTGCCCGTTGCCGGCGACGCCAGCAATGCCGACAATCTCGCCGGCGCGGACATCGAAGGACACGTTGTCGACCATGATGACGCCGCGATTGTCCTTAACGGTGAGGCTGCGGACCGACAGGATCACCTTGCCAGGATTGGCCTCACCCTTCTGTACGCGCAGCAGGACGCGGCGGCCGACCATCAGCTCGGCCAGTTCCTCGACGGTCGTCTCGGATGTCTTGCGGGTCGCCACCATCTCGCCGCGGCGCATGACGGAAACGGTGTCGGTGATCGCCATGATCTCGCGCAGCTTGTGGGTGATCAGAATGACGGTCTTGCCTTGGTCGCGCAGGACGCGAAGGATCTTGAACAGATGGTCGGCTTCGGCCGGCGTCAGGACGCCCGTCGGCTCGTCAAGAATAAGGATCTCGGCGCCGCGGTACATGGCCTTGAGGATCTCCACGCGCTGCTGCAACCCGACCGGAAGCTCTTCGATCAACGCATCGGGATTGACCTCGAGGCCGTAGTCTTTTTCCAGGCGCCGCAGCTCGGCACGCGCGGAAGAGACTCCCTTGGCGAGCAGCGCACCGCCCTCGGCCCCAAGCATGATGTTTTCGAGCACCGTGAAATTGTCGACCAGCATGAAGTGCTGGTGCACCATACCGATCCCGGTGGCGATCGCAGCCTGGCTGTCCTTAACGGTCACGGGATTGCCGTTGACGCGAATCTCACCACTATCGGCATGGTAGAAACCGTAGATGATCGACATCAAGGTCGATTTCCCGGCACCGTTTTCCCCGATGATGCCGTGAATCGTACCCTTGGTGACGGTAAGATTGATATCTTTGTTGGCGTGAACGGCACCGAATTTCTTGTCGATGCCCACAAGTTCGATAGCGGGCGTGTCTGTCACAGCAGGCTCCAAATACGAAAAGGGCGTATGACGGAGTAACTCCGCCATACGCCCGTCTCAGTCACGGATCACTTCGGGCAAGCGTTGTCCGTCGTGTAGTCGTGAACCTTGATGGTTCCCGCGATGATGCCTTCCCTGGCCTTGTCGAGCGCAGCCTGCATTTCCGGCGTGATCAGCGCCTTGTTGTTGTCGTCGACGGCGGCGGCAACGCCGTCCTCCTTGACGCCGAGCGCCTGGACGCCGGCCGTGAACTTGTCACCCTTGACGTCGCTGAAACCGTTGTAAACTGCGAGGTCAACACGCTTGACCATCGACGTCAGGACGGAGCCCGGGTGAAGGTGGTTCTGGTTGCTATCGACGCCGATCGAGAGCTTCTTGTTGTCGGCGGCCGTCTGCAAGACGCCGAGGCCGGTTGCGCCCGCTGCAGCGTAGATGACGTCCGCGCCCTGATCGATCTGGTTCTTGGTGAGTTCGCCACCACGTACCGGGTCATTCCAAGCAGCGCCTGTCGTGCCGGTCATGTTCTGGAACACTTCGACATCAGCCTTGACGGAGCGTGCGCCCTGCTCGTAGCCGCATTCGAACTTGCGGATCAGCGGAATGTCCATACCGCCGACGAAGCCGACCTTGCCGGTCTTCGAAGCGAGGCCAGCAAGTGTGCCAACGAGGAAGGAACCTTCTTCTTCCTTGTAGACGACGGAACGGACGTTCGGTTTGTCGACGACGGCGTCAACGATGACGAACTTTGTGTCGGGAAATTCAGCTGCGACCTTCTCGATAGCCGAGGTCCAGGCGAACGAGACGGCGATAACCGGGTTGAAGCCACGGCTTGCGAAGTTGCGGATTGCCTGTTCGCCCTGGGTGTCACCGGTCGGCTCGAAGTCGCGATAAGCGATCCCCGTTTCCTTCTTGAACTTCTCGGCGCCATTGTAGGCTGCTTCGTTAAAGGACTTATCGAACTTCCCGCCGGTACCGTAGACGAGCGCCGGCTTGACGTCGGCGGCGAGCGCCGTCGTGGACATGGCAGCCACGGCCAGGAGAGTCAGAAGGGATTTTTTCATGAGTTGCAGCCCTATTGTTTCTAATTGTTTGGGTCCTCCCGCAAGCCTGTTCCAGGCATGTCTGCGGAACCACCGACCTCCCCCCGGAGGCCTGGCTGGGCGCATCCTTGCATGGCTCAAAAAAAATTTCACGAGAAATTTTTCGGCTGGTAAAAATTTGCCGCAATTGCCAAAAATCAGCTCATGCGGGCTGATTTTTGCGCAAAATCATCGTTGGGCTGCGATTTTTCTAGCCAAGCGGGCAGCTTGAGCCGGTTTCGCGCAGGACCTATGTCCGTTCGGATCCAAGGCCAGCGAGATAGGTAGCGACGTGGATTATGCAGCAAAACGGCCCGCGACCGGCGGCTTTTTGTAGCCCGCCATCCACAACAGAAGCGATAGCACCAGAAATACCGCGAAGGCCGGCTGAAGCATGAGCCACTGGAAGGCAAGTGTGTAGAACCGCGGGTGGATATAGTAGGCAATGCTCGATTGCAGTGCTTCCAACGACGACGGATTCAAATCCTGCCATGCGTCACCCATGGGCGTTATGACCACAGACGAGGCGGCAACGGACTGGATTGAATCGATCGTTCCGGCAATCACGGCAACAGCCAGCGCAACAAGACTTGCCAAACGCAAAAGGAAACGCATCGATCTCTCCGGCCACTCATGCACCGGGCTCTCGCCCGGCCAGCCGCGCCATTCGCCATCCAAATGAAAGATAGTTACGGGTGGGTGGAACTGCAATGGAGGCCCTGGCCGCACTTTTACCGGAAGAAGTCAAAAAACTGTTAGATTTGGGTTGATCGGCGAAAATTCATCGGTATATATCGCGGCCGTTCCGACGATTTGCATCTTAGCAGATGCAGACCGCCTAAAGGACAGGTGGCCGAGTGGTTTAAGGCGCACGCCTGGAACGCGTGTGTACGTGAAAGCGTACCGTGGGTTCGAATCCCACCCTGTCCGCCATTTCTTTCAAAGAAGTGATTTGTCTACAACTGCTTGGGGCATGTGGCATCGGTTGCGCGTCTTGGGCCAACCATTCGCATGATGGCCGCTTAAAGTTTCCCGGTCGCCTGCTTCTTGATGTGCGTTACCTCCCGACATCGCCCCGAACTGCAAAGGCCTTGCCGTCAGGCAAGGCCTGCTTCGCGCGCACGCTCGGCTCATCCAACGGCGGCGGTGTCTTGCTGCCGTTTCGGCAATTTCCACCCGGGTCGGATAAAATGGCATGTGTATCCGTTCGGAATGCGTTCCAGATAGTCCTGGTGCTCAGGTTCCGCTTCCCAGAAATCACTTGCTGGAACGACTTCGGTAACCACTTTCCCCGGCCATAGACCCGATGCGTTCACGTCAGCAATGGTGTCTTCGGCAGTCAAGCGCTGTTCGTCGTTGGCGTAGAATATCGCCGACCTGTAACTGCTGCCGAGATCGTTGCCTTGCCGGTTGAGTGTCGTCGGATCATGGATCTGGAAAAAGAACTCAAGGATGTCGCGGTAGCTGATTGTCGAGGGATCGAACATGATCTCGATCGCCTCGGCATGGTTGCCGTGATTCCGGTAGGTGGCGTTTGCTATTTCGCCACCCGTGTAACCCACGCGAGTGGACACGACGCCGGGATAGCGTCTGATGAGATCCTGCATACCCCAAAAGCAACCGCCCGCCAGTACCGCACGCTCTACAGTCATTGGATCGTCCTTTCCGCCAAACAATGCGCGTCAACATAGGCAGCCCGCGCCTTGCCCCTAAATGGGGACGGGAACCGACTTTTGCCAGTTCATGCCCCGCTCCAGCCTGGGGATCTATGGTTCGAACTAGCGCTTCATATCGGGACAGACGTACGGAGCCTTCGCTGCAGCATAGGTCCGCTCGATAACATCCTTTCCCGCGGTGATCTGAAGAGTGAGACCATCCGAGGAAACGGCCTTTATTTTGGCCCGTATCGTCGCTCCGTCCTCGTCCCATGAAAGCTCCAATGAAAGAACACAAGGGGAGAACACCACCATCTGGCGGCCTATTCCTTGGGTTCTGTTGGTATGTGATCGGCATTTTCGCCGATCGGCTAAAAGTCTCTTATCCGCAGGACAAAAGTGTCCTGCGGTTCTCGAACCATTCTCCAATTCGTGACCCTGATGCCGCTTCTGGCTTCGGTCACAGAGTGGCGTTCAGCTCCCGGTTTCCCATTCTCCCTGAGGAGCGCAGCCCAGTCCTGTCGGGCTCGCTAGACAGTCATCAGGACAACCGGGATATCGTCGACGCGCCTTCCGTGGTGCTTTCACCGCGCTGCTCGTAAGCGCGTTGGTCACGCAGGATCTGGAA